>JAIRBC010000004.1 GCA_022008415.1 Cerina litoralis
GGGACTGCCACGGGCGGCGGCGTGGACTACACGGGCACCCCATCTAACTTGACCTTTACAGGTACGGCCAACGAAACGCAGACCATCACGGTGCCTATAGTCGACGACAACATTGTGGAGGGCAACGAGACCTTTACGGTACAGCTGGGCACCCCGACCAACGGGGTGACCCTGGCCAAGGGCTCCGCGACAGGTACGATCACCAACGACGATACAGGTGTAGCAATACAAACGGCGGGTGTGACCCATCCGGAGGGCGATAGCGGTCCGACGGCCTTTGCCTTTAGCGTTACCCGTACGGGAAATCTCTCCGGTTCTACCAACGTAGCCTATGCGGTTACAGGAAGCGGCGCGAACCCGGCCGATGGGGCAGATTTTGCAGGCGGCACCCTACCGGCGAATTCGGTGAACTTTGCGGCCGGTTCGGCCACGGCCACGATCACGATCAATGTTAATGGCGACCTTATAGTAGAGCCCGACGAGACCTTTACGGTCACCCTGAGCAATCCTAATAACGGAGCTAGCCTCGGTAATGCAACGGCTATCGGTACCATCACCAATGACGATTCTTGCGCCGCCGGAACCACGGCACCCGTATTGGATAATTCGGTGCCAACCGCCTATTGCGATACCATTAACCGCGATTTGGATGATTACACGAATTCTCCGATCCCGCCCAATTCGGAGCTCCTGTGGAGTACCAATAGCGATCCCCTGGTGGTCGCGGATCATTTGGTGGGTTCCATAGCCACCACCGCAGGTTCTTACTACGGATTCTTCTACGATTCATTGAACGATTGTGCCAGTGCTACCTTGCAGGTAACACTGACCTTAAATACATCTCCGTTTGCGGGTTCCGACGTAAATGCCTTCGCCTGTAATTCAACCGATACGGGTGGTTCCACAACGTTGGACCTCGATGAACAATTGACCGGTGAAGATCCTGGAGGAACTTGGACTATCACTACAGATCCTTCGGGGGGAATGACCATTGGGGCCGGCAATGTAGTAGATTTTAGTGGTCTCGCGGTTAATTCCGTATACGTGTTTACGTACACTACAAATAACGCGGTGGCACCCTGTGTAAACGACACGGCTGCCGTAACCGTTACGGTAACCGATTGCACCTGTCCGGCAGGGAACGTGGCACCGGTTTTGGATACCTCCGTGCCTACCGCATTCTGTGATGTTGTTTCCCAAGATCTGAACGAGTATACCCAAAGCGTGGCGCCAACGGGTACTACCCTTACCTGGAGTACCAATTCCGATCCCACGGTAGCCAATGCCCATATTTTTAGCGATGTTGATGCGCCTGGTACATACTACGGATTCTTCTATGATGCAGACGACAACTGTGGTAGTCCCGTACTGACGGTAAATTTAACCATCAACACGACCCCGGAAGTGCTGACTACAATACCGGGATCCCGGTGTGGAATTGGAACCGTAACCCTGGGTGGAACAAGAGATCCCGGGGCCGTTCTTAATTGGTACGATAGCGAGACAGGGGGCACATTTTTGGGAACAGGGACCAGTTTTGTAACTCCTAGTATCGATACAACCACTACGTTTTATGTAGAAGCAACCGCCAATGGTTGTACCTCGGAAAGAACAGCCGTGATCGCAACGGTCTACGAACAGCCCATTGCAGGGATAGCCAATAATACCACGGCCTGTAGTTTGGTCGATGGATTTACCACCGTAGATCTCAACAGTAGGCTCGTTGGTGCCGATCCAGGCGTTTGGTCTATTACTACGGTTCCCACGGGGGCTACCGTGGCGATAGGACCCGGTGATGTTGTGGATTTTGCAGCCCAGCCCGATGGCGACTACATCTTCACTTATACGACCAATACGGCCCAAGCTCCTTGTACCGATGCGTCTACCACCTTGACGGTCTCCGTGAGTCCGTTGGATTGTGGTCCGGACGATATAGATTTGGAGCTGGTAAAAGAAGTAGACATGGGTACTGTCGATGTTGGGGGTCAAGTCGTATTTACCCTTACCTTGACCAACCTTTCCGATGTGGAAGTTACCAATATAGTCGTGTCCGACCCAATTGGTATCGGTTTCGGCTTTGCATTTGTTACATCTACACCCGTAGGGGCGTATGACAACCTTACCGGAGAATGGACAATAGATACCTTGGAACCGCTGGGGATGCGTACTTTACAGATCATTGCCAGCGTACCGGTGGAAGGGACTTTTACCAATACGGCCTCCATTACGGCCTCCTTTCCCAACGATGGAAATCCGCTCAACAATGAGTCGTCCGTGAATGTAGAGGTGCTGCCTACGGTTTGTCTGCGTATATTTAACCAAATCTCGCCCAATGGGGATGGCATTAATGACGAATTGATTATAAATTGTATTAGAAATTATAAAAACAACAAACTGGAAATTTTTGACAGGTATGGCAACAAGGTTTTTTCCAAAACCAACTATGATAATACCTGGAGCGGAACGGGCAAGAACGGGGACCTGCCAAAAGGCACCTACTTTTATTCATTGGATCTGGGGGATGGTTCGGCAGCAAGAACAGGATGGATCCAAATTATCAGGTAGCAAAATTGACTATGGTTTATAAATCAAATCGATACAGAAACGGTTTATTGTTTGTTCTTATGGTGTGTTCGGCGATTGCCCTCCACGGCCAGAAAGAACCGCAGTATACCCAATATATGTACAATATTGGGAGTTTTAACCCCGCCTACGTGGGGACCGTAGAGACCCCGGAAATCGCTAGCCTATACCGCGCCCAATGGATAAGCGTACCCGGTGCTCCAAGAACCATAAGGCTGGGGGCAAACGTTCCTTTTTCCAACGAAAAAAATGGAATGGGATTCAATGTGATCAATGATCAACTGGGCCCCGTTTCCCAGACCTATCTGGATGCCGCCTATTCCTTTCAGATCAAACTCTCGGAAGCCACCAAATTGTCCTTTGGGGTAAATGCCGGGGGATCTCTTTTAAATGTAGACTATACCAAGGGGGATTTTAAGGATCCCAATGAGCCTTTGTTGAACGAAAATCAGGTAAATAGCTTCTATCCTACCGTAGGGGCCGGGGTATTTATGTATGGGGATGATTGGTATACCGGTATTTCTGTCCCCAATTTTTTGACCAATGGCATCTATAACGACGAGGTGGCCACTTTGGTAGCCGATAAAATTCAGTTTAACGCTGTAGCTGGCTATGTTTTTGATTTTGGGGACGATTTAAAATTTAAACCGGCCCTGTTGGTTAATTATCTGCAGGGAGCTCCTGTAACTTTTAACGTTTCGGCCAATTTTCTGTTGTTCCAATCCCTTACCCTGGGGGCATCCTATAGGGTGAATAACGCTGTGAGCGGATTGGCGGGATTTCAGATTTCCAACAACCTTTTTGTGGGTTATGCCTACGACTATAGCACCAACGGTTATGGGGAATACAACAATGGATCTCATGAGATTATTTTGAAATTCTATTTGGGCAAGGGAAGAAAATCGGTAAAATCCACTAGGGAAAGCAGTACCAAACCAGCCAAAGGAGCACCAAAACAAATTGATACCCCACGATTCTTTTAACGCGCCCTAAAAATAGTTCTTATTAAGATGTAGATTGTGATGAAGTTTAGAACCACTTTTCTGTTTTTATTTGTAGTTTTTGGAATTTTTGCACAAGACAAGAAATCCAAGGGCGATCTGCTGTTCTATGGATATGCCTATAAGGATGCAATAAAGGAATATAAGAAGCAACAGATCAATACCCCATTGACCAACCAGCAGACTCTGAACTTGGCCGATGCCTACTATATGATAGGGAACTACAGTAGCGCAGCGGACGCTTATGTACAAGTTTATAAGAAAGATACCACCATGTCCGACTATCATTTCAACAAGATGCTCGAGGCCATGTCGCGAACTTCGGACAAGGAGAAAATGCAAGCCTTTTTGGATACCAAAAAGGACCTGATGCCCCATGAATGGACCGAGAATGCAGATTTTAACTACGAGCTTTTGGAGTCTAACGAAGGTGGGGGGATGGACTATCATCTTTTTAATGTATCCAATAATAGCGCCCAATCAGATTTTTCACCAGCGTTTTATTCGGATGATAGGATCCTTTTTAGCAGTGGTCGACCCCAAAAGGACAAACAAGATTATTCCCCTTCCGGGGAATCGTACCTGGATATTTTTGTGGGTAAACTAAATGGAAACGGAGACGTGCAAAATTCCATCCGATTTGCTGGAATTCCCGCCTCCAGTTTCCATAAATCCACACCGTACTATTCCAAGGCATTAAATGAAATCTTTTATGTACTTTCCAATACCGCTAATGGGGATTTGGTATATGACCAAAACGGTAAAAATGCCCTGGCGATAGGTCTTGCAGGCCAAAACGGATCGTTCGAATATATTTTAAAGGACCTGAGCACTTCGTTTTACTATCCTTTTTATGATGCAAAGACGCAGCGTTTGTACTTTGTGGCGAATTTTGACGAAGGTTACGGTGGGACCGATATCTACTACGTAAACACTAATAACGGGCAGATAATGTCGTCCCCGGTCAATTTAGGGCCCAGGATAAATTCTCCTGGCAATGAGATTGCCCCCTACATTTTCAACAACAGCCTTTATTTTTCATCGGACGTTTTTTATGGCTTGGGCGGAATGGATATCTACAAATCCAATATAATGGGCGATGATAATTTTAGTATCCCTATCAATTTGGGAAGGGGGATTAATTCCACTGCCGACGATTTTGGTTTTATAATTAAGGACGGTGGCAATGGAGGTTTTGAAGGTTATTTTTCGTCCAATCGACAAGGAGGTAAGGGTAAGGATGATATTTATGGTTTTAGAATTTCTGATGATCCCGGGCTAAAGACCTTGGCACTTACTGGCACGGTTACAGATCCCACTACGGGTGAAGGAATAGACAAGGTGGCGGTAAGCGTTTTGGATACGGAAGGTAATCCTATAAAGGAGGTGTATTCCAATGAGGATGGCCAATACCGATTTGAAATCCCATGGCGCGATCATATCGTTCTAGAAATCCACAAGGAAAGATACGGCACTTTTAAAAAGAAGTACGATGAAAAAGAAATTACGGCGTTAGAAAAAAACCAGTTAAACATTGAACTTCCTTTCCTCGATGCCATGGTGGCACAAAAAGAGGATAAAACGGTCTTGAAACTCAAGAAAATAAGGTTCGATAGAGGGAAGTCCACGATAACTCCCGAAGCGGCTATGGTTTTGGATATGGCGGTGTACGCCTTAAAGGAATTTCCTCAGATACGACTGGCAATCGAAACATATACGGATAGTAGGGGGGCGAGTAGTACCAATTTAAAAATCTCACAAAACAGGGCCGACGCCATAAAGAACTATTTGATCGAGAAGGGTGCTCCGGCAAAAAGTATCCTATCCTCTAAAGGATACGGGGAAGAAAAGATTTTGAACAACTGTACCAATGGGGTGTATTGCCTAGATATGCTGCACGAACAGAATAACAGATCTTTACTGGTAGTGACCAACTACGATTCGCTATAGTGTTTAACACCCAAGAAAAAACCGACGCTATTTGGTAAATGGTTAGATAGGTCGTTCGTTATGTGCCATACCCTAGATTTGGTACAAAGCGATATACGTATGCGTTAAGTAAGGCAAACCTAATTTTGGCAGGATTTTTAAATCGGAAGCGAAATCCATTTTCGTGAATGCCTACATAGTTCTTATTTGGCCAAGGAGCAGTTTCTACATTCCTTGATCTCCCCGTAGTAGGTCATCCTATAACTGTGCAGGGTTTTTATGGGAATTCCCAATATAGCTTTTTTAATATAGGTAACCTTGGTGAGCAGAACCCCCATTTTTTTGGTATACCTACTTTCGGGTTGGGTCTTTCTAATTACTGTAATCAACTTCATAATATCCTTTTTCCCATTCTTAGCCGGCAAAGATTTAAATTTACACCCCCAATTACAAGTGAAAAATGTTAAGTTTTCACAAAACAAGATAAATTAGTGCGCTTATTGATGGTGTTTTAAGATAAATCAAGTTTTTTTTGTAAATTTTCCATCAAATAATAACACTAGATCAAATATTTCTTCAATGGAAAAAAATTCTCGATCAAAAGCATACTGGAAAGAAAACCTCACCTATCTGGCCGTTCTCTTGGGAATTTGGTTCCTGGTCTCCTATGGCTGCGGCATCCTGTTCAAGGGGGCCTTGGACCATATCCGGATCGGGGGCTTCGAACTGGGCTTTTGGTTCGCGCAACAAGGGTCTATCTATGTTTTTGTGGTCCTTATCTTCGTCTATGTCCGTTTGATGAACAAATTGGACAAAAAGTATGGGTATGATGAGTAATTCTGAATTCTCTTTATCCATAAACACCGAACACCAAACGGAATAAAACCAAACTAATTATGACCGTACAAACATGGACCTATATTCTCGTAGGCCTCACTTTTACCCTTTATATCGGGATCGCCATATGGTCCAGAGCAGGATCTACCAAGGAATTTTACGTGGCCGGGGGCGGGGTTTCCCCTTTGGCCAACGGATTGGCCACCGCAGCGGACTGGATGTCCGCCGCTTCTTTTTTGGGCATGGCCGGCCTCATTTCCTTTAGTGGTTACGACGGGTCCGTTTATTTGATGGGCTGGACCGGTGGGTACGTGCTTTTGGCCCTGCTCTTGGCACCTTACCTTCGGAAATTCGGAAAGTTTACGGTGCCCGATTTTATCGGTGACCGCTACTATTCCAACGTGGCCCGAACCGTGGCGGTAATCTGTGCGCTTTTGGTCTCCTTTACCTATGTGGCCGGGCAGATGAGGGGCGTCGGGCTGGTATTTTCCCGTTTTTTGGAGGTCGATATCAATACCGGGGTAATCATTGGGATGGTCATCGTACTTTTTTATGCGGTACTGGGGGGCATGAAGGGAATCACCTATACCCAGGTGGCCCAATACTGTGTTCTGATCTTTGCCTTTATGGTACCCGCCATATTTATTTCACTTCAAATGACGGGTAATCCCATACCCCAATTGGGAATGGGAAGCAAGATCAGTGGCGAAGGGGTCTATCTATTGGATAAGTTGGACGGACTGTCCGCCGAACTGGGATTTGCAAAATACACGGACGGTTCCAAGTCCATGATCGATGTCTTTTTTATCACGGCCGCCCTTATGGTGGGCACGGCCGGGCTGCCCCACGTGATCGTTCGTTTTTTCACCGTTCCCAAGGTGCGCGATGCCCGTAAATCGGCCGGTTATGCGCTGTTGTTCATTGCGATTCTTTATACCACGGCCCCTGCCATAGCAGTTTTTGCCCGGACCAATTTGATCGAGACGGTCAGCAACAAGAAGTACGCCGATATGCCAAAATGGTTTTCCAAATGGGAAGCGACGGGCCTGATACAGTTTGATGACAAGAATAAGGACGGGACCATACAGTACGTCGCGGACAAGAAAAAAAACGAACTTAGTGTGGATGCGGATATAATGGTCCTGGCCAACCCCGAGATCGCCAGACTGCCCAATTGGGTAATTGCCCTGGTGGCGGCGGGTGGTCTGGCGGCGGCCCTTTCCACGGCGGCCGGGCTTTTGTTGGTGATCTCTACCTCGGTTTCCCGGGACTTGATCAAAAAGCAGATCAACCCCGATATTTCCGAAAAAGGGGAATTGATAGCTGCCCGGTTATCGGCGGTGGTGGCCGTTTGTGTGGCGGGCTATTTTGGCATCAACCCCCCGGATTTCGTCGCGGCCACGGTGGCACTGGCCTTTGGTCTGGCGGCGGCGTCGTTTTTTCCGGCGATCATCATGGGGATATTCTATAAGAAAATGAACAGGGAAGGCGCTATATCGGGCATGGTCGTTGGTATCCTTTCCATGTTGTTCTATATGTTGAAATTCAAGTTCGATATGTTCGGGGGCGGGGCCCCAAAGGATTGGTGGTTCGGAATTTCGCCCGAAGGCTTTGGAACTGTCGCTATGTTGCTTAACTTTATAGTTTCCGTTACCGTTGCACAATTTACCCCGCCCCCACCAGAGGCGGTACAGGAAATCGTGGAGAACATTCGGATACCCAACGGGGTCGGGGAAGCTAGCGTGCATTGATCGGTTAGGAACGGACATGTACAAATTTTATTGTTTGGGATTTTTTTATTTTTTAAGATTAAATAATATCATATGAGTAATTACCATATCAAACATTTGGAGGAATATTTTCAGGTATATCGAAAATCGGTTAGAGATCCCGAGAGTTTTTGGGAAGAGATTGCTGAAGAACATTTTGTATGGCGAAAAAAATGGGACAAGGTCCTGGATTGGGATTTTTCAAAACCGGAGATAAAATGGTTTAGGAATGCCAAATTAAACATTACCGAGAACTGTTTGGACAGACATTTACACACCCGTGGGGATAAGACCGCGATTCTTTTTGAGCCCAATGACCCCAAGGAAGAAGCCCAACACATCACTTATCGGCAGTTGCATGAAAAGGTTTGCCGCATGGCCAACGTTCTCCAAGATCACGGGATCAAGAAAGGCGATAGGGTCTGTATTTATCTACCGATGATTCCAGAATTGGCGGTGGCCTTATTGGCCTGTGCCAGGATCGGAGCAATACATTCCGTTGTCTTTGCAGGATTCTCCTCCCAGGCCTTAGCCAATAGGATCAACGATTGCGATTGCAAAATGGTTATTGCCTCGGACGGATCTTATCGGGGAAATAAGACCTTGGAGCTTAAAGGGATCGTAGATGTGGCCCTGAAAGAATGCCTCGGCGTGGAGTCCGTCTTAGTGGTAAAGCGTACGGGGGAGAAAGTGGAGATGCAGGATGGACGAGACCAATGGCTACAGCCCCTTTTGGATGCTGCCTCAACGGAGTGCAAGGCCGTGGAGGTTGATGCGGAAGACCCCTTGTTTATCCTTTATACATCTGGATCCACGGGCAAGCCCAAAGGAATGGTGCACACCACGGGCGGATATATGGTCTTTGTGGCCTATACCTTTAAAAATATCTTTCAATACCGCGAGAACGATGTATATTGGTGTACCGCCGATATCGGGTGGGTTACGGGCCATTCCTATATCGTGTACGGTCCCTTGGCAAATGGAGCCACCTCGGTGATGTTCGAAGGGGTGCCTTCCTATCCCGATTATGGCAGGTTTTGGGATGTGGTGGAAAAACACAAAGTGAATCAATTTTATACGGCGCCGACCGCTATTCGGGCCCTTGCCAAGGAAAGTCTGGATTATGTGGAAAAGCACGACCTTTCTTCCTTAAAGGTATTGGGCTCCGTGGGGGAACCGATCAACGAGGAGGCCTGGCACTGGTACAATACCAATGTAGGGAAGAACAAAAGTCCCATCGTGGATACCTGGTGGCAAACGGAGACGGGAGGCATCATGATCTCTCCCATACCCTACGTAACCCCGACCGCTCCTACCTACGCGACCTTACCATTTATTGGCATACAGCCCGCATTAATGGACGAAAATGAAAATGAGCTAAAAGGTAATCAGGTAGAGGGCAGGCTATGTATCAAATTTCCCTGGCCGGGCATGGCGCGTACCATTTGGGGCAACCACAAAAGATACGGGGAAACCTATTTTTCTGCTTATAAGAATAAATACTTTACGGGCGATGGAGCCTTAAGGGATGCCGTGGGATACTACAGGATTACGGGCCGGGTTGATGACGTGATCATCGTTTCCGGACATAACCTGGGTACCGCGCCCATTGAGGATGCCATTAACGAGCACCCGGCCGTGGCAGAATCGGCAGTTGTTGGCTTTCCACACGACGTAAAAGGCAACGCACTGTACGGTTTTGTGATTCTTAAGGAGGTCGGTGAAAGTCGGGTACGTGAAAATCTTAAAAAGGAAATTAATCAACAAATAACGGAACTTATAGGCCCCATAGCCAAATTGGATAAGATTCAGTTTGTTTCGGGTCTGCCTAAAACCCGAAGTGCAAAGATTATGCGCCGTATTCTACGGAAAATTGCAGGGAAGGATACCTCCAACCTTGGGGATACCAGTACCTTGCTAAACCCCGAAGTAATACAGGAGATTATGGATAATGCGCTGTAGGTTAAAGAGTAAATAAAATAGGATATAGAGCATAGAACAAAGAACATAGACTAAAATTTTTGGAAAATTTCAAGGGAAAAAATGGCAATCCCTTTTCTATATACCCTGCCCGGTCGACCAACGGGTATTCATCCTATTCCAATACATTGATTATTAACTTTAATTTATCTGTATGCAAAGAAGACAATTTTTAACCAAAAGCACAATTGGGTTGGCATCCGTGGGGGTTCTGTCCCAGTTTCCGCATACCCTGTTCGCGGCAACACCTGCAAAATTGGTTACCGTGCCAATTGGATTTCAGTCCTATGTGCTACGCAAGGATATTGGTCTGGATCTGGACAAAACGCTAAAAAAAATGGTAGGGTATGGATACGAGTATGTAGAAATGTGCTCTCCATCGGGTTATATGAACGATTTTGCTCCTTTGGCAAAATAT
The DNA here is from genome assembly GCA_022008415.1 of Cerina litoralis. Classification (GTDB taxonomy): domain Bacteria; phylum Bacteroidota; class Bacteroidia; order Flavobacteriales; family Flavobacteriaceae; genus Cerina; species Cerina litoralis. Next base: position 10,518 of record JAIRBC010000004.1, read on the forward strand.
TCGGGCAAGGAGCTAAAGTCCAGGATAGAGGATACGGGAATTAAATGTATGGGCAGCCACTTTACGTGGAACGAGATGAAGAACAATTTGGACGAACGTATTGAATTTGCCAATCAATTGGGGCTTGAGCAGTTTGTTTGTTCCGGAGGATTGGATTCACCTACAGAAGATGAGGTGAAAAGAAAGTGCGCCGAACTGAACGCCATGGGGGAGAAGATCAAAAGCGCGGGAATGGTAGCAGGGTACCACAACCACGACATCGAATTTAAGCACAAGTTCAACGGCCGGCCAGAATATGACTTATTATTGGAAGAGCTTAACCCCGACGCGGTAAAAATGCAATTCCAAACCCAGGTAATTACTTTGGGCTATAAGGGATCTACTTATTTTAAAAAGTATCCCGGCCGATTTATTTCGGCGCATTTACAGGATTACTCGCCTACCGATCACAGTAGGGAGGTTACGTTGGGCAAAGGCATCTCGGACTGGAAGGATTTCTTTTCAGCTGCCAAAAAAGGTGGATTGCAGATAGTTTATGTAGAAATGGAGTCTAATCCGGGAACCCTCAAAGACAGTATTACCTATTTAAAAAGTCTTTAGATCATCCCCCATGTGAAAATGGATTAAAAGAAAAATAGTAGGGAAAACGCCCAGGTGGCGAAATTGGTAGACGCGCTGGTTTCAGGGACCAGTGGCCGCAAGGCCGTGCAGGTTCGATTCCTGTTCTGGGCACAATCTCTTTGCTTGTTATGTCTTTTGGGATTACCAAATGAACCATGTACCGGTACGTTCTATAAATTGGCGGGCTTTATGTTCTGATTTACGCGGAAGAAATTCTCCGGATCGTATTTGGCCTTAATATTTCGTAGTCTCTCAAAGTTATCCCCGTAATTCTCTTTTATACGATCTTCGCCTTCCTCCATAATAAAATTGATATAAGCTCCTCCTGCAGAATAAGGATGTAGGGTTTTCCAATATTCCTTGGCCCAGTTGGCTATTTTTTCTTTGTTAGCAGGATCGGGATCTACGCCAACTATGACTCCTGCCCACATGGAATTCCGGAAATTGAAAGCCGTATCGTTCTTGTCCACCCGGTGTACGGCGCCATCAACGGGGTATAGGTGCATGGTAGAATGTGGCGTGGGCAATTGTTCCCCAAACTTTTGATGCAGGGCAATGGCCTCATCGCTCAGCTCGTTTATAAAATCGGCTTTCCAATACCATTGCAGACCGGCAGGGTAAAGCGCATCGAAAATACTTTGTGCCGCCGGATAGGGTACTTCCTGTACCCCATTTACAATGGGTGCAGGGGTGAATTCCCGGATAGGTTTAAATATTTCATCGGCCTTTTCCCGGTCGCCAAAATAACACCATACGATACCGCAAACTTTTTTTAGATGCAATTCTTCAGGGAACATAGGAACAGGGGGTACGGTCATAACAGCAAAGAAGCCATCTAGCTCCTCGGGTGCCTTGGGAAGAAAATCTGCATACCATCGCATCACCTCTTGGGTTTGTTCTATGGGCCAAAGGGTTGGGCCAAAGAATACATTTTTTACCGGGTGTAGCTTGAAGGTAAATGAGGTGACCACTCCAAAATTACCTCCTCCTCCCCGAATGGCCCAGAACAGATCCAGGTGATTTTTTTCGTTTACCCGCACAAACGTTCCATCTGCCAAAACCATATCAGCTTCTAGCAGGTTATCAATGGTGAGACCGTGTTTACGGGAAAGATATCCAATGCCGCCCCCAAGTGTAAGGCCACCAACGCCGGTCGTCGAAATAAATCCCGTAGGCGTTGCCAAGCCGAATGCATGGGTGGCGTGGTCAACTTCGCCCCAAGTGCAGCCTCCGCCAACCGTTGCCGTTTTGGATACTGGATCAATACGGGTGTTGCAGATGTGGGACAAATCTATAACAAGACCACGGTCACAAATACCAAGTCCGGCCGCATTGTGTCCGCCGCCTCGTATAGATACCAGCATTTCGTTTTCCCTACCGAAGTTTACGGCGGTGATGACATCCGCAGTGTTTTTGCATTTTGCGATCATGTCTGGACGCTTGTCGATCATGCCGTTGTATACTTTACGGGTTTCGTCGTAATTATTGTCCCGTGGCAGAATTAATTCGCCCCTTAACAGATTCTTGAATTCCTCGATTTTCGATTCCATAGTTTGTTTTTTAATTGGTTTCAGCACTTCAGTTAGTCGGGAATAAAAATTTAATTCATTCCTGCCTAAACGGACTGTAAAATTATGATCCAATAAAATTAGAAGTTGCACCTTGGGAAATCCACCCCATTTTTCTCAAAATTGGCTACAAATGATTCATTTGTAGAATTGGGAGGATGCGATGATAAGGGAATGGTTGACTAGGATCCTATTTTTGACGGGGAGATACCAAAGGTCTTATAAAAGCATTTGGCAAAGTAGGAAGGATTGCTGTAACCCACTTCCAGGGCAACTTCGGAAACATTGAGTTGCTTTTGTTTTATCAGTGAAAATGCCCTGTGCATCTTTAGACCGCGGATAAAGTTGTTTGGTGTGGTTCCGGTAATCGACTTTACCTTTCGGTACAATTGAGGTCTACTAAGGCCTATATCATTGCCAAGGCTTTGTACCGTAAAACGTTCGTTGGAAAGTTTGTCTTCGGTAATATCGAATAGATTGCTGAGGAATTTTTCTTCCGATGGCCCCATTGTTCTATAGCAATGTAGGTTGTCGGTAAATATTTGGCCGTCGCTCAATTGGTTTACCAAGGAGGAGACAAGTATTTCCTTGTTACCGGCAATAAGGCTTAGCCTTGTACCTAATTTTATCGCTTCTTCAAAAAAACCGCTGTTTTCATTTAAAGGCGGACTGCAACCGATACCTATCTTGAAGGTAACGTTCCATGCGGAGTTCTCAAGGTCATTGTACTTCTTTAATAACTTATTCCGCACCTCTATGGCGCAGCCAATAGCGTGTTCGGGAGTCTTGAAAGCGGCTATGATACTATCGTCTCCCTTATGTCTAACATGCTTTCCCTGAAATTTATCTATTTTGGAGATGGTAAAAAGTTTGGGCTTATCCGGAAGGTACAAATTTTTGTAATCCAGGGAAGATGTGATGTGGGTGTTACCAATGATATTTACAACCATTACGAAACGATATCCAGAATCTACGGATCCATCTTCGTGGAGGACAACCCCATGGTCGGTTTTAGGATTTTTGCCCATAAAAACGGAATACATTCCGGCCTCTACCTCTACAATTTCGCAGGCAACGTTGCCATGGGCCTCACGATGGGTCGCGGCGCACGATTCCTTGTCCGGACCCTCCATCAGGCAAAAGACCGTTCCGGCAGCTTCGTTTACCCAAAATTGGTGATATTTTACATCGAATTTGTCCTGTACCGCCTGATCGGCAATATGGGCGTTCTTTACATCTTCGATCGTTACATCCGGAATTATATGAAAATCCATGTAGAGCGGCATGGCAATCGTTTTTCATTATGGGGGAAGCATCCACAAGGTACAAAGAAAATGGTTAACGTAAAGAAATGGATGCGAAATATATAATTCCTGGCCCTGTTCGAGTTCTAACTATTGAGGATTTGTTCTCTTGCGGTCACGCTTTTTTAATAGTCGTTTTTAACGGCACCCCTGCACAAAGTGTCTGATAAACAACACAGTATCTCTCTGTCAATTTAAGGAGCGTCTCGATCCTTTCCTTAGTTTCTGGGGTATCTAAGTGAAAAGTGAGGCAGATTGCCTTAAACCCTACTCCGACTTCCTTGGAAACCCCCAATGTTCCCCGAAAATCCAAATCGCCCTCAGCCTTAATCGTACCCCTATGTAGTTTGAAATCGATTGCTGTGGCAACAGAATTGAGCGTTACTCCGGCACAAGCCACCAATGATTCCAGCAGTAGGTCCCCAGAACAGGCGAGCGTTCCGTTGCCTCCCGTTGCGGGATGGAGTCCTGCCTCTAGGAGTGCCTGTCCGGTCTCTATCTTACATGAAATATTTTCTCCAATTTCACCCCGGGCACGTAGTGTTATCATGGCTAAATCGGGGCTTTTGCGGTATTTTTCCTTTAGGGGTGCCTGCAATGATTTTAACTCTTTGGAATCCATCGTGGTTTATTTTTGAACTCAATATTCTAAGGAAGGTGCGTTTGGTTTAAAAAAAACACTCATATACCGGAATTTACCCTATTATACTTATAAACCCAATAATTTTTTTAAGACTTTGAACTTGTCCCGATGATTGTCGGGATTGAACTTGAACCTGAGTTTGAGTTTTTTTTTCTGTCCACTGAAATAGGCATACCGTCATGGGTGGATCACCATCCTCCGGAAGCACCGCCACCGCCAAAGCCTCCACCGCCAAAGCCACCGCCAAAGCCGCCACCGCCGAAACCTCCTCCAAAGCCACCACCGCCAAAGGATCCGCCACTTCTACCGCTACGGCCCATGTTACTGAGGATGATCATATCCCAGATAGAGGGGCCCGAAGATCGATGGCCGCCGCTATTTCCACCGTTTCTTTTGTTTTTGTTGGCAAGGATTATAAGGATAACGATAAAGATAAGAATGGGAAAAAGGGCTTGGAACGGAAACCCATTGTCCTTGTTCCCAAAGGTGCGATCTTCCTTAAATTCGCCCGTAAGGGTCTTAAATATGGCATCGGAACCCTTATTCAGTCCGGCAAAGTAATCTCCTTTCTTAAATTCGGGAATGATAACGGACTCTATAATCCTACGGGACATGGCATCCGTCAACGAACCTTCTACCCCATAGCCGGTGTTGATGGCTACCCTGCGATCGTCCTTGGCCAAAATAACTAAAACCCCGTTGTCCTTTCCTTGCTGCCCAATACCCCATTTTTGGCCCCATTGTGCCCCGAGGTAGTTAATATTCTCCCCTTGGGTAGATTTGATTATTGCGACCACGATCTGCGTGGAGGTGCTGTCGGAATAGCGTATGAGTTTATGTTCCAAGTCTGCCTTCTGGACCGGGGACAATAGATTGATATAATCGTAGACGCTGGTCTCTTCCGCAGGTTTTTCCGGAATCGTGAATTGTGCAAAAGCTAATGTGCAGCAAAAAAGAAGAAATAAAAGAATGCTACCCTTTGGAAATCTCATTGCTCAATTCGTTTGTATCGTCTTGTTGCCAGGGAAAATGTGTTTTTAATTCCTGTCCGGCTTTAAGAATACCCGCCACCAGTCCTTGTTTAAATTGACCCTTCTGAAAATGGGATTGCATAATATCCTTGGTGCTATCCCAAAAATCCTCGGGCACGGCCATGTGGATGCCTTTATCTCCACAGACGGCGAATTTCTTGTCTTCCACGGCAACATAGATCAATACTCCGTTGTCTTCCTTGGTATTGTCCATCTTTAAAAGACGGAAAATTTCCTGGGCCCTCAGATAAGGTTCCATTTTTGTTGTTGCTTCGAGGTGCACCCTGATTTCTCCAGAGGTATTTCTTTCGGCTTGTACAATGGCATCTACCACTTCAGCTTCTTCCTCGGCCGTTAAGAAATCCTCCACGTGGGACATAGTGTTCCTATTTATCGAAATCAAAATTTACATCGGGCGCATTTTCGGCCCCTGCATCGGCTTTAAAATAAGCGAGTTCCTGAAAATGGAACACCCCGGCGAGGATAGAATTCGGGAAGATTTTTATATGTTGGTTATAGGGCTGCACCGTTGCATTGAAACGGTCACGGGCTACGTTGATCCGGTTTTCAGTGCCTTCCAATTGGGATTGCAGTTCTAGGAAATTTTGATTTGCCTTTAGGTCGGGATATCTTTCTACAGTAACCAGGAGCCGACTTAGGGCACTACTAAGTCCACCTTGGGCCTGATTGAATTGGGACAGTTGCTCTGGGGTGATGTTGCTCGGGTCAATAGTGACCGAGGTAGCCTTGGCCCGGGCATTGATTACATCCGTAAGGGTGCCCCGTTCAAAATCTGCCGCTCCTTGCACCGTCTTTACCAAGTTGCCGATCAGGTCGTTCCTTCTTTGGTATGCGCTCTCTACATTTCCCCAGGCCTGTGTGGAGGTTTCCTTTAATTTTACTGCCGTATTATTAAATCCTACCGCCCAGCGGTATAATCCGAAGGCAATGACTACTAGGATAATTACGGGGATGAGCCATTTTTTCATGATCAGTGTATTTTTAGTTGGGTTATAATTGATTTTTTATTTTGATGAGTTCGGCCTTCACCAATTCCAATTTTTGAATGATGTCGTAATTGGTCAGCGTTTTTTGCTTTTCTTCTTTCAGATGGGTCTTGGCTCCTTCTAGGGTAAAACCGCGTTCTTTGACCAAGTGATAGATCAATTGAAGATTTTTTATATCCTGCGGGGTGAATTTTCGATTGCCCTTGGCATTTTTTTTAGGTTGCAACACATCGAATTCCTTTTCCCAAAAACGTATCAGGGATGTATTTACCCCAAAGGCATTGGCGACCTCCCCAATACCGTAATACCTTTTTTCTGGGAGCTCTATGTGCATTAATCCAAGGATTGGTTTTCTTGTGAGGCATACTTCAACATATCCTCGTATTCTTCGGCCGTTAAACTGCCGTAATAAAAATTCATGGGGTTGATGCGTTCCCCGTCCTTCCAAACCTCATAGTGGCAATGGGGCCCTTCCGACCTGCCCGTGTTTCCAACAAAGCCAATAAGATCACCGCGTTTCACTTTTTGTCCGGGCTTTACATTGTATGCGCTCATATGACCATAAAGGCTCATGTATCCAAAGCCATGGTCAATGCGAACGTGTTTTCCGTAACCAGAGGATCTGTTGTCCGCCCGGGTCACTACCCCGTCTCCCGTGGCGTGGATGGGTGTGCCCTTGGGAGCGGAAAAGTCCATGCCCCAGTGCATCTTTCTTGCTTTTGTAAAGGGATCGGAACGCCAACCAAATCCAGAGGCCATTCGTTTTAGATCTTGATTGGGGATGGGCTGTATTGCGGGGATGGCCGCCAAGAGCTTTTCTTTCCGAGCGGCTAGCTTGGCAATCTCGTCCAAAGACTTGGATTGGATCACCATTTCTTTTTGTATGATATCTAACCGTTTGGTGGTGGCGATGATCATATCGGAATTGTTAAAGCCTTCTAGGGATTTGTATCGATTGACACCTCCAAAACCGGCCCGGCGCTGTTCGTCGGGAATGGGATTGGCCTCAAAATAAACCCTGTAGATGTTGTTGTCCCGGTCTTCTATATTGGCCAAAACCTGTTCCATTTGCTCCATTTTCTTGTTGAGGAGTTCAAATTGAAGTTCATAATTTTTTACCTCCCGCTGCAGGGAAAGTTCTTGGGGGGTATTTAATATGCTGGTATTGAGCAATATTGCCAGGCCAAAAAACCCAAAGAGAGCCGAGCCGGCCAAGAATAGGGCGACGTTTCTATATTTTCTGGATTTCTTGGGCTCTATCTTACGATACGACAAGGTATCCGGATCGTAAAAATATTTTACTTTAGACATAAGTGTATTTTATGCTATTTTTGTGCTTCTCAATAGCAAACCAAACAAATATAAAAATTGTTTTGTACAATCCGTTAAATTTATAAAAAGCTTACCATTATCTGATGAAATCCCAAGAAATAAGAGCCCGATTTTTAGATTTTTTTAAGAAGAAGGGCCATCAAATCGTTCCGTCCGCGCCTATGGTAATCAAGGATGATCCTACCTTGATGTTCACCAATGCGGGGATGAACCAGTTCAAGGAGTTTTTTCTGGGAAATACGGTTCCAAAATACCAAAGGGTAGCGGATACCCAAAAATGTCTTCGCGTAAGTGGTAAGCACAACGATCTGGAGGAAGTGGGCAAGGATACCTATCACCATACCATGTTCGAAATGCTCGGCAACTGGAGTTTTGGGGATGCACACGGCCGCGGTGACGGGTATTTTAAAAAAGAGGCCATTCACTGGGCCTGGGAACTGTTGACCGAAGTTTTTAAGATCGATAGGGAAAGTCTTTTTGTCTCGGTTTTTGAAGGGAGTACCGATTCTGACCAGTTGGAACTGGACCAGGAAGCCATGGATATTTGGAAAGGAATAGTTTCTGAAGACAAAATTATATTGGGCGATAAAAAGGACAATTTTTGGGAGATGGGCGATCAGGGGCCCTGTGGCCCTTGCTCGGAAATACATGTTGATCTGCGAACCCCTGAAGAAAAGGCAAAAGTTCCGGGGGTATCATTAGTAAATAAGGACCATCCATTGGTTGTGGAAATCTGGAACCTTGTCTTTATGCAATACAACCGCAAAGCGAATGGAAAACTAGAAGCCCTGCCGGCCAAGCACGTGGATACGGGGATGGGTTTTGAGCGGTTGTGTATGGTTCTCCAAGGCGTAAAATCTAATTATGATACCGATGTTTTTACCCCTATCATTCGTGAAATAGAAACCATCGTCAATTCAAAATACGGGAAGGACGAACCTTCAAATATTGCCATTCGCGTTATTGCAGACCATATTAGGGCGGTAGCCTTCTCTATTTCGGACGGTCAGTTGCCAAGCAATACAGGGGCCGGTTATGTGATTCGTAGAATATTGAGGAGGGCCATTAGGTATGGGTTTACTTTCTTGGGGGCCAAGGAGCCATTTATGTTCCGATTGGTCAAGGTACTGGTAGATACCATGGGCGAAACGTTCCCGGAACTCAGGGAACAACGTCAATTGATAGAGAACGTGGTGCGGGAGGAAGAACATTCTTTTCTTAAGACCTTGGATCAAGGGTTGGTGTTGTTGGATAGTGTTTTGGCCAACACCCCGGGAAAAGAAGTGGACGGCAGAAAGGCATTCGAACTATACGACACCTACGGATTCCCTATAGATCTTACCGCATTGATTTTGGGCGAGAGAGGCTATAGTTTGGACGAGAAAGGTTTCCATGCCGCCATGAAAAAGCAAAAAGACCGGTCCAAGGCGGCATCGCAAGTTTCCAAAGAAGATTGGGTCATCTTGGCAGACGATCTGGAACAAGAATTCGTTGGCTATGATCTATTGGAAACCCATGTGAAATTGGTTAAGTACAGAAAGGTGATTTCCAAAAAAGAGGGGGAACAATACCAGTTAGTGTTCAATTTAACCCCTTTTTATCCCGAAGGTGGCGGACAAGTAGGGGATAAGGGCTATTTGAAAGCGCCCAACGGGGATATCATCTATATACTGGATACCAAGAGAGAGAATAATGAAATCATCCATTTAGCAAAGGACCTACCTAGGAACACTTCGGAAACCTTTAGGGTGGTCGTAGACAAGAAGCAGCGGCAACGTACGGCTGCAAACCATACGGCTACCCACTTGCTGCATCAGGCCTTACGGGAAATTCTGGGCTCGCACGTGGAACAGAAAGGTTCCGCGGTACATTCTAAATACCTGCGTTTCGATTTTTCCCATTTTGCCAAATTGACCGCCGACCAATTGCAAGAGGTGGAACATTTTGTAAACGCGCGGATAGAAAGTCGGTTGCCTTTACAGGAAAACCGTAACGTTCCTATGGATGAGGCGTTAAGGCAGGGGGCGATGGCACTTTTTGGAGAAAAATATGGGGATGCCGTACGCACCATTCGCTTTGGACAGTCCATTGAGCTTTGTGGGGGTACCCATGTAGGGAACACTTCGGAGATATGGTTTTTTAAGATACGGTCCGAAGGTGCCGTTGCGGCAGGTATTAGGCGGATAGAGGCTATCACTGCAGATGCGGTAAAGGATTTTTATTTGGAAAATGAAAAATCCCTGGTCCAAATCAAAGAATTGCTCCACAATCCACAAGATCCTGTGAAATCGGTCGAAGCTTTGCAAACCGAAAACTCCAGGTTAAAAAAGGAGGTAGAGGTGTTGCTAAGGGACAAAGCCAAAAACCTCAAGGGAGATCTTTTTACCGAGATGGAGGATATTAATGGGGTTAAGTTTTTGGCCAAAAAAGTAGATTTGGACGCGGCTGGGATTAAAGATCTTTCGTTCGAAATGGGTAGCAACAGGAACGATCTATTTTTGATGTTTGCCGCGGAGCGGGACGGGAAAGCACTACTGTCCTGCTATATTTCCAAGGAATTGGCGGCCCAACGGAACTTAAATGCCGGCACCATAGTCCGGGAACTTGGGAAATACATCAAGGGCGGCGGGGGAGGCCAGACTTTCTTTGCCACCGCCGGGGGAAAGAACCCTGCGGGGATAGCGGAGGCCTTGGAAAAAGTAAGAGATTATTTGAAATAGGGAAAACTTCAAAGGTTTCCGAAACCTTTTGGGTCTTAAAATCCGACTCCATGAAACTCCAAACTAAAATCCCGCTCTCTAAAGCAGAACATCCCATCGATTATCAGGGTCAGGTGTTGCTATTGGGGTCTTGTTTTTCTGAGAATATTGGGGAAAAGTTGGACTATTTTAAGTTTAGAACCCTAAGGAATCCCTTTGGTATACTGTTTCATCCCAAGGCTATTGAGAATTTAGTACGCAGGGCTATTCAAAAAGATTACTATTTAGAAAATGAGGTTTTCTTCCACAACGAACGTTGGCACTGTTTCGATGCCCATTCCGATTTGAGCGATGTTTCCAGGGAAAACTTGATCCAAAGACTCAACCGGAGCCTTCAAGCAACGAGAGAACAGATCCAGAAAGCTTCCCATATCATCCTAACTTTGGGTACGGCGTGGACATATCGCCATATTAAGATCGGACACATAGTGGCTAATTGCCATAAAGTCCCCCAATCGGAGTTTTCAAAAGAATTGTTGTCCGTGGAGGATATTTTAAATAGCCTAAACTACATCGTGGACATCATTGGTACTGTCAACCAACATGCCGATATTGTATTTACCGTATCCCCGGTAAGACATTTAAAGGACGGGTTTGTGGAAAATCAGCGTAGTAAGGCTCATTTGATCTCGGCACTATATCGAATTATTGAAATATCTAAAATCTTAAATCCGAAATCATACTTTGAGAGTTACGAACTTATGATGGACGAGCTTCGCGACTATCGTTTTTATGCCGATGACATGGTTCACCCTAACGCCTTGGCCATCGATTATATCTGGGAAAGGTTCACCGAAGTTTGGATTTCCGATACCGCTTTTCCCACCATGGAAAAAATCGATACAATTCAGAAAGGATTGCTCCATAGGCCGTTTAACCCGGAGTCTGGGCAACATCGACAGTTTGTAGGATCGCTCCAGGAAAAAATCGATTTTTTACAGCGGCAGCATCCATTTATGGTGTTTGGAAAGTAGGGGGGAAGGCCAAATCTTTAGGTATGTACGTGTTCGTTGACCGCTCGCTTAACCAGAATCTAATCCTTCTTTGAAGGTTTGCCCACGCCGTTTCGAGCGATGGGCAGTTGGATGATTTTACGGCATTTTATGAGATTAAATTTCACCAAACACGTAAGCTTATAAACCGAAAAGAAATCCTGAATATCCAGGTTTCTAATCGGAAGTAGTATTTAATCTAACTTTGTTGTTATGAAAAAATTCCTTTTCGGCGTCCTTATCACTTTGGCTTTGGTGCTGGTCTTTCGCTCGTGCAAAGCAGATAAGACCGAAAAATCGATACTGACGGAGAATTCCATGTTGATACAACAAGAGATCCAGAACGTTTCCAAGTTGATCGTAACCGAGGGTCATTTTGCTGAGGTATACAATTACAAGGATTCCCAACAATTGTTCGGACCCCTTATCACTGCCGATAAAAAGGCATTGGTGGTGGTCAACGCCGAGGTGACCGTGGCATACGACCTAGCAAAAATTAAATTTCACGTGGATGAAAAAACCAAGACGCTACAGATTTTAAGCATTCCCCAACCCGAGATCAAGTTAAATCCCGATTTTGAATATTACGATGTAACCGCTGATTATCTCAATCCATTTAAGGCAGAGGACTACAACGAGATAAAAAATAATGTAAAGGCTTCCTTGATGAAGAAAGTAGAGGCCTCCAGCTTAAAATCCAACGCTAAAAACCGATTGATCAGCGAACTTTCCAAATTCTATATCCTAACGCATTCTATGGGCTGGAAATTGGTTTATGGCGATCAAATCTTAGAGCGTATAGAGGACTTAAATGCCATAAAGGATTAACAACAGCCGCCTACTACATTTTTATTTTACCCACGCGTCGGCCCATATAATATATTGTTCCCAATCGTAATCGGTAACATCGTGTTTGCCCGTTCTGATATGGTAAGACACCGTGCTGCCGACGGGGGCGTTCGGTTTTGGCATTTCTTTTGATCCAATGCCGTTTATACCAAATAAGGCAAAGACCTCTGTAGCGTAATAAGCAGAAAGGAACTCTCCTCTGGGATCGGCCCATCGGTCATCTACCGCACTGGCGACATACAAAGGTCTGGGTGCGATCAATGCCAAAAGTTCGTGCTGATCTACAGGTAATGCTTCTTCGTTATTGTTGTAATTTTTAAAGTTTTCGCAAAACCAAAGCGGAAAGGAAGCGTTGATCTTTCCGATCGTCTCCCCAAACTTTCTCTTGGACAACGCGGCCCCGCCACATCCAGAATCGTTAGAAATAACCCCGGCAAACCTTGCGTCCGTGGCTCCCGCCCATAAGGCAGCCTTTCCTAAACGCGAATGTCCAAAAACTACGATCCGGGAAGCGTCGATATCAGCTTGGTTTTCCAAATAATCCAAGGCACGGCCATAGCCCCATGCCCAGGCGGCAATTTTCCCCCATTCATCGGGCTTTGGTTTGTTTTGTCCGTCACCGTACAGGAGCGGTTGGACACCATCTTCATAATCATCCCTGTCGGGTGCGACTTCTCCATAGTAGATCGTTGCAAGGCCATGGCCTGCATCGATAAGTTTCTCTATTGGCCAGCGGTTAGAGCGCACGCCACGGGCAGATTCCGAGGGTGTATGGTCGGTGATTCCCAAAGATTCGGAATTCCTTGTCCAAGCCTTGGGTACGATAATGTCCGTGTCGGTGGAGACGGTATGGTTCCCAAAAAAGTTATATCCCAAAAAAATGGGAGCCTTGTCTACGTTTTTCGGCAGGTATAACAAAATAACAAAACTTAGGATCTGTCCTTTATGGTTAAAGGTGAGCTGTACCTGTCTGCGGGTGGCCTTGCCGTTTAGTGCGTTGCCCGACCTTTCCAAGACCTTTGTTCCCGAGATATCCAATTTTTCGGGCACCTTACCATAAACTTGGGTTTCAAAAAAGGAATACAATTCAGGTCTTCGGATCTCGTTCCATTCCTGTGCGGTCCCTATTTTATCTCCATCGAAAGTAGTAAGGGCATCAGGCAGTTTAAAGGTCGGTACCTTGGACTCGTCGTAGTTCGTCATTATTTGCGAAAATAATTTAGGTGAAAATTGTAAAAGAACCAGAAGTAGAAAGACTTTTTGCATGGTTTAAAAGGTGGTGAGTTAATGGTTGATGGTATTGTCGTTCATGTGCGACCAAACTATCAATTTTGAGTTTGTCCCGATAGCTAACGGGATTGAGTTTGGGTTTTTCTACCCGCCAACCCCAATCCGTCATCTATCAAATGTCCGATTTTTGGATTTTCTTGCTTCACTTTTTCCAAATAAGCCTCAATTTCATGCGCAAAATCTTCATTAGAACTGTTTTTAGCCAACTCATAGAGTTCTACCGAAAGAAGCCAATCTTGTGGAAAATTCGATTTTATTTCCCGGAATACCTTATTTCTGGAAATCGTGGTGTTGCTGCCTTCCCTAAAATCCCGTACTTGCCGGTAAAGTTGTTCCAATTTTTCGGTTCTTTTCTTTTTCTGGGTCGTTGTGGTAGAGCTGCTGGTTTGATGGGTCACCAGATCAAAACTGTTTACATCGGCGGGGCCGTTGAAGGCCGAAACCACTTGTCGGCCAATAGCCATATTATAAACGTTGCCCTTCGATTCAAAAATGATTTTTCCCTGATGGGTTACCCGACAATTCTTAAAGGTTATCAAGAGTATTTTACCCTGTAGGTTTCGGGTTCCGGTGATAATTTCGCCCGATACGGATATCCCACCTTCAAATTCCAGGTTCACGGTCTCGCCTTCATAAATGTTGTACGCCTTAAGGTCTCTTGGCCCCATGTCCTCAATGGCCAGGTTTATACTTTTTAACTTGCCTATAGGCGTGCCAAATCCGTCCGGGTGATGTCGGATACTGTGTCCTACCAATTCTTTTTCCCGATAGGATAATGCAGTGTTGCCCTTGGTTTGTATATAGATAGGTTTTCCTTCATCTTCCAGGACACTGTCAAATACTCCGGAAATCTGTAGCCCGGTGCTGAGTTCCACAGTGCCGAGGGCTTTGGAATTGATGAGCTTTTTAACGCCATCCAGTCCGCCCTTACGCAAGGCCATAGTGTTTGCAAATTCCTCCAGCACTTGACTGAGAAAAGCAAAATTGGGGGTGACAAATAGTTGTGGTTGCGGTTGGGTGATATCAAAAGAGGTATGGGCGGCCTCGATTGAATAAGGCAGCTTTTTAACTTTTTCCGTTAAACAAGCAGCGCTTTCCCCAATTGAGGAAAGCAGGCCGGCACCATAGATCTTAGGGTTTTCCATAGGGCCGATAAGTCCGTATTCCACCGTCCACCAATGTAGGTTGCGGATCAGTGCCATTTCACTGGGTTCGCCCATGTTGTTCTGAAGGTCCTCGATATGTTTTTCTGCACGGTCTATTTCATCTAACGGTGTGTCCGAGGCTTCCTTGATGATAGACAGATGCCGCACCGCTTCATAAAGTTCATGATCCTTACCACTAGAGATGGCTTTACAACCAATTTCCCCGAACCTACGGAGGTATTCTGCGTATTCCGGATTGGCGATGATGGGGGCATGACCGGCCCCTTCGTGAATAATATCCGGGGCAGGGGTATATTCTATATGGTCCAATTGCCGTATGTCTGAAGCGATGACAAGTACGTTATAAGCCTGAAATTCCATAAAGGCCGAGGGCGGAATAAATCCGTCCACTGCCACCGCAGCCCATCCAATTTCCTTTAAGATGCGGTTCATTCCGTACATATTTGGAATGCTATCTATTGAAATCCCGGTTTTCTTGAGTCCATCCAGGTAGGAGTCATGGGCTACACGCTTAAGAAAATCTACATTCTTTCGCATCACATACCTCCATACTGCTTGGTCTATAGGGGAATAATCTTCATAATTTTGCGGCTTAATGTACTGTTTTAAGCGTATCGGCAATTTGTCCAGGATGTAGTTGCTTTCATAGGCCATTGAACCGGTAATTTCTTCGCTTAAAGATACAAAAAACGAGTTCTTGTAACAAGGGAACAAGCGCTTTGAAAAGAAAGCCTCGACCCAATGAAGAGTCGAGGCTTTCCCAGAAGTTTAAACCACTTCTTAAATAAAAAACTTATGGGCCACTTCTCGGGCAACCATTTGGTGGCCGAAACGGTTATGGTGGCTTACTATTTTCGTGTGTGTCCATTCCGTCGAATGTCTGAACTTTATAGACGGATATTATTTAGCGGCAATGGCATTTGGTGGGTATTGTTCCATAATATGGGAGACAAATTCCTTGATACGTGCTTCTTTCTTGTCTATATTACCAGAGTTGTACAGCGTACCGATTCCTTTGCCCTGCCACACCAACTGCTTGTTCCTGGTGTCGATCAGGTCGATGTATAAGGATCCTTCGGTACTCGTACTCACGTTACTGCCGTAGCCATAGCCGTAGCCTGGTCCCCAATAGTAGGGACTCCAGCCCCATCCGTAATAACCGCCCCAGTAGCCGTTATATATATCGACCTGTTCCTGTTCCTTGGTAAAAATACTCACTAGAAGATCGGGATTTTTGGATTTCGTGAACCCTTTGGCAGCCATTTCGGTCTCTATCGCTCGGAGAATCCTTTTTTTGTCCAAATCGGATATTTGGGCCTTGTCTATCCCCGTTTTATAGAAAGCATAGGTTTTGAAATTATTGAAATTAGCCTCCTTGTCGTAGTCGGAGAGCACCTTTACAGACGAGCAGGAAACGATGAATAGCATTAACAAAGCCGGTAGTGTTACTAATTTTATATTTTTCATAACCAATGTGATTTTAATTAAAAACGCAATCTTTTTCTTAATTAAAGCGTCAAAAATCGTGCCGAAATTACTTTTAAAAAGCTTGGGAATTTGTCTTGGTACTGTATCCATATGGGCAATGTCTACAGCCACTTTCGCAGCAATACCCTCGTTTTAAAAGGAATTGTTCCGTAAAGACCTTATACCCTTGTTCCGATAAATAATAATCCCCGTCCTCTAGGGGTATTCTTTCGTCCATATCCGTAAATTTATGGCAATATCCTTTATTATACGTGCAAATTGGCAATTTTAACCTTGTTCCCCACAAATTTAAGTCGTTTCTGCAATTGGTCGTATTTGTTGACATTAAAACCCAATTCTATAAAAATTCACTAGTATAGCGGTTATATTTGTTGTGATATACTCGTTCCAGACAGAAAAACTGGGGTTTGTACTAGGAAGGAGTAAAGCAATTTAGTACGGCCAATGATCTTAGTCTCAAAATATTTCTTCTACAAAAATTATGTCGGCCTATCCCTTTGGCCGTTCATAATTCTGAGAGAGAACGAATTAAGGGAGGATGCGATCTTGATCAATCACGAGCGGATCCATTTAAAGCAACAACGGGAATTGCTTATTGTTCCTTTTTATTTACTGTATATGATGGAGTGGGCCCTCCGTTATCTTTACTATAACGATAGTTATAAAGCCTACCGGAATATCAGTTTTGAGCGGGAGGCATATGGTAACGAAAACGATCTTAATTATCTGGAAGAAAGAAGGCCTTTCAATTTTATTAAATACATTTGGGGTTAAAATTCCCGACTTTCTATTAGTAGGGAGCCTAAAAGTCCCGGTTTATGATTGTAAACCAGCAAGTTCACCTACCTTTACTCACAGTAAAAAGAGTGTCCCTTCACATCAAAAGAGAGGATCTCATCCACCCACATATATCCGGAAATAAGTACAGAAAATTAAAATATAACCTGATCGAGGCCCAAAAGGGCGGGGACATCCCTATTCTGACCTTTGGCGGCGCCTTTTCCAACCACATTGCAGCTACCGCCTATGCGGGGAAAGCGTATGGTTTGCAGACTATAGGAATCATAAGGGGGGAAGAATTGGAAGGTAAATGGAAAAGTAATCCTACTCTTGTCAAGGCCAAGGCAAACGGAATGCAATTTAAATTTGTGTCTCGGGCTAACTATAGACTAAAGGAGAATCCAGGATTTTTGAGGGAACTTAAAAGCGAATTTGGCGATTACTATCTTCTGCCAGAAGGTGGCACCAATACATTGGCTATAGAGGGATGCAGGGAAATTTTGGTACCGGAAGACCATCACTTCCAAGTAGTTTCCTGTGCGGTGGGTACTGGAGGAACCCTTGCCGGAATTATAGAATCTTCACATGATTCCCAACAAATTTTGGGATTCCCTGTACTAAAAGGGGATTTTTTGAAAAAAGATATTTGTAAATTTGTCCGGAAAAGGAATTGGAAACTGCTAACGGATTATCATTTTGGCGGTTATGCCAAGGTTAATACGAAGTTGATCAATTTTATAAACGATTTTAAGCAAAAGACAGGTATCCCCTTGGATCCTATTTATACGGGGAAGCACTTATATGGTATTTTGGATTTGGTGGAAAAGGATCATTTTTCGCCATCGACAAAAATATTGGCTATTCATACCGGAGGATTGCAGGGTATAGTTGGGATGAACCAAGATTTGAAATTGAAAAACCTTCCATTATTGGATTTATGATATATTTTTTGAAGAAAACCGAATTTTCATTCGAGAGGGGTATTTTGCGGGTAGGAACACTATTTACTTTAACCCTATTTTTAGTTGGGTGTGGAGCCAAGAAGAGAACAGCTTACACCCATAATCGCACCAAACAGGAGGCCCACGTGCCATCTGTTTCAAAAAACGTCCATTCGGAAACCCGTATGGGAGTAAAAGAAGAGGAACGCTACCCGCTGCCAGAAGACACCGGTAAGTTTGTAGCGTTCCCAATAACCTCGGTGGAGGATTATATCGAAACTTTTGCTGGGATTGCACAGTTCGAAATGAAAGCCTACGGCATTCCGGCCAGTATAACTTTGGCTCAAGGAATTTTGGAAAGCGGGGCGGGAAGAAGTGATCTCGTTCGAAGAACCAACAATCATTTTGGAATAAAATGCCATACGGATTGGGGCGGGGAGTACGATTTTCATGACGACGATGAAAAAGGGGAATGTTTCCGCAAGTATAATCACCCCATGTATTCGTTTAGGGACCACAGCATTTTCTTGACTTCTAGGGCTCGATATGCCTTTTTGTTCGATTACAAGGCAGACGATTATAAGGCTTGGGCCAAAGGGCTAAGGACAGCGGGGTACGCGACCGATCGCCACTATCCGCAAAAGTTGATTTCATTTATAGAAAGGTACAAATTGTACAGATATGACGAACAGGTCCTTAACCAAGGATACGTAGTAGAAAGGACCCCAAAAACGTATGATTATAAGGTACATATTGTAGAAAAGGGAGATACCTTGTATTCCATTTCCAGAAAGTATTTTGTCTCCGTTCCCGAATTGATGAAAATGAACCGTTTAAAAGGGACTACCTTGTCCATTGGGCAGGAATTAATGGTAAAATCGGAAAAAATCAACTAATAAATGAACTATCAGAGGAGCAGTGCCTTATTCGCGGAGGCCAAGCAATACATTCCTGGAGGGGTCAATTCCCCGGTAAGGGCGTTTAAGGCCGTTGGTGGTGACCCGATTTTTGTGAAAGAAGCCAAAGGAGCCTATTTTTATGACGAGGATGGCAACCGGTTTATCGATTACATCGCTTCCTGGGGACCCCTAATTTTGGGACATGCCCATAAACCGGTAATGGATGCGGTAATCGAAAAGGCAAAAAAGGGGACGTCCTTTGGTATGCCCACGGAGATCGAGACCCAATTGGCCCAATTGGCCATATCCATGGTGCCCAACATTGATAAGATCAGATTTGTGAACAGTGGTACCGAAGCATGTATGAGCGCCATTCGTTTGGCAAGGGGATTTACCAAAAGGGACAAGATCATAAAATTTGCGGGTTGCTATCACGGGCATTCCGATTCTTTTTTGATCCAGGCGGGAAGCGGAGCCGTGACGTTCGGAACACCCAACAGCCCTGGTGTAACCCAGGGCACGGCGAAAGATACCCTCCTTGTCAACTACAATGACCTGGAAAGCGTTAGGGCCATGGTGTCTGCCAATAAAGGAGAGATAGCAGCTATTATTATCGAGCCCGTTGCCGGCAATATGGGATGTATCGTTCCCCAAAATGATTTTATGAACGGTTTAAGGGAATTGTGCACCAAGGAACAAATATTGTTGATTTTTGACGAGGTCATGACGGGTTTTAGACTGGCAAAAGGAGGTGCCCAAGAGGTGTTGGGCATCGATGCGGATATCGTTACGTTCGGCAAGGTTATCGGGGGCGGACTTCCCGTGGGTGCCTTTGCAGCGCGAAAAGAGATAATGGATTACCTGGCACCGGACGGCCCGGTATACCAGGCGGGAACCCTAAGTGGCAATCCTTTGGCAATGAGCGCAGGGCTGGCAATGTTGATGGAATTGAACAACAAACCGGAGGTTTTTGAAAGCTTGGCCGATAAGACGGAACACCTCCACGAAGGATTCGATAGGATTTTAAAAGGTAAGGGGGTTCCACACCAGATCAACCGGATGGGAAGTATGATTTCGGTGCATTTTACCGAAGAACCTGTGGTAGATTTTGCGTCTTCGGCTAAAGGGAACAATAACATGTTTAAAAAATATTTCCATGGGATGCTAAATCGGGGTATCTACCTTCCTCCAAGTGCATTTGAAAGCTATTTTCTAAATGATGCCCTGTCTTATGGGGATTTGGACCAGACCATAAAGGCGTTGGAAAGTGTGGTGGAGGATTTAAACTAAAAATCTAAAAACAGCTCATTACCGCAAAAGAAATAAGGGGCGAATTTTAAAATTCGCCCCCTTATTTTTATACTTCAACAACAAACTTATGATCGGGGTGCTAAGAAATTTTAAAAAGTAGGCCGATCCCTAAAGGTTGTCGTGCATTAAGCCTTTCCTTCTTGTTTGGAACTCTTTTGCCTCTTGCTTTCTTTCCAACGTTTTTTGCTTTGGGCCTTCATTTTTTGCCATTTTTCAAACTGGTCCTTATCCAGGATCTGTTTCATTTGATCTTGTTCTGCCAAGGCCCTGTCCAGCATTTTGTTTTTTATAGCATAACGTTCATCGGCAGTAGGCTTTTGGAAATCCCCACGGTCTTTTTTCGCCTTGCGTTCTGCCATTCTTTCTTTGGCTAAGGCAGCATTTTCAAGATTCAATTTTTGGACTTTTGATTGTTGGGCTTCCGATAAGTCAAGGACCAATGCCATTTTCTTGGTTCTAAGGGTGGCAATTTGTTCCGAGGTCATGTCAGACATTCCACTGCCTTTGCGTTGGTGGTTCCCATGGGATTGAGCCAGACCACTAAAACCTGCACATAACACCATCAATACAAATACTTTTCTCATAATGTAGATTTTTAAAGATTTATAGGTAGGACTTATGGGGTTGCGTTTGGTTTAAATGCGAGGATGATTTTATGGAATCATTAACACGGGACGCGATAAGCAAATGTGCTGCCAGCCCGGTTGGGGCTTAATGTATGTCGTTGAACCGTTGGGGTACCTAGACAAATAACCATAGAAAAGCAGACCGTTTCCGTACGGTTCATTAAAGGCAGAAGATCGTTGTATAAATTATTTTGGCAATTGGTGAAGTTTCATGGCGATCGGATTAAAGATCCCCGTGTAAATTAGGCATAGATGAATCCCTATAAAAGGCAACATCAAAAGAATCGTTTTGAAAGAAGAGGTTTGCCATAGGGTTTGTAAAATTGAAGTAGATCCGTTGTTGCTAAAAAGTTGTAGCGGACTCAGATGCATTGAATAGTAAAAGCACAAAACCCCCAAAATACCGGCCAGGGAATGAAAAATAATACTGAACCAACTTAGATTGTAAAGCTTTAATATCACGAAATTGATTAAAGCCGGGAGCGACAGGACCAAAGCCGAAATTCCGGCGATCAAAAAAGAATAACCTATGACCAATAAAATCCCGCTCAAAGAAAATACCCATAAAACCAAGGCAAGCCCTAAGTAGACTCCCAAATAGGAAACTAAAAACCATATGATCATGGTAAATGGTGTCAGGAAGAATTTCATCTTAGAATTTTAACTGTCTTACTGGGCTTCAACTACTTCCGACATATCTGCAATCGGGGTTGCGCTCGCATCTACCTTGGCTACTACTGTAGGATGCGTGTTAGAAACAGACTTAAAATCGTGATTCATATTGTAATAAAGAATTGAAGAGGCTATAAAGCAGGTCAGATAGATGAGACTTTTTATTTTGTAGGTCATGATTTTGGGGCTTTAAGATTGGCTCTAAGTTAGATAATTACCGTTTTGGACAGAAATGAATGTTGTAAAACGGAGCTTTAATAGGGTGAAGTTGCGTAAAAATGTGGTCGTTACGTTGAAAGGCAGCCTCTTTTTCGTAAATCCACGCAAATGAAGGCAACACTTTTGCCATGAAGACGGGAAGTTCATTTGTGTTTATTCTTAAAATGGTGTGTCTGGGTTAGCGGTACCTTATAGACGGACACCAACTAATAAACGATCGTGTCCGCGGCAATCGTGGGTAAGGTATAATCACCGTAATCTATTTCGATAGGTTCGGTCTTTTGGTTGGTAAGAATGGCCGTTCTACTTACCTCGGTATCGGACAGGTAAATGGAGTTTAGGGCTTGGAAGTTTGATAATTGCTCTAAGGAAGTATCATTAAAATCGGTAAAAGATAAATTGATCGATTTTAAGTACGCCAAATTTTTCAGGGCATTTATGTTTTTGCCCGTCACCGAAGTATGGTCCAATTTAAGGACCGTGAGGTTGGGCAACCCCCCGAGCTCTGAAAAGATGGAATCCGTAACCTGCGTTCCGCCAAGATCAAGGATTGCAATTTGTTTAGAAATCGGATGAAGGGATTTAAAATCGGTATCGGCAAAGGAGGGTTTGTTGACGCAGGAAACCCTCAAAAAATGGGTGGCCTGGCTTATATTTTCTACATGGACCCCTGTTTTCTTAATACTATCGATACTTTGCGGCATCGCCTTGGCAATTTCAATATCCGGATAATCCTCATTATGGCTCACAGGGAAAAAGGATTGAAAGAGTTTTTTTTCCATATTGAGCTCCCCAATCGTTTTATCGAATGGGTGGCCGACATCCAACCAAGCCCCGATCAATGCTATCTCTTCCTTGGTGGGCTGGGTCTTGTCCTTTGGCGGCATGTGGTCCTCGTCATCCTTTGGTAAGGTCATACGAACGTAAAGTTCGCTTTGGGAAGCATTATGGGCGCTTACTATCTCACCATTTTCACCGCCCTTTAATATCCCCTCCTCGGAATTTAATTGGAGTTCCCCTTTTAATTTCTTCGGATTATGACAGCTCACGCAATTGTTGTTGAGAACAGGGTCTATGACATCTTGGTAGATCATTGCATTTTTCCAAGTCTCCTCCTCCAGCAAAATGGTTTTTTTTGAGAACGTCTCAATTCCCAATACCAATTTTACCGAATTGGGCAATGGTTCTACAAGGTATCCCTCACCATGGGTAATCGCTCCACCTAAATGCCCGGTAACCGAGATCAACAGGAACATGGTCAGTGCAAAGGCCGGCACGGGAATTTTTTTTAGAAACTCAATTTTCGGGGGTTCCGTTAACCGAATGAACATTAAAAAGGAAAAAACAGCGGTTGTTATGCCCATCCATAAATGGAACTTGATCGTATCAAAGCTATAACCTTCGCCCAAATATTGCATATAACCTGTAACGCATGCAACTACGGCACTAATACCGCCCCACAAATAGATCAGCCCGATGATTTTGGTGTGCGACTTTGTTTTGCGATCGAACCATTGCAAAAGCAATCCGAGAATGATAAAACCGATGGGAAGGTGCACGATCAAGGGATGCAAACGGCCCACGAGTTGTTTTATAACGTCCATTAATGGGTATGTGGTTTGGTTATTAAGTTACTCGGTTATTTGGTTACAGGTTAATAGTTAATCGTATGCATACCAACTACTAACTACTAAATACTGCCTACTCCCTACTCGTTTTCAAATACTTTATTTTGCTAAGCCAATATCTCCTTGATTACTTCACCCTCCACATCCGTTAAGCGAAATGGCCTTCCTTGGAATTCGAAGGTAAATTGTTCATGGTCAAATCCCAGGACATGAAGAATCGTAGCATGGACATCGTGGACCGAAACCTGTCCGGCAATCCCGGAAAAGCCTATATCGTCGGTTTCGCCGTGGGAAGTGCCCTTTTTTATGCCTCCGCCCGCCATCCACATGGTAAATGCGTCCCCGTGGTGGTCCCTACCCTTAAAACTCATGGTTTTACCCTCCCGGTTTTCCTGCATGGGCGTGCGGCCAAATTCCCCTCCCCATACGATCAAGGTGTCTTCTAGCAATCCACGCTGTTTTAAATCGAGCAACAGCGCTGTTATAGGACGGTCTATTTCCCGACATTTATTTCGGAGACCCAAGTCTACCGCCGTGTCATGTCCTGTGCCGTGGCTGTCCCATCCCCAATCGAACAACTGCACGAACCGAACACCCTGTTCCACCAATTTTCTGGCCAGAAGGCAGTTGTTGGCAAATGATTCCTTCCCTGGTTCCACCCCGTACATTTGTCTGATGTTTTCTGGTTCGTTGTTGATGTTCATTACTTCGGGTACCGCAATCTGCATCCGATACGCCATCTCGTACTGATTGATCCGTGCCAATATCTCGGGATCTGCGTATTTGGCGTATTCTTCCTTGTTTATTTTGTTTATGGCCTCGATGGTACTCTTTTTGAGATTGCGCGATATGCCATCCGGGTCTTCCAGGTACAACACGGGGTCCCCTTTGGACCTGCATTGAACCCCTTGGTAAACGGAAGGTAAAAAACCACTCCCCCAAACACTTTTTCCGGCACTTGGGTTTTTTCCGCCCGAGGTTAATACCACAAACCCGGGTAGGTTTTGGTTTTCCGAACCTAGCCCATAGGTGACCCATGAACCTAGGCTTGGTCGGCCCAACCGTGGACCGCCGGTATGCATGAACAATTGGGCTGGTCCATGGTTAAACTGATCGGTATGCACCGCCTTTAAAAAAGAGACCTCGTCCACTACACTTTTAAAGTGCGGCATAAAATTGGAGACCCAATTCCCCGATTCTCCCGCTTGGGTAAACTTCGCCTGTGGCCCCAATAATTTTGGAGTACCTCGGATAAAGGCGAATTTTTTGCCCTCCAAGAGGGATTGTGGGCAGGCTTGACCGTCCAATTTCTGGAGTTCCGGCTTATAATCGAACATTTCCAATTGGGATGGCGATCCCGCCATATGTAAATAGATTACACTCTTGGCCCTGGGGGCAAAAGGAGGCGCCAAGGTGGCCAGCGGGTTTAGATCGCGTTCCGAAAACGCTATCTTTTTATTCTTCTTATTCTTCTGTTGGCTGCTCAAGGGGTCGCATCCTACGAAAATGGAACCCAAGGCAAGACCGCCCATTCCTGTGGCGCATTGTTTTATAAAATGCCTCCTGGTTTGAACCTGTATCTCCCTTTGGATCCTCTCCTCAATTAATCTATCCAAACTGTTTTTCACATCTTTTGAATTAATGTTTTTTGTGCTTGCTTTTCTTACTAAAACATCCCCCAGGCCCTCTTCAAAGGGGGAATCCCATCAGTAAAATATTGTATTTCGTATCCCTAACTTTGTATTTTTTGTCTTGTTTCTTAACTCTTGATTATTGTGTCTTTTTCACATCAAGCTTTACTTAAAAATTCATCCAAATTCATGATCGCACTGGCCACCACGGTGAAGGCGGCCAATTCAGGACTCGATTTTTCACCAAGGCCCAAAAAGTTTTGTCCTAGATTTTCTTCACTTTTAAATTCTGCCAAGGATTTGTGGTACAGTTCTTTTAGAGCTTTCAGTTTTTCTGGGTTGATTTTGGAGTAAGTAGCTTTTTCATATCCTTTAGAAATCCCGTCCCCGACTTCTAATCCTTCCATGGATTTCGCCAAATGGTAGGCGGCTTCCAAATAGACGGGATCGTTTAAGGTAACCAAGGCTTGTAAGGGGGTATTCGTTACGGTTCGCCTGACGGTGCAAACCTCCCGGCTTCCTGCGTCGAAAGTGATGAAAGAAGGGTAGGGGCTTGTTCGCTTTAAATAGGTATACACGGCCCTTCTATATTTATCATCCCCTTTGCTTTCCGTCCATTTTTCATTGCTGTAAACGGATTGCCATATCCCATCGGGCTGCGGGGGCATTACCCCGGGTCCGTACATTTTAGGGCTCAACAGCCCGGAAACGGCCAAGGCCTGATCTCGGATCTGTTCTGCGGTGAGGCGTAGTCTGGGCCCCCGTGCGTACATTTGGTTTTGTGGATCTCTTTGATAGAGTTCGGGGCTGTTTTTGGAACTTTGGCGATAGGTGCCAGACATGACGATATCCTTTACCAACGCCTTGATGCTCCAATGATCTTCGTTCATAAAGCGAAGGGCGAGCCAATCTAGCAACTCCGGATGTGTCGGAGGTTCGGACTGGGTTCCCATATCTTCGACGGTGGCGACTATGCCCCGTCCAAACAGTTGGTCCCAAACCCGGTTTACCAAGGTCCGTGCGGTAAGGGGATTTTCCTTGCTAACGATCCATTGGGATAGGCCATATCTGTTTTTTGGCCATTTGGAATCCCATGAATTGAGTACAGGAGGGGTACTGGGTTGTACGGTGTCGCCTTTTGCCAACCAATTGCCACGTTCAAAGACTTGGGTGGTACGTGCCATATAATCCTTGTTTTCCACCATAATCGGAAGTTGGGGTGTAGGGGTGTTCAAGAGATCCAAAAATGCGGTGTTTATCGTTTCGTACCCCCTTTGATCGCTTCCTGGCATATCCTCCAAAAAAGCTATCCACGTAATAAAACTTGTGGAAGTTTGCTTTGGAATACGGTCATTGTTGGCCTCGAAGTAGAGATCTATGGTGCCGTCAATTTTTTTGAAAGGAATTTTTCGAATGGTCGTTTTTGTCTTGTCGATAGTGAATTCGGCCAATATTTCTCCGTTGGCATTATTTTTACGGATCGTCATTTTGGTGCCATCGATATTTGCCCTATAGTTCATGTACATAAATCCCGCCCCTTGGGTGTTCACATTCTTTAAGGTACACGAACCATCGTCCCAAAGAGCCAGCCATTTAGTGTCCGCGAGTTCCCCATTTACGAACTCCGTACAATTATGGGCCTGGTATTTGGGTTCCATAAAAGTCATAAAATCCGTGTACTTTCTCGCTAATTCCTCTGAACCATGGTCGAGCAACCAACGATTTACCGAATTAGCCTTTTCTTGTTGCTCCTTATTGTAAAATCGTAGGTTTGGATCTTCGCTCGGAGTGTCCTCGTCCCTGGAATTGTTGAAGAAGGACATTAATTTGTAGTAGTCGTCGTGCCTAAAGGGGTCATAGGGATGGCTGTGGCATTGTACGCAGCCCATGGTGGTACTTTCCCAAACCTCAAACGTGGTATTGGTGCGGTCGATGACCGTGGCAACCCTAAACTCCTCATCCTCGGTACCACCTTCGTCGTTATTCATAGTGTTTCTATGAAATGCGGTGGCGATCAATTGGTCGGCCGATGGATCTGGCAACAGGTCTCCCGCCAATTGCTCTACGGTAAACTGGTCGTAGGGCATATCCTGGTTGAACGCTTTGATCACCCAATCGCGATATTGCCACATGGTACGGCCCTGATCTTTTTCGTACCCTTTGGTATCCGCATATCGGGCAAGGTCTAACCACCAGCTCGTCCATTTTTCGCCATAGGCCGGACTGGCCAAAAGCGTATCCACCATATTTTCGTAAGACATTTGACCCTTGGTAAAGGCGTCAAAAATGTTTTGGTCGGGGGGCAATCCGGTAAGGTCAAAGGCCAGTCTTCGGGCAATAACGTTCAACTCGGCTGGAGGACTGGGGTGCAATTCTTCGCTTTCCAGTCGGGCAAGGATAAAATGGTCGATATTGTTCTGGACGAAAGCGGAAGTTTCATCGACCGAAAACCCGGCCTTTGAAGCTACTGATGGTACCGCCACCTTATCGGGCAGGGTATAGGCCCAATGTCCCCCCCATTCGGCGCCTTCGTTGATCCATTGGGTCAGCAGATCAATTTCTTCCTTGGATAGTTTTGGCTTTTCGTAGGGCATCCGAAGTTCGGGATCCTCTTCCTTGATGCGCACTATCAACTCACTGTTGGTAGCATCACCGGGAATAATAGCTGGTTTTCCCGATTTGTTTTCGGCCAGGGCATCCTCTCGGAACAAAAGGCTAAATCCGCTGTTTTGCTTTACCCCTCCATGGCAAGTGATACACTTACTATTGAGTATGGGTTTTATCTGGGTGCTAAAATCTACCTTTTTATGGGATTGCAGCGAGTTCCACAAAACTGCGATTAAAGCAATTGCGGAAACAGAGATAACTCCTGCAAAAATCTTCTTTTTCATTTATGATCATTGACCTATGGAAGGGATCATAAATATAGCAATATTTTTTTGAGATAAGTAAACGGAGGGTTGGTTTCAGACTTTCAACTTAACCGTTTTTTGCCCACCATTTACAATCACCTTAAGTAAATCGTGGTGAGCCAGCGTTTTTATAGACTTGTCCCATTTTTTGCCGCTTAGGGCAGCAAGGGATTTAAGCTGGTCCAACGCCATATCGTTGTTGTTGGCTTTTAGCAATTCCAATATCATTTTTTCCTCCTCGGTAACATCCATTTGTTTTTTCTCCGGTCTCATTTGGGGGAAGAAAAGTACTTCTTGGATAGAGGCGTTGTTGGTCATAAGCATTACCAGGCGATCTATACCAATACCGATACCGCTGGTCGGTGGCATTCCATACTCCAAGGCACGGAGAAAATCCTGATCGATAAACATGGCCTCGTCGTCTCCTTTTTCCGATAGTTTTAATTGGTCCTCAAAGCGCTCCCGCTGATCTATGGGGTCGTTGAGCTCTGAGTAGGCATTGGCCAGTTCCTTGCCATTTACCATTAGTTCAAAACGCTCTGTAAGGGCAGGATTACTTCGGTGTTCCTTGGTCAGGGGACTCATTTCCTTGGGGTAATCAATGATAAAGGTGGGCTGCACGTAATGTCGTTCACATTTTTCCCCAAAAATTTCGTCGATCAATTTGCCTACTCCCATGGTGTCGTCTACCTCCATATTTAGCTTTTTGGCCACTTTACGCAGTTCTTCAACGCCCATGCCGGTAACGTCATATCCAGTATGTGTTTTTATCGCCTCCAATATAGGCACTCTGGGATAAGGGGCCTTAAATTCTATTTCATTTTTACCTACCGGCAGTTTGGTAGTTCCGTTGACGTCCATGGCCACTTTTTCCAGCAATTGTTCGGTGGTTTCCATCATCCAAATGTAGTCCTTGTACGCTACATAAAGTTCCATGACGGTAAACTCCGGATTGTGGGTGCGGTCCATACCCTCGTTCCTAAAATCCTTGGCAAACTCATAGACCCCGTCAAAACCACCTACAATGAGTCTTTTTAGATATAATTCGTTGGCGATGCGTAGATACAGGGGCATGTTCAATGCATTGTGGTGCGTTTTAAAAGGACGGGCTGCAGCTCCGCCTGGGATAGGTTGCAGGATGGGGGTCTCTACCTCCAGATAACCCCGCTCGTTAAAGAACTGACGGATGCTGTTGGTAACCTTGGTCCGTTTAATAAAGTTTTGCTTAACGCTTGGGTTTACGACCAGGTCTACATACCGTTGTCGGTAACGCAACTCCGGATCGTTGAATTCATCGAAAACGTTCCCCTCGGCATCTTTTTTTGGCAAGGGCAAGGGGCGGAGCGACTTGCTCAACAGGGTAAAGTCCTTTACAAGGATGGTTTTTTCTCCCATTTGGGTGGTGAAGAGCTCCCCTTTAATCCCGATGATATCCCCGATATCGAGCAATTTTTTATAGACATCGTTGTATAGCGTTTTGTCTTCCCCGGGACAGATTTCGTCCCTGTTAAAATAGACTTGGATTCTGCCTTCGCTGTCCTGGATATCCGCGAACGAAGCCCTGCCTTGAATCCTGCGCGACATCAATCGACCGGAAACCACCACTTTCTTTCCTTCTTGGAACTGTTCCTTGCAGTATTTGGAAGTGGCATTTACGGGGTAAAGTGCGGCCGGGTATGGGTCTATCCCCATTTCCCTTAGTTTGCCCAATTTTTCCCTTCTGATCGTTTCTTGTTCCGAAAGTTGCATAACCTCTGATTTTAGGGTGCAAATATAGTTAGTCTTGACTAATTTAGCACTCTTGGAACGACAATTGGAAGCATGCGTTCCACAAACAATTTATAGGCTTTGCCAGAAGGGTGGAGGTCGTCATTTGCCACAAGGTCCGGATCTTCAAGTCCCCCACGTGTAATATCGGTAATATCAATGAAAGTAATACCCATTTTGTTCGCTGCGCTCCTAGCGAATTTGTTGTAGTTGTCCAGTTCCCGTGAAATACTTTGGGGATTAGCTCCCTGGCCAAAAGGGGTATAGGAATAATCGGGGATTGAAAGGACCACGACACCTGCAGTTTTCCCTCCTGCCATTTTAAGCGCAAATTTCAACAATTTTGGAAATTCGGACTTATATTTTGAAAAAGGGAGGCCTTGATACTGGTTGTTGACCCCGATCAATAAACTAACCAATTGGTAAGGCGGATTTGTAGGGGTTTGATCGATGGCATTGAGTAGGTTTGCGGTTGTCCATCCGTTATGTGCAATTATTTTAGAGTCGATCGTTACGTGACCTTTATTAAAAAGTGCCGTGGCCAATTGCGAGGGAAAATTTTCCTTGGCGGCAACACTGGTCCCCACCGTGTAGCTGTCTCCCAAGGCAAGATAACGTATACTGTCCCTTTGGTCCGTACCCGTCTGATTTTCCGGATTATCTCGTTGTTTAGGATTATTCGAAAAGTTAGGTTGGTGGGTGTTAGGGGGGTCGAAATTTGCACTACAGGCCAAAAGAAATAAGGCTATCAGCACTAGTGGGACGAGTTCGTAAATGTGGTTGTTCTTATTCATGTCTAGAAATATACGAGGTATTATTATATTTGGTTTTATTTTGATGACTAAATATTTCAAAGGGTTCTGTCGGATTGAATTCTTGGCGCAATCCTGAAATATTTTTCCCCTTGTTTATGTGTAACAATTTTTTGAAAAGGGCGTCTTATCAATGGGAAGTGATTTAGACTTCCCCATCAATCAAAAAAAAATAAATTTAAAATGGGCTGTCTAAGAGTCTTACTGGCCATAATCTTTCCGCCCCTGGCCGTTATAGGAAAGGGTTGTGGATCTTTTATCATCGTTTTTCTGCTGACGCTATGCGGATGGGTCCCTGGTGTTATAGCCGCATTGATAATTTTGAACAATCCCAATTAATATTACCTTACTCCCCTTCAAAGCGGAAATTTGTACTAGGACAATTTTATACCTTTGTCGCCATGAACAAGGCTGTAGCAATAAAGGACTTAGGTCTAAAAGATTACAAGGAAACCTGGGACTATCAGGAGTCTATTTTCCGGGAGGTAGTAAATATCAAGATAAATAACAGGAAGACGGAAACCTTTTTGGAGACTCCCAACCATTTTTTATTTGTGGAGCACCCCCACGTCTACACCTTGGGCAAAAGCGGGAAAATGGACCATCTATTGGTGAATGAAGCCCAACTGGCTGCCAAAGGGGCCAAGTTTTACAAGACCAATCGGGGAGGGGACATCACGTACCACGGTCCGGGTCAGATTGTGGGCTATCCTATTCTGGATCTCGACAATTTTTTTACCGATATCCATAAATACCTTCGGCTTTTGGAGGAAATGGTCATTTTAACCCTGGCCGATTATGGTTTAAAAGGGCAACGTTCTAAAGGAGAGACCGGGGTTTGGCTAGATGTGGGCACCCCTTTTGCCCGTAAAATCTGTGCTATGGGCGTTCGGGCCAGCCGTTGGGTTACCATGCACGGGTTTGCCCTTAACGTCAACGTTGATCTTGGATATTTTGACATGATGATTCCCTGTGGGATCAAGGACAAAGCGGTAACTTCCTTAAACTTGGAATTGGGTAAAAAAGAAGTGCCTATGGCAGAGGTCAAAGCAAGCTTATTGAAGCATTTCGCTCAACTTTTTGATGCGGATGTCCATACGGACGAAATTCAACCCTAATCTCCGAATAAACCTCAACCTATTTACTAAATTTGGTAAGCACACTACTGCTGGAGACTTTCCCCTTTTTGTTGTAATTTTCTTGCTTTACCATACCTACGCCTTTGGCGAGCCATTGTTTGGCGTGCGTCGTCTGGTTTATGCCGGCTGCTTTTACTGCGGAGTCATAGGTAATCACGTAGCAATCGAAGGACCCGGCCGGGGTAGTGATATTTTCCGTTCCTTCCACTTTTCTATTTTGAATCGTCGTGTCCACGTTCATGTTAATTCCACCCATGCTTATCTGTATTTGCAAGGAGGCATCGGGTAGGGATTGTCCCGCTGACAAATTGTTCGGAAATTCCAAATTAGTGCCGCTCATTTTTACGTCCATGTCCTTGTATTGTTCAAAAATCTGAGGATTTACCATCGATTTAAAATCCATAGAAATCAATTCACCATCACAACTAACGTCAAAGGTAGTGTCAGCAATGGACTTGCCGTCCTCATCCTTAATTGTGGAAGCCACGGTTGCAATTTCCTTGCCATCGGATTGGGAGACCTTGGTGACCACATAATCCACGATCGCGGCTGGTTTACCTTTGGCGTCATAAGAAGTCATTTGGAAGGTAGAACCCATTGTAAAAGGATAAAACGTGTTGCAATCCTTTTGAGCTATAGCGGTATATTGGGATAGAAGTAAAGCAAAAAAGAGAATTCCTAAATTTTTCATACGTTTAAATTTTTGTAATTATTTGACCATAAATTAATTGAGAAGCTGAGAACGTGTGCAACCGCAACGCTCCCGCAATAACCCCAAAGTTTCGGTGTTAAAATTTATTAATGCTCGTTTCATAGATCATAAATCTATCAATTTTAATGTTTGATCGAGTTGACCGCTAAAGCTATTGAAAAAGTAGTTCACGGTACTTAAAAGTTGTGCCAATGGGCCGATTCTATGTACAATTAGTATTAAAACCTATATAGACGGATACTGGTGGCGCCTATGTCTGGACTAGAAAATTCGAGAACAGGGCTTGCGAATTTCGGAAAATCATGAAGCCTACCGAAATAAAACATCTGTTTTCAAAAAGAGCATAACGCGGTTATCGGATCCTATGGTCGGACGTCAATTAATTTTTTGGACCATTAACGAATTATCCGTTTCCTTGGATACCAGTTCCGGTTTCTTGTCGTTGTCCATATCCGACAAATCTATGGGCGACGTGCCATAGACCGGGAAATTGGGGATGGGTTCTGCGTTGCTGTCAAAAAGGTATATCTTTTGATTTTGGATATCCGTAACGCTCACATAGATTTTATCGTTCACAAAAAATAATTTGGGCTTGGTATAGACCCCGAGCTCCAAGGATACCTTCTTACCTCTTATATTTAATATGTTGTCGTTCATTACCACCAGAGTACGCCCTGTTGCGATAATCCCGTGATCTTTGTTAAGGCTGAGGTTTGCTGTTTTCAGTTTTCCTTTCGTGTCGATTTGAAAGAGGATTCCCTTCTCGTCGGTCGTCGTAAAGGTGTCATCGTATAGATATACTTCATTGTCGGAAAAGCTAATTTTAGCACCCACCTTTACCCTTGTTTTTCCTACCCGGTTCAATATTTTGAGTTCTCCGTTGGCCAACTTAAACACCAAATAGTCCTTTCCCTTTAATCTAAAATGTTCCGGAGCTCCTAGGACAGGGCTGACTGTTTTGGTGTATTTAAACCCTTTTACAATCTCTCCCTGGTTGTTGTACATAAATATTTTTTCACCTTGGGTGACCAAAAAACGATATTTTTTGTTGTGGTCATAGTCAAACACCGCCAGGGGGTTTAGGTTACCTCCCTGATAGGTAAAAGTAAAGGGTTTTACCTCGTCCCCGTTCCGGTCCAATATTAAAAACTGATTATCTGTGGTAAACGCCAGTTGTAAACGGCCATTGTTATAGAGGTCTACCTGTTCTATTTTCCCTTGTATCCTTCCTTCCAATTTCTTTTTCCAAAGCACCTTTCCATCCGTAGAGATGAGGTAGAGGTTGTTGTCCTTGTCTTGGACCACTATTTCCCTCTTCTTTGTGCGGTGGTTGGTTACAAACTGAGGGTCCGTGGCCAGATCGCTATCCAACTGTACCGTAAAAAGAGGGGAAACGGTATTGCGCTGGGTAGCTTTCTCCATTTTTCGTATAACGACATTGGTGTGATAGAAATGGTCATCGGTTACCCATTGGGCGGCAAAAGTATTTGGGCTTTTTTCCGAACTTTGGAAAAGATCATAGAATTGGTCCGTAAAGCCGTCGTGTAGAAGTTGCGGAATACCGTCGGTATTGGAAATAAATAAAATAGTGGATTCATCTGCCAAATCCCCTTTGGCGGAAGTGTACAGGGATGTGGTGTTAAAGGTAGTACCGTTCTTGTAATTGCCGATTATTGTCTGCAATGATTCTTGATCTGGTGAAAAAATGAAGGCGTTGTCCAACAGGGTGTAATAATTGGCTTGGAACCCTTTTATGAGGGGGTTAAAATAAAGATTTAGAAAATCGTCCGTATTGAGCTGCACGATTTCGGTTCCCTGATATTCAGAACGACTCTTTTTTACCTTGTCAAGAAATTGTAAGATCCGTTCCGAACCAAACGTATTTAACAACACGATTTTCTTGGAATTTAGGTAAACAACGCCTATTTCCTCCACCGTCTGAAAAAGCGTGTCCACTACAACCGATTTGTCTAAATAAAACTGTTGGTTTTTAGAGAATCTGGAATATTCGCCGAAGGTATAGGAGGCTATTGCATCGGCATTTGCAGGAGCAAATTTTGGAGTGATATTCTCCAGGGGAGTGGTGTTTTCAAAAAGATTGATATATTGCTTAACCGAATCATTGGCCATACTTACCCCATTTAAATCTATATGGTCTTGCCCCATATCGATATCGAGGGAAATCCAATCGGAGAAATGCGATAAATCTATAGTCGATCCTTCTTTGGCCACAGAGTGAATTAGACCATTGGCATCTTTGACATTTATAAAAATGGTGGCCGGCTTATCGGAGTTGGCTATTCGGTACAGCTTTTCCAAAGTGGGATCTATAATTCGTTCCCCTTTGCTGCGGATCAGATTCTCCAACAAAATCTGTGAAGAACTCACCACAACCCTATCGTCTACCACCAAGCTGAAAAAAGTACTCCCGTCCAATACATATTTATATATCTTGAAATTTTCATAGATAAGGGTCTCGACTACCTTATTCTTTACTTCATCGGTTTGAAAAAGGTCCGGGCTGTTATTGGTGACATAAATAAATTCAAACTTACCCTTACCAAGTTCGGCGAAGGCCAAAATACTTTTGGATTTTGGGTTTACGTAATCCAAGTCCTTTAATTTATTAAAGACTGCCTCGTAAATTCCGTTTTTCCTTAGGCTTTTTATGAAGTCGTTGTTCACTAAACCACTGTCAAAAACAGCATTGTCGTTGATGGAGATAAGAAGGGAAGTGTTTTTGGGGATATAGTACAAAAGGGAGGTAGCGGAGGTTTGTTGCTCATGGCAACCAACAACAAGTAGTAGTAGAAATAAAATTCGATGCTTCATCTAAAAAAACATTTTCGCAAAGCTAGGACTTTATGGTTCATGCTCAAAAAAAGTTATGGGTTACCTGGATAATCGGTATGGGTTAAAAGTTAATCGCAGTTTTGAGGCAAACCGAGCCTTATTTCCGCCAAACGCCAATGCAGACCTCTTACTGGTCTCAAACAACAAACAGGCAAGGTTTAAAATTCTGTGTCTTTAATTTTAAACCCTCTACCATTCACCTTCTTTGCCTCACCACTTCATAAAGGAAGACCCCGCAGGCAACGGAAACGTTCAATGACGCTATCTCACCGAGCAAAGGTAGTTTGGCCGTGGCGTCCGACGCTTTAAGCAGGGATGGTGAAATCCCCGTATCCTCTGCTCCCATTACTATGGCACAGGGTTCCGAAAAGGAAACGTCATAAAGCGTATGTTCTGTTTTTTCTGTTGCAGCGATAACTTTTATACCCGAGGCCTGAAGGTAAAAAACGGCATCCTTAAGATGGTCTACCTTGGCAATAGGAACTTTAAAAGCCGCACCTGCAGAGGTTTTTACGGTATCGGCCGTTACCGGGGCGGCGCCCTTTTTTTGTATGATGATGCCGTCGACGCCTGTGCATTCCGCTGTTCTGATAATAGCCCCAAAATTCCGTACGTCCGAGAGTTGGTCCAATAAAAGGAAAAGGGGAAGATCTTTTTTGGCCACTACTTCTTCAACCAATTGTTCCATTTTGTAAAACGAAATAGGTGAGATACTGGCAATAACTCCCTGGTGGTTATCCTTGGTAATTCGGTTCAATTTTTCGATCGGGACATAGGAGACGCTGATATTCTTTTTGCGAATAAGGGTCTCCAATTCCCTCGACAGTTCGCTTTTGAGTCCCTTTTGTATAAATATTTTATCGATGTCCTCATGGGCATGGATTGCTTCCATTACGGCCCTGATACCGTAAATTCTATCGGTGTCTTTCATGGGACAAAGATAAATCTTTAATTGTGTTTGATGTCACGGAAATTGCAAACAAGAGGAATTGGTGGCATTAGTTAAATTTTTTTCTCGGATTCGTACCTTTAGTGATATTCAACGGCACCCTCAAACATCTTGTTCCAGGCCCATTCTGCAGCGACGTACGATTTGGGTGATTTAAGCTTATCTCCGGTCTTGGGCCCGGATACCGCATAGCCAAAGGCATCCCATATATTGCCATCGTCATCTACCATAATCCGAGGGTATTGGTCGCTATCCAAAGCGTGCAAAGTGGTATTGGCGGGTACATAGAAGGCGTTGAAATAGATTTGCTCCCTATTACCGGCCACCACGGTGCTTTTGCCATTAACCGTCAGAAAGGACAGTTTTGTGCCCCCCGAAAAATTATCGTAGTTAAACAAATGTACCTGGTCTTCCTTGACGTGTTCGCTTATTACCCCGAAAAGATTTCCGAAGTCTAGAGGCTCCTGGGCGGCATCGCAATTGCAATGATCTACATTGGGTTGGGTGAATACCAAAGCGGTTGGGAAATATAGTTTTACTTGCGACCATGTGGTTTCAAAAATGTTGAATGTAGAAAGCTTTAAAAAACTGTCTTCTCCCCGGATGGCTTTCGTGGCCATTTGGGACCAAAAGTATTTATTATTGGTATCCGTAGGTACCATGTTGTCGTTGTACAGATACCCGGAGGCTTTTAAGGTAACCAGTTCACCCGTACTTAGTTCGCGATCAAAACAGATGGCACTTTTAGTTATGGGGCAAAAGGATATCGCCATTTTTTGTTCGTCAAATTGAACATTTACCACTTCGTAGTAGTTTGTATAATAATAAGGGAAGGCATAAACTTGACCGTCACCAGCCAACAAGGCCAGTTTGGAATTTTCTTGCAATTCCCCGCTCGCATCGATCTCCATGACCGTGTTGTATTCCGGGGTGTCCATGACCTCAAAAGTTGTGGTCCCGCCGGTTATTGACCCTGCCGTTACGAACCAGACATTGGTATTTGCGACCTCTTCCGTTGGGGTAAGTGGCGTATCTTGGGTGCAAGCAGCAAGGGATAGAACGTATAAGGCTAAGAAAAATCGCATACTTTATGGGTTGTTTTTTGTAATAAGACGATCATCGGTCCCAAAACTTACAGGGTTGGTCAATTTATCTTGGATTATTTGTTTTATTCATAATAAATGGTGGGATATATTGATAAAAATGAAGCGATTGATTCGGAGAAGGGGTGCGATAGGGGATTTTAAGGTCTGTATAATACGGGTTTCCCCCCTGTTTTTATTTGCTGTAGGTGCGGTTGAAAAAAAACATGGAAAATTAATTCGGTAGGATTTGAATTATTGTGAATAATTACTACATTTGCCAGCCCTTAAAAGAGGGTAAGTTTTATACATATATAATATAGTATGCCAACAATTTCACAATTAGTACGAAAAGGAAGGGCCACAATTGCTAAGAAGAGCAAATCGGCTGCTTTGGATTCGTGTCCTCAACGAAGAGGGGTATGTACCCGAGTGTACACCACCACGCCAAAGAAACCAAACTCCGCAATGAGAAAAGTTGCGAGGGTTAGGTTGACCAATGGCAAGGAGGTGAACGCCTACATCCCCGGTGAAGGACACAACCTCCAAGAGCACTCGATAGTATTAGTAAGAGGCGGAAGGGTAAAGGATTTGCCAGGTGTTAGGTATCATATCGTAAGGGGTGCTTTGGATACAGCAGGTGTTGCTGGAAGGACCCAACGAAGATCCAAATATGGCGCAAAACGCCCAAAGAAGTAATTTAAAAAGGTTGGAGGTACGAGGTTGGAGGTACGAAATTGAAGTTTTGCAAGAAACTTGGAACCCCAAACCCTAAACCACTAACCATAAACTTTGCACAAGACATGAGAAAAAAACAGGCCAAAAAAAGACCGCTTTTACCAGATCCAAGATTTAACGATCAATTGGTGACCCGATTTGTCAACATGATGATGTGGGATGGTAAAAAGTCGATTGCCTTTAAAGTGTTCTACGATGCCATGGATATCGTAGAGGAGAAAAAGACCGACGAGGAAAAATCGGCGTTGGAACTTTGGAAAGATGCCCTTTCCAATGTAATGCCCCACGTAGAGGTTAGGAGCCGACGCGTAGGTGGTGCCACCTTTCAAATCCCCATGCAGATTAGGCCGGACCGTAAAATTTCAACGGCCATGAAATGGTTGATTCTTTTTGCGCGCAAGCGCAATGAAAAGGCCATGTCACAAAAGTTGGCGGGAGAAATATTGGCGGCTGCCAAAGAAGAAGGTGCAGCGGTCAAGAAAAGAACGGACACCCATAGAATGGCGGAAGCGAACAAGGCTTTCTCCCACTTTAGATTTTAATAAAAGGAAATGGCAAGAGATTTAAAATATACAAGAAATATTGGTATTGCTGCACATATCGATGCGGGTAAGACCACCACAACCGAACGTATCTTGTTCTATACCGGGGTAAGCCACAAATTGGGCGAGGTGCACGATGGCGCTGCTACCATGGACTGGATGGAGCAGGAGCAGGAACGCGGTATCACGATTACTTCTGCCGCTACAACTTGCGAGTGGACCTTTCCCATGGAAAACGCACAGCCGACTGCAGATGCCAAATCGTATCACTTTAATATTATTGACACTCCCGGGCACGTGGATTTTACCGTAGAGGTAAACCGCTCCTTAAGGGTATTGGACGGCTTGGTGTTCCTGTTTAGTGCGGTTGATGGCGTTGAGCCACAATCCGAAACCAACTGGAGGCTAGCCGATAATTACAAGGTTCCGAGAATTGGCTTTGTAAACAAAATGGACCGGCAAGGTTCTAACTTTCTTATGGTTTGCAATCAGATCAGGGAGATGTTGAAATCTAATGCGGTGCCGATCGTGCTTCCTATTGGAGACGAGGTCGATTTTAAAGGTATTGTAGATCTAGTGAAAAATAGGGCCGTTGTTTGGCACGATGAGAATTTTGGGGCCACTTTTGATGTAGTGGATATCCCGGAAGAAATGAAGGACGAGGTGAAGGAGTATAGGGCAGCTTTGATCGAAGCGGTGGCCGAATACGATGAGACCTTGATGGAGAAATTTTTCGAAGATGAAGATTCTATTACCGAAGATGAGATCCATTCTGCATTGAGAGCCGCTGTTATGGATATGAGCATTATCCCTATGGTCTGCGGTTCCTCTTTTAAAAATAAAGGGGTTCAGTTTCTTTTGGATGCTGTATGTAGGTATTTGCCTTCCCCTATGGATAAGGATGCGATAGTGGGCGTTAATCCCGACACCGAGAAGCAGGAATCTAGAAAGCCAAGTGTCAAGGAACCGTTTTCAGCGCTGGCATTTAAGATTGCTACGGATCCCTTTGTGGGTCGTTTGGCATTCTTTAGGGTCTATTCTGGTAGATTGGATGCAGGTTCCTATGTTTTGAACAATAGATCGGGTAACAAGGAACGTATTTCCAGGATTTACCAAATGCACTCCAATAAGCAAAACGCCATCGACTTTATCGAGGCGGGAGATATTGGGGCTGCCGTAGGATTTAAGGATATTAAGACCGGGGATACCCTGTCTGCGGAAAAGCATCCGATCGTTTTGGAAAGTATGAACTTCCCCGACCCCGTAATTGGTATCGCGGTGGAGCCCAAGACCAAAGTCGATGTTGATAAACTGGGTATGGCGCTTTCCAAATTGGCCGAAGAAGATCCAACTTTCCAGGTGAAGACCGATGAGGCTTCCGGACAGACAATCATTTCCGGCATGGGAGAGCTGCACTTAGATATTATTGTAGACCGTTTGCGTCGTGAATTTAAGGTAGAAGTAAACCAAGGTCAGCCACAAGTAGAGTACAAGGAGGCAATTACCGCAACTGCCGACCATAGGGAAGTTTACAAGAAACAGACCGGGGGCCGTGGTAAATTTGCAGACATCGTATTTACAATGGAGCCCGCAGAGGAAGGAAAGTCCGGGTTAGAATTTATAAACGCCATCAAGGGAGGTAATATTCCAAGGGAATATATCCCATCCGTAGAAAAAGGTTTTAGGGAGTCTATGAAAAACGGTCCTTTGGCCGGGTTTGAGATGGACAGTATGAAAATTACCTTGAAAGATGGGTCTTTCCATCCTGTGGATTCGGATTCCCTTTCGTTTGAATTGGCCGCTAAATTAGGATATAAGACCGCTGCCAAAGCTGCACGTGCGGTATTGATGGAGCCTATTATGAAATTGGAGGTGCTTACCCCGGAAGAGAATATGGGAGATATTGTTGGCGACCTTAACCGTAGGAGGGGTCAAGTGAACAATATGGACGACAGGGCAGGGGCCAAGGTAATCAAAGGTTTGGTGCCACTTTCCGAAATGTTCGGTTATGTAACTTCCCTGAGGACTTTGTCCTCCGGTAGGGCAACCTCTACCATGGAGTTTTCACATTATGCGGAAACACCATCGAATATTGCAGAGGAAGTAATCAAGGCAGCTAAAGGCGTAACCGCTTAAGGAAAGTATAGAATATAGAGTAGAGAAAATAGACATTGGAACCAAGAACCAAGGATCAAGGCCAAAAGGAATTTTATAAATTTTGAGCTTGAACTTGAGGCTTGAACTTGCACTTTAAAAGATGAGTCAGAAAATCAGAATAAAACTAAAATCGTACGATTATAATTTGGTCGACAAATCTGCCGAGAAAATCGTAAAGACAGTTAAGACAACCGGAGCGGTGATCACCGGTCCCATTCCGTTGCCTACGCACAAGAAGATATTTACAGTACTGCGATCCCCGCATGTAAACAAGAAGGCCAGGGAACAGTTTCAATTGTGTTCGTACAAAAGACTTTTGGACATCTATAGCTCTTCGTCAAAAACTATCGACGCTCTTATGAAGTTAGAGCTTCCCAGTGGTGTTGAGGTGGAGATCAAGGTATAATTTCCGCAAAGGCGGAAATCTCATGAAATTGGTGCGAAGCCAAATGAATTCGAGATTTCGTATTTAGGATTGAGATAGATTAAACGGATTTCCGCACATGCGGGAATGGACATGTCCGGCGCGATTTGCAAAGGAAAAACGGAAAAAAATATATTCAGGGTTGAATTATTTTTGACCCTTTTTTTGTTTAAAAATACGGAGTACAAAGTACAAAGTATTGAGAATGGAAATATTGAAGATAGGGTATGGTGTGCAGAAGGTTACAACAACATTTTGTACTAAGTGCTAGATACTAATTACTAATTACTAATAAATATGTCTGGGTTAATAGGAAGAAAGATTGGCATGACCAGCATTTTCGACGAGAATGGGAAGAACGTTCCATGTACCGTTATCGAAGCTGGCCCATGCGTGGTTACCCAAGTCAGAACCAAAGAGGTAGACGGGTACACAGCCCTTCAGCTTGGTTTCGATGACAAGGCAGAAAAACGTGCAAACAAGGCCGAAATGGGCCATGCAAAAAAAGCAGGTGCTTCTCCCAAGAAAAAAGTCGTCGAATTCAAGTATTTTAAAGAAGGCGCCTACAAATTGGGGGATACTCTTGGAGTAGACCTGTTTGTGGAAGGAGATTATGTAGATGTTGTCGGGACCTCCAAAGGAAAGGGTTTCCAAGGCGTTGTTAAAAGACACCATTTTGGTGGTGTTGGCCAGTCGACTCACGGTCAACACAACCGACTACGTGCACCCGGGTCTATCGGTGCGGGTTCCGATCCGTCAAGGGTCTTTAAAGGGATGCGTATGGCCGGTAGAATGGGCGGCGATAGGGTTACTATCCAAAACCTTAGGGTATTGAAGATAATTCCCGAGAAAAATCTATTGGTTGTCAATGGATGTGTGCCAGGTCATAAGAACGCGTACGTAACCATTGAAAAATAATGTGGTCCTAGGGGCTGGGATCCGTTGAATTAAACGATGTGTCGGCCTTTAATGGATGTCATTAACAAAACAAACAGTGCACATGAAAGTAGCAGTTTTAGATAGTAAAGGAAAAGAAACAGGGAGAAAGGTAGAGCTTTCGGACGATGTTTTTGGAATAGAGCCCAATAACCACGCGGTTTATTTGGATGTGAAGCAGTATTTGGCACATCAAAGGCAGGGTACGCACAAATCCAAGGAAAGGGCAGAGATTGCAGGTAGTACAAGAAAAATTAAAAAACAAAAGGGAACTGGAACTGCCCGGGCGGGCAGTATTAAGTCCCCTATTTTTAAGGGTGGCGGGCGTATTTTTGGGCCAAGACCAAGGGATTATCAGCAAAAATTGAACAAAAACGTTAAGCGGTTGGCAAGGAAATCTGCCCTGAGTATAAAGAACAAGGAAAAGGCTATTGTTGTGGTCGAGGACTTTAACTTTGAAAGCCCAAAAACAAAGGATTTTATCCAAGTTTTAAGGTCCTTGGGACTGGAGAATAAAAAATCTCTTTTTGTGTTGGGCGATTCGAATAATAACGTATATTTGTCCTCACGTAATTTAAAGCGTTCCGAGGTCGTAATCAACTCAGAATTAAGCACTTACAAAATTTTAAACAACAATAATATTGTGTTGTTTGAGGGGGCTTTGGCCGGAATTGAATCGAACTTAACAAAATAAGAAGACCATGAGTGTGTTGATAAAGCCAATTATTACGGAAAAAATGACCGCGGATAGCGAGTTGCACAATCGATATGGTTTTGTTGTAGATCCCAGGGCGAACAAATTGCAAATCAAGGATGCCATTGAGGCTGCCTATGGGGTTTCCGTGAAGAAGGTAAGGACCATGAACTATGGCCCTACACGTAAATCGCGCTATACTAAGACCGGTGTTCAGCACGGTAAGACAAACGCTTATAAAAAAGCGATCGTCGATATAGCGGATGGGGATACAATTGATTTTTACAGTAATCTATAAAAGTGATTTACGAAAGGAGGTCTGCGATTTAAAATTTGAAACCAGTGGTTGGAACCTTAAGTCGTACCTCTAAAATCTATAATAGAAAATGTCAGTAAGAAAATTAAAACCAATCACTCCTGGACAGCGTTTTAGGGTAGTAAACGGGTTTGACGCCATTACTACCGATAAGCCGGAGAAAAGCTTGCTTGCTCCGTTAAAAAAGTCGGGAGGTAGAAACAGTCAAGGAAAAATGACCATTCGCCAAAAAGGTGGTGGCCATAAAAGAAGGTATCGGGTTATCGATTTTAAAAGGGACAAACAGGAAACTGCAACCGTAAAATCCATTCAGTACGATCCAAACAGGACGGCATTCATTGCCTTGGTGGAATACACCGATGGTGAAAAGAGGTATATCATAGCCCAGAACGGGCTTCAGGTAGATCAACAAATCGTAGCCGGGGCAGCCGCTGCTCCAGAGATAGGGAATGCCTTGCCGTTGGCCGAGATTCCTTTGGGGACCGTAATATCTTGTATTGAATTGCGTCCTGGACAAGGGGCTATACTGGCGAGAAGTGCCGGAACATTTGCCCAATTGATGGCAAAAGAAGGCAAATATGTGACTATTAAATTGCCATCGGGCGAAACCCGTTTGATATTGTCCAATTGTTTGGCGACCATTGGTGCCGTATCCAATTCGGATCATCAGTTGATCGTTTCCGGAAAGGCCGGTAGAAGTAGGTGGCTGGGCAGACGACCAAGAACAAGGCCTGTTGCCATGAACCCAGTCGATCACCCAATGGGAGGTGGAGAAGGTAGAGCCTCAGGTGGCCATCCAAGATCTAGGAATGGAATACCTGCCAAAGGATATAGGACCCGTTCCAAAACCAAGGCCACCAATAGATATATACTAGAACGTAGAAAGAAATAAAAAACTAGAAAGCAATGGCACGTTCATTAAAAAAAGGACCTTACGTTCACTATAGCTTGGATAAGAAAATCCAGCAAAACGTAGCAACCGGCAAAAAGTCTGTTATAAAGACTTGGTCCAGGGCTTCAATGATAACACCGGATTTTGTGGGTCAGACCGTAGCGGTTCACAATGGGAAACAATTTGTTCCCGTATACGTGACAGAAAACATGGTGGGACACAAATTAGGGGAATTTTCACCTACTCGATCTTTTAGGGGTCATT
This sequence comes from Cerina litoralis, assembly GCA_022008415.1. GTDB lineage: Bacteria > Bacteroidota > Bacteroidia > Flavobacteriales > Flavobacteriaceae > Cerina > Cerina litoralis. Next base: position 54,464 of record JAIRBC010000004.1, read on the forward strand.
CGGGTGCAAAGAATAAAGGTAAAAAGTAAGCTATGGGAGTTCGAAAAAGACAAATGGCCGAAAGAATCAAGGCAGAAAGGAAAGAAGTAGCGTTCGCTAAACTGAACAATTGTCCTACTTCACCGAGAAAGATGCGACTTGTGGCAGATTTGGTTAGGGGTGTTAAAGTGGAGAAGGCACTGGCCATATTGAGATTTAGCCAAAAGGAGGCGTCTAGAAAAATGGAAAAGCTTTTGCTTTCCGCGATTGCCAACTGGCAAGCCAAGAATGAAGACGCAGATGTCGAGGGAGCCGATCTGTTTGTGAAGGAGATTCGTGTAGATGGTGGTGCAATGTTAAAAAGACTTAGACCTGCACCCCAAGGAAGGGCACATAGAATTAGAAAAAGATCCAACCATGTAACACTGGTTTTGGAAGCTAACAATAACACGCAAAGCTAGAGCATTTAGTATGGGACAGAAAACAAATCCAATCGGAAATCGCCTGGGAATTATTAGGGGATGGGAATCCAACTGGTACGGAGGAAACGACTATGGCGACAAATTGGCCGAAGACGATAAGATCAGAAAATATGTTCATGCCCGTTTGGCAAAAGCAAGCGTATCTAGGATTATCATTGAACGTACCCTGAAGCTCATCACGATTACCATTACCACGGCAAGACCAGGTATTATTATCGGAAAGGGCGGACAAGAAGTCGATAAGCTCAAGGAAGAGCTTAAGAAGATTACGGATAAAGAGGTACAGATCAATATATTCGAGATCAAAAGGCCAGAATTGGATGCTAACCTTGTCGCTGCAAGCGTTGCCCGCCAGATCGAAAGCAGGATCTCTTTTAGGAGAGCCATCAAGATGGCCATTACCGCCGCAATGAGAATGAATGCCGAAGGAATTAAAATACAAATTTCAGGTCGTTTAAATGGTGCCGAGATGGCGCGTTCAGAATCCTATAAGGACGGACGTATACCGCTGTCTACTTTTAGGGCAGACATAGATTATGCCTTGCACGAAGCGCATACCACTTATGGTAGACTGGGAATCAAGGTATGGATCATGAAGGGCGAGGTTTACGGCAAAAGAGAACTGTCTCCGTTGGTAGGTATGGCCGGCAGCCATGGCCATAGCCAGGGAAAAGGTGGAAAGAAAGACGGCCCAAGGAAACCCCGTCGTAGAAAGTAATTTTTTAAAGTAAGAGAAAATGTTACAGCCAAAAAGAACCAAGTATCGAAAAATGCAGAAGGGCCGCATGAAAGGGGTCGCCGGAAGAGGGCACCAACTTTCTAATGGTATGTTTGGTATTAAATCCATGGATTCCAATTTTATAACCTCCCGTCAGATAGAGGCAGCACGTATTGCCGCAACAAGGTACATGAAAAGGGAAGGTCAGTTATGGATCAAAATATTCCCGGACAAACCAATCACCAAAAAGCCATTGGAGGTGCGTATGGGTAAAGGTAAAGGTGCTGTGGAATACTGGGTGGCCGTCGTTAGACCTGGAAGAATCATGTTCGAAGTTGGAGGTGTCACCATGGATATTGCTAAAGAAGCGCTGCGCTTGGCCGCTCAAAAGTTGCCGGTCAAGACCAAATTTATCGTTGCAAGGGATTATTCAGCTTAATTTTTAATTGGAGGAAAACCATGAAACAATCGGAAATAAAGGAATTATCTACCGAGGCGGTGCGAGAAAAACTTGCCGAAAACAAGAAACAATACGCGGATTTAAAAATGGCGCATTCTGTTACTCCATTAGAAAATCCACTTCAGATCAGAAAGATCCGGAAAACAGTGGCAAGATTGGCAACAGAATTAACAAAAAGGGAAAACCAATAATCGGTTCTGCTTTATGGAAAAAAGAAATTTAAGAAAAGAAAGAGTAGGCGTTGTAACCAGCGATAAAATGGAGAAATCGATTGTGGTTTCAGAAGTGAAGCGGGTAAAACACCCTATGTACGGCAAGTTCGTATTACGGACCAAAAAGTATGTTGCACACGACGAAAAAAACGACTGTAACGTTGGGGATACTGTAAAAATTATGGAGACCCGTCCATTGAGCAAGACCAAATGTTGGAGGTTAGTTGAAATCATTGAAAGAGCTAAATAATTATGTTACAGCAAGAATCTAGATTAAAGGTAGCGGACAACACAGGGGCAAAGGAAGTCTTGACCATTCGCGTACTCGGAGGTACAAAAAGAAGGTATGCTTCCATTGGTGACAAGATCGTGGTGACTGTAAAGGAGGCCACTCCTAACGGAGGCATTAAGAAAGGAGCTGTTTCTACAGCCGTCGTTGTGCGGACAAAGAAAGAGGTTAGAAGGCCGGACGGTTCCTATATCCGATTCGATGACAACGCTTGTGTTCTTTTGAACCCTACCGGGGAAATGAGGGGCACACGGGTATTTGGGCCCGTAGCCAGAGAGCTTCGCGACAAGCAATTTATGAAGATCGTATCGTTGGCCCCAGAGGTGCTTTAGTTAGTCGTTAGATTTTAGAAGCGAGACTTTAGAAAAGAGAAAATAGAATAGAGACGAAAGAATCAAGAAACAAGATTTCGGAACACTGAAACTTGAACTTGACACTTGAGCTTGAACTTGAACTTTAGAAAGATGAAAGTAAGAATTAAAACAGGGGATACCGTTAGGATCATTGCCGGCGACCACAAAGGTGTCGAAGGCAAGGTGTTGCGTGTAGACCTTGAAAAGAACAAGGCAATTGTAGAGGGCGCCAATTTGGTGTCTAAACATGAGAAGCCAAGTGCGAGGAACCCCCAAGGTGGTATTCGCAAGAAAGAAGCTCCTATACATATTTCAAATTTGTCCTTGATAGACCGTAAATCCGGGGAGACAACAAGGGTTGGTTTTGAATATAGGGATGGCAAGAAAGTAAGGTTTTCCAAAAAATCCAATGAAGTAATTTAATTATGGCTTACGTTTCAAGATTAAAACTAGAATACAAGGAGCGTGTAATAAAATCGCTCACCGAGGAATTTGCGTACAAGAATGTAATGCAGGTGCCCAAGTTGGAGAAAATTGTTGTGAGCCGTGGAGTAGGTGCCGCCGTTTCCGACAAGAAATTGATCGATCACGCGGTCGACGAACTTACATTCATCACCGGGCAAAAGGCAGTTTCCACCGTTTCCAAAAAGGATGTTGCCGCCTTTAAATTGCGTAAAGGGATGCCAATTGGTGCCAAAGTTACCTTGCGAGGAGAGAGGATGTACGAATTTATGGATAGATTGGTTACCTCGGCTTTGCCCCGGGTAAGGGATTTTCAGGGAATTAAGTCGACCGGTTTTGACGGAAGGGGCAATTACAGCCTTGGTATTACGGAACAGATTATTTTTCCAGAAATAAATATCGACAAGATCAATAGGATCAATGGGATGGATATTACCTTTGTAACTTCCGCAAGTACCGATAAGGAAGCAAAATCACTATTAACCGAATTGGGACTACCCTTTAAAAAGAATTAGTATGGCTAAAGAATCAATGAAGGCCCGGGAAAGAAAACGGGCAAAGACTGTTGCTAAATATGCCGAAAAGAGAAAAGCCCTAAAAGAGGCGGGAGATTATGAAGCCTTGCAAAAGTTGCCCAGAAATGCTTCCCCCGTACGTATGCACAACAGGTGCAAACTTACCGGAAGGCCAAGAGGGTATATGAGAACATTTGGGATTTCTAGGGTGATGTTCCGCGAGATGGCGAACAATGGCCTAATCCCCGGGGTGAAGAAGGCGAGTTGGTAATAAAGGAATACGATTTGCGATTTTAGAGGTTGGATCTTAAATTCAATATCCGACAACTAAAATCCGACCACTATAAAAATTAACTGGTTTCAGGTTTAACTCTTTTGTTAAAAACCGTTGCCGCAAATCAATAAATATGGTTACAGATCCAATCGCGGATTATTTGACGAGAATTAGGAACGCCAGCCTTGCAGGTCATAGGGTGGTCGAAATTCCTGCTTCCAATTTAAAAAGGGAAATAACCAAAATATTGTTCGATCAGGGCTATATTTTGAGTTATAAGTTTGAAGAAAATTCCACCCAGGGCATTGTCAAAATTGCTTTGAAATACGATAGGTTTTCCAAAGAGCCCATCATCAAAAAATTAAAACGTATAAGCAAGCCTGGTCTTCGTAAATATGTAAATTCCAACGAACTGCCTAGGGTGTTAAACGGATTGGGTATCGCTATAATATCCACCTCCCACGGTGTGATGACCAGTAAGCAGGCCAAGTTGGAAAAAGTGGGTGGCGAGGTTTTGTGTTACGTTTATTAATAAGGTAAAAAGTATTAGGTACAGCGTATTAAGTAAGTACTGTTTTTTGTTAAACCGTACATCGATATCTATTAGGTGCCAAACACTAAATACTAAATACTAAAGAAAATGTCTAGAATAGGTAATAATCCAATAGCGATTCCAGAAGGAGTGACCGTTGAGGTAAAGGATAATTGGATTACCGTAAAAGGTAAGCTAGGAGAACTGACCCAGGAATATTCCGGAGCGAAAGTAGAAGTAAAGGACGGAATGGTTTATGTTACGCGTCCGTCAGATTCCAAAGAGCACAAGGCAAGACATGGTCTGTACAGGTCCTTGATCGTGAATATGGTTCACGGTGTCTCAAAGGGTTGGACCAAAGAGCTGGAATTGGTAGGGGTAGGATATAGGGCGAGCCATCAAGGTCAGAAATTGGACCTTGCTTTGGGGTTTTCCCACAACATCATCATAGACCTTGCCCCGGAAATAAAGTTGGAAACTGTTTCCGAGAAAGGAAAGAATCCAATCGTCAAACTTACTTCCTTCGACAAACAATTGGTGGGCCAGGTTGCTGCCAAGATCAGGGCTTTCCGTAAACCGGAACCTTACAAAGGGAAAGGAATTAAGTTTGTGGGTGAAGTATTGAGAAGAAAAGCAGGTAAATCAGCTTAATAATTAGGAATATGGGATTATCAACGTCTGAGAGAAGACTAAGGATCAGAAGAAGAATTAGAAAGGTTTCCTTCGGAACCGCAACGAAACCAAGATTGTCTGTCTTTAGGAGCAATAAGGAGATTTATGCACAATTGATAGACGATAATAAAGGGGTCAGTCTGGCTGCTGCTTCGTCTAGGGATAAAGAACTTGCTAAGGCAAAAGGCACAAAGAGCGAAATTGCCAATCTTGTAGGCAAGGCAATCGCTGAAAAGGGTAAAAAAATAGGTATTGAGACCGTTGCCTTTGACAGGGGTGGTTGTTTGTATCACGGAAGGGTAAAATCATTGGCCGAAGGTGCCAGGGAAGCCGGACTTAAATTCTAAATAAATATGTACCAGAACTATAAAAATGTAGAGACCGTTAAGCCAGGAGGTTTAGAATTAAAGGACCGTTTGGTCGGTGTTCAAAGAGTTACCAAAGTAACCAAAGGGGGCAGGGCATTTGGCTTTTCGGCTATTGTTGTTGTGGGCGATGAAAACGGTGTTGTTGGCCAAGGCCTTGGAAAATCCAAGGAAGTAGCTACCGCCATCGCAAAGGCAATAGAGGACGCAAAGAAGAATTTGATTAGGATTCCATTGAACAAAGGTACTTTGCCTCACGAACAAAAAGGCAAATTTGGTGGAGCAAGGGTGTATATCCAGCCAGCATCCCACGGTACGGGAGTTATTGCAGGTGGTGCCGTAAGGGCGGTACTTGAGTCTGTCGGGGTACAGGACGTACTTTCTAAATCCCAAGGCTCCTCTAACCCTCACAATGTGGTAAAGGCTACGTTCGATGCGCTTTTACAGCTAAGGGATGCCAAGACAGTAGCAAACCAGAGAGGGGTTTCTTTGGAAAAAGTTTTTAAAGGATAAATATACAGTACGGAGTATCTAGTATAAAGTACATAGTATCCCCCCGAGTTGCATTTTGGTACTTGGGTCGTTGTAGCAAGCCGGATGCAAATACTTAATACTAATTACTTAATACTCAATACGAAACAACATGTCAAAGATCAAAGTAACACAGGTAAGGAGCAGCATAAAAAGGCCCCAGAATCAGAAGAGGACCTTGGAGGCACTTGGCCTTAAGAAAATTAATCAAGTAGTGGTGCACGAAAACACGCCCAATATACTTGGTATGATAGGTAAAGTCCAACATTTGGTTTCTGTACAAGAGGCCTAATATAACAACGACGAAATGAATTTAAGTAATTTAAAGCCAGCAGCAGGTTCTGTTCATAAGGAAGGAAAAACGGTAGGTAGGGGACAAGGTTCTGGTAAAGGTGGCACCGCGACTAGGGGTCATAAAGGTGCTAAATCCAGATCAGGATATTCCAAGAAAATCGGTTTTGAAGGAGGACAGATGCCATTGCAAAGAAGGGTCCCAAAATTTGGTTTTACCAATATCAATAGAAAAGAATACCAAGGCATCAATTTGTCCAAATTACAAGAATTGGTGGATAGAGGTATTGCCAAGGACGCCATAACGTTGGATCTTCTGGTAGAGAATGGGTTGGCCCATAAAAACGATTTAGTGAAAATTTTGGGAGGTGGCGAATTAAAGGCGGCCCTTAAGATTACTGTACATAAATTTAGTGCAACTGCCATTAAGGCCATTGAGGCTGCCGGAGGTGAGGCAATAAGTTTGTAAGGATAATAGAGGCACTATGAAGAATTTTTTTGAGACATTATCCAATATATGGAAAATAGATGAACTAAGGGGAAGGATCATTATAACCCTTGGATTGCTTTTGGTTTATCGATTTGGTGCTCAAATAGCGCTTCCCGGTATTGATACCGGTCAGTTAGAGGAATTGGCCTCCAATACCAATAGTGGTATTCTAGGTCTGTTGAACGCATTTACAGGTGGGGCGTTGGCCAAGGCTTCCGTTTTTGCCCTGGGTATTATGCCCTATATTTCGGCCTCTATCGTTGTGCAACTAATGGGTATCGCAATTCCATATCTTCAGAAATTACAGAAGGAAGGGGAGAGCGGTAGAAAGACCATCAACCAGATCACAAGATGGCTTACCATTGGCATCTGTATCGTACAGGCGCCTGCATACCTTTATAGTCTTGGAGCTCTCGGTGTTCCCGACAGTGCCTTTTTATTGGGCAAGGGCTTGGATTTTGTAGTTCCATCGGTTATTATTTTGGTGACGGGAACGGTATTTGCCATGTGGTTGGGAGAGAAAATCACTGATAAGGGAATTGGAAACGGAATATCCCTTTTAATTATGATCGGGATTATTGCCCGGATGCCGATGTCGTTTGTACAGGAATTTATTTCTAGGACAACCAATAATAACGGGGGTCTTATGTTCATGTTGATCGAGGTTATAGTTTGGTTCGTCGTAATCCTGTTCTGTGTGTTATTGGTGATGGCAACGAGGCAGATTCCGGTACAGTACGCCAGGAGGACCGCATCTGGTGGCTATGAGAAAAACATCATGGGATCGAGGCAATATATTCCCCTAAAGCTCAATGCTTCCGGGGTTATGCCAATTATATTTGCGCAGGCAATAATGTTCGTTCCAGGATTACTGGGAAGAACCTTTAACAATACGGCCGTAGGCCAATGGATGGAAGTACAGTTCCAGGACATGTTTGGCTTGGCCTATAATATATTGTTTGGCGTACTGATCATTATATTTACCTATTTCTATACGGCCATCACGGTCCCTACCAATAAAATGGCAGATGACCTAAAGCGGAGCGGTGGGTTTATACCGGGTATTCGTCCTGGAAAGGATACCGGGGATTATCTGGATAAGGTCATGTCAATGATTACCTTGCCAGGGTCCATATTTTTGGCACTTTTGGCTATATTTCCAGCTATTGTGATCAAGTTGATGGATGTGCAGCCAGGTTGGGCATTGTTCTACGGAGGCACGTCTCTTTTAATTATGGTAGGAGTTGCGATGGATACCGTACAACAAGTGAACTCCTATTTGTTGAACCGTCATTACGACGGATTGATGAAGACCGGCAAAAATAGAAAAGTAGCATAGAATTCGTTGCTTGTTGTAGGTGTACAGTTAAATTTAAAATATTGCGGTGAGACCAACAACGAACAACAAACAACCAATAGAAAATGGCTAAACAATCGGCAATAGAACAGGACGGCAGCATCATAGAGGCTTTGTCCAATGCAATGTTCCGGGTAGAGTTGGAAAACGGTCATGTGGTAACCGCCCATATCTCTGGAAAGATGAGGATGCATTATATCAAATTGCTTCCGGGTGATAAGGTGAAGTTAGAAATGAGTCCATACGATTTGAGCAAGGCAAGAATTACGTATAGGTATTAATCGGATAATACCCTGTGTACAATAATATTATAAAGTAAAGGAATTAGATTCAATAGTAATGTTTAATGAAAGGAGAAATTGGAGCATAGAAAATAGGCAAAATTGTCTTTGTTCTTTTATCTCTGTTCTTTATTCTTATAGAATGGCTATTGATGAGGAGTACTATTGAAAATAGGTTTAAAATAAGTTTGTCAAGATGAAGGTTAGAGCATCAATAAAAAAGAGAAGTGCCGACTGCAAGATTGTACGCAGAAAGGGCAGATTGTACGTAATTAATAAAAAGAATCCTAGATTTAAACAAAGACAAGGGTAATTATGGCAAGAATTGCAGGTGTAGATATACCAAAACAGAAAAGAGGAGTTATAGCCCTTACCTATATTTTTGGTATTGGAAAAAGTAGGGCGCAAGAGATTTTGAAAGCGGCCCAGGTTAATGAGGATACCAAGGTATCTGATTGGAACGATGACGAAATCGGCCGTATTCGTGATGCTGTTGCTTCCTTTAAAATTGAAGGGGAATTGCGTTCCGAAATCCAATTGAACATTAAACGTTTGATGGATATCGGTTGTTACCGGGGTATTCGCCACAGATCAGGATTGCCATTGAGGGGACAAAGGACCAAGAACAACTCCAGAACTCGTAAAGGAAAAAGGAAAACCGTCGCCAATAAGAAAAAAGCGACGAAATAAATTTTAGTACAAAGTAGCTAGTACAAGAAAGTGGGCTTATTATGACCACTAATGAAATACTGACTACTGAATACTAATTACTTAATACTTAAAAGTATGGCTAAGGCAAGTACAAAAACAACAAAAAAACGTAAGGTTATCGTGGATTCTGTTGGGGAAGCGCACGTAACCGCCTCTTTTAACAATATCATTATTTCCTTGACCAACAAGAAAGGAGATGTTATCTCCTGGTCATCGGCGGGCAAAATGGGTTTTAGGGGATCTAAGAAAAACACTCCCTACGCTGCCCAGATAGCTGCCGAAGATTGTGCCAAGGTAGCACATGAAGCGGGTCTTAGAAAGGTCAAGGTCTATGTTAAGGGTCCCGGTAACGGAAGGGAATCCGCAATACGCACCATTCACAATTCGGGGATAGAAGTGACAGAGATCATCGATATAACCCCAATGCCGCACAATGGCTGCAGACCTCCAAAACGAAGAAGAGTATAATTATTAACAAATCCGCAAGAGCGGTGTTTCACAAGAGGTGTAGTTACGATTATCGAAGGATTAGCCTTAATTCATAATCACACTTCTAAATTAATAGAAAATGGCAAGATATACAGGACCAAAAACTAAGATCGCCCGAAAGTTCGGGGAAGCGATTTTTGGAGACGACAAGTCTTTTGAAAAAAGAAATTATCCCCCGGGACAACACGGACAGAACCGAAGAAGGGGTAAAAAATCGGAATATTCCATCCAGTTGATGGAGAAGCAAAAAGCAAAGTACACCTATGGAATTTTGGAAAAACAGTTCCGCAATCTTTTTGCAAAGGCCAACAGGAGCAAGGGAGTAACCGGTGAGGTGCTATTGCAACTGTGCGAATCCCGATTGGACAACGTTGTCTACAGAATGGGAATCTCGAATTCTAGGAGCGGTGCCAGACAATTGGTATCCCACAGACATATTACCGTGAACGGTGGTTTGGTAAATATACCTTCCTTTTCCTTAAAGCCCGGTGATGTTGTCGGAGTCAGGGAAAAGTCCAAGTCACTACAGACCATTCAGGATGCCCTTGCGGCCAGTAGTCATGTTTATGAATGGATTACCTGGAATTCTGAGAAAAAAGAAGGAACATTCGTTTCAATTCCCGAGAGACTTCAGATTCCAGAGAATATCAAAGAACAATTAATCGTCGAGTTATACTCCAAATAAACAACACTGATCCAATTATGGCATTATTTAATTTTCAGAAGCCCGATAAAGTTATAATGATCGATTCAACCGATTTTGAAGGGAAATTTGAATTTCGTCCTTTAGAACCTGGTTACGGATTGACCATTGGGAACGCATTGAGAAGGGTATTGCTTTCTTCCTTAGAAGGTTTTGCCATCACATCCGTTAGAATCGATAAAGTTGAACACGAGTTTTCTGTGATTGCAGGTGTTGTGGAAGATGTAACAGAAATCATCCTCAATTTAAAGCAGGTTCGCTTCAAACGTCAGATCGATGACGTAGAGAGCGAAACGGTGTCTATCTCGGTAAGCGGAAAAGAACAATTGACCGCTGGTGATTTTCAAAAATTCATCTCTGGTTTTCAAGTATTGAATCCCGATTTGGTGATCTGCAATATGGGCCCCAAGGTGAATATCAATATGGAAATTATCATTGAGAAGGGGAGAGGTTATGTTCCTGCAGAGGAAAATAAAAAGTCCAATGCTGTACTGGGGAGTATAGCTGTAGATTCTATTTTTACTCCGATAAAGAACGTAAAATACAGTATCGAAAACTTTAGGGTAGAGCAAAAGACAGATTACGAGAAATTGGTTTTCGAAATTGTCAGCGATGGTTCCATACATCCAAAGGATGCATTGACCGAGGCTGCCAAAGTACTTATACACCACTTTATGTTATTCTCCGATGAGCGCATCACTTTAGAGGCCGATGAAATTGCCCAGACAGAGACTTATGATGAGGAATCTTTGCACATGCGCCAACTGTTAAAGACCAAATTGGTGGATATGGATTTGTCCGTCCGAGCCCTAAATTGCCTTAAGGCAGCAGAAGTAGATTCGTTGGGAGACTTGGTTTCCTTTAATAAAAATGATTTGATGAAATTTAGGAATTTCGGTAAAAAGTCGTTGACGGAGCTGGAAGAATTGGTCATCAACAAAGGCTTGAGCTTCGGGATGGACCTATCGAAATATAAACTGGATAAAGATTAATAAATAGACGTTAGACGTTAGATGCTAGAGATGAGACCTTGAAGAAGGATTAATGTTTAAAATAGATATAAAAATTGGGAATACCAGGAGCAAATATCTATCTCAAATCTAATATCTCAAATCTAAAATAGACATGAGACACGGTAAGAAAGTCAATCATTTAGGAAGAAAAACCGCCCATAGGAAGGCTATGTTGGCCAATATGGCGTGTTCTTTAATAGAGCACAAACGCATCAATACGACCGTTGCCAAAGCCAAGGCGTTGAAAGTATTTATTGAGCCATTGATTACAAAATCTAAGGCAGAGAACAACCAAACAGTAGAAAAAGGAACCCACAACAGACGCATTGTCTTTAAAAATCTTAGGGACAAACATGCGATCACCGAATTATTTAGCAACGTTTCTGATAAAGTTGGGGAGAGACCAGGAGGATATACCCGGATCATTAAATTGGGCAACCGGTTGGGTGACAACGCGGATATGGCTATGATCGAGCTTGTAGATTTTAACGAAACCTATGAGGCGGGTACTACAAAAGCCAAGAAATCAACACGTAGGAGTCGGAGCAAGAAGGCGGGCAACTCTCCCATTGTAGAAGAGGCCAAGGCGGAAAAAGAATCCGAAGCCACACCGGAAGCCGGGAAGCAATCAGAATCTGAAATTAAGCAGGAACCCGAAGCTAAACAGGAACCCGAAACTAAACAGGAACCCGAAGCTAAACAGGAACCCGAGGCTAAACAGGAACCCGAGGCCAAAGCAGATGAAAAGTCTGCAGAAAAGGGCGATGAATCAGAAAAGTAATATACCGTTAATGGACATCGTTGTCGATAAATATTTAATTATAGAAAAGGATAGGCCACCAAGCTTATCCTTTTTTTGTGTTAATTTGTAAATCAAAATCTTTGCCTTTACTTCATGAAATATCAAACTAAGAAAAAAGCCATATTGTTACTGGCAGACGGAACTATTTTTTACGGAAAATCTGTGGGGAATAGGGAAGGGACCGCTTTCGGGGAGGTGTGCTTCAATACTGGCATGACCGGCTATCAAGAAATATTTACAGATCCTTCTTATTTTGGGCAATTAATGGTGGCCACCAATGCACATATTGGGAACTACGGAACCCAAAAAGAGGAAGTAGAATCGGATTCTATTAAAATAGCCGGACTGATATGCAAAAACTTTAGTTATGATTATTCCCGTTCCAGTGCCGATGCCAGCCTCTTGGAGTTTTTGGACAGCAATGGGCTCTTCGCCATATCGGATGTGGATACACGGGCGCTCGTTTGCTACATCCGCGATCATGGCGCTATGAATGCCGTTATCTCCTCTGATGTTGATAATTTGGAGGAATTAAAGAATAAATTGGCCGAAGTACCCAGTATGGATGGTCTGGAATTGGCTTCCAAGGTCTCTACCAAGGAAACGTATTTCTTTGGTAATGAAAATGCCACCTATAGGATTTCAGCTTTGGATATTGGAATAAAGAGGAATATCCTGAGAAACCTGGCCAAAAGGGATATGTATATCAAGGTTTTCCCTTACGATACTTCTTTTGAAGAAATGAGCCAGTGGAATCCGGATGGTTATTTCTTCTCCAACGGCCCTGGAGATCCGGAACCTTTGCACGATGCTATTACAGCCGCCAAAGCAATAGTCGCCTCGAAAAAACCTTTTTTTGGAATTTGTTTGGGGCACCAAGTATTGGCGCTTGCAAATGGAGTCTCTACCTATAAAATGTATAATGGGCACCGGGGGATAAACCATCCCGTTTTAAACACGATTACAGGAAAAGGCGAGATCACTTCCCAAAATCACGGTTTTGCGGTTAATCGGGAGGAAACGGAATCCAATGAAGGTCTGGAAATCACCCATATTCACTTAAATGATAAAACGGTAGGGGGCATGAGGATGAAAAATAAGAATGTTTTCTCCGTGCAGTATCATCCCGAAGCCAGTCCGGGACCACACGATGCCAGCTATCTTTTTGATCAGTTTTTGGAAATGGTCAAGGAAACAGCAAAAACGACAATAGATTAAGGCCATGGTGCTTCCCTGATCCAATGGGTTAAGGCCCGAAAAGTAGATTTATATAATTAAAAATAATATCAAATGAGTATTATCATCGGCGTACACGCAAGACAAATTTTAGATTCTAGAGGCAATCCTACCGTAGAGGTAGATGTAATTACTGAAAGCGGGGTCCTAGGAAGGGCAGCGGTTCCTTCTGGAGCATCTACGGGGGAGCACGAAGCCGTGGAACTCCGGGATGGGGGTAAGGCATACATGGGCAAAGGAGTGTCCCAAGCCATAAACAACGTAAATACCGTCTTGGCCGATGAAATTATCGGAATGTCGGTTTTTGAACAAAATACGATCGATCAAGTCATGATCAACCTGGATGGTACCCCGAACAAATCAAAATTGGGAGCCAACGCTATTTTGGGGATTTCCTTGGCAGTAGCGAAGGCAGCGGCCAATGAATTGGGGATGCCATTATATCGTTATGTGGGCGGAGTTAGTGCAAATACATTACCCGTACCAATGATGAACATTATCAATGGAGGGTCACATTCCGATGCCCCGATCGCATTTCAGGAATTTATGGTTATGCCGGTAAAGGCAAAAAACTTTACCCATGCCATGCAAATGGGAACCGAGATTTTCCATAATCTAAAAAAAGTGTTGCACGATAGGGGCCTTAGTACGGCGGTTGGAGACGAAGGTGGTTTTGCACCTACCTTAGACGGTACGGAAGATGCCTTGGAAACTATTGGAAAAGCCGTTGAAAAGGCGGGTTATAAATTCGGAGACGATGTAATGATCGCCCTGGACTGTGCGGCTGCAGAATTCTACGTTGACGGAAAATACGACTATGCCAAGTTCGAAGGGGATAAAGGCGTGGTGCGTTCCAGTAAGGAACAGGCGGATTACTTAGCTGAACTGGCCGGTAATTATCCTATCATCTCAATCGAGGATGGTATGGACGAGAATGATTGGGAAGGCTGGAAATACCTAACAGAAAAAATCGGGGATAAGATCCAGTTGGTAGGGGACGACTTATTTGTGACCAATGTAGAGCGTTTGTCCAAGGGGATCAAGAACGGTATTGCCAACTCTATCCTTATAAAGGTAAACCAAATAGGCACCCTTACGGAAACTATTTCGGCCGTGAATATGGCGCATAACGCAGGTTACACTTCTGTTATGTCCCATCGTTCGGGAGAAACAGAAGACAATACTATTGCAGATTTGGCGGTGGCTTTGAATACCGGTCAGATTAAAACCGGATCGGCTTCGCGGTCGGACAGGATGGCCAAGTACAACCAGTTGCTCAGGATAGAAGAAGAGCTGGGTGACGTTGCCTATTTCCCCCAGGAAAATGCACTTAAAATAAAATAAGGACTTCCAGTTTAGACCTAAAAGAGCCTTTCTCCCGAGTCTTCGGGATAGAAAGGCTCTTTCTTTTGATTATATCCGCGGTTTATTTAGTGAATTGAAATAAAATAATTACCTTTTAGCTGTAATACCTTTTTATGTTTAAATTGGTATCTAATGTTAGATTTTGTCTTGGAAATAAACACTTGCGCTTATGAATAATTTTCTTTTTGTATCTGCTGAAAATGACGGTATCGCTAATTGTAAGGCCGGAGGAATGGGCGACGTGGTCCGTGACGTACCACGGCAAATCTCTACAAGGGGAGACAGGACCCACGTGGTGGTTCCATCCTATTCCAGATTACATAAGAACGGGGTGTTATTAACGACCCTTAATTTTCGACTTCGGGGAATCGTATATTTGGCCGACCTCTATGAGGTAAAACCGAAGAAGGAGTTTACAAATCTCCATCATTACGTAATTCACCATCCAGAAATCACGGCGGGCGACATTGCCCATATCTACCATAACGACCCAACAGAGCCTTTTTATAACGATGCCATCAAGTACTTTATCTTTTGTACCGCGGTGGCGGAGGGCATAAAAAAAGGTGCTTTTGGCCAGATAGACATTGTTCACCTACACGATTGGCATTCCAGCCTGCTCCTATTCTTGAGGGCCTATGATCCGGCCTACAAATCATTGAAGGAGATACGGTTTGTTTATACGATCCACAATTTGGCCATTCAAGGTATCCGCCCTTTTGAAAACAACTACGCTTCGATACAAAACTGGTTCCCACATATTGCAATTGATCGGGAAAAATTGATGGATTACCGATATCAGGACTGCATCAATTTAATGGCTGTTGGTATAAGATTTGCCGATGCCGTTCACACGGTATCCCCGTCATATAAGGAAGATGTACTCCTGCCGAGTGCTCCGCCCGAATTTATTGGAGGGGAAAGCCTCGAAAAAGACCTGCAGCAGGCCGATAACGAAGGGCGGTTATTTGGAATTTTAAACGGTTGCAACTACAACAACATCCGGGTCGCCAACAAAGGCCAACTGTATCGCAATATTGTCAAGGCCCTCTTTGGATGGCTCCAAGACGAATCCAAAAAATACAAGTCGGACTTCTTGGCACATACCGGCGAGAAGGTGATGCGCTATGTGGGAAATCGACCTAAATTTATTGTCTCTAGCGTTGCCCGGCTTACCGAACAAAAATTTTACTTTTTTAAACGGTCTACCGAAGCTTTTGTGGAAGTATTGGACAAGCTGAAGAAAGTAGATGGAATTATGATGATATTGGGAACGGGAGATCCAGATTATGAAAACCTGTTACGGGAAATGAGCTATAAGTACGAGAATTTTATTTTCACCAATGGCCAGTCCGAAGATCTCATAGATTCTATGTACTTGGAATCGGACCTCTACTTTATGCCTAGCCTGTTTGAGCCGTGCGGAATAAGCCAAATGCTGGCCATGCGCAATGGTCATCCGTGCTTGGTGCATCACACGGGGGGATTAAAAGACACCGTGGAACACATGAAGACAGGTTTTAGTTTTGACGGTGCCACGTATGAAGAGAAGGTAAAGAACATGGTTGACTCGTTTGACCTCATTCTGGATATCTTTGAAAACGATAAGGCCACTTGGAAGAAAATTGGGGCCAATGCCAAGAAAATGAGATTTACCTGGGAAAAGTCGGTCGATGATTATTACAAACTTCTCTACTCCATCAGCAATTAGGTTTGTCCGTTTAGACGGACATAGATTAGGACGTGTTTCCCCATTTAACCAAAGACAAATCATGGTTTTGTTAATAATCCCTTAAATGGCTGTCGGCAATTGTTAACCTAGCCTGTTTTCCTTAACTTTACGTTTCTCATAAATTTAGCATACAAATAATATGACGGACAAAGCTACTATAGAATATAAGGGTAAAAAATATGAGTTCCCGGTAGTAATGGGAACAGAGGATGAGCTCGCGATAGATATAAAATCCTTGCGTCCCAGAACGGGGATGATTACCTTAGATCCCGGGTACAAAAACACAGGTTCCTGTGAAAGCGCCATTACATTTCTTGATGGGGAGAAGGGAATTTTGCGATATAGGGGATATGCTATCGAAGAATTGGCGGAGAAAGCCGATTTTTTAGAGGTAGCCTACCTCTTAATTTTTGGCGAGCTGCCTAATACCGAACAATTAAAAAGCTTTCACAGGGATATAAAGGACGAGTCCCATATAGACGAGGAAATGAAGAAGATCTTGGATGGTTTTCCAAAATCGGCCCATCCTATGGGCGTTTTGTCTTCTTTGACAAGTGCCTTGATCGCTTTTAACCCGTCTTCGGTAAACGTCACTTCCGAAAAGGAAATGTACTGGGCCATTGTTAGGATATTGGCCAAGTTCCCGGTCTTGGTCGCGTGGACACTTCGAAAGAAAAAAGGTTTGCCCTTGGATTACGGGGACGACACCTTGGGTTATGTGGAGAATATTCATAAAATGATGTTCAAAAAGCCCAACCACGCCTACGAATCCAACAAGGTGGTCATCGAGGCACTGGACAAGTTGTTGATCTTGCATGCCGACCACGAACAAAATTGTTCCACTTCTACCGTAAGAATCACGGGTTCTTCCCATGCAGGACTGTTCGTCTCGCTATCTGCCGGAATTTCGGCCCTATGGGGTCCATTGCACGGCGGTGCCAACCAAGCGGTGTTGGAAATGCTGGAGGCTATAGAAAAAGATGGGGGCGATACCAAAAGATATATGGCGAAGGCAAAGGACAAGAATGATCCTTTTCGCTTGATGGGATTTGGACACCGGGTGTACAAGAATTTTGATCCTAGGGCCAAAATCATAAAAAAGGCGGCCGATCAGGTATTGGACGATCTGGGGATCGACGATCCCATTTTGGATATTGCCAAAGGGTTGGAAAAAGAGGCATTGGAAGATCAATATTTCGTGGACCGTAAATTGTATCCCAACGTGGATTTTTACTCCGGGATCATTTACAGGGCGTTGGGCATACCTACCGATATGTTTACCGTTATGTTCGCCATGGGCCGGCTTCCGGGTTGGATCGCCAATTGGCGGGAAATGCGCCTGCGCAACGAACCCATAGGTAGGCCGAGACAAGTATATATAGGTGAAAACTTAAGATCGTTTGTACCGGTCGGAAAACGTTAGAATCGGTTTTTTTTGAATATAAGGATTCTTTCAAAACCACTTTATGACCACTTTTCGGGAAAGATTGTAGCTGCCTTTTTGCAGTTTTGACCGAGGTGAAATAAGAAAAATTCAAATATTTTATTGTTCCTATGTAGCCGCCCCAGTCTGAGAAATCTCTTTGGGGGCGGTTTTGTTATGGGTAAGAGCTAACCTTCACATGGTGGAACGATAAGACCAGCTTTTGTTCATTTGCCAAAAAATGCGAATCCATAGCCCCAACTATTCCCTATCTTTACTCAAAATTATGGTATGCTGGAGTTAAACATCCAAAACGAGACTTCCCGATTACGGACCGTGGTCTTGGGGACTGCTATTAGTTCCGGACCGGTACCTGGCCCCCATGATGCCTATGACCCCAAATCCTTGGAACATATTTTGGCAGGAACCTATCCCACAGAAGGGGATATGGCTGAGGAAATGGAAGGATTTGCGACTGTTTTAAAAAAATATGGTGTTACGGTTTACAGACCTCGAGTGCTAAGGGATTGCAACCAGATTTTTTCAAGGGATATCGCATTTGTCATCGAGAATAAGTTGTTCAAAGCCAATATTTTGCCCATCAGGGAAAAGGAGTTTTTGGCGTTGGGGGAAGTCTTGGATTCAATTCCCCCTGAAAATATAATCTATCCCCCTCCCGAAGTGCATATTGAGGGAGGTGATGTGATGCCGTGGGACGATTATATTTTTATTGGCACGTATTCTGGCGCAGACTATCCAGATTATATAACCGCGCGGACAAACCCGGTCGCGGTAGATTATATCGCTGCCCAGTTTCCCAACAAGATCGTGAAATCCTTTGAGCTGAGAAAATCGAATATAGACCCCAAGGAGAATGCGTTGCACTTAGACTGTTGTTTTCAGCCGGTGGGTAGCAATAAGGCCATTTTACACAAGAACGGTTTTCTGGTGGAGTCGGAATATCAATGGTTGGTCGATTATTTTGGAAGGGAAAATATTTTTGAGATAGGCAAAGATGAAATGTACCAGATGTACAGCAATGTTTTTTCCATCGCACCAGACGTGGTAGTGTCCGAAAAGAATTTTACTCGACTCAACCGCTGGCTTCGAGATCAGGGTTTTACGGTAGAGGAAATTCCATATGCCGAAATAGCCAAGCAGGAAGGACTTTTACGGTGTAGTACCCTGCCTTTGGTACGTGTGTGATATTTAAAACCAGTTCAATAAAACAATAAGCATGCAGGTAACAAACACGATTTTAATGGTACGGCCCAGAGGTTTTCGTATGAACGAACAGACCGCGGTGAACAATTTTTTTCAGGAGGACTTAAAATTGCGCAATGCTACGATCAACGCCATGGCGCTTGAGGAATTTGATGCTTTTATCGACGTTTTAAAAGCTAAAGGAATACATGTCGTAGTAGTAGATGACAATCCGGATACCGACACCCCAGATGCCATTTTCCCCAACAATTGGGTCTCCTTTCACGAAGAGGGTACCGTTGGATTATATCCCATGTTCGCCAAAAACAGGAGGAAAGAACGCAGGGAGGACATTTTGGATCGGTTGGAGGATGACGATTTTGTTATAGAGAACCTGATGGATTATACCGCTGCCGAGGAAGAAGGCTATTTTTTGGAGGGGACCGGTAGCGTAGTTATGGATAGGGTAAGTAAGAAGGCCTATTGTGCCCTATCAGCTAGGGCGGACGAGGAACTTTTTATCGAATTCTGTGAGGATTTTGAATATTCACCGGTGATTTTTACGGCGTACCAGACCGTGGATGGCAAAAGGATGCCCATTTATCACACCAACGTAATGATGTGTCTGGGAGAACGGTTTGCTGTCATCTGCCTAGCGTCTATCGACGATAAAAAGGAGCGCAAAAATGTGGTGGAACACCTAAAACTGGATGGCAAGGAAATCATTGCCATTACCGAAGCACAGATGCATCAATTTGCGGGGAATATGCTGCAGCTGCTCGGTGCTTTTGACCAACGCTATATTGTTATGAGTTCTGCAGCTTTTAAAAGTCTGACTCCTACCCAGCTTAAAAACTTGGAAAAACACGGTGAAATCTTGCACAGCGACTTAAAGACCATCGAAACCTGTGGAGGTGGGAGCGCTAGATGTATGATAGCGGAGGTTTTTTTGCCGAAACAAAACAGGGTGTATGGGAAAGACTAAATATTTATTGTAATGAAGAAATCCCTATGGATCAAGATTCATCTGTACTGTGGTCTTTTTACATCGTTCTATTTATTGGTTTTTGGCGTAAGCAGTATTATTCTCAATCATAAATTAAACGTTGAAAAAGATAAGGTTGCAAATACCTGGACAACCCACGTAAGCTACGACCCAAACAGTACTGACCTTGATATTGCCCTTCAGATCAGGGATTCGTTAGATCTAATGGGTTGGGTGCCTCCATGGAAGATTAAGAAGGATTCGTCATCCCTGGATTTTGAGATTACCCATTTGGGCAAAACCATCGATTTTCAATTAAATCCCCATACCGGGGTACTGCACGCCAAGGAACGCCCTAAGGGATTTTTGGCCGTTATGCACGAATTGCATTTTTTCAATGGTAATGTTCCCAATGCCCCTCTCCTTCTTAGAACATGGGCCGTATATCAATGGCTGACCCTTTTTGTACTGTTTTTTTCATTGATTACCGGAATTTGGATTTGGGTCCGTTATAGTCATAAAACGTGGGAATTATATGTTTTTGGCGGCATATTTCTTCTCTCGGTAATATTAATGTTGCAGTTATGAGAATTCAATACAAGACGGTTAAAAAGATCCATCTTTATGCCTGCCTCGCTACGGCAGCGCTCTTGCTGATGTTTATCTTTACCAGCTATTTTATGATCTACCACGATCAATTTGATCACGATTCCGTTAACAAAACGGAGTTGTTTAATTTTAATTCTTCGTCCGTATCTGACCAAGATTTGCAAAATTGGGCCGACGAACACCATGTTCCCGGTAGATTGGTGAAATCCTATTCAAACCCAGCCTCCGACCCCGTCCTTGAATATGCCAATGCCAAGGTCGATACCCGCATTACTTTTTTAACCGGGACCGATCAAATTGAGGTAACCAGTACAACTAAGGGCAAGGTAGATGCGTTTGTCAGAATCCATAGAAATATGGGCTACGGGGGCGGCTTTTCCTATAATATCTACGCATTTCTTTTGGATGTTCTTGGGGCAAGCCTTATACTTTTTACTATTACGGGTATTTTTATGTGGATGCGCTTATTGAAGAACAACAAATGGGCCTGGATCATATTTTTGGGTGGTCTGGCCTATTTTGGCTCGGTATTGCTCTATTTGACCTTTGTTTAAACCGGATCCTTATATTTTCCGGTAACATCCCTCAAAAACACCCCCGCCATAACCACCATAAAAAAGGCAAATGGCAGGGAAGTAATAACCAGTAGTTTTTGGGCGGCCACTAGCACGTCTATTTCGGTTTTCGCGTTTCCCAATAAGATAATGGCCATGGTGGCCAACCAGATAAAAACAGACCATAGCAGCCTGTGCTTTTTACTTGGATTCTTGTTTCCCCCATCCGTAAACATGCTCAGTACAAAGACGGCAGAATCCACCGAGGTGACCAGAAAGCTGATCAGCAGAAAGATGGTAACCCCATTGAGCAGGGTTTCCATAGGGTAGTTTTTAAAGAAAATAAAGATTGAGGAGAAGACGTTGCCAAACTCGTTGTTGTAATTTCCCCAACCCTCTATGATCTGAAAGGCCGATGTGCCAAAGACAGAAAACCAAAAGAAAGTGCCGAGGGAAGGGATGATTAAGACGCCTAGCAACAATTGCCTCAGCGACCTGCCCTTGGAGATCCGTGCTATAAAAATGCCAGTAAACGGTGCCCAAGCGATCCAAAAGGCCCAGTAGTAAAAGGTCCAGTCCGTCAAGAAAGAAATTCCGGGATCATAGTTGCCGTAAGCGAGGCTCATTGGGATAAAGTCTAACAGATAATGAAGTAAAGACAGTCCAAAAGAACGAACAATTGCTCCTACATCGCTTACAAAAAACACAAAAAGCAATAGGGCCAGGGTAACTAGAATATTTAGTTTAGAAATGACTTTGATGCCCTTGTTTAAGCCCAACCATACCGAGAGGAACGCTAGAAGGGAAATGAGGAGTGCCAAAAGTAACATAGTGCCAACACCATAGCCGTTGCCAAAAACGTGATTTAATCCACCGGTAACCTGTGCGGTTCCCAAACCAATGGCGGCAATAAGACCAAAAACGGTTGTTAGAATAGTCATGATGTCTATACCGTTTCGAGCCACGGTGCCTGGAAGAATATTAATAAGGGTAGCACTTATCCTAACTTCATTTTTTCGGACAAAAAGCATGTAGCCCACCACCATTGCAAAGAGACCATAAAACGCCCAAGCAGTAAAGCCCCACTGATAAAATGTGAATTCCAGAGCGAGCAAGTCCCTAGGAATATTCGATAAATAGGGTGGATGTTGTTGCATATATACCGGTTCTTGCACCGCCCTTAACAAGATACCGGCTCCCATCCCGGCACTGTAGAGCATGGCCGTCCAAGACCAAAGGGAATGCTCTGGTTTGCTGTCTTTTTTTCCGAGTTTTAACTTGCCCAAAGGAGACAATGCAATTCCCAACAAAAAAAGCACACATGCCAAGCCCAAGTACAGATAAAAGTAGCCAAAATGATTGCGGACCCAGAGCGAGGCAACCTCAATGGCATTGTAACTGCCCTCCGTGTCCACGATCACGATTAAAGAGCATAGGAACAGAATGCCCAAAGAGAGGGTAAGTAGCTTGTTCTTATTGAAAAGATCCAAAATGACTCTGGTTTTTAGGAATGGTTCTGCCTAAAGATAAGGTTTTTGTTGTTTGAAGATATGGGTCTACGGGCGATGTGTTATGGTTGATGTATCTTAAAAGTTGAACTTTTCTGTCTACTGCTACTGTTCACTGGAAACCGGGTCCTCTTCCTGTACAGAAAATCCCCTAATGGCGGCATTGGGTTCCATGATGTTATAGCCCTTCCAAAATTCTGGGCTGTATTTGGAAAGATAGGTGGCCTTAACGGTACTGTTTTCCTTCACTGAGTTGTATTGGCTTTCGTCGATTTTTTCCGTATCGAATATTACGACCTCAGACTTGTCCGTTGAGATGTTGATAATATCCAAGTGAAGGGAAAGTTCGTTTTGCTTGTTTTTTCCCTTTACGTGCCTGTTTTTTTCGATTACCTTTAAAGGACGGTCCACCCCGGCCCTATTGCCCAATTCCTTTTCTATATATTTTGGTCTATATTTACCGTCGCTTCCTTTTTGGTAAATTGTCTTTCCTTTGTAAACCGTTTCTTCGTACGTAAAGCCAAAGAGATGTATGTTCCTTAATTTTTTGGTATTTTGGTACGCTATCCGCATGACGGCAAAATCTTCCATGTTCACATAAAGTGTCCCTTTAAAATCGGCCCGCCAACCCGGGGTAAAGTCGATAACGTATACCCCAGCATCATCGATACTGGTATAATCCCGAAGGGTAAAATTGTATCTGTTAGATTTTTCGATTACATTTATTTTAGAATCCTCTTGAAAAAATAGTTGTGAAAACAAGTTGTTGAGGTTCGCTTTTCGGGAATGAAAAAAATGATCGTCATTAGAGTCCGATAGGCTATCCTTGACCTCTTTGGCTTCCTCCGATGCCTGAATGATCGAATCTACCTGTACCTTGGTACCGAACAGGCCGGATTTTATCTTTAAGAATGAATCTGATTTTACATTATCCCTGAAAATTTTCTCCATTTTTTCGGAAAGCGCCTCCATAGATCCTTCGTTGTTCTTGTCATAAAGTTCTGCAGCTTTAATAATGTGCAATTTAGAATCTCCTCCCCCTGTGTTGTAATCGGCCAATGTTTCGGTATAATATGCAGCATCACGAGGTGTAATTCTTAAGATGCTGTCCAAAAGTTCCTTGTCCAATTCGGCAATGGTAGATTTTTTGAATTCGATGTCCAGTTTGTTCAAATGATTGAGGTTCGACTGACGGAAAAACAATCGATTCTGTGAAAGGTCGGTGCTGTAATTCCCAGGAAACCGTTCTTTCACTTTATCCATGATTTCATCCACCGTAAGGGTCTTGTCAAAAAGGAAGACTCCCTTTAGCTCTATGGGCTTAGGGCTTAAGGGTATAACAGAATCCAGACCCTGTATTGAAACCCTTGTCTTTTCGTATCCCATGCTAGAGATATGCAAGGAGTCGGTGAGCGTGGGGGCTGCTTCCAATTGAATGCTGAACCGTCCTTCCTCATTGGTGATCAGTCCGCCGTGTTCCGAATATTGAACCGTGGCATATGGAATGGGTTCCTTGGTCTTTTTATCGACTACGGTTGAAGAAACGGTCTGTGCCTTAGTGGAAAGGGCCAAAAGAAGGAGAAAAGTTGTAAAGAGAAAATTTTTACTCATAAACTATCTAATTGCTAACCAATTTATAGGTATTGATCGAATGTTTTAGCCAAAAATCTCACAAATCTTCCAAGTTGGTTGGGGTATTGTCCGTCTTAAGGGCTAGCATTTTTTTAAAGAATTTCTGGATAGCCTTGGTGTCCGATCGTACTTTGATGAAATAATGGTCCCGGTATATGGCATAATGTGCCAGATCACCTTTGTAGACAACAAGTTTGTAATACGGAATAACAAGGGCAAAGGTTTCCAACAGGGACCTAAAACGGACGATAATGCCCTTGGGCCGCAATTCGATGTTGCAACTGTCCACATTATTGTCCAACAACAAAAGGTTGCGGATCTCTCCACGGGTTTCGGTAATTAACAATTTGGGCGAACCAATGCCGTCCATAGACCAACGCTCCTTTAATGTAAAAGGTTTGCCTACTTGTGCATCTATTTTTTTAGTGATTTCCAGATTCTTGTAAGATACATTTACGAGCATACGCTGTTATGACGAGTGGGATTTGGTTTTGTTACACGTTCTTGGTGTACATTCTAGGATAGGGGACCTTTGTACAAAGTTAAATCTTTCCCTATTGTTAACTATATTTGCAACCTAAAATTCGTTTTCATGCAGATTCAGGATACCTTATTGACCCATATAAAAACGGCCGTTGCTGCTCTGTATGGTGTCGAATTGGATACGGTGGAATTCCAACCGACCCGAAAGGATTTTGAGGGAGACATAACCGTAGTTGTTTTTCCGATGTTACGCATTATCAAGGGCAACCCGGCACAAATTGGAGAACAAATTGGTCAATATCTGATGGGAAGCGTTGAAAATATCGTCGGGTTTAATGTGGTTAAGGGATTTTTAAACCTGGTTGTCAGTGATACCTATTATCTAGATTTTTTCAGGTTGATATTGGGCGAAAAGGCTTTTGGCACCGTTCCCGAACATTCCCGGGATGCGATTTTGGTAGAATATTCTTCTCCCAATACCAATAAGCCTTTGCATTTGGGTCATATCCGAAATAATTTATTGGGATATTCCGTGGCAGAAATACTAAAAGCTTCCGGCAAAAAAGTCTATAAGACCCAAATCATCAACGATCGGGGAATCCATATATGTAAGAGCATGCTGGCCTGGCAAAAATTTGGTCATGGGGAAACTCCCCAAAGCACTGGACTAAAAGGGGATAAATTGGTGGGCAATTATTACGTTGCTTTTGATAAGGCCTATAAATCCGAGGTGGCAGAGTTGGTGGCCAAAGGAACCGATCAAAAGGTTGCCGAAAAGAAGGCTCCGCTACTATTGGAGGCCCAGGAAATGCTATTAAAATGGGAGGCTGGCGACCCGGAAGTGGTCGGCCTATGGAAAACAATGAACGATTGGGTATACGCTGGTTTTGAGGAGACCTATAAAAATTTAGGGGTCAATTTTGATCAACTCTATTATGAGAGCAATACCTACCTTTTAGGCAAGGACGTCGTAGCGGATGGCCTGGAAAAAGGAGTGTTTTATAAAAGGGAAGATGGCAGTGTGTGGATTGATCTGACCGAAGAAGGTTTGGATGAAAAGATAGTTTTAAGGGCCGATGGAACCGCGGTATACATGACGCAGGATATCGGCACTGCTATTCAGCGGGCCAAGGATTTCCCGGATATAGGGGGCATGGTCTATACCGTAGGTAATGAACAGGACTATCATTTTAAAGTACTTTTCCTTATCTTAAAAAAGCTGGGCTATTCGTGGGCGGAACATCTGTATCATTTGAGCTACGGGATGGTGGATCTGCCCAGCGGGAAAATGAAGAGTCGGGAAGGTACCGTAGTCGATGCGGACGACCTGATGAAGGACATGACGGCCACCGCCGAGGCAATCTCGAAGGAATTGGGCAAATTGGAAGATTATTCCGAAGCGGAAAAGCAGGAATTGTACCATATAATCGGTCTTGGAGCCTTGAAATACTATATTTTAAAGGTAGACCCCAAAAAACGGATTTTGTTCGATCCGCAGGAATCGGTAGATTTTCAAGGGAACACGGGGCCTTTTATTCAATATACCTACGCCAGGATACAATCCATTCTTAGAAAAGCTGAGTTTAACGATGTTGCCACCGTCACTCTGGGCACACGCCAGAACGGAAAAGTAGGGCAGACAATCGAAGGGCTTCATGCCAAAGAAAAAGAACTCATCAAACAGATCCAGTTGTTTCCGGAAACAGTACAATTGGCGGCGGAAAATTTTAGCCCGGCCCTTATAGCCAATTATACCTATGACCTAGTAAAGGAGTTCAATTCCTTTTACCAAAACGTTTCCATTCTCGGCGAGGCCGATACATCTAAAAGATGGCTTAGGGTGCGGCTTTCACAGAAGGTAGGTGAAATAATCCGATCTGCATTTAAAATGTTGGGTATCGGGGTTCCAGAAAGAATGTAGTTGCCTTTAGACCTCAATGGCCTGTGCCTTTTTTGTCGACTAAAACCTTAAGGGTCTAAATTAAATTCTCTTTTACAAGAAATTCTACCGCGTCCTTAAGATTTAAAAATACGTTATCCGCATGTGCAAGATTTTGATGCAGGTCCGCATCGTTATGAATGGCATAGCATGTGAGTCCGGCCGCTTTGGCCGCTTTGGTGCCATTGGCGGTATCCTCGAAAACCAAATATTCCGCTTTGGCAAAGCCCAAAAATTCGGCTGCTTTTAGATATCCTTCTGGATCGGGTTTGCTCTTTGCCACATCGTCATAGGTAATCGTTGTCTTAAAGTATTTTTCAATTCCCTTTTCTTTTAGAATGGGGTCTACCTGAGGCCTAATACTACCCGTTACGAGTGCCATAGGGAAGCCTTTTTTATGAAAATACTGCAATGTCTCCATAGCAAAAGGCATAAATTCGACATCATGGATCTTCATCATATCGCTATATATTAACTTTGCCTTATCTACCATTGTTTCGGCCGAAACACCCAAACTATGTCGAACGGTTACCAATTCCGCATGTTCCAGGGCGGGAATACCGGCTGCTTCCCTTAAGAAGGTTTCATAGTCTGTGGTTAAGCCATATTGGGACAAAACTTGTTTCCAGCATTGAAAATGAATTTTTTCCGAATCCACCAGGGTACCGTCAAAATCGAATAGGATAGCTTTAATTCTAATTTTCTTTTTGGGCATAAGTTGGGTTTTTCGCTAAGATATCGATATGTTTTAGAATACATCCTCAAAAGCTTATTCTAAAACTTATATTGGGTGTAATGCCGAGCGATACGCGTTCTATTGTCTCTATCTCGTTCTGTTCGTTCAAGCGAAAATAGGTGTTCAGAATATTTTTATTGTCCAGGATGTTCAATACAGAAACACCGGTAGACGCCTTTATCGAGTGTCCCATGTTAAAATGATAGATACACGAGGCATCCGCCCTAAGATAGTCAGGGATCCTGCTACTATTGGGTTCCGCATAATTAATTTTATTGGGAAAGACCGTAGTGTTTATCGGATCGCTCTCCAATGGTTCCGTATAGGGTTTGCCCGAATGGTAGTTGGCACCCAGACCGAAATGAAAATCCCTGAAAGTGTAAGTGCCTGCAATCGTCACGGTGTGCCGTATATCTAGATTATTGGGGAATTCATGCGGTACTAGGTCATCAAAATAATAATTGTTGCGGTTAAAGGAATAGCTCAACCAGGCACTGTAGGTTGGTGTCTTCTTATTGATAAGAAACTCCACTCCCCAAATGTGGTAAGCACCAATTTCTCCGTTAAATTGATCTTTATTTTGAAATCCTTGGGTCGCGGTACTAATACCGTCTACCATTTTGTAAAATCCTTCTGCTCCAATATACAGGCTTCTTTTTTCGTAGTTGAGACCTAATGATGCCTGTTTACTTTTTGTAATTGGCAAACGATCGTTGTCCGATAGAATCCATCGCCTTTTTTCAATGCCCAAGAAATTTTGTTCCAAATCAATTATCTGGTTTGTCGTCTGGCTCTTAAATTCTCCCATGAACTCTACTTTTATACTTTTGACAAAGGCATAGCCAAAATTTATTCTGGGCTCTATAAAAAAGGCATCGAACGTATGGAAGGTCTTTAGGTTTTTAATATAATTCAACCTTATTCCGCCCCTTGCGAACCATTTTTTGTCCATTGAGGTATAGGTCATCTCCGAGAATAGGGAGTGGGTCCTATTTACGCCTTTAATATTGCTCTTGAAATCGGGTTGTGTGACTTGGGTAAGGTTCGTAATTCCGACCTCGTTCAATTGATAACCGTTAAGCCAGTTCAAGGTATTCCCCAAGGTGAAATTGGAATTCAATTTAAGTGCTTTTTCCAATACTTGGTTGCTTTGGTATAACTGCTGTGATTCCGAGGCAATGGTTTGGGCCTCCAAATCGTATTGGGTATAATAGAGATTTAAGAAGGTGCGGAACCTTGGGGTCCAAGCGCTTTCCAAACTTCCGCCAAAGGATAGATTGTTTTGCTTTAAAATTCTTTGATCGTTGTTATCGCCGCTCTTTTCGCTATAATTCAAGTGATTGTTAATATGAATAAAGCTAAGTCGCAGTTTCTGGTTTGCATTGATATCATAGAGCAACTTTCCAGAAACGTCGTAAAAATAAAAATCATCGTTCCTGACTATATCGCTATCGTCCTTCCCGCTGTCGTAGTCCTGCACATCACTGTCCTGAAAGGCCTTTTCGTAAAACCTATCGTAGATCGGGGTATCGAGAAAATCGGTGAAGGAGCGTCTTCCAGAAAATTGGAGCGATACCTTATCGGAAAGGGGAATATGGCCATAAAGATCGCCGTACAAGAGATTAATTCCCGCGCCGCCTTCAAAGGTCTGGCGTACTTCGTTATCGGATTCTATCTTAATTACGCTACTTACCCCATCCCCAAATTCTACACTTGTACCGTTTTTTATAACGCTTACATTTTTGGTCAGGTTGGGGTCGAACGCGGAAATCATACCAAAAAAATGTCCCGATTGATACATTTTGATGCCGTCCCATAAAATCAGGTTTTGATCGTTGGTACCCCCTCTGACATTTATTTCGGATACGGTCTCGTCCACGCTTTTAATCCCCGGCAGGGCCTGTATGGCCTGAAGGACATCGGGCTCCGTTTGGCCGGGCAATATCCCAAATTTATCGGTTTCTAGCCGAATACTGCCGTCTTGTTCCTTGCTGATTCCGGTGGTAAGGAACCGATAGACGACCACTTCATTCAATTCTTGATATTTGGGGGACATTAAAATAAGGGTGCACGGATTATTGTTTTGCAGTTCTTTCGCCAAAATATACTGGGTTTTAAAACCGATATGTTTGATGGCGATCCGTGCGTTCCTCGCCACATCGTTTATTCGGAAATGGCCGTCCCCGTCAGTAACCAAATGAATATTAGATCCCAAAACTTCTATGGTCGCTCCGATCAGGGTGTTTTTTTCAAAATTATCAAGGACCTTGGCGCATAGGTCAACGGTATCACTTTGGGTAATGGTATAATATCGATCGTTGAGCTTGGAGAACTTTAGGTTGGTCTGGGAATGGAGATTTTGTAGAATGCCTGTCAACGATTCGTCTGTTGGAACACTTACCTGTAGGGACTGTAAATCGGCATCGATGTACGAGAATTTAATATGGTATTCCAGTTCCAGTTTCTCTAAATAGTTTGGGAGTGAAATTTTTTGAACGGAAATTTCCTGCGCCTTGCCTCTAAAAATCATTAAAGTGGTTAGGAAACAAAAAACTATAATGTAATTATGGCTCTTCGGCATAGAACAACACCTTATTTCCTTTTAATTTAAATTTCATACCGGTAGGAACGCTTATACTTTGCAACGCCAATTCCTTATCGGTATTGCTAAAGGACCCGGTAAATAATTGACTTAGGTCCAGATTTTTGGTGCTTACCTCTATGTTGAATATCCTTTGAAACTCATCCAAGACAAATTTCAAGGGGATGCTCTTAAAGTTACTTTCCCCTGTAAGCCATGAAGGCTTATTTCTACGAATAGTTTCAAAGGTCCGCAATTGACCATCGACGACCATCAACGCCTGTCCTGCGGGGAGTTTTTTTTCATTCTGGCCAAACTGCACACTGACCAATCCTTCGTAACAGCTCACTTCAAAAAAACCTTTTCTGTTCTCCACATTAAATTGGGTGCCAAGTACGGTAACCGTTCCGCCATCCGTTGTTACCGTAAAACGTTCGCCTTTTGACACTTTAAAAAAGGCTTCCCCTTTAAGCGTTATATTTCTTTTATGGTTCCAACTTTTTTCGCTGTAGGTAACTTGGGAATCGGCATTCAGTAACACTTTAGAGGCATCGGGAAGTATAATATTGGCACGTTCGGCGAACTGTGTGGTCACGGTTTCGTCCAAGGTATTTGTATAGTAGAAAAAGCTCGCGCCAAAAATGAGCGCAATGGCTGCCGCGATCCTCAAATATCTTTTTAATGGGTTAAGGGCTATTACCTTGCCTTTCTTCTGTTGTCTTTTATTATCCAATCTTTTTTGAGCATTGGCCATGTCAAAATCGGGTCCTGCCAAAGAATCGGAAGCTTCCACTATTTTTCTATAGGTCTCGTATTCCTTAGACTTCTTAAAAATGGCCAACTCGTCCTCGGTGAGTTCGTTGTTGAGCCACTTTGCCAAATAGTTTTCTTGCATGACACTAGTCTTTACATTTTTAAAACAACCCAATGAGTAATTACCCTACTTTTTTTGATCAAGCTTTAACAATTTTTATTACTTTTTGCCCAATGGGCAAGGGTTGGGGCTATTAAATACCATCGATTTGTTCTCTTAAGCTTTTTAATGCCAGGTGAATTCTTTTTTCTATTGCTTTTACGCTTACCCCTTCCAGTTCGGCGATTTCAACATATTTCTTTCCATCTATGCGGTTGAGCAAAAATGTAGTCCGTTGATTTTCTGGCAAATTCTGGAGCGCTTTTTCCAGTTTGTCTTTAAATTCCCGTTGTTCCATGACAAACTCGGGGGTTTCATATTCCAAGTTCAAGGCTTCTTGCCTGTGTTTTAAACGTACCTTTTCTGCCTTTATCACGTTGAGGTAAAGGTTGTTGGAAACGGTATAAACATATGATTTTGCTTTATCCGGACTTACCTTGGAGCAGTTTTCCCAAAGTTTAATAAAAGCTTCCTGCACCACATCGTAGGCTTTTTCCTCGTTCCCAAACTTATAATATATATAATTGAAAATCGTTTTGGAATGGGTATCAAAGAGAGCGGCATACACTTCCTCTTCGCACACATGATTTTTGTCGCCTATTTTCAACGCTTGTATTTTGACCAAAGATATTTGAAAAAAAATTAAAATTTGAGGTAGGGTATTTTCAAGGTTGGTTGTTTTAGGAATGTATGAACGAATAAAACCAAATCGTTATGAACAAATTATTTTTCTATTCATTTTATATGGGTCTTATTTTGGCGGTATTTAGTCTCGGCTCCTGTCAAAAAGAACACGAGGAATTGTCGGGAGAGAACCCCAAGGCCATAAAGGCGAGTTCCAGTACGGGACAATTGATCCAAAAGGCCTCTGCCAAAAATGGTTCTTATGATGATGTCGTGGATGGTGCCAGTTGTTTTGCCATAAACTTTCCCTACGTAGTCCATGTGAATGGGCAAGCGATAAGTATTAATTCTATGGAAGAGTTGGACCAGATAGAGGAAATGTTTGATGATATGGAAGATGATGTCCTGGATCTTGTCTTTCCGGTTACTATAACCCTATCGGACTATAGTGAGATTACTATCGGTAATGAGGACGAATTCGAGGATATGGTAGAAGATTGTTTGGAAGGCGGGGACGACGACGACATAGAATGTGTAGATTTTATCTATCCGCTCACGGTCTATTCCTTTGACATTAACCTACAACAAACTGGTAAGATCGTAGTGGGGAACGATATGGAGTTAAGACGTTATTTCAGTAGTTTGGACGACGATGATCTCCTTAGTTTCGATTTTCCAATTTCTCTAAAATTGTACGATGACAGTGAGGTCAGCGTCAACAATAATGAGGAATTGGCTGCCGTAATCGAGGATGCCAAAGATATGTGCGATGACGACGACGATGATTTTACCCAGGAACGTTTGGAAGAATATCTGGTGGAATGCCCTTGGTTGATACGCGAAGTTGAGCGCGATGACGTAAACAGGACCGACCAGTACTTCGAATACCTAATGAACTTTAAGGTAGATGGTACCGTAACGGTCAAGGATCGGGAAGGAAATGTCCTGAACGGTGGTTGGAGTACTCGGGTAAGCGATCATGGAGTGCTGTTAAAATTGAAATTTGATGTTCTTGTGGACTTTTCTTTGGAATGGTTTGTTTACGAACTAGGCGAAGGCAAGATTAAATTGTTTGCCGAAGGAGGAAACAGAATCATTATGACAAGAGGTTGCGATATTATAAATGACGACCCCCATACCCTTAGGGATATTTTAAGGGAATGTAGCTGGATTATCAAGAAAGTTAAGGTCGATGGTGACGAGATTAGAAGATTGTTGGGTTACGAATTCAAATTTATGTCCCAGGGTGTGGTAAGCTTGGGCAATGGCGATGTCGCTTCAGAAGGCACTTGGGAAATTAAAGTTAACGCTCAGGGTCGTTTAGTAATGGCCATTATTTTGGGACAGGAACCCGGGGTTAGTTTCGAGTGGCCGTTGGCCGATCTTCGCGATGATCGTTTGAAGTTTGAGATTCCCGGAACGGATTATGAATTGATCTTACAAAGAGACTGTAATGGAAACGAAGATGGGGATGTTCAAGAAATAAGAAACTTTATGATGGTAGGTGAATGGATGGTCGCCAAGTATTCGGCAAGCGATATGGACGAAACAGCCAATTATGCTGCCTATACCTTCGCCTTTCAAGCCGAGAATATGCTTAACGTAAGGATTGGGGAGACTGGACCGACCTTGCTAGGTAGCTGGAGGGTGCTCAGAAACTCGGATAGTAAATTGAAAGTATATCTCAATGTGGAAGACAAAGATCCATTGGGAG
Organism: Cerina litoralis; assembly: GCA_022008415.1. GTDB lineage: Bacteria > Bacteroidota > Bacteroidia > Flavobacteriales > Flavobacteriaceae > Cerina > Cerina litoralis. The sequence continues at coordinate 87,682 of JAIRBC010000004.1, forward strand.
CACTTACCGATGATTGGGAATTTGTATCTATCACCACCGACCGTCTAGAGCTTAGGGACAATAGGGACGATAGCAGTGGTGACCTATTGGTTTTTGAGAAAAACTAAAGTATTTGCCCCGAGTTTTTAGGAAAAGGACAGTCTTGTTAACAGGCTGTCCTTTTTTGTTGTCGTTTAAATTTTCTGTCGCAAACTTCCCACTCCCCGTACTTATTCTTAAATTTGTGCTTTTCTAATGATTTAGTAAGACTATGTTCGATAATTTAAGCGAGAAACTCGATAAGGCCCTCCATGTCCTCAAAGGCCATGGACAGATTACGGAAATCAATGTGGCAGAGACCTTGAAGGAAGTCCGACGCGCTTTGTTGGATGCCGATGTCAACTTTAAAACGGCCAAGGAATTTACCAACAATGTAAAGGAAAAAGCACTTGGCCAGAACGTATTGACCACCTTGCAGCCGGGGCAATTGATGGTAAAATTGGTCAAGGACGAGCTCGTTGAACTTATGGGAGGCGATGCAGAAGGGATAGACCTTTCCGGAGATCCTTCAGTAATTCTTATGTCCGGTCTCCAAGGCTCAGGTAAAACCACTTTCTCGGGAAAACTGGCCAATTATCTAAAGACAAAAAAGGATAAAAAACCGTTGTTGGTGGCTTGTGATGTATATCGTCCAGCGGCCATTGACCAATTGCATATAGTCGGTGACAAGATCGGTGTTGAGGTCTATTCCGATAGGGAAAACAACGACCCGGTAGCCATTTCTAAAGCCGGTGTCGCCCATGCCAAGTCGCAAGGATTAAACGTGGTCATTATCGATACCGCTGGTCGCTTGGCTGTGGACAAACAGATGATGGACGAGATTGCCAATATCCATAGGGCAATTCAGCCGCAAGAAACGTTGTTTGTGGTTGACGCCATGACTGGTCAGGATGCGGTGAACACGGCCAAGACCTTTAATGAGACCCTGGATTTTGACGGGGTGATCCTCACCAAGTTGGACGGCGATACCCGTGGTGGTGCCGCGATCTCAATAAAATCGGTGGTCAACAAACCAATTAAATTTATAGGTACGGGCGAAAAGATGGATGCCATAGACGTCTTTCATCCGGATCGGATGGCCGACCGTATTTTGGGTATGGGAGATGTTGTCTCCCTAGTTGAACGTGCCCAGGAACAATTTGACGAGGAGGAGGCCAGAAAGATTCAAAAGAAAATTGCCAAGAATAAATTTGGGTTTGACGACTTCCTGAGCCAGATACAGCAGATCAAAAAAATGGGTAGCATCAAGGACCTTATGGGGATGATTCCCGGTGCTGGAAAAGCGCTAAAGGGATTGGATGTAGACGATGATGCGTTTAAACATATCGAGGCCATCATACATTCCATGACCCCGGATGAACGCTCTAACCCCAATAAATTAGACTCCAGCCGCAAGAAACGAATTGCCAAGGGTAGCGGACGTACCATACAGGATGTGAACCAGTTGCTAAAACAATTCGATCAAATGAGCAAGATGATGAAGATGATGCAAGGCGGCGGCGGTAAGAAGATGATGCAAATGATGCAGGGGATGAAGTAGACTTGACAGAAATCAGTAGGCGGTTGCAGTTGGCAGTAATTGTATATTGTTTTAAAAACATCAATCTATTATAATAAATGGGTTTTTAAAAATTAATATGGCATACCAGAAGGCATTTACTGTTGCCATGGAAATTTTTGAATTATCCAGGTCCTTTCCTAAGGAAGAAACTTATTCATTGACCGATCAAATTAGGCGTTCGTCCCGATCGGTTTGTGCAAAATATTGCTGTAGCATACCGGAAAAGTAGATACGAGAGGCATTTTATTAGTAAATTAACGGATGCCGATAGCGAAAATTCAGAAGCGCAAGTTTGGTTAGATTTTGCTGAGGCTAGTGGTTATATCACTAAGAAGAATAAGGATGGTTTGCTTTCGGAAAGGTTGGAAATCGGTAAGCTCATCCAATCTATGATTAATAATCCTGGTAAGTTCGGGGTATAAGGACTGTGAACAGCCACTGCTTACTGAAAACTTTCGGTAGTTGCGGCAAGTATTTCCTGCCAACTGCCACTGCCACTGACAACTGTAAACTATAGAATAATGAAGATACTCGACGGAAAAAAAATATCGAACCAAATCAAAAACGAAATAGCCTTTGAGGTCGAGGGGATGAAGGCAAGAGGTGAGAAGGTACCCCATTTAGCGGCCGTTCTGGTAGGTAACGATGGAGCTAGCCTAACGTATGTGGGCAGTAAGGTACGTTCTTGCAAAAAGATCGGATTCGACTCCACTTTGGTACACCTTCCCGAGGAAACAACGGAAGAAGATTTATTAAAAGAGGTGCGGGCACTCAATGAAAATGATGACATCGATGGATATATTGTTCAATTGCCGTTGCCCAAACATATTAATGAGCAAAAAGTATTGATGGCCGTTGATGCCAATAAGGATGTAGACGGATTTCATCCTACCAATTTTGGAAAAATGGCGCTGGATATGGATTCGTTTATTTCAGCTACTCCATTTGGTATTATGGAACTAATGCGCCGGTACAATGTAGAGACTTCCGGGAAACACGTTGTCGTTATCGGTCGCAGTCATATTGTGGGTAGGCCAATCAGTATTTTGATGAGCCAAAAGGGAAAGGCAGCCGATGCCACGGTAACCCTAACCCATAGCCGCACTAAAAATCTAAAGGAGTTAACGTTACAGGCAGATATTATAGTTTCCGCCCTGGGCATCCCTCACTTTCTTAAGGCCGATATGGTCAAAGACGGCGTAGTGATCATCGATGTGGGCATTACCCGTGTTCCCGATGAGACCTTGGAAAAAGGATATTACCTGGCAGGAGATGTAGATTTTGAAAACGTAAGTAAAAAGTCCTCCTTTATCACCCCGGTTCCGGGAGGGGTAGGACCCATGACCATAGCCATGTTGTTGAAAAACACGCTGTTGGCTAGGGAAAGGCATAGAAATAATCGGAAATAGGGATGGTCTAAATAGCTAAAATTGACCCCGATCGCCGCATTTGGCGCAGTGCAAATGTCTTGGATACCAAGACCATTGGGTTTTCCCCTGGCCTTAGACTAACATGCTAGGTAGCTATTCGCCCACTGCTTTTACTCTACAATTTCTTTACATTCAAGGTGTTGGATTGAACGGTAACCGTATCAATATCGATTGCGCTTGTTTGTTCCGTGGGATCTTTTGGGGTTAGGGTCTCGAATTCCGTTTCTCCTTCCTTATTGGTACAACCTCCCATTCCCGTAACAGAAAATAGTACAATAGCTATTAATATTAGCTTTTTCATCGCCTTCTGGATTTAGTAGGTTTTGAACTCAAGGCGAGTTCATTTATCCTGACGGTTATGATATAATAACGTTTAGATTTTATTTTTCTTGTTTGAAGAGATAAATTTGCTTTTTTGGATAGTTATTGGGAGGAGACAAAAAATTTGGCATATTGGCATTAAAAAAACCGCACAACTACCATTTGATAGTTGTGCGGTTTTTATTTTCACCTAAGGTTTGGTCTTGTTTTATATTTCCCAACCTTTCCTATAACTGCTTCGTCCGACAAATTGGTTGGCCGCCTCTATATTGGTAATCCTCATATTTTCCCCGTCCCAGAGCAGTTTTTTTCTGGCATAGAAATCCATTTTGCCTTTACTGTCCTCCTTGCGAAGCATATAACTTCGTATAGCAAGGTTGCCCATAAGTACGGTTTCCGTCATGGGTCCGGCATAGTCAAAGGAGGAGGTAAGGGCCTTGTGCTCCGGACTGTTAAATCCGGCTTTACAGGCATCTACCCATTTCCGCTGATGGCCATACTCTGGCTCTGTATTATCTTCTTCTTCCGGTCCAAAATCGGTGGTGCCATCATAAAGATACAATTTGGGCATCAAGGGAGAACTGTCGTTGATGTTGGTAGAAATGATACCCTTATCCCCTATAATCAACACCCCGTTGGCACTGTCTTTTCCACCGATATCCGAACTTGCCGGAATTATTTCGGGATGGGCGGGGCGTATACCGCCATCGCTCCAGGTCATTTCGATCGGGGTCTTGCTTTTAGCGGTTGCTCCAAAGGACAAGGTTATAAAGGAAGATGGCGGGCAACTCTCCGGGTGATAATCGGGATTCCAGTTTTGGGAATACACCGCTCCTACACTGCATTCTGCGGAAGTAGGATATTTTAGCCCCAAGGTCCTAAAAGGGATGTCCACCAGGTGGCAGCCAACATCCCCAAGGGCACCCGTGCCAAAGTCCCAATAGCCTCGCCATGCGAAAGGAGCTAGGCCGGGAGTATAGGGTCTGTATTCTGCCGGACCGAGCCATAGGTCCCAATGGAGGTCTTTTGGTTTTTTGCTTTCATCGGGTTGGGCCATGGCATTTCCTTGAGGCCATACCGGACGATTTGTCCAAATCTGTACCTTGGAGATATTTCCAAGTGCATCGGTGTCGATCCATTTTTGGACCATGTCCAAAAGTACGTTAGAGCCTCCTTGGTTTCCCATCTGGGTCACTATCTTATTTTCCCTCGCCATATGGGTAAGTAGTCTTGCTTCCTTGATATTGTTGGTCATGGGTTTTTGCACATAAACATGCTTGCCCCTATCCATGGCGAATACAGCAGCTGGCGCGTGTACGTGATCCGGGGTAGAGATGGTCACTGCATCGATATCCTTTTCCTTATCCAACATCTCCCTATAGTCGTTGTATAATCTTGCCTTTGGAAACCTCTTTACGGAATTTGAGGCCGATCCCGAGAAATCCACGTCGCACAGGGCAACCACCCTTTCCCGGCCATCTACCGAAGCGTTCCTAATGTCACTAGATCCCTTGCCACCGGCTCCGATGGCGGCCAAATTTAGCTGATCGCTAGGAGAGACATAGCCAATCCCCCCAAGAACGTGCCTTGGGACAATAAATACGGAGGATGCGATGGCGCTCTTTTTGATAAATGACCTACGAGAGGATGATTTTTCTTCTTTTTGTTCGTTCATAACTTAAGGTTGCTAAGGTTTGTATTAATATTATAATTGTGATGATTCGGATATGGCCCTTATAAAAATAGGTCGATAATGTCTAAAGTTAATAAAAAACTGAAAATAATGGCTACTATACCGATGTTTGTATTTTTTTATTGTAGTGGTTAAATCCACTTCACTGTGAAGACTTCAAATGGTCCACATAATAGTTATATGCTTGTTGGGGTTATGGAGTATAATAACTAAATTGTGGTTCTATAAAGAATGCCGCCATGGATCAAAGACCTATACTTACGTTATTATTATTGGGGTTTTTATTATTTGCAAAAGCCCAGAATGTCCTTATCGATAAGATCGGTGACCCTGTGGATTGGGTTAACCCCCTTATGGGCACCGATTCTGACCCCAGTCTCTCCACGGGAAATACCTACCCAGCGATAGCAATGCCCCTCGGAATGAATTTTTGGACCCCGCAGACGGGGAAAATGGGCGATGGTTGGGCATATACCTATAACGCTACAACCATCCGCGGTTTTAAACAGACCCACCAGCCGTCACCTTGGATGAACGACTATGGTCAGTTTTCGATTATGCCAATAACTGGAAAATTACGGTTCACGGAAGAGGAACGGCAAAGTTGGTTTTCCCATAAGGCGGAGAAAGTCACACCTTATTATTACAGTGTTTATTTGGCAGACCACAATGTTACTACTGAAATGGCACCGACCGAGAGGGCTGCCCGGTTTAGGTTTACCTTCCCTAAGACAGACAGTTCTTATGTGGTTATCGACGCTTTTGACAAGGGATCCTATATAAAAATATTTCCGAGGCAACGCAAAGTCATTGGATATACCACCAAGAACAGCGGGGGGGTCCCCGAGAATTTTAAGAATTATTTTGTGGTACAATTCGATACCGATTTTGATTCCTCCGCGATCTTTAGCAGTAATGAACTTTATAAAAGCGCTACCGAACTGCAGGCCGACCATGTGGGCGCGGTAATTGGTTTTAAAACCAAAAAGGGGCAACAGGTCAATGCAAAAGTAGCATCGTCCTTTATTAGCTTTGATCAGGCCGCAAGAAATCTAAAGGAATTGGGCTTGGATAATTTTGACCAGGTCGTGGCAAGGGGCAGGGCCGTTTGGAACAGGGAACTGGGTCGGATCCAGGTAGAGGGAGGCACCCCAGACCAAATAAAAACCTTCTATTCCTGTCTTTATCGATCGTTGCTGTTTCCAAGAAAATTTTACGAATTGGACGAAAATGGAAAAGTAGTGCATTACAGCCCATATAACGGAAAGGTATTGCCCGGATATATGTTTACCGATACCGGGTTTTGGGATACTTTCAGGGCCCAATTTCCCTTCCTGAATTTAATGTATCCTACATGGATCGGTCATATGCAGGAAGGTCTGTCCAATGCCTACAAGGAGAGCGGATGGTTGCCCGAATGGGCCAGTCCGGGTCTGCGGAACGTTATGGTGGGCAATAATTCTGCCTCGGTGGTAGCCGAGGCCTATCTAAAAAGTGGTAAATCTTATAGCTATAACATTGACAATCTTTACGAGGCTTTGCTCCACGGGGCGAACAATGCCGGCCCTTTAACGGCAGTAGGCCGGGCAGGTGCCGCGTATTACAACGATCTGGGATACGTGCCCTACGATGTAGGCATCAATGAAAATGCCGCCCGTACTTTGGAATATGCCTATGACGATTTTGCAATCTATCAATTGGCCAAGGCATTGAACAGGCCTAAAATAGAAATAGAACACTACAAAAAGAGAAGCCTTAACTATAAAAACCTCTTTGATCCAGAGACCAATCTAATGCGGGGCAAGAATAAGGATGGTGTGTTTATGTCTCCCTTTAATCCCTTTAAATGGGGCGATGCCTTTACGGAAGGCAACAGTTGGCATTATTCTTGGTCCGTTTTTCACGACATCCAAGGGTTGATCGAGCTAATGGGAGGTAAGGAGGCTTTTGTTGCCCAATTGGACGAGGTTTTTTCACTTCCACCCATTTTTGACGACAGTTATTATGGCTTTGTAATCCACGAAATCCGCGAAATGCAGATTGCCGACATGGGCCAATATGCACATGGTAACCAACCCATCCAGCACATGATCTATTTGTACGATTATGCCGGGGCACCCTGGAAGACCCAATATTGGGTCCGTGAGACCATGGATAGGATGTATTGGCCTACCGCTGACGGGTATTGTGGGGATGAAGACAATGGCCAAACCTCGGCTTGGTATGTATTCTCCGCACTAGGATTCTATCCGGTGACCCCTGCCAGCGATCAATATGCGATCGGAGCTCCCCTATTCCGAAAAGTGATTCTTAATTTGGAAAACGGCAAAAAAGTTATCATCGATGCCCCCAATAACGGTAAGGACAACCGATATATAGAGGGAATGACGTGGAATAAAGAAAATTATACCAAGAATTGGATAAGCCATTCAGACTTACAAAATGGGGCAACCCTAAATTTTCAAATGTCCGATACGCCCAATATGGGGCGGGGAACCAAAAACGAAGATTTCCCGTATTCTCTGTCCAGGTCTAAGGAATAATCAGCAGTTATTTCGAAGCGGGTGTAAGCCCCATTTTTTTGCCTTTGGCCAACATATAATTACGGGCTTCGGTATAGTTATTGGGAATTTCGCCTTCCAATATAGCCTCTTTGATGGCATCCTTTATCGTCCCGATTTCCCGGGATGGTTTTAAGCCAAAGGTCTCCATAATTTCCTCTCCGCTTATCGGGGGTTGAAAATTGCGGATGTGATCCCTTTCCTCTACTTCTACTATTTTCTGGCGGACCATTGCAAAGTTGTTCTTGTACCTTCTCTGCTTTTTGGAATTTTTTGTAGTGATGTCCGCTTCGCATAGGGTCATGAGGTCGTCCACGTTATCCCCCGCATCAAATATGAGGCGTCTCACAGCCGAATCGGTAACATCATCCTGGGAAAGGGCGATGGGCCTAGAGCTCATAAGTACCATTTTTTGGACGAACTTCAACTTATCGTTAAGTGGCATTCTAAGCCGTTTGAACAATTTGTAGGTCATTTTAGAACCCACAAATTCGTGGGCATGAAAAGTCCAACCTAATTTTTTGTCAAATTTTTTAGTGGGTGCCTTGCCGATATCGTGGAGCAGAGCAGCCCAACGCAGCCATAGGTCATCCGTGTTTTTAGATATGTTGTCCACCACTTCCAAGGTGTGCCAAAAATTGTCCTTATGCCGTTGGCCTTCAATTTCCTCGATGCCTTCCAAGGCGGTGAGTTCTGGTAAAATATACTCCAGCAGCCCACTTTTGTGTAAAAGTGCGAGTCCGACCGAAGGTTTTTTGCTCAAGAGTATTTTGTGAAGTTCATCGACGATACGTTCTTTGGATATGATTTTGATACGTTCCTTATTATTCGAAATAGCTTCAAAAGATTTGGTTTCAATGGTGAATTGCAACTGGGAGGCAAACCGGATGGCCCGCATCATACGGAGAGGGTCGTCAGAATAGGTAATATTGGGGTCCAACGGGGTGCGGATCAATTTTTTATCCATGTCGGCCAGACCGCCAAATGGATCCAACAAAGAGCCAAAATTTGTTTCCTGTAACGAGATTGCAAGGGCGTTTATGGTAAAATCCCTGCGTTGCTGATCGTCTTCCAAAGTGCCATTTTCCACGATGGGTTTCCGGCTGTTGTGATGGTAACTTTCTTTTCTTGCCCCAACAAATTCCAACTCTAGGTCGTTGTACTTTATCATGGCCGTGCCAAAATTTTTGAAAACGGTAACCTCCGGTTTTCCTGGCAGTTTTTCCGATACTTTTTTAGCTAGACCAATACCACTGCCGATGGCAACGATATCAATGTCCTTTGGATTTCCTCGTTTCAGCAAAAAATCCCTCACATATCCCCCGATAACATAGCTGTCTACGGAACATTCCTTAGCGGCCTGGGAAATAATCACAAATATGGGATCTTGAATGGCTTTTTTATAGTTATTCTGTATCATTTGCTACTGTCTGATCACTTTTACCGTGCCATCATTTCCGAGCTTGATGATGGAGGAAGGCGTGCTTTTTTCCGTATCGCGGTGCAAATTTACCACATAGTCCACAGCTATTAAAATCTCCTCGTTTATTTCTTTAAAACGCTGTGGAGTGTGCTGTCCTGCAAGGTTGGCTGAGGTGGATACCAAAGGCTTGTTGAATTTCTTGATGAGGTACTGGCAAAATTGATCACTGGCCACCCTTATGGCCAAAGTATTATCGGTCGCGATAAGGTTTTTGGCGACCCCGACGGGACGGTCATAGACAATGGTGGTGGGTTTGGTGGCCAGATCCATAAGGTCATAGGCCAGGTCCGGGACTTTTTCCACATGTTTTTCCAACATAAAATAGTTGGCCACCAAACATATTAGGGCCTTGGTGTCCGGGCGCCTTTTTAGGTCATAGATTTTGCTTACTGCTGTTTCATTGGTCGCATCGCAACCAATGCCCCAAACGGTGTCGGTAGGGTATAGGATGAGGCCACCTTGGGTTAGGACCTCGATGCAATTGCTTATTTCCGTTTGAAGAGAATCCATGGTTTTTGGTTAAAAATGTAAAAGGTGATGAGTCGGTAATTCATAATTGTTATTTTATAACTCATAACTTTTGTCTTGGTTCTTGGTTCTTGGCTCTTGATGATACCCATTTTTACAATACTTTATCTTCTTGACAATAGTTTCTTCCTGTATGTTGTCGTTTACAGATAGTTTTTCCCGGGATTCCTCGGGATGAAAAATGTGGAATTCTATACCGCCTAATTTAAGGTTCTTCTTGTGTATATTATTGTTTATCAGCCGTGCGGCAAACTCACTGTCTTCCCTTCCCCAACCAATGATGTCTTCGTTATACCCGTTCACCTTTTCAAAATCGGATTTCCAATATGCCATATTACAGCCCCGTACTTTTTTGATGTCTAGTTTCTTGGCAGAGAACAGGAGTTTTCTCAAAAATGGAGAACGAATAGCATTAAAGTGATTGGTTATCCCTTTGGTAAAAACAGAAAGAGTTACATTTTTGGTTTTCAATATTTCCATGGATTTTTTGGAATCCAACAATACCCGACTCCCGGTTGTCCAACAGTCCGCTTCGGCAAAATTCAAATGGTCGGAAATAAAATATGGATGTAGAACGATATCCCCATCAATTTGGACAATATAATCCGAAGTAACCTCCCGAATGGCTTTGTTAAGAATTAATGTTCTTGTAAATCCCATATCGGCGTGCCATACATGCTTTAAAGGAATAGGAAATATGCCCTGATATTTTTTAATCAGTTCCTGCGTTGACGGCGTGGAACCGTCATCGGCGATGACAACTTCATCCGGCAGCATTTTCTGGCCCATGATACTTTTTAGCACCAATTCCAAAGCTTCGGGCCAGTTATAAGTGCTTACGATAAGGGAGCAGGAGGAAGGAGTCATTGGTCTTGTATGAATTAGAAACGCTATATTTAATTTTATGGGCCGTAAAATTTCTGCCCAAATGGGTTATTAGGTTATCGATTATTGGGTTATTTAGGGAGTCGAACTAAATAACCCAATAATTTTTCACGATACCATTGCGGTCATTATTGCCATATCTCGTCGGTATGGGTTTTCAATCCTTTAAATCGTTTTGCAATCTTTTCAATTCCTTATACCTCCAATAAGCGCTTAAAGCATTCAAATAGCTGATGATAAGTCCTTTCTTACCGTCCAAAAATCCCAATTTCAAAATAAAATGGTTCACAAACCTGTACGTTGGCTTTAGTACAAAATGATAAATATTTGGGGAATAGCCTTTCTGCAGTTCCTCTTGTGCTTTTAGCTGTCCATATTTTATCATTTTGCCTTTGTAATCCTCGTAATCTTTATAGGAATAATGGATTAGTTTATTTTTTAGAATGCCTGAAGTTCCGTTGACCTCCAAGGTTTCGTGCACCAACCTATCTTGGGTAAACCTCACTTTGTCCTTTTTAAACAAACGGTAATTTTTGTCCCATTGCCAACCACTAAAACGCAACACTCGGTCCTGGAACATAAAGGTTCTCCTAAAATAATATGCGGCGTCCGATCGGTCCTTGCTTTGGGTAATGGTCAGGATTTCCATTTTTAGGTCTTCGGTAACCCTTTCGTCGGCATCGAGGAAAAGGACCCATTCGTTGTTGGCCTGGTCTAAGGTGAACGCTTTTTGATCGGTATAGTTTTTAAATGGCCTTTGTATTAATTTTACGTTTGGATACTGTCTTATTCTTTCTACCGTTCCGTCCGTACTATAAGAATCTACCACTATGACCTCGTCGGCAAACGCGATATTATTTAAGACTCCATCAATATTATGGATTTCATTGTAAGTGATCAACAGGGCCGAAATCTTGTTCTTTCCAAGGGCCGGATGCTCAATTATTTCTTTTCTGTTGGACTTTATCAGGGAAGAATAGACCTGAAAAACATTATCGGCTACTTTGGGGTCCGTGAATTTCTGGACAAAGGCATACCCTTTTTCGGCAATGGTTTTTCGTAGTTCATCATCGGCAAAAAGGAGTTGAAATTTCCGTCTTATCATATCTACATCCATAGGATCTACATAGACCGAATTGGGCCCCGCTGCCTCGGGGAAGCAATTGCCAAAGCTGGTTATTACCGGGGTCTTGGAAAAAAGGGCCTCTATGATAGGAATTCCAAAACCTTCACATATAGACGGATAACAAAAAATGGTGGCCAATTGGTAAATAATGGCCAATTCTGTGATTTGTATATTTTTAAGAAAGTAGACCTGCTCTTCCAACCCATGTTTCTCTACATAGGCGTGTATTTTTTTTGCATATTCTTTTTCCCCTCCAATAAGCACAAGTGGATACGGGGTGCCATGAACCGCTTGGACAATGGATAGCGCATTTTTTCGCTCTTGCAGGGTGCCTACATTAAGAATAAACGCTTCAGGGAGATTGTATTTGTTTTGTACGGCTTCTTTTTCTATCGGGCTGTACTCTTGTTTAAATGCGTCGTTGCATCCTTGGTAGACCACGGTGATTTTGTCTTCATCGACCTTTAAATATTTAATGATATCCCTCTTGGTCTGTTCGCTTATAGCAATAATCACATCCGAATTTACCGCTGCATGTCTAAACTTTTTGGAATAGATAATTCTGTCAAAAAAGGAATAATAATGTGGGTGACTAAAAAATATTAGATCGTGGATAGTAACGACCGTCTTGATGTTGTGTTTTTTTAAACCTGTCGGAATTTCGCCGGTCAGGCCATGGTAAATATCCACTTGATCCTTGATAATCTGCCGGGTAACCGCCCCTATTCGCCAAAGGGATGAGAATTTTTTCCAGAACCAACTGTTGGGATACCGAATAAGTATATTTTCCAAGATCGAAACTCTTTCTATCTTAGAGGGTTTTGTATTGTAAAGTATAAATTCGGATATGGGGGTGTATTGGTGAAGTATCCTTATGACATCCCTTCCGTAGTTTCCCAGCCCAGTATTGTTGTGGAAGATTCGCTTCGCGTCATATCCTATGATCATGGGCCAAAAATAAACCATTTTTTTTAGTTTTATAGGCGACTTTTTTGAAATATGCCATCAAGCCCGTCTCTATGAGATTCCCCTTCTTAAAGAGGCCTAATAAAATAAATGACAAATTTAAAAGCGTCACCTGATCAACATTGGGTTAAGTTGGCCAATAATTATGGGGCAACTTAACTTTAGGGTACTACAAATGATTCTTTATGAAAAGCCGATGTGGGAATTATTCGGAAGAGGGACACAAAAAACAGATTTTGCCGCGCCTAAATGCGTATTTTAGCAACCTGCCCGACAAGGTCTTTCAGACGAACGGAGTAGCGGAAAAAGCAAGTCGGCAACCCAATTGGGGTTTTTAGGGATGCCCGTTATCTTATCCGTACAACACTATGCCATCAGAGAAAAAAATAGCCTTTTTTGCAATCGACTACTCCCTAGTTGGGGGTGTAGAACGGGTGACCTCCAATTTGATCAACCTCTTTGGGTTAAACGGAATAAGGGTGGAAACGGTGTTTTCCTTGTTCGACGCAAATGACGGGCCCGCCTTAACCTATCCCGCCCATTTGGAGTTCGCGGTACTCCATACGAGGGAGAAAAGGGCCATAGTGGACCAACTGTCAAGGCTGCTCCTTGAAAAGCAAGTAGGGACATTAATTTTTCAGGGAGACAATATGACCATTGCCCTTGCAATCTTGGAGGCCTGTAAAAAAGCAGGGTGTCGGGGAGTTCTCCATTACCATGGTTCGCCCTACGCCTACTTGAGGAAGTATATTTATCTCCAGGACATTCTGGATAATCCAATAAATATCTTGAAATTATTATTTTCAAAAGTGGTGTACCCCTTTAAAAAAAGAAAGCTTGGAAAAGTTCTGGATCTGGCCAAAGATGGGCTGGTATGTGTGAGCGAGGGTACAGCCAATGAATTGCGATTTATTTTTGGACTTGCGGATAGACCAGGAGGGAATATTCGCTTCATTCACAATCCCTTGACTTTTAACATTCCCGAATCCTTTCTCGCCGATTGGTCCCAAAAAGAGAATGCTATAGTTTATGTTTCCCGCTTGGAAAGGAAACACAAGAATTCCATGTTGGTGGCCAGATCTTGGGCCAGGATAGCCCATAACCACCCAGATTGGACTTTATGGGTTTTGGGCGATGGCACAATAAAGAATAATATGGAAGCCTATTTGGCAAACAACAAAGTGACCAATGTTGTTTTTTATGGATTGGTGAAGAATGTGGAAAAGTATTTGGATCGAAGTTCCATATCCCTGTTGGGTTCGGACTGTGAAGGTCTACCCGTGGGAATGATGGAAAGTGCCAGCTATGCCAATGCCCTGATATCCACCAAGAGTGATGGAGGGATCATAGATATTGTAGAGGATGGGTATTCGGGCTATTTGGTGCCCAGAAACTCTTCGAGAAAATTTTCCGAAAAACTGGAAGAACTGATTGTGGATTCTAGAAAACGAAAAGAATTGGCACTTAACGCCAGTAAAAAGATGCAATTATTTTCCGACGAACAAATTATGGCCAAGTGGAAGCAATTGTTGGAAAAATAATGCTAATAATTTTAGGTTGATCGTATCACGGAAATGAGAGACAACACTAAAGTTTATGTAATAAACTATCAACTTTGAACCTTCATCGCTAAACTTGGAACAAATCTGCCAGCTTCTTACTAGTTTCGTATTTTTCATCAAACCATCAAACCATCAAACCGTCACACCATCACACCGCTACATCGTATTCCCTTAATGCGTCGTTTAAAGAAGTTTTTTTATTGGTACTTTCCTTGCGCTGACCAATAATCAAGGCACAAGGTACTTGGTATTCGCCGGCGGGGAATTTCTTGGTGTAGCTACCTGGGATTACCACAGATCTTGCGGGCACCAAACCTTTTCGTTCCACGGGTTTATCACCTGTAACATCTATAATTTTTGTAGATCCCGTAAGGACTACATTTGCTCCCAACACGGCTTCGCTCTCTACCCTTACCCCCTCTACGACAATGCATCTGGAACCAATAAAAGCATTGTCCTCAATTATTACGGGCGCCGCTTGCAACGGCTCCAGAACCCCTCCGATGCCGACACCGCCACTAAGATGAACGTGCTTGCCGATTTGGGCACAGCTGCCAACCGTAGCCCAAGTGTCTACCATGGTGCCTTCATCTACATAGGCGCCAATATTTACATAACTGGGCATCAAAATAGTGCCTGGGGAAATATACGCCCCATGACGGGCGACCGCACTGGGCACTACCCGGATCCCTTTTTCGGCGTATCCCCTTTTTAATGGCATTTTATCGTGGTATTCAAAGATGCCAGCTTCCATGGTCACCATTTGTTGTATGGGAAAATAGAGGACGACGGCTTTTTTTACCCATTCGTTTATCTGCCAGCCGTTTGGGGTTGGTTCGGCACATCGCAATTTGCCGTTGTCCAGCAAATCGATGATCTGACGAATTGCATCCTGTGTTTTATTTTCTTTTATAAGTTCCCTGTTTTCCCAGGCTTTTTCTATAATCTTTCGTAAATCGGTCATTGTTTTGTCAAATTTGGGCAAAGATACATACCTGCGAGTAATTAACCACGCTATTTTATAGTTCCTGTTGGTAATACTTATGGATATTTGGGTTTTACAAAAGCAAAATTCTGAATTCTGAATTCTGAATTCTGTATTTGGTTACTCGAATTTCGTACATCATATATTATGTTTATTTTTGCCAAAAAATTGCATGGCTCGGATAATGGCGTTGGACTATGGGAAAATTCGCACCGGAATCGCGGTTACGGACGAGCTGCAGATTATCGCTTCGGGATTGACAACCGTTGCGACATCGGAATTGATGCGTTTTTTATTGGAGTATACAAAAAAGGAAAACGTAGAATCGTTTGTAGTGGGCGAACCCAAACAAATGGACAACACGCCATCGGAGTCCGAAGCCTTGATTCTTCCTTTTTTAGAAAAGTTGGCGCGGACTTTTCCTGAGATTCCAATTGCGCGCCAAGACGAACGGTTTACCTCCAAAATGGCCTTTCAGACTATGATAGATAGTGGTCTAAAAAAACAACAGCGCAGAAATAAGGAGATGGTGGATGAAATAAGCGCCACTATTATTTTACAAGCCTATTTGAATAGAAAACAATAATTATGATTTTACCGATTATAGCCTATGGCGATCCCGTTCTGAGAAAAGTAGGCGCAGATCTTGAAAAGGACTATCCCGATTTAAAGGGGTTGGTCGCTAACATGTGGGAGACCATGTACAACGCATCGGGGGTGGGATTGGCAGCTCCACAAATTGGTTTGCCAATCCGGCTTTTTATGGTAGACACTTCAGCTTTTGCCGAGGATGAAGACTTATCGTTGGAAGAACAAAATACGTTAAGGGGCTTTAAAAAGGTTTTTATCAACGCTTATAAAGAGGAAGAGACCGGAGAAGAATGGGCCTTTAACGAAGGTTGTCTTAGTATTCCCGAAGTCCGTGAAGACGTAACCAGAAATGATACCATAACCCTTAGATATCTGGACGAGAATTTTAAGGAGCACAAGGAAACCTATAAGGGTCTATTGGCCAGGGTCATTCAGCACGAGTACGACCACATCGAGGGAATCTTGTTTACGGATAAATTATCCTCTTTTAAAAAGAGGCTGTTAAAGGGAAGGCTCTCAAATATCTCCAAGGGAAAGATAAAGGTAGATTACCGGATGCGATTCCCCGATGCTAAAAAATCGCGTTGATCTCAAATTAAATTGTTTTAAAAGTTTAATATTGCCCCGAAATTTAAAAAGCTATGAGTTTAGACAAAATCTTGTCCATTGGTGGAAAGCCCGGACTTTACAAGCTATTGACCCAGACCCGATCAGGTTTCGTAGCCGAATCCTTGTTAGACGGTAAAAAAATCAACGTAGGATTTAGTAGCAACGTAAGTGTGCTATCGGAGATAGCAATTTACACCTTGGAAGAGGAGGTGCCGCTGCGCGAAGTTTTCCAAAAAATCCAGGATAAGGAGGGTGGTAAAAAAACCAGTGTATCCCATAAGGACGACAAATTGAAACTGGAGGAATACTTCTTTGAAGTTCTGCCCGACTACGATGAGGACAGGGTCTATCCCAGTGATATCAAAAAGATAGTACAATGGTACAACCTGCTTAGCGACAAGGGAATTACGGACTTTTCTTCTGAGGAAGAAAACGAAAATGAAGTTACTGAACAAAAGGAAGGGGAGGTGTTGGACGAAAGTAAGAAGAACATGGACGCTTCCGACGATGCACCAGAATAAAACAAAGAATGTATAAATTGAAAAACGGCACTTACAGGATGTAAGTGCCGTTTTTTGTTTATAACAAGATAGTCTTCCCTAGAAAGAGAGCTGAAGGGAAGGGCTTTTAATCCTTCGAAATCGTTTTATAGGTGTATTTGCTCTTTTTCCAATCGATTAATTCAGAGGGGTAATATTTAACGTTCATTCTGTCCAAGTAAGGAGCCTGATTGGCTAAACGGATCTTGTAATTATCCCAATTCCTATTTTCTTTGGGCGTCCAGCCCAATTCTGAAAATCCTATGACCCTAGGGAAGGCCAGGTATTCCAATTCTTCCATTGTACTGATGGTCTCCGACCAAAGCGGGGCCTCGATTCCCAAAATATTTTTCAAGGGGATTCCATCATATTCCTCCGGGGTCCATACGTATGCCGTATCTACGGGAACGTAACCGGCCCAGTGAAGTCCAAATTTGGAAAGCGTGTCGTACTGCATGTCCAAGTAGGCTTTATTTGCAGGGGAGAGTATGACTTTCATTCCCTTTTGGACCGCTAATTTTGCATTTTTACCACTGCTCCAATACTGGGCAATGGCGTTGCTATCCACATCGGCGGTGACGATCTCGTCCCATCCGATCATTCTTTTTCCGTATTTGTGTACAATTTTTTCCACTTTGTTCACAAAAGTGACGTAGTCCTTTTTTGATGTCACATGACTTTCATCTCCACCGACGTGAAAATAGGGACCGGGGGAGATGGCTGTAATTTCCCTTATTACGTCATCGATAAAAGCATATACGGTATCCTTGTTGGCATCAAAAGTGCTAAACCCAACCTCGGTGCCCGTATATAGTTTGGGTGTCTTTCCATTTCCGTTCAGAAACGGATAGGAAACGGAGGCCGCATTCGTATGTCCGGGCATATCTACCTCGGGGACAATGGTGATATAGTGTTCGGCAGCATATTTTACGATGTCCTTGTACTCTTCTTGGGTATAAAACCCGCCCGACTCACCGCCTACCTGTGTGCTGCCTCCGACCTCGGTTAGTTTGGGCCAAGACTTGATCTCTATCCGCCAACCTTGATCATCGGTCAGGTGCAGGTGTAAGATATTCATTTTGTAGTAGGCCAATAGGTCTATATATTTTTTTACATCTTCTACGCTAAAGAAATGTCGGGCCACATCCAACATGGAACCACGGTACCCAAAATTTGGATTGTCCATGATCTTTCCGGTTGGTACAAGCCACATTTTGTGGTCGGTCAAGGTGTCGTTACTTGTTTCGGGTATAATTTGGCGGAACGTCTGTATTCCCCTAAATGCACCTTCCGCTGTTTTGGCGTTTATTATCACGGAATCACGGGTAATGTACAATTGGTAGGCTTCATTTCCTGCAAGTTCTTCGCTATCGGCCTGGTTTATATATATGATTCGCTCAACATTGTCCGCCCTCGATTCGTTTACCGGCAGATCCAAATCGGTCTTGGTCTTAATTTTTTTAGACAAGAACGCCCCGACATCGACAAATTTATTATCGGATTCCGTGGTATAGATGGCTGTATTTTTATCCAGGGCAAAGGCGCTGTTTGTCGGGATGGTTTTTAAGGGCATGGGTATCATGTTGGCCTTGGCCAGATCGGTCGCCGGGAAATTGATGGGTTTCTTTTTTTCCTGACAGGCAATAAGTGCGGTAAGGCACAGCAGGACGATGGCGGTTTTAGTTAAAATGGATTGTTTCATGCTTTATTTTAATTTATTGGGTTATTGGGAAGATTCATAATTCTAGGTTTCTATCACAGATCAGTTTACATAAGATTTCAGGGCATTGTACCATAAAGCGTAACCTTTGGCGTTCATATGTAGCCCGTCTTCGAGAAAAATGTCCCTGTTTAATTTATTTTGGACCACCATAACATCCCATATATCCACGTATTGCAACTGAGGGTTTTCATCGGTCCATTGCTTCAGTTTTTTATTGAGTCGCTGGTACTTTCCCTTTAGATCCCATCTCGCTATACTGGGTTTGGGGGAAATCAGTACAATTTCCATGATCGGGTCAAATTCATTTATTCGGCGTACCAATTCCTCCATTTCGGCCATGATCACATCGATCGATTTCCCTGCAGCGATATCGTTGTCCCCTTCATAAATAAATACCTTTTTGGGATGATATCGGTATATCAAATCGTAAACGTAGTACAGCAGATCGGATGTTTGTGATCCCCCAAAACCCGTATTGATGATTTGATGTCCCGGAAACATCTGCTGGACGTCTTTCCACATCCGGATACTGGAACTCCCTGTAAAAACGATTGTTGGTTTAGAACGATCCCATTTAGATTCGTATTTTTTTTGAATCCCTTCCACTTCCTTCTTAAAATTCTGTTGCGCCTGGGTGGTAAAGAGACAGCTTAGGCCTATCAATGTAAGAACAATCTTTTTCAAATACGGTCGTGTTTAATTAGGGGCTCAAGATATATTTAATTTATACAAACATCAAATTATTCTTTAGGGACAGGAATTTTCCCTCGGGTTCATATTTCCCTTGGAATGTCCTTAAGGATTTCCAATAAAAATCTCCAAAATTTTTGTACCGAAGCTATTTGCGCCCTTTCATCCGGGGAGTGTGCACCTTTGATGGTGGGTCCAAAACTCACCATATCCATTTCGGGATAATTTTTTCCAAGAATCCCACATTCCAACCCCGCATGGCAAGCTACTACTTTGGGCATCTCGCCAAACAACGACCTATATTTGGCGGTCAATACTTTGAGAATGGAAGAATCGGGATTGGGATTCCAACCGGGATAGTGGCCGTCAAAAACCACTTCGCAACCGGCAAGTTCAAAAGCGGCTTTTAGGGACGTGGCCAGGTCCATTTTGGCAGAATCTACCGAAGAACGGGTGAGGCAACTAATTTTTATTTGTCCTGCTTTTACGTTTACCTTGGCTATGTTGTTGGAGGTTTCCACTAAATCGGATATAGCGGTGCTCATACTGTATACCCCATTATGAGCGGCATAAATAGCGCTGAGTATTTTTCCCTGTGCCACGGTTTCCATGACCGTTTTGGGGGGCTCTATGGTTTCCAGTTCAATATTGAGCTGAGGTTCTGTAATGGATAGTTCCATCATTGCTGTTTCCGACCAATTCTTTAGATCTTGTACAAACGCCTTCTTTTTACCTTTGTTTACAGCAATGGTTGCCGTGCTTTCCCGTGGAATGGCATTTCGAAGGCCCCCACCGTCAATTTCAGTGATACGGATATTGTAATTGGTGTGGGCTCGGTAAAGCAATCGGTTCATAATTTTGTTGGCGTTGCCCAATCCCCTATGAATGTCCATTCCGCTATGCCCGCCCTGAAGACCTTTTATCTTTATTTGGAAGGCGATGCAATTATTGGGGAAATTTTCTTCCGAATAACTTCTAGAAGCGGTAACATCGATGCCCCCTGCGCAGCCGATATCGATTTCGTCGTCTTCCTCCGTATCTAAATTCAAGAGTATTTTCCCCTTTAGAACCCCTGGTTTAAGTTCTTTGGCTCCCGTCATCCCGGCTTCCTCATCAATGGTGAACAGGGCTTCCAATGGGGGATGGGGAATGTCCACACTTTCTAATAGGGCCATGATTGCTGCAACACCGAGTCCGTTGTCGGCGCCTAGGGTAGTGCCCTTGGCGGTGACCCAATCGCCTTCTACCGTCATTTGGATACCATCGGTATCAAAATTAAATGCCGTTTCCTTATTTTTTTGGTGCACCATATCCAAATGGGATTGTAGCGTAACCATTAGCCGGTCTTCCATTCCCTCCGTAGCCGGTTTTCTTATGATGACATTCCCAACAGGGTCGGTTATGGTTTCCAATCCAAGGGCATTTCCAAACTCGACCATAAATTTAATGATCCGGTCTTCTTTTTTTGAAGGGCGCGGTACTGAGTTCAGGTCTGCAAATTTATTCCAAACCGCTCTTGGCTGTAATTCCCGTATTTCTTTACTCATAATTTAATATCTAATTCAAAAATACACAGAAGACATATTATAGTCAAACTGGAGTACGGCAAATTACCGATTTTATTCACTTTATTCCTACCTTCGGGGTGCCGACCCTATGGTATGGTGTTCAAAGGGACGCCAAGAAATAAGAAACCCCCGAATAGATTCCCTACTTTGCAGTGAGGGCTAAGGTGTTGACGACCTTGAAATTAAACTATCTCGATGCCCCGGTTTTAGAAATTTGTGGTAAATCTGAAACCAAGATTTATGTATTCCAAATTTCCCAAGCTTTTTCGGCCTGTAACTGCAGCATACGGAGACCATTGCTGATCGTTGCGCCCCGTGATTCCCCTTCGATCAAAAATGAGGTTTTGGGAGGATTATAGATCAAATCGAATAGCAAATGGTTGTCACCTATAGACTGATACGGAATGCTTGGCCTATCTTCCACTTTAGGGAAGGTACCCAAAGGAGTACAATTGACTAGGACCGTATATTCCTTCATATTACGATGATCCAAATCGCTATAGTTCAGCTGATTCGCTTTGGGATTTCTTGAAACAAATTGAAAGGGGAGGTTTAATTCATCAAAGACAAATGCCACCGCTTTAGAGGCGCCACCCGTTCCGAGAATCAAGGCCTTTTTGTGATGCGGTTTTAGAAATTGTTCTATTGCTTTTCGGAATCCATAAACATCGGTATTAAATCCTATACGCTGGTCTTTGTGCAACTTTATGGTGTTTACGGCACCGATCTGGGCAGCCTTGGGGTGAATTTCCGACAAATAGGGAAGAACTGCCTCTTTGTAAGGGATGGTGACGTTTACTCCCTTTATATTGGGATTATTGGTAATTAACGATGAAAAGTCCTCTATTTTTTCCAAATCAAAATTCTCATAGGTATAATCATCCAATCCCAGAACGGAGAATTTTTCGGTAAAATACCCTTTGGAAAATGAATAGGAAATATTCCTTCCTACTAATCCGAACCTATTATTTTTGTTTTCTTTTTTGCCCATACCATTCCAATCCTATAAGTATCCCAATTCCCAAAATAATAAAAAAGACGGCCCACAAGGTTTCAATTTTTGCCAGGTCGGGAAAATATTGTTTGTAGTTGGTCACTACCTCGTTTCCATTGGAATCAAAAAGGACTTGTCCCAAACTATCGGTCTTGAAAATTGTTCTTTTCCACGGCCAGACCACACCCAAGGAGCCTGTGATAAACCCGATGATCACGGCAGTGGTCAAGTGCTTGTAGTGTTTTAAAACATAGCTCAGAAAATGGGAAAGGGTTATCAACCCGGAGGCGGACCCCAAGGTAAACACTGCCAAAATCTTTAGTGTATTCAAACGTTCCGGATTCTGTAAGAACCCGATGTTTCCCTCGAGGAGTTCTGCAAGGGTATCGTACAGCGCATTAACCGAATCTACCAAAAGCAGTACATAGTTTCCTAGGAGAATTAGAATAAAAGATCCGGAAAGACCAGGGAGCGTCATGCCCGACACGCTTACCATTCCGCAGAAAAAGATAAACCACAAATTCTCATTTTGGGCGGCAGGACTTAGAAAACTGATCGAGATGCCGATTACAAATCCAAGCAACCCGAAACCGATGGTCTTTTTGTTCCAGTGTTCAAAATCTTTAGAGATGTAATAAATTGATCCAATGATCATCCCAAAAAACGCTGCCCAAACATAGAGTTCTTTCTTTTCCAGAAAGTAATCGAGCAGCTTGGAAACGCTAAAATAGCTTACCAACATCCCGAATATCAAGAGGGTAAGGAACTGGCCGTTGATATAGCGGTAAAAGCTTTTGAATCTTCCGTTGATGAGGAGCTTAAAGGCTTTAAAATTTATTTTTTGTAGGGAATATATGAATTCCTCGTAGAACCCACCCACGAAGGCTACAATTCCGCCAGATACCCCGGGCACTTTGTTGGCGGCCCCCATAACAAGACCCTTTAGGACCAAAAATATCTTGTCCATAAATGTCCTTGGTTCAGCCATGTGGGGTGAAATTACTTTTTAGAAGCTATTTTTTCCAGAACAAAAATAAGGGAAAAACCTAGGATGGCTAACAATAACGCAAACATTAATTGGTTATCCCCCTCAAACGCAAAGGGAGAGATATTGCTTTCCTTGATCGTGATTATTTTGTCCGCGAAAGTTTTGGTTTCCAGCACCTTTTTCCACGGCCAAATTTTGTTGAGGGAGCCCATAATAAATCCGGTTAGTACCGCCAAGGTCATGTTTTTGTGATGGTTGAACATCCATTTCAACAATTTTGAAAAACTCAATAACCCGAATATAGCACCGACGCCAACGGTTATAATAATTTTTATGTCCCTTTCGTGTACCGCGTCGAGAATTGTTTTGTAAGAACCCAGCAGCACTAAGATAAACGCCCCCGAAATTCCAGGAAGAATCATGGCGCATATGGCCATTGCCCCGCACAAAAACAGATAGGGAAGACTTTCTACGCTATGGGACGGCGGTAAAACCGTTACAAAATACGCTGTTGCGGTACCCAAGATAAGCATGCCTATGATTTTCCAGTTCCATGTTTCAATGGATTTGCCCACAAAAAAGACACTGGCAACCACCAAGCCAAAAAAGAAGGACCAGACAAGAATGGGCTGGGTGATCAGCAGCCAACTGATTAGTTTGGCCAAAGAAAGGACACTTATAGCGATTCCCAGAAAAAGAGCCACTAGGAAACTACCGTTCAGTTTTTTCCAAAAGGCGGGTAGGCCATCCTTGCCCAGGGTCTTAAAAAGGGAAACGTCTACGTTGTTGATCGATGTGATAAGCTCTTCGTATATTCCGGATATAAAGGCAATAGTGCCGCCAGACACACCTGGAACCACATCGGCAGCCCCCATTGCCATGCCTTTTAGCGTGATTATGGCGTATTGAAAAAAATTGCGGTCTTCCATAAACGACAAAAATAGTTTATTTATCTGGAAGCCTTTTTAATATTGGAGATTATGTTTTTCACCCATTCCGAATCGCTGAATTGGGGAAATTCCTGTTCAAAAAGATGTTTTTTTTCAAAATCTAACTTAAGTCCTTTGATCAATCGTTGTTTTCCTTTGACGGACTCGTTGACCATTAGATAAAACCCTGCCATTTTGTACTGAATCTCGGCACTTTCGGGGTAAAACTCCTGACCTTGTAGTAAAATTTCAATTGCAGAATGGACATCTTTGTTCCAGATCAATACATCCGACCAATAAAGCCAAGTGTCCAATTCGTAATTGCCGAGGTCTACCGACTGCTTAAAGGCATAATCGGCTTCGTCAAATTTCTTTAAGGCCGTATTTATTTTAGCGCACTTTTTCCAATAGAGCGCATTTTCGCCATCTATATTCAGTGCTTTATTTATATAATACGATGCTTTGGTAAAATCCTTTTTACGATAATAAAAGTCAGTGATTGCCAGCCAACCCTTATCCAAAAGAGGGTCTTCATGAACCGTATGGTAATAGTAATATTTGGCCAGGTCATCGTTCTTTAGCTTTTCGTGGCACTTCCCGATCCGGAGATAGGCATGGGAGGTGGGGTCTTCCATCTCGATGGTAGTTTCGTAATTCTCGATGGCCTCGTTATATCTTCCCAGCTTTTCCAGCACTTTACCCTTCTCGAAATAGGCCCCTATAAAGGTGTCGTCAGAAATTATGGCGAAATCGAAAGCGGCAAGTGCCTCGGGGTACATTTTTTTATAGAAGTACATTTTTCCCAATTGGTGCCACGCCACATCACAGTAGGGATTCCTTTCCAAATAATCGTTGAGGTAGTTTATGGCTCCGTCGTATTCCTCGAGAAATTCGAAGCAATAAATCACGTTGTACAAGGCCGAATAATCTTCTGGATCAAAATCGACACATTTTATAAAGTTGTCTTTTGCCAATTCGTAATTATCCATAAAAAGGTATTCCATGCCCAAAAGGGAATGTATGTCGAATCCGTCGTCCGTTAGGTCTAAGGCCCTATTTAAAAGGGACACCGCCGCCTCATGGTTATCTTTTTTGGAATATATATTAGCGCGTTGTATGTAGATTTCCTCGTTAGAGGCATCCAAGAACTCCAAATCGTCCAACAACCGTTCTGCGATTTCCAATTTGTTTTCAAAAACCAGTACTTCCACGTTCAACAATTTTAGTTCAATGGAATCTGGATGTTGCTGCAGGCCAATTTTTATGGCCTTTTTGGCCAATGCGATCTTGCCATGGTTTAAATAGAAGTGGATGATATCCTCGAAATCCTCGGCATCAAAGAAATAGATGTCATCGGTCTTTAGCATGGATTCGAACTTGGCTAGGGGCTGGCTTGGTTTTTCGTCATGATCTAACGCCATAGGAATGTGTTTGATTAAACTACGGAATTAAAAGTAAGGTTTTGAACCTACCCTAAGTCCACGATTTGGGCTATATTATTAACAAATTAGTTAACAAATTATTGTGAAATCTCGTTCAAAGCATCGATTATTAGTCCACATCCCTTTTTAATTTCCTCTTCGGTAATGGTTAAAGGAGGTGAAATGCGCACCGCTCTGGGCTCAAATAACAGCCAAAATAGGATCAATCCGTTCTCGGCGCAATTCAAAATAATTTGATCTACTATTTCCTTATCCTTCAAGATCAATGCCAACATTAAGCCCTTGCCTCGAATTTCTTCGATAAGCGGATGCTTTAACAAGTTTCGAAAGAGTTTTTCCTTTTCCAGGGCTGCAGGAATATGTCCGCCATCTGTTATTTCTATTAATGTGGCCAAACTTGCGGCCGCTATCAAAGGATTCCCCCCAAAAGTGGTAATATGTCCCAATTTTGGGCTGTGCTGTAGGGTCTGCATCATCTTATTGGAAGCCGAAAATGCCCCCACGGGCAGACCGGAGGCCATTCCCTTGCCCAATACCAGAATATCTGGGACGCACC
The DNA here is from genome assembly GCA_022008415.1 of Cerina litoralis. Taxonomy (GTDB): domain Bacteria; phylum Bacteroidota; class Bacteroidia; order Flavobacteriales; family Flavobacteriaceae; genus Cerina; species Cerina litoralis. The sequence continues at coordinate 113,451 of JAIRBC010000004.1, forward strand.
CGTAGTGTTCAAAGGCGAACAATTTTCCGGTACGACCGAAACCGGGCTGAATTTCATCCAAAATCAACAATGCACCCGTTTGGTTACATCGTTCCCGCACCTTCATTAGATAGTCCAACTCGGGCAAAATAAAGCCGGCACCCCCTTGGATGGTCTCTAAAATCACCGCTGCCGTACGTTCTGTTATTTTGTCCAGGTCCGTTAGGGAATTGAACCGAATAAAGGAAACATCGGGAATCAAGGGCCTAAAGGCTCCCTTGCGCTCCTCGAAACCCATAACACTAAGACTGCCCATGGTATTTCCGTGGTATGCCTTTTTGGCAGCGATAAGCTGTGTCCTACCCGTAACCCGCCGTGCCAGTTTTAGCGCTCCTTCCACCGCTTCCGTTCCCGAATTTACCAAATAGACCGTTTCCAAATTGGAAGGTAGGAAGGTGGCCAAATACTTTGCATATTCCACTGTGGGTCGTTGTATATATTCCCCGTATACCATAACGTGTAGGTAACTTTTCGCTTGGTGTTGTATAGCTGCAACTACCTTTGGATGGCAATGCCCCAAGCTACAGACCGATACCCCTGCCACAAAATCCAGATGGGCTCTTCCATCACTGTCGTAGATATAGCTTCCCTGGGCATGTGAGACCTCCAATCCCAAGGGATGCTGGGAGGTCTGTGCCTGATATTTGAGAAAATCATTTTTCATCTTGTTGCTCATGGAGAGTAGTAATCACAAATTCTTTATGCCCTTTCAGGATCGGTTTTTAAGTCTTGGGAAGGACAGTTGAAACCTGAGGTTACTTGCAGAATTATCTTATTTGACGCTCGCCTTTTTTGGCTTTGTATCTTTTTTAGAGGGCGGATTTTTGGGCGGGTTCGTGGTTTGGGATTTGGGATTTGTATTTTTATTTACGGGATCCCCTTCGTTATTTTGGCGTTCTTCCTCTTCTGCATCAATATCGATAGGGTGATCTATTCCTCTAATTTTTACCAGTTGGATGTTGTTGTCATCGTCGTCAAAAATATCGTCCTTTGTTCTTATACGCTCATCGCCCCGCCAAATAAAACCTTTTAGTTTACGGGCTTCCACGGGAAGGTCCTTTTCGGGGAAAATATCGCCGTCGGGATTGGTTATAAAGGTAATATTCTCAATGTCGTTGTTGGCCATGGTCATCCGGATGGCACTGCACTGGGTCTTATCTATCCCTACAAGTTCGTCATCGTCATTGTACATAAAGTAGATCACCTCAGTATTTTTAACCAGATCGATGGTCTTAAGGGCATTATCTTCGAATTTGCCATAAAGGTTGATTCCCTTGGCCTGGTTGTAGCCCTTTTTACCAATGGTATCGTAGGAAATGATAAAGGCGTTGTTAATTACCTTAAGGGAGTCCATTTTTTCGGTTTCCTTGTCGAGTATAAGATGGATGCTATCCCCGGTCATTTGATTTTCCACGTTCCAAATTATGGGTCTTTTTATCAGTTGGGTAACGCCCGACTGTTGATCGTATCGGATGGAATCGCACTTGCCGCTCAGGTCCTTTTTGTAGAATTTGGCGTTGTGGAAAGCCCTGAGGACGCGTTCTTCGGGTTTCCCTGTAATCATAAGGGTGTCTCCGTGCATGTAGAGCGAATCGTTTTCCACCACGCTTATAGAAACCGCCCGTTTTGTGGCAAATACGGAATCCTGGGCCTTAAAGACTTCGGCGTAATGCGCACGGATTACGCCTTTGTTGATCGTATCCGTTACTTTGATGTGGTTGGTCGCCGAAGCGAACTCGGTCCTTTTATCAAAAAAGACGCTGTCGCCCTCAATTATTCGATTGTTATAATCTATCCGGGTATTTTTAATACCGTATCCGCTCTCTATCTTGGTGTCATAGAACCCGCGTTCACAATATATTTTATAGGTCTCGCCTGTTATCGTAGAGGGCCCATACATATAAGCGTTCTTAGAGGTCTTGTAGTAGTCCAATTGTTCGGAATCCATGGTGTACTCCGGATTTTCGATGTGCACGCTATCCAAAAATTGAAACTTTTTGGGGACCATAAAATAGGTTCCAATTTTACTGGTGAGGGTATTGGCCGAGTCTATTACCGTTCCTCCGCTATTGTAGAAGGCCTCTTGTTTTTCCCGATCTAACTTTAGGGTGTCCGTTTTAAGGGTCATTCCAGTATTGGTAAGAACGACATTTTCCCAGGCCCTTGCCAATTTTGTGTTCCCGTCATAATCTATTTTTCCGCTGGTCATCTGAATAGAATCCCCTTGTTCCAATCTAATGTTACCTATGGCCTTTAATCTATTTTCCTTTGAGTAAACTATGGCTATATCGCACCAAATATCCGCTCCTTGATGCTGAAATTGAACTTGCCTGTCGTCCTTGCTAAAGATGGATGCACCAGGGTATTTGGTCTCATCCTTGGTAAAATTGGCCCCGTGCACGATATTGATTTCCTTACTCTCCTGTGGTTGTTCTTGCGCATTACAGGGAGGGCCAAGGAATAAAAGGATCAGAAAGGTTCTATAGAAGTACAATTGTCGAAATTTTCGACAAAAATAGCCAAAAACGAGGGAGAAGTATGAAAATTACAAGTATTTTTCCGGACCTCAAAATTGTTCCATCGATCTACAATTCACCATGGGACTACTTTGTTTTGTGCAATGCAGAATAGTGCCTGATCTTGAAAGTTCAAGGAAGAAGGCTTGTGAAGACCTCCCAACCGTCAGCCCGACAATTTTATTCCGGTGGGATACGGGCGGGGTTTTAAAAAACAGGGGCTCTACCGACGTGAATGACTGTTGCCGAAAGGAGCGTAACACGGTTATCGAACTTTTTGAACAGACCTAAGTCCTATGGAGTTTTACAGGATACGTTCGACCAGAATTCCATTGTGGCACATACAAGTTCCCGTCATTATCCAAACAGACATCGTGTGGGTTCATAAAAGTGCTGCCGTCATAGGTCCCATCCTTTAAGACTCCATCCACATATTCCGGAGCCTCGCCACCTGGAAAAGAAATCACCCTATTGTTTTCGTCGAGTACTGCGATCATTCCGTCATATGCGTCCCAACTTTTAGTTACGATAACGGCGAAAAAGATATTTTTGCCATCGATGACAGGACGGCAGATCCAACACCCTGGCAGGGAGATGGTCTCCAAATGTTTACCCGCTAAGGTAAATCGTTTAAACTCTTGTTTGGAGCGCGAGGTAATCAACAAGGTAGGATTGGAGGCATCTCGCGTGTCCAAAGTAACCCCATGGCAACAATCAAATTCGTCCGCCCCGTCTCCCTTACCTCCAAAATGACGGATATAGTTGCCTTTGGAATCGTATTGTATGATATAATTCTCCCCGTAGCCATCGGCAATATAGATGTCGCCATTGGGCGCAACGGCAGTTTCGGTAGGCTTAAACATCTCTTCCTTATCATACCCATTAAATTCCTTGGGGCATTTAAAAGTCATCAATACCCGACCATCCAAGGTTGTTTTCTTTACTTTATGGGTGTCCGGGTCGGTAATAAAAAGAATTTGATCCTTCCCTTCACCGACGATGGTAAGACCGTGTGCCCCGGGCAAACCAACTTCCCAAGTATCCAGTATCTTTCCGGACCTATCATAGATCAACACATTGTTTTTAGCAGTTGTCGTGGTCATTAAGATCCGTCCTTGGGCATCCATCACCATTTCATGGCAATTGTCAACGGGGGTTACGCTAGGGTCTTGAGTTCCCCATTCCAAATCTACTCTGTACTTATAATCGCCCTGTCCGACTATTTTTCCCATTTTATTTGTTTTAGCACTATTTGCAAAAGCCAAGCCGGGTAGGACCAACCCTGCGGCTGTAGCGGTAAGAGAGGTTTTTATAAATGATCGACGGTTGTTGACGTTTGGCATGACAAAATCTTGTTTAGGTAGGGTAAATTAATCATTTTATATCGAAAATTGGTTATCGGAAGAAATGTTTTCTGCTTTAAAGGTACATTTTTACGTCGGTGTTGGGAATGTGCCTTTTTTGATCTTAAAACACCACCATCCAACAATAATACAAAGCAAAAAGGGAAAGAAAGATTATCCCCAAATAGGTAAGCGCCCTTAGTCCGCTTTTGGGGCGAAATGTCGAGGGGAGGTCGTGGCTCATCACATTTTTAAGGTTCATATAGCCAATGACCGGCGCCAAAACGAAGGATACAAAAGTGGCCATGGCCACCAATTGGCCCATATTGGCGCTAAAGGCGGTGATAACTATATAATTGATAAGCACCAGCAAAACAATGCCCCATACGTAGTATTTCTTTTTGTTGGCAGGCATTAATTTCGGAAAAAGCAGTTCCAAAATATCGATACTGACCCGAGCTAAGGCATCATGGGCAGTCATGCAAGTGCTGAACATGGTCGCAAAAGCGGCCGTGGCAATAAAGACATAGGTCCAGCTCCCGATATTGGAGGTAAAAAGACTTACCAATTGATCCGCAAATGCTACCGCATTTCCACTAATCTGGGTGCCGGTGCCATAGAGCGTCAACCAACCTATAATCAGAAAAAATATGGCGAGAAGGGCGGTCAAAAAATATCCGAAATTAAACTCCTGAAGGGCCTCGGACAAACTGGGCTTTTTATTTCCTGACTTATATTTTTCGATACTCCATAGACTTATCCAGCTAGAAGCCTCAACCGCAGTGGGCATCCATCCCACCAGACCGATCAAAAACAATATACCCACCTCGTTGAAGATATCGGGAGCCACAAAGTTTGGATCGGCAGGAGCTTGGCCCCTAAATATCACCAACGAGGTGGTTACCAAAAGGGCGATGAACAAAAGGGTGACCACAAATTTTAAAGAAATCTCCAAAAGTTTGTATCGTCCAATAATGAGCAAGGAACCAATAAAAATAAAGAGCCCTAAGGCTACCGTACTCAAGGGTACTTCGGGGATATGGAATAAATTGATAAAGAGACCAGCGGTAACGACGTACAATGTGGCCAATATGGTAAAGGTGGTCACCAGGGTAATACCGGCATAGAGCCATAGGTAGTTCTTGCCACGATTTCGGTAACCCTCTATGAGACTCTTATTGGTAACGTTGGTATAGCGAACACCAAATTCAAAAAAAGGGTATTTCAGCACATTGGCGAGGACGATGGGTATTATCATCAACCATCCATACTGGGCACCGGCCTTTGTGCTCAGGACCAAATGGGAAGTGCCAATGGCCGTACTGGCAAATAAGAGGCCTGGGCCTATATTTTTGAGGAGGGTAGAAAATTTGGTCATAGCGGCTGGCACTTTTTAGAGTTGATCTTTATTGGTTAAAAGTTAATGACACCATTAACCTTTAACCAATGTAATTGCTTTATGTATCCATCCTCGGTTTATTCACATCAGAATTGGAAGTTAAATTGTAGTAGTTTAATCGATCTTAATAGGTTTCATCCATGCCTTTCTAAGTTTTAATTGATCTTTGGTAGGTTGAGACATCAAGGAAAACTTATTTTGGTCGGCATCATAATCTATTCCTAATTTTTGATAGTAGTCCGTTATTGGCAAGGGGACTGTTCCTTCTATATATTTATCGATAAAGTCCTTGATTTCCGGATAGGTTGCCTTGATGACAACCCCAAAAAAGGAGGCGTCGTCAAAAGGTTTGTCCGGACCGTATTCTTTGGTGAGTTTTTTGATAACATCGACCAGGCCTATTTTGCCATTGGAAAGTTCCAGCAATCGGATGTTCAGCAAGCCTGCCACCAAGGCCCCTTTCATATAAATATTACCGTATTGCTTATTGCCTTCGGGGGTGTAAGACGTCTCTGAAATTTTCACCAAACTGTAATTTTGGTCAAAATGTCGGGTGTCTATTGTTATCTTTCTTTCCAAATTCTTAAAATATTCATCCATGGAATTTTGCCCAGAGCGAAAGAGCATCATGTTAGAGGCCCATTCCGTTGTGCCTTCGTACAGCCAAAGGTGTTCCGAGGGGACCGGGGTAATAAAATTAAAATGTGCTATGATTTGGCTGTGCAAGTTTAAAGGGGTTACCACATGGAAAAACTCATGGGCGGTAACATGTGAGATGCTGCTTTTTAGGTCTTTCCAAGGGGCTTCCTTGTAGATGTACTCCGAACTATAGGAATGTTCCCATGCCCCTGCGGTCTTATCTTCAAAAACAAACAGAAAGGTATAGTGCTTTACCGGCAGGCCATTGAGAAATCCGCTGGCCGATAAGAGCATATTTTTAAGGGTTTCGAGCACTTGATTGCTGGTAATCTGGCTCGTCTTGGAATAGGTATACACGTCGATGTTGGTTCCTTGCACGTCCAGGGAAGCTTTGGTAAGGTTGCCCAACAATATGGGGGAATCAACCGCCTTGTCGTAATCACTGGCCCAGTAAGTACCATCACTAGATAGGGTCAGTGCGGTGCCAATATGCCACTTTTCCGGGTAGTCCAATCTTATTTTTAGCGGAGAGCCCTGCATTCCCTTAAAGTATCCAAAAACGGCTTGGCCATTGATGAGGGTATGGTCATTTTCGATGGAAGTACCGCACATTAAATAGATGGGGTTAACCTCAACGGGCGTGTCCCAGGTCTCGGAAATTTGATACTCGATCTTGGCGATTTTCTCCGGTGTGGAAAGTTCGAACTGATTGGTGGAAAGGTGTTTGGTCCCGATTTCATTTCCGTTTTTGTCGAAGGCAGCAAAGGAGGTCACATATCGGCCAATATCCATAACCTGGTAGGTGCCGGGCGCAGTGGCTGCAAACTGGTATATGTTGTTGTCCTCAGACAAAACGGGTGGAGCAACCTCTACCTTAAAGGTGTCATTGGACCTATCGTTGAGGTTTACTGTAAAGTCCACTGTTTGGGCGGTTGGCACATCCATTTTACCACTGCCGCAGGAATAAAATACAACGGCAATAGCAAGGAGTTGAAGTTTGATAAACTTTTTCATGAAAATGAAGTTAATGAAATGATTTAAAATGGTCGTCAGGTTTAAAACCCGTGCTTTGAAAATGGTACATGCCGTGTTGCACTCGGGCGGAAGCTCGGCGCAATAAAGGCAAATTTAAGGTGGCAAAACGGACAAACATAATACATTATAGGTTTGGACCAACAGGGACACCGCAAGAAATCGAGAAGCTGAAAGCTTGAAGCTAAGAACAGGTATCAGGATTTTTGTATTAAAAAAATTCGTGTTCGTTTCATTTTATATTTATTCTGTCGTACATCTCAAAGAGTATTTGATTATTGATTCTGATAAGTCCATTTGGACTATCAAGCTCAACAATAATGATGATAATAACTGCAAATGACAGGGCGAGGGCCAATACCATTACCCAATTTACCCCTTCCGATTTGCCATGCAAATAACCCACTGCGAACATGGAAATGATTATCAGGGAGAATAGCGCTATCCATATCAGGTTTGGGATATGATCTATTAAACCCACTGCTTCACGTTTGGTTTGATCGTCAAACATATCGTTTATAGCATCTATTAGCAGGGAATTAATTAATGGGTCACCAATTTTTTTATCGTTCATTTCCTTTATGAGGGACCAAATCGTTTTTTGGATTTCTTGGGATTTATCAATTACCTCCAGAACACTCTGGGGGTTTTTAACTAGCTGAATTCGTATTTCAACGTACTTTACCAGGGCGTTTTGCAGTTCTTTGCTAAATGGCTGTTCGACCAACCCTGCCCTTAACCAGCTGGTCTCAATGGAATTGACCTCTTCAAGAAAAAGATGTTTTCTAGCATCAAAGCGCGAAGAACTTAGATTAAAGGTAAAAGCCAGGATAAAGGCGAGTAATCCCAATATGGCGCCGACCATGGTGTTAATAGTTGAGCCGTCCTCGTTTAAAACTGTTTTTTTCTTTGATTTGGCAAAGACAATACCACCCCTAACGGATAGGAGAATAATCATCATTATCAGCAAATAAATGGACCAAAAAGGCAGGGTATTAAAAATGTTTAGGCTCATAAATACGATTCTTCGGGTTTTAGTCCTATGTTTCCATCTTGCGTCTCAAAATTGACTTTTTTAGGGTTTCATCTATTTATGATGTAGGCAGCAGAAGGAGTCAATTTTTGTCTTTATCAATTGCATGGACCCTTTTGACGGCTTTACTATCAAAAAGATTTAAACTTGACAATGTTGGGCTCCAAATTAAAAAAAAATAACATCTTAATAAAGTGCTTACGTATTTACACATTGGAGTGATTATTTTTTTTCCGTTCGCTAAATCCCGAAGGCTCGGGAGCTCTTTTTCACCCAATTATCTCAACGTCTTTTTATTGTTCAGTAATCCCGAGGTTACGGGGTTGTGCAACTCAAAAAAGTCTGCCCGAAAAGGTCGTTCCGGCGGGCCTCCAAACGGTCAAAAAAATGTATTATTTTAGCTTTAAAGCGCAAAGGTTAAATCACTTCAACAGAACTCTTAACTTCCTATAAGAGAATGGGAACATTCAAATTATGGCCCAAAAATCTATTTTATCTCAATCCTATTCCCATAAAACTTGGGCTGGGTGTTAAAAAGTAGATCGATGAATACCTTAACACGGGCAAAGTATTCGCGTATCCTAACGTTGAGGCCATCGGATCCCGAGACATCCCGGGCATTAAACCCGATTGCCGTTAGTCCTTTCCTTTCGGCTAAATATATGGCGCGTTCGTTGTGGAATTTCTGGGAAATGATGGTAACACTGTCCAAGCCAAATATTTCTTTTGCCCTTACCATGGAGTCTAGGGTTCGGAAACCCGCATAGTCCAAAATTATCTTATTTTCCGGGATACCTGCCTTAATCAGATCCCGTTTAAAGCCCATGGGCTCGTTGTAATAAATAGTGGCATTGTCTCCGCTCACTAGCACAAATTCTATTTTTCCGGCATTAAATAACCGCACTGCCGCCTTTATACGAAAGGTATAGTAAGGGTTGGGATTCCCATCCTTTAGTTTTTGTGCTGTTCCCAGTACAAGTCCTACCCTGTTCATCGGAATTAGGTTAACGTCCGAATAGGTTTTCCCAACGCAGGAACTGGTAATCTTATAATTGCAAAACCATAGCAATCCTAGGAACAGGATAAATCCGGTTACAAAAATTATGACTGCCTTGCGCATTTTTAGAAATTGGTTTGGAGTGTGAATATACGTTAAATACTTACTTTTTGGGCATGGTAGGGTTAGGATTTATCAGGGGCAATGACGACTACCCATCTTAATTATAGTTCTTTGATCAACTCTTTAAAAAGCCGGATCATCTTAGGCTGTGTCCTCCCGGCAATTTCGATGATCTCCTGTATATCGACCGGCTGTAGGTCGTCCGGGTTGCATTCATCCGTAATTACGGATACCGCAAGAACGGGCAATTGCAAATGATTGGCAACGATTACTTCGGGTACCGTACTCATCCCAACGGCATCGGCTCCGATAATCTTTAACATCCGATACTCTGCTTTGGTTTCCAGTTGGGGACCGATAACGGCCGCATAAACACCTCTTTTGAGACTGATATTTTCCCGCAAGGCAATTTTGGTTATTTTATCGAGCATTGAATTATCGTAAGGTTCGCCCATATCCACAAAACGCTCGCCAAATTCGGCCACGTTCCTAAACGCCAACGGGGAACTTCCTTGCAGGTTGATGTGATCCGCTATGAGCATAATCTCCCCTTTTTTAAAATCGAGATTGATGGCTCCGGCCGCATTGGAGACAAATAACTTTTTGATTCCCAGTTGATGCATTACCCGGATAGGGTAGGTGACGTCCTGGAGGTCGTATCCTTCATAAAAATGGAACCGTCCCTGCATTACCACTACCTTTTTTCCTTCAATCGTACCAAATATGAGTTTACCGGAATGGAACTCAACCGTTGCCAAGGGAAAAAATGGAATATGGTTATAGTGCGCAACCAAGGGGTCTTCTATTTCCTCTACCAATTTTCCAAGACCGGTACCCAATACAATTCCGATCTCTGGTTTTATAAATCCCTTCTGTTTTAGGTAATCGGCAGATTCGTCCAATTGTTTTTTTGTAATCATTTCATTTATTTAAAAAATTTTATTAATCTGAAAATGAGTATAATAAAATTTTTATGCACATATCAACCGCTTCGCTTTCGCATAAAAAATTTATTTATTTCGGTTGGTATGCAAAAAATTAAATTTGTTTATGCTCATTTCAAGTTTTTTAAAAAGTGTTGAAATACGGCAACATCCTTGATGTCTTCATAACGGTCTACATCATTTTTGGTTTCTAACAGTTGAACTTTTTTGTTTTTTAGATCGGTTAAAGTGTCGTTTAGGACAGTATCCGTCCCCCAATTTTTGTTTTGGAAAACCTTGCTATTCATTGCATTCATACCCAAAAGATAATAGCCGCCATCCTCAGCGGGGCCTATGACCAAATCCACATGGTCCAAGTGCAGAAATGCGTTTTCTATATCCGAACCGCTTAGGTTAAATATATCACTGCCTATGATAACAATTTTTTTATACCCGTTTTCGAAACCTTGTTGGAATGCGTTTAGCATACGCTCTCCCAAATCCTTGCCGACTTGCAGTTTTTTGCGGTAAAAAGTGTTATCCCAAATGTCCTCTTCCCATATTTCGTTCGAATAATATACTTCCTTCGCGGCATTTATGTTTTCTGTGATTTTAACCGTGTGCGATAATAAAAAATTATAAACATCTAAAGCAATTTTGTCGCCCACCTTGGCCGCTAACCGGGTCTTGCATTTGCCGAGTTCGGGGTTGCGCGTAAAAATGAGGAGCAAATTATCGGCCTGGACCAGAGAAAAATGAATGGTTTTTTGATCTTTTTTACTATGTGAAGTTGAAAGTATTCCCATTGTTCGTTTACCAAATTATTGGGTTAATCGTTAAAAATCAATCGTATTTAATAAATCCAAAGTCTCCTGTCGATTGTCTCCTGCTTAACGGTTCTTTCCATCGTAGACCTTGATCCCGCTCTTCAGTAATTTTCCCCAATGCCTACTAAAGGCATGGATACTATCTGTTTCCCTGCCAACATCGTCGTAAATGGGGTATCCGTCGTTTTTCCACTCAAAGATGCCGCCATATAGGTTCTTTACATGGGTGTAGCCATTGGCGAGCAATTTTTCCCCAATGTCTTCCGATCGTACCCCGACAGAGCAATAAACAATGAGGGGCGTATTCTTGTCAGGGATTTTAAGGTGTACACTGTCCATATTAAACGTTTTATCCCCAACCCAGATGGCGTGCTGCAGATGACTGATGTCAAATTCTTCTTTCTCACGGGCATCCAGTAAAACGGGGCCTTTTAAAGCTGCTAATTGGTCAACGGAAATATAGGGGACGCTATTTTTGTTCCACTGACGGAGTACTTTGTCCATTCTGGTTTGTCCAAGAATGGATTGAAAGCAGATTAAAAATAGAACGGAGGCAAAAAAACGAATCATTGGTTGTACGATTGTTTGAGAGTTCATTTTGAGTTTTTTGATTCAAGCGAGAAATTTGGATTTTCTGCCCAGTTGATGAATCTTTTGAACTACATAGTAGCGCTACGGAGCGATAATATGACAAAAAATGGGTGCAAAAAATAGTTTTGCAGGGAATTATAGAAACTCAAGATGAACTCTAATACAAAGATATCGTTTTGGAACATTAAACCGAATAATGGACTATTTAAAATCATCGTGTTCCCAAACTGTACCTAAATTCAATATTTAGCGGTATTTTTAAGGAAAATTTTCGAATAGATGATGAAAAATCGACTTATGTGGGGGATTTTGCTCGTTGCGTTTAGCATGATCTACGAAACAGGAATCGGACAAGTTCAATGGGTCAAAAAGGACGGAAAGGAACTTTACAACGAACCTTATCGGCCCCAATGGCATTTTTCCCCCGAGAAGAAATGGATGAACGACCCTAACGGGTTGGTTTATTATAAAGGCGTATACCATCTTTTTTACCAGTATTATCCAGAAGATATTGTCTGGGGACCTATGCATTGGGGCCATGCGGTGAGCCAGGACCTTTTGCATTGGGAGCACAAGCCCGTAGCCTTATATCCGGACAGGCACGGTTATATTTTTTCGGGAAGCGCGGTGGTAGATACCCGTAATACTTCGGGTTTGGGTTCTCTAGAGAATCCGCCAATGATCGCAATTTTTACGTATCACGATCCCAAGGGAGAGAAAGAGGGCAGGAACGACTATCAGACCCAAGGAATGGCCTATAGCCTGGACCATGGTGATTCATGGACAAAGTATATGGGCAATCCAATAATAAAAAATGATGGATTTAAGGATTTTAGGGACCCTAAGGTGTTTTGGAATGATAAATCCGATAAATGGACGATGTTATTGGTGGCCGGCGATCACTTGCAGATTTGGCTTTCCGACAACCTAATCGATTGGAAAAAAGTCAGTGAATTTGGAAGAGATCAGGGTGCGCACGGCGGAGTTTGGGAATGCCCGGATATGTTTAAATTACAGGTAGAAGGTTCTAAAGAAGAAAAATGGGTGTTGCTCATCAGTATCAATCCAGGGGCGCCGAACGGAGGTAGCGGGACCCAGTATTTCATAGGCGATTTTGATGGAGAAACGTTTTCTTCCGACCAAGAGGAAAACCGGTGGATCGATTGGGGAATGGACGATTATGCGGGTGTCACCTACAACAATACGCCCGATAACAAACGCATTTTTATAGGTTGGATGAGCAATTGGCTCTATGGCCAACAAGCGCCAACCAAAAAATGGCGTAGTGCCATGACGGTTCCCAGAATCCTTTCCCTTAAAAAAATAGGGGATACCCTTTCTTTGATGAATTATCCGATAAGCCAATTTAATGCCATTGTAGAGAATGGGATCCCCAAGAATATTACCATCGACAAAAAAGAGAAGACTCAGGTAGGCTTTGATAATTTCAACCAGGCCCAAGTTACTTTTACTACCGATGCCAAAGATTTTCAATTGGTCTTTAAAAATGGGTTAGGGGAACATTTGGATTTGACCATGGACGACCATAAAAAATTGTTTTTCTTGGATCGTAGCCAATCGGGAACTACGGATTTTGAAAAGGATTTTGCATCTAAAGAACAACAAATGCCAATTGGGAATCTGCCAAGCGGACCTTTGGAAGTCCGTATCTTATTGGATCGGTCCTCCGTGGAAATCTTTATCGATAAAGGCCAATATGTAATGACCGCACAAATTTTTCCCAATGAGAACTACGATACCCTTTCTATTGAAAACCGTTCCGATCGTACGATCAATTTAAGGAATTTTGTTGTGGACGGGATCCATGGTGTTTGGAGATAAAAAACATAGATAAAAGAAAGGAGACAAGGTTTTTTACTTAGAAAGTTCTTGTTTCTATCATCTAAGACAAACTTTTTATGATTGATTGTCGACAGATTGATTTTTTTAAGCTTTTAAAACCAATTAACTGATCATTCAATGAAAGGCAAAGTTTATAATTCCGGGCATGTAACCTAATGATGGAATTTTATTGAAAAAGCATAGAATTTATTAGGCGATAAAAGTCTCTTTTCTATTATCTCTATACTTTATTCCGATATCATTAACTTAAATTTATTCACTTGATGGTTTTAAAATTATTTTTGCGATTTGGTGTAGGATGCGGAATGCTATCTGCCGTGGCGGACCGGTTCGGATTTTGGCCGGCAGACGTAGCCGCATGGGGCAACTGGCAAAGTTTTTTGGACTATACCCAGGTTTTGAATCCATGGATGCCGGGAATGTTGATCCCGTATCTGGGGATTTTGGCAACCGTTGCGGAAGCGCTTTTTGGGCTTTGCGTACTCATCGGTTTTAAAACCGAATTTTTTGCTAAATGGAGTGGTATTTTATTGCTCGTTTTTGCATTGGCAATGACCTTTTCCCTAGGTATCAAGGCTCCATTGGACTATTCCGTATTTGCGGCTTCTGGCGCCGCATTTGCCTTAAGTACGATGAAAACCAAATTTCTGGAACTGGATATGGTTTTTTCCAATGATTCCAAAGACATCGAATCAAGCGACCAAAACAGATGAAAAACCATTTATTGATCTCAATATATTTAGTGCTTGCGTGCTGTAAACCCAACAATACATCGGAAAATACGGTGCAATCGGTGGATCAGGAAACCATCGCCCAACACATAGAACGTTTGGCGTCCGATGATTTTATGGGTAGGATGCCCTTTACCGTAGGAGAAGGGAAGACAACAAAGTATCTTAAGTCCGAATTTGAGAAATTAGGACTGGCCCCTGGCAATGGAGACAGTTATTTTCAGGAAGTTCCCATGATGGAGATTACGGGTACCCCATCGGAAAAAATGAAGATTTCCGGTCCTAAAGGAGATATCGATTTTAATTATTATGATGATTTTGTGGCGACGACCCTTAAACCTCAGGAGAAAGTGAGTCTGGAGAACTCAGAACTTGTATTTGCAGGTTACGGGATTGTAGCTCCCGAATATGGCTGGAACGACTATGATGGTATGGATTTGAAGGGCAAGACCGCTGTAGTACTGGTGAACGACCCCGGATTTGAATCCCAAGATTCCACGCTTTTTAAAGGCAATGCCATGACGTATTACGGCAGGTGGACTTACAAATACGAAGAGGCTGGCAGGCAAGGGGCGGCCGGAATCATTATTATCCATGAAACGGCACCGGCATCCTATGGATGGAACGTGGTGCAGTCTAGTTGGAGCGGCGCCCAATTGAGCCTGGAAAGCGATACGCCCGTTGCCGAGGTGCAGGGATGGGTGACCAAAGCAGCGGCGGACAAGCTTTTTGAAGCCTCAAAGATTGAAAATAAGAACTTCCATGAACTGGCCATGAACAAGAATTTCAAGCCCATACCCATGGGGCTTACCGTTTCCATGAGCGTAACCAATAAAATTAAAAGAGACGTTTCCAAAAATGTAGTAGCCCTATTGGAAGGTACCACCAGAAAGGATGAAACCATTATCTATTCCGCGCACTGGGACCATTTGGGGGTAGGCCACCCTGTTGACGGGGATTCCATCTATAACGGGGCGGTAGACAATGCTTCGGGAACGGCTTGTTTACTGGCTATTGCAGAAGCTTTTAAGAAAGGGACACAACCAGAAAGATCGATCGTATTTCTAGCGGTAACCGCTGAAGAACAGGGATTGTTGGGTTCGGCTTATTATGCGGAACACCCTATCTATCCACCCAAAAAGACGGTAGCGGCCATTAATATGGATGCCTTTTCGAGTCCGGGTCCCATGAAAGATCTTACGATTACCGGTTATGGGCAATCGGAAATGGACGAATACGCCACCGAAGCGGCAAAAAAGCAAGGACGTTACGTAATTCCCGATCCGGAACCGGAGAAGGGCTATTTCTTTCGATCGGACCATTTTAGTTTTGCCAAGATCGGTATTCCGTCCCTATACGCTGCAGGTTCTTATGAAGATTTTGATCATGGGCACGAGTACGTGAAGAAAATGAACGATGAATACAGGGGGAAAAAGTACCATCAACCCCAAGATGAATACGACCCCGAGACCACGGAACTGGGTGGAGTGCAGTTCGATGCACAACTCATGTACTTGGTGGGGCTGAAACTCGCGAATGAGGACTATTTTCCAAAATGGTACAAAAGCAGTGAGTTTAGGGTAGCGCGTGAAAAGGAATAAATTGGATTTACTAAGTTATTGGGTTAATAGTGAATCATAGTAAATCTAAAATCGTAAATTCCCAAATCCATCAACCCGTTACTGGGCACTGCTTACTGAACACTGTTTACCGTATCCTGCCTACTGTTTACTATCCCCGACAATTTCCTTTGCCATATCTTCCAAGTCGATACCCATCAATTCGCGATTCACTTCTAATGACTGGTCCCTAAGGTCTTTTGGAAGTCCGGAAAAACCATTTCTAGCTCCTAAAATAAAGCCTGCTACTGCACCGGCGGTATCGTTATCACGTCCGTAGTTGATAACGAATTGAAGGGTCTTGTTAAAATCGCCCTCCCCAAACTTCAGGGCGGCGATCACTGTTTCCCATATTTCCCCCGCATGGAAGGGAATGGCTTTTTGATTTTTTTTCAAATATTCATAAAGATGGGCTTGTCGGTCCCATTCGATCGGGTCTCCTGGATAACCTTTTGGCATCTCCAGGTCTAGGGTATCCGTGAGAATTATGTCGCGCATTGTTTTTGAAAGGGTTACCTCCTTTTCAGCAGCCGCTGCAACGTTGTGGGGTATGCGACCTACCAATCGGCTATCCTGATATCCGAATGGATCTACAAAAACATGGACGTTGAGTATAGAGTCCATATTCCGGGTGTGCAAGGCCATATTCGTCATTGCGGCAACGAGTGCCGAGATGTCTTTGGCATATCCAATATCGAACAGGGAATGCTTGTAGGCAATGCGGTAGGCAGAATCCACATTCGCGGTTATTAGGCCGAGCATGGGAGTGTACAGCATCCCGGCACACGACATTTCGCCCCCGTAAAAACGATTTTGTGCCAATTGGTAAGCCTCAGGTCCTTGTTGATAGGCGAGGGCTACCCGGGCCCATTCCTTGATCCAATCTACCTTTTCCATCTGTTGGTCCAAAAGATCGGGGTTCTTTAGGGTCTTTGAATCTGATAAAGCGGGTATAAGGGATTGATAATAGCCCGTGATAAAACGCGCAAAATTCTCGGCGTTCAACCTAGACCGTTCTTGGGCAATATATTGGGTCATCAGGAATTTCCATCGGGTATCATCCGTAGAAGCACCCGGGGAGAGGTTGTGATCCCAAGTTCCCTCTGGCGATCGTTCCCGTACAGCTGCCGTGAGTCCGGTAATATATCCGTATTTGGTTCTTATGTCCTTTCTGTCCCACATTTCTGTTGAGGCCCCCATGGCATCACCTATAGCAGATCCTACCAAGGCACCCAATACCTTGTCGTGGTATGCTTCTTTGGAAAGTTTTAGGGAATCGGGTCCGTAGTTTGTCTGTGTCGGGATAGGAATGTCGATTTGCGTTCGTTCTCTCTTGCAGGAGAAAACAAGGACTAGAAAGACCGTTCCGATCAGAGGGCTAATTTTTAGCATGGTACTATATGTTTAAGATAACAAGAATTGAGTATCAAGGCGAAATGCGACACAAAAAGTTACAATGATCTCTATATTTCATAGCTGTGTTGCTCAGGATAAAATTAACTGTTTGGCATTTTGTAAAAGTAATCGTTTTTCATCGAGACTTCGACACATGGGTAATTGGGCCAAACCGATCAATCGTCGCATAATTTCCACACCTGTTATTTGTGCTGTCAATTTTTTGTCGGCTTTGCCCTCATAACCGTAAAATACATGTTCCAAATATCCGGTATCCATCGTGATCATGACGAGGTGGGCGGCCATAACGCCCAGATCAAATTCGGAAAACCCGAGAAAGCTGAATTCCGGATCAATGATGTAAACGGTTTCTTCTTTAAACATCCAGCTGCCTGGGTAAAAATCCCCGTGGAGCAGGGTATTGCCCTTGGAAAGATACTTTTCCCCGAGACTATCCACCACTTTTTTTAATGCCAAGTCCTTTTTGTAAGGTCTCGCCAAGGTTTCGAGCCCCGGTTGCACTTTATCCAGTTCAAAACCATTTTTCTCCATAAATGGTAGAACAAAAATATGTTGATGGTTCAATTGCCGCAATGCCATGTTTTCCAGAAAATCCGGAGGAGGTGTTTTTAGGTGTATTTCATTGAGGGTATGGAGTAGTTGCGTTTGTAGACCGGGAGACAAGGTACGGGTATCGTAACAAGAGACCATATCCTCACATTGTCCCAAATCTTCCATCAGCAGGATAAAATCATTTGGCTCATAGCCGAAAATTTTTGGAAAAGGGTTTGCTGGATTTCTGTCGCGTACGGATTGATAAAAGCGGTACTCCACCTCTATACGATCCAATGGGGCCTCTATTTCCCTATATTTTTGTACGTAGGGACGGGATTGCTTTAGCACAAAGGACCGCTGATCGGTCTTGATACGCAAAACAACGTTCATATTGCCTTCGCCCGGTTTTTCTACCGATAGGATTCGTTCCGAAGCGAGCAGCCATGATTTGGAACGCAGGTAATCTTCTATTATGGGAAGAGGGGTAAGGGTGTCTAAATAGATCACGCTACTGCTGTTTTTGGATTTACCGTTTCTTAGTCGGGGTACGGCGTTTTTCCTTAACCCGTACATAGATCAATTTAAAACGACCCTTGGTGTTTTCCCGTTGATCTATTTCAAACTCGGGTATGGAGTTTATCAGCGGGGTAAGTTTTTGGAACCCGTAATTTCTTGAATCAAAATTTGGTTGTTTCTTTTGGAGAAGGCTCCCCACGTCTCCTAAAAATGCCCAGCCATCGTCGTCGGCAACATCCGAGATAGTCGTGGCAATGAGTTTGATCTCCTTAGGGGTTATTTTATCGACGTTGCTCTTGGTACTGGTTTTACTCTGGCTTGTGGTGGTTTCTGAGGAATCTGATTGGTTCTTTAGGATTTCGATGTAGATAAACTTGTCGCACGCGACAATAAACGGATTTGGGGTTTTCCTTTCCCCGATACCGTATACCAACATTCCGGCCTCCCGAAGCCTTGTCGCCAACTTGGTAAAATCGCTATCGCTAGAAACCAAACAGAAGCCGTTTACTTTTTCGGAGTACAGGATGTCCATTGCGTCGATGATCATGGCCGAGTCCGTTGCATTCTTACCCGTAGTATAGCCGTACTGCTGGATGGGTGTGATGGCATTTTCCAGTAACACGTTTTTCCATTTTGTGAGATGCGGATTCGTCCAGTCGCCGTAAATCCGCTTTATCGTGGGGTTGCCGTATTTGGCAATTTCTTCCATCATTTCCTTAACATAGGCCGAGGGGATGTTGTCCCCATCTATAAGCACTGCCAGTTTTGTGTCCATTGTTCGAGTTAATTTTTTAAAGGATGGGGAACCCCATCTAATTTATGGTAAGTTAGCTATCTTTTAACTAAAGCCAATTTATTGTGCAATATTAATTCTTCTTTTCATTTCGGATTTAATATTCTATCTTGGGGCTGTAAATTAAGTGGAAAATGAAGATATTATTGATTGCTTCGTTGTTTTTGGGAATTTTTTACGGGTCTGCCCAAGATCAGCTCAACGATTACAAATACATTATCGTTCCCAAGAGGTTTGATGATTTTAAAAAGGAAAACCAATACAAAACCAGTACCTTGGTTAAATTTCTGTTGGAACAAAAAGGTTTCAATGCGGTTTATGATGATGCCCTTCCCGCAGATTTAAGTCAAAACCGTTGTTTGGGACTCTTGGCAAACCTAAGGGATGCGTCCAATATGTTTACCACCAAAACAACCATTGTTCTAAAGGACTGCAATAACAAGGAGGTTTTCGTTTCCGAAAAGGGGAGTTCCAAGATCAAGGAGTACGATGCTGCTTACTCCGAGGCCATAAGAAGGGCTTTTGTTTCATTTGATGCGGTCAATTACAAATATGAGCCCAAGGACACGACGCCGATCGCAGACCTTCCGTTAAGTTCGGGAGGTGGAACGGTTGTAGTTACCCAGACGACGGTAGAAAAAGCAGCTGAAAAACCGGATACCCCACCGGTGGCACCAGTGCAGCAACAGGCCACCCCGGAAGTCCAAAGTTACAAGGATATGACCCCTGTGCCTTCGGACATCAAAAAATCGACCTCTGTTTTGTACGCCCAAGAAATTTCTAATGGATACCAGTTGGTAGATAGCACGCCCAAAATTGTACTTAAGATTTACAAAAGCTCATTGCCCAATGTGTATACCGCTGAAGGGGAGGGTAAGAACGGAATGGTCTACCACCGGGACGGCAAATGGTTTTTTGAGTATTACGTGGGCGATAAACTAACCGTTGAAGAGCTCCATATCAAGTTTTAGAAACGCTCTTCATTAAATAGCCACTTAGAACCCGTATTTGCCTTTCCATCTTTTTTTAAGAAATTCCCTGATGGAATTTTCCCTTTGATTATTTCCCGGCTCATAAAAAGAGGTCCCGGCGATTGCATCGGGCAAAAACTCCGCCTCGGCAAAATTGTCGGGATGGTTGTGGGCGTATTTGTAGTCCTTACCGTACCCAAGGTCTTTCATGAGTTTGGTGGGCGCGTTGCGCAAAGGTAACGGCACGGAAAGATCGCCCGTCTGTCTTACGGTTTGCTGTGCATTATTTATGGCCATATAACTCGCGTTGCTTTTTGGGGAGGTGGCCAAATAGATGGCACATTGGCTAAGGATAATGCGCGCCTCCGGATATCCGATAGTGGTCACGGATTGAAAGGTGGTGTTGGCCATGACCAAAGCCGTGGGATTGGCATTGCCAATATCTTCGCTAGCTAAGATCAACATCCTGCGAGCTATAAATTTTACGTCCTCTCCCCCTTCGATCATCCTTGCCAGCCAATAAACGGCACCATTGGGGTCGCTTCCGCGGATCGATTTTATAAAGGCCGAAATAATATCGTAGTGCTGTTCCCCCGTTTTGTCGTAAAGCACGGTGTTTTTTTGCACTTTAGACAATACCAGTTCGTCCGTTATAATTATGGCTTCCCCTTCTTCGGAATTTACCAATAGTTCAAAAATGTTCAATAGCTTTCGGCCATCACCCCCCGACAGCCGTATGAGCGCCTCGGTCTCCTTTAGCTCTATTTTTTTGGATTTTAAATATTTATCCTGTTCCATGGCCCTTTTCAGTAGTGCATCCAGGTCCTCTTTCCCAAACGGGTTTAAGATGTACACTTGGCAACGGGAAAGGAGGGCGGGGATTACCTCGAAGCTTGGATTTTCCGTCGTTGCACCAATTAGGGTTACCCATCCTTTTTCCACAGCGCCCAATAGGGAATCTTGTTGCGATTTACTAAATCTATGGATTTCGTCTATAAAAAGGATAGGGTTTTTAGTGGTGAATAGTCCTCCGCTTTGTTTGGCTTTTTCAATGATTTCCCGTACTTCCTTTACCCCACTACTGATTGCGCTTAACGTGTAGAAAGGCCTGCCGCTTTCGTGCGCTATAATGTTGGCCAAAGTGGTTTTTCCCGTACCGGGAGGCCCCCAAAGGATCAGGGACGGTAGAATTCCTTTCTTTATTTGATGGGTCAAGGCACCTTGTTTCCCCACCAAATGGTTTTGGCTGATGTAGTTTTCCAAGGCCCTTGGTCGTACCCGTTCTGCAAGTGGCTCGTTCATAAGGCAAAAATAAGGGATTGTTGGTTTCTTTAATACGGATTTGCATGGAATCATCAAGAATCTTTTTTGGAGCGGGTTCCGGATAACCTACTTAACAATATGCTAACTTGTCAGCTACTTGTTCACTGCATTAAGCTCAAATGAATTTTGACCTGACATTGAGCTAATACCTGCAGATTTTAAGCCCCTGACCTCTGTCCGATTATGTTCTGCCCGGCTCTGAGGGCGGAGAATGGTAGCTTAGAAAGAAGGTATACTTGGAAGGGAGAAGAAGTACCTTCTATTTAAGGTCGTGAACCAAACGGTTGAGAATCAGGAAGCATAAATCTTAAACCTCCCCTAAAAACTTGCCATACTTGAGGGAATATATTACTTTTGCCTCCCATTTTGTATAAGAAAAATTCGAAATAGAGATGAATATCACTAAAGAGCAGATTGACGATTTGAATGCCGTCGTAAAGGTAGCACTTACCAAGGATGATTACCAGGACAAGGTAGAGAGCATCCTTAAGGATTACCGAAAACAGGCCAATATTCCCGGTTTTAGAAAAGGCCAGGTCCCTTTGGGACTGATTAAGAAACAATATGGCAAGGCCGTATTGGTCGATGAAGTGAATAAACTTTTACAGGATAACCTCAATAAATACTTGACCGAGGAAAAATTGGACGTGTTGGGCAACCCCCTCCCCAAACAACAGGATAATTTTAATTGGGAAGCGGATCAATTGGATTTCGAATTTGAATTGGGCCTTGCACCGAGTTTTGAAGTGTCCTTAAATTCCAAGAAGGCTATCACACATTATCGTATTGTGGCGGATAAAAAGATGGTAGACGAACAGATAGAACGCTTCCAAAAACAATACGGTAAGTTGGTCAATAAGACCGTGGTTGGTAAAAGGGACGAAATTACCGGTACCTTCAAAAATGAAGCCGAGGAAATTGACAACAATACCACGTTGGAAATGGACAAAATAAAGAGCAAGAAAGCCATTGAAGGTTTGGTAGGTAAAAAAGTAGGAGATGTCGTTGTTCTGAAAACCAAAGGCTTGCTCAAGGAAGATTACTTGCTTTCCAGCACGTTGGGGATATCCTCGGAAAAAGCGGAAAAATTGGACATTGAAGTGACATTTACCATTGATGAAATAAACGAAAGGGAACCTGCCAAGTTGGATAAAGAGCTGTTCGACAAGCTATTTGGCAAGGATATTGTCACTTCTGAAAAGGAACTTCGCGCCAGAATCAAGGAAGATTCCGAAAAGCAGTTTGAGCAACAGGCCGATCAGAAATTGCTCAATGACGTGACCGAAAGTTTTATTGAAAATACAAAGTTTGACCTTCCTGCGGAATTTCTAAAAAAATGGATCCAGGTAACCGGGGAAAACCCGCTTACAGAAGAGCAGGCCAAAGAGGAATATGAAAAGTCGGAGAAGGGACTGCGTTATCAATTGATCGAAGGAAAGATTATCCAGGAGCACGGATTGCAGGTACAGTTTGACGAGCTCAAGGAATTTGCCAAGGGTTTTATTAAAACGCAAATGGCGCAATTTGGCCATCTCGACCCACAGGAAGAGGAACTGGAAAATATTGCTGCACGGGTTCTGGGCAACCAGGATGAGGTAAAACGCCTTTCAGAACAATTGATGAGCCAAAAATTGATCAAACTCTATAAGGAAAAAGCTAATTTGAAGATTAAGGAAGTTACCTACGATAACTTTGTCAAGGAGGTTTACGGGTAGTTTTAGAGAAACAGGATTTACCCGTTATCGAGCCAATTTATTTTCCCGGTTCCAAACAAAAAGTTTAAACGAGTTCAGTATCTTTACGGTGCCGAAAACGGAATTTTGGCGCCTTTTTTTATCTTAAAAAACATCGCATACAAACTATGGATTACGGAAAAGAATTCAAAAATTACGCTATAAAACACCAGGGTATCAATAGCATGTACTATGACAGCATCATCAGTACCATGGTTCCTACGGGAATGACTCCCAATATCATTGAAGAACGGCAGTTGAATGCCATTGCCATGGATGTGTTCTCCAGATTGATGATGGATAGGATTATATTCTTGGGTACGGGCATCAATGACCAAGTTGCCAATATAGTCCAGGCCCAGTTATTGTTTTTGGAAAGTGCCGATGCTGCAAAGGATATCCAGATCTACATCAATTCTCCCGGTGGAAGTGTCTATGCCGGTCTTGGAATTTATGATACCATGCAGTTTATCAAGCCCGATGTTGCAACCATTTGTACCGGAATAGCCGCTTCAATGGCGGCCGTCTTGCTTTGTGCTGGCGAAAAAGGGAAGCGCAGTGGGCTTACCCATTCCAGGGTAATGATTCATCAACCCCTTGGAGGTGCACAGGGACAGGCCAGCGATATTGAGATCACGGCGAGGGAAATCCTTAAACTCAAGGACGAGCTCTACGAGATTATTTCCAAGCATTCGGGCCAATCCGTTGAGAAGGTCAATGAAGACAGTGACCGGGATTATTGGATGAAAGCCAATGAAGCCAAGAAATATGGTATGATTGATGAGATTTTAGTAAGAGAAAGCAAATAATTTCGACTTATTTAAGTTGTTAATAGTTGTTGGTTAAAAGTTAATTGTATTTACAATGTCAAAATTGTAGCTAAATCTATGGCTAAAAGGGATTTTTGATACCATTGACCATCAACCTTTTTATTTGTATTTTTTGAAAATTACTCCATTATTATGGCCAAAGAAAATTTAGAATGTTCCTTTTGCGGCAGGAAAAAGCCGGAGACCAACTTGCTCATTGCAGGGTTGGACGCCCATATATGCGATCGCTGCATAGAACAGGCACATGGCATCGTTGCCGAAGAATCCAAACAGGCCAAGAACCACGACCTCTCCTCGGAATTGATCGTAAAGAAGCCGAGAGAGATAAAGGAGTTTTTGGATGCCTATATCATAGGGCAGGAGCGCTCCAAAAAAGTAATGTCGGTAGCCGTTTACAACCACTATAAAAGATTGTTGCAGCCCAAAAGTAAGGGCGATGATATAGAAATACAGAAAAGCAATATTATTATGGTTGGGCAAACCGGAACGGGTAAGACCCTTATTGCCAGAACTATTGCAAAAATGCTGAACGTTCCCTTGGCCATTGTGGACGCAACCGTACTAACAGAGGCTGGTTATGTTGGGGAAGATGTAGAAAGTATTCTTACCCGTTTGCTACAGGCGGCCGATTACAATTTGGAAAAGGCGGAACGCGGTATTGTCTTTATCGACGAGATAGATAAGATCGCACGCAAGAGCGATAATCCATCCATTACCCGCGATGTTTCTGGGGAAGGGGTCCAACAGGGCTTGTTGAAGCTGTTGGAAGGTACCGTAGTGAACGTACCACCAAAAGGGGGAAGAAAGCATCCGGACCAGAAATTTATCGAGGTCAATACCGAGAATATTCTCTTTATTGCAGGTGGTGCCTTTGACGGGATAGAGCGGGCAATAACCAAACGCCTTAACATGCAGGCCGTTGGCTATAGCGCATCGAAAGTCGAAGAAAACTTGGATGTTTCCAATATATTGCAATACATCATTCCCAAGGATTTAAAGGAATTTGGATTGATACCGGAAATCATCGGTAGGCTTCCCGTGCTTACCCATATGAACCCGTTGGATGAAACTGCGTTACGGGCCATTCTTACGGAACCGAAGAACGCTATCATCAAGCAGTATGAAAAATTGTTCGACATGGACGATATCACGTTCAAGATTACCGATCAGGCCTTGGATTATATCGTACAGAAGGCGGTGGAATACAAATTGGGGGCACGGGGGCTACGTTCCTTGTGCGAGGCTATTTTTACCGATGCCATGTTCGATTTGCCCAGTAGCGACGAAAAGGAATTTAAGGTGACCAAGCCTTATGCCGAGGAAAAACTGGCACATGAGACGATCAAAAAGCTAAAGGCGGTATCTTAGGGATTGCTGTTCGCTTTCTGTGTCATACGCAAAGAATGCGTAAACCGATTTGCGTTTAGCGGTAAGACTTAAGCGTGAAGTTGTTTGGTCATCACTTTGTTTAAGAGTTCCCTGCTCACCTTGCTTATAACTTTTTCGTCGGTATACATGTCATGGCCAAAATGAGGCAATACTTCTACCTTTACCCCTAATTTAAGTGACCATTCCTTTGGGGGGCTGTTCCGGTCATTTTCCCCGTAGAGAAGTGTTATTGGGCAACTTGGTTTTTCGGTTTCCAAGCGGAGTCTGGTAGAGGAGACCACGGTAAGTGATTTTATGGGTAATCCCCGCAATGCCGCCTTCCAGGCGATAGAACCACCAGTACTAAACGCCAGGTAATGGCAAGGCTTGGTTTCTTTGGTCAACAAATGGGCAACAGCGGTATCGATACCCCCCTGTGTAAATTCTGCATGGACATTTTCCTCCGACTCGATCAACGGATTGATACTGGCCAATTGCTGGCTATCATAGTAGGTAATATGATAATATTGCTGTAAATATCCAAGGTAAGAGGTAATCCAAAGACCTTTCTTTAAACCCCACATATCCGATAGAACTACGAGTCTTTCTGCCATAATAAAGAAGATTTACAAATTCTAGGTTAAGTTTCGACTCTCAATTTGCAAAATTATAGAGCAACCGTCCTATTTTATTTGTTCATCTGAAGCAATTCATCGATGTAGTTCCTTTCGTTGGATAGTCTCGGAATCTTATGCTGGCCCCCTAGTTTATTTTTAGATTTAAGCCAATCGTAAAACAAGTTTTCCCTGGCAATGTGCACTTTGGGCATTTTTAGGGTGATGTTGTTATAGCGTTTAGCCTCATAATCCGAGTTCAGGGATTTAAGTGCATTATCCAAAAATTCTGTGAAGTAATCAATTTCTTTAGGAGGTTTTCTAAACTCGATTATCCATTCGTGCGCACCTTTTTCCCTGTCCACCATAAAAATGGGCCCCACGGTATAATCCTTTATTTCGGCACCTGTCTTAAGGCAAATGCTCTTAAGGGCTTCCTCTGCATTCTCTATGATAAGCTCTTCCCCAAACACGTTGATATGGTGTTTGGTGCGTCCTGTAATTCGGATTCTATAGGGGTTCTTGGAGGTAAAACGTATTGTGTCACCAATTTTATATCGCCAAAGTCCGGCATTGGTCGTTATGACGATGGCGTAATTTTTTTGAACTTCCACCTCCCATAACGGTATCGTTTTCTGTTCTTGCATTCCATAGACTTCCATGGGGATAAATTCATAAAAAATACCGTAGTCCAGCATCAACAACAGGTCGTCCGCATTGTTGCGGTCCTGTATGGCAAAAAACCCCTCGGACGCGTTATAGATTTCGTAATAGTTAAAACTTTTCCTAGGCAGAATTTTCCGGTACTGTTCCTTATAAGGCTGAAAACTAACTCCTCCGTGGAAATACACCTCCAAATTCTCCCAGACTTGAAACAAGTGGCTCTTGCCGGTATCCTCGAGAACTTGGTTCAAGAGAACCAGCATCCAAGAGGGCACGCCGGCCAGGCTGGTCACATTTTCTTGAATGCTTTCCTCGATGATCGCCCCGAGTTTGGTTTCCCATTCCCCCATAAGCGAAACCCGATTGCTTGGCGTACTACTGAGCTCTGCCCAAAAGGGCATATTATCTATAAGGATGGCAGATAGATCTCCGAAAACGGAACCGTTGTCCTCATAGAGTTGTTTACTGCCGCCAAGCCTTAAACTCTTGCCCAGAAACAGTTGTGAATTTTCATTGTTGTTCAGATAAAGGCACAATAGGTCCTTGGCCGATTTGTAATGACAATCTTCAAGGGCCTCATCGCTTACCGGGATAAATTTACTCTTCGCATTTGTTGTACCACTGCTCTTTGCGAACCACTTGATGGAGGTAGGCCAAAACAAATTTTGCTCTCCCCGCCGCGTGCGCTCTATCATAGGTTCTATCTCTTCATAGGAGACCAAGGGTATCCGTTCGGCGAAGGATTTATAATTTTCAATTGACTCAAAATCGTATTTCCGACCTATTTCCGTTTCGCTTGCAATATCCATCAGTTGGCGCAGTACCTCTTGTTGTACTTCCTCCGGATATTTTAAGAATAGCTCTATCTGATGGTAGCGCTTGCGAAGGAGCCATGAGGCCACGGAATTGATGATAGGTATTGGCATTTTTGGGTATCTTTATGGGCAACATAAATAATTCTGTTAAAAATAGCCTTAAAATCCATCACCGTCAAATTGTAAATAAAATTAAACGATATTTCCATGCCATACGAAGGGGTTCTTCAAAAAATGCAGACCGAAATAGGGTCGCCAATTCAATACTATTTGATCTTTCCAAACGATTACCTGAATGTAAATCAAGTTTTGGACAAGGAAATACATATTCGATTTATAAAATACCAATGTCTCAATTGTGGACAAGATCGGCCAATATATAGACAGGGATTTTGTAGGACCTGCTTTTTTGAAATTCCAAATGCGGGGGATTGGATCATGCGCCCAGAACTTAGTACTGCCCATCTAGGGAAGGAAGATCGGGACCTGGAATATGAAAAAAAGGTGCAGTTACAGCCCCATATTGTTTATTTGGCGAATTCCAGTAATATAAAGGTAGGTGTCACCCGTAGGTCTCAGGTCCCTACCCGTTGGATCGATCAAGGAGCTCACGAGGCCATAGAAATAGTAGAAGTGCCCAATAGATATTTGGCGGGTATCACCGAGGTTGCATTAAAGGAACATATTGGCGATAAGACTAACTGGCGCAGGATGTTGACCAATGATGTCGATGACGAGGATCTGGAAGCTTGGCGTAATAAATTGCGACGATACATCCCCAAAGAGGCGGCTTCCTATTTTATTGAAAACAATACCGAAACCCATATGGAATTTCCCGTACTGCGTTACCCCAACAAGGTAAAAAGCCTTAATCTGGACAAAGTTCCAGACTTTAAAGGGGTTTTAAAAGGAATAAAAGGTCAATACCTAATTTTTGAGGACAATACCGTTTTTAACGTACGGGGTAGCGAAGGGTATTACGTTTCGCTGGAAATCGGGGGATAGGATCAGGCTCAAGTGTCAAGTTCTAGTCCAATCCCGATAATTTTTGGGACAAGCTCAAACTCAAACTCAAACTCAAACTCAAATTTATAAAGAGTTTATAGGTTAGGGATTTTTATTTGTCAACCATCAACCTAGTTAACCGTGTCCTTTTTCTTTTTACCTCCCAATAGTCCTCCCAGAATTTCCTTTGCCGCGTTCTCTGCCTGATTGGCCTTTGGCTTAACCGAATCTTTTTTGGTCGCCGAGGTGTCCTGCTTTTCGGTATTCCCGCCTAAAAGTCCTCCAATAACATTTTCAACATCGTCCGAGGTAGAATTTTCTTCCTTGAGGGAATCCTTTTTAGCGGTATTGCTACCTAGTATACCACCAATCAATTCTTTGGCCTTGTCCGTGCCTTTGGCCAACAGTTTTTGTTTTTCTACCTCAATAAGTTCGGCGGTAAGTTTTTTAACTCCCGAAGTGAGGTCGGTTGTTACCGTGGGGCTGGAATACTGTCCGCCAATACTTGCGGTTACCGGTATGGTCATCGTTTTTAACGACTTCTCGTCTATTTTTGCTATCAAATTATTTACTTCCTTGCCCAAATATTTTACGGGTACGTTCACCTGGGCCTGATAGTTTAATTTTTTGTCGAACGTATGGCTGCCAGAAACGTTTATGGCAATATCCTGATAGTTAACTGTAAAGGGCTTTACTTGTACAATACCATCCTTAAAGGCCAATTTGGTCTTAAGGTCGTTGAGTTGCAACTTACCCATGTCTATAAAGTTGAGCTTGTTGTTCAGGGCGGACAAAAGTGGAGAATCGCCAGCATCAATATTGGTTGTGGTTATTGCGGCAAGTACATCTCCGGATAGCGTATTTAGGTTTGGCGTAAAATCATCGTTTAGGTTTCCGGATATCTCGATGTCCGAATTGAGCCTTCCTTGAAGATACCCTGCTATCGGCGCCAAAGCCTTCAACAAATCCAAGGAGGTGAAGGTCTCTGCGATGTTCAATTTGTCCATCCCCAAGGTCATGGCAAATTCAGGGGTTGCTCCCTTGGTAGAAACTTCCCCGCTGAAGCCCAGTTTACCGTCAAAAATCGAAGACGTCATATTGCTCAACACGGCCTTCTCGTCTATGATCTGTAAATTGCCCGACACGTTTTTCAGGATTAAATTGTCATAAATTACCGTTTTTGCCGAAGCAGCTATACTACAGTCCAAAAAGGAAGGGATTTTTATTTTATCGGTGTTTTCTGCTGAAGGGGTGGAAGCGGGTGCTTTTTTGTTGGTTTCTGCGGTTTCGGGCACCATAAAATCGTTCAGGGAAAACGTATCGGATTTTAATATGAATCTTCCCTCCACTTTTTCATCATTGAACATAAATCCTAATAAATTGTTCAAAGTCCCGGTAATATCGAAGTCCGTTTTGCCGGTTTTGCCTTTCAGTTCCTTCAAGTCTACGGTTTTTGGAGTGAACAATACTTTCGTTTGGTTCAATTTTACCACATTGGGAATTTCGTCGGACTTGTATTCGAAGCCTTGCAGGTCCAGGGTGCCGCTGGTCTTGGTATTTTTATACTGCTTTTTCTCAACGGAGGCCATATCGAACGCAGTAGCAATGTCGGCATTTAAAATTCCTTTCAAATTTAAATCGGAATCAATGGGGTACGCCTTCGATATATTTTCCAAATTTATCCTACCATCAACTTGGGCGCTTACCTTGGGGTTGCCCATTAGTTCTGTTATTTTGGAAGACATGTTAAATTTATCCTGATCGATCATAAAGGACAGTTTCCGAATGTCTACCTCGGTGTCTTCCACGATCCCCGTGGTATTCGAAATCTGGGTATCTATATATATGTCACGTACCGATTTTGGGAGGTCGGGATATTGAAATGAAGCATCGTTTGAATTTATTGCAATATTGAAAAGGGGAATATGTTCCTCATCCACAATGCCGTTAAGTTTTCCTTCCACCGTAAAATTACCACTGGTTTTTACTTGTTTGATATCTTTAGTATACACCTCCGGGATTACGGCCAAGAAGTTCTTGAAATCCGAGGAAGGCGTTTTAAAATTGATGTCGACTTCTTGATTGTCCTCGTTCAATTTAATAAACCCGTCAAAAACCAAGGGTAATTGATTCACCAATAATTCATTCTTTAGAAAAGTATATTTATTTTGGTTTAGATCTACCCCGATTAGGGCATCCCATTGTATTTGGTTCTTATTGAGGTAATTGGTGCTGTCCATTTCAAAGGAAACCAAGGCGCTGGTATGGGTGTCCAATTCCGAGGTTTCGGCGGAAAGGTCGCCCTTGCCAGAGTGGTCCATGTCCAAAACTTCCAGATGTATTCCAGAGGCCAGGTCGTCATATTTTATGGTACCCCCGTTTATCTCATAGGATTGCAATGAAAAAACAAAGTTGTCGTTGGGCTTTTGTCCCGAATTATTTGTGCTTTGGGATTCTTTGGCGACATCGTAATTGGTCTTCCCATCTTTATCGACCTTAATGAATAAACGTGGTTTGTCAACACTCAATCTGTTAATGTTGATAGGTTCATTTGCATCTTTAAACAGTTCCTTGATAGACATGTTCAGGGATACTTCCTTGGATGCGAAGAGGGTATCCCCTTCAAATGGTGCCTTGTTGATCAAGGAGATCTCATTCAACGTTAAAGTTGCCTGGGGAAAACTACTGAACAAAGTAAGGTCGGCATCGGCAAAGTCGAACGTTGCATTGATACTGTGGTCGACCTTGCTTTTAATGATATCCGCAATCTTGCCTTTTAGAAAAAAGGGAGCCGCGATCAATAGTCCGATAAAAAGTAAAAGGGTTATTCCAATAATCTTAAGAATTTTCTTTTTCATATGTTTCTTGTGTAGATTTAGTTCTAACGATTTATTTGAGATTTTATTTGGGTTGGAAAACGAAGGAAAGTGGCATTCCAATAAATTCAGTAACAGGGAGAGAAGTCGTTAAATTGTTGTGAGGACGTCATCAATGGGAAGTCTCACATGACCTTTTTTGAATCTTTATTACATTCTCTTTATTCTTTTTTATAGAAATCACACTTCCAGATCTAATTCCTCACCAACGGCGAGATTAAAGCGCCTTCTAAGTGTATATACGAAAAAATAGAGAAAAGGGGTGTCCAAAATGGCAATAAAAACTTTAAAGCAGAAACCGCTGACAATCAGTCCAAAATACATACTCCAAGGAATGACCCCAAAAACGCACAATAAGCTCACTACGGTGAAGGTGTCGATAAACTGGGAGGAAAAAGTGGAAAAATTGTTGCGGATCCACAGATATCTGCCATTGGTTACCCTTTTCCAGAAATGATAAATGGCGATGTCCACGTATTGGGCAAAAAGATAAGCGATCATGGAGGCCAAAACAGCAATGGGCGAAAGGGCGAACACACTGTGGAACATCCCGTCGCTAACCGGGGATTCCGGTATGGCCGGAACGTTATTGGCCAACAGGACGATTCCCATTGAAAAAAAGGAGGCAAAAATTCCCGCCGTGACAATTTGGTTTGCCTTTTTGGCCCCGAAGATTTCGGAAACCAGGTCGGTGATCAAAAAAGTGATGGGATAGGGCAAAACTCCAACGGATATGACGAACAAAGGAACCCCAAAAATTGTGAGATCTCCAAAGGGATGCCAAAAGAAGAACTTCTGAAAAATAAGGTTTGAAACCACCAAGGCAGTAATAAAAAGGGCACCGAGATATAAATAGATTTTATAAGCGTGTTTTTTGTCTTTTATGGTCATCTAAATTGTCATTCGTGTTTTCGCCCATTGCCCTTTCGTCTTTTACACTTTAACTATTTGATATCCAACGCAAAAGGCATTCTGGCCTGTACTCCTTTTTGTTGTATTGCCGATTTTATCTGCTTGAGAATTGTAAAGGCCTCTTCCCCGATTTCTTCCTGGATCATACTCTCCTTACTCTCTGAGCTACTTCCCTGCATATCTTCCATAAACCTTTCGAAGCCCGATTTGTATATGGGAAATTTCTTGATGCTATAGTTCTTCAACGCTACCATGGAGGCCGCTTCCGCGATGGCATCCTCCAAGTCGCCCAATTCGTCTACCAATCCCAGGCGCTTGGCGTCGGTTCCGCTCCATACCCGGCCTTGGGCCAGACTGTCCGCTTGGGCAACCGTAATGTTTCTGCCTGCCGATACCCGGCTTAAAAAAGTATCGTAGGTGTTTTCTACACTCTCGCGGACAACCGATCTAAATTGATCCGTCATGGGTTCAAAAAGGGAGTAATTGGCCGAATTTTTGTTGGTACCTACCTGGGCGGCATGAACCCCAATGTTTTTAGCCAGGCCGCTCAAATTGGGGATGGTGCCAAAAACCCCGATCGATCCGGTTATCGTGGTAGGTTCGGCAAAAATTTTATCGGCACCGACGGAAATATAATATCCGCCAGAAGCGGCCACATCGCCCATAGATACCACGACGGGCTTTACCGCTTTGGTCAATTCTATTTCCCTCCAAATAATATCAGACGTAAGGGCGCTTCCCCCAGGGGAATTCACCCGGAAGACGATGGCTTTGACATCGTCGTCTTCCCTCGCCTTTTTCAACGCTTCGTTGATGACGCCCTGTCCTATAATATTGGGCCCTCCTTCCCCGTACATTATTTCGCCTTGGGCATAGATCACGGCGATTTTTTCCTTGCCTGATCTAATTTTTTTAAGCTTTGCCACAGGAATATAATCTTTTAGCTCTACGGTGTTTAAATCGTCATCGGGGTTGAGGCCTACGGCCTTCTTTAATTTGGCCTCGTACTGATCATAGAAGAGGGTGTCGTCGACCAGGCCAGATTCCACTGCCATTTTTGGGGTACGACCACCCAAGGTATCCGCAATAACGTTTAGGTTTCCAGGACCAATGTTTCTTTCGTTGGAAATGTCGGAAATCAGTGAGGCCCACAGCGAACCAATCAGTTCCTTTAACTGTGTTCTGTTCGCTTCGCTCATCTCGTTGGACAAGAAAGGTTCTACCGCACTTTTGTATTTTCCATGACGGATGACTTCCATCTTAACGCCCGTTTTGTCCTGTAGATCCTTGAAGAAGAGCACCTCGGAGGACAACCCTTTAAAATCGAGCCCCCCAACTGGATTTATAAAGAGGCTATCGGCCACACTAGATAAATAATAGTCCTTTTGCATATAAAAGTCACTGTAAGAATAAACGAATTTTCCATTTTCCTTAAAATCTTCCAGCGCCATGCGGATCTCCCTAGTCTGTGCCCATCCGGAAAGCAAATAATTACTGTTGATGCTAATACCCTTGATGTTGTCATCGTTTTTGGCCACCTGGATGGCGTGTAAAATGGCATCCAAACCTTGGGCTTTCTGGAAAAATCCTGAAAAAGGGTCCGCTGCATCATCCCCGGTATAATCATTAATGGGCTTTTGCAACTGCAGTTCCAAAATTGAATTGTTCTTAACAGCTACGGTATCTTCCATATTTCCCAAAAGGCTTATGAAAATAACAAACATA
This sequence comes from Cerina litoralis, assembly GCA_022008415.1. Taxonomy (GTDB): domain Bacteria; phylum Bacteroidota; class Bacteroidia; order Flavobacteriales; family Flavobacteriaceae; genus Cerina; species Cerina litoralis. Next base: position 147,220 of record JAIRBC010000004.1, read on the forward strand.
AAAAAACTGATGCCGAGGGCTATAAGGCAGCCAAGAATGGCAGCTAAAAGGTTTCGTAAAAAATTCATCCAAATGAAAATTAATATTTGGGCAAAGATAGCCATATAAAATTCAAGTTCATACTTCGGCTACCCTCAGTAACCCAATTCAATCCGGTCCCGATATATTTGGGGAACTGTCGCGACAAGCTCAAATGCCAGGAACAAAAAGGTTATTGTCAATCTCAGATCATTTATATCGTTCATATGGATTTCTTTTGTTTATTTTGTTTTCTCAAAATGAAAACTACGGAAACCGTATACCTTTCCCTTGGCAGCAATCTGGGCGATAAGTTGAACAACTTACAAAATGCTGTGTTTTTAATCCAGAAAAGGGCTGGGAATATCACAAGGATTTCACCTGTATACGAGACTCCTGCTTGGGGTTTTGAAGGAGGGGATTTTCTAAATGCCTGTTTGGCATTGGAGGCTAAATTTGCTCCCGAAAAATTAATGGACATCCTGCTCGACATTGAGACCAAACTTGGTCGAAAACGTACTATCGAAGAGGGTTATCAGCCAAGGACGATAGATATTGACCTATTGTTCTACGGAAACGAAATAGTTAGGTCCGAACATTTAACGGTTCCACACCCTTATCTGCAGCAGAGAAAATTTGTTTTAAAACCATTATCCGACATTGCTCCCCAATTTTATCACCCTGTGTTGGGTAGGGATCTGAGAAATCTGTTGCAGGAATGTGGGGACGACAGCGTGCTTACCAAAACCAAATTCAAGCTTTACACCCATAGGAAACAATTGTTTTCCACGCTTCAATTTATGGCCATTGAAGGGAACATAGGGGCCGGTAAAACCACCTTGGCAAGCAAGATAGCGGCAGACTTTAATGCTAAATTGATTTTGGAGCGTTTCGCCGACAACCCTTTTTTGCCCAAATTCTATGAGGATCAAAGTCGATATGCCTTTCCCTTGGAAATGTCATTTTTGGCCGATAGATATCAACAATTTACGGACGATACTTCCCAGTTCGATTTGTTTAAAAAGTTTATGATAAGCGATTACGACATTTATAAATCGCTCATATTCGCCAAAGTCACCCTTCAGGTCGACGAGTTTGCCCTCTATCGCAAGGTTTTCGACTTTATGTACAAAGAAGTCAAAAAGCCCGATGTTTACGTATTCCTTTATCAGAATTCCGAGCGTTTGTTGGAAAATATTAAAAAAAGAGGAAGGGATTATGAGCGAAATATATCACCAGATTATTTGGAGAAGATAAACAACGGATATATGGAATTCATAAAGGGGCGTCCAGTTGGCAACTCTGTAATTATTGAGCTGGAAGGACTTGATTTCGTGGAATCCCGGAATGATTACGAAACGGTACTGGCCAAGATCCAGAATTTCATTGTCAACCTGACACTTTAAGATAATATTCACAGTTTTTCTTGCATATTACAAATCGATTTACTTAATTGCATCCGCGAATCGGCAAACTAACTAACTCAAACTATATTTCCTGCCCAACTTAGGTTGGGCTTTTTTTTGATTTAGCTCCAAGCGCAAACCCGACCATTAATTATCGGGTTACCTACTTTTTTGATTGTCATTAGGTTTAAGATTCAACTTCGACCATAGGTCCCACACCACGATTCCTGCGCTTACGGCAATATTGAGCGAGTGTTTGGTACCGTATTGCGGAATCTCCAACACCCCATCACAAGCCGAAACCACTGCTTGGGATACCCCTTTTACCTCGTTGCCGAACACCAATGCAATTTTACCGGAACGCCGAGGTTTAAATTCGTTGAGCATTGTTGCATTATCCGCTTGTTCCACGGCCAATATCCGGTAATCCAATAATTTTAATCGATCTACAAGTTTTACCGTATCTTCACTGTATTCCCAAACAACGCTTTCGGTGGCCCCTAAAGCGGTTTTATGGATGTCTTTATGAGGTGGGGTGGCCGTGATACCGCATAGGTATATTTTCTCCAGCAAAAAAGCATCGGCGGTTCTAAAGACGGAGCCGATATTGTTGAGACTGCGGATATTGTCCAAAACTATGACCATAGGAGTCTTATCGGCCAGCTTAAACCCTTGGACATCCAATCTATCTAGCTCGCTGTTCTTTAATTTTCTCATACTTTAGGGTTTCGGGTTGCAAAGGGTCGATAAAAATAATTTACTGAACTTAATTTGCGATCAATTGGCTTATTTCGGCACACTGCTACTATCGACTTTTTAATAAAACGTGTCAAAATTAAATGGAGATCCCGCAAAATTGCAGGGTTGATTTTGACCTTCCCAATCTTGAAAAATCGAGCCTCTCATTAACTTATCCCAAAATATCAACAAAGGTTTTTAATCCTCTTGGAAAATGGTATTTTCGTTGTTATTCTAGGGTTAAACTAAAGACGAAGTACCGCAAGATAGACCATCGGAAGTTGCGATAATTTGTTCTTTTGACCAACACTGGGCAAAAATAAGTTAAACGGGTTCGCAAAAAAAATCGCTTTGGGCAAGGAGGATAAAACTAAGAAGGTTACCCCTTTGATGAAACAGTACAATACCATCAAGACCAAATATCCTGATGCGATGTTGCTATTCCGGGTAGGGGATTTTTACGAAACCTTTGGGAAAGACGCGATAAAGGCCTCCCAGATTCTTGGAATAGTACTCACCCATCGCAATAGTGGTGGCGATCGCACCGAATTGGCAGGCTTCCCGCATCATTCCTTAAATACTTATTTGCCAAAATTGGTGAAAGCGGGTCAACGGGTGGCCATTTGCGACCAATTGGAGGATCCCAAACAGACCAAGACCATAGTTAAAAGAGGGGTTACCGAGCTGGTTACACCAGGTGTGGCCTTGAATGACGATATTCTCAATGCCAAGACCAACAATTTTTTATGTGCCGTGCATTTTGGCAGAATAAAGTTGGGGGTAGCCTTTTTGGATATCTCTACCGGGGAATTCCTCACTTCCGAGGGCAATGTTGAGCAGATAGACAAGCTACTGCAAAATTTCGCTCCTAATGAAATATTGGTCTCTAAAGCCAATAAAAAGGAATTTTTGACGGTTTTTGGAAGTCAATTCCACGTTTTTTATACCGAAGATTGGATCTTTCAGGAAGATTATGCCTTGGAGACCCTTACCCATCACTTTAAGACCAAGAGCCTCAAAGGATACGGGGTGGATCATTTGCCACACGGTAACGTGGCCTCCGGGGTGGTGCTTCACTATCTGTCGGAGACCCAGCACAAACAATTGCAGCATATCAATAAATTACAACGGATCCCTGAGGAGGAATACGTTTGGATGGATAGGTTTACTGTCAAGAACCTGGAACTTTACCAATCCAACAATTCCAATGCGGTTACGATGCTGGAAGTAATCGATAAGACCATTTCGCCCATGGGGGGACGGTTACTTAAACGTTGGTTGGCCCAACCACTTAAGAACCTCGAAAAGATTCGTAGAAGGCAAGAAGTAGTCTCCCATCTTTCTACAGCGGACACTCTTTTGCAAAAACTACAGCAGTACTTTAAGCAAATTGGTGATCTGGAACGGTTGATTTCTAAAGTAGCCACGGGAAAAATAAGTCCTAGGGAGGTAATTCAGCTCAAAAACTCTTTGGAAGCCATACTGCCAATAAAGCAATTGACCACTCAAAATAAGAACGAAGCCTTAAAACTTATCGGCGATAAACTAGATTCCTGTGACCTGCTCCGAAATAAGATCAAGGAGATGATAGACGAGGATGCCCCTGCAAACCTTCTCAAGGGAAAAACAATTGCGAAGGGGTATTCCGATGAATTGGACGAACTGAGAAACCTGGCCTTTTCGGGCAAGGACTATCTAAATCAAATGCTGGAAAGGGAAACAAAACTAACCGGGATTTCATCGTTAAAAATAGCTTCCAACAATGTTTTTGGTTACTATATCGAAGTGCGAAACACCCATAAGGACAAAGTGCCCCACGACTGGATACGCAAGCAGACCTTGGTAAGTGCGGAACGTTATATCACGGAGGAGCTCAAGGAATACGAGGCTAAAATTCTGGGAGCCGAAGAACGAATACTTAATTTGGAACAACAACTGTTTTCCCAGCTGATCGTTTGGATGCAGGAGTATATTGCCCCGGTTCAGGGCAACGCCTATCTAATCGCTCAATTGGATTGTCTTTGTGGTTTTGCACAATTGGCCAACACGAACAATTATGTAAAGCCCGAAATGGACGATTCTACGGAAATCGCGATTACCGGGGGAAGGCATCCGGTAATAGAAAAGCAATTGCCCTTGGGGGAATCCTATATCAGCAACGATGTGAGATTAAACCGGGATAAGCAGCAGATAATTATGATTACCGGTCCCAATATGAGTGGAAAATCCGCTCTTTTACGCCAAACTGCGCTTATAGTCTTATTGGCACAGATGGGCAGTTTTGTCCCTGCCGAATCGGCCAGGATGGGCTATGTGGATAAGATATTTACCAGGGTGGGCGCTAGTGATAACATTTCTATGGGAGAATCTACTTTCATGGTAGAGATGAACGAAACGGCCTCCATTCTCAACAATCTGTCGGAGCGTAGCTTGGTTCTTTTGGACGAAATTGGCCGTGGCACAAGCACCTATGATGGCATTTCCATCGCTTGGGCCATTTCGGAATACCTTCACGAACACCCTGCCAGGGCCAAGACCCTATTTGCCACGCACTACCACGAACTCAACGAAATGGCCGTAACCTTTGACAGGGTCAAAAATTATAATGTTTCCGTAAAGGAGCTGAAGGACAAGGTACTTTTCTTAAGAAAGTTGACCCCTGGTGGGAGTGAGCACAGTTTTGGGATCCATGTGGCCAAAATGGCCGGAATGCCGCAACAGGTAATTCTAAAGGCGAATAAAATATTGCAACGTTTAGAGAAATCCCATTCCAACGAAGAACTTACGAACAAAATAAAAACGGCGCAGAACGAGATGCAGCTCAGCTTTTTCAACTTGGACGACCCGCTTTTGGAGCAGATCAAGGAAGAGATTTTGGACTTGGACATCGATACCTTGACCCCTGTGGAAGCCTTGATGAAGCTAAACGAGATAAAGCGGCTGTTAACAAAAAAGAAGAAAGCGACTTCCTGATCTGTTGAGGATACATCCCTATTGGGTTTTTTGAACCTTTCAGGGTTTGACCGTATAAATCACTGCAATTTTTTCTTTGCTTTTTAGAGAATTGTATTAAATTTGCATCCGCATCGGACAAGGATGTGAAAGTTCATTTTACCAATGCGAAAATAGCTCAGTTGGTAGAGCGCCACCTTGCCAAGGTGGAGGTCGCGGGTTCGAATCCCGTTTTTCGCTCCAAGCGCGAAAAACAGCAGACCCTTGTCCTAATAGTTTTAGGTCGTGGGTTCCCCCGAAGCGTCGGGGCCGTTTTTCGCTCCAATCCAACGCCGCATGTCGGCGTTTTTTTGTTAAAAGTCCAATCCTCCTTCGTAAAAACTTTGGAGGCCAAGCTCGAGTGGTGGAATTGGTAGACACGCCGGACTTAAAATCCTGTGGCCATCTGGCCGTGCGGGTTCAAGTCCCGCCTCGAGTACCAAACCCCTTTTAATCATTTTGATTATTAGGGGTTTTTTATAGAAGTGATTTAACCGACCTATATTCAACAATTGTAAAAATATCCAAATTTTAAGGTATTGGCTGACGATAGGGAAAACGATTTTGAAATTTAGTGGATTAGAAGATAAAATTATTTCGCAGTCCAGCCGCCATCTACCGTCAACATTGAACCTACCATATAACTGCCAGCATCACTCGCCAAGAAAATGGCGGCGCCCTGTATTTCCCGCAGTTCTCCCCACCGCGCGAGTGAAGTTGCCCCTACGATAAATTTTTTGGCCTCGGGAGTGTCGGCAATTGGGATGTTCATTTCGGTCAAAAAGGGACCGGGACAAATGGCGTTTACATTTATATTATAGGGTGCCAGTTCCAAGCCCAAAGCCCTGGTCATTTGCACAACGGCCCCTTTGCTACTAGCATAAGGAGTCCGGTTGGCAAGACCCACTAAACCTAAGGTACTTGCCAAATTGATAATACGTCCGTTGCCCTGTTTTTTCATTTGTGGAGTAACCGCCCTGGAGGTGTTCCATGTCCCTTCGACATTAACTTGCATGACCTGCTGAAAATCATTGGGGGACAGTTCATCGATAGCCCCCCTAATATTGACTCCAGCACTGTTGATAAGGATATCTAACCGGCCAAATTCATTTACAATAGATTCTACCGTTGTTTCTACTTCGGAAATATCGGTAACATTACCGGAATAACTCTTGGTTGTTATGCCATACTCTTTGGCAAGTTGTTCCGCGGCCACTTTACCTTCTTCCAAATTTCGATTAAAAAGTGCCACATTGCATCCTGCAGAGGCGAGACCTGCGGCCATGGCATAACCGAGACCTTTGGAGCCGCCCGTAATCAAGGCGCATCGTCCGGTTAAGTTGAACTGCTTTATTCCGGGCAAGGGATTTTCTGTCATGGTTGATATATATTTATTTGAATCCTAAATTATTTTTGGCATAGTTTAAAGAGGTGCGATTATTCTCCATTTCCAATCTCAGTTGTTCATCAATGCTCATATCCGATATTACGGGCAATGCATTCTTTATTTTGATATTTCTGATTTCACGCAAAAAAATTGCCAAATCTGGAGCCGATATCTGATCGAAAGTCGCCCAATATTTCTCTGTCAGACATGGTATTTTCAAGGGATCCCTAGTGATCATTTCCAAGTTGAAATGAATGTTTGGATTGTGGCTTTTAATAATTCGGATCATTTCCTCAATATCCAAGAACCCGTCTCCAAGGTTTACTTCTGAAAGTAAGAACCCATCTTTGTACTCGGTTACCCCCATATCTTTTAGATGTACCGAGAAAGCATAAGGTGCCAATGCCTCTACTACCTGCATGGGGTCTTCCAACAAGGATATGTTGTTGCCTGTATCCAAGGTGACCCCGACCCATTCACTGTCTAAATTCTTTAATATTTCTATAAACTCGTCGGCTCTCCAATCCTTATGGTTCTCGACCGCTAGTTTAACCTTGTGCCTTTGCATAATGGGTTCCGCACGCTGAATAGCCGCAATGGATGACGCTTTGAAGGTTTGAAATTCTCCCATGGTATTAAAAGTTTCATACCTACGTCCTGCTAAACAGGCCGTTCTAAAAACATCGATTCCGGCTGCTATGGAAGCTTTTGTTTCAGATTCGAAACGCAAAACATCTTCGTCACTTTTTGGTAAGCTGATTTGTGCTTCTAGAAAGATATCCAATTCTTCCTTGCGTTTTCTTACCTTTTTGGAAAAATCACGATCCCATCCTCCTACACCCACCTGCATTCCTCCAAACCCTAAGGAAGCACTGTAGTCTATCATTTCCAACGCATTGGCAAACGGGGGGTAAGGCTCGCTGTCCAATTTTCGAAAGCGGCGTGACATAAAGGAAGCATCCGCTACGCCAAAACGGTCGTCTACAGAACTACTAAAAAATGTGGGAATTACTGGTAAACTCATAAACATGGCACCCCCAGCCGAATTTTTAATAAATTTTCTACGCTTCATTTGCAACAAATGTTTCTAGAAATAATGAGCTTTCCGATCTGTAAAGGGGTTATAGTTCAACCTATTGCAAGAATCTGTATCCTTATTAGGGTTTTAAACAATTAAATGTAACAAGAAAAGGGCGTTTTACAAAATTGACCTAAACGACCCCCTTTTTAGAATCGGCCACTACTGTGTATAGGAGACCGGTTAAAATGGAAAAGCAATGAAATCATTTTCTTTCCATATCAAAAACCAAAGTATCCAATTCTATCGATTTCCATGGCTGAATTTTACCTTGTGTATGGAATCTGATATACCCAACGTCATGGCTTGTTACGTTAGACTGTGCGTGGCCCCATGAATTTCGGATATATGTGGCAATAGCCGAAATATCATCATTTTGAAGCGTGGAAAAAGATGGCATGCTAGGCAAAATATCGGGAATGTCATATTTCTTCCCGTTCACGGTAATCGGACCTTCCAATCCGTGTAGTAAGATCATAATCAGTTTGTATTGTTCCCCTTTTACATATTCCGAATTCTTTAAGGGCGGTGCAAAACGCTTTATTCCTTCACCCCGGGTACCATGGCAGCTTGCGCAGAGATTTAGGAACTTTTGACGTCCTAGGGAATAAACCTTTGGGGCAACTTTATGGGAAGATAGGCCTTCCTTGGCTACGTCCCTCCGCTTTCCTGGCCAGACCGTTATTTTTTCCAACTTTTGCAACAAGGGCGTTAACAAAGCTTCTGCCGTATAGGAATTGTCGAAGATTGAAGGTTTTTTTGATACCGCAATCGATTCCCTGTCCTCGGTTGTATTAAAATTCAGGATCCCGTTGGCAACAGCGGTCTTTATCCAAATTTGCGAACTGTCCATTTTTGACATAAGTAAAGCCATGAGTTGTTCCAGCTCCATGTGCGCTCCTTTGTTGGCAATGCTCGTAGCCAGCATCTCCAAAAATATTTCCTTGTTTTGATCGTAGGTTTTCCAGTTCTTTTGGCCCAAAAGATAATTTAACATGTCCATTTCCCTATTTTCCAGACTTGACATCACCACATCGCGGGCCACAGGATTTTGGCCAAATTGGTCTAAAAATTTTTGCTGGCAAGCAAACGCTGTCTTTGATGAAATAACGCCGCTCGCCAAAACCATTTGCATTTTAACGATTGGTTTGGCCTGCTCATAATTTTCATTTATAAATCGTTCGATTTCTAAAGCCAGACCTGGATTATCGCTTACCATTGCGGTCAGGATTCTTAGGGCGGTCTGCACTACTTTGGGGTCGGTTGCCCTTAGTGCATCTTTATATGCATTTGGGTCGGCATGCCCCAGCCCTTCCAAAGTCCACAATGCATGTAGCTGGCCTAAAGGATTGCCCTGGGAAACTATTTTCTCCAAATCGGGAACTGCGGACAGATCTTGCTTTTCAACGAGCAGACGTTGGGCAAAATCCCGGGTCCAACCATTTTGATCGGAAAGAAGGGTTAAGAGGCCTGACGTATTTTCATTGTTGGTTATGGCCGACTTTTTTGATTTTCTGGATTTGGAAGCTATGCGCCAGATTCTTCCCATATGTATGGGCTTGTCCAAATTTCGCTCCAGGCTGACTTCCCTAAGGTAGGGGGTCATATAAGTGCCATCCTGTATGATCCCTTTATACATATCTACCACATAGATGGCGCCATCGGGCCCCGAAGCCAGTGATACCGGACGGAACCTTTCATCGGTCGACGCAAGAAATTCCCGGTCTTTATAGGCGCCTTTCGCACTTAGCATAAAGCCATCCTCCGAAATAATGTTCCGCCTTATAAGGTTGGCCGCCGGTTCACATACAAATATATCGTCTAAATAGTTTTTGGGCAGGGCGGTTCCCCGAAAGACAAGGGGACTGCATGCCGCCGTGAATTCCAGCAGTCTTCCATTCCCATCAAAGGTACCAGGCACATACCCTCTATTTACAGCAGGGTTACTCCTTATGGGAAAAATATTTCGCTCCAAAGTAAGTCCGTAGTCGATGCCGCTTGACGGGATATGGTTTTTGTTCGCATGCAAGGCACCGGGTGGCACAAGATCGCCGTGCAATTGCGACCAGTTGTAATTGTAGAACAAACGCCCGGCGTTGTCATGGGAAATACCCCATTGCCCACGGAATTCAGTTTCTTGCCTGACCCATTGATTATTTTTTTTCTTATATCTATATTTAGATTTTGCATTGTAGTACCAATTGTCGAGGCCCATCCACAGTCCATTGGCCGAATGCTCCGGCATTCCTTGGCCTCCATAGGTAGAATCGATCAATGTTTTACGATCTGCTTTGAAGTCCCCATCCGTATCTTCCACGTACCAAAGGGGAATATTCTCTGCAATCAATGCTCCACCTTTTACCAGTGCTATGGCCCTGGGCAGTACAAGGCTATCCTGAAAAATTGTACTCCTGTCCATTTTTCCATCGCCGTCATCATCGAACAGTACCGAAATCCTTCCTATTTTGTCTTCCTCCCCATTACCATCCAAATCAGGCATAAAGCCCCTCATTTCAACGACCCAAAGTCGGCCAGCGCCATCGAAGGTGATGGTTACGGGGTCTTGAATCAAAGGCTCGGCAGCAACAAGCTGGATACTCAAATCGGCATCGGCCAATACGAAGGAGTCCAGCTCCTCGAAAGGGGTAAGTGGATCAGAAGGTTTTGTGGGATCGCACCCTGCTAAAAACACTATAAATAAATATAGAAACATCCTAAGAACAATGGATGAACGTATATTTTCGTTTTTAGTCATATCAATTTGAAAGTAATCCCAAAAAAGTTTTATTTGGAGTTTTATCACCCATTCCTAAAATAAAAACGTGGCGATAAAAATTAACAACGCCGCAAAGACTCCTACAACAAATGTTCCTAGGGTATAAACCTTGTACCCGGTCTTTACATCGATCCCTGAAAACTGGGTAAGTATCCAAAACCCGCTATCATTGGCATGGGAAACTACCATAGCGCCCGCTCCGATCGCGGCCACTACATAGGCTTTGTCCAATTCTGTTGTAAAGCCCATAGTAATGAGTAACGGTGCAATAATTGAGGCCGTAGTAATTAGGGCAACCGTGGAAGACCCTTGGGCGGTCTTAATGGCTGCGCATAGTAGGAATGGCAACCAAATACCCAAGTTTGCACCGGATAATGAACTCGCCAATGTATCGGCAATACCGCTATTTTGGAGCATAGTACCAAAAATCCCACCAGCTCCCGTAATCAAGATTATATTTGAGGCATCGGACAAGGCTTTACCAACCCATCCGGTAGTGGACAACATATCCTTATCAAAGTTCTTGGGCAACAAAAAAGCCAAAAACATTCCTATTATCAACGCAATAATCGGCGAACCGATAAAGGAAATGAATTTGGTCCAGTTGGTAAGTTCTTCCCCTTCCATAAGATTAAAGTTCATAACCGATTTACCGATAATGAGCAGAATAGGAATTAATATAGGCAAGAACGACTTAAAAGCGGTGGGTGCGTGCTTCATTTTAACTTCTATTTCCTCATCTGTAATTTCAGGGTTTGGATCGATATAGATTTTCGACCCCATTTTTTTACAATAGAAAATAGCTACAACCAAGGAAATTGCACCGACAACTAGCCCCACTAGCATCACAAGGCCCACATCTGCACCGATAATTCCCGCAGCTGCAATAGGGCCTGGGGTCGGAGGTACCAAAACATGGGTAATCATCAATCCTAATATTAAAGCGGTAGCCGTTCCTACAACGGAGAGTCCTGCCCTTTTGGTCAAACTTTTATTTAGCGGATTTAATATAATGAAACCGCTGTCGGCAAATACGGGAATCGAAACGATAAACCCGACGATGCCCATTGTGGCGTGTACTCTTTTCTTTCCGATGACCTTTAATATTACTTCCGCTATTTTGTAAGCACCCCCGGAATGTTCAAGAAAAGCTCCGATAATGACCCCTAAAATGATAACGATACCTATTTTGCCCAGCGTAATTCCGAAACCATCATTGGCTAGATTGACAATGGTTTCCAAACCCATTCCCGAGAAAAGGGCAAAGAACAAGGCAGCTCCCAAAAGGGCCAAAAATGGGTGCACCCTCCATTTCACGGTCAGTAATATGATGAACAATACGCTTAATACTAATAATAGAATGGCTAACATAGGTCGGTTCTTAATATACTTTGATGAATCACTAAATGTCGAATTTAAGGTATTATCTTAAAGCAGATCGCAAAATAGTCATCATTAATTTTAAGTGTAAATAAATGACCATCAAGAATATTCGATCTCCAGATTTTAAAAGCCCATGTGGAGATGGGGTTAAATACAATGGGTTCAACGCTCAATAATTGGACTTGTTAAACCGGTGGGAAAACGATGTGCCTCCGAACTGCCCTTGCATTTGAAGCTCTAGGGCTGTTATTAAGGGCCGTTAAAATCGGCTCTATTTTTCTCTGATTTTAAGGTAATCTAATATTGGATCTCGATTTCCTCATAATCCACAGGTACTATAATATCCTCCCTATCCCCAACACCGTTTCTTTTGTACAGGTCCTTGCTGATCGGATGCGCGTTTATCATTTCGTCCGCCAGATCGTCATCCATGATGTTCTGTACGTCGTTTTGGTTTAAGGTGCCGTCTAACCACACATCGATATCCCCTCCTTTAATTATAACAGGTCGCCTTAACTTTTGGTTGTGTATTTTGGCAAATAACGGAGTTGCGGGTTTAGTAAGTATTGTAAAAGTCACCATTTTGTCTTTGGTAACCGCGTAGATTCCAGCGAGGTTAAACGGATTTTCGTCTTTTCTGTGAAAGTAAAAGGGCACCTTAAAATCCTTTCCGTTTTTCTTGGCGGTATGCGGTTCGTAGAAGCCGTCTACCGGAACGATACAGCGTCTCGTCATTGCACTACTTTTATAGTTGTTTGAATCGAAAAGCTTCTCGGACCTGGCATTAAGTCCCGAACCAAATCGAATGGTCTCTTGATAATATTCCTTCGCGTTGGCCCCGAGTTTATACGGTGGGATCAATCCCCACATAACGGGGATTAAATTTTTTGGTTTTTCTTGTGGAATAATCCACATATTGGGGTGGGCGAAGCCGTTGGCATAGTTGTATACCAGTTCCACCTCTTTTCCCAAATTACCCAAAATCCGTTCTACGTTGTAGTATAATTCTAGTTGTTCCGCTTTCTTGACTATCCTAGTTCCGTAGCACATTCCCGTTCATTTAGATTCTAAAATAGTCATTAAACTGTTAAAGTGGAAAATGGGACTGGTAAAATTCCTATATTTGGAATATATCCAATTTAACTAGGAAATAATCCAATTTGAAGAATATAGTCTACAGAAATTACGATCGGTATGCCATAAAGCATTTGCTGGTAGATATTGGGGAGCATAGGATAAATTTGGAATGTCGGAACAAGCATCTTAATTTCCCCAAAAGGCTCGGTCTATTCTTTATTGAATCTAATGATTATTGTACTACCCTAAAATATAATTATCCGCTAAGGGGTAATTGCGGAGTTATGGTAATCGACGGGTACGACCTTCCAGAAAGTGGATGGGTAAGGGTTGTGCTCAAATGACAATGAACAATATTACAGCCTTTAAAATGCGGTGGCAAAGCATATTATTTTTAATTTGAACCCAGAATGACACCATCGAAAGAAATTTTAAAGCACTTATCCCAAGATCCAATTATTGAAATGCTGATCAAAAAATGTACTTTGCGGGATCGTTCGGTGCAGCCATCGGTGTATGAAGCCCTCCTGCGTTCTATAAGTTTTCAACAGCTTTCCGGAGCCTCGGCAACCGCAATCCACAATCGTTTTTTAGATTTGTTCCCCAACCAGTATCCGGAACCTTCCAAGTTGTCCACCCTTCCGTTGGAAACCTTGCGGGAAGTGGGTCTCTCACGTCAAAAAGCGGCTTATCTTCAAAATACAGCAAATTTTTTCCTTGAAAACGGGCTGTTGGACACTTCTTGGGAAGGTCGATCGGACGAAAGTGTGATCGAACAACTTACACAAATAAAGGGTGTTGGTCGGTGGACGGTAGAGATGATTTTAATGTTTACCCTGCAACGACCGGATGTCCTTCCTCTCGATGACCTGGTAGTTAAAGCAAGTATGATAGAATTGTACCATTTGGAAGATTGGAAGGGAAAGGCGCTGCGTCAGAAACTATTGGATGTTGCGGAGCCTTGGCGACCCTACCGGACCACGGCGAGTTTATACATGTGGCAGTGGAAGGGAACCAAAATTTAGATTTTTGATCTAATGGATCGTAAATATACCCATTTCGGCCACTATCATCGCGAGCGTTCGAGCGCCCAAGACCCATCTTGGCAGTGTTCTATTGGAATCTTGCCCTTTATCAATTCCTTGGGATAAAATGTGGTTAAACATCTAATAATTTGAGCTTTTCGTCGTTATTAAAATAATTATATTATAAATTCACGCCATTAAATTTAAATCTAACCGATAATTTCCTATGCAGCGATTCAAAATTTTGGTAGGATCCACGCTTCTAATTCTTACGGTTTTTCTTCTAACATTAAGTGCGTCCAAACCAAATACTACTTCTCCGTCCAATACTAAAATTACAACCTCCAGGTCGCAGACGGCGTCGGTAGACCTTATAAAGTTGCAACAATATAGATCGCGTCAACAGGAATTAAGGGCTGCTCTAAAAGAATATTTTAAAAATACGATACTATCTGGCAATCTTGTGGGTGCAGGGGTGAGCATCGTTAAAGGCGACTCCATTGTTATTTCCGAGGGGTTTGGCAAAAGAAATACCAATCTTAACGGTAAAGTGGATGGAGAAACAGTATTTAGACTCGGATCGCTTTCCAAAGGATTTGCTGGGGTATTGGCCGCCGAGGTAGAGAATGAAGGCGAATTGGATTGGTCGTCCAAGGTAGTAGATTATATACCGGAATTTCAATTAGGGAATAAGGAAAACACCTCCAAAATTACCCTTGCCGATATTTTATCGCAAACTTCTGGTACTCCTTATCACAGTTATACCAATCTCATTGAAGCGGGATTGTCATTAACGGACATTGCGGAACGCTTTAAGGACGTTACTCCGATCAGTGAACCTGGATCCATGTATAGTTATCAGAATGCCATGTTTGCTCTCAGTGGTGAAATGATGCGCAGGGCTACTGGTAAGAATATCAAAACACTACTAAAGAACAGACTTTTAAATCCATTGGGAATGTGTTCTACCTCTATGGATTATGAGACCTTGTTACATACAAGTAATATAGCCATGCCGCATGTAAAATGGCGAAGTGGGTGGAAAGAACGACCCCTTAAGGATGATTATTTCAACGCAGTTGCTGCCGGTGGGGTTAGTTCTAGTGCACATGATATGGCCAAATGGATGCGATTTTTGTTGGGGCATGATCCAGAAGTCATGAACAAATCTGCCTTGCAGGATGTTTTTAACCCATTCGTCGAAGTTGGGGGGCATAGCAAATATTATCAGCGATGGCCGGGTCATATAAAGTCTTATTATGGCTTTGGGTGGAGGATCCATAAATTTATGGAGGACGATGCTATAAATAAAAAAACTATTTGGCACCACGGAGGTAGCGTCAACGATTACAGAAATGAAATTGCAATCTTTCCCGAATCCGATCTGGGAATATGTGTGTTGATGAACTGCCATTCCAAAATAGCAAGTACGGTAATTCCCGATCTTTATAAGATCGTAAAAGAAATTTATGGCCAGTCCGCTCCACAAATCGTCCTAAACAGCGGCGCAAAAATGGACATTTCCCTTTAAACCGCTTCAATCATTTAAACCCTTGCCTTCTAAAATTTTTGGGAGATATTTTTTTATTCTCGACTCACGGGTTTTTGATTGTTTGGCTTGTGAAAAATACAGCAAATAACCTCTCTTTCTTCCAGGGGTCAATGCATTAAAGGCCAATTCCAAACCAGCTATATTATCCAATGCATTTAGAAATTCTTCGGGAACCTTAAATGCTTCGGTCTTTTTGAAATTTACTTTTAATCCTGCTTTTTCTACTTCGATAGCCTCGAAAACATAGGTTTTAATAACGGGTTCCAATTCTTTAATTTCCCGAATTTCGGTAAAGCGAATCTGGCGCGCAGATTGTACATTCTCCGTCTGTTGAACAAGAATACCATGGGTGTCATTCAACAAGACCCCTTTATGGAAAAGTAGGGCGCAGTATTCTTTAAATCCGTGGATTAAAACAATGTTGCTTTTCTGAAAGGTGTAGCAAGGAACGCCCCATTTCAATTCTTCGGTCAGACCACAACCGAGAACAATCCTTCTCAATGTTTTATATTCCTTCTGCCATTTTGTCTCCTGATCGAAGAACCAATCTACCTTTGGATTCATAATCTAAATGGTTATCGTTGACCAGCTAATTTGGTCTATTTACGGTCTAAGACACGGTTTCAAGTGGTCGCGTATTTTAGCGTGTGAACACAAATAAGTACGTGCGCTCCCGAATGAGGATGCCAGTCTGTAACAGATGATTCTTGCCCTTCGACCCCCCAATTGGGATCCCAAGATAATAAATAAAAATTTTGTGATGGGTTTGGTTTAGTTATACAATCCCATTATATACGTGAGAATTGAGAGTATACCATACCCAAAGGATATTGGAACTATTTTTGGAAATCAATTATTTCCCCACTTAAAAAAAGAGGATGGAAGTGGGCTTTTGTTTACGCCTTTGCGGTAAGCGATTTAAAGAACACGTAACCAAAGCCTAAAAACAGCATAAAATGGAACGGAAACAGGCCAAAATCGTTCAGGGGTACAGCGCTGTACATCCCAAACAGAAAGTATACCATCAATAGAGCCTCCAAAATCATATTGGGCGACAATTTCTTGGCCAGGTATTTATTGCCTTTCCAAGTGTCGGTAAGGTTGTTGATGTTAAATTTGGGCGTCCTTACAAATTCACTTCTTTTACCCATATGGCCTTCCAATACCGCCATGGAATTATGAAGGGAAAAACCAAGGGCAACCGAGAAAAAGGTAAAGAAGATCTTTATATAATCTACAAAATTATCAAAACTGCTGCCTTGGATACTTTTATAGGTAAACCAGTAACAAACGAAAAGGATTACCGTACTTAGGATAAAGAAAGAGGTCAACTCGAACAACCAGCCCAATTGGGGAAACAGATTTTTAATGTATAGCATGGGAATGCTCAAAAAGGCGACGATAAAGACACATAGGAACATAGAACTGTTGAGCAGGTGCATTACGCCATGAAATTTGGTCTTAAAAGAGATGTTCTTGGCACTGACCACGCTCCAGACCGATTTTTTAAAGTTCTCCGCACCGCCTTTGTTCCATCGAAACTGCTGGGAACGGGCAGCACTGATAACCACAGGGAGTTCTGCCGGGGTCTCCACGTCTTCCAAATATTTGAATTTCCAGTTTTTTAGTTGGGCGCGGTAACTCAGGTCCAAATCTTCTGTGAGCGTATCACCTTCCCAGTTACCGGCGTCTAGGATGCATTCCTTGCGCCAAATGCCGGCCGTACCATTAAAATTGATAAAGTGGCCCTTGGCATTTCTACCTACTTGCTCCAGGGTAAAATGGGCATCGAGGGCAAAAGCCTGTATACGGGTAAGGACCGAATAATCCCTGTTGATATGTCCCCAGCGGGTCTGTACAACCCCGATCTCCGAATCCTTAAAATAGATTACGGTCTTTTTAAGCCAATCCTTTGCGGGCATAAAATCGGCATCAAAAATGGCGATAAAGTCCCCTTTTGCCAATTTCAGGCCTTCCTTTAACGCTCCAGCCTTATACCCTTCCCGATTTTTCCTTCGTATATGGACAATATCCAATCCGGTTTCCTGCAAGGCTTCAATGTGCTTTGCCGTATCGATTACCGAGTCATCCGTAGAATCGTCGAGCACCTGTATTTCCAACTTACTTTTGGGATATTCTAATTTGGCAATATTTTCCAAGAGTCGCTCCACTACGTACTCCTCGTTGTAGATAGGGAGTTGAATGGTTACAAATGGGATTTCACGCGGATCCAAAAGATTGAATTTTGGGGCTATCTGAATCCTCTTTTTGTAACTTAAGTAATTGATCAGGAGGTTCAATTGTGCCAAGCTGTAGAAGAAAATCAGCAAAAGGGCCACGGTGTAAATGACGATGATTACGTAAGTAATTGTTATTCCCATTTTATTTTAAACTGTATTTAAAAATCCAACCTAAGATTTTTGCGCCTGCAAAGATACTACCTTTTATCGTACCTGATACTTTTGAGGTGCCAATTCTTTTTTTGTAACGCACAGGCACTTCCGAATATGTAAAATCGTATTTCAAGGCCTTCAACTGCATTTCCACCGTCCAGCCATACGTTTTATCTTCCATCTTCAGGGCCAGCAACTTGTTGTACTTAATGGCCCTAAACGGACCAAGATCGGTAAATTTGGCATTGAAAAACAGTTTCATCAAAAAGGTGGCCAACCAATTCCCGAAAATCTGTTGTGGGGTCATAGAACCGTCTTCCCGCAGTTCTTTTACCCTTGCCCCGATGACCAAATCGATACCGTTTTTTATGATGGGATCGACCACTTTGGTGAGTTCTTCCGGATAGTCGGAATAGTCTCCGTCCATAAATACGATAATATCGGGTAGTTTGGACTTTTTAGAGATGTAATCCATACCACAGAGACAAGCACAACCGTAACCGCCACTCTCCTCGAACAGCACCGTAGCTCCTTCGCGCCGGGCGTTGATGGTGGTTCTGTCGGTCGAATTATTGTCCACAACGATTATTTCCGAAACCATATCCGGGATTTCTCGAATGACACGAAAAATAGAATCGGCTTCGTTATAGGCCGGTATAATTACGTTGATATCTGTCATTAATTTGTTCGGGGTTCGTTTTTTGGAGTTTGTGGGATTGAATATTAAGTTACTATGTTATTGGGTTAATTGTTAAAAATTAATGATAGGTTTATCAACTATTTTAAACTTTTTTTTACCTATTGCACACCGCCGAATACCTCTGATCACTTTCTTTTAGCCAGCTCCATCAGGTCCACATCATTTCCCAACAATACCTCGGTTGGATTGATACGACCTTCCAGAGGGCCGTTCTCCAATTTTAGGACTCCCCGTGGACAAACGGCGGCGCAGATTCCGCATCCCACACAGCTAGATCTTACGATGTTTTCTCCCTTTTGTGCATAGGCCCGTACATCTATGCCCATCTCACAATAAGTAGAGCAGTTGCCACAGGAGATGCACTGCCCTCCATTGGTGGTAATTCTAAACCGGGAAAATAATCGTTGCTGAAATCCTAAAATGGCTGCCATTGGACATCCAAATCGACACCACACCCTATTGCCAAAAATGGGGTAAAACCCCACTCCGATCACCCCGCTAAAGATAGCTCCGATCAGGAAGGCGTACGAGCTCCTTAGCGTTTCTGCCCTGAATAAAAATACGTGTCCGTTGCGGCTGAGGTAGTGGAGCCCGATCAGGACCATAATAATTACAAAATACCCGATAGCCCCATATTTTGCATCTTTTTGCAGCTCTTTCCGTTTATAGATCATAACCCATGCAAAGACCAAGGTCAAAATGGTTGCTACCCCGATCAAGAAGGTATTCTTGGTCAACCAATATTTACTGGTATCGTTCCCCAAATAGGAGTAGATTACTGCCGTGGTCATCAAGGTCACAAAAACGACCACGCTGTGTACCACCCACCGTTCCACCCTCCAGGCAAAGACCGACTTATCGCTCAAATGCCGAAAAGGATCGCCGGCTGTTTCCGCAAGTCCACCGCAGCCACAGACCCAGGAACAATACCAACGTTTGCCGTATTTATAGGTAAGGATAGGGGTGATGACAAAAATGGAAAGCACCCCAAAAATGAGAAATGCTAGCCCGATATCACCGGAAGATATAAAACTGTCCACCCTATAACGCTCAAAATTGTAGTAATTAAGGGGCCAGATATTTTTCAGGTCGTAATAGGGAAGGGAAAAGTTTTCACTGTTTAAGCGCAACATGAGCTCTGGGATGATAAAGGCAAAGGAAGTCTGAAAAAACATCACACTGATCGTCCGGAGGATCTCGTACCGGTTGTGCCGATATTTCCAGATAAACTTAATGCCAAATCCCAAGATGGCCAAGGTGTACAGAGTTCCATAAACAAACCATTGGCTGGCAGGAACACCGCCCAATAATTTACTAAGTGGATCAAACAGGGCGATTACTCCAGAATTTTCCCCCTCTTTGGCCAGGCCTAAATATTGTGGGTAAAAATAGAGTACAACGTAAAAAATTGTCAACCCGATACCCAGTAACCATGCCCAAAGTCCCCTCCCGGAGATCGACTTAAACCACACCCCATCATTTTTGATTCCTTTGGTTTTATCGCCGTACACGGCAAATGAAAACCAAAAGATACCGACCAGAATGGCCAAAAGTGAAATGGACAGCCACAACGATTTATTCGGAAAACTGACGTTAAACAGGGATATTGCCAAAATTGCAAGTCCGACCATACCCAAAACCAAGGCCAATTTTTGTCCAGTGTTCAAGGCTTTCGGCGGTTCTCCCGCAAGGGACATGCTGTTGTTTTTTAGGTGTTCGGTGTTCATTGACGTGTTGTTATGTTATTAAAATGGTTGCGGCAAATATTTATAGACATCCTATTAATTGGCCTATTGACCCCTCTGCTTTCGGTAGCCCGCCAAGATTAAATGTTGGGGTGCCAAAGGCCGAGGGTTATCACCGAACATCAACCCCGTGGTAAAATTCGTTTTCGGTTGTTGCGCTTGGGTTCAATATGGGTCCCGAATTCCGAATTGAACGCCGCAACGATTTCGGATTCGTAATTTCTATAAAACTCGGGATCGAAATTGGCATCCCGTAAATGTTCCATTGCTAAATGGATCTTTATTTCTTCGGTCAGCCATCGGTCCACGACTTGGTGGCGAAGCCGTATCCCGAACGTGTTAATACCCAACAATTGTTTATTGTCTTTGTGGTAGGCGATGGTAACACACATTCTTTCCTTGGGATGTCGCCAATGAAAATGTGCTTCATATCCCTTTTTATCGGACTCGGGAAAAACCCATCCATAAGTTTGGTATTCGATATCCAAAAACTTGGCCGAGTTGAACCAATTCCCGGGATTGTAGGGCATTTTGTGGCCACAAACGGTGTGGGCAACGGCCTCGCCCATCATCCGTCCCGTGTACCACACCGCTTCCACAGATTTACGGTTGCCAATGGCCTCCCGTTGTTCCGCACAATCACCTATGGCATAAATATCGGGAATATTGGTCTCCAGATAGCGATTTACCAGAACACCCTTGCCCAGATCAATACCGGAATCCTTTAAGAATTCGATATTTGGAGAGACCCCGGGGGCGAGCCCAACGAGGTTACATTCTATGGTCTCGCTCTTATCCGTCGTGACCGCCCTTACACGGCCATTTTCATCGGCTAATATTTCTACTAAGTTGGTATCCAGTCTCAAATCAATATGGTGTTCCCTAATGTGTTCGTTGATCATTTGGGACTCACCTTTAGGGAGTACGACGTTCCAAAAGCTTTTTTCCCTGACCAACATGGTTACGGGTATTTCCCGACTGCGCAACATTTCTACGAGTTCTATTCCGATAAGACCGCCACCGACGATTACTGCCCGCCTACAAATATTTTTGTTGGGTGCATTGGTTTCCAACAAATCCAAGTCTTGTTTGGAATATAGCCCCTGAACGCCGTCTAAATCCTGGCCTGGCCATCCAAATTTGTTAGATTTAGAACCCGTGGCAATAATAAGTTTGTCGTATTCCAGGCTATTGAATGTTTTCAGAAATACTTTTTTATTGTCCGTGTCCACAGCGGTTACATAGTCTTGGAGCAGATCGATATCGTTCTTTTTCCAAAACCAATCCTCGTAGGGCTTTAAATGCCCAAACTCCATGTGGCCCATATACACGTACATTAGGGCGGTACGGGAAAAAAAATGTTCGGTCTCTGAGGAAACCAGGGTTATTTTATCGGAAGATTTCTTTCTGATATGTCGTGCAGCTGTGACCCCTGCAATGCCGTTTCCGATGATGACGATGTGATTCATTGAAGTTTCAGAATTTGATTTGAGGGCAATCTTCTGTTTTTTGTCGAACCTAAAGGTAAGAACTTATCCCAAGTGCCCAATTTGGAATGGATTTAATTAAGTAGCTGGTATAGGTTTCCTTAAATATAGTATTTTTAGAAATCGAACTCAAATTGATATTGAGGTACTATGTCCGTCTAAAAACGTGCATAGAAATTAATGTCTATCTAAAAGTAATGGCACAAGATTCTATTTACTGAGTTAAAATGTATTTTTAATACAGACCTTCTAGATATTGCCAATATAACCCTGTATGAGAAAATGTATGCTCTTTTTGCTGTTTAGTATCCAGATTTCTTGCTCCGATAAGATTCTGGAAAAGATTGATGGTGTAAGTCTGGTTGCCTCCCGAGAGATGGTCAACCACGGGCATGTAGATGAACTTTTAAAGATTAATGCCAACTACGTGTCTGTCATGCCTTTTGGATTTATACAGAACCTAAATTCCCCGGAAATTATTTTTAATTCCGACAGGCAGTGGTTTGGTGAGACGGTAAAAGGAATACAACAGTATATAGGTGTTTTGCAAAATAAGGGGATACGGGTAATGGTAAAGCCACAGATCTGGATTTGGAGGGGGGAGTTTACAGGGAAACTACAAATGTCTACCGAGGAAGATTGGAAAATTTTGGAGGAATCCTATGAGAAATTCATTTTGGCCTATGCGGTAGTGGCCCAGAAATCCAAGGTGCCCTTGTTCTGCATGGGTACCGAATTGGAACTATTTGTCCAAAATAGACCCGCGTATTGGAGAGCGCTTATCTTAAAAATAAGGGAGGTATATCGAGGTAAGCTCACCTACGCCGCTAATTGGGACGAGTATACTAAAATACCATTTTGGGACGAGTTGGATTATATTGGGGTCGATGCTTATTTTCCCTTATCCGACGCCAAAACCCCTACTTTGGATCAGTTGCGCAAGGGTTGGCAAAAAGATAAGGAGAAGATGGGAACATTTAGTGGAATGATAAAGAAACCGATTTTGTTCACCGAATTTGGATACCGAAGCTGTGACTACACTGCTTGGAAACCTTGGTTGATGGACAGAAATGATACGACTGTAAATTTGGAAGGGCAGGCCAATGCAACCCAGGTTATATTTGAGGAATTTTGGAAAGAGGAATGGTTTGCCGGGGGGTTCATATGGAAATGGTTCATTGACCATGAGCGATCGGGTGGGGAAGAGGATAACCGTTTTACGCCACAGAATAAACCTGCGGAGGCAATCATAAGGGAATTTTATGGAAAGAATTAAATGCTCTCGTTGTTTTTTCTCCCTCCCATGGACATTCCCAAATTTTAGCGACCATTGTTTTATATTTGATTGGGTGTTATCTTATTTTTTCCCCAATTGAAAAATTCTGCCTTTAATCAATCATAATGGTTCGCATTGAACTTTTTTAAATTGGGATTTTTACAAAATCGGCCCATGCGTTTTCACTAGTTCTTATACACCCTAGCTTTGTTGAAGAGCTTCCTTTTAGCTCAGGCTATAGTTGCGTTTTTTGCCTCTTTACTGCACAGAATATCACCGTCGTTTCTGTACACTTTATTTTTGTACAAAACCTTACTGTTGACACGATCATTTGGATTTGGGATTAATATTTGATAATCTTTGTGGAAATTCTTTAATGTGGACTTCTTCAGAAATAGAGCAATCCTTTTTTTTGCTTTTCTACTTTTTGTATTTAAGGTATTCCCCCAGGACACACTTCAAACCGTCATTGCCCGGCAAGGTGACGGGATATATTCCTTACTTAGAAAACAGGGGATAGATCCTACAAAGCACTATCGGGAATTTATTGAGTTAAATAGGGAGAGTTTGGGAGTAGACGATCAATTACTTGTCGATAAAGCGTATCGCATACCTTCGGTCAAGGTAGATTCGCTTACCGTTGTAGATTCCATTCAAAAAATTTCCAAGGACCTTAAACCCGTGGATGGGGTAGAGTATTCCATTTTTGGTCCTGAACATTCCCTAGTGTTAAATGTGAGCGACAAATTGGAAGGGGCTGTATATTACTTGGTTTCGGGCCATGGTGGTCCGGACCCCGGAGCTGTTGAGCAGTATGATGGAAAAATAATCGCCGAGGATGAATACGCTTATGACGTTACCCTTCGATTGGCCAAGGAATTATTGGCCAATGGGGCAAAGGTATATATCATTGTGCGCGATCCGGACGACGGGATAAGGGACCAAATGGCATTGGAAATAGACAGGGACGAAGTGGTGTACCCCAACGAGGTGATTCCGTTAAACCAGTTGTCGCGACTGGAGCAGCGGGTAGAGGTAGTAAATGAATTGTATAAGGAACATACGGGCCATTACCAAAGGTTGATCGTCACCCATGTAGACAGTCGCAGCGAAGGCACAAATATTGACGTGTTTTTTTATTATCACGAGGACAGCAAAAATGGGCAGCGTTTAGCCGAAAATATCCATAAGACCTTTCATGATAAATATGCAACATACCAGCCAAATAGGGATTATTTGGGCACATTTTCCGATCGGAGCAACCTTTATTTGGTAAAAAAGACCTTACCTGCCATGGTTTATATAGAATTAGGCAATATCCGGAACAAAAAGGACCAAAAGAGAATTTTGGATCCCGAGAACCGACAAGCCTTGGCCAAATGGATAGCGGAGGGGGTAATGTTGGATTTTGACACGAAATAGTGTCCAAAACGGTCATCTAGGAAAGTGCGCATTGTAATT
The DNA here is from genome assembly GCA_022008415.1 of Cerina litoralis. Classification (GTDB taxonomy): domain Bacteria; phylum Bacteroidota; class Bacteroidia; order Flavobacteriales; family Flavobacteriaceae; genus Cerina; species Cerina litoralis. Next base: position 171,713 of record JAIRBC010000004.1, read on the forward strand.
AATCCACAATCTTTCTTTTATAGTAATCGTACAATTCTTTTGGTCCGGCCCCCAAGTAGTTCTTTAAGTGTATTACGCCAAAGTGGTACTGCAAATTGACCATTCCGTTGCTGCGATATTTTCTAGCGGAGGTCACTACACTTTGAGGTAATACCTTAAATTCTGATGCTTTGTACAATCGGCCTGCAAACTCGCTATCCTCATAAATGATATACTCTTCGTTATATCCCCCTAATTTTTGGAAGAGTTCCTTCGTGACGAACAGGGACTGGTCCCCTCCGCGGCAAACCTTATAATTGAACCTTGTAAAATAGGCAAACCGGGAAAGAAACCAATGGTCGCTGTCGAATTTCATTCTAAAACATCCGGCCAAATTTCCATAATTGACGGCGTTGGTGATATGAAGGTCAAAATGAGGTGGCGGTATGGTATCGACATGTAAAAAGTAAAGAATATTCCCAGAGGCGTACCGCGCTCCAACATTCATCTGTTTGGCACGGCCCTTGGTCGATGATATTACAGTTACTCCCTTCATTTCGGCAACTTTAAAGGTGTCGTCCCTACTGCCCCCATCAATAACCAAGATTTCCCTGACCAGCGGTGTTCGAAGTTCTAGGAGGTAGTTTAGCAAAGTGCCAATGCATTTTTCTTCATTTAGTACGGGAATTACGATACTGATGGTGTTGATATTTTTTGCAGGTAAAAAATTCATCGCGGTTGCCAATCGTATTTGGGCAGGTTTTTTATGAGCTGTTGTCAAAACTATAATTGCATAGAGTAAACAGTCAAATATATAGGATATATTTTGATTGCCCTTACCCATAAGATTGGGACTTGCATTGCTCTTAAAGTTATGTTAACCAACCCCCTGCTTTTTTAGCTTCTCTTTATTTTTGGAATCGACCAAAATCAAGAACGCTGAAAATCTCCAAATCCAGGAGGTTTTTTCTACCAGACCCATCGAATGAGCAAAATTGTTTCCGCCCTTTTATCGACCCTATTTTTCGTTTGTTTTTCCAATGCACAAGAGTTCCATGTTAAGGGAACTATAGTCGATAGCGACACCAAAGTCCCTTTGGATGCAGCTACCGTATACGCCGAATCCTTAAGGGACAGCACAATGATTACCTATACCATTACCGAGCCAAACGGTACTTTTGAACTAGAGGGAAAGACCGACCTGAAAGAGGTACGGCTCAATTTTTCTTATAATGGATACAAGCCCTTGGTCATGAGATTGAACCTTAAACCTAAAATTGACCTAGGATTCCTTCATATGGAGGAAATGGCGGAGGAACTACAAGGAGTGCAAGTGGTTGCCGAAAGGGTACCGTTGGTCATAAAAAAGGACACCTTGGAGTTTAATGCAGACTCCTTTAAGACCCGGCCCGATGCTACCGTGGAGGACGTACTTAAGAAACTGCCCGGGGTAGATGTGGATACCGATGGCAAGATTACCGTGAACGGTAAGGAGGTAAACAAAGTGCTGGTTAACGGACAGGTGTTTTTTAGCAACGACCCTACGGTAGCTACCAAAAGTTTGCCAAAGGATGTCATAAGTAAAATACAGATTACGGACACCAAGACAAAGACACAGGAATACACCGGCCAGGAAGGGGATGGTGAAAACAAGACGATCAACCTTACCATTAAAGAGGATAAGAACAAGGGTTATTTGGGCAGGGGATCCGCCGGGTATGGCACCAACGACCGCTATCAGGCCAACGGATTGCTCAATTATTTCAAGGATAAGGAACGCATCAGTTTTATTGGAACCGCCAACAATATCAATAATGCAGGTTTTTCCTTCGATGAGGTGTACGATATGGTAGGAAATACCCGGGGTGGTTATAATTTTGCCAGTCAGGCCGGACTTTTCAATGGGTACGGCAAGGGCATTACCACCTCTTCCACACTGGGTGCCAGTTATGCCAACAAGAAAAAAAACCAGTACGAAGTAAACGGAAACTACTTTTTCTCCTACAGCGATTCTTATAACGATCAAAGGACTACCCGCGAAAATATCTTACCGGACAGCAAGTATTATACGGAGACCATTTCTAATTTTAATGGGACTACTAACTCCAACATGGGTTCGGCCGGCCTAGAATTCGATATAGATAAAACGCTAAGGGTCAATATGGAGCCTTATATGAACATAAGTCGCACCAATTCATCAAACCTAAAAAATACTATTTCGACCGATGAGGAGGGTAATAAAATAAACAGCAACGAAACCATGACCGCAGACGATGGTATGCAGCGCAATTTTGCCAACCGCTTTGGCATCATTAAAAAACTGGATACCGTTGGGAAATTTGTCCGTTTCTCTTTTAATAACAGAAATATTGAGAACCAAACGGTTTCACGGTTGAATTCCCTGAGGAATATTTATGGGGATACACCGAGCGAGGAAATTTTGGATCAGCAGACCCAGGTGGACAATGATAATGACAACTACGAGTTGGAAGCATCGTTTAGGCAGCCCCTGGGCAATAAATTGTTTTTGGATGTTGAATATGAATACGATTACAGCCAACTCGCTAACACACGATCGGTATACGATTATGACAAGACTACCGATGATTACACGCTTTTTAACGAAACGCTCAGCTCTGATTTTGATTTTAGAAATGTTCAGCAAACCTCTTCCCTATCCGTAAGAAAGGACGGCAAGAAACTTCGTTATGGGGTCACCGCGGGCTATACGTTTACCAATCTTCGCAATCAGGATTATTTAAAGGATATTGGTTTTGCGAAGAAATATGAAAACCTGCTCTTTGATATGTATACCCGCTATACCATAGGTAAGAATAAACGATTCCGCTTAAATTATAACAGCAATTTGGATGTCCCATCGGTTAGCCAGTTGCAACCGGTGCCAAATGTGAACAACCCGTTGAATATCATCATTGGGAATCCCAATCTTAAGCCGGCCATTTCACATAGAATTCGTTTTAATTACAGTGACTACAATTGGAAAGATCGTACCGGATTCTATGTATACATGGGAATAACAATGGATGAGAACCGTGTTTCACAAGTAACGGTGACCGATGAGGACTTTATAAAGAAAACTACCTATACCAATGTAAATGGTAATTATGACGGTTATGGCGGGTTGGGGTATTCCAAGCAAGTTAAAAAGGACAGCACTTTTACCGCAAAGTTTAATTTTAGACCTTCCGTGAATTTCGGGAAGAATATTGGGTTTACCAATGGGGTGCAGTTAGAAGCTACTAGTATTAACGTATCCCCTAGGGCATATTTCACTTTTAATTTTGCAGAATTGCTAGAGCTGGAGCCTAGATATTCCGTATCCTTTAATAATACCAAATACAATCTGGAAGATATGGACAGGGTAAAGTTCATTTCCCATAACGCCACGTTTAGGTTTACCACGTATTGGCCAGAAAATTTGATCTGGGGCAATGATATTACCTATCAGTATAACGGCGACGTAAGCCCCGGTTTTGATAAGGACGCTCTTTTTTGGAATGCCAGTCTTGGTTATCAAATGATGAAAAAAAACGGCACCTTAAAGGTAAGTGCCTATGATCTTTTAAACCAAAACAACAACACCCGTAGGACCACCGGGCAAGATTTTATCCAGGATTTCCAGGGCACGGTGCTAAAACGATATTTTATGTTGAGCTTTTCGTATAAGTTCGATCAATTTGGAGGTAAGAAACCCGGAGGTGGCTGGAGGTCTTAATAGTATGTAATTTTTGGAAATTCAGAATTCAGAATTATGTTTGATGCCGTTATCGAACCTTATAGGCAGTTTCCAGATAATCCGCAAGTCTATTGATTGCCTCCGCATTAATTTTTATCTGCTGCTGTGCCTCGTTCCAATTGCGCTGCTCAATGGCCTCACGAATGCCCGGCATCGTTTTTACGCCATAGCCCGTGTAAAACCCAGGTGCATAAATGGTATGTTTGTACCAATCCCTTCGGGGCAACCCATCTTTATTTAGAAGCTGTTGTTCGGCCCTGTACAAAGACCGGTTAAAGTTTGGACTTACCTTGTTGTCATTGATTTTGGCACGATAAGCAGCCTTTAAACTGTCGGTTTCTTTCTTCAGGGTGACCAAGGAATTTTGTATGGGCGAAAAGTCCAGATAGGGCACGTCGGATTTTGTTGCGGGCACTGTTAATTTTTTGGTTGGATCCTGGGCAACCTTGTACGCGTTCGCCGCTATAAGCTCATTTTCTATTTGGGTCGATTTTCTGGAATCGTCCAATAGTTTTTCCAGTTCGGAGGCATATCCGTTTATGGTTGTGTACAAATGGGTATAGTCAAAAGGCAACACGTCTGCATTGGCCATTCTCAAAACCGCCCGTCCTGCGGTTTGTGCTAGGGTTACCTCATATTTTAGGCCTGGATCCTTGAAGGTGGTAAAATGATGGTAAGAATCGTAAATGGAATGGTATTCGCCCCCATTTCCTTCGCCCCCATATCCTAAATTTAACGCCGGAATGCCTGCATGTTGGATAAAAGCCGAATAATCGGATCCCGAACCCATAGCCCCCAGTTTTAAGCTGGTCTTGTTCATGTCTTTTTCCTTGGCCTCTGTATTGTTTGCCATAATGGCATCGCGAGCCTTTTTACGTTCAAAGACGCTCACCTTGGTTTGGGGGTCTATTACGGTTTTGGCAATTTCGTCCATAAGAGGTTCCAAGGCGTGCGAACCCTGGGCGTATAAAAAGCCACGGGAATTGCCGTCGGAATTAATGTAAACCACTGCCTTTTGTTGTAATTCCTTTTGGTGCGTTTCCAGCCATTCCGTAGAACCGATGAGCCCTGGTTCTTCCCCGTCCCAGGCACAGTACACTAAGGTGCGATCTGGTTTCCACCCGGTCTTTAGGAGATTTCCGATAGATTTGGCCTCTTCGAGCATAGCAGATAGGCCACTGATGGGGTCTGCCGCACCATTAACCCATGCATCTTGATGATTGCCACGGATGATCCATTCGTCCGGAAATTTTGAACCCTTTATTTTGGCGATAACATTATAGCATGGAACGATATCCCAACTAAATTCAACTTTTAAATGCACCTTCGTTTTTCCCGGTCCTACATGGTACGCAAATGGCAGCCCGCCTTGCCAATCATTGGGTACAACGGGTCCTTCAAGAGCCTTTAGCAAGGGGGTCGCGTCGTGGTAGCTGATGGGCAAAACGGGGATTTTTAACAGATTGGGAGCATTTAAACGGTCATATCTTTTGGCGTCTTTAGTAGCGCCAATACCTGGCGTCAGGGGATCACCGGGATAGATTACCATATCCATTACGGATCCCCGTTGCACCCCGTATTCGTTCTTAAAGGCTCCCTTGGGGTAAACGTCGCCTTTAAAATAACCATCATCCATGGGGTCGCTATAGATAATGCAACCAATGGCGCCGTGCTCTTGGGCCACTTTTGGTTTGGTTCCCCGCCAGCTACGACCATATTTGGCGATTACGATCTTCCCTTTTACGTCGATACCCATTTTATCCAATTCCTTATAATCGTCGGGGAGGCCGTAGTTTACGAAAATTAGTTCCCCGGACACATCGCCGTCCGCACTATAGGCATTGTAGGTAGGCAATTGCCCCGTTTGCCCGCTGTCTGGATCTTCGGGTAGTTCGGGCTCCTTTAAGATGGCTTTATAGGAAGTGGGTGAGGTCATCTCCAAAATTCTTGTTTTCGGGGTAGGGAAAAGGACGTGGAACGTCTCTATTGCTGCATCCCAACCCCATTTTTTGTACAATCCTAGAATGTACTCGGCATTGGTCTTACTTCCCGGCGAACTTAAATGATGGGGTTTAGAAGACAGCAGTTTCAGGTTTTTGTCTATACTCTCAACGTTCAAATTTTTGTCGAAGGAAGCTTCCAGTTGCAGCTGTTGCTCGGTATTTTCTTTAAAGAAACCGGTAATTGTTTGATCTTGCGCGTCGGAAAATTGATATAATAAGGAGAAAATGGCAAGGAATAGTAATTTTTTCATTTCGTCGCGGAGTTTGCAGGCTACAAATTACAAAATTTCAGGAAGTTTTAGGAATGCAAATTTTTCTGGTAAAATATAAAATTCTGAAAATTGAAATCGTCAATATCCTATCTTTGACCTTGAATTTGGACCTGGGTTTGGGCTTGAAACTAAATTACGCCCTTTCCTCAAAAAATTCCATATTAAGTCCGTCGATATATTGCAGAAGTCCTTCCCTGCCCATGCCATTGAAGGAAGAGGTCACGAAATATGGCGGGGCCTCCATCCAGACCCCGTCTAGCAAAAATTGGATATAGGTCTCCACTTGGTGTTCCAATGCCTTGGGTTTTAATTTGTCGGCTTTGGTGAAGATTATGCAAAAAGGAATCCCGTTCTCTCCCATCCATTCCATAAACTCAAGGTCTATTTTTTGGGGTTCGTGACGAATGTCGATAAGGACAAAGGCGCAGACCAGTTGTTGCCTTTGGAGAAAGTAATCGGTAATGTATTTTTGGAAGGTTTTTTTGTCCTTTTTAGATACACGGGCATAGCCATAGCCTGGTAAATCTACCAAAAACCAGTTTTCGTTGATCTTAAAATGGTTGATGAGTTGGGTCTTTCCTGGCCGTCCCGATGTTTTGGCCAAGCTCTTCCTTTGGGTAAGCATATTGATCAACGAAGATTTACCCACGTTAGACCGACCAATAAAAGAATATTCTGGCAATGGTTCTTTAGGACATTTATCGACTTTGGTATTACTAATTATAAAGTTGGCCGATTTTATCTTCATTGGGGGTGGAGTTTGTAGTAAAGAAAATGAAGTGATTTAAACTTTTCGCTTTCTAGTGAAAATTAGATATTTTTTGACCATTTGAAGGTCCGCCAGAATGACCTTTCGGGCTGGCTTTTTCGAGTTGCATAGCCCCGAAGCTTCGGGGCTGCGAAACGAAAAAAAGGCGAAAAAGAGCAATTCCTGCCCGTCCGATCAGGCGGGTTTTAGCGAATGGAAAAAGTTTAAACCACTTTAATATAAAAAAGGTAAAAGACGTTGTTGTTATTTTTAAAGAAAATGATTGAAATACTGTCTACAAAAGTTCTTATTTTAAAGCCTTGAACCTTGAACCCTTAAGTCTATGTTCTTTTCTCTATTTTCTGTATGCTTGAACCTATAACTTGCGCTTTTTCAACCAAGCTGCCAGAATGGTGTTGAATTCCTCCGGGTGCTCCATCATGGGGGCATGTCCGCATTTGGCTATCCAGAAGAGGTCGGAATTTGGTAACAACTCATCAAATTCCACGGCGACGTTGGGGGGGGTGACACTATCGTCCTTTCCCCAAATAATACAGGTAGGAGTGTGCATGTGGGGAAGGTCCTTGGACATATTGTGGCGTATGGCACTCTTCGCAATGGCGAGGGTCTTTACCAATTTAATTCTATCGTTTACCGTTGCAAAAACCTCATCCACGATTTCTTTTGTTGCCACTGCTGGGTCATAGAAAACATTTTCCGCCTTCTTTTTAATAAATTCGTAATCCCCGCGTTTGGGATATCCGTCCCCCATGGCACTTTCGTATAGTCCTGAACTTCCAGTGATCACCAGTGCTTTAACCTTGGCGGGATATAACTTAGTGTGCAACAGCCCAATATGTCCCCCCAACGAATTTCCCAGGAGGATAACGTTGTCCAAACCTTTAAACTGAATAAATCGCTCTACAAATTTCGCAAAGCTCTTTACATTGGTCTTCAGTAGGGGCATGTCGTAGATGGGAAGTTCGGGTACAATTACCCTATAGCCGTTCTTGGGGAAATATTCCATAACACCTTGGAAATTGCTCAATCCGCCCATAAGACCGTGCAATATAATAATAGGAGTGCCTTCCCCCATTTCCATGTACCGGTATCTTCCCTCTTTAATAATTTTTTCCTGCATCAAGGTAACTTCTGGTCTTGGTTGGCAAATATAGGCAATTCCATAAAATACATACGCATTTCGTGTAAAGGGATTAAGGCGCAAAACATATAAAATTTGGTTTGTTCGGTGTAATTCTCGAGCCGTGCGATTAAATTTTCAACCTGCCATAAAGCTGTTTTTCGTCCAAAAAATCAACAATTTATCAACAAAGTGGTAAATTGTGGTAAATTGTGGTAATAATTTGTATATATTTGAGTTGTAATAGAAAAACCAGCCATTTAGGTGATAAATTTCATTGGAACATACGATTGTAAGGCCGATGCCAAAGGTAGGGTAATGTTGCCCGTTGCCCTAAAAAATCAGATGTCTCCGGTATTGACCGATGGTTTTGTGCTCAAACGTTCGGTTTTCCAGCCCTGTTTGGAACTCTATCCCATGGCGGAATGGAATGTTCTGATGGAACGGATGAACAAAAAAAACCGCTTCAAAAAGAAGAACAACGACTTCATAAGACGGTTTTCTGCCGGTGTAAAGGTAGTGGAAATCGATACTACCGGAAGGTTGTTGATCCCGAAGAATTTAATTTCCATTGCAGGAATAGGCAAAGAAGTTGTACTTAGTTCCGCTATCAATATAGTAGAAATTTGGGATAAGGAGAGTTACGAAAAAGTGCTGGAGGAAACCGCCGAGGATTTTGCGGATCTGGCCGAAGAAGTAATGGGGGAAGATGGGGACGAGCTATCATAACCCGGTACTGTTGCTGCAGTCCGTGGATGGGTTGAATGTTAAGGAAGATGGGGTTTACGTTGACGTCACCTTCGGAGGTGGAGGACATTCCAAGGAAATATTGAAGCGCCTGGGGGAGAAGGGAAAATTGTTTGCTTTTGATCAAGATGAGGATGCCGCAGAAAATGCGATCAAGGATAGTCGCTTTCAATTGATTCAAGAGAATTTTCGGTTCATGAACCAATTTTTAAAGTTCTATGGCATTCGGAAAGTGGATGGGGTCCTGGCCGATTTTGGGGTCTCCTCGCACCAGTTTGATGAGCCTGAACGCGGTTTTTCAACTCGCTTTGAGGGAGATCTGGATATGCGGATGAGTAAGAGGAATACCGTTTCTGCCTTTGAGGTGGTCAATACCTATTCATTTGACGCTATGCGGTCCGTTCTTTTTCAATATGGAGAGTTGCGCAATGCTAACTCCATAGCCCAGGCCTTGGTCGCCGCAAGGGAAGCGGCGCCAATTAGAACGACCGAGCAGTTAAAGCTTGCGATGCGTCAATTTTTGCCCAAGTTTAAGGAGCATAAGATTTTGGCACAGGTCTACCAGGCCATACGGATAGAGGTGAACCAGGAATTAGAGGTAATCAAGGAGTTTTTGCTTCAATTACCTGGCGTATTGGGCACTGGAGGGAGGTTGAGCGTTATCAGCTACCACTCCCTAGAAGATCGATTGGTAAAGCGGTTCATCCAAACGGGCAAATTTGAAGGGGACGCAGAAAAGGATTTTTATGGAAATATCGATGTCCCGATGAAAAAAGTAGGGGGGTTGGTGGTTCCTTCCAAAGAGGAAATCGCCCTAAATAATAGAGCCCGTAGTGCCAAATTAAGGATTGCGGAACGGATGTAAAAGAGAATAGGATAGAGAGGATATAAAATAGACAAAAAATTAAAACATCATTGTGCGAAAAGGAATTTTGGACATTTTAAGGGGTAAGTTTTTGATCAGTGGGGACGCTCCCAAAAATTGGCTTTTTATCATTTTCACGTCGGTTCTGGCGACGATTATGATTGCCAGTTCCCATAGTGCGGACAGTAAAGTGCACCGTATTGCGGCCCTCAACAATGAGGTGAAGGAACTGCGGAGCGAATTCGTGGATTTCCGTTCAGACGTTCAGCGGTTAAAACTAGAATCCACCATTTTGGAATCTGTGGAGGACGACGGTCTTTTTCCGTCCGAGACCCCACCGAAAAAAATTGTGGTAAACTCTCAGTAGAACATGGCTACTACCGATAAAAATATATTGACCCGACTTTACATTGTCTCAGGCGGATTGTTTCTGTTCGGGGTAGCGGTTCTTGTGAAATTGGTAAGTATACAAATTGTCCATGGTGACCAGTACCGCGAATTGGCCATGGAACGGACCGAAAAAATGTTCACCATAGAGCCCAAGCGCGGCAACCTATACTCTGATGATGGAAGTTTACTGGCCACATCCGTTACCCAATATACCATCCGTTTTGATGCTGTTACGGTAAGTAGCAAGGATTTCGAGGCTTTAGTGAAACCCTTGTCGGATGCTTTGTCCAAATTATTGGGCAAGCCCTCCGGCCATTACGAAAAACTGTTTCGGAAAGCTAAGATCAATAAGAATCGATACACCTTGGTCGCTCGGGACCTCGACTATTCCGAATATGTACAAGTGAAGAAGTTTCCGCTTTTTAATAAGGGACCTTATAAAGGCGGACTCATCGTAGAGCAAAAGACCGTAAGGGAACATCCCTTAGGTAAGATAGCGGAACGCAGTGTCGGCTACGAGCGCGTCGATGAGAACGGATATTATACCCGTGTGGGCCTGGAAGGGGCATACGGGCAGTACCTGCGGGGGGTAGAAGGAAAGAGGCTGAAGCAAAAAATATCAAAGGGCCAATGGAAGCCCATTGGGATGGACAATATCGTAGAACCAAAAGACGGCTATGACGTAGTTTCTACGATCGATATCAATATCCAGGATATCGCACACCATGCCCTTTTGAGCCAATTGGAACACTATAAGGCCGATCACGGCTGTGTTATCGTCATGGAAACCAAGACTGGCGAAGTAAAAGCCATCTCCAATCTGGGCCGAACCTCGGAAGGAAATTATTACGAAAGGCTCAACTACGCCGTTGGTGAATCTACAGAACCCGGATCTACGTTTAAGCTGATGTCCCTGGTAGCCGCTTTGGAAGACAAAGTGGTGGATACCAGTACGGTAATAGATACTGAAAAGGGCTATTGGAAGATATACGATAGAACCGTAAGGGATTCGCATCACGGGGGATATGGAAAAATATCGGTTGGTAAGGCATTTGAAGTATCATCGAATACGGCGTTCGCCAAAATGATCTACAACAACTATAAGGACCATCCGGAAAGATATGTAAATCGGCTGATGAACATGAATTTGGACAAGCGGTTGGGATTGTCTATCAAAGGGGAGGGGCAACCGGTAATTAGGTATCCCGGAGATAAGGGGTGGTCCGGAATCTCCTTGGCTTGGATGTCCTATGGTTATGAAGTTTCCCTTACCCCCCTGCAGACCTTGGCCTTTTATAATGCCATTGCCAATGAAGGCGAATTGGTAAAGCCCAGGTTGATCAAAGAGGTGAAGGAATGGGATAAGTCCATCATTAAATTTGAAAAGGAAGTTATAAACCCCTCCATCTGTTCCAAGGAAACAATCGCTAAAGTTAAGGCTTTGATGAAAGGGGTGGTCGAGAAAAAGTACGGTACAGGACATAAGTTGTACTCCCCCAATTTTTCAATGGCCGGAAAAACAGGTACTGCGCAAAAACACTACGAATCCAAGGATCCGGACAAACTAAAATATATTTCATCCTTTGCCGGCTATTTTCCGGCAGACAACCCTGAATATTCCTGTATTGTAGTCATTCACGAGCCAGACAAGAGCGTAGGATTTTACGGTGGCGATGTTTCTGGCCCTGTATTCAAATCCATTGCCCAGAAGATTTATACTTCCTCTCCCAGAGTTGATGAAATTGAGAAGTTAAAAGTGGATGATAGTGAGTTGGATAGCGAATATGAGCGGTATTATGCCCAAGCGCAAAAGAAATACAGCAAAATGCCCAACGTAAAGGGCATGACCGGTATGGATGCCGTTTCAATTTTGGAAAACCTCGGCATTGCGGTACAGGTCAAGGGTAACGGACGGGTAAAAAAACAATCCATTGCCGAGGGAACCGATTTGGTAAAAGTAAAATCAATAGTACTGGAGCTTTCATGAAGTCATTAAAGGACATATTGTACGGAGTGGGGCTAACAGCTGTAAGTGGGCCTACCACGGTTATGGTGAACAACATTTGTTTTGACTCCCGGAAAGTGGGTTTAGATGACGTTTTTGTGGCGATAAAGGGTACCCAGGTAGATGGGCATCGCTATATAGAAAAGGCCGTTGACTCCGGGGCCAAATCAATTGTTTGTGAGGAACTGCCAGAGCTTATGGTCAATGGGGTTACTTATGTGGAGGTGCAAAATGGAAACAGCGCGCTAGCCATAATGGCTTCCAATTATTACGGTAACCCGTCAAGAAATCTAAAATTGATCGCTGTTACGGGAACCAATGGGAAGACCACAATAAGCAGTCTGCTTTATCAACTTTTTAAAAAGGCGGGGTTTAAGGTAGGATTGCTGTCCACTATTCGAATTAAAGTAGATGATACGGAATATCCAACAGGACATACTACCCCGGATGCCTTGACGATCAATAAGCACCTGGCGTTAATGAACGAAGCGGGTGCCGAATATTGCTTTATGGAGGTCAGTTCCCATGGAATACATCAAAAGAGAACGGAGGGGCTGGTCTTTGCGGGAGCGATTTTCACAAATTTGTCCCACGATCATTTGGATTACCATAAAACATTTGCCGAATACCGGGATACCAAGAAAAAGCTTTTTGATCAATTGTCGCAAAATGCGTTTGCCCTGACCAATATAGATGACAAGAACGGATTGGTCATGCTACAGAATACAAAGGCCAAAAAGTACACCTATGCCCTTAAATCCTATGCGGATTATCGGGCTCAGATTTTAGAAAACCAGTTCAATGGCCAGTTGTTGAAAATAGACGACAACGAACTGTGGTCCAGATTAATCGGTGGTTTCAACGCCTATAACATGTTGGCCATATATGCCACGGCCGACCTTTTGGGATTGGAAAAACTGGAAATCCTGAGATTGATGAGCGAGTTGGAAAATGTGGAGGGAAGGTTTCAATATTATATATCCAAACAAAAAATAACAGCTATTGTCGATTATGCCCATACGCCGGACGCCTTGAAAAATGTGCTCGAAACTATCAGCACGTTGAGGACTGGAAATGAAAAGGTCATCACCCTCGTGGGGTGTGGTGGTGACAGAGATAAGTCTAAGCGTCCGGTAATGGGTCATATCGCAACAGAATTCAGCAATAAAGTCATTTTTACTTCCGATAACCCAAGAACCGAATCCCCGGCAACGATCATTCATGAAATGGAGGCCGGCGTGGAACCGCAAAATGCAATGAAAGTGCTATCCATTGAGAACAGGGAGCAGGCCATAAAAACAGCGTGTCAATTGGCGGTAGCGGAGGACATTATTTTGGTGGCAGGCAAGGGCCATGAGACCTATCAGGAGACCAATGGGGTAAGGATAGAGTTCGATGACTATAAAAAGGTAAAGGAGGCTTTGGCAGCCCTGGGGAAGTGATTTTATGTAGGCAATCGAGCTACAGATGGCAGCAGGTTAAACGGAGCCATGTTAAAAATCCAAGAACCAGAAACGGGAAACAAAAAATAGTGGACAGAAAGGAATACCAAACCATAGATTATAAACGACAAAATTAGAAACCAAATATGCTGTATTACCTATTCGATTATTTGGAAAAGCAGTACCAGTTCCCTGGGGCCGGCTTGTTTGGTTTTATTTCGTTCCGTGCGGCGATGGCTGTCCTGTTGTCCTTGATGATCGCCACTATATATGGAAAAAAGATCATTCTTTTTCTCAGGCAAAAGCAGATCGGGGAATCCGTCAGGGATTTGGGTTTGCAAGGGCAACAGCAGAAAGAAGGTACGCCGACGATGGGGGGCTTGATTATTATCATGGCGACCCTTATACCGGTTTTGCTCATGGCCCAATTAGATAACATTTATATCATTTTGTTGTTGATCACTACCGTATGGATGGGCATTATAGGATTTGTTGACGATTATATTAAAATTTTTAAGAAAGATAAAAAAGGGCTGAAGGGAAGGTTTAAGATATTGGGACAGGTAGTGCTGGGATTGATCGTGGGCACAACACTTTATTTTCATCCGCAGGTAACCATGAAAGAACGGCCAAGGAGCGTAATAACATCTACCTATACAGTAGAACAAAGGGCTGGTGTCGAGATAAAATCTACTCGGACCACGATTCCCTTTTTAAAGAACAATGAGCTAGATTATGGCAAGTTTATCTCTTGGGCGGGAGAAGGCCTAGAAAAATATGCGTGGCTTATATTCATACCAATTGTAATCCTTATTGTAACCGCGGTTTCCAATGGGGCCAATCTGACCGACGGTATTGACGGGCTCGCCGCTGGTACTTCGGCAATAATTGTACTGACCTTGGGCATATTTGCTTGGGTTTCGAGTAATATTATTTTCTCCAACTATCTGGATATCATGTTTATACCCCGAACTCAAGAGCTTGTGATCTTTAGTGCCGCTTTTGTTGGGGCTTTGGTCGGATTTTTATGGTACAATGCCTTTCCCGCCCAGGTTTTTATGGGCGATACGGGCAGTCTCACGATTGGGGGAATTATTGCGGTGACGGCAATTATGGTCCGCAAGGAACTTATGCTTTTTTCGCTCTGCGGAATTTTTTTGGCCGAGACCATTTCCGTGATGGTGCAGGTGGGATATTTTAAATACACTAAAAGACGAACGGGGGAGGGGAAGCGCGTTTTTTTAATGGCGCCCATCCATCACCACTATCAAAAGAAGGGATACCACGAAAGCAAGATAGTGACCCGTTTTTGGATCATTGGGATACTCTTGGCCGTTGTAACCATCGTGACGCTGAAAGTTAGATAAAAATCCCATCCCGGACCCTTGCCAAAAGTAAGGGGGAAGATATGGAGGAGCAAAAGAAACAGGACGACTCTAAGAGAAACGCGCCCTTGGGGAGTGGCAAGAGGAGGCTCGTAATCCTGGGAGGTGGCGAAAGCGGTGTGGGTGCAGCCATCTTGGGGAAAAAGGAGGGGTACGCCGTTTTTGTGTCGGACAATGGTAAGATAAAGAATAAATATATAGAGGTTCTTGAACATGATGGAATTAGTTGGGAAGACAATGGTCATTCCGAAAATCGCATTCTGGATGCCGATCTGGTGGTGAAAAGTCCAGGCATCCCGGATCGTGTGCCCTTGGTATTGAAGTTGGTGGAGCGCGGCATCCCCGTGATATCCGAGATTGAATTTGCTGCTCGATATACGAATGCTTTGCTTGTGGGAATAACAGGGAGCAACGGCAAGACCACGACCACGATGCTTGCCCACCATATTTTAAAGGAAGGTGGGTTGAATGTGGGAATGGCCGGAAATATTGGGGACAGTTTTGCGCTGATGGTGGCCGAAAATGATTATAGCCATTACGTACTGGAATTAAGCAGTTTTCAGTTGGATGGAATCATCGATTTTAAGCCGAATATCGCTATCATCACGAACATTACCCCGGACCATTTGGATCGATATGGTTATAAATTCGATAATTATATCGCCTCTAAATTTAGGATTGCCAAGAACCAGACCAAGGATGATTTTTTGATCTATGACGCCGATGATGAGGTAATTGTGGATTGGTTGCAAAAACATCCCGTCAACTCAAAATTAATTCCGTTTTCCCTTAATCGGGCATTTAGGGAAGGAGCCTATTTAAAAGACAATAAAATACAGATTACGCTAGACAACAACACTATGGAAATGGAAACAGAAACTTTGGCTCTTGAAGGCAAACACAATATTAAGAATACCATGGCGGCAGCCGCAGCGGCCCGATTGGTACAGATCAGAAAACAGACAATCCGGGAATGCGTACAGCATTTTCAGGGGGCGCCCCATCGTTTGGAAAAAGTATTAAAAATCCATCATGTGCAGTATGTCAACGATTCCAAGGCCACCAATGTAAATTCAACCTACTACGCGTTGGAAAGCGTAAAAACCCCTACGGTTTGGATCGTTGGAGGGGTTGATAAAGGCAACGATTATAGGCCATTGATGCCCCTTGTAAGGGAAAAGGTAAAGGCGATTATCTGTTTGGGTGTGGACAACAACAAAATTGTGGACGCCTTTCAGAATGTTGTCGATATAGTGGTCGAGACCTACTCCATGGAAGAAGCGGTAAAGGTAGCGTATAAGGTCGCAGAGCGAGGTGATACCGTTCTGCTTTCCCCTGCTTGTGCCAGTTTTGATCTGTTTAAGAATTACGAGGATAGGGGCGATCAATTTAAGAATGCGATTAAAAATCTATAATCCGTGAAGGAATTTTTTAAAAATATTAAGGGGGATAAGACCATATGGGCAGTAGTGGCCCTGTTGGCCCTATTTTCTTTTTTACCGGTATACAGTGCCAGTACCAATTTAGTATATGTTGTAGGTAATGGTACCAATGTCGGGTATTTGGTGAAGCATGGCATGTTGTTAATTCTAGGATTTGGCATCATCTATGGAGTGCACCGTATCCCTACCCATTTTTTCAAAGGCCTTTCTATTATAGCCATGCCCATTGTACTATTGTTACTGGGCTATACCTTGGCACAAGGTACTACGATAGATGGGGCGAATGCCAGTAGGTGGATCAGGGTCCCAGTAGTCGGGTTTACCTTCCAGACCTCAAATTTGGCCTTTGTGGTTTTGATGATCTATGTGGCGCGGTACCTCACCAAGATCAAAGACAAAACCATTAATTTTAAGGAAAGCATACTGCCGCTTTGGCTACCTGTATTCTTGGTTCTGGTGCTTATTTTGCCCGCTAATTTTTCCACGGCCGCCATTATTTTCAGTATGGTATTGTTGCTCTGTTTTTTGGGCGGATATCCCATTAAATATCTTTTGGGAATCATGGGAGCCGGATTGTTGTGCCTAACTCTTTTTGTCCTTACCGCCAAGGCCGTACCCGATCTTTTTCCCAATAGAGTGGATACCTGGATAAGCAGGGTGGAAAGTTTCTGGGAGCCAGGGGATGGCGAGGCCGACTATCAAATAGAAAAAGCGAAGATTGCAATAGCTACCGGAGGGATTGTGGGAAATGGAGCTGGCAAAAGCGTGATGAAAAACTTTTTGCCCCAGAGTTCGTCCGATTTTATTTATGCGATCATTATAGAGGAATACGGTTTGATCGGAGGTTTTGCCCTCATGTTCGTTTACCTCTTGCTCTTGTTTAGAATTGTTGTAGTGGCCAATGGCAACAAAACCGTTTTTGGAAAATTATTGGCGGTAGGGGTAGGTCTACCTATAGTGTTTCAAGCGATGATCAATATGGCGGTTGCGGTAGAATTGTTTCCCGTCACAGGGCAGACCTTGCCGCTAATAAGTAGTGGGGGAACCTCTATTTGGATGACTTGCTTGGCCATCGGCATCGTTTTGAGTGCCAGTAATAAAAATACACCGTCGGAGGGGAATACTTCCAAAGTGGATGACACTAACCCTTTAGAAGTACTGAGTGGGCAACTATAGACCTTGTTCCGGGTTTTCGTTTTAAGGAAAATAAGGGGCATAGTGTCCGGATGTTGGATTTTTAAAGCTGCGTAGCAGCGTTACGGAGTGGGAAAAAAGCAAAATATGGGCGCAAAAGTAGAATTTGCAGCAAATGATCATAACCCAAGGCAAGTTCTCAGATTTATACTTTCCGGGGGAGGAACGGGAGGCCATATTTATCCTGCCATTGCGATTGCCAATGAGCTGAGGAGTAGATATCCCGAAGCCGAATTTTTGTTCGTCGGTGCCAAGGGCCGGATGGAAATGGAAAAAGTGCCGAAGGCCGGGTACGCAATAAAAGGATTATGGATTAGTGGGTTGCAACGGAAACTGACCCTAAAAAATATGATGTTTCCATTAAAATTGATAAGTAGTTTGATAACAGCCGGAAAAATAGTAACCAAATTTAATCCCCATGTGGTTATCGGGACCGGTGGCTTTGCCAGTGGACCCTTGCTGAAGATGGCTTCCAGAAGGAGTATTCCCTGCGTGCTTCAGGAGCAGAATTCCTTTGCTGGGATTACCAATAAACTTTTGGCCCAAAAGGCCGCTACTATTTGTGTCGCCTATGACGGAATGGAACAATTTTTTCCTATCGATAAAATCGTGAAAACCGGAAATCCCGTACGCGCAGATTTGGTGCGGCCGACCGGAAATAAGGATGCTGCCAATGACTTTTTTGGGTTGGATGCCCAAAAACCGACTTTATTGGTGTTAGGCGGAAGTTTGGGAGCTAGGCGCATCAATCAGCTGATTGAATCAAAACTCGGTTTTTTTAAAGGTTTTGGGTTACAGTTGATCTGGCAATGCGGCAAACTGTATTTTGAGGAATATAAAAAATACGCGTCAGAAAATGTGAAGGTTTTCGATTTTTTGGATCGAATGGATATGGCCTTTTCGGCTGCGGATATCATTGTTTCGAGGGCCGGGGCAGGCTCGGTATCGGAATTGTGCATCGTCGGTAAACCAGTGATTTTTATTCCCTCGCCCAATGTGGCAGAAGACCATCAGACCAAGAATGCACAAAGTTTGGTTGCCAAAAATGCAGCCGTAATGGTCGCGGAAAAAGCGTTGGATCCTGAATTTGAAGTGATATTTTCCGAAGTATTTCAATCCAAAGATAGACAAAGGGAAATGGGATCTAATATTAAAAAATTGGCATTGCCCAACGCGACAAAACACATCGTGGACGAAATTGAAAAATTATTGCCCCGGTGATTTTGGGGTAGCGTAACGACAAGGCAATGCCTTGTTGCTATAGTGGATAGGTGCAATAAAAAAATAATGAACTTAAATAATTTACATAACGTCTATTTTATCGGTATTGGGGGCATTGGTATGTCCGCTTTGGCCCGATATTTTAAGTTCATCGGAAAAAATGTAGCAGGGTACGATAGGACGGAATCCCCTTTAACCATGGAACTTACCGGCCTGGGTATAGGCATCCATTATGAGGACCGTCTATCGTTGGTCCCCAAGAATTTTATGGATAAGGGAAATACGCTGATCGTATATACCCCTGCGGTTCCTAAGGATCACAGTGAATACCTGTATTTCGTAACCCGTGGTTTTGAGGTAAAAAAGAGATCGGAAGTTCTGGGCCTTATCACTGAGGATACGTTTTGTTTCGCTGTTGCGGGCACACATGGAAAAACTACCACCTCCAGCATATTGGCGCATTTGTTAAAGGAAACAGGTACCCCTTTAACCGCTTTCCTAGGAGGGATTTCTGAGGATTTCAACAGTAACTTTTTGTTAGAGGGAACCGAATATTCGGTCGTGGAGGCAGATGAGTTTGATCGTTCTTTTTTAAGATTGTCGCCAAACGTTGCGTGTATCACCTCAATGGATGCCGATCACTTGGATATTTATGGGGACAGTGAGGCCTTAAAAAAATCTTTTGCGGATTTTGCGCTGAAAATAAAACCAAACGGAAAGCTTTTTGTGCACAATGGCCTACCGATTCCTGGAATTACCTATGGTATTGAGGATGGATCGGATTTCTCAATTACGAATGTGAATGTAAAGGAAGGGGTGTACGAGTTTGATATCAATACGCCCGTGATTACTTTGAGAAAGGTGCGGTTTGCAAAACCGGGAAGGCATAATCTGTTAAACGCACTTGCGGCTTTTTCCATGGCTTTGGAAACTGGTGCTCCTGCCGACCGCTTGGCAAATGCCTTATTGACTTTTAAGGGGGTACAACGAAGATTCACTTACCAAGTACAGAGCGGTGATTTTATTTTTATAGACGACTATGCGCATCATCCTTCAGAAATAGATGCCGTGCATCAAGCGGTAACCGAGATGCATCGGGGGAAGAAAGTGTTGGCCGTGTTCCAGCCCCATTTGTTTTCGAGGACGAGGGATTTTGCCGACGATTTTGCCGATAGCCTTTCAAAGTTTGACAGTGTAATCTTGTTGGATATATACCCCGCAAGGGAAAGCCCATTGGAGGGGATTGATTCTAACTGGTTGTTGTCCAAAATTGATAATCCCAATAAAAAATTATTAAAAAAGTCCGATTTGGTGGCGGAGATAAAAAAACAAGCCCCGGTTATACTTGTAACTATGGGGGCCGGTGACATTGGATTGGAAGTACCGAAAATAAAAAAAGAACTAGGCTATGCGAATTAACTGGAATTATATAAAAATGATTGGGTTGGTCGTCCTAATAATGGGACTCTATGCTTTTTCCAACCATCGCAATGACAAAAAAAAAGTGAACGGAATTAAGATTGAGTTTGTTGGCGACCAGAACTTATATGTAACTCCTGCCATGGTTAATAAATTGTTAATACAAAAATATGGCCCACTCGTAAATGTCCCTAAAGAAAATTTAGTTTTGAATACGATGGAAAAGGTGATCGAGGCCAATGAAATGGTGAAAAATGCCCAAGTGTATCTTACTATGAACGGGGAACTTATCTCCAAGATTTTACAAAAGAAACCAATTGGTCGTATAGAGGGCCCCACCAAATACTATTTGGACGACGAGGGCAATCGCATGCCGCTGTCTAGCAATTATTCCGCAAGGGTGCCCATAATTACCGGAAATATTACGGGAAAATGTCTTGAAGATGTATATGTCATCCTGGATTATATCAATAAGGACGACTTTCTTAGGAAGAATGTCATCGGAATACATATTGAGAATGAAGAGAACTATCAGTTGCGTTTTCGGATGGAAAATTTCGTGGTGAACTTGGGTAACGTGAAAGACCTGGAAGAGAAGTTCAACAATTTTAAGGCCTTTTACGCAAAGGCCGCCAAGGACAAGACTTTACAAGAGTATAATATCGTGAGTTTGGAGTTTGACAATCAAGTAGTGTGTACCAAAATATAAGATTAAGATATGGAAGAGGTTAAATATTCGGTTGGGCTAGACATAGGGACCACCAAAATAGTGGCCATCATTGGAAAGGAGAACGAGTACGGGAAAATTGAGATTTTAGGTATAGGAAGATCTAAAAGTCTAGGGGTGCACCGCGGCGTAGTCAACAATATAACCCAAACGATAAAATCGATCCAGCAGGCGGTGGAGCAGGCGGAGGCCGACTCCGGACTTAAAATCAGTTCCGTCGTGGTGGGGATTGCAGGTCAGCATATTAGGAGCTTGCAGCACAGCGATTATATAACCAGGCCAGATTCTGAGGAAGTGATCAATGAAGACGATCTGGATAAACTTTGCAACCAGGTATATAAACTTGTCATGCTTCCGGGGGAGGAGATTATCCATGTATTGCCACAAGAATACAAAGTAGATGGGCAGGCTGAAATAAAGCAGCCTATAGGAATGTATGGAGGTCGCCTGGAAGCCAATTTCCACGTGGTGGTGGGGCAGGTATCTTCCATAAAGAACGTAGGCCGTTGTATTAAAAGTGCCGGTTTGGATCTGGGCGGTATTACTTTAGAACCGCTGGCCTCGGCAAATGCAGTACTTAGCCAAGAGGAAAAGGAAGCAGGGGTAGCCTTAATAGATATTGGTGGGGGTACGACCGATCTTGCCATTTTCAAGGATGGTATCATCAGGCATACCGCGGTGATTCCCTTTGGGGGTGGCGTGATAACCGAGGATATAAAAGAGGGTTGTTCCATCATCGAAAAGCAGGCCGAACTTTTGAAAATCAAGTTCGGGTCAGCTTGGCCCGGCGAGAACAAGGACAATGAAATTGTTTCCATACCGGGCTTAAGGGGTAGGGAACCAAAGGAAATTACGTTAAAAAACCTATCCAAGATTATCCATGCCCGTGTTGTGGAGATTGTGGAACAAGTCTACGTGGAGATAAAGAATTACGGTCACGAGGAACAAAAGAAAAAATTGATTGCGGGCATAGTGCTTACCGGAGGAGGGGCCCAATTGAAACACTTAAAACAGTTGGTAGAGTACATCACCGGCATGGATACGCGAATCGGATATCCCAACGAGCATCTGGCAGGGGATTCCAACGAGGAAATTGCAAGCCCTTTGTATGCCACTGCCGTAGGTTTGTTGATGAATGCCGTTCAGACGGAGGCCAGGGCCAGGGTCGCGCAACAAATAGAGGAAGCCGGAGAGGAAGTAATCTATGGAAAAGAATCGGGCACTGCAACAAAGACTGTGATAAAAAAAGAACGTAAATCCATTTTTGACAAATGGTCCGAAAAGTTGAAGGACTTTTTGGACAATGCAGAATAACGCATTTGCCCCAAATAAATAAGGATACATTGTAGAACCAGTAATACAAATAATATGAGTAAGAACACCGAAATTGATAGTATAGCCTTTGATTTGCCAAAGAACCAAAGTAATGTAATAAAGGTCATCGGCGTTGGAGGTGGTGGAAGCAACGCCATAAACCATATGTTCCAGGCAGGGATTAATGGAGTGGATTTTGTAATCTGTAATACCGACGCCCAAGCGCTACAGAACAGTTCCGTACCCAATAAAATTCAATTGGGTGTATCTCTAACGGAAGGACTTGGTGCAGGTGCCAACCCAGAAGTTGGGGAACAAGCGGCCATCGAGAGCATGGAGGAAATTAAATCCATGCTGGGCACCACCTCAAAAATGGTATTCATAACCGCCGGCATGGGTGGGGGGACAGGAACTGGTGCTGCTCCCATTATTGCAAAATTGGCCAAGGAAATGGATGTCCTTACCGTTGGGATCGTCACTATACCTTTTCAGTTTGAAGGGAAAATGAGGTGTCAGCAAGCACGCGTGGGGATGGAAAAGCTCAGAGGCACTGTGGATTCCCTTATCGTAATTAACAATAATAAACTTAGGGAGGTCTACGGGAACCTAGGTTTTAAGGCGGGATTCTCTAAAGCAGACGAGGTGCTGGCCACGGCTGCCCGAGGAATTGCAGAGGTTATTACCCATCATTATACACAAAATATCGATTTGCGCGATGCCAAAACCGTGCTTTCCAATAGTGGCACTGCTATCATGGGATCTGCATCTGCATCGGGTTCTGCAAGAGCGCAGGAGGCCATACGCAAGGCCTTGGATTCTCCCCTTTTAAACGATAATAAGATTACCGGAGCCAAGAATGTGTTGTTGTTGATCGTTTCTGGATCTCAGGAGATAACAATCGATGAAATCGGGGAAATCAATGACCATATACAGACTGAGGCGGGTCATGGAGCCAATATTATCATGGGCGTTGGTGAGGATGAAAGTTTGGGCGAAGCCATAGGGGTAACGATTATAGCTACGGGATTCAACATTGATCAACAGGATGATATCGTCAATACCGAATCCAAAAAAATCATCCACACCTTGGAGGATGAACAAAAGGCAGAACAGCAGCTGATGGGAAAAAATGTGGTGTATAAATTGGATGAGGAAGAGGCCTTGGATGAACCTAGGCCGGCGGAAGTTGTTAAGGAGACAAAAACCGCTTCCCAAACGATGGATCTGATACCCACAACGAGCTATATAAAAAATTTCAATGTGTTTTATGAAGAGGTGATCGCAGAGGATATCACCGAGGACTTTATTGTTATCGAATCCAAGAATAATATTCGCGATATCGAAGTGGTCGATCCTAAAGAAGTGTCTTACAAACCAATAGAGGAAGACCAGTTTGCCTTGAGTTTTGACATGCCTTTATCGAACATTGAGGACGAAGAGGAAAGGGAAAATGTAATAACTTTTAGTTTGGACGAAGATATCGAGGATATGGATGTAAATGACCATATCGAGGTAGTTCCTGTATTGGAATACAACAAGAAAGGTGAGACTCGTTACAGCCTTGATGATTACATGGAATTGGAGAACAAGCTTACAGGAGCTAAATCTAAGGCTGAGGGCAATGATCCCAAGCTTGTGGACGGGGAACTGCTTTTTGAAAGAAAGACGGTCAAAAAGGAGGGCGGTTCTCCTGGGGATGGTCGTGAAGGAGGAGAAATAGACCCTATGGATACCCCCATCGAGGACCTTCTAAAGGAAAGGGCGGATGAGCGTAGAAGAAAATTGAAGGATTTTAACTATAAGTTCCAAAACAGCCTTAGCAGGATTCAGGAAATTGAAAAGGAACCTGCGTATAAACGCCAAGGAATAAGCCTTAGCGAGAATGTTAGGGAAGGAAAGGTTTCCAGAACATCACTTGGGGAAGATAGCAACGATGAAATTCAGTTGCGGTCCAACAATTCGTTCTTGCACGACAACGTAGATTGACAATAAACCCAATAAGAGTTCTATAATTACTTAAAGTTTAAACCCGAAAATAGACTGTATTTTCGGGTTTATTTTTTATCTTCGCACCGCAAAAATAGTTGGACATGGGCTTACTGCAAAAAGTAATGGAAGAACTAAAAACCGCTATGAAGGCCAAGGACAAGGTTGCCTTGGAATCGTTGCGGGCAATTAAGTCGGCCATACTATTGGCGCAAACCGAAAATGGTTCGCGAGGCGACCTATCCGAGGCAGAAGGCGTAAAACTTGTCCAGAAGTTGGTAAAGCAGCGTAAGGACAGCGCTGCCATCTATATGGAGCAGGGTAGGGAAGATCTTGCTGCTCCAGAACTGGCGCAGGTAGAAGTTATCGAAATGTTTTTGCCCAAACAACTTTCGGTAGAGGAAGTAGAAAAAGTGGTAGCAAGGGTCATCGAAACCACAGGTGCTGTAGGAATGAAGGATATGGGAAAGGTCATGGGAATTGTAAGCCAGGAATTGGCCGGACAAGCCGATGGAAAGACCATATCAAAAATTGTGAAGGATAGATTATCTAAATAGACTAGTGTATTTCAATAAGATTTCCACATTCGCGGAAATGAACTGGCCGCGTGGCGCAACTGAATACCCGCCCGTACCGAACTGACGTTAGGAACGTTCGGGCGGGGCGCATCGGATTTCGGCTCCGGGGGTTGGGGG
>JAIRBC010000050.1 GCA_022008415.1 Cerina litoralis
ACAGTTGTTTAAAATTTCGTAATCAGCTCGATACCGGAGCCCGGTAAAACGTTTGCAAATTTATAAAATAAAATCTATAGATTTAATAGACTAATGGTTTGGTCATCCCCAAAAACAGCCTAATAATATACTAAAGCACTGGTTCTACCAGTGCTGCCAGCAGATTATAAATAGGAAAACTATTTAGTTGTCGTAAATTATAACGGAAACTAACAATTAAGACTTTAATAAATACTTTCCCTTTGCTAGACCCATCCTCATCAAGAGACCGATCTATCGCCATAGAACGGGTATGATAATGCCCACATGTCATCTCGGATTAAACCGGGGATTTTTAACTGGAAAAGAGAAAAACTATGTATTGCCCATACAACAAACCGGGCAATAGTTGCCAAATCAGACGCAAAAATGGACCGAAATAAGATCGTCGTTGAGTGATCGAACTAGATTATGTAGATCTGGGCTATAGGCTGCCCCTAAATGGAAACCCCATTCAATAACAATTAATACCTTCTTTATGGGAGGATCTGCCAATTAATTGGAGATCAACTAATAATGCCTTTAACCTAACCCTACAGATCTTTGAAGGAACTATGATTTTATCCCAATTATAAGAGGTAAGTAGTTCCACACACCACACTTTTTTATGTCTACACAACAATAATCGCTGCCAACTATGAATTTCATCGATTAATCTTGCAAATTATAAACGTAAAAATTACTATTGTAGGAAATATCCTTAGATTAATGGTTTTTCCTTTTGATTTCTTGTAGGTTATTAATGTTTTACAGCTATGAAAAAGTTACCGTACGTCGTGATTTTTTTGATTTTTTTGATTTTCATTGGAAATAGCGTATTGCATGACATCGAACTGGAAAGGGAGAAAAGGGTACTTCTGGATCTCTACAACAGCACGAACGGTCCGGGCTGGACCAATAAATGGAATATCGAAGCTCCTGTTTCCGAATGGTACGGTATCAAAACCCAAGAAGGACATATAATAGCGATAGATTTAATCGAGAACAATCTTGAAGGGCAACTTCCCGAAAGTATCGGCGAACTGCAGTACCTACAAAGCCTTAACCTGGCCTTAAATAGGCTTTCGGGGAAAATTCCAAGAAGTATTGTAGGCCTCCATAAATTGAAGATGCTTAAAATTGGGATGAATACGCTTGAAGGAGCGCTTCCCGAGAACCTGGGCGAAATGGAAAGTTTGGTTTGGCTAGGTCTGTATAATAACTTATTATCAGGGAGTATTCCCGAAAGTATAGGAGGTCTTCGGAATTTGGAATTCTTGAATCTATCAAGCAATGAAATTACGGGGAAAATACCTGAATCTATGGGTAACTTGACCGCTTTGGAAAGTTTGGTCCTTTTTCAGAACGATCTGGAAGGCCATATACCCTCAGAGCTAGGGAAGCTTGCCAACTTGAGGGAATTGGACATGGCCGATAATCGATTGGAAGGTGAAATTCCCAAAGAGCTCACCCAATTGGCCCACCTAAAGATCCTGCGTATTCAAAACAACGATTTCAGGTCTCTATTAAATTTGGAAAGATTGGATCCGGAACAGTTCTTGGTTCTGGATTATGACAGGTCAAATGAGGGCAATGACTTCAAAAATTTTGAGATCCAAGAATTCCGAATGGCGGAAACCGAATTTGATAAAACGGGCGGCCCATGATTTAATATGCTATTGGTTTTTGCTAGAGGTATGCATTTCTAAATATCTGGAAATAAGATTTGCCAATCCCTAGGCTTTGCATCGACTCCAAGTAACCTTTTCTTACACGTTGACCTAGTTCGTTGGGTATGGGAGGTTGGCACCTTGAGCCAAGGCCAGGCCAACAGGTGTATGATTCTCTCGGCTAATGCCTATAATCCGAATCCAAAATTCAAGCACAAAAGTAACAAGCGCTGGACAACGGTACCTGCTATTGACCTTTGCCAATGAAAACCTGGAAAAAAGGGCAACTTCAACTATCATTGATTTTAATCCACAACCTATATTATATCAATGCTTGTTGAAAAGGCTTTTTACAACAATTTTTGCAGTTCAGATAAAGGACAATTCTCGTTTTTTGACGCAAGCGAAAATTAGTACGACAATTGGGTAAATAAATCAACTTTTCATGATGATATCAATTTGGGTTATTTATATCCGTATGCGAAATCTTCAATTTAAGGTCGCGTCCGCCGCTAATTTCCTTGAGTTCCAAGACGACCCCTCGGTCCTCGTCCAATGAAAATTTGGGCACAACTAAGACACATCGCTTCGTTTCGTGTTCGTTAATCCTTTCCGGAACATCGAATACATATTTTGGTTTAAGTTGTAAAGTCTGTAATGACTTCTTCTTGCCTTTTTGTCTTGTTTGTATGGATAATTCCAAGAAATTTAGGTCATAGGCCAATGAAGATCGGTTATCGATCTGGATTACAAAATAGAATTCGTCGCGATCAAAAACAATATTGTCAACGCTCAGGGTTATGTTTTCCTTATCTTTTCTAAGTCTTGTTATCCGATGCTTTTGATTCACCAAATAATGACAGAAGCGTTGGTAATATGCGCCGCGATATTTTACTTGGTAAATGCTGTCATTATTCATTAACGCGCTATTATAATCGGGCTTTTCATTACCGATGCTCTCTGTCGCCTGAACAAAATAATTCAATTTTTTGAGCTTCTTGGCATACTTTACTATATATGAAAAAATCGCTCCATTTCGGTCGATTACCAAGAGATTGCTTTCGGTTCCTGGAGTAGCCTGTAGCAATCCAAAATACTGTTCTTTGTCTCGATTGTAGGAGAAGACAAAGTTTTTATTACCAGTAATCCCTTGTCGTATAGGACCGGGAAAGAATAGGGCGACGTTCTTATGGTCGTTGGCAAGAATGGTATCCAAAGCATCGTTCTCTTGGGCTGTTGCAACCACCGTTAAAAATACCATAAGGAAGGAAAGATATATGATTTTCATTGGAATGGGTTTAAAGGTTATACTTATAGTTTTGGTTTTAGAATAAGCCTGTAGCCGTTGATGATCGTGGCCTTGGTCTTTCTATTGTGATGTTGAAATATTTTGGTGATTCCACTAACTTGGGGAACACTTGGAATATTGATGTCCCCTAGAAGTTCGTCCAGTGCCTCGGTTGATACTTCTTCCCTAAGGCTATTAACTACATATATGCCCTCACTTCCATCGGTGAGGTCAAATGCCTTTAGTTTTGTAGGGCGGTGTTGAATGTTTTCAATTTGGATCAGAGCCCGGTTGGACTGGAAACTGATAAAGCCAAAGATGAGAGTATTTTTGGGAACAGTTCTCCCGTTAATGTTGGCATCCTGGGCCAGTCGCATCCGTAATCGGGAATTGGCCCTTACGACTTGGTCGCCGTCGACCACTGCATAAATGGTCGCATCGGTATGGCCCGACATGGCAACATCGTTTCGGGAAGGAGCGGAAGCGAAGAAGAGCTGCTGTTCTAGGCCCATTTCCTTAGCTTCTATGAGTTGTTGGTTTTTCACATCGGAGGAATCGATTTCCGGTTCTTCATTGGCTATAACTCTCTTGTCTCCCATATTTTGATAAGATCTTTCAGAATATTTGATCTGTCCGGAGGAATAGATGCTGTCCACAATACGTTGTTTCTCCTTTTCCTTTAAATCGGGGTCGTAGAACCCCATGGAATCGATCAATTTGTCGTCATAGATACTCGGGGCATTGGTTTCTCGTACCTCTTTTAAATCATTGATGGCATCTAGTTTAGTATCGTATTCCTTCTCTCCTTCTTCTTGTAGTTTCGGTACCAAGGTCTGCTTCAGATTCTTTGTGTCACTTTCGTCGTTTCCCATTATCATTACGGAATAGGATATTAGAAATATCAATATGACCGCAAGTACGGTGGCAAATACAATTTTGTTTTTTTCAACTTTCATAATTTTCGTTATTTAAGTATCCATCTACTGGTGGCATACCCGATTATGGATTTTCTTCGTTTATTTTTTTTAAGCTATTCTCGAAATAATTGGTGATGAGCAACCCGTGTGGATTATTGGGGAAGTTCCGGTCCACGGTAACCAGGTTTCCAGTAGATACCAGTTCATAGGTGTCCATAATCGTGCCCCGATTGATTTCAAAAATGGTGGTTGTTCTAAAGCTATAGAGCCCATTTTTTTCTTCTAATTGGGATTTAATGTTCTTTACCTTTTGCACCAAGGAATATTGCAACAATCGATTATAAACCCCATCCGCTTTTTTTTGAAGATACAGGTTATCGACGGAACTGTCCCCGAGCCATAGGGCCTTTTCTAGATTCTTTTCATAGTTACTGGCATCTATGTTGTAAAAGTGGTTATGGAACAGTTGTAAATGTGCAAGTGCCTCCACCTTGAAGTTTTCTTTTTGTGTAACGAGTTTTAATGGAATTATGGATCCATCGGTGCTTATGGCAAATGCACTGTTCAAAGCTTTTCTATTGATATCATAGGCCGTCCAAACAGCAAATGCACAAGAGAATGTAGCACAGATTACTACGGCTAAGACGATGAATCGATTTGTTCTAAGAACCAAATAAATGTTTTTGTAAGGTGTTTTCATTGCTTTTCTTATTAAGTCTGCCTTAGGTAGTAAATAATCGTAGGGTAAAAGTTGTTGCGCGCCTGTACAGTTTGAATTTCAAAAACACAATAAACACGACAGAGCCCAATTGGACTACGGGGGCAAAAAATCCACTTCCCATATCCGTTCCGAACAGATTGTACCAAAAATTGGTATTTAATTCGGTGTAAATGGCATTGATAAAAACATTGACCAGGAAGAAAGCGGGGACGAGCATATATACCGCCGCATAGAGTTGGAAGAAATTATACGCCAACTGACGGAATTTTTCAAAAACGGCCAAACTGATGACCAATGGAAAGAATGCCTGCATAATTCCCAACAGAAAAAAACGTTCGGCTAGGAACAAGGGATAAATAAATAGATCCAGTATCCACAAAATTATGCTTACTATGAAGGCAAAAATCTTAAATCCAAACAATGGAGAGACCAAAGCTTCATATAATAGGGCCATGGCATTTTTTGCGGTGTCCATTAGGTTCACATCTTCTCCAATAGGTGTGTCCTGTATTTGTAGCGGGAGTAGGGCAGGGGCGGTAGTCCGGTACTGATCTTCAATAGCAACAAGGATCCCATCGAAAAAACCGAGAACTTGGGTAGAAAAAATGACCAAAAGAACGATCGCAAAATTTTTGGCGAGCTCGCCAGGGCTTAGTCCCCAAGTGTAACCATCACTTTCCGCGACCCCTTCATTATATTTTTTTAGGAGATTGATCAAAAAGAACAGTACGGCAAGTGTTTTCATCCCCGCGATAGTATACTGGGAAAAATTACTGTTCTGTATGGTCTGGAAGACCGTATCAATGTATTCCAATCCCATCCCTAATATAATTATAGTGGTCATTAATTAATAATTGGCTTCCCGGTTATTGATTTTGTCCTGCATTTTTCTAAATGAAATGATGTCGCGATACCGTTTTGTTTTTAAAGTGACGTTCGATACCATTTCCTTGGATTCCATTTCCTTTTCTTTTAAGAAGCCGGCCCGGTCGGCATCCGTCATTTTGAGATTGTCGCTCGACAATATTTGGTCTATGAAATCCATCGTCTCCAGGGAGTTCTCTACAATGGCATTGAAGGATTCCGTAACCCTGGCCACTTCGTCAGGTTTGATATAGGGCGAATCCAGGATGCCCTTAAGATCGCTTTTCATCACGTTGATAAGGCGTTTATTATTGCGGCCGATTTCCTTAACGGCCTTCAATTGCTTCACCACGTTGTTTACCTTTTCAATATTTTCCTTTTGGGCCTTAAGAAATTTGACGGTCTTTATTAGGTTGGAAGTCTGTTTGGCCGACTCCAAGAGGGACTTGATAAGACTTAGGAAATTGGTGTTGTCATAAACAGGAATTCCTTGTGCCTGTATTCCATAGCTGAATGACAAGGCCATTAACAGGGTCAGAAGTTTTGTTTTCATATGTGTCATTTTTATTGATTTTTAAAGGTTATATGTAATTATTCACTACACTATTACTTGATTTTCAAAAGGAGTGCATGAATCTTCGATTTCGTCATTGAAAATTTGTGATGATTTACAATTTTGATTTGGCTCATTTCATTGTCTTTAATTTTGAGCTATATATTCCTTGATCGCTTTTTCCATACAGCCCGATTCCTTATATATGGCCATTAGGGCCTCATTCTCTGAACCATCCGTGAGGTAGGCCGCATAGACCTCTTTTGGCACTTCCAATCGGAAAATGTTACTTTCCTTGCCTATTTTGATGAACATTTCCGTGTATTTTCTTGGACCGGAAAGATTATTCTTGATGGATTTTAATTGGTTCAGATCGTGGCTGGAAAGATTGAGCCGTTTTACCAGCTCGTCGTATCCTTTTTCGTTGTGTAGGCTATAGATGACTTGCATGTTTTCCAAAATGCTTGCTGAAGTGGAATTTTTGGGCAATTGGTTGATGGATTGAAGGATAATACCGATAGCCCCGTTCTGTTTACGGATGGCCTGATAATAGAATTCTACGCTTTCCAGTACATTGTCAAACTTCAACTGCTTGGCGAACTCGTCAAAAAGGATAATGCCCTTTTCTGACCTGTTCTTCCATATTGTCCTTTGAATGGCGGATTTGATCAGTTTGAGCATCACGGAGAGGATTTCCTTGTTGTCCTTTACTTCGTCCAGTTCAAAAACGATCAACCGTTTATCCTCTATTTTGTAGGTCTGATCCTCACTAACCTCGAAAAGAAAACTATAGAGCCCATTGCCTACGTACTCCGACATGATGTGTAGGAAGTTGGAAATGTTGAAATAGTCCGGGTGTATTCCTAAGTCATTAAGCAAATTGTCTCGATTGCTCTCGATAAACTTGTAAAAGCTTTCCAACGAATGTTTTTCTACTACCTTCTGAAAGTAATGCAACAATATCTTTTTGACCGAGACGGATTGCGCCTTGGTTACTTTGAAATCGGATGCAAAGAGCTCAAAAAGAAATATCGATAGATCTTCCAATCGTTCCGGCCCTACATCATGAAGACTTGAGATGTAAAAAGGATTGATGCCCAGGTTCTTTCCACTTTCATAACGCAGCACGGCATACTTTTCGGGATAGAGCTTGGCGAACTTGGTATATGAACCTCCAAGATCTATGATGACCAAGCGAACGCCACTTTCAAAATATTGGCGGATGATATTATTTGCCAAAAAGGACTTGCCTTCGCCGGTTGGTGCAAAAATGGCAAAGTTCCTTGCCTTGATGCGTTTCTTGTGTTCGTCCCATACATCTTTCAGTACCGGAAGGTTGTGTTCTCGATCGTTAAAGATTATTCCAGTAGCATCCGATTTGTAATTGGTATTGTTGATGAACAGGCATAGTGCATGCTTAAGATCGGTTACATATAGGTCGGCATTGGAGAAGTTGGATGAATAACAGCAAAAACTGTTCAAGATATAATTCTTGCGTTCCTCGCCCCTTGGATAGTATGGGATAATATCGAGTTCCTTAAATTCCGTTTTTATCTTGGAAGCTATTTTATCAAGCTCTCCGGCGTGTCGGGCCCAAAAAACAATATTGAGTTGGCCGCGGATGATCCGAGAATTGTCATCCGCATTGATCTGGTCCAAAATATGCTGAATTTTTCGTAGGACTACTTTGTTCTGTGACCCAAAATTGGAGCTCTTGTTCAGTTCCTCGATCTTTTTGTCCAGTAGTTTGCGCCATTTTTGTTTGTCGTCCAAATAAAGGATCTGATTGACTATATGGTTGTGGTTTAGGGTCAGCCCAAGCCCATCTATAAATCCTTGGTGGAATACAAAGTTATCCGAAGTGAATTTCTCATTGGTTTTGCTGCTTTGGACACGGTCACCAAAACACAGCTCACTATTGATGGCCAGTACGTCAAATTGGTTTTCTCCTATGTTGACCTTGTTCTTTTCCAAAAGGATGTCGGTATCGTACCCTTCGTTAAAGCCGTTAAAGTAATTTTCTGCCATGGCAAGGATATCAGACGATGCCATGGGTACCAAGTTGATCTTTCGGCTGTTGTTGATAAAGGAAACCGAATCGCTGACTGAACCAATAAAGCTGTTTATATTTTCGTCCTGTTGTTGTGGAATTCCTTTGGAAACTTTATGAAAGGGATTTACGTACTTTGGATTGTTCAATGCCTTGTTCTTGGTAAGGATAAAGAAAAGGTAACATCGATGTTCCAGATATTCACGGCCTTTAAAATGGGCATGGGTCGCCTTTTCCAAAAAAGTGGTGTTGGGCAGTTTTTCCGAGGAATACACTTTTTTTAGGTAGATGTCCTGTTTATGGACTACACAACCAACAGGCAATGACTTCAATGCCTGGAACCAGGCCCCGTGGATATCCTCAAAGTCCTTTTCGGACAGGGAATAGATCTCAGGTAGAATGACTTTATAGCACATAACTACATTGCCGTTATTGGCAAAAATGATATTGTCCTGAATATCCGCAATGGGACGATTTGCCGATAGGTTTATTTTCTTCATACAGATTGCTAATTAAATACCACCCGCTTGTCCTCGGGACAGATTACGGGCGTTCATAATACAAGCCCGAATTTCTTTTGTTACTTATGATTTTTGGAAACACCTTTTTTATTTGAAAAAATGGGGGTTTGCTTGTTATTCTGACCAAGGCGATATAAAGCGCCGAATTGAATAGAAGGGCACCAATGATAATTCCAAAGCTGAACGAAAAGATGATGACCAACAGGGAGGCCACTATGGAGATCATCATCAGGGCGAACAGGGATATGGGCAGCCCGAAAATGATTGCCTGTTTCCTGATATTCTTATAGACTTCGAATTTTTTCATAATAATTGATTCAATAATACTGCTTGGAGGATTTATTATACTACGATTCCAATTAGATAAGTAAAGATCCCGACCACGGCACCCGCAATCAGTACGAATACAAGAACACGGGTAATCCCTTTTTTAAGATCGGCGTTTTCGCCAAAGAAATGCCCTGCGTTGAACAGGAATCCGATAAGGAAAATAACTCCTAAGATAATTGGGAAAATGGTCCGGATAGTGTCCGAAACATCATTGACGGAATTCTCAATTCCACCAATTTGAGCGAAAAGTGATGAGGAGAGTAGTGAAAGAAAAGTTGCCAGATGGGTACATTTTTTCATGATATGACGGTTTATATTTTTGATTTGTTTTGTTATCTGAAAATTACATATATTTGATTACAAATTATTGATAATCAGATATTTGTGAATAAAATATTATTTGTAACCATTTGATTTCCAATGATATTATTTGATAACAAATTCTATGGGTTTTTGAAGGAAGACTGTTGATAACATTAAAACCTAAAATGAAAAAAGTGCTCAAAAACATCAGTTTTCTGATTTTGCTCTTGAGAATCTGTCCAATTTTTGGACAGGATGTGGATACCCGAAAAGTAGTTGTTATCGACCCTGGACACGGAGGAAAAGATTTTGGTGCCGTTGGCGAAAATGGAATTATGGAAAAGGAGGTCGCCTTAGAAGTAGCCAAACAAATCTTGATCTTGAACAATACGCTATTCGATAACGAAATCGATATTTACCTGACCCGATACGGCGATACTTTGATTTCTTTAAAAGATAGAAGCAGATTGGCCAAAACAGTTATGGCGGATGTATACATGTCGCTGCATTGTAATGCTTCCCCAAGCTTCTCGAATGGGATAGAAGTTTATGTGCATAATTCTAAAACGGGGAAATCCCAAGTCAAAAAATCTATTGCCGTAGGTCTTTCCGTTTTAAATGAAAGTACCGGTAATCTGGGCTTTAAAAGGAGAGGGATTAGGTTCGCTAATTTTCAAGTCTTGCGGGAAACGGTTATTTTTTGCCCTGCTGTACTCATTGAAATGGGGTTTGTAACCAATGTTGACGAAGCGGATTATTTTTTGGAACCCAAAAATAATAGCGCGATGGCATTGGCAATTTTAATTGGATTGTATAATTATTTAAATGTGATATGAAGGAGTTTTTAGCTGAGATTGTGAATATAATACATAGAATAATTAGGGGGCTTTGGTCAGAGATTAAGAAATGTCCTTATTTTGAAAGGTGGCGTTAAATTCCCAATCCCTTTGCTCTTTCTTTACCCTTTCAAATCAATAGCTTGGGTGGCTATTTCGGAGTTATAGGGCTCTTCATCACTTTTGCTAAAAAAAATAATTGTTGAGTTATCCAGGCGATTTTTATATTAATATTAGTTGTAAACAATAGAATTACAACTTTGTACAGAATATTCTTTTTAAGTTTCAAGCAAAAAATTCATAAAAACCTCCATTTTTTTTTGAGCTTTAAGGTCTTATAATTAATTTGATATTCAGTTATTTGGCACATAGTATTTATCTGGATAGATATATCTAAAATACAGATGTCGATGCCTTTTCATTTTATAAATTGCAGACTCGTTGTCTCGATCGATTCATAGGCCTCGGTTGGTCTGTAATCAATATTATACATCTTTTTAATTATTCATAATGTTATCGTCCCCAAACACATCTGCATTTTTATCCTAAAATCAAGAGGCGATTTTATGATTACCGCGTTTTTTATTTTTTCCGGAAACTAATTGGTTAAATAGGGTTTCCTTCCCCTTCCCGGCCTCTTTTCCACCACTTCTATGCCGTTTTCCTCGAAGCTGTGGATCCAGTTGACGACCTTGTTGAAACTTGCCCCGTACCACTTTGCGACCTCCCTGCTGATATTCACTTTAGTCACTTGGTATAGTATGTTAAGCCGAGTTACAATTAAAAGATCGAGACTGCTGTTTAGCAGTTCCCTGATATTTTCCGGGTTATTTCTTAACGCCTTTAGGACAAGTTTGGCCATAATAATTGGATATGTGAAGTTAAGTATACCATTTGTGCCTTTTGATTTGAAATAAAAGAAGTTGTGCAAACCGCCAAATGGCAGTAAAATGAAGTAACAACAAATCAATTTTACATGCTCAACTTCAAGTCAAATTACGAAATAGTATTGGAAGTACTATAAGCCGCAGGCGGCAGCTGTTCCTGGAGGTGGTAATCGAGGAAGTCTACACAAGGATACTTTCAATGTGTAACGGAAAGGGGTTTGTGCCGGAAGCACAAATGAGGAATGAAGGAATCGAAATATCCTTCAATTTCGGGGCCTTTAAATTTGAAAAACAGGGTATAGATATCATTCCTAATATCAATTGGGTGGATATCAAGATATTTAAGCAGTCTTTGCAGATGCAATACCTCCAAAAATAAGAAAGAATATAATCGCAATATTGTTGACACCTACCGTACTTCAGCAAAATTTTTGTCCAAAATTCCCTACAGATATATCGTTCGATAGAAATATGTTGTTAACAATAAGTTATAAGGATAATTTCATTTCTATTTTCCGGAAAGAATAGTGGCAATATCATGAAATTTATTTTAGGGAGTCAAATATTGATTTTAGAGTATTTAAACTCGCCCATTTATAAGGTTTGGAAGAAAACCTTTTTAATTCACAATAACTATATAAGTAATATACCCAATTTGTAGGATAATTGACTATAAATTAGTAAATTGGATATAAAAACTATGTAAATGGACAGGATGACTTTTATTCAGAAAACAGTAGGGGCCATGCTCGTTTCCTTACCTGTTTATACTATTATTGGGTGTTCAAATTCCGATAGTGGTATGGGGAATGATGACCCTAAACCAAATCCACAAGGGGACTGTTTGGCTAACGGAACCAAAAGTTCAATAGCCAATAACCATGGGCATACTTTGACTGTGTCAAAATCGGATGTGCAAGGGGGTATAGAAAAAACCTACTCTATTCAGGGTACTTCAGGCCATAATCATGATGTGACACTTACGGCAAATAATTTCGCAACTCTTGAAAGCAACCATTCAATAACGGTCAATTCTACCACAGGGGACGGTCATACGCATAGCGTGTTGGTTTCATGTGCATAATTCCTTTTTATCTTATATGAAAATTAATTTATTGTCCTGCATAATCCTTGGGTTGGTCGGTTTTGATCACTTGCCACCACCCCTCCCAAATGTGATGGTATAAAAAGCGATCCTTAAAGGGTTGATTCCCTATTGATTAAAGCCTAACCTGTTTTTGATGGCATAGATCCACTCTTTGCAACAAACAATCTCAATCTTTACAATGAAATTTAACCATGTCTTTCCGATGGAACTTTGGGGTTTGAAGAGAATTAATACGGAGCAAATTTAAATTGGCCCATTCAATAAATAAAGGCCCTTCCATCACGAAAGAGCCCTTGTCCTTCATAGCAATTTCTCCCTTTGAGCCTGGGAGACCGGCAAACTAAACACTTCTAAAAACTTAAACTTCTATTATCGTTTTGATTTTTTTAATTGGAAAGCCCTTGAAATGTTAAAACCAAAATGAATATCCCCATTAAAAAAGCTTCCATTGGTTTCTGCTATAAATCCTTTCTCTATCATAGAAATAGCGTTCGTGAAAATAAGTTGAAAAATGTGACCCCCGGTTTCAATGTCAACCCCGACAGCTATGGAATTTTTGACGTTGAATGATTTAAATGGATTTGTGTTATAATAATATTCCCCGTTAATGGATACCCGTTTACCTAACTTCATACGGGCACCAAAACCCAAGGCTAGCATATCGTGAGGGTCGTTCGAGGCTGGTACACTATTAAAATGAATATAGGTAGGTGCAAATTGAATTGATAGATTTTGGTCAAATTTTCGGGCGATCAAAACCTGACCAGTATAAGTCAGCCTTTGGCTAAAGGTGGGCTTATTTTCCGGTAGGTAGTCCTTTATTGTTTTTTCGGTGGCAGTTCCCAGAAGGGTCATGCTTAGCGGGAATGGGTCTTTACCTGTTTTTTGTTGCAAGAGCCTGTATTTTGCGTAGGCATCAAATGTTTTTTCGAATGAGCTTCTGCCAAGAGCCAATGTAAGGCGATCCGTCAATGCATACTCCAAACCAAACCGGATGTTAGATTCGTCCAGTCCGAACAACTGATCAAATCCGGAATTGATCCTGCCGAAGCGATGGGATATCATAAACTCCAAAATGCCTTCCTTTCGGGTTTCTACGGAATGCCCGTTTAGCAATCGAGTTCCGTTAAAGGTGCCTAGTACCAAATTGGTGGTGTCCGTTGACTCCTGTTCCAAAATGGCTTCAAGATCTTGTGAAAAACCTTTAGAGGGCAGTATGACTATTATTATGAAAAACAGAAGGTATCTCATGGTCTTATTTATAAGGTTTGTGGTGCAGTTCAAAAGTAACTTTTATGGTTTTGGCGATATTGTTCGCGACCAGTGCCGGGATCTTTATATTAAAATCGGCTACATCCACCTTAAAATTGCCTGTAAGAGTAATCTCATCTTCCTTAATAGCTACATCGACCTTTGTACTTATTTCCTTTTCTACGCCATGTACCGTAAGCGTTCCGACAATTTCCGTTTCTATATTCCGATTATCCAATTGGTCAAAATTCATTATTTTTCCTGAAAATGTCGCTTTGGGATATTTATATGACTCTACATAATGTTCATTGAAGTGTTCCTGCATCAATGCCTTTTTGAATATAAAGGACCTCATTAAAAGTTGAATGGCAATTTTACCTGTGATGGTATCGATAACACTTAAAACCTGATTGTTCTCAGCTTTGATATCTTCCACTATGGAGTGCGAAAAAAAGGAGACGTACCCCTCTTTGGTGAGAAACTTTTCCTGAGCACGCAAACCAGACATAAACAACACACCAAAAACCAAAAAATATATTCCTCTCATATTTCTAATCATCCAAAGTACATCTTACCATAATAACATCCAGCAAATATCCTGTACAGATACCCTTAATGTAAATACTTTGTCCTTTTTTAAATTGTAGTATTCTCTTATTTTCCCCAGGCAGCATATGGCAAATAACACTGGATTCGGCATTTGGATCCTTTAAGGTAATAATACTGTTCCCTTTATTCGAGGATATATTATAAATCTTTCCTTTTACCTGAATGATATTCTCGGAATATTTTCTGCTAGTGCCCATTTCGTCTTCGAGAAACTCATCGATAAGATCCTGTGCCGTCAAAAAATACATGGCTTCTGAATCCTTAACATCGACGGCTGGTTTGTTGTAATAAAATGTCGCAACTATCAAACCGATTAAAATGGTAAACGAAAAAAAACCGAGGACAACTTTAAATTTTTTGATTCTCACAATACTACTAGACTTAATTATTCATTGCTCCTTGATCCACCCAACATTTTATTGCCGATATTTCAGCATTGGTCAAGTTACCATTTTTGGGCATCCGTCTACTCTGGGTCACTTCTTTGATAAGACCGGCCAAACTTTCCACAGCCCCATATGTTCTTAAATCAGGTGCCAATGGATAACTGCCGTCACCGTTATGGCAAGGCATGCAATTGACATTAATCAATGGGCTAAGGGTGTTGCTATAGGAGACTTCTGCCTCACATTGATCATCCACTTTTACATCTTCATTTTCAACATTGTATTCGCAAGCCATCAAGATGGTTCCCAGTATCAAATTAATATAAAGTAATCGTATGTTTTTCATGGTATTGGTAATCTAATTTTTAAAGGCTCAAGTCTAGATTTGTGTTGATTATAGGATATAAGAATATTCAGATAATTTATTATCCTATAATAAGTAATATAGCCTACCGAGCTAGTGTATCCAACAATTTGGAGAGTTAACACTATTATAGACTTGAGCCTCTCTAAGCTAAGAAAAAAATATCTTATTGAGCCATGGGAGAATCAACGTTGGCAATGGGCCATATCCCCGGTGCTGGAAAACTGATTCCCTTGTTGTCGCCCCTGTCGGCATCCTGCCCAAAGTA
>JAIRBC010000051.1 GCA_022008415.1 Cerina litoralis
GGTAAGGATTTTGAAAATGGAAAACTGAATTTTACCGATCTGTACAAGATCGCCCAAGAAAATGGGGAACTGGAACTGCAGAGCGGGAAACAGGAATTGTTCGAGAATATTATCAACCTATACATTTAACGGCTTAAGCACATAAATTTAAGACCCCATAGACCTTGGATACCAAAAATAACACTGGTCTTTGGGGTCTTTTTTCAAAATATATGCACTCGGGAAACCTATTGCAACTTAAAAGTAATAGGAATGGAAAAGGGAACATCTACCGCTTTTCCCTTCTCCTTTCCAGGAGCCATTCGAGGAAGTTTGGAAATAAGGCGCACGGCCTCGTCTTCCAACAATTTATCCGGACCCCTTTTTTTAATGTTTGTTATGTTTCCATTTTGGTCTATAGTGAACGAAATAGCCACCCTGCCTTGAATTCCATTTTCCTGTGCCTCCTCGGGATAATCGAAGTTTTTCATAATATGTTTGATAATCATTTTATTAAAACAAGCCCGTTGGTCCGTGGCATTTTCACAACCTGGATAAACCGGTGGTACTTCTACCTGACCAAAAGGAACGGCTCCCTGTGCTAAAGGAAATTTATAAGCTTTTGAAGCCTCGTCCTCCAAGGGGTTAAAATCCTTTCCGTGATCGTTGGAATCAATATTCATTTTAGCTTTGACTCTAACCCCATCCGGTCCGGATATATATGAACCATTTTCCGATTTCGTAAATCGAATAGTAGTGTTCTTGTCCGCCACCTTTAATTCCCAATCC
The DNA here is from genome assembly GCA_022008415.1 of Cerina litoralis. Lineage (GTDB taxonomy): Bacteria > Bacteroidota > Bacteroidia > Flavobacteriales > Flavobacteriaceae > Cerina > Cerina litoralis. Next base: position 769 of record JAIRBC010000051.1, read on the forward strand.
CCAAAACTTTCCGAATGGGATTTTAAGCTAGTATACACCTCATTTTCTTCAGTTGGAGTCATATTTTCGATGTCTCCAACGATGATAGTATCAACAGAGTTTTCCATTTGGGATTTCCCCTCATTTTGACAAGAGGAATACACCAACATGGCCACGACTACCGGGGCCAATACTAAATACTTCAGCTTTAAAATTTGTTTTGATTTTTCTTTTGTTAACATGACGATTCGTTTTTTGATTAATGAAGATTGATGAAATTGATTGATGAACGAGATATTCTGGGTTTGAAATACCTGAGACAACAGCAATTGATATTGTTCCTTTTTATGGGTTTTCGTCACTTGGGCATCGGCAATGAACTCGTGCAGTTCGGAAATCCGGTTCTGATAGATATAGACCAGGGGATTGAACCAGCCGATGATCCGCATCAGCTCAAAAAATAATAGGTCCAACGAGTGCCTTTGTTTAATATGGACCAGTTCGTGGTGAATGATTCCCTCATGCTCGGCCTCCACGACCTTTTCCCCCAGAAAAATTGACCTGAAAAATGAAAAGGCAACTTCACTGTTGGGGACAATGACCTGAAGGAAGTCTGTAAAACGGACCGTCCTACCCATTTTTCGCAATCTATAAAGTTGTAGCAACTTATATCCCAACAAGACCGTGGAGAGGAACATTCCGCCATAAAGAACAACATAACCCCATGGAACAGTAGCCCATTGATAGCCATGGGAATTGTTTGGAGTTAGGATTATCTCATCCAATCGCACAAAAAAAGTGGGGTCGATAGCGAACCCTTGGGGAACGGCACTCCTTAGTACTTCCAACTTAACCCATGGCAGGGCCAAGGATAGGAAGTACGTACCTAGGAGATAGGCCCGGTTCCATTGAAAAAAGGTCTCTTTCTTTAGGAACAGGTCGTAGATTGCAAGAAAAAGCATCTGAAAGGCGATGCACTCCAAGATATACCGTATCATTTTTCCTCTTTTTTAATTTCCTTCATAATCGTCTCCAGCTCGTTGATACTGATATCGTTCTTTTTCATAAAAAAAGACACCATACTTTTAAACGAACCCTGAAAATACCCATCCATCAACTTATTGATAGAGGCGTTGCTGTACTCCGATTTTTTTACCAACGGAAAGTAAATATGGCCCTTGCCCTCCTTCTCATGGTCTACGAACCCCTTGCTTTCCAATATCCGTACGATGGTGGAAACTGTGTTGTAAGCCGGTTTGGGCTCTGGCAGTTCTTCAATTACGGAAGCCACATTGCATTTTTCCAGTTGCCATAGGATCTGCATTACCTCCTCCTCCGCTTTAGTGAGTTGTTTCATAGATTAGCTTTTTATTTATTCCCTCGAAGGAGGGAATCTCTTCCCTTTATTTTCCTTCCTTCTACAAATATAACTAAATATTTAGTTTAAACTAATTTTTTAGTTATAAATTATAAAGTGATTAAATAAAACGATGGATTAGGATCGTAAAATTTGGCTAAAGCCCTTATATATCAACATTCTTATACCTCCAGATAAATCTGGAGGCAATTCAAAATCTGGAGGCAATTCAAAATCTGGAGGCAATTCAAAATCCAAAATTATTTTAAAATTCGGTCCAAAGATTTCAAAATTAAATAGTTGTCTGGAATGTTCCTCACCCCTAAAACAACCAGTACTTCATTACAGCAAACCCAACAGTAACATTGACAGTTTAATTTTCCCAAACGCACATCACAAATCCTCCCTATATTTGTGCCGTTGTAAAAAAGACCGATGGACCTTGTATTGCTTATTCTAGGATTTATATTGATGTTGGTCGGGATTGCCGGCAGCTTTTTACCGGTGCTTCCCGGACCGCCAGTAAGTTGGTTGGGCCTGCTCCTCCTCTACCTTACCCAAGCCGTCCCCAACGATTGGATCCTGCTCGTCATTACGCTTGCTATAGCCCTGGTCGTGGTGGTGCTAGATTATATTATCCCCGCCATGGGCACCAAAAAGTTTGGTGGCACCAAGGCCGGAATGGTTGGCACGACCATAGGATTATTGGTCGCCATATTTATCCCGATCCTTGGCTTTTTAGGAATCATTGTTTGGCCTTTTGTCGGGGCAATTATCGGAGAGTTGTTAAACAACGCCGGTAGAAAAAACGCCTTAAGGGCGGCGTTCGGTTCCTTTATGGGATTTTTGACGGGTACCTTTTTAAAGTTTGTGGTATCTGTGGTCTATTTGGGCCTGTTTATCCATAAGGCATGGGAGTACAAAGAGACCTTATTCCCTTTTTTTACCGAAAGTTAGTATGGGCTATTCGTTATACGCCTTTCGCTCTACGCATCAATATTCGGTATCTCTTGACGGATTAATGCAATAACAACTACCCGTAAAACAAGTCAAATAAACAAATCTCCCGTATTCACATTGATCAAGAGCTGGAACAAAGAAAGATTTTGGAGTATCTGCTAAGGGTTTCAATAGAATATTTTTATTCTATTTGCGTTATCTTTGGAAGTAATCGTTGGCCAAATGGACTTTAATCCCAAAAAGAAAACATCTAACCTTATCCTACTGGCCGCTTCCTTCGTAATCGTGAGCCTTATCTTGTGGAATACCAATAGTTTTTTCAGAAAATTCAAAGAAGAGGAACGCCTAAAAATGGAAATTTGGGCCACTGCCCAGTCCGAATTATTACAATCCTCTGAGGAAGCAGATCTAGGGAATCTGCACGTCAAAATATTTCAGAACAATACTTCCACCCCTATGATTTTGGTAAACAAGGACGGTTCCATTAAGGTGAACAATATGCCCGAAACCGAGCTCTTGGATACGGCATATCTCAACCATAAAATCAAAAAATTTCAAGGCGAAAACAAACCCATTTCCATAGACTATAGAGGGGAACATCTCGCTACCCTATACTACGGTAATTCCGAAGTTCTCAACAAGCTTAAATACTACCCTATCGCGCTTTTGCTCATTATATTTCTGTTCGGGGCGGTCATCTTTTTCTTTTTTAAGACGAACAAAGCCTCTGAGCAAAATAAACTCTGGGCCGGAATGGCAAAGGAAACCGCACACCAGATAGGCACGCCGTTATCTTCTCTCTTGGGGTGGAACGAGTTGTTAAAATCAGAAAATATAAGTCCGGCTATAACCAATGAGATTGAAAAGGACATCTCCCGTTTGGAAACAATTACCGATCGATTTTCCAAGATCGGATCCTCCCCCAAGCTCGACGAATACGATCTGGTGGAAGAGACCAAAAGCGCCTTTGAATATCTTAAGCACAGAAGCTCCAAATTGATTCAGTTTTCTTTCGAGTCCAAGGTAGACCATTTACCGGTTCTCTTAAATCGTTCCCTCTACAATTGGACCATTGAAAATTTGGTCAAAAACGGTATCGATGCCATGCGTGGCAAGGGCAGCATCTCCCTTGAGATAGTTCCCGAAGGAAACTTTGTAAACGTGTTGATTACCGATACCGGCCACGGCATTCCCAAAAGTGATTTTCAGTCCATTTTTAATCCGGGGGTAACCTCCAAAAAAAGGGGGTGGGGCCTTGGTCTTTCCTTGGTTAAAAGAATAGTGGAAGAATACCACAAGGGTAAAATTAAAGTACTATCGTCCGGTAAGGCGGGTACTATCATGCAAATCTCCCTAAAAATAAAATCTTAACCTATGGCACAGGAAAAAATGCAAGTGATAAAAGAAGCAGACCTGACCAACAACTGTCCGGAATGTTTTAATCAGGAACTAAAACTTACTTTTTCGCAAAAGCACAAATTTGGGAGGCTCTACCACAGAACCACGGACGAGGTTGTATCCGAAATCAAATGCAAAAAATGTGGATCCACAATCTATCCGGTCAACTGGACGGAAGACATAGAACGGGTGTATGATTATTATCAAAAAATGGTGGGGAAACCACAAGGCTCCTTAAGGTTTACTACGCTGTTTTATGTAATTATTCTATTGCTGATCATCTCGGTTGCAATAGGTGCCTATTTTTTAATTCAGAAGGGAAGGGGTTGAAAGAAGGTACAAATAATTTTTCCATTTTTGTTCCATAGAAAAGCTACTTTGCCGGATTGTTCTCCCCCGCCCCTCCTGAGGGAGGGGAGCAGATTTCGCAAAAAAGCGAGACTCAAGCTATCCGTTAAAGAATCCCTCCCCTCAAGAGAAGGTTAGGGCGGGGACAATTATGGGCAGCGACCTCCCCAAATTGTCGGATTAAGTGAAATTTGTAGTACACCCCCTGCTTAACCCAACACTATGAATCTTTCAAATTAGACTTTATCTTAGTGGCAATAGTTTCAAATTCTTCCTCGGTCAACGCTTCTTTGTTCAGAAAAGTAGCGTCCTTCATGCTATTCAGGGGAATGAGATGTACGTGTACATGCGGCACTTCTAAACCCACGACCATCATCCCGACCCGATCGCATTCCATAGCCTTCTCCACGGCCTTTCCCACCGTTCTGGAAAACGCCATTAACGACATATACGAGGCTTCGTCCAAATCGAGGATTTTATCCACTTCCCTTTTAGGAACGCAAAGGGTATGACCCTTGACATTGGGATTGATGTCCAAGAATGCAAAATTATTGTCATCCTCCGCAATTTTATAACAAGGGATCTCACCGTTGATGATCTTTGTAAAGATACTGGCCATTTATATTTCAGTTTACAAGAACCTAATATACAAAAACCCTAATAAAAAACCCCGATAACAACGCTATCGGGGTTTAAAACCTTTGCTCCCTACTTTTGGGTACGACCCACCGGACTTAATCTCTAGAAATCCCCAAGATTTCGAATTTCAGAATTCCGTTGGGGACATTAATTTCCGCCGTATCCCCCACTTTCTTACCCAACAATCCCTTGCCAATAGGTGAACTGACGGATATTTTACCTGCTTTAAGATCGGCCTCGCTTTCCGCTACCAAGGTATATTTCATTTCCATGCCATTGCCTTGGTTTTTTAATTTAACGGTAGACAGGACCAACACTTTGGAAATGTCTAACTGCGACTCATCTATGAGTCTCGCGCTGGCCAACGTTTCCTCTAATTTGGATATCTTTAACTCCAATAACCCTTGGGCCTCCTTTGCCGCGTCATATTCGGCATTTTCGGAAAGATCTCCTTTATCGCGGGCCTCGGCAATAGCCTGAGAGGCCTTGGGCCGCTCTACATCCCTTAACTGATTGAGCTCATCCTTCAATTTTTTTAATCCTTCCGCTGTGTAATAAGATACCTTGCTCATAGCTACAATATTTTTAATAAATAAACTCGTTTAAACTTTATCCGATTGGAAGTAAAATAATCCCCTTGTCCGTTTGGATTGTGCTCTTCCCAATATAAACCTATAAATAGGAAAGAAAAAGCCTCGATCCGCATGTAAAAGCAATATTTTTCGCTTCATTAAGAAAAGTACAAACGAGCTCAATGAAGCGGTTTAAACTTTTTGTTCCAATTGCTATCGAGGAGGAACCGAAAATATTGGCGACCTCCCATACCACTCGGAAGAATTGCTCCGTATTTAATCCGTTTTTTAGGAACGTCGCACAGGGCTGCGATGGTCAAAAAAGGGAAAATTTCGGCACAACCTGCCCCGCTTATCAATAAGGCGGGAATATAACCCCAAAGCCTCGGGGACAGAAAAAAAAAGTTTAAACCGCTTCAATAGGAAAATCCTCTTTTTTTAAAGAGGATTTAAGACAAATATACACAATTTTTGTTCAATTTTGCCGCTATCATATTGTGAACATCATAAAGATATATAGAATGTGGTATAAAGTAACCTTTTTTTTAGCGATCCTTTTAACGTCGGCCTGTAGTAAGGAGAGCACCAACCGGAACCCTTACCTTTTGGATGCCGGTTTTCGTTTCGATATGAACCTTAACCTTCCGAAATACAATCCTTTGAGAAATATTGGAAATCCAATCTATGTAGATGCCAATGGAGTGGGGACACGAGGCATGTTTGTCATAAAATCGGGCATTGATCAATATATGGCCTTTGAGGCCAGCTGTCCCAACCATGCCCCCAATAACTGCTCCACGATGAAAATCGAAGGCCAAACAGCCATTTGTGATTGCGAAGGGTATGAATACAGCCTATTCACCGGACAATTGCTAAATCGTCCCAAAGATGGAAAACGATACTACGACATGCTCTACTATCAGGCCAATTTCAATGGGGACGTTGTAACAGTAAGTAATTGAGCAGTAGAACAGAGAGAATGGAACATAGAATAGAGAATAGAGAATAGAGAACATAGAAAAAGGATGACCAGAAACACGGTTTCCTCTTTTTTCCATCTTCTCTGTTCTTTTTTCTTGAAATTGCGTTACTGAAACGCTGGCATCCCCGTAATATCAGCGCCGGTAATCAATAAATGTATGTCGTGGGTGCCCTCATAGGTTATCACACTTTCTAGGTTCATCATATGCCGCATAATGGAATATTCCCCCGTTATCCCCATAGCGCCGAGAATCTGTCTAGATTCCCTAGCTATTTTAAGTGCCATATCCACATTATTCCGCTTGGCCATGGAAATCTGTGCCGAGGTAGCCTTGCCCTCATTTTTTAACTGCCCCAACCTAAAAGCTAAAAGCTGGGCCATTGTAATCTCGGTGATCATTTCGGCCAATTTCTTTTGTTGTAACTGGGTGGCCGCGATTGGCTTTCCAAATTGTATCCTTTCCTTGGCATAGCGCAGAGCGGTGTCATAGCAATCCATCGCCGCACCGATCGCCCCCCAGGCAATTCCGTACCGTGCAGAATCCAAGCACCCTAAAGGAGCCCCCAAACCACTTTTTCCGGGCAATAGGTTCTCCTTGGGGACTTTTACATCGTCAAAAATAAGTTCTCCGGTAGCAGATGCCCTCAACGACCATTTGTTGTGGGTCTCCGGCGTGGAGAACCCATCCATGCCCCGCTCCACGATCAAACCATGGATCCGATCCTTTTCATCCTTGGCCCATATTACTGCAATATCTGCAAAGGGGGCATTGGAAATCCACAACTTGGCCCCATTTAGGAGGTAATGGTCTCCCATATCCTTAAACCGCGTGACCATGCCACCAGGATTGGAACCATGATCGGGTTCCGTAAGCCCGAAACAACCCATAAATTCTCCCGTTGCCAGTTTGGGCAAGTATTTCTTACGTTGCTCCTCGCTCCCATAGGTGAAAATGGGATACATGACCAAGGACGATTGCACGGAGGCAGTAGACCGAACCCCGCTGTCGCCCCGTTCGATCTCCTGCATAATAAGCCCGTAACTGATCTGATCTAGCCCGGCACCTCCATATTCCTCGGGAATATAAGGGCCAAAGGCGCCAATTTCTGCCAGTCCAGTAAGTATCTGCTCGGGAAATTCCGCCCGTTGCGCACAGCCTTCAATAATGGGCGAAACCGAGCGCTTTACCCATTCCCTTGCGGCCTGGCGTACCAGCTTATGCTCTTCGGACAAGAGGTCGTCCAACTGAAAATAATCGGGAGATTCAAAGAGATCGGGTTTCATTCTATTATGTTTTTGTAAATGAACTCATTTAATTTTATTTAAACGGATAAATGGGCTAAATGAATTCAAAGATAAACAAAGAACTCGTTACTGGAAATATAACAATCTAATCTTGTATTGTTTGGTTTATAAAATTTAAATTAAATGCGAAGGCTCAGCTCAGGATTCAGATATCTGAAAAAAAAATGTTCCGTTGCGTTATTAATTGTACTTTTAAACCGGTCATAAGCAACCGTTTTTATAAGATAAGCAACCTAATAAACCAAAATTTATGGACTCCAAACCACAAAAAATTGGATTGATCACTTCTACCGCTTTGGTAGTGGGGAATATGATCGGGGTGGGCATTTTTGTTCTCCCCGCAGCTTTGGCCTCCTACGGGAGCATCAGTATTTTGGGCTGGATATTTACTGCAGCGGGAGCCATTATCCTCGCCAAGATTTTTAGCAACTTCAGTAAGATCGTTGTCAGTAAAAGCGGCGGACCTTACGCTTATTCCCGAGAAGGTTTTGGGGATTTTATCGGTTTTCTTATCGCTTGGGGTTACTGGATCTCTGTGTGGGTGAGCAATGGCGCGATCGCCATTGCCATCGTGGGTGCCCTGAGTTTCTTCTTTCCCGTTTTGGCGACCAATTCCTATTACGCCGTTGTCACAGGACTTTCCCTCATATGGCTCTTTACTTGGATAAACACCAAGGGCATTAAAGAATCTGGTAAGGTACAGGTAGTTACGACGGCCTTAAAACTGCTTCCTTTGCTTTTTGTAATCTTAGCTGGACTTTTCTCTTTCGACACTGCGAATTTTCCTCCATTTAATTTAACCGGAAATAGCAATTTTGCCACCTTTCCCGTGGTGGCGGCCTTGACCCTATATGCCTTTTTAGGTTTGGAATGTGCCACCGTCCCTGCCGCGAATGTCAAAAATCCAGAGGTTACCATATCTAGGGCCACCATGCTCGGCACCATTTTGACCGCTGCCGTCTATCTATTGGGAACTGTAGTACTCTTTGGAATCGTACCCTTGGATTTACTCCAAAATTCTGCCGCTCCCTTTGCGGAGGCCGCTAAACTAATGGGGGGGGATTATGCGGGTTATTTTGTTGCGGGAGGTGTAGTTATCTCTGGTCTAGGTGTACTCAACGGATGGATGCTCATCGTAGGGCAGGTCCCTATGGCAACGGCGAAAGACGATCTTTTCCCTCGAATTTTCAAAAAAGAAAACAAAAATGGCGCGCCTATCATCGGTTTAATAATCGGCAGTCTGCTCTCCAGTGTGGTGATGCTAATGAATTTTACCCAAGGTCTGGTAGATCAGTTTAAGTTTATCGCCGAAATTACGGTGTTTTCGGCAGTGGTCCCCTTTGTCTTTACGGCAGCGGCCTATCCTCTAGTGATAATCGAAAGGAGGTTACACGCAAAAAGTTGGGTCAAGACCTTTGTGCTTGCAACTTTGGGATTTGCGTATTCCGTATGGGCTGTTTTCGGATCCGGATCGGAAATCGTCTTTTATGGTTTCCTGTTGCTTCTTCTTGGAATTCCGTTCTATATTGCGATGCGGTGGAAACAGAGTAAATAAGTTCAAGCTCAAATTCAAAAACACCCCCCCTGCCCCCTTCAAAGGGGATTCAATACTTACATCATAAAAACAAGTGAAACCAACAATAGGACTCTTGTTCTAATAAACTTCTAAACACATAAACCCATAAAATTTTTGAGCTTGAGCTTGAACTTGGTACTTGAGCCTGAATGGTCACATCTTCAGATAAAAATCTTTGGTGAGGTCTATATACTCCTGGGTATAAATATGCCGCTCCAATTCTATGGTAAGCTCCTCGATCCTGGGCTCGATTTCGTGAAATGAAAATTCCAACAGACTGCGTTTTATCCCAGTAGTCGAATTCCCCTTTACCCTAGTGATCCGATTTGGATAAAGTTTGCAGGCCTCGGCCAAGGTGATGAATCCCATTTCTTCGGAGAAAGGAATTATGGTGGAAAAGGTGCCAGCGTCCGAAAGCAAGGACGATACACCATTTAGTAGCTCCTCAAAAGGCAATGCTTCAAAGAATCTCGCCTGCATTCTTGCCTCTGCCATAAAGCGCCCTACTTTTGAGGGTGTCTTTGGGGGCTTGTAAAAAGGAGGGTTGGATACAATCAAGTTGTATTTATCATGTGATTCCCCATCTTCGATAAATTCCCTAACAAATTCCATCCAATCCGTATGGTAACAAAAAAGCCGGTCCGCCCAAGGGGAAGCTTCAAAATTTTCCACGCATTGCTCATAGGCATCGGGATCGAGTTCTACGGCATCAATGGAAAAAGCATCGCTGCGCTGTGCGAGCATCAAAGCGACCAGTCCCGTGCCCGCACCTATGTCCAGAATGGTTGCCGGTCCGTTTTTCAATGGGGTCCAGGCCCCTAGCAATACCCCATCCGTGCCCACTTTCATGGCACATCGACCTTGATGGATCGTAAATTGTTTGAATTTAAAAGGTTCTTTCATCCAAATTTCATTCGTAAAATTCCAAATTCCAAAAAAAAAAAA
>JAIRBC010000052.1 GCA_022008415.1 Cerina litoralis
GGCGCGGGAACCACCGAACTGGCGGACCAGGTTACCATAACCGGGGACGGACAGGCGGGAACGGAGTTCGAGGTAGCGGACAATGGGATCTCCACAATCAAGATACAGGACAACGCCGTGACAACGGCAAAGATACTGCCCCTCTCCCCTGCGCCAGCCACCGACCAGATGCTAATAACCAGTACTGCCGGGATCGTTGGGTGGGCGCCAGTGCCAGCGGGCGCGGGAACCACCGAACTGGCCGACCAGCTCACCATAACCGGTGTCGGGACGGTCGTCGACCCGTTCAAGGTGGAGGACCTTTCCATAACTAGCCAAAAACTGGCGGCCGATGCAGTGGACAATTCCAAACTGGCGGACAATGCCGTTCAAGCCGAAAACATTCTTAACAACGCGGTCACCACCGTCAAGATACTCGATGCCAATGTAACGCCCGCGAAGATTACGCCTTCCATAACCAACGGACAGGTTCTGACCACTCAGACAGGGGCCGCGGTCTGGGCACCGGCACCGGCAGGTGCGGCGGACGGTGTCGTATCGAACATTACAACATCGGGGACCGAACTTGCTATCACCGGAGCCAACGGGGGGTTTAACGGCAACGTCGACCTGGAAACCCTGGTGGACGTTGCGGCGGGGAACAACGGATACCTCACCACTGAAGTCGACGGGGACGTTAACAACGAGATCCAGATCCTTTCAATATTGGGCAACGACCTCTCCCTATCAGTCGGGGGAGGGACCGTCACCCTTCCGAGCGGGGCGGCGGACGGTGTCGTATCGAACATTACAACATCGGGGACCGAACTTGCTATCACCGGAGCCAACGGGGGGTTTAACGGCAACGTCGATCTGGAAACCCTGGTGGACGCTGCGGCGGGGAACAACGGATACCTCACCACTGAAGTCGACGGAGACGTTAACAACGAGATCCAGAACATCACATCCACCGATCTCTCCGTCACTATAACGCCGAGCCCTACCGGGAACGACTTCGATCTTTCCGTAGCAGGAGGCACTGACAGCCAAGACATCTCGACCGACGGGAGCGCAGGGGACATCTCCATAGCGAACGGGAGCAACATCACACTGAATGTTGACGATGCCGATGCAAGTCCTACCAACGAGATCCAGAACATCACATCCACCGATCTCTCCGTCACTATAACGCCGAGCCCTACCGGTAACGATTTTGACCTTTCCGTGACTTCTACTCCAAACATAACAAATTCTGATATTAACTTAACCGGTGACAGAACTATTGGATTAAATGGAAATGATCTACATTTTGATGGTACTGGAAATATTGGTATAGGTAATCTCCCAGGAGCGCCACAAAGCAAATTGGATGTTGATGGACAAATAATGGCCCGTAATGGTTTTGCTGCTTCGCAGGGATCTGCAGGAAATCCAGGTTATGGTTTTCATACAGGTGCCGATACCGATATGGGTATGTTTAGAGCAGGGGTCGATCAACTAGCATTCAGTACAAATGGGAATGAAAGAATACGAATACTAGCAAACGGAGATGTAGGTATAGGAATATCTGCCCCAACAGAAAGGTTGCACGTAATCGGAAATATTTTGGCATCGGGGACAATAACCCCAGACTACGTTTTCCAATCCTATTTTGATGGTAAAAGCACATCAAAACCCGATTATAGAATGTTGAGCTTAAGTGAGATTGAAACATTTACAAGCATCTATAAACATCTTCCAGGTGTTCCTTCCGCTAAAGAAGTAGAGAGCAAAGGTGGTATTTTAGTCAATAGAGCGACCGAAATAAACCTCGAAAAAATAGAGGAACTCTACCTTCATACGATCGAACAGCAAAAGGAAATAGAAAAACTAAAGGCGGATAAGGATTCGCTTTCCCAAGAGGTGGAGGCGATGAAACGGGATTTGGAGGGAATTAGGATGATGCTGGAAAATAAGACAAAAGATTAAGGACGGAAGGACATATAGCAGTAGGCAGTTGCAGTAGGCAGAGGATGGTTCAAAGTTGATGGTTGATGGAAAATACGAAAGTCAACCCTCCTTGTTAGTCCTTCAGAGCAAAGCGAACCCGCCAGAATGACAAACGAGCGGTAGGAATGAGCAAAACCGTATCACGCTTGCCCGACAGTGACATACTGGCGGGGCATCACGGACATCGAAATACGAAACTAGAAGCAAGAAGGGTAGTTGGCAGTTTTCGGTTCGCAATAATCTGTAGATGTATACCAACAACAACATGGTCAATTCAATAAAATGTAATAACTTTGTAATTACATTTTAAAATTATGAAGTCGAAAATAATAAAAATAGGGAACTCTAAAGGCTTGCGATTGAGCAAGACCATTTTGGAAAAATATAACATTAAAGACGAAGTCGAATTGATTTTGCAAGAGGAGCAAATAATCCTTAAGCCAGTTGATAAACCGAGGAAAGACTGGGAAAAAGCGTTCCAGGAAATGCATCGGAACCAAGATGACATATTACTGGTAAACGATGTTTTCGAAGATGAAAATCTTGAGGAATGGAATTAACGCAGTATGCAATTGTCCTTGTTAACCTGGACCCAACGGTGGGTAGTGAAATTAAGAAGACCCGTCCGTGCGTTATCGTTTCCCCTAACGAGATGAACAAATATCTCAATACCATCGTCATTGCGCCCATGACCACCAATTTAAAACAGTACCCGACAAGGGTTATGGTCAAGCACAACAATAAAAAAGGGATGATTGCAATAGACCAAATACGGACAATCGACAAGGTTAGGATTATTAAAAAGGTTAACCAATTATCCCAATCGGAGATTCAACGTTGCAAGGATATTATTCGGGAAACGTTTGTGGACTGACAGTGAGGGGTTTGTGGTTAAGGAAAAATACGAAATTGGAAATACGAAACTAGAAAGTAATTGGCAGTTGCAGTTGGCAGGGGATGGTTCAAAGTTGATGGTTGATGGTCAATGATTAATGGTTGATGTAAAAATAATTATTTCAAATATCTAACTATTATATAGTTAAATACATTAATTAAAAGCGTTACTTTAAATAATTTGAAACTACTATTAACGAATAACTATAAACTATTAACCGAATTTCGAATTCAGAATTATTTAAACAAACAAGTCTATTCTCTATATTCTATTCTCTAAAAACAAATATGTGAAAAAACACCTCTCCATCCCGTTACTGCTTCTAGGTTTGCTTTCCCAAGCCCAGACCGGATTGTACAATGCCGGGAACTTACAGGTGCACGAGGGTGGACAAATGGGGATCCACACCAACCTGATCAACGACGGGGCGTTCGACCAAAATACGGGACTGGTAGGGTTTTATGGGTCTTCGGCAATTACCATCTCGGGCGCGTTTATGTCCGTCTTTTACGATACGGAGGTCGCCAACGATCGCGGCGTAACCCTCAGGACTTCCGTAAGCGTGGTGAACAACGCCAATTTTGTGGTGGGCAACGTGATTACCCCCCGGGACCAATCCGCCACCTATTTTAACTTCCTGAAGGATGCCTTTGATGTGGGTGCCAGCGATGCCTCTTATGTGGAGGGTTATGTTGCCGTTACCGAACAAAAGAACTTTACTTTTCCCGTTGGGGACGACGGTCAATTAAGACAATTGATCCTCAATTCCACCGCCGTTAACCCCATTGCCAAGTGCGCCTATTTTTTTGACAACCCCTCCCACCCTATTCCCTTTCCGGAAAATTTTAATACCCATACAAAAGTGCGGGACATTGGGTCGGTCAGTGAAACGGAATTCTGGCGACTGGAAGGGAGCGCAACCGCTACGGTGACGCTCAGCTGGAACGAGCGCAGCAACCTTGCCGCCCTTACCGATGATGTAAAATCGATCATCGTGGTCGGCTGGAGCAAGACCGGCAAGCAATGGGTACAACTCGGCCGTGCCGCCATGGGAGGCGATCTGTCCCAGGGGTTCGTGACCTCGGACAATTTTGTACCGGATAGGTACGAGGCCATCACCTTTGGCACGATGGACACACCCGACGAGCTTCTTACGCTAGACAATTATCTGGTGACCCCCAACGGGGACGGGATAAACGACGTGTTGGTCATTCCGCAAATGACACAGTCGCCCAACAACAGTATTCGGATCTACGACCGCAATGGCCTAAAAGTTTTTGAGATGGCCAACTACACCGACCAATTTGGCGGGATTGCCAATACCGGCGATCTGGTCATCAACCGTAGCGCCGGCCTGCCCGCAGGGGTCTACTTTTACCTCGTATCCCTCGATGACCTGGGGCTCAAATTTCAAGGTTTTTTGTATTTGGAGCGGTAAAACATCCCCCTGGCCCCCGCCCATACTGTTCGGGCAGGCCTTCAAAGGGGGAATTAGTAACGAACCCAAAATTAAGATGACAGCTATTTGGGTAGATGTTCGAATTATAATTGGATTTGCATTAGGACTAAAAATAGATTCCCCCTTTGAAGGGGGATTAAGGGGGATGTTTTCCGCATCACGCTTGCCCGACTCCTTCATACAGGAGGCGGGGTATCACCCTTTAGTAAAAAACTGTGGGATTTTGGACAGGTTTTTGGCGCAGATGGTATACAGCGGATTGGACAACTGGTTGTATTTCATGGCCTTATAATCTTCCCTGGTCTTTCGGATTATACTTTTTAGACTGCCATTGCTCACTCCCCCGAGCCTCATTTTGGTAACCACCTGGGGCAAATAGGCGAATTTTAGGGTGTCGTCCTTAAAGATCCGCAGCATCATATCGTAATCGGCGGCGATCTTAAACTCCAGATTAAAGACCCCGTGTTTGTCGTAAACTTCTTTTTTTAGGAACAAGGTCGGGTGGGCGGGCATCCATCCCCTCCTGAGCAAAGCGCGATGGAAGGGTTTACTTTTCCAGTTTCGCACTACCCTAGCTGTCTCCTGGGCATCCACATAATGCAGGTCGCCATAAACACCGTCTACTTTTTCAGATTCAAACAAGTGCAGCATATTGGCCAAACAATCGTCGCTGGCCAAAAAGTCATCGGAATGTACAAAACCGATCACCTCCCCTGTAGCCATGGCAATTCCCTTGTTCAATGCATCGTAAATCCCTTGGTCCGGTTCGGAAATCACCCGGACCCGAGGATCGACGCACTGTTGAATCCTAGCCATGGTCCCATCTTTGGAGCCACCATCCAGGATCAGGTACTCCAAATCGGAATAGCCTTGCCCCAATACCGAATCCATACAGGCTTCGATCGTAGCTTCGCTGTGGTAAGTGGCGGTGATGATGGAGATTTTCATTTTCTCGGCTTTTTTAAGACTAAACCATAGTTACTGGTTGAAATTTTTCTTAATGGATATATATTTTTCACCTTCATCCTTCTGGACAATTCGATTCTTAGAGAAAGAAAAAAACAAATCGCTACACCCGGGTATAATCCTATCATGGAGTTCAATCATAATAACTGGAATTAATTGTAAATCTTTGTGATCATTTGAAAATAGAGCATGTTCTCCTCCTTCAATATCAAGTTTTAAAATACCAATATTCTCCATTTTAACTCCCAAAGAAGAAAGTCGCATAGCGGGTATTTCCTCCATTTCTTTGGCTTCTGGGCAATCTCCAGGAGTCTTTAGCACGGTAAATCCCCAAGTACCCGAGTTCCGATTATAAAGTGTTATTTTTTTGTCATCAGAAGCTATTAAAGCTCCATGTATTGGCTTGATATTCGGGTATTTAGATACATTTTTTTTTAGCACATAAAAATTATCTGCTGAAGGTTCTATGGTTAGTACTGTTGCGTTTGGGTACATTTCTGAGAAAGCAATTGCCGCAGTGCCTATGTATCCGCCAGCATCGACTATAACACCTGAATAATCCTTAGGGAACAAACCTTCAAGAATATCAAATTCCCCATTAAAACATGAAGTAGCTGCATTAGGATCCATGGTTCCAATACGAATCCAAACCTTTTTCCCATTGATATTCTGTTTTACCATATGATTTTTCCTGAAGCTATAAGACAGGTATCCTGCCAAACCAAGTTCTTGAAGTAACCGTATTTGATGAATAATCTTGGTTTTTAATGATTTCATTCTAATTAATATTTTAAACTTGTTGTTTAGTATCGATTAAATACTGGCAGTCCGGTGTTCTTGCCGCTCCCTAATGGGTGACAAAAGCCCAAAAAATTCAGTTTTAAGTATTGTAACTATTCTAAATTAGAATCAAGTCTTTAGTCCCTTGTCTTTTAGCAATGCGGTCTTTAGCCTCTTGTGATCACACAATTCTCCAACACCAACATATCCATTTGGGTCCGTAGGAAGCAATCCAGTGCCTCCGCGGGAGTGTTTACTATGGGTTCGTTTTCATTAAAGGAGGTGTTCAGCAGGATGGGGGTGCCGGTTTTTTGACGGAATCTTTCGATCAAATCGTAATATCGGTCTCCCTTTTCCACGGTCTGTAGCCTGCCTGTGCCATCCACATGGGTGACCGCTGGAATTTCGGTATGCTTTTCTTTTTTGATCGGAAATACCTTTTCCATAAAGGGCACCCGATCGGTAACCTCAAAATATTCGGGTACGTATTCCTCCAAGATAGAAGGGGCAAACGGCCTAAAGCTCTCCCTCCGCTTGATTTTTGAATTGAGCAGTTCCTTGGCATCCAACCGCCTGGGATCCACCAAAATAGAACGATGTCCCAACGCCCGGGGTCCAAATTCCGCCCGACCCTGGAACCATCCCACGACGGCCCCGTTTACTAAAGCATCGGATACGGTGTCGATCAATTCGCTTTCCCGGAACCTCTTGTAGGTGATTTTCTGCGAATTTAGATAGTCTTCAATTTCCTCATTGTTAGATTTCAAGCCGGTGTACGCGTTATAAACCGCGGGCAACCGATCGTTTTCCAAGATGTGGTTGTAGAGCCAAAGGGCCGAGCCCATCGCCGTCCCCGCATCGTGGCCGGCGGAGGGAATATATACCTCCTCAAAACTGGTGCGCTGCAATATTTTTCCGTTGGCGACGGAGTTTTGCGCCACTCCACCCGCTATACACACGTTTTTTAGTCCGGTGCGCTGTTGCAAATGGTTTAGGATATGAAAGACCAATTCCTCCGTCACCCTTTGGACGGAAGTGGCGATGTCCATATGTCTCTGGGTGAGTTCCTCACCTGCTTGCCTCGCCGGTCCCAAGAGATTTTCCAGTTCCTTCGAGAAAATGGACTCTATATGGGGGTCCCCATTTTCCCAACTCATGCTCACCCCTTCCTTAACGTGCTTAAAATATTTGAGGCTTAGCTCGAACAATCCGTTGTCTTTCAGATGGATAACTTGTTTTAACTCATCCATGTATTTAGGTTTCCCGTAGGGTGCCAGTCCCATCACCTTGTACTCGTCCCCGTAATGCGGAAACCCCAAAAACTGGGTGAGGGAAGTGTAGAAGATTCCAGCGGAATGGGGATAGATAACCGAATCCAACACCTGGATCTTGTTGCCCTTTCCGGTAGCGATCATGGTGGAGGTAAAATCCCCGAATCCGTCGATCGAAAGCAGGGCGGCCTCCTCAAAGGGGGAGGCAAAAAAAGCACTGGCCAAATGGCTACGGTGGTGTTCCACATTGTGGACCTTGCCCTTGATTTCCTCTTCCTTAACGTTAAATATCCCGGACAATTCGGCCTTTACCCCTACTACTTTCCTGGTATTGGCCAAGCGGTCCTTTAAAGCTTTGACCGACACCAAATTTTTGGCGGAATGAAGGATTTTCTTGTGCAGGTTGGCCGAAGGATCCCTGGAGATGGTAATATGGTCTACCTCTTGTATTTGGATTTCCGCTTCCGCAAGGCAAAAGGAGATGGCCTCCGATGGAAAACCGGCCCAGTGTTTAATCCTCCTAAACCGTTCTTCCTCGGTAGCTGCAATAACTTCCCCGTTTTTAAGGATACAAGCGGAGGAATCCCCGTGGTAGGCGTTTATTCCAAGTATATATTGATCTGTCATTTACTTTAATGGTTGTGTTTTAAAAAATTATGTTTTGCTTTTACGCAATTCCAACGTTCATTTATGACTTCGCTTCTTTTTTGTCATTCCGGAATCCTTTCCTTTCTGCCCCTCCCTAAAGCCCGCCTGAACGGTACGGGCAGGGGTGAGGAAAGGATTCCATTAAGCTTGTTTGTCACTTAAACAACGCCAAATTTAAGGCTATTAATTCAGGATTTTGGCAAAAAGTACGGGCATATTCATATGCGTTTTGTGACCAACGTTGATATTCGGCGTCTTCCATTAGGATTGCTTGGGCTAGGGCCTCTTCGATTCCCGCTTTGTCGTTTAGGGCCACGTCCCATCCAACTTGTTGTTTTTTAAGGTCTTTCCAAGGGGTGGTGTCCGAAATGAGTACGGGACAACCGGCAGAAAATGCCTCCAGGATGGCATGGCCAAAATTTTCGCCTTCGGACAGCATCATAAAAAAATCATATTGGGTTAGTAGTTCCGGGATTTGACCGCCTTCCACGCTTCCTTTGTAATGGACCGATACGTTTTTTGGGAGGGTATCGATGCTATTTTTACATTGGGCCCAATAGCCATCGTCGTAAACGGGTCCGTACAGGTCTAGCACCACCTCGTCCTTGACCGATCGGAAAGCATTGAGCATTTTTAGCGTCCCCTTTTCTTTGGAAATCCGGGCCACGTTGACAAATTTGACCTTTTTATTTTTCTTTTTAGACACCGGAACGTCTGGTAACGCCCGGGGTAGATTGGGCGCAACCTTTACTTCGGTTTGCTTACCGATAAACGTTTTTATATGTTCGGCTTCGTGCGGATTGGTGGCGTGGAAAGTAATATTCCGGTAGAGTCCCATGGCGTTGGCCATGCGTAGGAACATTTTCTTCTTTGTCCCCTTTACCCCAACGGAATGGGGGTTGAGCATGCCCCGGGCGGATACAACAGTCTTGATTTTGTTGTGAAAAAGTAACACGGGGAGGATAGAAAAATACCAACTGTAGATCCCGTTTACATAAAGAAAATCGCAATTGGCCTTTTCGACCACATTTTTGATGTTCTTCCTGCTTAAATTTTTCTTGGAAAAGTAGTAGATCTGGGTATGGGCGTCCCAACGGTTCCAGGTATCGGATATGATGTTGGGGTAGACTTCGTCAGCGCAATAATCCGTATCCCTGGTGATCACATAAAAATTAAAGTACTCCCCTAATTGGGCGATCAGGTTGGCGTAGGAGCGCACAGGCCCCCCGGAACGGGTACCGGGCAAAAACCAATCGATCGAGATAAGGATTTTTTTTTTGGTCATTTATATGGTTGTTCGTGAGACCGTTATCCGTGATACGGTTATACCGTGAAGCAGTTATTCATTTATTATTTTGTTATTCTTTACTGTTTTGTCATTCAACTTCGCTTTGTCATTCCGACAAAGGAGCCCGCCTGAATGACGGAGTCGGGCAGGCCCGCCAGAATGATGTTGTCGGGCAGGCCCGCCAGAATGAATCTTTCGGGCAGGCCCGCCTGAATGACGGAGGCGGGCGCTCTGAATGACAAATGGTGGTTTCGCCCTTCCAACGTTAATTTGTCATTCCGAGAAACGGGAAATCTGCTAGATTCATCCTTTCTACTCTTCCACATCCCTTGGTACCATAATTAACCA
>JAIRBC010000053.1 GCA_022008415.1 Cerina litoralis
ATCTGGCCGGTTGCCGGGGCGGTAAACTTGAACCAACGGTTGTATTTTGGGCCGCTGTTGTTCCAATTGCTGCCGGCATTTTTATCCGGAGTGGCTCCCCGGGTATCGTATGCGGCATCGGGCGAACAACTGTTTATAAACCCTGTAACGTCTATGGCCCCTTCGTAATAATCATAAGTATAAACCCCGCCATTATCAATCACATTTTGAAACGATTGTGGACTTCCGCTACCACCCCCATTGCACGAGGCATATTTACTTGCGCCTATAGTCAATGTTTTAGTTGCGTTGCACGGCGCACTTTTATCTAATACGCCGCCCGATTCAATTATAAAATTAACAGCTGAAGGTAAGGTAAGATCCGTATTGTTGCTCGTCCATTTCATGGAACCTCCGTTCGCAATGGTCACCAACATTGTATTTAAAAAAGAGTTCGAGCTAATCAATAGACCGTCGGTTGCCCCGGTTCCGTCACCAATAGTCAGTGAATCAAAATTGTTAGAAATATTGGAAGAAAGGGTTATGGAATTTCCATTTCCAATAGACACAGCCTTGGTTCCCGGGTTTTGTCCCGGATAGGATGATGCGGATACCCATGTGGATCCATTAAAGACCTGCCAGGACGATATATTCGTCCAACTACCCGAACCATTAGATCGATAATCATTGGTCGATTGACCCAATAAATCATTAGGCAATATACCAACCACCAACAATAGGCTTATAATTAAATAGTGAGGCAATAGATATTGAAAGCTATTTTCCTTTTTGGTTATCATTGGTCGCTGGCTGGTTATCTATAATTTGGGATTCGAAGTAAAAATTCTTATCCTTTGGTTTAATTTTAGATATACAAAACTAGTCCCTTTAACTGGTTGCTAAAATAAATGTTGTGTAATGGAGGAATTGCGCTATATAGGTTAATAAAAATGAAGTTATCATTGATTGGATGGGTGATTCGGGAGAAAAAAATTTGAAGTTTACATAGGCAATCCATTGAAAACATGACGATTATAGTAAGAAAAATCTTTACAACGCTACCCAATTTGTCTGCACTAATTCTTTTTTACCCTATGGGTTATCCGCTTATTGGTGATGACCGTCCCGACCTTAACCGTGAGTAAGGCCTCGTCGGAAAATATATCACAACTAGTAGCGCTATTAGAGGCCATTAATCTATATCGATAATCGCTTTTATCCACATCGACCTCAAGGACCGTTAAACTTGTCGTTTGGGTTCCGGAGTAGTTCGATCCATTTACTATATTTCCATAGGTTATGCCCCCATCCGTGCTTACCTGCCACTGATAAGCATCTGCATTGTTTACCGTCACGCCAAATTGAGCATTGCTTCCCACAAATACGGTTTGGTCTACGGGTTGATCGGGAGTGTCGATTACAAAAGGAGTAAGTGAAGTGACCGCCGTAATGGTCGGGTTTGGGGGGTCTCCCGGCATTCCCCCGTACTCTATCAAATATCCTTTAGGCTGATAGGCTCCACTTCCAGCTCCGGAATTGGTTAGGTCGTTCCAAGAGCCGTCAAATCCGGTACCCGGAGCGTTGATATGGGCATAATCCTCGTTCCCGGAATTATTGGGCTCCCCGTTGTTCCAGTTTTCAT
The DNA here is from genome assembly GCA_022008415.1 of Cerina litoralis. GTDB lineage: Bacteria > Bacteroidota > Bacteroidia > Flavobacteriales > Flavobacteriaceae > Cerina > Cerina litoralis. The sequence goes on from JAIRBC010000053.1 coordinate 1,622, forward strand.
AATCATAAGCAGTTCCCGTTGAAGTTCCCATCCAAAATAACCTTCCACTTCCAGAATTTTCCAATCCTTCAGGACCTGTAACCCACCGCCATGAACCCTCGACAGCGGAATCGCTGGCCCCCAGCCAACCTGCCCCGGAAGCTTGTGTTCCGAGCAATTGCGCCTCGTCATCACTGGTAATCGTTGCCAAATACCCTTGAAGTCCATAGAACTTGCGCAGTGCGGCAGCGTCACGGGCATTGGTCCAAGTGATGCCAACGGCAGGGATGTATTCATAATAGTGCCCTGTACTTTGAAGATAATTGGCTTCTGCTATAACTATTGAAAAATTCTTGGTGTCGCTATCCAGTGTTGCGGTAGAACTAAATCGCACATTTTCTATAGCGGTCTCAAATACTGCCAAATTTGCGGGACCAGTCAGGGTTAGCTTCCCCTCCAAAGCACTCCACGTTGCCGTTATACCCGGATTTGAACCCGTAAGGGCCAATTGGTCTCCATTATCATAGTTAGAGGATATCTGAATAAAAACTTGATCCAGTTGGGTATCATCGGGGTCGGTTATGCTTATGGTTTCCACAATAGGCATGGAAGAACCGGGGCAAAATATTTGATTGCCCGTTGCTACAAGGGTAGGCGGATCGTTATCGGTTTCGTCCACTGGTGCATTGCAATCGCTGTATAAATTAGAAAAAGGCAATGCCATTTTGGCGATACTCGGGGTCGAAACATTTACCTGTAATTGTTGGCCTCCTCCATTTTCATAAAAAAGCACCTCAATGCTATGGTATCCTTGGGTAAGTGTCACTGAACCAGAGCGTTCTTGAACTGCGTGATCTCCATCATTGTCCACAATTTTGACCCCATCTATATAAAGATTGGAACCGTCGTCGGAACTGGTATAAAAGGTATACGTGTCCGAGGCAGGAATATGAACATACCCCGTATACCTAATGGAAAATGAATCGGTATCTCCTGGATCAACGGAGTTTTGAAGCGTGTTCACGTCAAATGTGTTTATCTGCCCAGTGCTTAGGGCTCCCGAAGTAGGTATATTGGTAACCGTGTTTCCACTGGGGACCAGATCATAGAACTCATAGTCCAACTCATTGGAACACGGAGGGGGATCCCCTTGTACCACTAAATTATCCAATCGATACTTATCATTGTTTTGATCTGTCTCAAATAAAACCTCCAATTCCAATGTTGATCCGGAAGGAATTGAAAGGGAATAATTACCATCTGGATCCCGTACCGGGGAGACTATCGTAACCCAAGAACCGCCATCCAACTTAAAACGGGCAGAAAAACGGTCACTACCCTCAATATTATTGGCATTTGTATCGAAATCCCAAGTAATATTGGTAAACCCGGTTATGTTTATTGGGGCGGTCCTCCAAAAGCCGTTATTGTCCGCTTTTTTCGTAAGTATTTTATTGTTTTTAATTTCTACATCATTGCCGGAGGACCAAGTGGTCGGGGCAAAGCCTGTTCCTGTCCCAGAAATATCACCATCGTTACTGGAATTAAAATTCTCCTCCCAAATTGTTGTCTGGGAGGTTGCACTAAAAAAAGTGGCCAGAAACAATGCTGCTAAACAAAAAGATTTTAGGGAAATCTGCATGTATAAAATTGTCGTTCTCTTTGTCCATTTTTGGTATAATCGTATCAATGGGAATGGACTTTAACCCTATTTTGGACATGCGATACGGCACTTACTACAAAAATAATAGAACGCTATCGTAACTATTTATATTTGTTGTCTAACTAGAAAATACATTTGTGAATTTGTCAAATTGTGAGGTTTGATCAGATCAAAAAAAAGCAGCTACCTAGAAGTAACTGCTTTATTATCTTACAACAAATCTGTTTATTCCAAAATAATAAACTCCGATCTACGATTTAATTGATGTTCCGCGGCGGTACATTTTACCCCATTGCTACAACCATTGACCAACTTGGTCTCCCCAAATCCCTTGCCTACCAATCGATCGGGTGCAATCCCTTTGGAAATCATATATTCTACTGTGGCATCGGCCCTTTTTTGGGACAGCCAAAGGTTATAGGAATCTGCGCCCCTACTATCCGTATGGGAATTTGCCTGTATCCTAAGGCTCGGGTATTTGTCCATGGCCGCAATAACCTTCTGAATCTCAATCTCGGCATCCGGACGGATATTGTACTTGTCGAAATCAAAATAAATGGTGCTCAGTTGTAAAAGTTTGGCCAAATCGTCGCCATAACCTGCGGTAACGATATCCCTTTCCAAATAAAAATCGATGATTCTGGGTTTATTCTCGGATTTAGCCAGATATTCTTCAGCAGGCACGTACCCTTCCATGGTCGCTCTTACAAAATTGCCCTTGTTGCAGTCTACTGCAATTTCATAATTGCCATTAGAGTCTGTAATTGTACTTGCTACTTCCTCATTATTTTCGTCTATTACCTTAACGGTAGCTCCCGCCAAAGGCTGATTGGTAATCTTGTCCCGAACCGTTCCGGTAATTGGCTGGTTACAGTCAAATTCCAATGGTCTTGTTTCCAGAAAACTATAAATATCATCCATGCCCATACCACCTTCTCTATTGGATGCAAAATAGCCCCTTCGAGTGTCTTCATTAAAGATAAAGGTGAAATCGTCCATGTTACTGTTTACGGGTTCCCCAACGTTCAGAACATTTCCACTATAATCGCCATGGGCAATTTTAACAGCAAAAACATCCAGTCCACCTAGCCCAGGGTGCCCATCGGACGAAAAATATAAAATGTCCTTACTGGTCACAAACGGAAAGGTTTCCCTAGCTTCCGTATTGATGTTGTTCCCAAGATTTTCAGGGGTGCCATAGGTGCCATCCTCATTAATGGTTACTTTAAAGATATCCGATTCCCCCAATGTCCCAGGCATATCGGACGCAAAATACAAGGTCTTCTCATCAGGACTTAACGTAGGATTTGCGACCGAATAGGTATCGCTATTGAACGAAAGCTCCCTAGGTTCCGTCCACTGGCCATTTACCTTTGTGGTTAGGAATATTTTTAATCTGGTAATTCCCTTGTCATCCTTAATGACCTTACCGGATATTGTATTGTTCCGGGTAAAATATAAAGTATCGCCATCCTTGGTAAGGGCAGAGGTAGATTCATGAAATCTGGTATTGATATCACCCCTCACTTTTACTACTCTTCCCATTGAAAGGCTATCCACATTCACCTCGTAGAGGTCTAAGAAATCCTTGCCGTTCCACGTGTGCCTGTATTTCGCTAAATTTCCCGTATCCCGGTCCGATGAAAATATAAGGCCTTCCTTATAAAAGGTAGGGGCAAAATCTGAATAGACGGAATTATGTTCAAATTCGGAAATTTCATACCTGCCGGAGTTTTTCTCAATCTCTGCCATATAATCTCTTTCCCCTTTAAAATCTGCAGCCCTCTCATCATTGGATGTCAACTCGGTAAACCTTACGATCATCGCATTGGCCTCATCGTAATTACCCAAAGATTTTAGACTTTGTCCGTATCTAAAATAATATTCCGGACCCACGGTTGAATCCGTCGCAAAGCCTTCGATTAATTTTTTATAAGTTTCTGCGGCTTTCTTATAATTTGCGTTATAGTAATAGGAATTACCCAATTTTTCCAATAGATCGGCGGAAACATAGCCTTTATCCAACACTCTTTTATAAATATCGATTGCGGGATTGAAGGAATATTCCTTGTATTTTTCGTTCGCCCTATTGATTAATCGTTCTTGGGCAAACGAATTTTTTGCCAACATTCCAATCAGGGCGATACAAATAAATATTCGTTTTGTCATTACACAAATTTTAGAAGAAACGGGGAGAAACCAAGCGTTGATAAGCTCTAACCAATTCAAACCTTAAAAACACCTCAAATGATCCATCATTAAATCGGGTATTTCCCAATTCGGTAGTTTCCTTGTCGTAGGCTAGCCCCAACATGAACTGATCGGTTATCTGAAAACCGGCCAAGGCACTAACAGCAGCATCCCACCGATAAGCTGCACCCATACTGAATTTTTCGTTGAATAGAAAGCTAGCAGAAACATCAGCCTGAAGCGGTGCCCCGCCGACAGCCTTCATCAATAATGCGGGCTTAAACTTTACATGACTGTTTAGGTCGAATACGTATCCCGTAATCAAATAGAAATTTATCCTGTCCTTGGAAAGAAAACTAACCGAATTTGCGTCGGTTTTAGAATTGTCAAAATGACTGGTTGCCAATAAATTGGGAGCGGAGAATCCTGCATAAAATTTGTCGGTGTGATAATATACCCCCACCCCAAAATTGGGTGAAAATTTGTTTTCGATATTATCGCCGGAAACAATTTCGTTGTCAAAATTTTGAAGTCCGGTAAAATCCAAGTTTAACAAATTCCCGCCCGCCTTTAATCCGAACGACAATTTGCCAACTTGCGAAACATCTATTGTGTAGGAAACAACCGCATCAAAATAGGTTTCCTGTACTACCCCATCCCCGAGGTTATCGTTAACAATGGATACTCCATATCCAACCTTGCTATTCCTTATTGGGGAATTTAGCGACAAGGTCTGCGTTTTTGGTGCGCCGTCCAAGCCCGCCCATTGAGAACGGTATAGACCTGCAATGCTCAATTGTCCTCTAGAGCCTGCATAGGCAGGGTTTACGCTTATCGTATTGAACATGTACTGCGTATATTGTGCATCCTGTTGGGCTTGTATGCCTTGAAATGCAATCAATAAAAGCAACAGTGGTAAAAAGCCTTTTTTTATCATCATTTGCTGTTCAGTAGGTTATTTACTAACATATATATAACCGTTCAAGGTAATATTCTGCATATTTTTTTCGTAATTAAAGATATAATAATATACGCTGGCCGGAAGGGACTTCTCTACATTTAATGTAGAACGCCCTTTGGAATGCCCGTCAAATACATTGTTCTGGTTGTTATAGCCCGAACCTTCATATACCAAAACTCCCCACCTATTAAAAATCTTTATAGAGTTATTGGGGAAATTACGTACCCCTCTGATAAATAGGAAGTCATTTTTCCCATCCCCATTGGGAGTGACCATTTGATTTATTAGAATATCGTCATCCACTTCAACGGTCACGGTAGCGGTATCACAATTATCTGGGTTCGATTTTTCGCATATGGTATATTCTATGGTATATGTTCCTATTCTAGTGTTGGGATCTACTGTAACAGTACCATCCGTATTAACGGTTAGCGGCCCGGTCGGAGTTGAAGTAAGAATAACGTCGTTCGGATTTAATGGTTCGCCGTTGGAAGTATCATTGCTATAGACATTGCTGCCGTTAACAACACCACCCGCGGTGCCATTAATAGGTTTTGATCTGTAATCATCATCAACCGCATCAATAATCGACATTGTACCGACAGTAATTGTTACCATGGCGGTATCGCAAGTGCCCGCATTATCGCAGACCGTATACTCAAAGGTATCGGTACCGTTGTAGCCCGTATCCGGGGTATAGGTCACCGTGTCG
>JAIRBC010000054.1 GCA_022008415.1 Cerina litoralis
AATGAGTTCAAAATGGAACTTTTTGAGGAGATACATCAGCTTTTTGCTATCGAAAAAAGCAAAAAGCGGCCCAGCAACTGGATCAAGTCCTCCCAGGTCAAGCGGATTTTAAGGATCAGCCATGGCACGTTGCAAAATTTGCGGAACAGCAAAATAATACCCTATTATCCAGTCGGGGGAATTATTTTTTATGACCTGGAGGAGATCAACCAGATTTTGATCGATAGCAGGATAGGAAGTGAAAAAGAGATACTATGAACTACATCCAGCACCTCAATTCGGCATTCCTGCAATTTAATAAGGACCCCCACTTGAACCCGACCCATATAAGCCTATATATGGCCCTGTTCCAGTATTGGAACATCAACAGGTTCCCCCAGGTATTCCACGTCCAACGGGACGAGATCATGCACATGGCCAAAATTGGGTCCAAGGCCACCTACCACCGTTGCCTCAGGGAATTGGACTCGTCCAAGTATATTCTATATCTGCCCTCGCACAACCCCTATAAGGGAAGCAAGATCAAGATGCTCATTTTTGGTACAAGTGGTGAACAAGTGGTGAACAAGCGATGAACAAGCGATGAACAAGCGTTGGTATCTAATACAAACATTAATAAACAAATAATAAACTTAAATAAACTCTCTCTAGAGAGCCTACCAAAAAATGATTTTGAAGTTATCGAATATTTTCTTCATAAAAAATGGTCGGAGGGCGAGGCCATGAAATTCTTCAATCACTACGAAGGGGTGGGCTGGAAAATCGGTGGAAAGATCCAAATAACCAACTGGAAGGCGATTGCCGATAATTGGCTACTCAAGGCCAAGGAAATTAAAAAAGAAAAAATTTCAAAAATTAATCCCCTTAAACGCGATCATTTAATGACGGTAAATCAGAAAGATTATGGAAAACCCCTCTAAAATAGAAGAAGGCGGAGTAACGTACTCCCTAGGGACCTTCGATGGCAAACGGGTATTTTATGATTTTCCAAAAATACTGGTCTATCTGGAAGCCAAGGGAAAAAGACTTTTTGGCCGGGATTTTACGCTGCAGGAAAAGGATCGGGAAATGTTGTTGAAACTCAGCAATTATTTCATTCGCGACCTTGAAAATTGCGAAAAGGACGGTATCGATTCCGAAAAGGGCATTTTACTTACCGGTTCGGTGGGCTGAAATAAGAATCTACATATTCATGGCTTTTGGTATTTGGATTTTAGGTTTTCCAGTTCCATATCGGTCAGGTTCAGTCGGTAATATGGTCTCCCAAAATTGGTCCGCACCACGATCACTTTTTTTAGTATGATCTGCAGATCCTGTCTCACTTGTTGCAGTTCCTTTTCGACCTGTAGCTTCTCATTTTTGTGGTAGATGACTTCCGGGGCCGACGGATCGACAATGGCCTCTTTTTTGGATCTTGCTTCCAAACGTTCCCATAATTTGTTATCCAACAAATTGGTTTCCTTTTCCGGTGATTCTTGAATTAAGGATTGCATTATTGCCAACAGCGGTTTGGACTGGTGCTTTTCGATGTTCTTGATGATGGCGATAAGACCATCGAACCTTTTTTTGATTAGGTGCTCCAGGGTGGTGATCTTTGGTCCCAGGGATTCGTAAGGGGACACCTTGTTCTCCTCAAAATAATCGAGCATGCTCTCCATGGCCTCGGTATGGGTCTTGGCGATCTGTTTGGAATAGACCCGGAACCTTTTGACCGTTTTTAATTTGAAGTTTATGTGGGAATAGGTATCCATATCATAATTTAATTAGGCTTTTGGCATAAATAATTGCCTGTTTATAGGGGTTTCGAGCGTTTTTATCCCATAAATCTTGGATTATCAAAATCGATGGTTAAAAAACAAATCTCAAACATCTGTAAATCAACATGTTGCAAAACAATCAAAACCGTAATGTCGCGTGAGCGCATTACCCTCTTGCTATACCCTTTTCCCCCTGGAGGGGAAAAATCTATACTTCCTTTCTAAGATAATTGCACTTTGGAACCCGGACCGCAAAATCACCGGACTTTAAGAGTCATTCAGGCGGATTTTTATGGATTGTTCAATGCATTTTGAAAATCGTTGCATTTCGTTCAAAACAAAAAAGGTGACCAAAATGGCCACCCTTTGAAATTGATGAGTTGGATCAATTAGACTCTGAAAGTAAACTTGTATGCATATAGGTTTCGCATTGCTTCCACTTCTAAAAGTTCGTAATAATCCAAATGGTTCTCCCTATCGTCGAACTGTAACTGTTTTCAAATTGATTTTGTTTAAGAGTTAAGAGAAGTCGATTTACTTATCATATCCGGAGCATTTTCCTTTTTTTGATTTTTTGTCCAGCTTCCTTTTTGGAGGGTTTCATATGACTTCAGGAATTTCGGTTTGTATTTACTTCCCACAGAGCCATCGCATTACCTTTTTTTGATGCTATTCGGGGTACAACATCAAGGCTTGGTAAGACGTATAAAAAAGGGACCGTGATAGCGGTCCTGGCTTTATGTCGTCGGCCAAGAAAGGATGTTGTTGTTTTGCCTTCAAAAAAATCAATTGTGATGGGAGGGAAGCCTGTTCAAAAAACTGGTTGAGTATGGGTCACGTAGGAAGCTGGGCAAATTGCAAATGAAAATTTTCGATCAGGCGGACTTGCCCTTAAAAGAGGGATTGAAAAAAATGTAAATTCAGAGATGCCGTTTCTAGATGTTAGGAAACCCTCTTGTAAAAGCTAAGGCTTTTAGGGGCGTGTCCAAGACCTGCCGACGAACCTCATTCCCCGAAATGGAGAGAAACGGAATGGAGTGGGGATGTGGTGGGGAATTATTTTACCTTTATGCCTAACCAAACATTGATTTGGTTTTCGAGTGCGATAACCTATTTCATACAAACCCTTACCTAACCGGCTTCGGTAAATGTTATAAACTCCTAAATTTGATAATCTTGATTTTTTCTTATGGATATTGGGATACCAAAAAGAAATATGATTCTATTCTTAACCTCGTTTGGCATCTTGTTTTTTCTTGGTATTGTGTAAGCCGTATTTTAGAAGAAGACCAATACTGCAGAATTAGAGGCATGGGAAACAGAAATTGTCTTTCTGAAGACTATATTGGACATAGGATTAAGGACAAGGCATTTAGTTTTACAGATTATCAAAAAATTAAAATTTTAATATTACATTTTTTTATTTAAACGATTAACTATATATTTGAGGTCACAGTTCAAAATTGCTGATATAATCGTGTGTTTAGTTGTTTAAATTCGTAAATAATGACAAAAAGTTCCCTCTCCAAGGGCCATAAGGTGGTTGGTTACAACGGACTAGATTCTAACTTGGGGAATGTATTTCTGCTCTCTGATGCAAAGACGCGATCTATAAGCCCAGAGAATTTTACTGGAGATCCTGGGAAGGGAGGCATGGCCGAGTTGGGCAATGGAACAGGTAGTTTTCAGGCCCAAAATCTTGGACAAGGGTGGAAGGTAAGCCCATCGGTAATTATAAAACCTGGACAGACCTTTACCATGGCGGAGATAAACAGTCAAGGCGCAATACAGCACATGTGGCTTACTCCAACTGGAAATTGGCGCTATTCTATTTTTAGAATTTATTGGGACGATGAAAAGGAGCCTTCAGTGGAGGTTCCCGTTGGAGATTTCTTTGGGATGGGCTGGGGGGAATATGCCCCTTTAAATTCGCTTCCAATAACGGTTAACCCTGGGAGCGCCTTTAATTCTTATTGGCCGATGCCCTTCCGTAAAAAATGTAGGATTACCATGGAGAATATCGGAGAGAAGGAAATGGTACTTTATTATCAGATAGATTATACTCTCACTAATATTCCAGATGATGCCGCCTATTTTCACGCCCAATTCCGAAGGAGTAATCCTACAGTGGGTTCGCTATGCACCTTGGTAGATGGTATAAAGGGTAAAGGTCAGTTTGTAGGCACATATATGGCTTGGCAAGCTAACAATAACGGTTGGTGGGGTGAAGGTGAAATCAAATTCTTCATGGATAACGATAAGGAATTTCCTACTATAGCTGGCACCGGAACGGAGGACTATTTTTTGGGATCCTATAATTTTGAGAACATAAAAACTCATGAATATGAAGAATATTCTACAGCATATGCAGGGTTGCATCAAGTCATTCGCCCAGATGGTCTTTACAATTCTCAACAGCGTTTCGGTATGTACCGTTGGCATATTCAAGATCCGATACGTTTTGATCACTCCTTAAAAGTAACGGTTCAAGATTTGGGTTGGCGACATGGAGGGCCTTATCTTGCGCAAAAATCAGATATTGGCTCTGTGGTATTCTGGTACCAAACAGAACCACACACCTCCTTTCCTAAACTTCCATCCAGAGAAGAACTGGAAGTAAACTAGATTCTAAATAATAATTAGAATCAAGCTATACTTAACCTCTGTAGGGCAGTTTATCGAAAGGCGTTTTGGGGTAACCATTCCCGCTATAAGTCCATGGCACAGGGCGATTAGCAGTGACCTGGTCTCGGCCTTTGATTTTGTAACCCCAAAGGACCCAGTATTTCCCATTATGCCGGAAACGTCAAACTACCCCGCCTTGGATGCCGCTTCCAAGCTATTGCCCCTTGCGGCGGCCCCTGCAAACCCTGCACCGCTTTACCAGGAAAAAGGCACCCGGTATTCGCGAGCCCTTCCATATCGTTTAAACGTACATTTCAATAGGTCAAAAAATGACGATAAGATCAACCTAATTTTTGAAAATGGAGGTGATGACGGTGCCGTGTGCCATGTGTACGACCTTAATCACCTAGATCGTATTCCCAGGCGTTATACGGTAGAGGCTGGCAAATCGCTCGCGGACGACTGGAAGGTAGGGTCGGACCAAGGTTCCTATGATTTGGAGGTTTACGGGCCCAATGGTTACTTTCATAAATTTTCCGGAAACATTAATTCGTTGGAGGAACCCGAAATCACCTTGGATTACGATTATAGAAAGGGTGGAATAACGGTTGACATAAAAAATCCCGGGAATTCCCCGGTTGTTGCAACCATAACTTCAAATGCTTATGATCACGGTGGCCCATGGGAATTTAGAATAGCTGGCGGGAAAGTGGAATATAGATCCCACAAAAAGTTGGACAAAATGCAAATGGGAATAGTGGGTAGTTAAAAGGCAGAAATCAAGGGATGTTGTTTCAAGTGGATAAGTAACTACTAAGGAAAATCAAATGCTTTTGGGGGCGTGTCCAAGACCTTCGGACGAACCTCATTTGCCTGAATGGAGAGAAACGGAATGGAGTGGGGATGGGGTGAGGTATACTTTTAAGGAAGAAACAGTTTTGAAAGTGGGAACCACACTAATTATTTTTTTCTTATGATAATTTAGTGAATTGGTTAAACAAAAAAAAAGTTGAGTCAAAATCGGGAGTGTATTCTAAACTCTGTCCGCTCCACCTCCCCTGCGGGGGGTACCCCCCGCAGGGGAGGTGCTCAGATCGAGCGGCATCCGTCCCTCAAA
>JAIRBC010000055.1 GCA_022008415.1 Cerina litoralis
GATAAAAATTTAAAGGTAAATTTTTTGCCTATGAATTTCAAAATCATTTTTTCAACTATCTAAGAGCGAAAACACAAAATATTTTATAGTCCCGTTTACTACAATGGTCATAGAGCAACAAATTGGTCACGAAACGATGCCAGTTTCTCGTTGGACAAATTGGCCGCCTTGCTCAGGCTTATTACTTCCTCCGCAGCGGCTCTATAAATCAATTGCATAAACCTGTCCGACTGTTCTTTCCCTTGGTAATGGCCTAAGTATTTTTCTTCACGATTGCCCGAAATATATTTTCTGAACGCTATAAAACTATGTTCATTGATCACCCCATGGGCACGGGCACGGGCCATTATAGCTTGAATAGAAATGCCATAGGTTTCCTTAATGCTGATGAGTTCGGTAAGGCTAATGCTCTTTCTTTTTTTGGCCCCCAGTTCGTTGATAAAAGTTTCATAAGGGATTAGCATCGCCCCTGCGAAGGCGTGGCACAACTTTTCTATATCCTTATCGGTTAGATGGTCAGAGAAACTCAACAATAGGTGACCCAGTTCATGTAGCGCGGTAAAACGCTTCCTTTCTATATTGAAGTTCCTGTTCACCACGATTATGGGTATCTGGTCATCGGCCCAACCGGACAGACCGTCAAAGGCCATATCTGCATCCAGTTCAATAACTTTGATTTCCTTGTCCTCCAATACCTCTATTACATTCGGGAGCGCGTTGAAGCCCAATTTCCATGATTTCAGCAAGGTATTTACGGCCTTCTCTATATCGAAAATATCGGCTATCACCAAATCCCCGATAGGATTCTTGAATTTGGACTTGATGTTAAGCAAATCCTCTATTTCCAAATAACGCTCAACACTCTCCGAAACCTTTTGTTTGATCGCATTGGTCTTTTTTACGCCCAATGCGCTTCGTTTTCTAAATTCGATATTCCCTATTTCGGCTCCCAAGGGCCTGAAAAAGTAGTCGGGTTTCACGTTAAGTGCCTGGGCGAGCTTTATCAAGACTGCGCTATTCGGCATCATAAGCCCCCTTTCATATTTGGAAATTGCATTTTTGGTGACCAAAGCGTCCATGGCCTTCACTAAATTGTCTTGGGACATAGCGGAAAGCAAACGGGCACTCTTAAGTCTCTTGGCGAACAGCTCTTTCATGGCAAATGGATACGTGGTTTACAAAATTACGAAATATTTACTAAATATAAACCTAAACTTTAAAAGGGGTTTAACATCGGACATGTATCGATATAGTTTTTAGGCAACATCCAAAAGGAATCTAGAGCAACCCCCAAATCTTACCAAAACTTTGCGCATGGATCCTGTCCGGTTTTTGTAGTGTTCCGGCAGATAAGCGTCAGGCAAAAACCGGATAGGGCGCAGACTACTTGCGATTTGGAACGCTGTCCTTTTCCATTACCCATGCCCGATAAGAATTGTATTGTTCCGGATACTGGTCAAAATATTCCTTTAGATTTGAGATTGTCCGCTGTTCCCCTTCGGAAAACGCCCTTTCTTGGATATCGTTTATTTGGGATACCTTGAAAGCCAGATAGCCTATGAGGAACAGGGAGACGATCCAAATCGTATAATGAAGCCATAACTGTACTTTGGGAACCAACCTTGCCTTGGCAATCTGCCCCTTAAGATCGTGGACGGATTCCCAGAGCCTTGAAGTTTGGTTCTCCTGGGAATTTAGGTGCTCTTTTAGAAGATACTCGATTTGAGTGGTATCCGGTCTTATTTTGATGCCGTCGATGTTTTTGGTCATTTTTTCCAGCTTTATCAAGGCCTTGTTGAACCCGTCCAGCTCATCGTTGAGCAGTTCCATTACCTCGTCCAGTTTCTTGTATCCCATAACTTTCTGTTTTAATATCCGATTCCGGTGTCCATGGCCCTTTTGATAATATGCTTCACTGCCTTTTTGGCTAGGCTCGTGGCCAGGTTCGTACTCAGTTCCATTGTTTTTCCCATTACCGTTACGGACGTGTCGGGCTCCATTTGTTTGCCGATTCTATTTTGTGAAATTTGCCCGATAAGCTTTCACCCGGACATGGAACGGCGCACCTCGCTGCCCTTTAGATTATGGCCCTTGTATTCGAAACGGAATCCCTGGAGCCGGCCCTGTTTGTTAATGCTCGGAATTATCCTCACTTCCCTTTGTTGCATGGCCCTGATGTAATCGTCCAGGTTTTGGGGCCTTTCATTTTGCATGACCTTATCATGTATCTGTTTGATCTCCTGCCGTACCATTTTGATCTGTTCCAGCTTTTCCCGTTACACCTCCCTTACCGTGGTAAGTCCCATTTCCTTTGCCACGTTTTCGGCGGCCAGTTGGCTCCGTTTCCCTATAAAGCTGTCATTGTACGCCTTTCCGTCGAAGCCTATGCGGTTCACGTACGCATGCACATGGGTATGTGCCTTGTCCCGATGGACAAAGGCGATGGCCTGGTGGTTCCCCAGGTTCATTTCCTTTAGGAACCTTTGGGTCAGTTCGCCCAGTTGTTCCTTGGTCAGATTTCTACCATCCCCGGGGGTCGGGCTGATGATAAAGCTCAGGGTGTTTTTGTGGCAGCGAACGTTCTGGTCCTGGATAATCTTGAATTCCTCCGTTATCCGGCCGACGTCGTTGCCCGCCAGATATTGGCTATGGATGATTTCCGCATCCTTTTCCTTGTTCCATCCATAAGCTATGGAAGCCCCGGTGTTCGCTATCGACCTGCCCTTTCCTATCATTTCCTGAAATGATAAAGATGTCCGCGTATTTCCTCCGCCAATTGAGAAACCTCATCCGCGAGTTTCGGGTTCCGTTTCCGGAACATATTTCCGATACGGGCGAAATTGGCCTTGTACTGAACCAAGGTCTTGTAACATTCCAATTGCTCATCGGTAAGACGTTCAACGACCGTATTTCCAAAAGCGGAGCCGCGACAATATTCCGATAGGGATATCCCCGCCCGTTCCGCCCTCTTTTTGAGCAGTTTCTTCTCGTAGATCGAGCACCGGAACTTGATATAGGCCCTTTTCATTTTTTGTTTAATTTGCGAATTCTAAGAGAAAACCAAATCAATTGATAAAATTTTGTTCATAAACTTCCACATAAGGAGACTGCCTTTTGATTACTGCAAAAATTCGATTGACAAGTTTGCAGCATACCGCATTGACAATGACCTTATGTTCTTTTCCCTCTCCACGTTTTCTTTCATAGTATTTTTTTATTTGTTTGTCATATCTGATTGCTGAATTCGCACCATTTGCTCACGATAGGTGATCAGTTGCTTTATCTTTACCAGAAGGGGCGATGGCATATTAAAGGGCTTTAACTTCGCCTTATGGGTAAATAAATAATCGGCAATCCTCTTGGCGTCTACAGCATCGTTTTTACCCCTGGTCATGCCCAGGCTCCGTTTAATATGCAGCCCCGACTCCACACAGAACAAAATCCCCATTTGTGCCAACCATGCATAGAATAGCAGTCCGTATGTTCCAGTGTGTTCCATGCAAAATGCACAGTCCTTTAATTGAATCCCCTGTTTTTCGATCCATTCCATGATTCCGTTGAACCCGTCAATGGAGTTCTTTGTTTTCAACTCGGCAAAGGAACTGTAGTCTCCTTCGCTCAACAAGGCCAAGTACAATACCGCCTTACTGATGTCAACTCCGATAAAATGCTTTTTTTTGATAAATCCGTCCATAATGTTATAGTTTTTTCAAACCAGAATTGTTGCCAAGCTAATACCTTTAATAAGTCCTACTTAAGATTCTAATTTGCCATTGCAACTAAAAGGGAGGCTAGGACTACTTCGCAAAATGATACTAGATCAGACCTTCGGATAGTTCACCTTGCCTCCCCCGGTTTTTAGTTATTAACTACTTTAAAGTTATGAGTCTCCCCCCGGACCCCCCTCCTAAATCATTATCAATATGTATTTTTAACTTTTGCGACAAAGGGACTTTAATCTAAAGGACCTTCGGGAGCAAGGCAAGACCGTTTTTGTGGTAACAAAAACACATCTTGCGGCCTTCTCAAATAATTTTCGGACCTCCCGATACAATCCATTCGTTGATATCCTTAAAGCCTCTATAAAGACTGGATCTATCAATACAGTCCTTATTATTTTCCTTTAAAGTTTTGGCCGTTCTTTTTCCGCTATCGTCATTGACCAGGTAAAGTTCGGTTCGATTATAAACATCCAAGTACCCCATTGTCCTTTGTACAAATGCCATGGAGTTCAATACCAGGAAGTCATATCAAGATCTAATTTTCCACCAATTTCCATAATGGATAGCAGATCGAACATTCCTTCGGTAACAATGAGTTTGCTATGGCCGTTCTTGATGTGGGTGACATCCTTGGGGGAGCTGGAGTTTTTTATAGATTTATTGCGAAGTTCCCATCCTTCGGAAATGTTTTGTAGTCCTATGGCAAAATAGTGCCTACCCCTAAAAGTGTACGTTACTTCCCTGCAGAACTTTCTGGCCGTTCCCAAACGGATGCCCCTGGATGCTAAATAATCGATTGCCCCAAAATGGTGCAACGTCTGTACATTGATTATTTTGATACAGTCAGTATTTTCGGGTTTTTTAAAAAGCTGCTGTTGAAAAGAAAAAGAGGAGGGGAGGTCCTTCAAAAAGTCCAATGCTTCCCCGACAGGGCATTCCTTTATCCGGACCACCAGGTCTATCACATTGCCCCCGATACCCGCCCCGTGGTCGTACCATCTGTTCAGCCTCTTGGAAACCTTGAAAGAGACTTGGGCCTCTGGCCGGAACGGACTGAGGTACCAAGCTTCTTTTTCCGTTGTCCTGGCAGGAAAGTGCCCGAGTTTTGCCAGCGCCCTTTCGATGGAAAAAGCTCGGGCTCTTTCGCACGATAGCTTATGTGTTCTTTCTTTTTTCATCAGCAGAATGTTTTTATATGGATTTTTTGATGATTTGATGACAATACCCTCTTAAGCCCTATATTCATTGGGATTTCTTTGTCATCATTTTGTCATCGTTTCATCGTTCCCGTTTTTTGTTTAAGTCCTGTTTATTTCATCAAAATTATTGGTCAGAAAATCCTTTTCTACGGTAAAGTACCTTCCCTTGGCATCGACAAGGTGGATATCCCCATCGCTCCACATCACCATTTTCTGATAGCCGTTGGAGTTCGGCTGGTTGGTAAGGCCCCATTCCTTCTTCAACAGCCTCCGGAGCTGGGTCAGGTCTGTCCTCACCCTTGTCTTGTTCAGCACGTGCAGGGCATCTATGGGGCATAGGTCCAAGGATTCCAGGTCGAACTTCTCCATTACGCTAAGGATGATGCTGGCCAGTTCCTTCTCCACCCGGTTCCTATTGTTCCTTACCAATCGTTCCAGGGCCTCCGTCCTGATCTGTTTTTGGGAGAACCACATCCTGGTCGTGTTTTCGGTGGAAAGTGTCCTGTGCTG
>JAIRBC010000056.1 GCA_022008415.1 Cerina litoralis
GTGGAGATAGACCTGTTCGAGAACAATCTTGTAGGACAGCTTCCCGAGAGTTTGGGCGAACTGCAATACCTACAAAGTCTTAACCTGGCCTTCAATAAACTAACGGGGGAAATTCCACGTAGTATTATACACCTGCATCGGTTGAAGGTGCTGAAGCTCGAGATGAACAGGCTGGTAGGAGAGCTTCCCGGGAACCTGGGGGAAATGGAAAGTTTGGTGGAGCTCAGCTTGTTCAACAACTTTTTGTCCGGGAGCATCCCGGAAAGTGTAGGCGACCTTAGAAACTTAGAAGTGTTGAACCTGTCTAGCAATAGAATTACCGGGAAAATACCCCGTTCCATCGGCAATCTGATCTTCTTGGAAAGCCTGGGCCTTTTTCAGAACGACCTGGAGGGAAATATTCCCAAGGACATGGGGAACCTTGCCAATTTAAGGGAACTGGTAATGGCCAACAACCATTTGGAGGGGGAGATCCCCGAGGAGTTTGCCCAATTGGCCAACCTGGAGGTCCTACAGATCCAAAACAACAATTTCAGGTCACTTTTGAATATAGAGAGAATGGATTCAGGACAGTTCTTGGTCATGGACTATGACAGGCCGAAAGAGGGCAATGACTTCAAAAATATTGAAATCCAGGAATCCCGTATGGTGGAGACCGAATATGATAAGACGGGAGGCCAATGATTTGATGTGTTGTTGATTTTTAAAAAGAGGTGCCAAAAGCACCTCTTTTTGTTGAATAAATGTGTTTCTTGATGTTTGGAGAAACATTTGCCTAAAACTTGGCTAGCCTAAGCCAGTTTCAACTGATAGCAAAACGTTGTAATTCATCCTATTTGGAACGTTTTATGTTTATGGGGATCGTACTACGCAAAAAATACCGTTCTGGTGTGGGATTTAGGATCTGAAAGCCTCTTAATGCGACAACAAATGCAAGGTGGTAAAAGGCCAATTCTTATATTTTATTTCAATTTGTGGTAATCAATAACCCAACGCCACTTCTAAATGGATCGGGTATAGTTGCTCATAAGAGAGACTGCATTTAATCTTCCCAGTGCCTAACAAATTAACGACTTGCTCGTTTTAGCCATTATACCGGGGTTTAAATTGATCTAATATTCTAAAATCTTTCTATGGCGTGGCTATAGGTGTATAAGTAAAACCTTAGATTAATTTTCTTAACTTCATTACCTAATAATGAAATAAGTTATGCGGGTTTCGAAAGGTTCTTCGGACAGTTCTTACCAAAACTCTGGCAAGATGCCTTTTCTTGCCAGATTGCGGGAACATGTCCAGGCCAACCTCAACAACGATCAGTTTGGGGTCGATAGTCTTGCCCGATCGATCGGAATGAGCCGATCAAGTCTGCATCGAAAACTGCAGAAACACATAGGCATCTCTACAAGCCAATTTATTAGGGAGTACCGTTTAAAAAGAGCTTTGGAAATATTAAAGGAGGAAGATGTCACTGCCTCCGAAGTTGCCTATCGGGTGGGGTTCAGCAGTGCAACCTACTTTAGCACCTCTTTTCATAAGTTTTACGGATATACTCCTGGGGAAGTAAAATCTAGTAATATTGATGACCACGTTGAGGGCTTGGAACTATCAACCACCAAAACGGCGCAAAGGTTACCTTCCCAGGTTCACATATCAAAAAAACAAATGGGCAACCAAAAAAAAAGGTTTCTCTGGATAGTTTTATTGGTAGTATTAGTATCGGCAGCCTTATATCTTTATAGTTCTACTCTAAAGGAAAATGTCGATACAAAAGAGGTTGGAAACTCCATGGGGGTGAAATCGATTGCGGTATTGCCTTTTAAAAATTGGACAGGGGACCCAGATCTGGAATATATTAGTGATGGTTTGACCGACGCGGTTATCTCAAGACTGACGAAAATCAGTGCGATCAACAAGGTAATTCCCTTCACATCTACCTTAAAATTCAAGGAAACAGATAAAACCACTAAAGAGATGGCTACGGAGTTGGGGGTCGAGATACTTTTACAGGGTAATCTTCAGATTTCCGGAAACCAGATAAAGATCAACCTTCAAATGATAGACGGTCGCTCCAACGAGCATCTTTGGTCAGAAGAATACATTAGGGATTGGAAAAGTGACGAGATTTTTAAAATGCAGACCGAAGTGGTAGAAGATATTGCTGCCAATATGAGTGTAATTATTGCGGACAATGAATTGGAGAAAATCCAAAATATACCCACAAAAAGCAAACAGGCCTATTCCTATTATTTACAGGGTGAGTTTCAAAGAAATAAGGCCAATGCACAAACCTACGCAAATGCCATTTCTTTATACGACAAGGCCATTGCCCTGGATTCGAATTTTGTTGATGCCTATAGGGGTCAGGCTACAGTATGGAGCTTCGGAGGGTTGGTTTGGGGTATCTATGATGAAAAGACGGCTTGGTCAAACGCAAAAAAATTACTGGAGAAAGCATTGAAAATAGATCCAAACAACAAAGTAGTGGAGGAAGAATTATATACTGGCTATTTCTATTACGATTGGAATTTTGAACAAGTAGAGGATTATTACCAAGGAATTTTGAAGGATTCTTTCTTTGACAATACACCGGCAATAAATACCGATTACGCCATAAAAACCGGAAGGTATCAAAATGCGGTCAAGGCAATGGATAAACTTGTTTTGAGCGACCCATCAATCGGTATTCTTTTTTTATTCAAGGCCGAAGCGTTGGCATTACTCGGCGAAACCGAAGAGGCGCTAAACATCTTAAATGATACGTATTCTTTGCACAGCGATAATTGGTTTTACCTAAGGGAGTCGGCAAAACTCAATTTCTATCTAGGGGAATATAAAAAATCAAAAGACCAACTTCATAAATTACTGACCCAATTCCCCGATTACCCGCCAATTTTGATGTGGCTAAATGCCGTGCATGCCCATATGGATAGTAATCCTAAGAAAGCAAACGAATATTTGGCCGAGCTGCACTCAGAATACAACGAAAGATCATCTGGAAGCCCCGCTTGGTTTATCGGACTATATTACTGTATATTAAAAGATTATGAAAATGCGTTTAAGTGGTTGCAAAAGTCGTACGTGAGGCATGATGTGGAACTAACTTGGCTAAGGGAAGAACCTCTCTTGGCCCCAATTAGAAACGATCCCCGCTACAAAGATCTTTACGAAAAGGTCGGGTTTTCCCGAATCGGATTGCCCATTAAAGCCTCCTCAGAAAAAACATCCCTATAAATTAGGTTTCATCACCAGTTGAAGGTTCTGCACCATAACTTCAACCCGAGAACAAAAATTTAACAACATCGCAACATTCCTGTTAGTTGATGATCTTGCTTCTTTCCATCTTTGACAATATAAATTATTGATTTGTGCACAAAAAGTCCATTGGGCAGAAATACTACTACGATTTGGAAATATATTGAAAGCCCTTTCGCTACAAACACCATAATCTTACAATAAAATTTAGTTCCCCCTAGATGAGAATTCAATTATTCACCTAAATATAGAATCATGGAGCTAAATGAAGCAAAATTAAACGAACTATTAGGCAAAGTAGTAACAGAAATGGGTGCCGCGGCCAACGGGCCTCTGGTGCTGTTAGGAGACAAATTGGGCCTTTACAAATGTTTGGCCCAATCGGGACCGATGAATTCCACGGAGTTGGCCGATGAAACGAATACAGCCGAAAGATATGTACGCGAATGGTTATCGGCACAGGCCGCATCTGGCTACATTACCTATGATGGGAACAACAAAAGCTTTTCAATGACCCCAGAACAGGCTGCTGTTTTTGGCAATGATCAAAGTCCCGTATATATGACAGGAGCATTTTATTCTATCACATCGGTATACCTTGACAGCCCGAAAATGGAAAAGGCCTTTAAATCTGGCGATGGGGTCGCTTGGGGCGACCATAGTACTTGTTTGTTCTTTGGAACGGAAAAGTTTTTTAGCCCTTCCTATGCAAGTAACCTCGTCAATAATTGGATTCCAGCTTTGGATGGGGTCGAGGACAAACTGAAGAAGGGAGCTAAGGTTGCCGATATAGGCTGTGGCCATGCCGCTTCAACGATAATTATGGCCAAAGCGTTTCCCAATTCTACATTCATTGGCTACGATTATCACGACAAATCAATAGAACGGGCAAGGGAAAGGGCCAGGGAGGCCGGGATAAGCAATATTTCATTTCAAGTAGCCACGTCCAAGGGTTTCGCCGGGAATGGCTACGATTTAGTGACGTTTTTTGATTGCCTACACGATATGGGGGATCCCGTCGGTGCGTGTTCCCACGTAAGGAACGCCTTAAAACCTGATGGAACCTGTATGATCGTGGAACCTTTTGCCCATGACACCTTGGAGGAGAACCTGAATGCGGTGGGACGAGCATTTTACGCTTTTTCGACGACGGTCTGTACACCGTGCTCATTGAATCAGGAAGTTGGTTTGGCGCTAGGAGCCCAAGCCGGGGAAAAACGACTTCGGGAGGTAGCGACTTCCGGTGGTTTTAGTAGATTTAGAAGGGCTACCGAAACGCCATTCAATTTAATTTTGGAGGCGAGGGTATAGCCTCAATTTAAAATATCTCATTTAAATGGGCATTGGAAACCCCTTTTAATTTGATTTCGGAAAGAACTAGATAAATCTGATATTCTAATCAATAAAAACAAGAAAACATGAAAATTGACAAAAAAGACATTCCGACTACAATGCAAGCTCCAGGAACCATAATGCGCGCTCTACCGGATTACGGTAGTATGACCGTGTGCTTCAATGAACTACCGAAAGGAACCGATTTCACTCCGCTGCTAGATGGTTTAACCAATGACAGTTGCCATTGTCCACATTGGGGCTATGTCCTGGAAGGTGAAATGCTGGTAAAATATGACGATGGAACGGAGGATTTGCTGAAAGCCGGCGACGTGTTCTATTTACCCCCGGGGCATACTGCTATTGTCCAAAAAGATATTAAAATGATCGATTTTAATCCGTCAAAAGAATTCAACGAAGTAATTACCCACGTCGGCAAAAAAATGGCCGAATTGGGAGGGTAATTGTGAAGGTGCCGTTTATGAACGAGTACCATTCCTATGGACTGCTTACGTCTATCCTAAGGTTGTAAGCGACCAACTTCTTTCCTTGGCTTTTACAGGGCTATCTTTTTGCATTACTAAAATTGCTGTTTCCAAAAAGATGGCCTACTTTCCCTACGCTGATATTTTTTGTCCGGGAGCATCCCCGAAAGTGTGGGCGATCTTAGAAACTTAGAAGTGTTGAACCTGTCCAGCAATAGGATTACCGGGAAAATACCCCGATCCATCGGCAACCTGATCTTCTTGGAAAGCCTGGGCCTTTTTCAGAA
>JAIRBC010000057.1 GCA_022008415.1 Cerina litoralis
GTAGAATCCTTGGGCTCAAAAAAGGCCTGCAGTTTTGGTTCGATACCGTCGTCCACCAAAAGGGCCGGTCTTTTGGCCTTCAGTCCTTCCAGACCGCTCTCCGTGACCCCGGTCCTCCAGAGATAGAGCTTCTTCAGGTCGGGCAGGCTTTCCAATACCTGTAGGCTCCCGTCCCCGATACCGGTCTGATAGACCTTTAGCAGCCTGAGCTTGGAAAGACCCTTTAGTCGGCCCATGTCCGCATCGGTGACCGGGGTCCGGTCGATCTCCAGCCGGTCCAGATTGCCGCACAGGGCGATGAGCCCCATTTCCTTTTCACCGATGGGCAGGCCGCTCAGGTCCAGTTCCACGATGTTCGGGGCGATGCGCTTCAGGTCCAAAATAAGCCGTGGATCGTATTCGGGAGGCATGTACATGTTGATGACCAGGGCGTTGGAACTGCCCGCCACCCTCTTTATGGTCAAATAATCGGAACCCAGGTTTTCAAGGGTGCTGTCGGCCACAAAGGGCAGGCCCGCCCATTGCCCCATGGGGTCCGGAGTCCTCATTTCATTGACCAGGGCCGCCAATGGCTCGTTGCCCGGCAATTGATCCAGCTTAAGGGTATCCGAGGCCCCCAGGGCGATCCATCGCTCCAAGATCTGGATCTCGCTGTCCGATAACGGTTTTTTACTTTCCGGCGGCATGTGGTCCTCATCAGTTGGAGGAAGATGAAGCCGCATTATCAATTCGCTTTTCTCCACATCGCCAGGAACGATCGTATTCCCGGATTTGCCGCCCGCCATCAGGTCCTCGTAGGTGGCCATCACGAGTTCCCCCTTCTGCTTGTCGGGATTGTGGCAGGACACACAGTTATTGTCCAGAACACGGGTCACTATATCGCCATAGATCAACGGGTTTTCGGGTATTTTTTTCCTTTCCTTTGTGCCGGGCAGTGCCAAAAATTCCTCCCCGTGGGTCACCATCCCTCCGTAGTGCCCCGCAAAGCCGATCATCACCACCAATAAGATTTGCAATACCTTGATAACCTTCCATCGGCCCAGCCCCTGGCTCTCCAGCACATACCATACCACCGCCAAAAGCGTTACCCCGGTACCCAGCCACTGGTGCCTGGTAAGGAGAAGCCCCTTATCGGCCGGTTCCATGCCCAACAAAAAACCGGTAACGGCAGTAACGAGGGCGGAGAGCACGGCAATGGCCAATAACAATCTGGGCACCCCTCCCTTGGTAAACGAAAGGAAAACGGCGACCAACAACAGCACGATCGGAAAGTGCAGCAGCAACGGGTGCCAACGTCCAAGCCACCCGACCAGGGCAGGTAGTCCTATACGCGATTCGAACAGCAGGCAGAAGACCAGAAATACGGTAAGCCCGAAGATAAGGTAATCGGCCCAACGGTAGTATTTGGAAATTTTAGGATTCGACATAGATCAAACCAGAATATCGTTCACCACATTGCCCGCCACATCGGTAAGCCTAAACCGGCGGCCCTGGTACTTGTATATCAATTGTTCGTGGTCTATGCCCATGGCGTGCAGCAAGGTGGCATGAAAATCGTTTATATGCACCGGGTTGTTCACGATGTTATATCCAAACTCGTCGGTCTCCCCAAAGGTGATCCCCGGCTTTACCCCCCCGCCGGCCATCCAGATGCTGAACGCCCTGGGATGGTGGTCGCGCCCGTAATTCTTGGGGTCAAAATTGCCCTGGCAGTAATTGGTCCGGCCAAACTCCCCGCCCCAGATCACCAAGGTGTCCTCCAACATGCCCCGTTGCTTGAGGTCCAGGATCAGTGCGGCCGAGGCCTGGTCAACATCCTTGGCCTGCCCGGCCATCTCGTGGGGCAAATTGCCGTGCTGGTCCCACCCCTGATGGTACAATTGAACAAAACGTACCCCGTTCTCCGCAAGCCTCCTCGCCTGGAGGCAATTGGCGGCATAGGTACCGGGAACCTGGGAATCCTCCCCGTATAGCTTGATGATGGATCCCGGCTCCTTTTTGATGTCCATCACCTCAGGAACGGACATTTGCATCCTATAGGCCATCTCGTACTGGGCGATGCGCGATTCTATCTCGTCGTCCCCCGTCTCCACTTGGTGGATCTTGTTCAGGGAGGAAACGTGGTCCAACAAATGCCGTTTGTCCGATCGCGAGATCCCATCGGGGTCGTTGAGGTACAGCACCGGGTCCTTGCCAGAGCGCAACAATACCCCCTGGTGCTTGGAATCCAAAAACCCACTGGACCACAACTTGGAATAAAGCCCCTGGCTATTGCCCTTTCCCCTGGAGGTAAGCACCACAAAGGAAGGCAGGTTCTTGTTCTCGCTGCCCAGCCCATAGCTCATCCAGGAGCCCATACTGGGCCGCCCCGATTGCTGGCTCCCCGTCTGGAAAAAAGTGATCGCCGGGTCGTGGTTGATCGCCTCGGTGTGCATGCTCCTTACGATACAGATCTCGTCGGAGATCTTGGCGATGTGGGGGAAAAAATCGCTCACCCACGCCCCGCTCTCCCCGTATTGGGCGAATTTTGTCGCCGAGGGCATCAAAGGAAAGCTCTTCTGCCCGGCGGTCATCCCCGTAAGCCGCTGCCCGTTCCTGATCGACTCCGGAAGGTCCTCCCCCATACGCTTGGCCAAGGTAGGCTTGTAATCAAAGGACTCCAGTTGGGATGGCGCCCCTGCCTGAAAAAGATAGATGATCCGCTTGGCCGTGGGCGCAAAATTGGGGACCCCCAATCGCTGCCCGCCCGGTTCCTGTGCCCCTCCCTTGAAAAGGTCGGGGATCAACAGGGAGCCCAGGGCCAATGATCCTATCCCCACGCTCAATTGTCCGAAAAAATGGCGCCGGTTCACCTTCAGCGGATTCTCTCCTTTTTTACTGTTATCATCCTCCATGGCTCTCTTTTTTTATTCCTTGGTAATGGTTTCGTCCAGATTGTATATCACCTGCGCGGTGAGCATCAGGGCGGCCGTCCCCGCCGGGTCCGTACCGGCCCTTTCATAGCTGCCCTGCGACAGCAGCTTTTCCGCATTGCCCTCATCTTTGGCGAATCCGGCCAGGGCGCTCTCGTAATATTCCTCCAGCAGTCGCAACTCGGCATCCTTGGGATTTCGCACCAAGATCCTACGGAACAGGTCGCTTACCAATTCCGATCCACTGGCTTTTTCCGTCACCGTTTCCTGTGCCAGTACCCTGGCCGCCTCCAAGAGCTGTTCATCGTTCTGGAGCGCCAGGGCCTGTAAGGGGGTATTGGTGCTCTGCCGCCTTACCTCGCAAAAATCCCGGGTCGGCGCATCAAAGATGGTCATATTGGGCGGGGGCAGGGTCCGTTTCCAAAACGTATACAGGGAACGCCGGTAAAGTCCGTTCACGGTATCCGGTACATACTTTGTCAGGGTGCCCCTGTTTCCCCCGGCATTGGTCTCCTCCCATAGGCCGGCGGGCTGGTAGGGCCTTACGCTCTCCCCCCCGATCTCCCTGTCCAACAGCCCGCTGGTGGCCAGCATATAGTCCCTTATCATCTCCCCGCTCATCCTGAAACGCGGCGCCCTGGCCAAGAGGATGTTCTCGGGATCGGCCTTTTTCAGCTCGGGGGTCAGTTCCGAGCTCTGCTGATAGGTAGAGGACAGCATGATCTTCTTCAACAGGTACTTGATGTCCCAATCGTGCTCCATAAAATCGGCCGCCAGCCAATCCAACAGCCCGGGGTGGGTGGGCAGGCTGCCCTGTACCCCGAAATCGCCCACAGTTTCCACGATGCCCCTGCCGAAGAGCATGGCCCATGTGCGGTTGACAAAGACGCGCGCGGTCAACGGGTTGTCCTTGTCGGTGATCCATTGGGCAAGGCCCAACCGGTTCTTGGGGAGCTTATCCGAAAAGGGAAGGATCGCTTCCGGCGTATTGGGCCCTACCTTTTCCCCGGGGTCGTCGTAATTGCCCCGGTTGAACACAAAGGCGTCCCTCGGCTCCGCATCGTCCATCACCATGACTCTTACGGAGTCGCCCTCCTTTTTATTGATGAAGGACAAGACCCCTTCGGAATCTTCATCGGAAACGGTAATAAACGGGGCGTCGGCAAAATACTTCTTCTTGGCCGCCTGCACGGCATCCATCTGCAGCCCTTTCTCGTCCACATTGTTAAAAAAGGAGTACATCTGGTAATAGTTCTTCTGGGAGATCGGGTCGTACTTATGGTCGTGGCATTTGGCACACTCCAGGGTGATGCCCAAGATCCCCGTGCCCAGCGTATTGGTCCGGTCCACCACATAGTTTGAACGGTATTCCTCCTGGATGACCCCGCCCTCCTGGGTTATGGGATGGTTCCGGTTGAAGCCGGTGGCCAATATTTCCTCCTTGTCGGCATCGGGGAGCAGGTCCCCCGCCAGTTGCCAGGTGAGGAACTGGTCGTAGTGCATATTCTCGTTAAAGGCATGGATCACCCAGTCCCGCCAGGGCCACATGCTCCTGTAGCTATCGTCCTGATAGCCATGGGAATCGGCATATCGGGCCACATCGAGCCAGGTCTGGGTCATGCGCTCCCCATAGGCGGGGGAGGCCAAAAACCCGTCGATCACCTTCCCAATGGCGGCCTCCGAGGAATCCCCCGCGAACCTTTGCGCCATTTCAAGGGTCGGGGGCAGCCCGGTGATATCCAGGCTGATCCTGCGGATCAAGGTGGCATGGTCGGCCTTAGGGGAGGGGGAAAGCCCGTTGTCCTCCAATTTCCCGAGCACAAACGCGTCGATCTCGTTCTGGCCCCAATCGCTATCGTTCCTCGGAACCTCGGCCTTCTCGGGCGGGATAAAGGCCCAGTGCTTCTCGAACTTGCCCCCCTGTTCTATCCACTTCTTGAGCAGCTTCCTTTCATACGAATTCAGGCTCAACTGGGAGTCCGGGGGCGGCATCATCTCATCGGGGTCCTCGCTCGTGATCCGACGGTACAGCTCGCTCTGACCGGGCCTGCCGGCCACTATGGCGTATTTCCCCGGATTTTCGGGAAGCTCCGAAAAGGCCGGCCCCTCCATATCGATCCTTAACCCTGCCTCCCGCTTGTTCGCGTCCGGGCCATGGCACTTGTAGCACCGATCGGACAAAATCGGCTTGATATCAAAATTATAGTCCACCACATCCGGGACCCTCAACGACACGTAGCCTTCCCCGGGACCCGCGAACGTCCCGTCCCGGAAGGCCCAGACCAGTCCGAAAAGGACCAGAAGAATTGCCAAAATGAGGGCTTTTTGTCTCATGGGGTTAAA
>JAIRBC010000058.1 GCA_022008415.1 Cerina litoralis
GTCTAAAGTCTAAAGTCTAAAGTCTAAAGTCTAAAATCTAAAATCTAAAGTCTAAAATCTAAAATCTAAAGTCTAACATCTAACCCAGCATTTCCTTCCCTTTTAAAAAGTCAAAGATCAAGCGATCTACTTCCGATACCATTTCCCGGTCTTCGTAGCTTAACCAGACCAGCTCGGCAGTTTTCGTTGCCGGGGCCAATGTCCCGTTATAGGATGCGTAGTAGCACGTTTTCCGCACAAGGATCTCGGGCTTACGGCCAACTGCACGGGCTTCGAAAATTCCGACAAACTCCATGTGGGTGGGGTCTAGGTTAACCGTGAGTTTCTCTTTTATTTCCCGGATCAGGGTTTGGGTATCGGTCTCCCCCAATTTCTTTTTCCCTCCCGGGAGATCATAGGTCTTTTTCCCTTTGCTTCGGGTACTTAAAATTCGCTGGTCCACCAAAAGGATCCAGGCCACCTTTTCAACTATTTGGGTGGTCGGTTCAATATAGTAGTCGATGGAATTGAGGGAATGGTTGGGGTCTATCCTGTCCAGGAATTTGTCTATTGCTCTTCCAAACCCCGTTAGCGTCCCCAGCTTTTTATTGCGCCCAATGGCACTGGAGATCGTTTCGTCCCGGTTCCCAAACCGATATCCATCTTTTTTGATCCACAGTTGATCCAACAGGTGTTGCATTATAACGTTCCCCAATTGGTCTATGGATACGGCTACTTTTAAGGTGTATTCCCCCAGTCCGACGATACCTTTTTGGATAAATTTGTAAAAAAGTCCGTAGATAAATCCGATCGGACCTGTAACGAGGAGTAGTAGAATGGAAATAAAAAAGAGCAAGACCCCGATAAAGGGATTCGCTTTTTTGTCCGCCTTATAGACTCGTTTTTTTATGATCATGGGTCGGGGATACCAGATATCAATCGTGGATCAAGGTACGGAAATTTTGGTTTAAGGGTTTAAGGTAAAGGGTAAAGGGTCAAAGTTTAAGGGCAAAGGGAAAATACGAAATTAGAAATACGAAATTTGAAGGCAGTTGGTGGTTGCAGTTGGCAGTAGGCAGGGGATGGTTGATAGAAAATACGAAATTAGAAATTAGAAACTAGAAAGAAGTTGGCAGTTGCAGTAGGCAGGGGATGGTTCAAGGTTGATGGTTTTATAAAATTGGAAGTTTGAATCTTAATTAACAAGTAGGGAACATTCAAGCACTAACATCCCCCTGACCCCCTTCAAAGGGGGAGTTAATTGGAACTAGAATTTTAGATCACAGCTAATTGGTTAGATGTTCAAATTATAATCGGATTTACATTTGAGCTAAAAACAGATTCCCCCTTTGAAGGGGGGTAGGGGGATGTTTTTTAGGCTAGTGAGCTAGTGAATAAGCAAGATATTGGTTTAAAGTTGAAAAGTGTTCCAATCCCTAACTTTGAACCTTGAACCTTGAATTTTGAACTTTTAGTCTAGGCTCTAGTTTCTAATTTCTAGTTTCAGGTTAGATGAATTCATAACTCTGAATTCTTAACTTTTAGAGGAATTAGTGGGACAACGGATTCCCCCTTTGAAGGGGGGTAGGGGGATGTTTTTTAGGCTAGTGGGCTAGTGAATAAGCAAGATATTGGTTTAAAGTTGAAAAGTGTTCCAATCCCTAACTTTGAACCTTCAACTTTGAACTTTTGGTCTAGTCTCTAGTCTCTAGGCTCTAGTTTCTAATTTCTAGTTTCAGGTTTGATGAACACATAACTCTGAATTCTTAACTTTTAGAGGAATTAGTGGGACAACGGATTCCCCCTTTGAAGGGGGTAGGGGGATGTTTTTTAGGCTAGTGGGCTAGTGAATAAGCAAGATATTGGTTTATAGTTGAAAAGTGTTCCAATCCCTAACTTTGAACCTTCAACTTTGAACTTTAGTCTAGGCTCTAGGCTCTAGGCTCTAGTTTCTAATTTCTAGTTTCAGGTTAGATGAATTCATAATTCTGCATTCTTAACTTTTAGAGGAATTAGTGAGACAACGGATTCCCCCTTTGAAGGGGGGTAGGGGGGATGTTTTTTAGGCTAGTGGGCTAGTGAATAAGCAAGATATTGGTTTATAGTTGAAAAGTGCTCCAATCCCTAACTTTGAACCTTCAACTTTGAACTTTTGGTCTAGTCTCTAGTTTCTAGTTTCTTGAGAACAGCGTACGGCCACAACTAATTCCCTTCCAGTCCGATCAACCTAAGAACGGCAAGTCGCGCCCTTTGCAAATAGGTCCTAAAAAGCTTAAGGGTAAAGAAAACCCATGGTTCGGCTTGGTTCCAAAGAAATTGAAGTCCGGTTGCCATATTTGCTTTTATGGTTGCCTTATTCTTTTCGTATTTCAGGGAAAGATAGGTGCAGACCGCCATAAAAACGACCGCTCCGGGAATGACCACGGCCGGGGAGAGGGAATGGTTAAGGAAGTAGTACAGACCCAAGCCCGTAAAACTGCCATATAAAATAATATAATGTACCACGTAAATAGTCAGCGTACTTTGGCCAATGCCTAGAATGGTACGGTTGGTCATAAACCTTCTAAAAATCATAAAAATGGCAAAGACCAAAAAGACGTCCCCCAATCGAATAAAGAGGTAATTGTTGCCATAAACAGAGGCGAACAATTGTAGGCCGGTAAGCTGGTATAGGCTCCGGAACAAATCGGAAGACAGGAAAATTAGCGAAAGCCCTATGAGTGCGGAAACCGTGATAGCTATGGGATACAGCAGTTTGGCATTTTTATGCCGGGTAAAAATAAGCGAAACAAAGGCCCCGACGGTCGTGTAACCGAACCACGGAATCACCGTAAATACGGATCCGTTTGTTTTGGTCAGATAGTTGGCCATAATTTCGGGTAAAAAGGCATACGACCATTGTTTGTACACCGGTTCAAGGATAAACAGGATAAAGGTTGTCAATACAAGAACCAACGGAAACCAGAAATTCCTTTTATTGTAGGTAAGCAAATAGATGCCCACGATCCCTATGAGCGAAAACCCGATGCAATGTAACACGTCCACGAGGTAGAAGGAGGGATAGATCTGCCCGTTTAACAGGCCAAAAATATTGGTGCGGAGCAAATACCCGATAAACAAGAGCTGAAGTCCTCTTTTGATCCCTTTTTGTACCCTTGGATTCTCAAAACCTTTTTTGTCGCCCCTTACCAGCAGATAGGTAAAAATAAACCCGGAGACGGTAAAAAATACGGGGGCCGTAACCCCACGGAAGTACTTCCAGATATTAAATCCCAGGCTCCCGGTATCGCGGAAAGCATTGTCTAACAAACCATCCACAAAATGCCCTTGAAGCATCATAAGAATGGCCCACGCCCGCATGGCATCGATAAAATATAGTCTTACCGTTTTATTTTCCAATACTCAATCGTTTATTGTTGATGGTTGTTTTTATGAACTCAGAATTCTGAATTCATAATTGTCTTTCGCCCTTCCGCCCTTTGTCCTTCTAACCTTCTCTATATACTTGTAAAACAATCCGTTTGGATGTTTTCGAGCGCAAAATTATACAAAAAACGTACAACTCCGTCTTATTTGGATTAATTTCGTCGATAAATCGCTGTGCGCCCTGCGCCAGAAGCGTATAGCGTAAAGCGCAAAGCGAAAAGCCAAAACGACAAAAAACCAACTTGAGAACTAAATCGTCTTTTAAACTACCTTCCATCCCCTCTTTCAAGGAATCCCTCCTGCAATGGGGACAACAGTTTGGGGAGGTAATGTGGTTGGACGGCAACGGCCACAAAGACCCTTATAGTTCCTTTGATGCCCTGCTGGCCGTGGAGGCCCATACTTCCTTGAGGGTAGATGACCAAAACGGCTTTGAAGAATTGACCAAATACCAAAACGAGGTCGGTGATTGGATCTTCGGGTATCTCTCCTACGACCTTAAAAACGAAATAGAGCAGTTGGAGTCCCACAATTACGACGGACTCGATTTTCCCAAACTCTATTTCTTTCGACCCAAGAAAATAATTAGAATTATCGGGGATAGGGTCCATTTTTTATATATGAAGGAATTAAAGGACGAGATTGAACCCGATTTTAGGGCGATTTCCGCCTTTCCGGTAGGCCGGCAAACAAATACATCCTCTATTAATATCAAAATGCGGATATTTAAGGATGCCTATTACAACAAGGTAGACCAACTATTGGCACATATCCACAGAGGGGATGTTTACGAGGCCAATTTTTGCCAAGAATTCTATGCCGAGGACGTTGTTATTGATCCCGCCGCTACTTACGGTCGCTTAAATTCCATCTCACGACCCCCTTTTGCCACATTTTTTAGATCGGGCGAAATGTATCTCTTGTCCGCTTCCCCGGAACGGTACTTAAAGAAGGAGGGAAGCAAGGTCATTTCCCAGCCCATCAAGGGAACCGCCAGGCGGGCGGCCGGTACATCGGAGGACACCCATTTAAAAATGGCCTTGGCATGCGATAAAAAGGAACGCGCGGAGAACATCATGATCGTAGACCTGGTGCGGAACGACCTCTCCAAAGGGGCCATCAGGGGGAGCGTTGGGGTAGCGGAGCTGTGCCAGGTGTATTCCTATGCCCAGGTACATCAGATGATCTCTACCGTCACGGCCCGGGTTTTACCGTCCAAGAATCCGGTCGAAATCATTGTGGAAACCTTCCCAATGGGCAGTATGACCGGCGCACCAAAGGTATCGGCCATGAAGATCATAGAGACCTTGGAAGCTACCAAACGGGGACTGTACAGTGGCGCGATGGGGTATTTTGACCCTAATGGCAATTTCGATTTTAGCGTGGTAATACGCAGCATCCTATATAACGCCGATAAAAAATACGTTTCCTATTCCGTCGGGAGCGCCATAACGGCCCGGTCGGTTCCCGAAAGGGAATACGAGGAATGCCTGCTCAAGGCCAGGGCCATGCGGGAGGTGTTGGAAGGAGGGAAAGGGGGTTGATGGTAGTTGTTAGTGAACTAGTGGATTATGGTTTCTGGTTAAAAAAATTCTGAATTCATAATTGGTTACCCGTGATACGGTGATACGGTGATACCCTGATGCGGTTAGGCCGTGATACGGTTAACTACAAGCAATGTCGCCTGGGTTTTTGATTATTACATATTTGAATTAG
>JAIRBC010000059.1 GCA_022008415.1 Cerina litoralis
GATCGGAAGCGGGAAAACTTGACTTTGTAAGTTTTTTCCACTACCTTTTCCAAACTTTTGTGCGTTGTAAACGTACGGATAGTGCAACTCTCCACAATCCACATCGACAAGTTTGGGAAGATAAAACCTCATTGGTTTTATCTCCAATACCATATTTCCCATGTCCCTTTAAATAAAATACCAGGGGAAGACAGCAAAGACGGGCCTATTGCACCCGAACGGCTTTGGCTATGGCAAGTAGGGCAGGAGATGGGCCGTGTCCTTTCCGGTGTGCCCGTAGCCAAAACTTTTGCATTTTGTGATAATCTTTTTTTTGGATTGCCAAAATTTGGATATTTTGCTATCGCGTAATTTTCAATTTGGCGGGCTCCAAAAACACACCCAAGCCTTTAATCTAGTAGTTTTCTGCCCTATTTGCTATGAGCCGTTGTTAGCCACTGGCCTTCCCTTTCAAATATGTTTCGGGAGTAAGTACAGCTAGTTTACTTTTTTTAAAATCCTTTATGTTTCTTGTTAGGATAATCTTTATTTTTCCGTTCTCCACGGCCGAGAAATTTTGTAAAGCATCCTCAAAATCTTTAAAATCGGAGTTAAGTGAGTTTAAAACAACGTTCTTATCCATTTTGATAATATCGATTATTGATAGAAGTTGCTTTATTTTTTCAATTATTACTTCATGCTTGGCCACTTTATTAAGTAAATAATAAACGTTAGAAATTATTACCGGGGTTGTAAATCCGTTTAGCTTTTTCTCTTCGCAGAGATTAAGGAGTTCAGTGGCATATTCCGCGAATGGTTCTCGGTCAAAAAAGAAGTCCAATATTACATCCGTGTCGATTAGAACATTGTCCATTTATAAATATTTTTTTTCCAATCGATTTCTAAGCTCTTTCTTGTAGTCCATTTTCTTATTTGTTTTAAAAGAGCCCTTTAATGATTTTACAACAGGATTAAGCGGTTTGCCTATATTTTCACGATCTTCTTTGGTAATAATTTTCAAATAGTTTTCGATAATATCCGACAAGCTGCGATTTTTTTCTTTTGCATATTCTTTAGCACGTTCAATTATCTCTCGTTCGATCGTTAAGGTGAGTTTTGTATTCATAACATTTATTCTAGGATTCGACTTAAATCAAAGATAATAATAATTAATTCAAACACGTGTAATAATTAACAATTTAACACGTGTATAGAGCTGTTCGTTAAGGCACATGGTTTACACAAGTTAAAGATTAGCCTTTACACCAAATTAGTTTCTAACCTTGTTGCTTGTTCTTTATTTCTCAAATA
The DNA here is from genome assembly GCA_022008415.1 of Cerina litoralis. Classification (GTDB taxonomy): domain Bacteria; phylum Bacteroidota; class Bacteroidia; order Flavobacteriales; family Flavobacteriaceae; genus Cerina; species Cerina litoralis. The sequence goes on from JAIRBC010000059.1 coordinate 1,291, forward strand.
CTTTTCATCAAAGAAACCTAAAAATGTGTTTCTATAAAATACCCTCCAAATTCCGTTGCCCATTTCCTGGATCCCAATATATTTTCCCATTAATGCGGCGGTCACGTATACCCAATAATAGGATTTCCATCGTATGGATCCATTTTTTGTCACCTTAAGAACCTTATAGTCGGCATCGTAATCAAAGTTAGGTAATTTTTCAGGGAACGGCCTAGTGGAAAAATCATGCATATCCGCAGGTGTTTTCATGTTCAAAGCTTCATGTGGTCTTATGTGGTTATATTCCTTTACAAAGTGGTTCAGACGTCTTTGTTGCGCTTTTAGGTCATAGGCCGAGGGTTTTGCACAAGCTGCCTTTAGATCGCGGTGCATGCGTTCGTGTCTTCCGTTTTGTTCCGGGTGCGCCGGGTCCGAGAAAACGGGGGCGATGCCCAGGTCGATAAACCAGTACGATAGTTGGGTAAATCGTTGGATCGCCCTTACAGATCCGAAGGGACTGCCATTATCGGTATGGATCTGCCGGGGGATGCCATAGATCCTAAAAACCCTTGTAAACTCGGCCTTGGCCAACTTTAATGTTTCATGGTAATGTCCTTTTGCGGTGAACAGGAACCGACTTCTGGAATCCGCGATCGTTAGGGGATGGCAGTAGATCTTATTGCCCATTAAAAACTTTCCTTTGTAGTCGGCACTCCAGACCTCATTGCATGCTTTTGGATCAAAAATGGGGTATATGGGCTTGACCCTTCGCATCCTTTTTTGCGGACATACAAAACCGTTTTTCTTTAGGATATTATGGACGGTGACCACGGAAGGGACTTCTTGCTGCGTAAAATCTTTAAACAACAGTTCCCTGATCTTTTTGGCTCCCCAGTGCTTGTGCTTTGTCTTTAAATTTAGAATGCCATCAATGATATTTTGACGGGTTGCATTAGGATGTTTTCCAGGGGCCCTGGACTGTTCCCTTAACGCCTCAAAACCTTGTTCTTCGAACCTGTTGATTAATTTATAAGCGGTTGGCCTGGAGATTCCAAAGCTTTTACATAATTCGGTGATGGTGTATTTTCCGGTTCGCCATTCACAGATAAATTCAATCTTTTGTTCCATAGTCGTTGTTTCTTTCCAAGGCATGATAATTTGATTTTGATCTCAAATTATAACCTAAAAAAGTGTAAACTATGTGCCTTTAACTTTGTAAAGGATGTCCCTTTAACGTACCAGCTTGTGGCTAACGGTCTCGTGTATGAGCAGTAGCGGATTTCAACCCACTAAACTGTCAGTTAGCAAGATACTTAATTAAACGCAAAAATGGTTCAAGTATGCACGTCACCCCGCTATTGCTTATACACCTTGTTGTATGCCGTATTTATATCCATCTGCGAGTTTGTCTCTTATAATCTAAGAATTGTTTTCCAAACTCTTTTTTCAGATTGGCTTCTTCCGTAATGATAAAAAGCCTGTCCATAATGAAAAAATATATTATAGGGAAAACGAAGTTTATTACCCTGGTTGTTAATAAAGCAATACCAATAAGACCTGTGACAATTCCCAAATACATTGGGTTTCTTGTGAATTTATAAAGTCCGTTTTGATGCAATTGAATTGGTGAAGCATTCGGTAAAATAGGAGTTTTACTTTTCTTAAATTGTTTTTTTGCCTTTAATGAAACATATATGCCGAAGAATAAGATAGGTAACCCTAACAAGTTCCACGGAAATCCAATTATGGGTTTTATAGGAAGCACCCCAATCATCAGCATTAATATTATACATGTTTTGTAAAGGTTTGGAGGTCCTATTTTAAATAGTATTTGGCTATTCATTCTTAATGTCTTTAAGAAATGGACTTTTCAATAACCAGCCAACTTTATCAACTCTGTCGTCCTGAACTTCTTCTAGTCCAAGTTCCATTTCTTTTGGTTCTGTTCTGGTTTTCGTTTTGAATGTGCCAAATAAAACGTCCCAAATTGGAAATACAGCACTGAAATTGCTATCAGTCTCTGGTTGATATGAACTGTGATGTATTCGATGCAAATCAGGAGTTACAAAAACATATCGTATAATTCGTTCCACCTTACGATTAAAAGAAATGTTTGAGTGGGATAAAAGTGTAATTACTATGTCAAATAATTCGTAAAGCATCAGTCCCCAAACTGGAAAACCAAATACAAGTACAATAGGTATTCCTATGATTGAGTTAATGACAAACTCGAAAGGATGAAATCTAACAGTTGTAGTTACATCCATCTCTGTGTCTAGGTGATGTACACGATGCACTCTCCAGAATAGCGGAATTTTATGTGCAAGAAAATGTGTTAGGAATGAGATAAATCCCCTTAGTAATAATGTAAGTAGTCCTAACAGAATCCAGTTGAATTCAAATAAGTTGAACAATCCCCAATCATTTTGTTCAGCGAAAAAGGCCGAAGAGATGAATGTGATTGGGATGATACTCATTGATACGATTGCTAGTATCGTCAATAGAAAATTTGTAATCCAGCGTTTTCCTCTTCCTATTTTTCTGTAATGGAAAACACTTTCAATAACTAAAAGCGTGGCAAGTAATCCGAAGTAAAGTACGAACTGAAATTCTTCGGAATCATGAATTAACCATTCCTTGAACTCAGTCATTTGTTTTACTTTTTACAGGATAAAAACTCAATCTTAAAACTATTGCTATGGCAAGACTTTGAGGAAAACCAAGTTTGGCTAATTCCTCTATATGTTCGCCATTAAAAATGAAATGGATTAGTAGTGTAGCAATTAATACTAAAGCAAATTGAATTACCATTTCCTTCATTCGTCCCTTTTGATATTCTCCTTTGTGTTCCATGTTTAATAATATTTTGGAACAAAATTGCGAAGGAAGAACTAGATAATTCTTGGTTTAAACCAAGATTATATTTTTACTTTATTGATAAGCTTTGAAAAATTGGTTGGGTCAATTTTGAGGTAGTTGGCGATTTCTTTTTGAGGAATGAAGGTCAGCAACTGAGGGCTGTTGTTCATTAAATCCAGGAATCTCTCTTCCATTGAAAGTGCTATCAACCGATGGTATCGGTTGACCAGTCCGTTAATCGTACCAAGCAATTTTTTTAAAAGGAGCGTTTCAAATTCTTTGTTTGTTTTTATGAAATTAAAAAAGGAGTCAGATGAAATTCGTAAAAATTTACTATCATTTAAGCATTCCCAATAATATTTTGATGGTTTCTGGGTTAAAAATGCTTCTGGTATACAAGTAAAAGCATAGGGATAGGAAAAAGCCACAATATATTCTTTGCCATCATGAAGAAAATATGCTTTTTGGCTCCCTTCTATCACAAAGTACAGGTAACGCTCAGTTTTATCTGCTTCTGTAATTATTTGTTTTCGTTTTGCCTCAAATTCCTGCCACAACTCTAAAAAAGCATCCAGAGCTTCATCCCCAACAGGGTGAATTTTCTTAATGGTATTTCTGAGTAGTTCTTTCATCTGATGTCCTTTCGAAACCTGTTTATGTCTTGTCCTGAAATATGGCTACAGGTTAATAATTAATTTTACGCTGTATTTAAGTATACCATATTTGGTGTTTTGAAATCTAAAGATAAGTGTAATCTTACCTCGTTATAT
>JAIRBC010000005.1 GCA_022008415.1 Cerina litoralis
TTTAGACTTTAGACTTTAGACTTTAGACTTTAGACAAAAATAACAATAGTCTTTTGTCCTTCATCTTTTTGTCTTTTGTGGCTGTAGTTTAACCGCGCGTTGATAAATTTGATGTGTTTGATAATTGGCACAAAACGGCTCCCCACCCTTGACAGGGCGAGGAATACGGTTGATGAAACTAGCACTGTCCTTAATCTTTCGTCCTTGGTCCTTTCCTCTTCGTACCCCGTACCTTGTATCTCGTATTTCGTACTTCGTACTTCGTCTTTTATCCTTTATCCCACTAAAACCGGTTCAATATTATTCCACTCCAATACGGTATAGCTGAAATTAATATACTTTTAATAGACTTTGGTGCGCAATTCGTTTAATTTTGAGGGAGTCTATAGTACTGATTCCTTAAAACTAGCAATATGGGAACGATCGCAACCAATAGAAGGGAAAACATTTTGTACTACCATTCCGGTACCACTTTGGGAAAACAAACCATGGCTTATATGGAAGCATCGGACAATAAGGTACTCGATGTGGATATTTCCAAGACCAAGGTGACCGGCACACAATGGGTAGAAATTGCCGACGGGCTTCACCTACATGTCTCCGATCTTGTGGAGAAGGAACACCCCAATTTTGTCAAAAATTATGGGAGTGCCCCCGTTGACCTAAACGACGAGGATTGGATAAAAGTTCTGGAAAATCATCCCGAGGTGGTCACCTACCCCATCGTCATTAGGGGAGGAACCTTTCTTCAAATCAAGAATCCGTCCGATTTTTCGAAATTTTTGGGGTCTGAGGTCGATGGAAAATACGAAACTGGAAATTAGAATTAGAAGACAATAGGCAGTGTGCAGTGTGCAGTATATGGCGGTAAACCACTATTAGCGTTTAACGGCATCACGGAAAACGGCATCACGCTTGCCCGACAGTGACATACTGGCGGGGCATCACATCATCACGGAAGACGAATTTGGACTCTAACTTGCGCTTGTCCAGATTGGGATTGTAGTCGGATTGGAACTTGTCCCGTCCCGATAGGTATCGGGGGCTTTTGGGATTGCGCTGGAACTTGGGTAGTCCTTGCGCCATTTTTTGGTCAGTTCGAACACTTTTGTCATTATTCGGGCCTCCTTGTCGTCGAATTCCGCATTCCGCCGGGCCATCATGGTCTTAAACGTTTCAAAGGCTTTTTCCAGCCTATAGGTGGTAAATCCTTCCGAACCGCCCCAACTGTTGCTGGGAATAAACTTTGGAGGGAAACCCGTACCAAAAATATTGGCATTCACCCCAATTACGGTCCCCGTATTGAACATGGTATTGATACCGCACATGCTGTGGTCCCCCATCATAATCCCGCAAAACTGAAGTTGGGTAGGCACAAAATTTTCCGTTTTGTAATCCCAGATCTTTACCAAGCTATAGTTGTTCTTTAGATTGGAATTACTGGAATCTGCTCCCAAATTGCACCATTCCCCTAACACGGAATTTCCCAGATAGCCATCATGTCCCTTGCTGGTGTTCCCGAATATTACCGAATTGCTGATCTCTCCGCAAACTTTCCCATAAGGACCTACCGTCGTTGCCCCATAGATTTTGGCCCCCATCTTTACGTACCCCTTTTCGCAGAGCGCAAAGGCTCCACGGATCATATTTCCTTCCAGGACCTGGGCGTCCTTACCAATATATATTGGGCCAGTGGCCGCATTTAGAATACTGCATTCCACCGATGCCCCCTCTTCCAAGAAAATGTTTTCGGGGTTAATAAGGGTGTTGGTCTTGGAAATGGGCGCGCTTTTTCGTCCCTGGGTTACCATATCAAAATCGGCCTGCAACGCTTCCCCGTTTTTAGAGAAAATATCCCATGTATGTTCTATTCGCAAAACCTCACCGCTATACGCTATGGCTTTGTAAGAAGAAAAATCGACCTTCTCCCGAGATTTAAAAGTATGGAACGCGAGGACCTCCTCCCCGTAAAAAATGGCTTCTTGGGGGCCCAACCCTTGAACTAGGGCTACCAATTGGGCATTGGGTAAAAAAGAGGAGTTGATCAATACATTCTCCTCCATCTCCACCAAAGGAAACTTTTCTGACAGATAATCTTCGGTTATGGTCGTGGTGGTACTACCTAGAAACATTTCCCATTTTTCTCGAATGGTCAATATTCCTATTCTTATTTCAGCTACGGGTCTGGTATACGTAAATGGCAAAAGAGAATCCCGTACCGGACCGTCAAATAAGATATAGTTCATAATTTTTTCTGTTATTGGCTGTCGTACAAAGATAAAATAAGTCGATTGTACCCCGTTGAAATTTCGATTAACGGCCAATCCTAGCGGCCCATGGGTGTTAAAATCACTATATAACCGAATAGACTAAATAGTATCTGTTCACAACAATCTAGTGTCTAAGCCAGAAAGTTAGGGAACAAGGCTTGCGAAGTTATCGTACTTTCTGGACAGATACCAACAAAAAAGCCCCCGATTATAATCAGGGGCTTAAATTATTCCCAATAGCGGGATGCTATTATTTTTTAAACTTTTGATACTTGTTCTTAAACTTGTCAATACGTCCTGCCGTATCTACAAGCTTGGCCTTCCCGGTGTAGTAAGGATGTGATGTCCTTGAAATTTCTAATTTCACCAAGGGATATTCAACGCCGTCCACTGACAAGGTTTCCTTTGTTTCAGCGGTAGATTTTGTCAAGAAAACTTCGTCGTTGGACATGTCCTTAAACGCTACCAATCTATAATTTTCGGGGTGGATACCTTTTCTCATTGCATTAATATTTTAAAACCAATCTATTTTTCGAGGTGCAAATTTAAGTATTTTTCCCAAAACAACAATACATCTGGTCAAAAAAGAAAAATATACCCGTGCCATTTTAAAATTCGGGAATTCCGGGCCATCGGGAGGGATATTAAAACGGGGAACCGACGGTGACGTCAGGGTTATTTGGACCATCGAATTTCAATGGGCCCTTGGCTTTTGAAATATGGGTCTCACTAATAAAAAATTTGTACTTTTAACAGGGACTATAATTATGTATTCCCACATATATTGCAATAACCCAATAATCAAACTAAATTATGGAAGAAAATCAAGTTAAAACCGGAAAGTTTGCATGGACCTATGGCGCCATTGGTGGTGGTATCGGAATCGTTTTTACACTAATGCTCATGTCCATGGATATGCTCTACGATCAGGGGTGGGGCAAATCTGTTGTGAGCACCCTTATCCTGGTAGCGGTCGTATACCTGGCCATTTCCAGTTTTAAAAAACAGAACCAAGGGTTCCTGACACTTAAGCAATCCATGAAAGTCGGTATAGGGACCGCTCTGGTGGCCGCTATTGTAGCCCTGATCTTTACGTATCTCCTAATTAATTTCTTTGTGCCCGACTTTATGGATAAAACGGCGGAGCTTTCCCGGATTACCATCATGGAAAAGAACCCACAGTTAACTCCGGAACAACTGGACAATGCCATTGATATGCAGAAAAAATTCTTTTGGGTAGCGTACCCCATGATATTGATTTTCAATCTGTTTATTGGATTTATTGTTTCCCTGATCACCGGGATTTTCTTAAAAAAGGAACGGAAGGCTTAGCCGTATAAAGCTACCTTGAGTATTGTTGAAATGGGGATTTTTTGTCTAATAAGTCGGCTCTTGTGTAAACTGGTTGTGCCGTACGCCATAGTACCCTTGAAATTCGGCCAAAAAAATGATCTGGTTTTGTTTTGATCGATAGCCTTCTGCCAAATGATGAAGGCAGGGCCAAAAATGACTTAAGGTGATCGGGATGGATGTTGATTGCAAACGGGTTTCGAATAATTAACCGCGGATAATTTGTATTTTTGGGCAGATATTCAGCCGTACCAATGAACTTGTCCATCGTAATCCCATTACTCAACGAAGAGGAATCGCTTATAGAACTTCATGATTGGATTGTAAGAGTCATGCAATCCAATCATTTTCTGTACGAGATCATATTTATCGACGACGGGAGCACCGATAGGTCGTGGCAAATAATAACCCGACTTTCCCGTAAAAATCCAAGTGTAAAGGCTATTCGTTTTCCTAAAAATTTTGGAAAATCCCAGGCGCTTCACGCCGGCTTTAAAACCGCCAAGGGCGATGTTGTAGTTACGATGGATGCCGATCTGCAGGACAACCCCGAAGAGATTCCCGAACTGTACCATATGATCGTCAATGAAAATTTTGACCTGATCTCCGGGTGGAAGAAAAAAAGATACGACTCGGTCCTCGCAAAAAATATCCCTTCCAAGCTCTTTAATTGGGCGGCAAAAAAAACCTCCGGGGTACAATTGCACGATTTTAACTGCGGGCTGAAAGCCTACCGCAAGGAGGTCATAAAAAATATTGAGGTATCGGGGGAAATGCACCGCTATATTCCCGTATTGGCCAAGAACGCTGGTTTTTCCAGAATCGATGAAAAGGTAGTACAACATCAGGCCCGTAAATACGGCAAAACAAAATTTGGTATGGAACGATTTATCAATGGCTTTCTGGATCTGATCACCATCTGGTTCGTCTCCAAATTTGGCAGGCGACCCATGCATTTGTTCGGCGCCATGGGGGTCGTCATGTTTATAATCGGTTTTGGATTTGCACTTTTTTTGGGCATCGATAAACTATTTTTTAATCCGCAGGCCCGTTTGATCGCCGATCAACCCCAATTTTACATCTCCTTGACCGCCATGATCATAGGAACCCAACTTTTCCTGGCTGGCTTTCTCGGTGAGATTATGGTTCGCTCGCGAAAAAATGAATCCCGCTACATCATTTCCGAAGAAATAAACCTAGTGCAGGATTAGAAACAATATTCTTTGTATTTTTAAAATTAAAACAGGCAACATATGGATACTATATTTACTACCGCCAAATCCTGGCTGACCGATTTTTTCGATACCCAGACCAAAAAGGAAATCGAAACCTTGATACAACAAAATAATACGGAAGAGCTCAAGGACCGTTTCTATAAAAATATGGAGTTCGGGACCGGTGGCATGCGGGGGATTATGGGGGTAGGCACCAACCGAATCAACAAATACACCCTGGGAAAGAGTACCCAAGGCCTTAGCGACTATCTAAATAAAGTACACACCGGGAAAAACATTAAGGTGGTCATCGCCTATGATTGCCGACACAATAGCGATACCTTGGCCCGTACCGTGGCCGAGGTATTTTCTGCCAACGGCATCAAAGTATACCTCTTTTCCGAACTTAGAACGACGCCCGAGCTTTCCTTCGCGGTCCGCTATTTGGATTGCCACGCCGGAATAGTCCTGACGGCCTCCCACAATCCGCCCGAATACAATGGCTATAAAGTATACTGGAGCGATGGCGGCCAAATAGTACCGCCCCAAGACGGGGCCATCATTGCGGCCATAGACCGGCTTTCCTATGAGGACATCAAGTTTGGCGCCGATGAGTCCTTGATCGAATTGATAGACAGACAGGTAGATGAAGCGTTTATCAATGCCTCGGTAAAAAACGGGAATTTCCACGCCGAGGGAAAAGACAATTTTAAGATCGTGTTTACCTCTCTTCACGGCACCTCCATTACCGCCATTCCGGAAGTATTGGAGCGGGCGGGCTACCACAATGTCACCATTATTGAGGAACAAGCCAAACCAAACGGGGATTTTCCGACGGTAAAGTCCCCCAATCCCGAAGAGCCCGAAGCCCTTTCCATGGCTATTAAAAAGGCCGAGGAAATTGGGGCCGATATGGTGGTGGGCACCGATCCCGACAGCGACCGGCTGGGTATCGCCGTACGCAATCTGGAAGGTGAAATGCAGATCGTAAACGGCAACCAGGCGATGATATTGATGACCAAGTTTCTTTTGGAAAAACAAAAGGAAAAAGGCTTTAAAGGAAACGAATTTGTTGCCACAACCATCGTCTCCACCCCTATGATGGAGGTCATGGCAAAAGCTTACGGGGTAGAATTCAAGACCGCATTGACCGGTTTTAAATGGATCGGAAAAATGATCAAGGATTTTCCCGACTCCCAATTCTTAGGGGGCGGCGAGGAAAGCTTCGGCTATATGGTGGGCGATTTTGTCCGGGACAAGGATGCGGTTACCGCTACCCTACTGGCCTGCGAAATTGCGGCCGATGCCAAAGCCAAAGGCAGCTCCTTTTACAAAGACCTTATCGATAGCTATGTAGATTATGGTTATTACAAGGAATACTTGGTCTCCTTAACCAAAAAAGGAATTAGCGGTGCAGAGGAAATAAAGCAAATGCTCGTAGATTTTAAGGAAAATCCGGTTGTTTCCGTGGCCGGTTCCAAGGTAAAATGGATCGAAGACTACAACACTTCCATCGCCAAGAACGTAATTACTGGTGAGGAAAAGAACATCGATATCCCCAAAAGCAACGTGTTGATCTACGAAACCGAGGACGGCACAAGGATTGCGGCAAGACCCAGCGGCACCGAACCCAAGGTAAAGTTTTACATTAGTACCAATGCCAAATTGGACAAGGCAGAAAACTTTAAACGGGTAGGCGCGGAACTCGACGCAAAAATAAAGAGGATCCTAAGCGAGCTCAAACTGGAGATGTAAATCGGAAATCCCGGGGCCCAGCCTTGGAGAACTTTAGATGAATGGAGTATTTTAAAAAAATTCTTCGCTTTGCGAAGCCCTATAGCAAATACGGTTATCTCAATATCTTTTTCAATATTCTGTACGCCCTCTTTAGCGCGCTTTCCTTTGCGGCGTTGATCCCCATGCTGAACGTGCTCTTCGACAAGACCAAAAAAGTCTACGAAGCACCCGTCTATTCTAGCTTGGGCCACCTAAAGGACTACCTTCAGGACTATCTAAACTACAGGGTAACCCTCTATGCCGCGGACGACGAAATGAAGGCCCTTGTACTCGTAATTGGGTTGGTATTGGTGCTTTTCCTTTTAAAAAATCTGTTCAATTACCTCGCCATGTTCTATATAACCTTCTTGCGAAACGGGGTATTAAAAGACGTTCGGAACAGTATGTACCGAAAGATGGTAGATCTGCCGATCTCCTATTTTTCCGAAAAGCGCAAAGGGGACGTTATTGCACGGATAACCTCCGACGTGCTGGAAATTCAACATTCCTTTCTTTCCATTCTAGAACTTATCGTCAGGGAACCCCTTACCATTCTTTTCACCATAATCGTCATGTTTTTTATAAGCGTTAAACTCACCTTGTTCGTGTTTATCTTTATCCCCATAGCGGGGATGATTATTTCCCGGATCGGCAAATCGCTCAAAAAGCAATCGGATAGGGTACAGAAGGAACAGGGCGAATTTTTGTCCATTGTAGAGGAAACCCTTGGCGGACTAAGGGTTATCAAGGCTTTTAACGCAGAATCCAGGTTTTACCAAACCTTTAAAATCTCCACCTTCCGATTTTTTGCGTATTCCAACAAACTGCTGAACCGGCAAAATTTAGCCTCTCCGACGGGAGAATTTTTGGGAATTATGGTTATTGGTGTATTACTGTGGTTTGGCGGTAAAATGGTATTGGTCGATGAAACTTTGGACGCTTCGTCCTTTATCGCTTATATGGGGCTGGCCTACAATATACTTACCCCGGCAAAATCTATCAGCAAGGCTTCCTACAATGTTAAAAAAGGGAACGCCGCAGCCGAAAGGGTGTTGGAAATTCTGGAAACGGAAAACCCAATTGTGAACAAGGCAAATGCCATCACAAAAGCCGCTTTCGAGAAGGAAATAATCCTCAAGAAGGTGTCCTTTAAGTACGAGGACGAATACGTACTTAGAAATTTTGACCTGAACGTACCCAAGGGACAAACCGTAGCACTTGTAGGGCAATCGGGCAGCGGTAAAAGTACGATAGCAAACCTGGTGACCCGCTTTTATGACGTAAACGAAGGCTCCATTTTGATCGACGGGACCAACATAGTCGATATTACCAAGAAATCCCTGCGTAACCTGATGGGACTCGTTACCCAGGATTCCATTCTTTTTAACGACACCGTTCGCAACAATATTGGCATGGGCAAGCAGAATGCATCCGAGGAGGAAATCATTGCCGCTGCGAAAATTGCCAACGCCCACGAATTTATCGCGGAACTGCCGGACGGTTACGATACCAATATTGGCGATAGTGGTAACAAGTTGAGCGGTGGTCAAAAACAGCGCTTGTCCATCGCCAGGGCGGTTCTCAAAAATCCGCCCATCATGATCTTGGACGAGGCCACCTCTGCCCTGGACACAGAAAGTGAACGCCTGGTACAGGACGCCCTGGAAAAAATGATGCGCAACCGGACCTCCATCGTCATCGCGCACCGTCTCTCTACGATTCAAAATGCCGATTCCATAGTGGTCCTGCAAAAAGGCGAAATTGTGGAACAGGGCTCGCACAACGAATTGATGGCCATTGACGGGGTCTACCGTAAATTGGTGGAGATGCAGTCGTTGGCCCCGTAACCTACCCAGACCCCCGCCCGACTAAGTCATTGGGGCGGACCGTAAAGGGGGAGTGCCGCTCCTGGTTACAATCCCTTAAACTATTAACCGGGAAGATTGTTAAAATCTACTAATAATACGTATAATCGCTTTCAAAATTAGTAACTTGATATACGATTACTAAATGGTTATAATCATGGGCACTTCAAAAAGATTGGATCGGGCTATTAAAAAATTATATATCGCTTTTTACAATGGAACCTTACATCCAGAATGCTCCAAGAGCTGCGCGGTAGGCAATATATTGGACAACAAGGATAGCTGGAAACACCTTTCGGACAGTCACGGTTCCCTACAATTAAATTACGTGGGGCTGGTAAATCAGAATTTGGGGCGGAAATTCAATGGCTATTCCCCTGTGGAACTGTTGCAAATAGAATCGGAATTCCTCGAGGGATGCGGCTACGTCCTACCCCTGAACGCCAGCAACCGAAAACCAAAGAACCCTACGGATAAAGAAGTATTGTTCCAAGGCCTGTCTAAAGCCATCGCCCTTTTATGTGCCTTGGATGGCGTTGAAAACGTGATGGATTATTCCCGCCTGTTCCAATCTCAAAATAAAACGCAGCCTTATGCGATTGCCGAGGTGATGGAGGTTTAAGAAATGCTTTTTGGCTTTACGCTATTCGCCATGCGCCTTGCGCACTTGTTAAAATTCATTTGGATCTGACCCATAAATAATTTTGATTAGTATTTAAAGCCAATTGTTTGAAGTAGAAAGTCCGGGAACAAGGCTTGCGAAGCCCGCCCCACGGTATACTGGCGGGGTACGGGCAGGTTTTAAAAAACAAGGAATTTACTGATGTAAATGAATGCTTTCAAAACGAGCGTAACGCAGTTATCGGGGTTTATAGACCAACACTACTAATATTTGATTTGGTTCCAGGTAGTCGAATAAAACGGCGCTATCTTATTAAGCGTCTCCTTGAGCTGAACGATGTCGATTTTGGGACCATCCGAAAAGATATTCTGGATTTCCTCGGACTTGGCATCAAAAAAAGTCTGGATCAAAAAGGCATTGGGCCTCCGTTTTACCAACGTCTCCAACAAGCGTAAGCTTCCAGCGACGACCTGTTTTCCCGTGCTGTTATTATCCGCCATAATATCCAGTCCCTTTCTGTGATAATTGTACATGGCCACGCGGTACTCCCTATACGTGTTGGAGAGTAGGTTGTCTACCAATTCAAATCGGGTGCGCTCGCCATTGGACTGATTCCATCCGGCATAATTGCTGCCCTGTGCCTGGGCGACGATTTTCTGTGCCTGTTTGTAATAGGGAGTGCCCCCATCCTGGGCAAACGTATCCGCATCCAACCCCAACATAATATACACGTAAAACGAAACTACACCCGTAAGATTGGAATCGAACGTGTTTTCGTTATAGGTCAGCGGTTGGAATTCTATATAGTCGAATGTGAATTGGTTGTCCTTGTAATTAAAAACGGGGCTGTTGTACGACGTATTGTACACCGGTCTATTGGATTGCAACTGAACCGTGGCCTTAAATCTATTATTGTCGTAATTGGTGACGGTTATAAACATACGGGCGTTTACCCTTTCGTTCTCCTGATATACCCTGTTGGTCCATTGGGTTTTGTTGATAAAATCGGTCAGGGAACGCTCCAAGGTCCTAAAGATCTGCTTGTTGGTCTGGGAAACCTGGTCTGCGTTTACCGTAACTGTGCAATTCATCTCCTGTGCCCCAAGTGCGATCGAAAAGAATACAGAAAGAATTAAAGCTGTGAAGTTACGCATGGATCCTACCAATAATTTCGTTCCAAATATCCAAAGCAACTTCTGCCTTGGTCTTTAAGTCAAACGTTTTTATCTTCAGATTCTTATCCAAAAACGATATTTTATTGGTAGCCATTTGGAAACCGGCACCAGAATCGTTTAAGGAATTGAGAACGATGGCATCCAAATTCTTGTTTTTCAATTTTCCGAAGGCGTTTTCCACTTCGTTTTCGGTCTCCAGGGCAAACCCGACCAAAAATTGTTCTCCCTTTTGTTCGCCCAAAGATTTTAAAATATCCTTGTTTTTAACTAGTTCCAGGGAAAGTTCGGTCTCCTTCTTTTTTATTTTCTGTTCGGCTACGGTTTTTGGCCTGTAGTCGGCTACCGCAGCGGCACAAATAACGATATCCATAGCGTCGTAATACCCATGAACGGCCCGGTACATTTCCTCGGCAGAGACTACCTGGACCATTTTTACGGCAATGTGGGAAATGGACAAATGGGATGGTCCGGAAACCAAGAGTACATCGGCCCCTAAATTGGCGGCCGCCTTGGCCAGTTCAAAACCCATTAATCCGGAGGAATGATTACCGATAAACCGGACCGGGTCTATGGCCTCATACGTTGGGCCCGCGGTTATCATCACCTTTTTTCCGGTCAGGGGAAGCCCCCGGGAAAGATGCTCATTTATAAAAGTAAGGATGTCTTCGGGTTCGGCCATTCTGCCCTCCCCTACCAGTCCGCTCGCCAACTCCCCCGACGTGGCCGGAATCATCACATTTCCGAAGGATTCGAGCTTTTCAAAAGTGGCCTTGGTAGTAGGGTGTTTATACATGTCTAAATCCATGGCCGGAGCAAAGTAAACGGGACATTTGGCCGATAAATAAACCGCCAGCAGCAAGTTGTCGCACGTGCCGTTGGCCATTTTGGAAAGTGTATTGGCGGTGGCCGGGGCAACGATCATCAAATCTGCCCAAAGACCCAATTCTACATGGTTGTTCCAAGAAATACCATCGTCATTTTCAGCAATAAATGAGGTAAGAACGGGATTCTTGGAAAGCGTAGCCAGGGTAAGGGGGGAAACAAAAGAGCTGGCACTTTCCGTTAAGACTACCTTAACGTCTGCACCAGCTTTAATAAGTAATCGAACCAAAAAAGTAGTCTTGTAGGCGGCGATACCTCCTGTAATTCCCAAAAGGATGTTCTTGCCGTTCAACATAATACTACTCGTCCTTTTCCGTATTCCTATAGTAGATTTTATCTTCCAACCATTCTTGGACGGCCAAAGCATGGGGTTTTGGTAATTTTTCGTAGAATTTGGAAACTTCTATTTGTTCCTTGTTCTCGAAGACCTCGTCCAAACTGTCACTGTAGGTGGCAAACTCTTCCAATTTTTCCAACAACTCCTTCTTTATTTCGGAATTGATCTGTACAGCCCTTTTCGCCACTATGGCAATAGCCTCATAAATATTATCCGTTTTGGCATCGAACTCGTTCTTGTTCAGGGTTACGGTGGTAACGGGTGCTTTTGAATTCTTCAAGTCGCTCATATACGTTTTATTTGGAAAGATTCTGTGTTTCGTTATTTATTTTTTTCAAAAGTTCGTCCGCTTTTGATTTGTATGTTGTATTGGGGTAGTACTTTATTAGGTTGTCATAAGCCGCTTTTGCCTCTTTTAACCTTTCGGGTTTTTTGTTTTCAAAACTGTTTACGGCTATATTGGTTGTTGCTTCGATCTTGTAATAAAGGGCGCCCTCCCGGTAAATAGATCCTGGAAAATCGGTTAAAAAATTGTCCAAGGCGGCAACGGCCGAAGGAAGAATGGTATAATCGAACTCTCCCAACGAATTGTACTGCTTGGCAATCTCAAAAGCCTTTTTTTCCTTTTTTGTGGTAAGCTCTTTGGCCATTCTGTTGGCATCTTCCAGATATTCCGAATCCGGATAGGTATTTATAAACAATTGCAATTTCTGAAGGGCCTTATCGGTATCTGTCTGATCCAGGGAATATCTCGGCGATAGCTCATAGTAACTTTTAGCTCCCAAATAGGCTGCTTCTACCGCCTTATCGCTCTTGGGATACGACTTTAGAAACCGTTCGAACTGATAGCCAGCCATATTGTAGTCGTGGGACTTAAAATAGGTGTCGGCAAAAAAGAACAATACCCGCTCCCCTTGGGGCTTACCGATGTATTTTGGGGCAATCTGTTCGAACAATCGATTAGATTTGGCATACTCGCCCTCGTTATAAAATTTTTCGGCCAAATCGTATTTAGATTTGACATCCGTACCTTTTAACACTTTTTGGTACTCACTGCACGAGCCCAAAAGGACGATAAAAAAAAGAAATGGGAATATTCGTCTCAAATTAAAAAACATTTTGCAAAATTAGGGATTAAAAATGGATATTAAAAACATTTTTACCCTGCTAAAATAGCCTACTAAATGGCCCATAACAATTTCTTTTGGAAAGTTTTAACGTTGGGGTGCCGGGTGGATTTTGCCGGTTGGAATAATTGATTTATTTACCCGGCGGCGAAAGAGGTTATTTTTAGATGGCGCATTCACTCGTTTATGGATGGTTAGGTCCAAGAAAATCAATTTTAGTTCCAAGAGACTTACCCAAGGGGAAGATCGCTTAAGATAGGAGCCCTATGCGGGTATTCTGGTAAAACTTCCCATAAAGGCCCTAATCTTTTGTTTTAGACCTGCAGATGCTTCCACTAGAGGAAGGCGGACCGTGGACGCAGCCAATCCCAGCGATTCAAAAATAGCCTTGATCCCCGCAGGATTCCCTTCCTGAAAAATAAGCGACATCCCATCTAGCAGCCCGAAGTGGAGCCCATAGGCTTCCTTTTCATTGCCTTCTAGTCCCAACCGGATCATTTTAGAAAATTGGGAGGGAAGTCCTTGTCCCAAAACCGATATAACCCCGGAGCCACCCGCCAGAACCGTGGGCAAGGCGGTTAGATCATCACCTGAAATGACCCGAAACTCCGAAGGTTTGTCCTTGATCAACTGAACGATCTGAACAAGGTCTCCGCTGGCTTCCTTGACGGCCACAATATTGGAGAAATCCTGGGCCAGGCGCAACACCGTACGCGGCAATACATTGCTACCTGTCCTTCCGGGGACGTTATATAATACGATGGGTTTTGGCGAAGCTTGGGCAATCGCCTTAAAGTGTTGATAAATTCCTTCCTGGGTGGGCCTATTGTAATACGGGGAAACCGAGAGAACCGCGTCAAAAGCAGTGAGATCCGTTTCCTGCACCTCCTGGACCACTAAAGCGGTATTGTTGCCCCCAATGCCCAAAACCAAGGGCAACCTTCCTTTATTGGCCGATACCACCGTATCGATGACCAATTTCTTTTCGGACTTGGTCAAGGTAACGGATTCCCCCGTTGTGCCCAATACGACCAGGTACTCCACTCCCCCATCGATATTAAAATCTACGATCCGCTCCAAGGCTTCCGTATCGACCGAAAAATCACTTTTAAATGGGGTAATCAAAGCTACACCTGTTCCACGTAACTGCTCCATTATTTAATTTTAATCTCGTTAAGAATAATCAAATATTTCTTTAGTTCGGCCTTAAAAGTCTTGAAATCCTTTAAGGAAGTTTTTATGATCAAATCGTTTAAATTTTCATCGACCCCGTCAAACCCAACATTTATGCGAGATTTTGCCTTTAAGGTCATTAACTGCAACAACAATTTATCCTCGTTGTAGTAGTTGATCAACAAATCGTACTCCCGGTTTAAAAATTCCAAGGCATAACCGTTTTCAATTTTTCCGTTCCATCCCAAATCCTTATCGGAAAACACAGGGGTGGCATAAGGGGAATTCTTGTCGTAGTAATTTTTGTATCCGATAATCTTCACCGAATTTGGCCGTAGGGAAAACTCATCGACGAAATCGTAAAACACGTTGGAATCGTCAAACAGATCCAAATCTACAATGCAGCCTAGCGAAGTTATTCCTTTGCTACGGTCTATCTTTGTCCCCGGAACCTTCAATTCCCGCTGTAAGAACTTTTGCCCAGATTTGTACTTAAGTTTTTCTTGCAGTCCTTTTAAAATCATGTAATTTTACATTTAGAACTTTATGGGCATCTTTTAAACGAAATTATTAGGGATGCCCCGTCGCTTACAAAGGTAAATAATCTAGGGTATTTAACGGGACAAATATAGGGGTATCAATGGTTTTAAAAATGACACATTTTGTTATATTCATAACACTTACGGTGTCTGTTTCCTGTAGGCAATCTCCCGAAAAACTGGTGGGGATAACGGGTAATCAAATTCCGATCACCGATTCATTACACGGAATGGATTCGATCTTGACCTATGTTGCGTCCTACGGAAAGCACATAGACGAAGTATTGGACGAGCAGCTGGCCTACGCCCCGGTAAAGATCACCAAGGAGGATGGCAGTTACAACTCCTCCGAGGGAAACCTGATGGCAGATATCGTTATGGAACGTGCAAATCCCGTTTTTGAATCCAGGACCGGAAAGAAAATAGATTTTGTTCTCATCAATTTTGGTGGCCTCCGTTCCTCTATCTCAAAAGGCCCCGTATCGGCCCGTACGGCCTATGAAGTGATGCCCTTTGAAAACCATATTATGGTAGTGGAACTCAGTGGTAAATCCGTCGGAAAACTAATCGACTTTTTGGTGGCCAGCCATACCGCACATCCTATCTCCGGACTGCATATAGTATTGGACAAGAACGACCGCTTGCGATCGGTCGATATACAGGGCAAACCTTTCGATAAAAATAGGCACTATTTTGTTGCCACCTCCAATTACCTACTGGGCGGCGGGGATCATATGGATTTTTTTAAGGAAGCTATCCAGGTAACCGATATCGACTATTTGATCCGAAAGGCAATGATCGATTACTTTACCAAAAACGATACCATTACCGCAGCGGTCGACGATCGATTTATAAAGGTGAAATGAAGTACGAAATTAGAGGGACAAAAGACGAAGTTAGAAATTAGAAAAGCAGTATGCAATGCGCAGTGTTCAGTGAGCAGTAGGTAGCAACCAGTAACCGTATCATCGCATCCGGGAAAGCCGCATCACGGTATCACGGCATCACGGAAAACGGCATCACGGAAAACTAGAGACCCACTAACCCGATAACGACTATCAAAAATGGACAGAAGAAAATTCATAACCAACACCGCTGCCACTTCAGCGTTGATAGGCCTGGGCGGACTGTCGTTAAGTTCTTGTCTTGGGAAGAGCAAAAAGCACCTGACCATTCTCCATACCAACGACGTCCATAGCCACATTGACCCTTTTCCAAAAGACCATGCCCAATACCCTAACCTGGGTGGGATTGCCCGAAGGGCCTCTTTGGTGGAACAAATAAGAAAAGAAAATCCAAATACCCTCCTTTTCGATGCCGGTGATATTTTTCAGGGTACCCCCTATTTTAATTTTTATGGCGGGGAACTGGAATTTAAATTGATGAGTATGCTTCGCTATGATGCGGCGACCATCGGCAATCATGATTTCGACAATGGTTTGGACGGACTGTACGCCCAATTGCCCAATGCCAAGTTCGATTTTATTTCTGCCAACTATGACTTTACAAACACCCTAATGGACGGACATGTAAAACCCTACAGGGTTTTTACGGTGGATGGTATTAAGATAGGTGTTTTTGGTCTGGGGGTTGCCTTGGAAGGGTTGGTGATGAAAAAACTATACCGAGAAACCAAGTATTTAAACCCCATAGAAGTGGCCCAGACCATGAGCCATACCCTAAAAATCGAGGAAAAATGCGATTTGGTCGTCTGTTTGTCGCACATTGGGTATTCCTACGGGGATGATCAACGCCCCAGTGATTTAAAATTGGCTGCCCAAACGGAATATATAGATTTGATCATCGGGGGCCATACCCATACTTTTTTGGACAAACCCACGATAGCGGTAAACAGAAAAGGGCAAAATATGCTAATAAATCAGGTAGGGTGCTATGGAATCAACCTCGGAAGGATCGATTTTTATTTCGACGTACAAAACAGCTCCAGCGCCGAGGGGGTTTCTATTGTTGTCTAATTTGGTGCTCCTGCCATGCTGAACGCCCGACCGACGGTATCTTTTCCTCCCGAACCGGTGGGGTATGGGCTGGGATCAACGATGTAAGAATACTAAAACATGGATCATAACGAAGAATTTGAGCTCGCCATAGCGAGTTTTTCCGCAGATATTCAACAACTCGCCCGTGAAACAAGAACCCTTGTATACAACGTACTTCCCCAGTTGGTCGAAGTAGTTTGGGTTAGGCAAAAAAATGTGGGCTTTGGCACCGGCATCAAAAAAAAGACCGAACATTTTTGTTGGCTAATGCCAGCCACTGGCCATGTGACACTCGGGTTCAATTATGGAGCGGAACTTCCCGATCCAAATCACATTCTCGAAGGGACTGGAAAATTATTTCGTCATATTAAAATTAGACGATCAGAAGACTTGTCTGATCCAGATATGATAACGTTGTTAAAATATGCAACAACTTATCGCGTACCACCGGTAAAATAAAAATGTGAATTCTTAAGGGTTCAAGGTCGAAGGGTTAAATGATAAAGGATAATTCTGAATTATCAAACAATAAATCTATCGATGCACTAATTCACTATTCCACAAATCCACCATTTTTCAAGTCAATATTTACTTTTTTAGCGTCATTCTTAATTTTATTTTTAGAGTAACTTTCCGTTAAAATTTGTACCCATGAAACGAACATTAAGTCCCGAATACCTCGGGATTAAAAATTACTTCACAAAAGGCGATGTTTAACCCCGAAACTTCGGGGTTAATGCGGGAGCGTAGCGGTTACACACGTTCTCGACCTGCCCGACTAGTCATTCAGGCGGGTTTTTTATTTAAATTATCTATCAAATAATTACAAAAATTTAAACGTATGAAAACGTTACAGGATCTGTTCGAATATCAACTTCGGGATTTGTACAGTGCCGAGGAACAGCTTTTGGAAATGCTGCAAATTTTTGCAAATAAGGTTAAGGACGACCCCTTGAAGGTTATCTTGGAAAATCATTTAGCGGAAACCAAGCAACATCTTACCCGACTCGAGATGATATGTGATGAGCTCGAAATTTCTGTGCTGGGCAATACGAGCCATGCTGTGGATGGACTCGTAACGACCGTACGTCAATTCTTTAACGAAAACATGGAGGACGACGTACTCAATGCCGGCCTGATGGCGCTGGCCCAACGATTGGGACACTACGAGATTTCGGGATATAGTAGCGCTATTCGCTTCGCCAAAGAATTGGGCCTAAGGGAAATCTCAAAAAAATTACAACTTACCCTGAACGAAGCCTACGAAACCGATGACCGGATCAGCGATATGGCCGAAGATCGCCTTAGCCGAAAAGCAATGGACAATATCTGAAACTACCCTTCCCTATATTTATACCCCGCCAACTCCTAAAATAATCTTACTTTTGAAACGAAAACCAAATCCCAAAATTCTTTGAGGCATCTATTTTTACTCTCTTTTCTATTGGCTTTTTTTTCCTGTAAACAGGAAAAAAAACAATCAATATCCGTACCTGCGACCGTTAAAAAAATAACCATTTCCGATGCCAAAGGGTTTTCTGTCGAAAAACTAGAGGGGGGCATTACCATTGTTAGGATTACCTCCCCATGGCCTAATTCTAAAACCGGCTTTACGTATGCCCTCGTACCAAAGGAAAAAATAAACACGTCCCTTTTGGACAAAAGTGCTTATGACGCAATAGTTCCGGTACCCGTTGAACGAATTGTGGCCACCTCTACGACCCACATTCCCGCTTTGGAGGCCCTTGGGGCGACCGATAGATTGGTAGGCTTTACCAATACGCAATATATTTCCTCCGAGGCCACGAGAAAACGTATCGAAAAAGGCGAAGTGCAAGAGCTGGGGAACAATGAAGCCATAAATACCGAAATGGTGCTGGCCCTGCAACCCGATGTAGTCTTCGGTTTTGGAATAGATGGTCAAAATAAAGCATACGAGACCTTAAAGCGTTCCGGTATTCCGGTGGTCTACAACGGGGACTGGACGGAGGGGAGCCCGTTGGGAAAGGCGGAATGGATCAAGTTTTTTGCTCCTTTTTTCGGCAAGGAGGAAGCGGCCGATAGTATTTTTGCAGCCATAAAATCCGATTACCTAAAAGTTAAATCCTTGGCAAAAAAAGCACAAAACAAACCCGCCGTACTCAGTGGTGCCCTATACAAAGATGTTTGGTATTTGCCGGCCGGAGAGAGTTGGGCGGCCCAATTTTTGGAAGATGCCAATGCCGACTATCTCTGGAAGAATACCAAAGGCACGGGAAGCCTGTCCCTAAGCCTCGAGAACGTACTGGTGAAGGGTCAAAGTGCCGACTTTTGGGTCTCTCCTTCGGAATATATTTCGTACCGTGGCTTAAAGGAAGGCAACCCCCATTACACCCAGTTTGATGCCTTCCACAATAAAAAAATTTATACGTTCGCCAATACAAAAGGAGCTACGGGAGGACTGCTGTACTTTGAACTGGGCCCCAACCGTCCCGATATGATTTTAAAGGACCTGGTACATATTTTCCACCCAGAACTGTTGCCAGACTATCAACCCTATTTTTTTAAGCCTTTGGAATAGCTAAACTATGGATTGGAAATGCACAGCACCGAAACGGTTGTGACAGACGCAATGAAATTACCTCCGAACGGTCGGGGGTTAGTGGATTTTTAAGCTATTTGGTCTGCCCGCCTTTATAACTTAATGATCTATAACCTGAAGTGATTTAAACTTTTTACTTTCTAACCAATAATTGTGGCCCGTGAATCCCTCAAAAAGATATCGCATTTCATTTTTACTGCTACTTGTGGTACTGTTGGTTTGTTTCGGACTAAATATAGCCTTAGGCTCGGTTTCCATTCCTATCCGGGATATTTTTACCTCCATTTTTGAGGGAAGGTCCGGAAATAGTTCCTTGAATTATATCATATGGAACTATAGGATCCCGAAGGCGCTTACCGCCATTTTTGTGGGGGGCGGATTAGCTATAAGCGGTCTTCTGATGCAGACGCTCTTTAGAAATCCCTTGGCGGGTCCTTTTGTCCTGGGCATTAGTTCGGGGGCAAGCTTGGGAGCTGCCTTTGTAATCATGGGGGTATCGCTTTTTCCAGGTTTGGCGGCTTATGGCCTTCTAAACGATATCACTTTGGCGATTGCATCTAGTTTGGGAAGCTTTTTGGTACTACTCGTGGTTTTAGTGGTCGCCTCTAGAGTTAAGGACACTATGGCCCTGCTCATTATTGGACTTATGTTCGGCAGTATTACCACAGCCATTGTTAGCGTGCTTTCCTATTTCACCAATTCGGACAAGTTACAGCAATACATTTTTTGGTCCTTCGGCAGTATCGGTAACCTTTCCTGGCACCAATTAGGCCTGCTTTTTCTTGTGGTTTTACTCGGTACGCTTATGGGAGTAATCTCCATTAAAACGCTTAATGCACTTTTATTGGGCGAGAAATATGCGAGAAGCTTAGGGGTAAATCTTAAAAAATCGCGTTTTGTTCTAATTCTGGCCACGGGATTGTTGGCCGGTGGGGTTACTGCCTTTGCCGGGCCAATCGCCTTTATCGGTTTGGCCGTACCCCATTTGACCCGGCAGGTTTTCAACACCACCGATCACAGGATTTTGGTTCCCGCTGTATTGGTATACGGGGCCATTATAATGCTGATTTGCGATACCATTGCCCAATTGCCTACCTCTGCCCAGGTATTGCCAATCAACGCCATTACCTCCCTTATAGGTGCTCCGGTAGTAATTTGGCTCCTTGTACGGAAAAGAAAAATGGTCTTTTGAGAATAGTAATTATACTTTTAGTATTACCAATTCTGAATTATCAAACCCTCACGATACGGGCCCCTATAGCGCGTAGCCTGGAATCTATATCCTCGTATCCGCGGTCTATCTGCTCTATGTTATGGATCGTGGAGGTGCCTTTGGCCGAAAGTGCCGCGATCAACAGGGAAACGCCGGCCCTGATATCGGGAGATACCATGGTGGTCGCCTTTAGGGTCGATTTAAAATCGTGTCCGATCACGGTGGCCCTATGCGGATCGCACAAGATAATCTTTGCCCCCATATCGATAAGCTTATCGACAAAGAACAATCGGCTTTCAAACATTTTTTGATGAATCAGGACCTCCCCTTTGGCCTGGGTGGCAACCACCAGGATAATACTCAGCAAATCTGGTGTAAGACCTGGCCAGGGGGCATCTGAAACGGTTAAAATGGAACCATCTATATAGTTCTGAATTTTATACCCGTCCATGTGTTCGGGGATAACAATATCGTCGCCCTTTCTCTCTAAGGTGATTCCCAATTTTCGGAAAACACCGGGAATTTGGCCCAGGTTCTCCCAACTCACATTTTTGATGGTGAGCTCGCTCCGGGTCATGGCGGCCAAACCGATCCAACTGCCAATTTCTATCATGTCGGGGAGCATGGTATGTTCGGTTCCTCCCAATTTATCGACGCCTTCTATAACTAAAAGATTGGAGCCCAACCCTGTGATTTTGGCCCCCATCCTGTTCAACATATGGCACAATTGCTGTAGATAGGGTTCGCAAGCCGCGTTGTAAATTGTGGTCTTACCTTCGGCCAAGACGGCAGCCATCACGATATTCGCGGTCCCTGTTACCGACGCTTCGTCCAAGAGCATATAGGTGCCCTTGAGTTTCTTGGCTTCTACGCCATAGAAATGTTCTTCTTTGTTATATCTGAATTTTGCACCAAGACCGATAAATCCCTCAAAATGTGTGTCTAGCCTGCGCCTTCCAATTTTATCGCCGCCCGGTTTGGGAATATAGCCTACGCCAAAGCGTGCCAACAATGGCCCGACCAACATAATAGACCCCCGTAAACCCCGTCCGTCGTGCTTAAATTCGTCGGACTGCATGTATTCCAGGTTTACATCATCGGCAATAAATGAATAGGAGCCCTTTCCTTTTTTTTGAATCTTCACCCCAAGGTCCTCTAGAAGGGAAATTAATTTATTTACATCCACAATATCGGGAATGTTGTGGATCGTAATTTCCTCTGGGGTTAAAAGTACGGCGCATAGTATTTGGAGTGCCTCATTTTTGGCACCTTGTGGCGTAATTTCACCTTGAAGTTGGTGGCCACCTTCAATTGTAAACGTTCCCATTGAGCGTTATAAGGTTTAATATCGCTTTTTTCCGCGACTATTTGTATTTCTTGGATTTTTCTTTCCGCTTGTGGTCCTTGCAGATTTTGCGGGCCTCGATTTTAGAAATTGATCGCTTTCCGTAAGGTTTTCACCCTCCGATGCCATGTCTATTTGTCCATCGCTCAATTCATAAAGATGCTTAAAGATCACTTGATCGTCCACCGTGTCCTTGTTCCAATTAAGGTAACTTTTCTTCATGTGGTTGGCAATTACGTACTCTAGTCCTTCCCTCATTTCACCCTTTTCCCATTTTACCGCCACATCTATCATCCTCTTTATATTGTTGCCATAAAAACGATACTTGGGAAAGTTTTGGGGGTAGTTCAACGGTTCCGGCCTTTGTTGTAAGGTTTCCTTGGGGGTGATGGGAAATGGTGACTCCACGTCTAGTTTAAAATCGGACATGATAAACAACTGGTCCCATAATTTGTGTTGAAAATCCGGCACATCCCTCAAATGGGGCTGTATGTTGCCCATTACACTGATTATGGCCTTGGCCACGCGATTGCGTTCCCCATCGTCCCTGATCGAAACCGCATGGTCGACCATTTTTTGAAAATGCCGCCCGTATTCCGGAATAATAAGCTTGGATCGTTCCGTATTGTATTCTAAGTTTTCTACTAAATTCAAATTGTAAGATTTATCTAATGTTAAGTTAAGCCAAAGGTGCCGCAAAATCCACGATTGCATTACAAGTCATTTCAATTTGGGCCTAACAAATGGTGAAGTGTAGATTGATAACGGCCGCAAAGTAACAAAATTATACAACAAATGCTATTTTAGGAGCTATTTTGAAGTTTATAACAGGTTCTAGTAGTGTTAAAATGAGATAGGTAAAGGATGGAAAATATGAGATAAAAGAAGAATGACGCAAGGACGAAGGCCCGAATCATTAAAAATTTCAGTTTTGTAACCCAAACCAAATTTTTGATCAAGCTAACCCAGAATTGAACTTTTCTTTAATCCTTTGTCCTTATGTCCATGGTCCTTTCTACTATGGTTTGAACACATAATATTTAAAATGCCTGCTTAGGATAAAATTTTGCGCTTACAGGGATATTACCCCTTCAATGAGTCCCACCTCCTTATATTTTTTAATTACCTCATCCGGATTCTTGAGGTTTACGGTAACCGAAACGCTAGTGTACTTGCCTTTGCTAGATTTCTTAGACTCTATTACAGCTCCCGTATTGTCGAACACTTTATTGATCTGATCAATTTTATCCCTATCGGTCGGCACAATAAATTTATACAGAAAGTCTGACGGCCAAGCGCTTGTTTCGGCCAATTGTTCCTTGAGCCGGGCATAAAATTCATTTGCTTTTTTGGAATCCATTGTTTTCTTTTTGCAAAGATAATGAAGTGATTTAAACTTCTGGTTCTACAAGTATATTTGGGTCGAAGGTAAGTTTCCGTAAATCCCAACAATGAACATCCTTCCATCTATCCATGAACACCCCCTTCCCTAGTGGGCGTTAGGGAACGGACAGAACGATCATTTAAATAAAAATCGGAAATTTGCCAAACACCCTGTATTTCGGAGAATAACCGGCTTTGGAAAACTTTTAAAATGTACCTATTTTTTTGTGTTACCGTTAATTCATTACTTTGCGTCCTAGTTATAAACCCGTTTTAACTTTTTCTAGTGGACTATAAGCATTTACTTCCTAAATTTTAAATGGGTTCTGTGATAAATAATAGCTTGTGGAGCCAAAAAAAATTGTAATTACCGGAGGTCCGGGGTCTGGCAAGACTTCGGTGGTACAAAAGTTACAAGAAGAGGGATTTACCTGTATCCACGAGATATCCAGGAGTATTACCTTGGAAGCCAGGTCCCAAGGGATTCCACAACTTTTTTTATCGGATCCCCTATTGTTCAGCAAGCGAATTTTGGAAGGCAGAATCGCGCAGTTTAAAAGCGTTTCCAAAACGGATGGCCCGTATGTTTTTTTTGATCGTGGAATCCCGGACGTCATCGCTTATATGGATTGTGCGGGGCAGCCTTACGACAATAGTTTTACCGACGCCTGTAAAAATTACACGTATGACCAGGTGTTCCTGTTGCCGCCCTGGGAAGAAATCTATACGGCTGACAACGAACGTTATGAAGATTTTCGGGAGGCCTTGCTCTTGTACGGCTTTTTAAAACGGACCTATGAAAAATACGGTTACAAAATCCTGGAAGTCCCAATCGGTACCATAACCGAAAGGGTTACCTTCATAGTAAACCATCTAAAAAACAATAATGTCTAGGGCAACCCGCGAGATTCTTCAAAAGTATTGGGGCTTTCGGGAATTTAAGGGCTCCCAAGAGAATATCATCGACACCATTCTGGAAGGCCGCGACGTGTTGGCACTTATGCCCACCGGAGGTGGTAAGTCACTTTGTTATCAGGTGCCGGCACTGGCCACAGCTGGTATCTGTGTTGTGGTTTCGCCCTTGATAGCCCTTATCCAAGATCAGGTAAACTCCCTTAGAAAGAGAGGGATCAAAGCCCTTGCCCTGGTCGGCGGCATTTCATTTGATGAGATGAACGACCTATTGGATAATAGCCTTTACGGTAATTACAAATTTTTATACCTGTCCCCAGAGCGCCTCCAACAAGAAATTGTACGGGAAAGAATACAGCAAATGGACGTAAGCCTTTTGGCAATAGACGAAGCGCACTGTATTTCCCAATGGGGAAACGATTTTCGTCCCGCCTATCTCAACTGTTCCATTTTAAGGGAATTGGCCCCGGATACCCCAATGATAGCGCTCACTGCCACTGCTACCCAACAAGTGGCCCGTGATATTGTAGACAACCTACAAATGACGGAAGCCCTGGTAGTAAAGGATTCCTTCTCCAGGGAAAATATCGCCTACAAAGTACTAGTGGTCGAGGATAAACGATACCGACTAAAAGAATTATGTGCCCAAAATTCCAAAAGCATCATTGTTTATGTGCGTTCACGAAGGCTGGCAGAACAAACGGCCCAATACCTAAACAAAAATGGTAGTAACGCCACTTTTTTCCACGGCGGAATTTCACAAAAGGAGAAAAAGAAAAGATTGGAAGGCTGGATGGAGAATAAAGCTAAGATTATGGTGGCTACCAACGCATTTGGGATGGGAGTGGACAAACCAGACGTAGGATTGGTGGTCCATTTCCAAGTTCCCGACAGTTTGGAGAATTACTTTCAAGAAAGCGGGAGGGCCGGGCGGGACGGAAATCCGGCAGCGGCTGTCCTCATTACCAACCAAACGGATGAAAGTCAAGTTAAAAATCAGTTCTTAAGTGTCTTGCCCGATATTCCCTTTATCAAGATGTTGTACCAAAAACTGAACAACCACTTTCAGATCGCCTATGGAGAAGGGACCGATGAAAATTTTCAGTTTAATTTTAATGCGTTTTGCGACACCTATAAGTTGAACCAGGCCCTTAGCTATGACGGATTGCGCATATTGGACCAAAACTCGGTAATAGCCCTTTCGGAAAGGTTTTCCAAAAAAACCACCGTTAGGTTCATTGCCACGAAGGACCAGCTTTTTAATTACCTCGACAACAATCGGAATACGGCAGCACCCACCCAAGTGATCCTAAGGACCTACGGTGGAATTTTTGATTACGACACCAAAATAAATACTCTTTTAATCGCCAAGAAAGCAAATTTGCCAGAGAAAAAGATCATTGCCCAATTAGAACAACTAAAGACGGATGGTATTATAGATTACACCGCACAACCGAGCGATCTGGAGATTGTGTTTTTGGTCCCGCGGGAAGACGATCGGACCATCAATGTTTTTGCCCATAAAATTAAGGCACAACAACGGGTAAAAACAGACAATGTGGAGCGCATGTTAAACTACATTAAGAACGATAAAATATGTAGGAATAGGCAATTGTTGTCCTATTTTGGAGAAGAGAAAATGGACAACTGTGGGATATGCGATGTCTGTACATCATTGCGGGAGGTAGATAAGGACGTTCTAAAATTGGTCGAACATGATATTCTGACCCTACTAAAGCAAAAAGAGCAATCTTCCCGTGAAATAATAAAACTGCTGCCGTACAAGGAAGCCGCTATCCTATCTACCATTCAGGGTTTATTGGAGGATGGAAAAATTAATATCAATACCAAAAATGAATATAAATTAATATCTTAGAAATTCTGAGAATTATCTCACATCGCCGATCTACGGGGTCGGCATTGAAATACGTACGTCGATGAATTATTACGCCGCATGGCGCAATTTAATCCAGCCGAAATTTCGGGTTTTAAAGTGGTAGGAGTAAATTTAGGAGTATAATCGGGAAGGCGAAAGAGCCGTGAATCTAATAATTAACACCAGCTTATTGGTACGAATCTAGTCTATATGGAACCTTTGCGGATCGTTTTTTTGGGGACCCCCGAGTTTGCCGTTGCAACCTTGGATCATCTTATAAAACACAAGTACCACGTAGTTGGGGTAATTACAGCACCGGACAGGCCTGCTGGCCGGGGTAGAAAACTACATGGTTCCGCTGTCAAGGAATACGCCCAGGCCCATGGGCTAAAGGTACTACAGCCCACCAATCTTAAGGATGCGTTGTTTTTGGAGGATCTTAAAGCATTACGGGCAAACCTCCAGGTAGTAGTAGCCTTCAGGATGTTGCCGCGAGAAGTTTGGCAAATGCCCAAATACGGAACGTTTAACCTACATGCCTCCCTCCTACCCAACTACCGCGGTGCGGCCCCTATTAACTGGGCCATCATAAACGGGGAGACCGAAACCGGTGTCACTACGTTCTATATTGATGACAAAATAGATACGGGAGAAATTATTTGGCAGGAAAAAACAAATATTCTACCCGATGAAACTGCAGGATCCCTGCACGACAAGCTTATGGAGCTTGGGGCAATACTGGTTATAAAGACAATTCAACTTATAGAGCAAGGCAAGGTAGAGCGGAAAAAACAGGGCGATGTTCAAAAGTTAAAAAGCGCGAATAAAATACATAAGGAAACCTGTAGGATAGATTGGAACCGTCCATTAGACGCAATTTACAACCATATCCGAGGCCTTAGTCCCTATCCCACAGCCTGGACCAATTTGCACAATGCAGGTAAAACCAGTGTCCTTAAAATTTATTCGGGCGTTAAAACAAGGGAAGTCCACACCTTTAAAAACGGAACTTTGTTGCACGATAAAAAAAATATAAAGGTTGCAGTACCGGGAGGATTTCTGGAATTACAGGAAGTCCAGCTGCCGGGAAAACGAAAAATGAAGGTCCAAGAACTTCTCAATGGCACCACCCTCTCTGCAACCGCCCATGTACATTGACTTGACCTTATACGAGGCAATTAGCGTAAAAAATGCCTTACGTTATCAACAAACGTTTCAAGTTATCAACAAAAACGTCTATTTCCCTTGATTTTACTTGTGTTAACCGCAAATCCATATAAATTTGTTCGAGTATTAATTATTTAATAACAATTAATTTAATAGTATTATGAACAAAACAGAATTAATCGATGCTATGGCAGCAGACGCTGGAATTACAAAGGCAGCGGCAAAAAAAGCTTTAGAATCCTTTTTGGGCAACGTAGAAGGATCTCTTAAAAAAGGTGGACGTGTATCATTGGTAGGATTTGGATCTTGGTCCGTATCTAGAAGAAATGCCAGGGAAGGAAGAAATCCTCAAACAGGTAAAACTATCCAAATCGCAGCAAAAAATGTTGTGAAATTTAAAGCTGGTGCTGAATTGAGCAATTCGGTAAACTAGTCCAACGATTCTAGAAAATTACAAAAGCACCTCGAAAACGAGGTGCTTTTTTGTTTAAAAGTGTTTTGCGGTTAACATTTTTTATCATATTTTTAATTCTGTACTGGTTTTAGCTTTTTGTGCGGTATCCGAAATGTCGGTTTCCGGCCCTTAACAAATCGAGCGGATTGTACACTTATGTATAAAAGCATTTTGGGGTAGCATTGACAGCTACGATTATCAAATGTGGTGAAATATAGGTGAACCTTGCCGGGGTTTGTCCAACCAAGCAGAAATGTGATTTTACAGGTGAAAGAAGGGGTATAAACGGGTTTGTCAATAAATAATGGGATATGCTGGTTACAAAACCAAAGAAAGGAGAACTTCTAATAGCGGAACCAACACTTACCGGTGATGTTTCCTTTAGCAGGTCTATCGTACTGCTGGCCGAGCACAACGAAGAAGGATCCGTAGGGTTTATCCTCAACAAACCTCTAGACTATAACATCAGTGAACTTATTACGGAAATAAACGTTCCATTTTCGGTATATAACGGAGGTCCGGTAGAACAAGACAACCTCTATTTTTTGCATACGGTCCCCCATTTGATCGAAAATAGTATTGAAATTTCCAACGGAATATTCTGGGGAGGTGATTTTGATAATATTATCGACCTCGTCAACCAGAAAATTATAACAAGTTCGGATATCCGGTTTTTCCTTGGCTATTCGGGATGGGCCTCATTGCAATTGGATCAGGAGCTTACATCCAAATCTTGGGTCGTTGTACAGAATGAATATAAAAGCGATATCCTCAAAAAATCTGCCGATGCCTTTTGGAAGGAAAAAATGACGGAATTGGGAGGCGACTATCTGCTTTGGTCCAACGCTCCGGAAAACCCCAACCTCAATTAGTGTCGTGTTGCTCGAGCGCTTTTAGTATGAAGGCACTACGTTCTTTCCGCGATGGCCTTTGCGTTTAACTTGCCCAATAAATCCAATGCTACCTTAGTGCTGTACTCCTTTTTTCTGAATTTGGTTATTGGTCGTATACCCGTTATTGAGTTGGTAATAAACAGTTCATCCGCCTTCTGCAATTCGAAGGGGGAAATTGAAGATTCCTCAAACGCATAATTCCCAAGCCGTGTAAAAATTTCTTTTAACTTCTTTCGGATAATCCCATTGAGACACCCATCCATTATTGGCGGCGTTTTCACCGTATTGTTGACGACAAGAAAAATATTGGCATTTAGGGCCTCGACCACAAACTTGTTCTGGTTGAGCAATAAACAATTGTCATAATTATTTTCATTAGAGAAAATGCTCCCCAGTACATGGGTCAATTTATTGCTCGTCTTTAAAGTGCTCAATTTATTGGCGTTCACATAAAAATCCTTAAAAAGTGCCACCTCATAGGAAGAAGGGTCCAACGTATAGTACGGATCTTTAAGGGCACTGGCCTCAATGATAAAAGAAACGTCGTTGCTCTTTGGCAGATAAAGTCCGCCGTTGTTCCTAAACACCGTTAACCGAACCCTGGCGGGGCTGTTTTCCATATCATTGGCCAAGATTACCCGTAAGAGTTGCTCTTGTAAAAACTCCATAGTAAAGGTCATTGGAATCTCCATGCGCAAAATCCTCATGGATGCCATAAGCCGAAGGTAATGGTCTTCCCAAAAGACAATCTTGCCATTGATTATCCTTAAAGTTTCAAACAGGGCATCCCCATAGCGAAGTCCACGGTTTTCGTGATTTAAGAAATTGGTATCCTTTAGCAGTAAGGAGCCATTGAAATTTACCGTTGTATCCATTAAAAAGCCTTGAAATATTCAAGGCCAAATATACCTATAAATAGGCAATAACTAGGACGAACCTAAAACCTGTTTTAAGCTGGAAACTTGGTTCTGCCACAACATTTTAGCCTCTTCCACTTCGTCCTCTTCGGC
Organism: Cerina litoralis; assembly: GCA_022008415.1. Lineage (GTDB taxonomy): Bacteria > Bacteroidota > Bacteroidia > Flavobacteriales > Flavobacteriaceae > Cerina > Cerina litoralis. Next base: position 29,162 of record JAIRBC010000005.1, read on the forward strand.
AAAATCCGTAATAAACAACGACACATCCGAGGTAATATCATCTACAATTATCTTCAGTTCAAAAAAGCTGCCATCGTCCTCCTCAGCCCATGCAAACCTCACAAATTCGTCGTTTTTACGTTTTAGCAGTTTGGCTTCTTCTTCAGCTCCGTCCCAAATAAAACGAAAAATTTCTCCTCGGGAATTCACATTATCGGCAAACCATTCGGACAATCCCGATGGGGTAGCTATATATTGAAAAAGAAGTTTTGGAGATGATTGTATTACAAACTCTAGCTCGAACCTAACCTTGTCGCTCATTCTTTGTTTAATTTAACGGACAATATATATATTTCTACATGATAAAAAAATAATTGCCCTATATTATTTTAGGGATTCTTATTTGGCAAGTGAAGAAATTAAACTTTATATTTGCAGCCGCTTAAAAAGCCTATGGCAAGGTATTTCGGTCCGGTAAGGTCTTATGGCCTCACGCCCGTCTTTTTTGTAAATACTCACAGGGAGCGCAGGATTCATAGCCCTGGGACAAAAAAATTATGGCGAGGTAGCTCAGGCGGTTACCCGCCCGTACCGAATGGCACGTTCGGGCGGGGAGCGCAGGACTCATAACCCTGGGACAAAAAAATTATGGCGAGGTAGCTCAGGCGGTTAGAGCGCAGGATTCATAACCCTGAGGTCGGGGGTTCAAGTCCCCCTCTCGCTACCAGTTAACACTGGAAAACCCAAGATTTAGGTCTTGGGTTTTTTTATTGGGTACAAGCCAATTATTACGCGTTCGTTTTGATGCTAAATAGGTCTTAATACGTTTGCGAAAACCTACCCAACTTACACTTTTATTCAATGGCCAACACGGGCACTTTGGAATGCAGGGTCAACAAATGGGTAAGTTTTCCTGACGAAGGGTCAAGGTAATGGCCTCCCCGACCCAGTCTTCGATCTGGTACGTCGTCGGCCGAAAAAAACCCATGAAAGCCGGCCAAAGTATTTTGATCGGACTGATGGGCGTCATTTGCCATAAGGATTCCCTTTCCTAGCTTTAGGGTCGACTTAAAATTGTAAGGTGATGAAGAAAATTTTATATGCCACCGATTATTCAGAGAATTCGGTGCCGGCACTACGTTTCAGCTATGCACTAAGTAAGGAATTGGATGCAGAACTGATGGTGTTGCATGTATTTGAGTTGCAACTCACATTGGAGACTACCTTTTCGCACAGTTATTCCCGAGAACAGATACGAACCTTTGCCAACCATCGTGAAAAACTGATATCGTTTTGTAGCCAACATCTACAAAACGAACCCCAACCTTTGAAGATTACCTGGAAAATTGACGAAGGTCATCCCACCCCCGATACCATCATCGAAAATGCCATGGAACTCGATGCCGATATCATTGTGGTAGGCTCCAACAGCGGAAATCGAGAGCGCGGAAATTTCCTGGGCAGCACTACAAGCGAACTTATGAATTTGGCACCTTGCCCCGTGTTGGCCATACCTAACGACACCGATTTTCACGGGTTCAAAAAAATAGTCTACGCTACTAATTTTGAGAGGTTCGATATTTTTTCCATTCAAAAAATGGTAAACCTGGCCCAAACTTTTAAGGCCAGTATCCATTTGATACAGGTAACCACAAAGGAAACGGATATTAGCGAGGATCAAATGAATTGGTTCAAAAATGTGCTGAGGCATAAAGTCGGATATGGGGATATTCAATTCGATCTTAGGTATGGGGAAGATGTCTTTGAAACTTTACAAATGTATATCAGTGAAATTGATCCCGATTTGGTCGCCATGTTGGAGCATGAGGACCATAACCATGTAAAAAGTTCCCCATCGCAATCTAGTTAAGCTTACAAAAAACGAAGGACCCGTCGATTTATTGAGCCATCAAAATAATAACGTCGGAAGTTTATAAATCTTCCACATAAATTTCCATAAAATTAAAAGAAAATGTTCGAAGATAGAATTGATGCAGGAACGCAACTAGTTAAAAAATTAAAAAGGTTTAAAGACGATGACGCTGTCGTTTTGGCGATACCTAGGGGTGGACTCCCCATAGGCGCTATAGTGGCAAAGGCCTTAAATGCTCTATTGGACGTGGTACTGACCAAAAAAATTGGTCATCCGTCAAATAAAGAATACGGCATCGGCGCTGTGAGTGTGGAAGATATAATCCTGACCAACACTAAGGGGATTACCCAAGGATATATCGAGAAAGAAATTGTAGAAATCCGCAAGAAGCTAAAAGAAGGACACGAGCAATATTACAGGAACCGTACGCCCCAGAAGGTCAAGGGCAAGACCGTAATTGTCGTGGATGACGGAATCGCTACCGGCAATACCTTATTGGCCACCGTAGCGCTTATACACAAACAAAGACCAAAAAAAATAGTAGTGGCGGTACCCGTGGCTCCAAATTCGGTGATATCAAAATTTAAATCAGAACCAAAAATCAATGAAGTAATCTGTATAAAGGCACCCCATAACTTTCAGGCCGTGGGGCAGTTTTATAAAAATTTCGAACAAGTTTCGGATTCAGAAGCGATCGCCTTGTTGGAAGAAGGCTGTCAACGGATAGCGGACTAGTTGTTGATGCTCATGACACCCTAGATGGTGGTTAAATACGTATCGCTCCAATACAGTCTCAAGGTTTGCTATCATTGGGGGGTGGTTTATTGCTCGTAATCTTAGCAATGCCTTTTATTTCCATAATAACGGTTTGTCGGGGGTAATATAGAAAGCGTAAGATGCCGGACAATACAAAGAACCCGTAGGCCGGATTCCTATAGGCCGCTACTGTTGCTAACACAAATTGGTGACCGAATTATACCGCTGAAATTTCCGATGAGCGGCCACCACCGTAAATTTTGGGAGCCATTGCTTTTGGGTAATTGGGAGTTTGCATAGGATACCCGATCCGGAAAAGTTCCCGTTTTACCTTTTGAAAAGCTGTAACATTGGCATACACAAAAAACATCGTGCCATTGTCCACATTGATGTCGACAATGCGTACATCTAGAATTCGGCTCAGGTTTCTTATAATCTTTCCTTTGCCTTTATTGCACTTCAAGTTTTTTAAGGTTACTAAAGCTTTCATTTCGGTATCATTTTAGGGTTCTTGTACTAATATATCAACTAATATCGGATAGGGAAATGACTTTGGTCATTTAACAAAAAATTAGCTGACTTTAGAGGCTCACCCCCCGGTACTTCCCCATCCATTAAGGATTTTTTTGGATCAATTTTTTAACACAGGGTTGCTTTTTCCATCGCATTGATTGCGTTGAAACCACGGAGGACGGTCCGCGCTCCCGGGGTGCCCTTGGTTTACTAAAATTCGGTTTACCCTTTGATGACGGCCAGCGGTTGTAAAGAAACCTGTACGTCCACCAACGCTTCCTGGTTTGCCATTACCTCATCTATGTCTTTATATGAACTAGGGGCTTCGTCCAGATCTCCGCGATGACGTATGGCATGGAGTACACCTTGATCCGTAAGCATTTTTCTTTCTTCCTCCAAGTCCAAGGTCTTTCGGGCCTGGGTCCTGCTCATAACCCTTCCGGCCCCGTGGGAACATGATTCGAACGACTCGGCATTTCCTTTGCCCTTCACCAGGAAAGATCGGGTGCCCTGGGAACCGGGAATCATGCCCCATTCCCCTTTCCGGGCGCGTGTGGCCCCTTTGCGATGTACAATGACCGACTCGCCAAAATGTTCTTCCCAAGTAGCAAAGTTGTGGGGTTTATTGATGAAATCCGCAAATTCCACTTCGGGCAGAATTTCCGTAAATGCCAACTTTGTCCGCTCCATCATCAGTTTTCGGTTGGCCAATGCAAAATCTATACAATAGTGCATTTCATTCCAGTATAGGTCGAAATATTCGGAATCTTCCGGTATAAATGCCAGGTCTTTGGGAACCTTTTCCCCCAAGGCCCTATTTTTCTCCTTGGCGATATCATTGTAGTGGTTCGCCACAGTAAAGCCAATGTTTCTGGAACCCGAGTGGATCATGATCCAGATATATCCATCAGACCCGTTCTGTATTTCTATAAAGTGGTTTCCCCCGCCCAACGTGCCGACCTGATAAAGGGCACTTTTATATTCCTGTTCCACTATGGGCAGATTTTCCTTTTTCACGGGCATCCATACTTCATCCTGTGGCGTCTCATGGCGATTAAATCCCACGGGGACGGTTTTTCGGATAATGGACATTATTTCCTTCAACTTCGGTGTTTCTATATGTGTCAGGTTGGTCCGCAAGGAACACATCCCACACCCTATATCTACCCCTACGGCATTGGGGATCACAGCTCCCTTGGTGGCCAATATGGCACCGATGGGCATGCCATAACCCTGATGCGTATCGGGCATGATGGCAATATGTTTAAAGGCAAAGGGGAGGTTCGCAAGATTACGGGCCTGCTCCAGTGCCCCCTCTTCCATCTCGTTCTCCTTCAACCATAGTTTTATCGGTAATTTTTCGGTTCTAATGACATCTTTCATATCTTTCTCGTTTAATGGACATCTACATATTAAATCTAAAGATTCCCCGATGGCTCTGCCTCGGGGTTTCCGATTCACCTCTCCTCGGGAGAGGTCGGAACTGCCTTTTTCGGCAGTTCCGGGTGAGACAAAATATAATATTTCGTTTTTTGGTCCATTCGACCAAAATGAAACCGGCGAAATGCCTCTATGGCCCCTGCCTCGAGGGTAGTCGGTTTTAAGAAATTTTTTATTTGAAACACAAACATAGGGTCTCGTCTTAATATTACCAATGATAAGAATCAGTCCTGGATTTCGTCATGACCTTTTCTTTTACCTTCAAATATCGGTAAACGTTTCTTGAGACCTGTCGGTTTTATTTTACTATGGATTTAGGTTTTCCAGGGTGTTGTTTCGTATATTTTACAGATTGGACTGACCAATATCATTCCACTTCTTGGAAAGCCCGCCTATCTTTGCTTCAAAACAAAAAAACATGGAAAATTTAGTAGGAATAGACCGGAAAAAAGCGGAGAAAATAGTAATCGAACTAAATGTTTTATTGGCAGACTATGAAGTGTTCTACCAAAACCTAAGGGGTCTGCATTGGAACATAAGGGGGAAGGAATTCTTTGAACTGCACGAGAAATTCGAAGAACTGTACAAAGACGCGTTTGTAAAGATAGATGAGATCGCGGAACGTGTGCTGACCCTTGAAGGAGAACCTTTGCATACCTATACCGACTATCTAGAAACAGCCGAGGTCAAAGAAGCAAAGAGTGTTACCGACGGGTCGCAAGGAGTCGAAATTGTAGTAGACAACTTTAGGGTCTTGGTCAAAAAAGAACGCAGTATTCTCGCGCTTGCTGCCGATGCTGCCGATGAGGGAACCGTGAGCTTGATGAGCGATTACATTACCGAAACGGAAAAAACACTATGGATGCTGAACTCCTATTTGGGTTAATCTTATATTAGAGCATCCTAAAAGAGCCTATGAATTAAAAATCCATAGGCTTTTTTTTAGAGCTGGATTAAAGGAACCGTCCCGATATGATGGATTTTGGACTACATATAGCCAACTACTTTTTTTATGCCTTCCATACGGTATTGATCCTTTTTAATCTATTTGGGTGGTTAATTCCCAAAATGAGAAGGCTCAACCTTATTTCCTTGCTGGCGACATTTGGGTCATGGGGGTTATTGGGCGTTTGGAAAGGATGGGGTTACTGTTTTTTGACCGATTGGCACTATCGGGTGCTCCGAGCCTTAGGGGAAAGAGGGATGCCATCGAGCTATGTTGCATTTATAGTGGACAAAATAACGGGATTGTCACCAGATATCCATTTGGTAGACCTGTCTACGGTGGGCTTGGCGCTATTGGCGTTACTTTGCTCAATTTGGACAAATCTGAGAAACGCCAAGCTAAAAAAAATTGGATAAAATAATATCTTATTATAACTTACCCCTACTAGCGTAAAAGTCAATTCATGATCTTTGTACTTGTACACGTACGCTATACCTTGGAAATTGTCGTTTACGCTCTTCTGCATCACATATCCTTCCGGGGTACCGAAAAACTGAAAGTTATCGTTCCCAAAAGGATATTTGCCCTATTAGACCGTATTCTGGGCATGTTCAGAACCGTAGTGAACGTAACGGGAGAGCTCACGGCATGCCTGGTTTTCGACAGAATCTACGGGGCTGTTTCCGAGTCTGAAATATTTGCTTTGAAAACTTAAACCGCATTGCGAGATTTCATTTGTATATGACCTACGTCATTTCAAAATAGACCTACGTGGAATACTTTTAGCCTCTTTAAGCGGAGTAGATTCCCTTATAAAAAATATAAGTGTAAACAAAAGAGTGATGATAAAGAGTTATTCAAAAAACTATAACGATCTGGCCTTGCGCATGAAAATCCTGGGCGACCAAATTAAATTAATTTTCAGTATTGGAGAGAAATGAAACAGCAAGCAAATAAAAACAGAAGGCCCGACCTTCCAAAAAACAATAGATCAAAACTGCCCTCCGGTGGGTCGGGCTTTCGTTGGTTCTATCTGATCCTTTTATCTTTTATATTGATTTTTTCCTTATTCTCCAACCCCGGCTCTGGAACTAGTGAGATTAGCTGGGGGTTTTTACAGGACTCCCTTTTGGCTGAGGGGAAGGTTTCTAAAATTATGGTCGTCAACAAGGAGTTTGCCGAGATACACATCAAAAAGGACAACCTGGACGCACCGCAAGAGCCCCAGAGTATCAGCGAAAGGTTATTCGGTACATCCGAAGGACCACAATACCTCATGACCATCGGCTCGGTCGATGCTTTTGAGAATAAACTGCACCGGGCGCAAGAAGATTATCCCGCGTCTACCAAGGTTGATGTACAGTACCAGAACCGAACCAGTTGGACTGGCATACTTTCGTGGCTCCTCCCCTTCGGGATCATCATCCTTTTCTGGTTGTATATTCTGCGCAGGATGGGAGGCGGTGGAATGGGAAGGGGCAATCCGCTGTTTAATTTTGGAAAATCGACCGCAAAAATTTCGGAAACACGTACCGAAAGTTCGACCAATTTTAAGGATATAGCGGGTTTAAAAGAAGCCAAGGCCGAGGTAATGGAAGTAGTCGATTTTCTAAAAAATCCCGAAACCTACACCAAACTGGGAGCAAAGATCCCAAAAGGCGTAATGTTGGTAGGTCCTCCCGGAACTGGTAAAACCTTAATGGCAAAGGCCGTTGCCGGGGAGGCTCAGGTGCCCTTTTTCTCAATGTCGGGTTCGGAGTTCGTAGAAATGTTCGTGGGTGTTGGTGCCTCACGGGTACGCGACCTGTTCAAAAAAGCAAAGGAGAAGGCACCCAGTATCATATTTATCGATGAAATCGATGCCGTGGGACGTTCCAGGGGCAAGGTCAACGCTTTTCAGGCCAACGATGAGCGCGAAAGTACGTTGAATCAATTGTTGACCGAACTCGACGGATTCGGGCCCAAAACAGGGGTCATCGTTTTGGCGGCCACAAACCGCCCAGATGTGCTGGACAAGGCCTTGTTGCGCCCTGGCCGCTTTGATCGCCATATTTACCTGGAACTGCCGACCAAAGAAGAACGAAAGGAAATTTTTGGGGTGCACTTGCGTCCCCTGAAACTTTCAAAAAATGTGGACGTAGATTTATTGGCAAAGCTAAGTCCCGGTTTCTCGGGTGCGGACATTGCCAATATCTGTAATGAAGCAGCCTTAATTGCAGCTCGAAAGAAAAAGGCAGCGGTAGAGCAGGAAGATTTTATGGAGGCACGTGATCGTATCATAGGGGGTATGGAGCGCACGAGCAAGATTATCTCCGAAAAAGAAAAGGAAATCGTCGCCTACCACGAAGCGGGCCATGCGGTGGTTAGTTGGCACTTGAAAAATGTGGATTCCTTGGTCAAAGTTTCCATTATTCCCCGTGGAAAGTCGTTGGGATCTACTTGGTATTTACCCCAAGAGCGGCAGATAGTGACCAAATCACAATTCATGGATCAGATCTGTGCCTCCCTGGGAGGTAGGGCAGCCGAGGAAATTATTTTTGACGAAATTTCATCCGGGGCGCTAGACGACCTTGAAAAAGTGACCAAACAGGCCTATAGCATGGTGGCCTACTACGGACTGGACGAGAAATTAGGACCCATAAGTTTCTACGATTCTACGGGTCGGAACGAACAAATGCTCGGCAAGCCTTATAGTGAGAACATGGCGCAACAAATAGACAAGCAAGTGCAAAACTTAGTTTCTAAAGCCTATGAGCGAACAAAGAACCTATTGATCGAATACGGCGACGAACTCGAAAAATTGGCACAACTGCTATTAAAACAGGAAGTTGTAGAGAAAGAGGATCTAATCGAAATTTTAGGAGAACGGGAAGTAGAGAGGTTGGTAGAAAACAAAGTATAAGAATCTTCATGTGGGGTACTGGCGGGGTTTCAACTAACGATCGTAATCAATGAAAAGATATACCTCCATGAACAGGTAAAGAATAGACAGTACCCTTCGAACAAGAATAACACAAATTGCCATGGTCCTTGGGTTTCCCTAATGGAAGGGGGATCAATGGCCTTGCGCAGTCGATACCATAGTCAATCATTCTTGACGCAATAAGTGAACGTTTTCCCTGGGTTAAATTCTCAACTAATTTGGTAACTTTACGAAAGTTTCGATCAACGGTACCCAATCCCAATTTATTCTAATGCAAACTCCGGAACCCAATTCACATATCCAGCAAGAACTCGTAAATAGTATCATTCACGGCTTCGGAATTATTTTTGGCATCGTGGGGATTCCCATACTGATAGCCTTTGCAATAAAAAGCAATAATACGCCTGGCGTTATCGGGGCCGCGGTCTATGGATTTTGTTTTTTACAACTATTTACCTTTTCCACGCTCTACCACGGATTTCAGCACGCCGGGGCAAAACGCGTTTTCAAGATCCTTGATCACATCGGTATTTATTTCCTGATATCCGGTACGTATACCCCTTTTTTATTGATCTATATGAACAACGCTTTCGGTACCACATTGCTGACCATATTGTGGGGCCTAACGGCACTTGGAATTGTTTTTAAGATCTTTTTTACCGGCAAATGGAATGTTGTTTCTACACTAGCTTACATCGCTATGGGATGTATAATGATAGTGGGGGGACGTACTTTCTTTGAAGCCATTCCTGCCGGGATAATGGCTATGATCCTTATCGGTGGGGTGCTGTATCTTTTGGGCGTAATCTTTTACCTATGGACCAAATATCCCTATAACCACGCCGTCTGGCATTTCTTTGTGCTGGCAGCAGCAGTTTGTCACTATATAGCCATTTTAATGGCAGTATAAATAATGGAATTAGACCGGCATCGACATACAGAAAAAGAAGCCAGACCCTAGAAAATGTATTCGGTTTTTGCTCAGAATAGATTTTATAATTAATGGTTTGGCCATGGTCCCGTTAAAATGTGCCCAGGCATTTGGAGAAATTCCTATTAAAATATTCCGAATGTTTTTATTTTTAATAGCCAACCGCCAAACAATGCGATTTCGCATATTTTAAACATATAACCTTCCCATGGTGTGATAGGCACCACTTTATGGAGAGGTCATTTTTGGCCAGATTATGAGCGTTACCGCCAGGGCCACAAAGAAACGTCCGAATAACTAATTTTATTTAACGAAATTTAAATGTGTAATCGTTTGTGTTTTGTCCTGTTTTTTTGCATCTCCCTTTCCCTCCTTTCCTGCGTCGGACAATCTGCGGAAACCGATTTTCCGTATGATTTGGAACGACCCGCAACATATCAAAAACTCCCCAAGGTCCTAGAGGAAATTTCTGGTTTGGCCTATGCCGGTAAAAATAGGGTCTACTGCGTACAAGACGAAAAAGGGATGGTATTCCTATACGATTTGGATAAAGAAAAAATTATTGAAGAAATACCTTTTGGCGATCCAGGCGATTTTGAAGGTATTGCCAAGGGGGAGGATTGGATCTATGTGCTGCGGAGCGATGGAAAACTCTATAGCTTTCGGCTACCTAAAACCGGAGGTAAATTAGGAATAATAAACGAAACCTACCTGAATCTGGGCCCTCAATGCAACGCGGAGGGATTGGGGTATGATGCGCGTAATCTGCGACTTATAATCGCTTGTAAGGGACTATCCAAAAGTAAAAAGGCCGAAAAAAGATTCTATGAGGTTGCAATACGACCGGACAAAATGAAGGCAAACCTCATTTTTTCCCTGAGCGCAGCAGCTATACAAGATCCGATCAACTGGTTGGACCGGGAACATTACGAGCAGTCCGTAACCAACCTCAAAAAAGTGAAGACCTTCAATCCATCGGGAATTGCCAGGCATCCCATCACAGAAGATCTGTACGTACTTTCGTCGGCCGGAAAATTGTTGGCCGTCCTTTCCGAAAATGGAAAATTGAAACGAATAATCCCCCTAAATCCTGACCGATTCAGGCAACCGGAAGGTATTGCCTTTGACAGGAACGGAAATCTATTTATCTCTAACGAGGGCCGAGGCGGTCGCGCGGTTATCTTTTTATTTACCTATACCCGTATAAAACGAACAAAGTTGTAATTTTATACGGATAAAAACGACCAATAATTTCCTGAAATAACGAACAATGTCATTGGAAGCCGAATCTCCCGTCATATTTCAGATAAGTTTCAACAAATTGTTGGAACGGTATGATGTAATGGCTGTGGGGGATGATAAATATCTGGCAGATAAGGCCAAGCGTATTCTTGATGCCCAAGCTCCTTTTCCCGATTTGCGGAAAGGATTTACGGATATTTCATTGTTGTCTAAATACGGGGAGGCCATTGATATCATTCTTCAAGATACCTTTCCCGAGGTATTGACCTACAACGAAATCAAGGCCGCATCGCTTCCCTACGCAAATGTACTCTTTAATTCTTCTAGAAGGTTTCGTGAGATACTGGCAAGCGCAGGGCAGGATTTTGAACCCAAAATTAGCGACCTTACGGACGATATCAGCTATATCATGTCGTGTACCGTGATTCTAAATTTTTATTACGGGTATAAACTGAATTTCAACCGACCTTTTTTCTATGACATTCCCGATGCCAACGGTATCATGAGACGCTATCGGATTCTTTACAATGTCGATTTTATGGAGTTTATCGCCACCGACAAAGCTAAAAAGCTGTCCCGGGCCGATGTTGATGGATTGTTGTACAACTATGACGATCAAGATCTTTGGAAAGCCAAAATCCCGCCGAACAGCTTTATAGCCAAGGGTTTTGTCATAGCCAATATGATCGATGTTACCGTGGAGCAAGCGATTTCTGAAATCAAATCGGACTTGATTGCGAGCGATAAGTGGGGCAACGACCGGTTTATGGCAGATTTTAATGGGGTTTTTCGATCCCTTCTGGGCGTTCCCGATGTCCGTATTGGCTACACCTCGTTCAACGCTTTGGACAAGCAATTTGAAAGGGTGCATGGTAACGGGATCGATAGCTTTATGTTGTGGGACGGGAATTGCGTAAATTGCTCGGAAACGCTCTGCAAGGTTTCCTACGACAAACTGTTGCAGGAAAACACATACTTTGCAATTGCCGATATGGATAAATATATTGAAGCTTGCGGAGAAACCCCCCTATCCGAAAATCTAAAGCGACAGGGTATACAAAGTGCAATCTTGGCACCCATCATCAACAATGGAAAAGTTTTGGGGATTTTGGAGCTGGTTTCGGCCCAGATCGACCAGCTCAATTATGTGAACGCCCAAAAATTGGATGATTTATTGCCGTACATTGCAGTGGCGGTGCAACGTTCCATCACGGGAGAAGAGAATAGGATCGCTGCAATAATCCAACATGAATGTACTTCGGTGCATCCCGCGGTGTACTGGAAATTTCGGGAAGAGGCCAAACGTTTTATAGAGGACAGCAAGGAAAGCGGGCAGCCCTCCTTTGGTGAAATTGTATTTAACGGAATATATCCGCTTTACGGACAAACAGATATTAAAAACTCGTCCCAAGCACGGAATGCCGCTACCCTGGAGGATCTATTGGCGCAATTATCCGAAATTAAGAACATACTTCGGTTGATTTGGGAAAAGAACGAGCTTCCCATTTATGAAGCGCTGATGTTTCGGGTTAACGAAAATATCGAGGATATCACTTCATCCCTTCATACCAATAGCGAACAAGCCATTTTCGATTTCATCAAGGAGGATATCGAGCCCGTTTTTGCCCATATACAGAACTCCGATAACGGCCTCGGCAAATTGATTTCAGCCTATAGATCCAAAATAAATCCCGATACCGAATCCTACTATAACCACCGCCACAATTATGAGGAAAGTGTAACCCGCATCAACAAAAAGTTGGCTTCGATACTCGATAGTAGACAGGGAGATGCCCAAGCGATGTACCCCCATTATTTTGAACGCTATAAGACCGATGGGGTGGAACATAACCTCTTTATTGGAGGCGAGATCGTTCCCGATAGCAAATTTGACGTTGTTTACCGCAACAATCTTAGGATCTGGCAATTGCAGGTGGTCTGTGAAATGGAAAATGCGCACTACGGACTTAAACCCAAGCTGAAATTACCCCTGGATGTCGCTTCCCTTATCTTGGTCTACAACACCTCGATTTCTATCCGTTTCCGTATGGATGAAAAAAGATTTGATGTGGACGGGACGTATAACGCCCGTTACGAAGTACTTAAAAAACGTATCGACAAATCCTTCATCAAAGGAACTTCTGAAAGACTCACCAAGCCGGGTATGCTAGCTATAGTATATTCCCAAAAGAAGGACGAATTGGAGTATTTAAGATATATCAAATTCTTAAAATCCAAAGGATATTTTGGCGATAAAATCGAAGTAGTAGCGCTAGAAGGTCTTCAGGGAGTTTCGGGGCTTAAGGCCATAAGGGTAGAAATCCTGTACAAAAAGGATAGGGAAGATAAAAAAAACTATACATACGGGGATCTGATGGAGGAATTGAAGGGATAAGGGTTAGACAGTAGGCAGTTCTTACTGACCAGCTTCGAGGAAGGCATAATCCTTTCAAGCCTGAATACATACGAATCAAACATTGACGTTTATGGAAATTCAAAATAACAGAAACGTGCAACCCGAGGCCTCGCAAACCAAATCTTTTCCTTACCTCACAAAATACTTAAAGGCGATCGTAAACGCGATTACTGAAATTACCATCCCAATGATAAAGATGGTATACGTCCATCTCAATATTTTATATTTTCGATCCAGCACTTTGCCCAAAAAATAAAGATCCTTGGTAAGGGAAGCATAGACGTACTCCTTGTCCTTTAACAATTCCTTCATGGCCCACTGGTATTCCTCCAATCCCATTTTGTGGAAATTTCCAAAAAAAAGCAGGTTCACTTTTTTGTTGTCCACAGCCTCCTTGGTAAACTTGCCTTGGGTTATGTTGGGCCTGGTCGCCAACACGGAAAGGGCCATGGAGATGATGGCAAAGAATACAAAAATGGCCGTGGGGTAAATGAGATACTCGTTAGAGGGGTTGTCCAGTTTAGGAATGAGATTAGACAGGGCCAATGAAATTATAATTGCGTTTACGGATAGTAAAATATTGGCCTTGGTATCCGCAATGGCACTTAATCTAAGGTGGTTGCTGGTGGTAATACGGAACATGGTCTGGACACTTCGTTCCGGGCTTTCGTCCTTGTATTTAACTTTTAGGGCCTCTTTTTTGGCCATTTGTTTTTCGGCATCCCTGACCTTCAGCATCCGCCTAAGGTTTCTGTCCTTACCGGGCTGCCAGTTTTCTTTGGCATAATCCGTATAAAAACGATGCTCTGTTTGTAATAGTTTGATGTTCCCCTCCCGCCATTCCTTTGGGGTATAGGTTGCCAAGCCCAGCAAGGAGCATTCCTCCCTAAGGTTCTCTGAAGTTTCCAAAAATGATTTTTTGCCCAAATGGGAGGCATCCGCATCCCTGATGATTTCCTCCAGAAAATTTTGGGGATTGTGGTTGCGTTTGGTGGCCATAATGCAAAGGCAGACCTGCTGTGCCAAAAGAAGGTCATAATCTTGTTCCTCAAGGAATTTCTCAGCTAGGGAACAACTATTTTCTTCGTGGTTTTCGGATCCTTGGATATATCCCGTGTCGTGCAACCAAGCCGCAAGGAGCAGTACTTCTTTGTCATTTCCTTCCAACTTATAGAACTCCACAAGTTCCCCAACGCTCTCTACAACCCTTTTTGTATGCGTTAAATTGTGGTACAGATACTTTTGATCCAGTTTATGGGTCAATAGATCCGTGGAAAAACGCTCCGCTTTATCAATAATGTCAGACATATTACAATGTTGTTGAAAAGAGTAAACAAATTACAAAATTAAGAGCCCGTTTTAAAATATGTGATTGAGTTTTATTTAGGCTGTTATTGAGGCAGTATGAGACGAAATTTTTAAGCATAGCCGGACTACGGTTTAAAATTTTAACGAAATAATGCGCAAAAAAGACATATAAAAACAATTGACATATTTTTAAACAGTCTCTAAAATCCAAACCCCACTTTAAAAACGATCCTTGGCGAATCCTCTACGCCCTCTTTCGGGAAATAGGAAGCAAGGCTAAAGACCATGGTGCCCACGGGCCTGGCCCAGATACCACCGCCGGAACTATTGTGCCAATTGCCAGAGGACTCCCCGGACAGCCATACCCGCCCATAATCGAAACTTCCAAAGACCCCAAAGCTAAAAGGGACGATCTTATTTTCACTGTCGGCGATCCGCCACCGTATATCGGTACTCTGCCAAAAAGAAGTGTTGCCGTAAAACCGGTTATCGCGATAGCCACGCAATTGATCTCCCCCGAGATTGGGCATTTGATAGAATTCATACCCGTCACCGAAGTTTTGGGCCCACCCAATTTGTGAGGCAAGGATGAAGTTTTCCCTGCGGTCCAATTGTTTGTAGAATTCCAACTTTGCACGTAGACCCGTAAAGCTATCGCCCCCGTTAAGCAGTTTGGTCCAATTGACGATAGATTCAAAACGCAGACCGGAATGGGGAGAAAAAACATTGTCCACATTGTCATAATGCAGGCCCAATAACCCGCCCAAAAATCGTTTTCTATCGAAGATATTTCCCGTGGGATCGTAATTGGTGATGAACCGGTTAGGCGTATCATCTACCCTGGCCATGTCCAAAGAAGGACCGAGGGTTACATAGCCCGATGGGCCGGAAAAACGTCTTTTGATGGCGGGATACAAAAATATCCGTTCCTGTCGTACACGATAGTATTGAAGATCGTCTACGGGGCGCTCCGAATCGTTTCCAAGTCCGGCAAAATTAAAGGAGTAGGAAGGGCCGTGGTAACGGGTATCCACAAAGAGATCCCATTCCTTTATAACACTGAGAAAATCTCCCCTGTAATGTACGTCGAACGCTTGGGTGCCAAAGGCGTAGGAAGCGCCAAAACGCTGGGACGAAGCGTAGGGTACCTTCTTAAAACCGTGGGTCACGTAATTTATATCGGCCCCGAACAATAATTTGTCATCGGGGTTGTACCCCAAGATAGGTATGGGGATCATCATATTGTATTCGCTGTCATAGCCCCTTCTGTCGTAGATATTATAACGGGAGATAGGGGTTCTATTATCTTTGGTTTCCTTGCTAGGAATAACCGTGTTCTTGCGCATGTCATCGTAAACAAGCGTTTTTTTACCGCCTTTCGCAACTTTAGAGCGGTCGATAAATGTGTCCTTGCCCAAGCCGCCGATAAGCCTTACGATTGGACTTTTATCTACATGGCCCGATATCAAAAAGGTATCCCGCGCGCCGTTGCCATAGAGGTGTATTTCCTTGGTGATCGCGTTCTGGAACATCCTGTCGTAGGTTATCCGCTTCACCCTGCCCTTTTTGGAAACCTCGGTCACCTTTACATGGGTAAGGGAATCACTGATCCGAACTATTTCAAAGATTTCTTCTTCGTCGGTACCGATTACGTCCACCGATTTGCCCAGGAATTTATAATGGGTCCTTGCGATATCCATTAAGTTGTCCCTCCTGGCCCTAAGGCCGATCTTGAGTTCTTCGGCAGAAAGTTTTCTGGCCTTTTCCGGCCAGTCGTTAAAGGCATTTTCAATTACGGTATCGTTTAGGTGCCGTTGTATAAACCTCACCTGCTGCTCCCATTGGGGCCAATCCAGATCGTTGAGAAAGGTCCTATCGAACAAGCGGGCGCTCCAAGTGGTCCATTTCATGCTCTGTATCTCCGGCCCGTAAGACTGTAGTTGCCTTAGGAACGGCAAGGTCTGCCTAGCGATTGCCGGAACCAGGCCATCATAGCGGGAAAAAGCTTGGTCGCGGTCGCGGGGTATGGGCCTATATAGCCTTGTGCCGTCGTCTTGCTTTAGGCGCGCCCAACGCCATTGGTCATCGTGCCGGTCCCAATCCCCGATCACAAAATCAAATAAACGGGACCGGAGCGCCCACGGTTCGTCTACCCTGTTTTTAGGATCCTCCAAAATGTCGTCCACCAAATCGGACGTACTTACTATTTTATCGGCATTTCCAAAAAAATCCGCATCCTCCCAATGTTTGCCGGATGGCCGTTCCTCGACCAAGCTCACATCCCCACCAAAAAATTGATTGTACTCCATTAGTGCAGGCTGGTGGGGAATAAAATAAAGTTCCGGATTGGTGTGATACACGTCGATGGCGTCGGCCAGGTTCGGGATAGCGATTGCGGCGAACGGATGGGTCGCCAGGAAATTGTCTTCCACGATATATTTGGCAGCCACCATTTTGTTGAAGGGATAGGGCAGAAAACGGGTGACGTCCTTGGTCATTTCCCGCATTACAAAATCGCGGCCTATGCTATCGTTTACCCGTAGCGAATTCGTCTGGTTCCCCCCTCCCATTTTTTCTGGCCCGACCCCTCCGCGATAGGTGTCCAGATCAAGAACGGGGAACGTATAATCTTCCATGTACAACTTGCGGTAATGTTCGCCCAACAAAAAATTGTGAAAGCCACCAATTGGCCCGACTTTGGTTTTGATGATCGGCATTGTAACCGTATCCCTCAGTTTGTTAAATTCGGAAAAACCCCATAGTTCGGGCTTGGTGTCTTCTTTTTTTGCCTCTGTTATTTTCTTTTCAAAGGCCAAGGTCGCCCGTTCGCCGTTTGGATCTACTTCCCAGAACTGTACCCACGTTTCTCCCTTATCGTAAAATCTTAGGGTGCTATATCCGATGGCACCGGAAGCAAATTGTGAGCCTTTTCCCAACATAACGGGGCTCGTCTTGGATCCGCTTCCGCTGATGACAATTTTTTGATCGTCGTTCTCAATGTATTGAAGGGTATGTTCATGACCGCTAGCGAAGATAAAACTGCCATTCTTTTTGGCTCCGGCCAAAAGGGCCGACCGAAGCTCCTTATAGGTGGGATTGGCGACATCCTGTCTCGATCCTAGAAAAGATCTGAAAACGGCCGCCATACTGCCAACGATCGGAAATGGTATATAGAGGTTGGGGTTGATCTCGGTTAAAGGGAAAAGGTGTTCCTTGGCCGTAAAACCACCCCCGTGCGGACCGTAGGTATACAGTGGATGGTGCATGGCGATGACCACGCTTTTGTTCCTATACTTACGGACGGTGTTCTCAAAGACAAATTTAAAACTTTCCTTGTTCCGTGCCTCGCAACCGGTATTCAGCTTGGGCTCCTCGGTCAGGTCTGCCAGCCACCAATTGGAATCTACCACTACAACGACGATATCATCGTTGAGTTCGATCACCTCGGGACCCGAGCAGCCATCGTCCGGCAGAAAATAACTTTCCCGGTCATCCTTGTCCTCAACGCCGCGTTTTTTATTTAAGTAAGATTCTACAAACTTTTCTTGGTCCTCCAGTCCGCTTTGCCCCCAGCCGCTCCAGTCGTGGTTGCCCGGTATAAAAATGGGCCTGCCCTGGTAGTCGTCCAGAATTTTCAGTTGTGACTCGATCCTGTATTCGGCCAGTTGCCTGTTGATGGAATCCTCTTTTGGAGCCATTCCCGACGGATAAATATTGTCTCCCAAAAAAAGGATGGAACTATTTTTGGATTCTTTACGGAGCTGCCCTTTAAGGTATCGGAGCACAGGGGGCTCGCTCCCTTTGACGGCATTGCCGGCATCCCCTACCAAATACATGGTATGATTGGGAGCTCCTTCCGGTAAGTTGGCCTCCGCTTGCCAATTGGTTTCGTCTATGGAATATTTATTTTTATAGGAGGCACAGGAAATCACCCACATCAACATTGCGAGTGTGCCCAAAAATGAAATAAGTCTTCTTGCTAGCATAATTATATCTCCTAGATGACCTAACTATAAAGGTATTAAACCAAACTCGATTAATAATAGACGTCGCGAATTATCTGCCTAACGTGATTTTCTTAAGCAATGTACCGGGCCATACTCCCCAATGGTGGGCCAAAAAAGCCAAGAGCTGGTAGAAATCTTCTTCTTTGTCGTATGACCACGGTCATTCCATACACATTTACGTATTTATAAATTTGGATGGAATAATCCCTGCAATGGCCATAGCAATACGTACCACAAAAAAAATCAAGGCGTTCTTTTTGGAGATCGGGGAACTCTCCTACTTTGCCGGCCGTTTTTTTAAGGAAGCCCTGCGTCCCCCTTTCGAATTCAAGGAACTCCTGCGCCAATGCTACCAAATGGGCAACCGTTCGTTGATTCTGGTATTGGTAACGGGCTTTATTATTGGGCTTGTAATGGACCTGCAATCACGCCCGACGATGATCCAGTTTGGTGCGGTCTAATAGATAACTTTCTGGATAAAAAGAAAGTGCAGCTTTTCGCAATGGTGTATAGCAAGCGGAGTCTTTTTGAACGGTTGACCCGCGAACCTGTTATCAAAGATGTGAGCATGTACTCCGATGTCCCTTTTTTGGTGCTGCCTAATAAAAGCTAAGTATTTTTTTTTCGAATTCGGATACGTTGTACTCAATTTCCTTTAACTCAAATCTACCGTAAACGAATTTTCCATCCGGATAATGCCATACCGCCTCACCATAGGTGGGCAGGTTAAATCCATTGCTGTTTAAATAGTTTTTGACCGGTGTGGAAAACGGATAGGTTTTCATTTCGTCAACGGCAATCCGGTCGTTGGAATCGAAGTTGACCAATTGCCCTTTTTCGTTGAAATGCAAAATTGCCGAAATGGTGGTCCCCTTATTGGAAAAAGTCGCCTTTGCGGAACGATCGTCGATTTCTTTCCAAGAAATACGGTCATCGATCAAGACGGCGGGGGCAAACAGGCATAGGTCGTTAAAGAAAGTAACCGTTTCCGTGGGGAAGAGTTCGGGTTTGCCGACCTGTAACACAGGCAAAAGAGAAAGCAATTTAACGGACATACTAGCTTTATTCTTTTTGTAGCAATGATACCCGTAGGTCGACAATCCTTTTATCTTGGCCTTCATAAAGAACAATCGGGTCGGATCCTCGAAAAAGTTGTACTGCTCCGAAGTGAATGCAAACCAATCCTTGTTTTTATCCCTCATTTCGCCCTCAAAAACAATTTTGACATTGTACACTTTGGGTTTGCCCACCGCCCCGACATAACGTAAATATTTTTTTACCGGTTCTGGGAGTAATACCAAGTCTTTTTCTGTTACGGTGTCTGTATGGAAATCTGTTTTCTCAATTGCCAATGCTACGTCCTTTTGGTAGCCGTTTTCAAAATTCTGCGTGGCCAGGCCAATAATTGCCGCAATAAGGATAATTAAATTGACCAAGGTTCCAAATTTCGCATCGGACCAAACGGTCAAAATAAGTATTTGCGAGAGCAGTACGGCCGCAATGGCAAGGACAGGCCAAACGTCCTTCTTTAAAATGAACAGGACAAAAGTGACCAAAAAAAGTAGGGCGGCCAAGAGCCATACCCAACCCCAAGATTTAGAAATGGGTCCGGACAGTGGCTCGATCTCCACCAATCCGAAAGCCTTGGCAAATCCCATTAGATGGATAAGACCATGGACAAACAGAATGATGGGTATTGCGATTTTCATGTTTCATATATCTATGATTAAAATTATAAAGAACCTCTTTATTAGCAAATGACATTTATCAGCCATGACCAAGGTAAATGAAGAAATGGATACATTCCGATGGTTGGGAGAAGGGCAACAGGAAATTATGGGATTACTACCACAACGATCAATTTCTTATGGTTAGTGCTTTTTTCGTGGTCCACATAGGCAATGGATTGATCCACTTATTAAAATGATCAATATCATCTGAAGTGCCCTGGCAAAATCCTTACCGCCATTTTCACTTCAAAATCTGATCGGTAGCCAAAACACGATTTAAATTCAAAAAATTGCGAAATGGGTTCCCAAGGCCAAAAAAAATCGCTGCGTATAACAAATAAACAGTCAACTGATTTACATCATAGGAAAGCTCATGGCTGCCCCTTACTTTTATTTTATGGAAACTTACTAGATCCATTAAAAGAATCGATGGGACTTGCATATGCCGCCATAGCTGTTCTAAAAACAACTAATTATTTAATTATCCGAAACAATGACAGATTTAACTACCAGCGAATGTACCCGCGTTTTAAGGGACAATTTTATAGGCCACTTGGCCTTCATTTCAAAAGGTCGTCCCTTTGTGGTCCCCATCACCTATTATTTTGATCCAACGGATCACACCATTATCAGTTATTCCGCCGAAGGCCATAAGATCGATGCGATGAGAAAAAACAATTCGGTTTCTCTGGTGGTCGAAGAGATACGATCCATGACCAATTGGGAGTCCGCTATGCTGAGCGGTACCTTTGAAGAACTCGAAGGTAGTACCGCCAAGCAACAGCTACATCAATTTACCCAAGGGGTTAAAGGTCTTCTCCTTAAAAAAGAAGACAAGGAGGTGGAGTTCATCAGTGAGTTTTCCAGCAAATTATACTCTAGGGGTATTCCTATTGTATATCGGATCAACATACTGGACATGGTAGGCAAGCGAAGGGAGGCATAGCAAACATGGCATCATTCCCAAGGTCTCTGCCCATGGACATCCGTAAGTATTGATGTAATGCCATCCCGTAGGTGCCTTATCACTCCCCTAAAAGATCAAATGCGCCTTTTGTCAAGAATTGATCCGTCGGTTTAAAAACCGCCCCGTTTTCAATTAGGGTATACCCTCTATAGCTATCGGATGTCTTTACAACTATTTCCCTAAAATAATAATCACCGCCCTCTTCTTTATCCAAGACCAGCACATAGTCTTTGTTGTCTATATTTACAATGGCTTCGTTGGGCAGGGCCCTTGCGAATGCAGTATTCGTGACAATACTGGCCTCCACGAACATACCGGTCAGGAAGTTATGGTTATCTTCATCTTTTAAATGACCGTGGACTTTTATGGTCCGGCCTTCCCCTATTGCGGTGCCCACCAAATACACATTGGCCTTAAAAGTATCGGATGAGGCCTCGGGAATGTTAAAATCGATGTGCTGCCCCTTTTGGATTTTCATAATATCCTTTTCGAACACCGAAAGTTCAATATGGATATGGTCGTTATCTATGATTTCCAAAATCGGGGTGGCGGGTGCCACATAGCTGCCCTTGGTCACGTTTACTCTCGTAATACTGCCAGAAATGGGCGAATAAATGGTTGTGGTGGAGGTGACATTGCCAGCCTCTACATTTTCGGGAGAAATATGTAGCATAACCAATTGTTTCTTTAGGCCGTTGTATTTGGCCCGGGCAGTTTTGTACTCGCTCTCCGCCTTGAGAAAGCTTTTTAGGGAAGTGATTTTCTCCTCGTACATCGTTTTTTGACGGTCGTATTCGGAGGTGAGATAATCCAATTGGCCCTTGACTTCCATATAGTCTTGCTGAAGGGTGACAAATTCGGGGTTTTCGATCCTGAGGAGCACCTGTCCTTTTTTAACCACATCTCCGATGAGCAAAGGCAGGGTCCTTATATACCCTCCCATGGTAGCGCTTACCACAGCACGGTTTTCGGGCGGCACGTCTATGACTCCCGCCGCGTTTACGATGCTGGGGAATTCCTTCGACTGAATAGTCCCCAGCTCCATCCCGACCTGGTCAAATTGAGCCTGGGTTACCTTGACCAAGCCATCCGTGGCAGTAGTTGTTTCGGTGGTCTCTTTTTTACCGTTACCGCAACCTACGGCAGTAAGGGAGATAAATAAAATGAAAATTCTGTATATTAAATTTTGCATTGCTTTCTTTTTAAAGGGTGATAAAATTGATTTTGATGACCGTCTGGTTGTATAGGTTTAGATTATCCAGATACTCCAAGCGGATCTGGTAAGCGTTTTCAAGACTGATGATATATTGATAGAAATCTATCCCACCATTCATAAAGCTGGCGCTTGCGGTCTTTAGAATCTCCTCCGAGAGCACGGTGCCCTCTTCTTCGTAATAAGCCAATGCCTGATCGTACTTTGTCAACTCATTTTGAAGCTCCTGTAATCGGGCATCCAATCGGATCCTATATTCCTCGGATTCCTCCACCGCGATATCAGACGCGATCTTCGAGGCTTTTATTTTTGATGACTGTCCGCCAAAAAACAACGGAATCTTAAGTCCCAACTGATATCCATACAAGTGGTTGTCGAGTCCAGAATTGGTTTCCTGGAAGTAATTAAGGGTAATATCGGGCAGTAATCTTTGCTTTTCAAGGCTACGAGCTGCTTCTGCCAAGGAAATCCTGTTCCTGTAGTGGTCCAGCTCCGGGATGCCGGATGCCGGATCGCTTTTCAGCGGAACTCTGGGGATCGGTTCAAGAACAATTTCCAAGATTTCCCCAGCCTGAACCAGTTTTGCGATACTTTTGTAGGCAATTGCCACGTCCTGTTTTGACTTTTCAAGCTGAACCGTAATCTGGCGGCGTTTGGAGAGTGACGTTATTTTTTCCAGATAGGTGGTCTCGCCTAGTTCGAACCGTCGTGCCGCCTTGCTGGCGAAATCGGCATAGAGACTATCCAACTGCCCGTAGATCGTTTCTTTTTCCTTGGCATACCGATACTCATAGTAGCTCGCGGTCAGTGCCCGCTCCAAAGCCTTTTTACGAATTTCATAATTGCTCGCAGCCAAATCGTAACTTTTCATGTTTACCTGCTTGCCCGCAAAATAGACCGTGGGGAACAAAAACTCCTGTTGTATTCCGAACACGTCCAACGGTTTCTGGTCAAGACCGAGATTGTTCTGGTCGTATTCATAATAAAGATGGGTCTTGTTAAAATTAAAAGCACTACCAATGAATGCCTCTGCCCTATCGGTTTCCAATTGATTTGCCGCTAGTCCAGCATTATTCTCCATAGCCAATGATATCAATCCATCCAAAGTTTTTGGGGCCGATTGGGCATTGACGTTCAACGCCAACAGAATCAGAATCAGCGTTGCTCCTTTGGTCGAACCCTCAATGGATGGCAGTTTCCGCTTCCCATCTTCCAATTTGTTGAAATAAGCGTATAAGACCGGTAGAACGACCAAGGTGAGAATTGTGGCCGTAAACAAGCCCCCGATTACCACCGTGGCTAGCGGCCGTTGCACCTCGGCTCCAGCGCTCGTAGAAATAGCCATGGGCAAGAATCCCAAGGCGGCGGCGGAGGCGGTTAACAATACGGCCCGCAATCGATCTTTTGTTCCTTGTTTTATGAGTGCTTCCATAGAGTTAAATTTTTCTTTTTTGAGTTCCTTGAAGTGTTCGATCAATACGATCCCGTTCAATACCGCTATCCCGAACAGGGCGATAAACCCGACCCCTGCTGAAATTGAGAACGGCATCCCCCTGATCCACAACAACAAAACCCCTCCTACGGCCGCAAGTGGAATGGCCGAATAGATCAGCAAGGCCTCCTTGACCGAACTAAAGGCAAAATACAACAGGATAAAAATGAGCACGAGCGCAATGGGCACGGCCACCAAAAGTCTCGCCTTGGCACTCTGGAGGTTTTCAAATTGACCGCCGTAGGTAATGGAATAGCCGACGGGCAGATCGATGTTTTCATCGATCAATTTTTGAACATCGTCTACCACCGATTGAAGGTCGCGGTCTCGAACGTTGATACCCACTACGATCCTGCGCTTGGTATCGTCCCGGGAAATTTTGGCCGCCCCCGTTTTATAGGTCACTTCCGCCAGTTCACTCAGGGGAATTTTTCCTCCCGCGGGCAAATCAACGTAAAGGTTTTTCAGGTTGTCTATATCCTGTCGGTTCTTCAGGTCTAACCGCATCACCAGGTCAAAACGTTTCTCTCCTTCAAAAACGCTGCCGGCTGTTGTTCCGGCAAAGCCCATAGAGACCATATCGTTTACATCCTGGATGTTGAGCCCGTAGCGTGCAATTTTTGCCCGGTCATAGGTAATGTTCATTTGGGGCAAGCCGGCCACTTTTTCAACGATGATATCGGCAGCTCCATCGACATTTTCAACAAGGGATCTAATTTCGTTCCCTTTTTTGGACAGGATGTCCAGATCTTCCCCAAAAATCTTGATGGCAATATCGGCACGTACCCCGGTGATTAGTTCGTTAAAGCGCATCTCGATGGGCTGGGTAAACTCTACCTCCATGTTTGGGATTACGGCGAGCGTTTCCTTAAATCTATTGGCCAGTTCGTTCTTGGAACTCGCTGAGACCCACTCCCTTTTGGGCCTAAGCGTAATAATCACATCGCTTTCTTCCATAGACATGGGGTCGGTAGGGACTTCCGCCGCCCCGATCCGGGTAACCACTTGATCGACTTCGGGAAAATTTTCAATCAATATTTTTTCGATCTGGGTAGTGGTTTCTATCGTCTTGCTCAATGAGGTACCCGTTTTTAGAATGGGCTGGATTACAAAATCGCCTTCGTCCAAGGTGGGTACAAATTCGCCACCCATAGCTGTAAAAAGATAGACCGCTAAGCCCAATAAAACAAAGGCCGTTCCCAATACCCAGCGCTTACTCCGCATCGCCCAATGGATGATGGGATCATACCTGGCATGGAGCCAATTCATCAACCGTACCGAAATGTTCCTGTCCGAAGCATTGGAAGGTTTTAAAAATAACGAAGCAGCTACCGGTACATAGGTAAAGCACAAAATCATGGCCCCGATCAGCGCAAAACTGAAGGTCAATGCCATGGGCCTGAACATTTTACCCTCCACGCCGCTCAGCGATAGGATCGGGATAAAGACGATGAGAATGATCAGCTGCCCAAAGATGGCCGAGTTCATCATTTTGGAGGCCCCATCAAATGCAATTTTATCCTTTAAGGATTGTTTTGCTTGCTTCCCTTCCCCGTCGGCCAGTTCAGTCATGGCATTGATTTCATCTTTCCGTTGTGTAATCCTAAACGCGATGAACTCGACCATGATCACGGCGCCGTCGATGATGATCCCGAAATCGATCGCCCCAAGGCTCATCAAATTTGCATCCACCCCAAAAACGTACATCATGGAAAGTGCAAAGAGCAGGCTCAAGGGGATTACCGATGCCACAACCAAACCAGAACGCAAATTTCCCAACAAAAGGACTACCACAAAGATTACGATCAGAGAGCCTAGGACAAGGTTCTCGGCAACGGTAAACGTGGTTTTGGCAATTAGTTCGCTGCGATCCAAAAAAGCGTTGATATAGACCCCCTCTGGCAATGACTTTGATATGGATGCTACCCGTTCCTTAACGGCATTGATTACTTTTTTAGAGTTGGCGTCCTTGAGCATCATCACTTGTCCGAGTACTTTTTCGCCTTCGCCGTTTCCGGTAATGGCCCCAAAACGGATCGCACTGCCAAAGCCTACTTTGGCCACATCCCTTACGTAAACAGGGGTATTATTATGGTTTTTTACCACGATATTTTCAATGTCGGCCAGCGAGGTGACCAATCCTTCCCCCCGTATAAAATAAGCCTGGTTCACCTTTTCGATATAGCCTCCGCCACTGACGCTGTTGTTCTTCTCGAGAGCGGTGAAAATATCACCGGCGGTAATATCCATCGCATTCAGTTTTTCGGTACTGATGGCGACCTCGTACTGTTTTAGCAGACCACCCCAGGTATTTACTTCCACCACCCCGGGAATACCTGAAAGTTGCCGCTTTACGATCCAATCTTGGATTGTACGGAGGTCCTCGGCCGAATAACGGTCCCTGTATTCCGGTTCCACGTCGAGGATATATTGATAGATTTCACCAAGTCCTGTTGAAATGGGGCCCATTTCTGGAGTGCCAAAGCCTTCAGGGATCTTTTCGGAGGCCGACTTGATCTTTTCTGAGATAAGCTGACGGGGCAAGTAGGTTCCCAGATCTTCCTCAAAGACGATTGTCACTACGGACAGGCCGAATTTGGAGACGGATCGGATTTCCAAAACCCCGGGAAGATTAGCCATTTCCAGTTCTACGGGATAGGTGATAAACTGTTCCATATCCTGTGTTGATAAGTTGCGGGAGGTGGTGATGACCTGCACCTGATTATTGGTCACATCGGGTACCGCACCTATGGGAATCTGGGAAAGGGAATAAAGACCAAACCCAATAATAAACGCCGTAAAAAGAAGCACGACAAACTTGTTCCTAATACTTAAATAGATAATACGTGACAGCATAATTCATGGAAAACACGGTTAAATAATACGTTCAAAACCAAATCGACTTTGAAACAGAATGCATGTTTGTCCCATTACCCATGGGAAAAGAATTATGACGTTTGCGGGGGCTGAAAAAGCCCCTGGGCATGAAGTGAAGAAGACGGTGCCTGATAATAAAAGTTAGCCGCCCAACCTTCAGGAATTTGGGGGGGAATTAATACCGATAGGGAGGCATTCAAGACGATAGCCACCACCGAGGCAGAGTTGCACTGTTGCTGAAAGGGCAATTTTTCATGATCCCTTTCCTCCTCTTGATGTTCCTTATTGTGTTGGTCCTTTTTTTCACCGTAATGTTTGGAAAGGAATACCAACATGTTGTCCCCATATTTCTCTGCGTGAAATTGGGCGTGTTCCAACAGCTCATCCAATTTTGCGATATCGCTAAAGGCAATATCAAAGCTTTGGATCAGTATTAAACCGGACATTAGTATGGACAAAAGTTTTGTCATCGCGGTAAAAATGAGGAGAAGCACTTACTATTTAAAGCAACAATAGGTTACATTGAATTTCTCCTTTTTCCTTTATAAAAAATGGATTTTCAACAAATGTACGTACGGGTGGCCGTATAAAAAATGACAAATATCATTTCGGAGTCGTTCCATCAGGCTTTTCCAATACTAAGTTTTCTACACCGTACAGCTATCCCCTCCCTTTTTTACCCCAAGTTTAAACAGTACTTTTTCCATCAGGCACCATTGGGTAAATGCCGATTGCAATAAGTTGGCCCCCACAAAAAGGGTAAACCAGAGCCAGTTAATGTTGACGTACATGGCCAAAACCACACTAATGATGATGAAAGTGCCGGCGATGGCACGGATATACCTATTGATCATGATAAAATTGTTTTTTGTTTTGTTCTACATTCACTATTGACAGGAAAAAATAAACCCGTTTTATACGGACAAAAGATGAACGATGAAGGACCGCTCCTAACTAAATAACATAACTTTAACCAAACATGGAACATTCTAAATTGGGCATAATGTTTTTTATCTTTTATCCATGGTCCTTTTGTCTTTTATCGACGGCGTTAACCTTAAATGAACTTCTCTATGGGCACTACCACCGCCTTGATGGGGTTGTTGGTCTCGAGGTGTTGATTGAATTCCTGTATCAAACCAAAAAGTACCTCAATATTCTCATCCGTTGTAAAGGAAAAGAACAAGCTGGAATCCGCTCCCCCCTTTTCGCTCGGAAACCAGCTCGAGGTTCTCACCACCGAGGTATGATCCTTATACCCATCGATGTCGGAGCTGCTAAAGTTGTCGATGTTCGCTTTTTTAAATAGCCGCAGGATTTCCTTTTCAAATTCATCCACGACCGTAACAATTAGTAATTTCATATCCATTATTAGTTTAATTCATTCCCGTGAAGACGGGAATCTGTTTAAAACTGTTTCAATATTCAGGCGTTCAACCCCTCCGTCTTCCGCCGAAAAAGGCGGGAATCCACCTCCCCTCGTCTGAGGGGAGGAGCCTATGTTTTTTTCACCATTTAAATAACTTCGTACCTCGTATTTCGTACTTCCAACCTTTTTTCTACCTATTGCAACTTCCCACTGCCGATTTTTTATATCATTAAGTAACAACCGATTATATTTTTTGTCGACACAAAATTTCTAACCTTCAAAACATCTCCCTAAACCCCCTTCAAAGGGGGAATCCCTTTTTCATAACCCAACTTCGTACTTCGTACTTCTAATTTTTCCAATCCTGTTCTCTCTTTTCTTCAACTTCGTCCTGAACCTCTACGGGGTATTTCTTCCGTTCTATCATATAATAAACCAACGGCACCACCAGTAAAGTGAGTACGGTAGAGACTATGGTACCTCCCATCAACGAAATGGCCAGACCCTGAAAAATAGGATCAAAAAGAATGACCACCGCCCCAATAACTACCGTTCCCGCCGTTAGTAGGATAGGTGTAGTCCGTACGGCGCCCGCTTCTATTACCGCTTGTTTTATTGGGACACCATCTGCCAATCTCAAGTTGACAAAATCGATCAGCAAGACCGAGTTGCGAACCATTATCCCAGCAAGGGCGATCATCCCGATAAACGAGGTCGCGGTAAAAAATGCGCCCAAAAGCCAATGGCCGAGAACGATACCGATCAAAGACAGCGGTATGGCGACCATCATGACGATCGGCGCTTTGAAGTTCTGGAACCAGCCCACGATCAATATGTAAATGATGACGATTACACCGAGAAAGGCAATTCCCAAATCGCGGAATACCTCCAGGGTGATTTGCCATTCCCCGTCCCATTTTACGGTATAGTCGTCCTCAAAATCGGGCTGATGGATATAGAGCTCCTCCATATTATAGCCTTCGGGCAGCTTCAATCCTTTCAATTTATCGGTCATTCCCAAGATGGCATAGACCGGACTCTCCAATTTGCCGGCCATATCAGCGAGGACATACACCACCCGTTTTTGGTTTTTTCGGTAGATGCTCTTAGCACTCGTTGTTTCCTCGATATCGACCAGGTCACCAATGGTTACCATCTTTCCTTGATTGGACCTTATCTTTAGTTGGACAATATCGTTAATGGTGGATTTCTCCTTTTCGTCGAGGACCAATAGCAGTCCTACTTGATCCACCGCATCCTCGTCGTACAGACTGGTCACGGGATTTTCGGACAGGGCCGTGTTTACGGTATGGGTAATCTGTTCCGGAGTTACCCCGCGCAACATCGCTTTTTCCTTGTCCACTACCAGTTTGTATTCCTTTTGATCGGCCTCGACCATCCAATCCACGTCCACGACATCGGGGGTTTCCTTCAAAATGTTTTGTACTTGGTTGGCAACGTCCCTTTGGGTATCGTAGTCGGGTCCGTAGATCTCACCAACGATGGTGGACAGTACGGGAGGTCCTGGCGGCACCTCTACTATTTTTACGTTGGCGTTGTACTTTTTGCCGATTCGTTGTATCTCGGGACGAAAACTACTGGCGATACCATGGCTCTGGGCCTTTCGCTCTTCTTTCCCGATCAGGTTTACCTGAATATCGGCCATATTGCTACCTCCCCTTAAATCGTAATGGCGCACCAATCCATTAAACGTTATGGGAGCAGAAGTACCCACATAATTCTGGTAGCTGACCACCTCAGGGCGGGTGCGGAGGTATTGCGCAATTTCCCTAGTTACGACCCCAGTGCGCTCCAAGGTGGTGCCTTCGGGCATATCTATGACCACCTGGAATTCGTTCTTGTTGTCAAAAGGCAACATCTTTACGGCTACCGATTTTGTAAAGAACATGCCAATGGACCCCATCAGCAATAGGAAGGTTGTCCCCAAAAACAACCACCTGTATTTTTTGTTCTCGATCAGGGGGCGCTCAAACTTGGCATACATCCTATAGATAAAGATTTCCTTCAAGGGCTTTTCCGCTTTCTCCTTCCCCTTGTTCTCCTTTTCCCTCAAAAATCGGTATCCCAGATACGGGGTAATGGTCAAGGCAACAAATAGCGAAAGCAACATGGCGATCGAGGCCCCTATAGGCATGGGCGACATATAGGGTCCCATCAATCCAGATACGAAGGCCATGGGCAAAACAGAGGCTATGACCGTAAACGTGGCCAAAATGGTGGGGTTGCCCACTTCGTTTATGGCAAATAGTGCCGCTTGCTTAAACGGTAGCCGCTTCATTTTAAAATGACGGTGCATGTTCTCGGCGATAATGATCGAGTCGTCCACTACGATGCCAGTAACAAAGACCAGGGCAAAAAGCGTGATTCTGTTCAGGGTATAGTCCATTATATAGTAGCTCAGCAAGGTGAGTGCAAAGGTGATGGGAACGGACAGAAATACCACCAGCCCCCCACGCCAGCCCATTGCCAGCATAACCACGAAGGTTACCGCAATGATAGCACCCATAAGGTGCATCAGGAGTTCGGAGACCTTTTGGGATGCGGTTTCCCCGTAGTTCCGGGTAACTTCTACATGCACATCCGTGGGGATCAAGGTCTTTTTTAAATGATCTATCTTCGACAATATAACCTCGGAGATCTTCATCGCATCGGCTCCTTTCCGCTTGGCAATGGCAATGGTGACCGCGGGATACTCCGATTTGTAGGTATCCTTCGTTTTACTGGCCTGCCCAAAACCCAAGGAAACATAATCCTTGGGAACCTCGGGACCATCCGTTACGGTCGCGATCTGTTTTAAATAGATGGGCCGCTCATTATGAACGCCCACCACCAGATTCTCCACATCGGAAACGGATTCCAAAAATCTTCCCGTGGAAACAATAAATTCGGTATCGTTCCTGTCAAAGGTGCCCCCGTTCAATTGTTGGTCGTTGACCTTGATCATCTGGGCCACGGACAGAAAATCCAATCCGCTCTCGGCCATTTTGTCCTTATCCAACACGACCCGTAATTGGCGGTCCCGACCACCAATCTTCTGGGTGGCGGACACGTCGGTTACCTTTTCGATCTCATCGCTCAGTTCCTGGGCGATCTGTTTCAACCTGTAGTCGTCGTAACTATCGCTCCACAAGGTAAGGCCCAGCATGGGCACATCGTCTATGGCGCGGGTCTTTATCAATGGAAACGTCACCCCACGGGGCATCCGGTCCATGTGCTTGTTGATCTCGTTGTACAGCTTTACGAAGGAGCGCTCGATGTCCTCGCCCACATAAAATTGTACGATGACCATCCCCTGCTCTTTCATAGAGGTAGAATAAACATACTCCACGCCCTTGATGTTCGAAATTAGTTTTTCCAACGGTTTCACCACGCGGGACTCTACTTCCGTAGGGCTCGCTCCGGGGTATCCCACAAAAATATCGGCCATTGCCACGTTGATCTGGGGTTCCTCTTCCCTCGGGATCAAAAACGAACTGTACACCCCTATGACCATAAAAACGATCATCAAGAGTACCGTTAATTTACTGTCTATAAACAACTTGGCAATTTTGCCAGCTAAACCTTCCTTCATTTTATAGATTTAAGATTCTTTTACCAATATGGTGGGCGTTCCCCTCGCATATACCTTCAAGGTTCGAAAAAAACTTTGCATGGGATGCTCGGGTCGGGCTTTACGCTCTTACTCCTCCCCTCCTTCGCTAGCCCGCTTTTCAAAAACAACTAGGACACAAAGCCCGAAAGCTTTGGAGGGTGTGGGGTAACCGCTGCAATCCCTAACGCAGATCCGTTTACTGTTTCAAGATCCTCGCTCCGTTATACAATTTTCCCTCTGCCTTAACAATGTACTCTTCACCCGAAGACAGACCCGATAGCACTTCTACCCTATCCCCATAGGTGCGGCCCAGGCGAAGCCATCGCAAAACGGCCGTGTTGTTCTGGCTTACCGTGTAAACGCCCGTCAATTGTCCTCGATACACTAACGCATCGGCAGGGATCATGATGGCATCCGTAGTTTTCCGCTTGTTCGGAAATCGGACATGGGCGTACATACCGGATAGGATATTGGCACCCGACTCCTCAAGGACCACCTTGACCAGATATTGTCCCCCTGTGTTTTTGGACGAAGTGCTGACCTCGGCCACCTTTCCTTTTACCGTTTTATCTATCGATTTCAAGAGTACCTCCACTTCCGAATCTGCTTTGATATCCAGAATTTCCGATTCTGGCACCATCGCCAACACCTGGTATTTCCCTGGGGCTTCCACTTCCATCATGGGCATTCCTGGATTCGCCATATCGCCGGTGTTGATAAACCTGTTGGTCACTACTCCGGTAAATGGCGCCCGGATATTGGAATATCCCATTTGCGCCTGGACTTCCTTCTTCATTTGTTCCGCGCCTTCCAATCGGGCCTTTGCCATATTATAATGTGCCGTCATATCGTCCAGTTCCTTTTGGGTAGCGCTATTTTCGTTAAAAAGAGCAGTATACCTCTGGTAATCCTTTCCTGCATTGGTAAAGGCCGTTTGGGCCTCCATTATTCCTGCATTTGCTTGGGCCAACTTGGCCGAGATATCGGCGTCGTTGATACTTAGCAACAGTTGCCCTCTTTGTACCTTCTCGCCCACCTTTACATAAATTTTGTCCACATAGCCCATCATCCGGGTACTGATATTGGCACTTTTTGCAGCTTCTACCTTACCGCTGACCGTCAGGAACGGATTGTTACTGTCTTCCGAAACAGTACTTACGGTTACTCCCACTGCGGGCGAACTATCGGCCACCATCTTTTTGTCGTTATTGCCACAACCGGCCACAAGCATAGTGATCGCAAGAAGTGTTATCGGGATGTAATTTTTGTTGTTCATCTTTTTATGTATTAAGTACTTAGTACAAAGTATTTAGTAATTGGGTTTAAGGTTTCAGGTTAAAACTCCAGCCTGGAACATGAGACATGAAACCAGAAGCTTTTAGTCTATTTTCTATGTTCACTTTTCTATTTTCTTTCTTCTTTTTCACTGCCAACTGCCAACTGCCACTGCCAACTTATTTTACTCCTTCGTCAAAAAATTCAAATACGCCAAGGCGTAATTATGCTGAAAAATCGTGGTATAGTAAGCCAATTGCTTTTGGGAATATTGGGTCTCGGCCAATAAAAGGTCCGTTGTTTTTTCCAAGCCTTGTTCAAAGCGATTGGTCCTTATACGCAGGGATTCCCTTGATTGTTGCAAGGCCAATTTTGTGAGTTTCAATTTGTTCTTGGCATCCTCCAGTCCTCTTTGGGCCTTGTTGAGCTCTAGCTGGCTCTCGGCCTTGTACTGCTCCAATTGGAATATGGATTTGTCGTATTCTGCCTTACTCTTCTGCGTTTTCCCAAAACGTTTGCTACCCTCGAACAGGTTCCATTTTAGTTCTGCCCCAAATAAATATCCGTTGGCATCGGCCCTAAAAATTTGATCGTCGTGCAACTCGTAGATGCCAAACGCATTCAATCGTGGCAAGAACGCCATTTTATCGGCCTTGTACATCTGTTCATAGGCCTCCGTAGTAGCGTCCATCGCTAAAATATCCTTTCTGTTTCCGGAAAGGTCCGTTGCGGTGATCGGATTGTACGCGACGGACAAGGAATCGGTAGGCCTCAGGATCCTGTAGCTGTCGTCATCCATCAGAACGGACAGATAATTACTCGCGTTTAGAATATTGCTCTTGGCGTATTGCAGTTGGTTGTCCAGTTCGGTCACCCTGACCTCGACGGCCAGTACATCGGATTTTTGAAGGTATCCGTGCTTAAAATTATTATCGGCCACCCGCTTGTTTTCCAATGCGGTTTCCTTGGCCTTTTCCAAAACCTCAACCGCCTTGTAGGCCAATTGCAGCCGCATGTATGCCTTTGCCACTTCCAATTCCATAAAGTCCCCGGAACGTTCGGATTGCATCTGGACGGCGGTCCACTTGGCCTTTGCGGCCTTTCTTTGGTAAATGCCATCGAAATTCAGCAAGGGCTGCCGGACCTCTATCCGGGTAGCATAATCTTCGACCTGACCGGGATCGTTCAATATTGAAGGGTCAAAATCGGCCTGGGTCAAAATCTCCTGGTTCAATTTTGATCCAAATGCCATCAATGGGTTTGTAGTGGCGATACCCGTGTACGAAACACTGATATCGGGTAGGATCACGGCATTGGTCTGGTTAAAATTGCCCTTGGCAGCCAAGATATCCTGCTGTGCCATTTTAAGTGTGGTATTGTTTTCCCTTACCTTGAGAATAACCTCATCCTTGCTAATCGGCAACGCCTCCTGCGCCAATGCCAAATAAAAGGGGAACAATAACAATAGTCCTAATAAATGCTTCATCTCCTTGGGTAGTTTGAGGCAAAAATAGACCTGCAAAAAGGACTGTACAGCAACTTATGTTACAGAAGGATTTTACTTTGAAACAAATTAAAGAAAGCATAAAAATAAAGAGGTGCTCCCCTTCACTAAAGTGCATCTCGTAAACCCTGAAAAGTCAATCAAAATAATCGGTTTAATTTTCCGTGGATTCTAGAATTATGCCGAAAAACAAATCGGTCCTAACGACACCCAACAGCTTGTTACCCAATTCATTGAAAGCCTTAACATGGATAAAGTTAAAACATTGGATCTGGAACCGATAAGATTTGATCAATAAAACGCAACCACTCCGGTAATCAGGGAATACAGGATGGTGGAGATCAATCCGATCAAAAAAATAGCCGTTGAAAGCAGCAATAGTCTTTGCTTCCGTGCTATGATCTTGCCTAAAAAATATAGGTCATCGATCATTTCGTCATAAATATTCTGGCCCTTTTCCATTATCCGATTAAACTCTTTCCTGAATTCTTTCAGGGATTGCGAGGTGAAATTTACTGCGTACAAAGTGCCCTTATAGCCACTCTTTTTAAAGGCCCTACCAAAATAACGATGCGGCAACATGCTGAAAATGGCAAAAACCATGGACAACATACTGCAGATGACCAAGATCCGGGTACCCGACCCAATTTCAAATCCCTTGCTACCCGGCATGACAAATAGGAGTCCCAACAGCAAGGAAGATATAATGGAATTGACCGTAAGGATAATCCTTGCCTTATTGTCAACCATTTTTAAAAGATTGTAATGATTTTTAGAAAGGGTCCTAAAAAGGGTCTGTACCCCCCTCGCATCATACTTTTTAAGTTTATTCTTCCTTTTTTCAAAATCGAGCGAATTGTCTTTCTCGTTTTCCATTGATCGTGTTTTTATTGTTTAAGGTTTAAAATCTCAAAACTTCGGTCATAATCCCAAATCGGTTGATATCCAAACGATGTTGAAAATAGCGGTTATGGCTATTCAATACCAAATAATTGGGGAAATAGTATGGTATGGAAATCAATCGAAGGGATTTTTCAATATCCTTAATCCTACGCCCGATTTCTCCATTTTATGGTTGTTAAATAGGCGGTTATGGCAAACACAACGGTTAAACCAATCCTAAAAAATAGGGCCCCAATGGTTTTGGTCTCGTATAATCCTCCGTTTTGAATATGCACAAAAAGACCGGCCAAGGCTGCAACCAAAACCAAAATGGAGGTTATCAAAGGCTTGACCGTCCATTTACTGCCCTTAATTAATCCGTAAACAGATAGAAGATAAAGCCAGCTACAGATAAAATTTGCCCAGACCACAAATAGCACGTAGTTACCTTCTTTTGCCCTTATGCCAAACCAATCCAATATCAAAGAACCGCTCAGAAACAACGTCAGCAGGGCAAACACCATCAAAATGGCAATAGCAACGTATCTGAAAAATCTGCTCTTTATCATCTTGTTCAATTTATAGGTTTACTTTTCGGAGACTTTCGCCAAACCACCATTTGGGTTTCTGTTGCTTTCTTACCAATTTAAACCTTTCGATAGCGTGGGTCCTGATATGCTCCGACATTTCTTCTACGGAATCCGTTACGAACAACAATTTCATATCTTCGGGGCTTATACTTTCATTCTCCGCCATTATCCGTATGTGCTGGCATAGTTCCCTATGGTATTCCGAACCAAAGATGACGACGGGAAAATTCTTTATCATCTTGGTCTGTATCAAGGTTAAAGATTCAAAGAGTTCGTCTAGCGTGCCTATCCCGCCCGGCATGACTACGTAGGCATAAGAGTATTTCATCAAAAGGAATTTGCGGACAAAGAAATAACGGATATCGATCCATTTATGCAGATACGGGTTCGGTTTCTGTTCAAAGGGAAGAATGATATTGCAACCCACCGAATAGCCACCTGCCCGATAAGCTCCTTTATTTGCGGCTTCCATAATGCCCGGACCTCCTCCCGTCATTACCGTAAACCCCAAATTGGCCAAGGCAGCACCCACCGCCTCGGCCTGAACGTAGTACGGATTAGACTCACTGAACCTTGCCGAGCCAAAGACCGTTACGCACGGCCCGATAAAGTGCATTTTTCGAAACGCCTTAATAAAACTGAACATGACCCTGAACGTAAAGAAGAGTTCCGCAAATCTGGAGAGCGGTCCCTTTAGAAATTTGGATTCGTCGGTCTGCAACCGATTGTTGTTGTTGTTGTTTTCCATGACAAGTTCAAGTTCAAGTGTCAAGCTCAAGTGTCAAATTCTAATCATAGTCAGGAACAAGTCTTGTCTCTTGGCTCTTGGTTATGTACTCTTGGCTCTTTTCTTTGTTCTATTTTCTATTTCCTCAAGAAGCTTTCTTATAGCTCCATACCGCCAGGCCGTTCATGACCAGGGCATAGAATAGGGTTTTCAATAATTGTGGAAGTACGTCCATCAGGCCCGAACCTTTGAGCATAACCATACGCATTACCTCCACAAAGTATTTGATTGGGTTAAATTCGGTCAAGACCTGTGCCCATTGCGGCATGCTCTCTATCGGGGTAAAAAGACCGCTCATCAAAATAAAGATCACCATAAAAAACCAGGCGATAAACATGGCCTGCTGCTGGGTATCTGTAAAGTTCGAGATAAACAGACCCATCCCCAAAATGACCAGGATGTAGATGGACGTATAAAAATACAAGAGCAGCAAGCTTCCGATCATCGGGGTGTTAAAAATAAGTTTTGCCAAGATCAATCCTATGGTCAGTAACCCCATCCCGATTACCCAGAAGGGAAAAAGTTTACCTATGATAAAATGGCGTTTTTTGATAGGAGTTACGTTGATCTGCTCCAAGGTGCCGATCTCTTTTTCACGCACAATATTCATCCCGGAGAGAAATAGCGTAATCATCGTCACCAGCAGCACCAAAATGCCGGGCACCATAAATGTTTTATAGTTTAAGGTCTCGTTGTACCAAAACAACGGAATGCCCTCTATGGCAACAGGCCGTGCAACGGCTTCCGAAGGTATGAGCAAATCTACCACAATACTGCTGTTGAAGTTTTTTACTATCTGGGAGACGTACACATTTTGTACGCCCGCCGCGGCACCGTCTATGGCATTGATGTTAACCCCCAATTTGCTGCGCCCGTTCTTTTGCAGATCGCGTTCAAAATTACTGGGGATATCGAGGATTACATCAACGTCGCCTTTTAGCATGGCCGAACTCCCCTGGCTTGCGTTCGGAAATGCATAAAGCACGTTAAAATAGGTAGTCGCCTCGAACTTGTCGATCAATGCCCGCGATGTCGATGATCGGTCGTTGTCCACGTACCCGAAGGCTATATTCTTGATTTCATAGGTGGCCGCGTTGGAGAGGATCACCAATTGCAATAATGGCAAAACAAAAATGATAGGTAGCATTCCTTTATTTCTAAAGATCTGCTTGAATTCCTTTTGGATGATGTAGCCTATTGTTTTCATTTATAACAGATGCTAGACTTTAGATATTAGACCCCTAGACTTTTTATATCCTGCTTACTTCGTATTTCGTATTTTTTCTGCCAACTGTCCTACGTCCTTTTATTTTCCGTGATACCGTGATGCGGTTTTCCAAGATGCGGCAATATGGTTTCTGATAGCTGCTTACTGAGCACTGCATACGGCATACTGTTCTTCTAATTTCTAGTCTCCAGTTTCTAATCTCTAACTTCGTATTTCTTACTTGTACTTCTTTTTTTATTCCAACCTTATTTTGTATTTCTTTACGCTCAGTCCGATAAAAAAGAGCGTCATCGCTCCCAAAACGAGGGTTTCCTTCCATAAAAAATTTAATCCGACCCCTTTGAGCATAATGCCCTTTACAATAATGATAAACCATTTTGCGGGTACAATGTGACTGATAATCTGCAGTGGCCAAGGCATGCTCGAAACTGGGAAAATAAATCCCGACAACAGGATTACGGGCAGCATCAAACCCATCAACGATATCATCATGGCCGACTGTTGGGTTGTTGCGATGGTAGAAATTAAAATACCCAACGCCAAGGAGGTGATAATGAACAGCACGGTTTCCAGGCCCAGCAGAAACAGGCTGCCCGTAACCGGGACGTTAAACACAAAAATGCTCAACAGAACTATAACAACAGCGTTGATAATAGATAGGAAAATATAGGGGAATACCTTGCCCAAAATCACCTGAAAAGGTTTTAAGGGCGATACCAATAAAATTTCCATGGTGCCCTGTTCCTTTTCCCTGGCGATGGAAATGGAGGTCATCATCGCCGATACCAACATCAATATAACCGTCATTACCCCGGGCACGAACATGTACACGCTCTTTAATTCGGAATTGTAGATCATTCTGGATTCCGGGACTATTTGGTAACCGATTTCGATGGTCCTGTTTTGTTCCTGCTGATAATTCTGCAATATGGAAATGATATAATTGCTGATCGTATTGGCCATGTTGGGGTCGGTCGCATCGGTGACTATCTGTACCTTTGCGCTTTTCTGAGCGATCAGCTTTTTACTAAAATCATTTTCAAAATACAAGACCGCCTTGACCTTTCCTTTTTTGAATGCAGGTTCTATTCCGGATTCGTTGTTCAGCACTTGCAGGACACTGAAATATTTTGACGCCGAGATCTTGTTGATGATTTCCTTTGTGGTGGCATCATTGGATCGGTCCAAGATGGCGATATCCACGTTGTTGATCTCATTGGTTATTGCAAAACCGAACAGCATAATTTGTGCAATGGGCATCCCAAAAAGAATAAACAGCGAGCGCTTATCCCTAAAAATATGGTAAAACTCCTTTTGCACAAATCCCTTGAATCGTTTCATTCCTTTTTTTGAAAAAGTTATTGGGTTACTGGGTTAATCGTACCGTCTTGTTTCATATTGTACTTCTTGTCTTTCTATTATATGACAAGGCTATTATATCTCTGAAAACAACTATTCACATTTTTAAAGACCGGTATAGCGCTTCCTACCTATACATCCCCATAAGCCCCCTTCAAAGGGAGAATCCCTTTTTCCAAACCCAGACAATACATTGGAATTTGGTGCTTATGATTATAAATTTTGTTGTCCCTTCATCAAGTCATCAAGATGCACACCCTTAGGGGAGGTACCGCCATCTGCAACTGCCAACTGCCACTTTTTACCTTACTCAATATTCCTCGCCAATTTTAGAAATACGGCGTTCATGGAATCTGCCTTAAATTGTTCCTTTAATCTTTTTGGCGTATCCAAGGCCTCGATCTTGCCTTCCACCATTATCGATACCCGGTCGCAATATTCGGCCTCGTCCATATAGTGGGTGGTGACAAAGATGGTGGTCCCGTTGTTCGCGGCCTTGTAGATCATTTCCCAAAACTGTCTTCGCGTAATCGGGTCTACACCCCCCGTGGGCTCGTCCAAGAACACAATCTTGGGATCGTGCAGCATGGATACCGAAAACGCCAATTTTTGTTTCCAACCCAACGGCAACGAGCCCACCAGACTTTTGGACACGGCCCCCAGACCCAGTTCTTCGATGAGCCGATCCGCCTTTTCCCTTATCCCCTCTTTAGACAGGCCATAAATACCGCCAAAGAACGCAATGTTCTCCCTTACCGTTAAATCGTCGTACAGGGCAAATTTTTGGCTCATATATCCAATGTTCTTTTTAATAACCTCGGCCTGTGTACGTACCGAGTACCCGGCTACCTGAGCCTCCCCGGAACTGGGCTTGGAAATACCGATGAGCATTTTCATCGCCGTGGTCTTCCCGGCCCCGTTAGCGCCCAAAAAACCAAAAATCTCCCCTCTTGAAACCTCGAAACTGATGGCGTTTACCGCTGTAAAATCACCAAATTCTTTGGTGAGTTTATCGACCTGTATGACGATGTTGTTGTTCATTATTTAGCGAGTTCCATAAAAGTGTCCTCAATTGTCGCCCGTGTTTTTTCGATATGTATTTCCGAAAGGTCCTGTGATTCTAAATACCGCTTTAGGGAAACCGGGTCAAAATCCGGCCGGCTATCCGTATAATGCACAAATTCGCCAAACGGAAACACGCTGTGCCGGTACTCATATCCGTTTAAGCTTTCAATAAGCCGGTACATATTGTTTGCGCCCACATTGAAAATAGGCTTCGGATAGTGTTTTACAATGGCATTGGGCGTGTCGATCTGTAATATCCCACCATCCTGAACAAGGGCGATGCGGTCGCACAAGGCGGCCTCGTCCATATAAGGGGTGGAGACCAGAATGGTAATATCCTTCTCCTGCAAACGCTTTAACATGTCCCAGAATTCCTTGCGGGAAACGGGGTCCACACCGGTAGTGGGCTCGTCCAGTAACAAGACCTTGGGTTTGTGAATCAATGCGCATGACAGTGCCAGCTTTTGTTTCATCCCGCCGGACAATTTTCCCGCACGCCTATCCTTAAAGGGTTCGATCTGCATATAAATATCTCTGATCAGGTCGTAGTTTTCCTCGATCGTGGTTCCAAAAATCGTAGCAAAAAAGTTCAGGTTCTCCTCTACGGTAAGATCTTGATAGAGCGAGAATCGTCCCGGCATATAGCCTACATGATTTCTGATGGACTTGTACTCTTTAACGACATCGTAACCCGCTACGGTTGCCTTCCCTCCATCCGCGATCAACAAGGTCGTCAAAATTCGGAACAAGGTGGTCTTGCCCGCCCCATCCGGACCTATCAGCCCGAACAGCTCCCCTGGTTTAACCTCGAATGAAATATCGTCCAAAGCCTTTACCTTGCCGTAAGATTTGGATATGTTTGTGATGACGATGGACATTGTTTCTTGTTTTGTTTCGGGTTTCAATTGTTTCAAGTTTCATTTTTGAACTTAAAATAACGGAGGGCAAAAACATTGAGCTGTATCATTTTCAACCTACAGATAGGAATCGGTTTGTCATTATAAGTGCCATAATCAACATTTCTACCGTGACGCTGTTCTTATCCTGCCAAACTTCAAATCACAGATTAATGATCAATTGAAATAATCAAAGTACCCTTCCAAATGATTTTTGATATTTGCAGTTAGTTTTGCTCCCTCTTCCCCGGTTTCCGTTTTCTGAAGGAGCCCTATTTTTTCGATAAGCGGATGCAACCATACGTGAAGGTTGTCGTGCGATGCCCCTTCCATGGTGCATTCCTTGACTACGTTATTTTTTACTTCATTGAGGCTACCGCCCAACTCCCTATACGCTTCGGAGGTGGTGGCCTTGCTGTCACCTATAAGGGATAGCATTTTGGCAACCCCGTCCGTGGTCTCTTTATTGGCGTTCCATTTAACCCCGTTGTCCAGTACTATTTCATCGACCCAAGTATCGTCCGGCACTTGGTTTACACCGGCATGGCTTCCACGGTCTACTATTTCGACATTGGTTTCGGTTTCATGGGATTTTTTCTTTTGTCCTTCCTTGCAGCCAATGGCCAAGGAAAGCACCGCAATTGCGATTACTGTCTTTCTCATTGTTAATGTTATTAGTGTGATTTATTTCATTTTTCTATTGTTTCTGGTTCAAGTTGGATAAGTTGCCAGGAAAAATTTTATATCTAAAACTCTCTAGTC
The DNA here is from genome assembly GCA_022008415.1 of Cerina litoralis. Taxonomy (GTDB): domain Bacteria; phylum Bacteroidota; class Bacteroidia; order Flavobacteriales; family Flavobacteriaceae; genus Cerina; species Cerina litoralis. Next base: position 71,105 of record JAIRBC010000005.1, read on the forward strand.
TTAACCTTTTTTCTGCCAACTGCTGCTGCTAACTCATTGATTGAGCCACATTTCGGCCGGCATTCCAATTTTGAGGCTTCCGTCGTTTTTTACCCTCACCTTTACGGCGTATACCAAATTCACCCGTTCCTCTTTGGTTTGGATGATCTTTGGGGTAAACTCCGCCGAATCGGAAATCCACGATATGGTTCCATTATAGGACTTCATACCCTCGGCACCATCTATTTTAACCGTTACTTCCTGACCAATTTTTAGGTTTGCCAATTGGGTTTCGCTGATATAGACGCGGAGTTCCATGACATCCAGATCGGCAATTTTGTAAAGGGGCCTTCCAAAAGAGGTAATCTCATTGGGTTCTGCATACTTTACCAGCACGGTTCCCTTTACAGGGTTTGTAATGATGCTTTTATCAATTTGGTCTTCTATTTGTTGAATTTGTACTTCTATCCCCTTTACTTCGTTTACTATCGGCGCATTCTGGGTCTCTACGCTTTTCATCTGCTGTTTCAGGACATCGATATGTCCGTTAATGTCGTCCAGCTGTTTTTGGGTAGCTGCTTTTTCTCGGAGCAGGTTTTCGATCCGATTCTGGTCGATCTTCGCCACTTTCAATTGTTCCATAAGCACTTCCCGTTGAGAAAGCACATTTCTCGACTTGGAGAAAATGGTGTTTTTCGAAGCCAATAGTTGATCTCTTTTTAAGGACAATTGCACGGTGTCGACCACGCCCACAACGGCATTTTCTTGGAGGACATCGCCCTCCTCAACGTTAAAAAACAGCAACTTTCCATTGGCCTCGGCGGATATAACGGTCTCCGTGGCCTCGAAATTCCCGTAACCATCGGCCCTATCCCCATTGCGGTTGCAGGACAAAAGCAGGATTGCTAGGGATATTAGCGTTATAATTTTGTATGTTGTTTTCATGTCTTTAGTGAATTAGTGGGTTAGTGGGTCTTTCGTTTTTCCGTGATACCGTGATACGGTTAGCTATTTTTTTAAATTCAGTGTTCAGTATTCAGAATTATCCTTCATCTTTCGTCATTTGTCCCTCTAACCTCGTACCTCGTATTTAGTTTTCCTTGATGCTGTGATGCGGTTTTCCGAGATGTGATGATATGGTTACTTGTTGCTACCTACTGAATACTGCCCCCTGAGCACTGCATACTGTTTTTCTAATTTCTAGTTTCCAGTTTCTAATCTCTAACTATGAATTTTGTACCTTGTCTTGGCTCTTGCCTCTGTAATATTTTCTCTTGATTCTATTTACCATACGTTCCCTTTTCGATCTGGTATTGAATCTGTTTCAACAGCATTTGCGTTTTATGCAGGGCCAGCGTGTTCTTGGCCTCGTATAGGTTCGTAAACTCGGTGATATAGGCCGATGAGGTAATCACCCCGTTCTTCAACTGGGATTCCGCCGTTCTTGCCATCTTATCCCGTAAAGGAATAATCGCTTCGTCATAGGAAATCAGTTCCCTTATCTTATCGATCTCGGATTGCAGATTTACGAGTTCCAGGCTGTTGTTAATTTCAAAAGTTTTCTTTTGCGAATCGATGATCTCTTTGTTGATCTGGAGCGATTGCTTCTCGGTCTTGGTCTTGTTCCAATCAAAAACATTCCAGTTCAACCGCAGTCCCGCCATGTAAAAAGAATTGAACGTATTGTCGAGCATATTCAACCCGGGATTCCCATAACCGCCCTGGGCAAAGGCGTTGATTTTAGGGAGCTTCGATTTAGAAAGTAGTTCCGTGGAAAGATCCACCTGTTCCTTTTGCAGTTGGAAAAGCATTAGTTCGGGCCTACCGGGTTCCTTTTCTGGATTTATAAAGACCTCTGGCCGTTGTAGCTTTATATCCTTATTCAGTTCTCTACCTATTAAAAGCGACAACCGCTTTAGCAGGTCCGATTTGGAAAAATCCAGTTCCGAACGGTTCTGTTTTATTTTCAGGAGTTCAACTTCCAGGGCATCACCGGAAGTAGGTAATAAGGAGCCGTATTTAACGCCTGCCCTTACTTCTTCCAAACGAGCCTGCAATTGTCTTTCCACAGCGCCTAGGAGGGCTTGCTTGTCCTGTACCAGCAGCACGGAGAGATATAGCTGATTGACCTGGTTTTTCAGTCCGTATAGATTTACTTCAACTTCCTGTTGGCTTACTTTGCCCTTGGCCTCTGCAACTTTTGCCGACGCGTCTGTAAGCCCCCCGTTGTAAACCAATTGGCTTACGTCTAAGGTTGCCCTGTATTGATCATTATTGGGAGGTTCTATGGTCTCGCCTGGGATCACGATCGGCACCATAGTGACATCCGATTGGTAACTGGCCTGGGCGTTTACATCCAATTTGGGCAGTTTGCCCTTGTTGATGGCCTCGATATCCAAACGAGATCGTTCGTCCAATAAAACCGATTGTTTGGCCAATGGATAGTTTTTTGCCACCAGGTCAAAACACTCGTCCAACGTAATCGTCTCTTGTGCTGCAGTGATATTTGGCAAAAGGATTATCAATAAAATCAAAATCCTTTTCATGGCGACAGGTTTACATATCGTCCCAAGTTTCTTTTTTCCAATATGTTTTTCAATGATAACCATCATGCTTTTATTGAATTGATAATCAGTTCGGCGATCAAGGATTTTCGCTCTACCATCATGGCCTGGAACGACTGGTCGTCCAATTTTAAAATTTCTTTTACCAGACCCCTCCCAACGAACGGAAAAGCGGACAACGAAATAAGGTTCAACAAGAGCTGCTTTGGGTCAACGGGCAATAGGTTGCCATTTTTGATCTCTTCCGATATCTGTTGCTCAAATAGAATGGGCTTAGGGGCTATGTTCGCACTGAAAAAAGTCTTGGCAAATTCAGGATTGTTGTTGATCTCCTGTATTAGAAAAGTGGGTAGAAAAGGGTTCTCCATTACAAAGGAGATATAGCGGTCTACGAACCGCCTGATCTTTTCGAAGACCGTCGCTTCCGAATTGAATATCCCATTGATATGTGGGACCAATTCTTTGAAGGCCTGTATAAAGACAGCTTCGAACAATTTTTGTTTGCTCCTGTAATAATAATGCAACATGGCCTTATTGATGCGGGCCTCATCCGCAATTTCCTGCATTCTCGCGCCCGCCAGTCCCCTTTTCTGGAATACCGCGGTAGCCGCCCTTAAGATATTATCCTCCGTATTGGAATTTTTCATTAACTATATACTTTAACCATATATTTCAACCATCTGGTTAACAAATGTAAAAAAAATATTTAAACCGTTGGAAATCGTAAATAAATTTAAGATAAGTTTAAGATATGGCCAGGTCGAAGTAAAAGCCCTAGGTCCAGTATTATTTAAGAAGATGTCGCTTTATCGCCCTTCCAATAAATCTTACTTTTTCCTTCATAGTAAACCGGCCCAAATTAACCTTTACCACCCCCTTGGTCATATAGGTCTTTTTAGAATAGTCGATGTTGACGTCCACGATAACGGGAACATTGCTCTCGGCAGCCAAAAAGGCCTTCTGCATAATGTCCTTTATTTCAGAGTCGTTTGCCATATGAAGATAGGCGGCACCGGTAGCATCTGCCATCCCTTTAAAATTAACATTGCCGATAATGGTAGCTACCTTCCTGTTGAGCGGAATCTTTTGAAATTGGGAAATCTGCCCCAGTTCCCCATCGTGAAAGATAAAATAAACAACCCCCTTTTTATAGGTGCTCGCCGTTAAGGCTTCCATACCGGTCATTAAAAAACCGCCGTCGCCGACAATGCCTACTACCTTGTGGTCCGGGTTCATAAATTTAACCCCGATGGCGGCGGGAACGCAAAACCCCATACAGTTAAAGTCGGTCGGGGAAACAAAATGACGGGAACGGTTGATGGGCAATAATTCCGCGGCCAAATAGGTGTGCTTGCCATCATCTACTACAAAATAGGTATCGTCATCGGTAAACGCGGTCAAAGCCTCAAAAAAATATCCCGGAGATACCTTATCGGTTAAGGGCTTTCCCTTCCACTCCCCGAAATAGTCCTGCTTTTCGGTAGCGATCAATTTTTTTAAGTCAGCACTGTCCTTGGGTCCTTTTTCCAAGATTCTCTCCAATTCTTGCGCCAATAGCGAAAGTGCGTCCGAAGCATCCCCTTCAATAGCGACCTTCGTCGGATAATTTTTATCGAAAACGGTTGGTTTTATATCAATATGTACCAAATTTTCCGGAACCTTTACCCCAAAGCTCCCCGTCCCGATCTCGGAAAATCGGACCCCTACTGCCAGCATGGCATCACAATCCGCAAAAGCTTTTTGAGATGCCGGAACCGAATTGGGTCCAAACCCAAATCCGGTATGCAACGGATTGGAAGCCGGAAAAGAGGCCTTCCCTTGCAACGTGGTAGCGACAGGCGCACCGAGGAGTTCCGCTATCCTGGCTGTAAACGCCGTGGCACCGGCAGCTCCCCAACCCACGTAAATACCAGGATTTTTAGCTTGGGCCAATATTTTGGCGGCCTTTGATAATTTAAGTTCATCGATAGCAGGGTTTCGAAAATTTTGAACATATGGTTCAATTTTATCCACCTCGCCCTTGAACATCTGTAGTTCTATGGGAATTTCAATAAAAACAGGGCCTGGCTCCCCCGAGATAGCAATCTCATAGGCCTTGTAGAGGGTTGGGATTATTTCCTTATGGGACTTTACTTTAAAAAAGGCCTTGGTGATTTCGTCCACAAGATTTTCTTGGTCCAGTTGGTGCAACTGGTAATGTCTGCCGCTGTCCTGTCTGGTGCCGCCAGTGATTATGAGCATTGGAATACCGTCCAAAAAAGCTTCCCCGATTCCGCTCATCGCATGGGTGGTCCCAGCAGCGGGAACGATCATGAGGGTACCAATACTGTCCGATGTACACGAAACACCAAACGCCATAAAGGAGGCGCCACCTTCATGGGTCACCAAAATGGGCTCGATGTCCTTGGAATTATTGAGTTCGTCGTACAATTCTATATTGTGCACGCCTGGAATTCCAAACGTGTATTTAACCCCAATTTGTTCCAAGGCGTACACCGCCAAGCTTGCTCCTGTTCGTTTCATGCGTTTTCTTTACTTTTCATTATTGTTTTTTTCGGTAATGTGCTGGGCCGCCTTGAGCGCCGTAAATATACAACTGGTTAAAAACGTGCCTTCCAAGGCTCGTTTGCCGTGCGATCCCCCACCTCCGAACCCGGCTGCCTCCCCGACCGCGTAGAGATTCTCAAAAACTTGGGGGGTGTTGTTTTTGGAGGTGGACTTTAAAACCTGCGAATGTAAATTGGTCTGTATACCCCCCAGGCTTTTGCGCGATAGAATAAATTCCCTTATCGCTATTAAGGGATAGGCTCTTTTTTGATTTAATTTCTGTGGTTTCAAGGTCCTTTTCCGATCTCCCTTATACGCCCGGGTGTGCTCTATCCTTCTTATCTGCTCGTCGTTCCAGATATTTTTTCCCCGCTTAAAATTTTCGTCATAGTCATCAATGGTTCGTTGTAAAATGGCTTCGTCTACGTCGTTGGTGCCGGTAAGTCGGTTCATCTTTTTTGCCAATTCCCCAACGCTCTGGGCGGTAATATAATTGGGAGAATCCCTTTCTAAAATTTTGATCAAGTGTTTGTTTCCCTTGAGGATCGAATACAAAAACGAAAATAGTTTTTTGTTCTTGATTCCCTCGTTAAATTCCGAACCGGAAACCCCCAGCTCCTTGTAGGCAATCTTTTTATTGAGGATCTGCCACGAAAACTGTTTCTCTTGTTCGCAGATCTTGGTGACCAAATACCGGGTATCAAACGAAGTCACCAAGGGTACGGGTCCCATACGCTCCCCTTTGTAATTAACCCAAAGAGCCGATTTTGGGGGCACTAAGCTTAGCCCATGGTTTTCCCGTTTGGGATAAGGGTGCGGGATTCCCGCCGCATAATTCCACATTAAATCCAGATTGGTGACGCTCCCTCCTATTTGGGTTACCTCATCGTGGATCAGACCATCCGAAAAGTGATGGGATCCGTTTAGGAGGACCTCGGGTGGATCGGACCATTCCTCATGCCAGTTTTTCCTCACTTTTTGGATGTTCCCGTTAATTCCGCCAGTGGCAATGATAAAGTTTTCGGCCCTGCACTCAAAAAATTCTCCACTGGCCTCGTCTACACCGCTCAAAGCGACAATCTCGGAATCCTTAAATTCGAATCCGGTTACTTTATGGCCAAAATAAAGGGTCAGGTTCTTATTGTGGGGATGGGATTTTAGATGATCTAACAAGGCTTTGATCAATCCGTCACCGGTACCCCATACCATATGAAAACGGGGAACAGAATTCCCCGGGGCAAACAACCCCCGTTCCACCCAATGGACCACCGGAAAGAACCCGACCTTTTTGGAGCGGACCCAATCGTATATTTTTTGGGTAGATTCTAAATATGCATCGGCCCATTTTTTGCCCCACACTTCATTTTCATCAAATTCTGCAAAGGAATACCAATCCTTTTTAGCCTGGGCAATGCTGTCCTTAATGCCTGAGAATCGTTGCTGGGGCGAGTTGATAAAAAACATCCCCCCAAAGGATTCCTTTGCCAATCCCCCAAAGTTTTTCTCGAGGTCGCGATCCAATAGAACGACCTTTTTATTGGCATCGAGCAATTCTATAGCAGATGTGATCCCTGCGATTCCCCCACCGACGATAGCGGTATGTGTTGCGTAATTTCTCTTCAAAGGTTTATATTTCCTTGGTTTTGCAATCGTACTTTCCTTCCTCGTGCAACTTACAAATTTTTAAGCAACGCCGGTAGGCGAACTTTGGGATTAAAGAACAAAGATCGACAAAATTCTCTCCGAGAAAATTTTGCTGTTTTCAGTGGCCATTCCTAACATGTTAACAAAAAAATGAGCCGACTTTTGTCCGGGGACCAAGAGTGCGATAATTCTTGCGGTTGTTCATTCCCAAACAAAAATAGGTTTTGAACACTGAGGGTAATATGATATTGGTCAGATTCGTTTAGATACCCCTCCAAATTCCATAAATCACAAATTAACGAAACAAAGATGAAATGGAATCATTGGATCGAAAATTGTACTTTAGTCGTAACGAGTTGCAATCGGTAACACGAATCTATGCCTGTAAAAAACTTTGACATCAAGGGGCTGACTTCCGAGGAAGTGCTTCGTGCCAGGGAGGCCCACGGAAAAAACACCTTGGAGGGAAAAAAGGCCCACGGATTGTTAGATGCCCTAAAAAGCCTTGTCAAAGAGCCGATGGTCATTCTACTGCTCGTCGCGTCTACCATTTATTTTATCAGTGGAAGCGTAGGCGATGGTATTTTTATGGCCGCGGCAATAGTTCTCGTATCCGCTATTTCATTGTATCAAGACGGGAAGAGCCAAAACGCACTCGAAAGATTGAAAGACTTCACCCGGCCCAAATGCAAGGTCATCCGCAATGCCGAGGTCGTGGAAATCAATAGCGAAGAGGTTGTACTCGGTGATAGTCTAATGGTAGAAGAAGGCGCTACGATTGCCGCCGATGGCGAAATCGTACACTCCAACGATTTTTCGGTCAACGAGTCCATTCTTACCGGGGAGTCGTTACCTGCCTACAAGGACAGCACAAAAGAAGATCGCACCATTTACAAAGGAACCACGGTTGCCAGCGGACTGGCCATCGCCACGGTTACGGCCATAGGCAACGCCACCCAACTGGGGAAAATCGGGAAAAGCCTGGAAGACATTCAAGAAGAGAAGACTCCCCTAGAGCGACAGATCAACGCGTTCGTAAAGAAAATGGTGGTGGCCGGTGCCTTCGTTTTTGTTATCGTTTGGGGTATCAACTTCTATAATTCGCGTGATGTGTTAGACAGTTTACTAAAAGCACTTACGTTGGCGATGTCCATTTTACCCGAAGAAATTCCAGTTGCCTTTACAACTTTTATGGCTTTGGGATCTTATAGGTTAATGAAAATGGGTATCGTAGTAAAACAAATCAAAGCGGTGGAAACCTTGGGAAGCGCCACCGTCATTTGTTCCGATAAAACGGGGACGATTACAGAAAACAAGATGGCCCTAACCAAGGTTTATTCCCTTTCCTCCAACAAAATAGTCGATATTAAAAATCCGTTAGGGAAATCGGAAAAGGAACTGGTCCGTTCGGCGATGTGGGCTAGTGAGCCCATTCCCTTCGACCCCATGGAAGTGGCCCTGCACGATGCCTACGAAAAGATCACCCAAAAAGATGAAAGGCCAGATTACCAAATGGTACACGAATATCCCTTGGGAGGAGAACCTCCCATGATGACACACCTGTTTGAAAATACCATAGGGCAAAGGATCATCGCCGCCAAAGGGGCACCGGAGGCGCTGATGGCAGTATCTAACCTTTCCGACGACGAAATAAATAAAATTGAGGAGGCCATTGACCTGCTTGCCACGGATGGATATCGGGTATTGGGAGTTGGTACGACCCATTTTAAGGGCACGGACTACCCCAAAAATCAGCAGGATTTTAATTTCGTTTTCATGGGGATCATTGCCTTTTACGATCCGCCAAAAAAGAATATCCAATCGGTTTTTAATTCGTTCCACGATGCGGGTATCAAGGTCAAGATCGTCACTGGGGACAACGCTGCGACCACCGACGCCATTGCTCGGGAAATTGGATTTAGGGGTTGTGAAAAAAGCATTTCCGGGGATGAACTGATGCCCCTGACCCAAACCGAATTATCCCAGCGGGTGCAGACCACCAACCTCTTTACCCGAATGTTTCCGAAGGCGAAATTAAAAATTATCAATGCCCTAAAGGCCAATCGAGAAATCGTGGCCATGATCGGGGACGGTGTAAACGATGCCCCAGCTCTTAAAGCGGCCCACATCGGTATCGCCATGGGAAAGAAGGGTACGGAAATAGCAAAAGAAGCTGCCTTGTTGGTCCTGTTAAAAGACGACCTTGGGGATATGGTCGTTGCCGTAGCCATGGGGAGGCGCATCTATACCAACCTAAAAAAAGCCATCCAGTACATTATTTCCATTCACATCCCGATCATCCTAACGGTATTTATCCCTCTGGTCCTATGGTGGCCCTTTCCAAATATATTTTCACCAGTGCACGTTATCTTTTTTGAGTTGATAATGGGGCCCACCTGTAGTATCATCTACGAAAACGAACCCATGGAAAAAGATATCATGACCCGTCCGCCCCGACCAATAAGTGCCACTTTTTTTAATTGGAGGGAATTGGCCACTAGCGTGTTTCAAGGATTACTAATTACCGCAGGAACCCTATCGGCCTATCAATATGCGGTACTTCAAGGATCCGATGAGGCTACCACCCGAACCGTGGTCTTCATTACCCTAATTACAGCAAATATTGCGTTAACTTTGGTAAACCGATCCTTTAAGTATTCCATTCTCACTACGATAAAATACAAAAACAATTTAGTGCCATTGATTATTGCGATTACCGTAGCATTGACTGGATTGCTGCTTTTTATACCGCCCTTGACCCATTTTTTTGAATTAAAAACGTTGGATGTTCACCAAATCCTAGTCGCTACAGGAATTGGATTTTTTTCGGTCATCTGGTACGAAGTGGTCAAATGGAGGAAGCGGGTACGGGAGCGGAACGAAAAGTTTTGCGCCCGACTGATATAAATCATGGTATATGCAAACTTATACCCCTTAATTTGGGATTCATATAATTAGATGTACCATGAAAAAAATACTCGTTCCCGTAGATTTCTCGGAAAGTTCCGAAAATGCCCTTGAAGTAGCGGCGACCTTGGCCAAAAAACATAATGCCGAAATTCTTGTGCTGCACATGCTCGGGTTATCAGAAGCGGTGATAACCAAGGATGCTACCCAGGAATTCTTTGAAGCGAAGTACTATTTAAAATTGGCCAAAAAGCGTTTTGATATGTTCTTGGACAGGCCATGGCTTAAGGATATCAAGATTACTCAAACGGTACAGAACTATATAATTTTCGGGGAGATCAACAACGTGGCCAAAGAGCGCGATATTGACTTGATCGTGATGGGTTCCCATGGCACTAGTGGGCTGAGCGATATTTTTGTGGGCTCGAATACTGAAAAAGTGGTACGCACTTCCGAGGTGCCTGTATTGGTAATCAAAGAAAGAAGCGAGCATTTTAAATTGAGAAGCATGGTATTTGGTTATGACTTTGAACAAAAAAGTCTTCAAGCCTATAAAAATCTTCTCTCCTTTTGCGAGGTATTGCAGGTAGACCTGCATCTTGTGTATGTTAACCTGCACGGGGTTAAATTTTTGAGTTCGGAAGAAATGAAAGAAAAAATCAATGAATTCTATAACTTTGCCAACCTGGGTAAACCCGATGCCATCCCACAGGTAACCTATATTTGCGATTATTCGGTGGAAAAAGGAATTTATTACCATGCCGAAGAAATCGACGCCGACGCAATTACCGTTATTACTAATGGTCGGAGCGGACTCGCGCATTTCTTTAAAGGCAGTATAGGCGAGAAAATTGCCAACCGGGCCAGCCTGCCCGTGCTTACCCTTAAGGTTTAAAAAAGGCATATATTACTCCCCTTTGGGGGATTTTACGAACATATTGAACAACAATCCTCCCATCAATCCCCCATACAGGGTACTGTTCAAGGGTTTGGAGGTTATGGGACATGTGCCGCTGATACATCCCACTTCAACATAATAAAAATAACCCGCTACCATACCTATTAGTATGCCCGTTATCGTTAATATTATTCCTTTTCGTGTCATTAATTCGTTGCTTTATTTGTTCCGCCCTTTTCATCCTCGGAAGCGACCAATATTTTAAAACCAGCTTTATTTATTTGCGCAGACTTGGAGTTTGATATTCATTGACACGATCGCCCAAATCAAATACCTGGGTGTCTTTTAGTTTCCCCGCCACAATACTACTGCCAGCTGCGCTTCTATATCCCCCGGCACAATGCACTACTACAGGTTTGGAAGTTGGAACCTGATCGATGGATTCCCTTAATTCGTTCAAGGGAATGTTGATCGCGTTATCAAAAATCCTTCCTTCCCTTACCTCGCTCCTATTCCTGATATCCAATATGGTATAGCGCTCTTGGTGTTCTTTAAAATCGAAAAAATCCATGTTCGTGGAGGATTCCAAGGAGTTGTTCGCCAAGGTCATAACCTTCTGCACCTGGGCCTCATAGCCTATCTTAGCGATTCGTTCTAGAACGGGATGGATGTTTTTTACGCTATCGACCACGAGATAAAACCGCTCTTGTGGTTTAATAATAGACCCGAGCCACGTCTCGATCTTATCATCCTCGTTCCGCGACATGATGTTTATACTATTGGGCAAGCGGTTCTTTTTAAAAAACTTCTCGTCCCTTGTATCCACCACGGGAAAGTCTTTCCCGACACGCCCCACATTTGCGCGGAATGGCACTTTTGAAATACTGCTCGCCAAATTAACCGCTCCTCTTTTGTTGATCGCTACATCATACCCAAAGTATGCCGGTATAAAAGGCTGATCGTTCAGGAGGTGGTTTACAAATTCTGCTTCTGACAGATTTTTAAACGCCCAGTTAACCACGCGTTCGTTGCCCAAAGTACTGGACGACTCACCGCCCAAATTGGAGCCACAGAGCGATCCGGCTCCGTGTGCGGGATAGACCCAGGTATCGTCGGGCAAATGCGAATACTTGTTTTGGATCGTATGGTACATACTGGCCGCCATTTCTTCTCTTTTAGCCTTCATATTGCCCACTTTCTCGCGTAGGTCTGGCCGCCCTACATCCCCAACGAACAACGTATCACCGGTGAACATCGCCTTTTTTCCTTGTTTGTCCGTTGCGATTACGGTAATACTATCGGGAGAATGACCAGGAGTATTGATAGCTTCAAAAAACAAATCTCCCATGATAAACGAATCACCGTCGTCGAATGCTTTGTGGGGATAGTCGGCACCCAACAATTTGCTCGCGTAAATAGTAGCTCCGGTCTCCTCATAGATCTGCAAATGGCTGCTTACAAAATCGGCATGGGGGTGGGTTTCAAATACCGCGACAATTTCCGCATTGTTCTCCTCGGCAAACCCATAATAGGGCATGGGATCTCTTGCGGGATCTACCAATGCCATTTTTCCTTCACTTAGAATGGCATAGGAATAGTGTGCCAAAGGTTTGTCTTCAAATTGTTTAATCGTCATAGTCTACGTTTTTAAATGCTATATCATCAAAGTACACAATAAGGCCATGTGGCCTTAGATCTTCACTATTTAAAGTTAATGAATCCTAGCGCTTTTTGCAGGTACTTGTTCCAAACAAAGCGTAAAGAGGGCAAAAGCTGATAAAACTTGTTATTAGGAAAATCACCGCCAAGGTCATTAAAACGTACGCAAGCGTTCCCTGGACAATTCCATTATACCAGAGCAGTGCAACCACACCTGCCAATAATACCCGAATTATCCTATCGGTCGAACCCATGTTTTTTTTCATTTTATTTGTTTTTAGTTATTTAATAATTTACTTGTTCCCATTGAACTCATGCAGCTTTCGGAAATCGATTTGACTTAGACATTAGCCCATTACTCGGTTGCTTTTTGGTCAAAAACAATGGCCCAAATACCCCGGACTTCGTTTTCATTGTACCCGATCGCCATATCGGAGGGATATAACTCTTGCAGCTTGGCCATAGTTACTGGCTTTACCTGTTCCCCCGGCATTCCATGGCATTGCAGGCACATGGTATTGGTAACAATGGGGGAGTAAAAGTGTACCTGACGGCCTTCGGTTTTCACAATGGGATCAATTTTAGAGCCAGAGGCTACATCTTGCTTAAAATCTTCTATATATCCCAGTTCCTCGGCGTTGGCTTTGTTCATAGGATTTCGGGGTTTATCTGAAACCCTTTTGATACGCGCATGATGAACAACGGCCATGCTATCCGTCAATGGATATGCCTGTATGTTGCAAAATTCCAATGCTCCCAAAGTGCCTTCTTTTTGGATTGCACCCATCAGGTTTTTGCCCAGTTCGGCCTGGGTTGTGTTTGCGTATTTTAAACCGATCTCCTCGTAGTCTTTCAAAGAAATAGCGGTACTTGATGTCTCTTTGTCCGACTTGGATTTTTCCTTGCATCCGCTGGGATAAAGCAGCCCAACAAACAAGATCAACGATATAATTTTAGTTGTTTTCATTTGCCCGTTCTTTAATGGAATAATTAGAGTACAACAGCTTTTTATTTCGGGTGCCCCTTATTTCCAATGCATATAACCACCTCTTAAATCGAAAATCTGCGTAAATCCCATATCTATCAAGCGTTTGGCCGCTTTATGGCTCCTAGAACCCGAACGACAATAGAGGTAAACAGGTTCTTCCTTGTTCATTTTTTCAAAGGATCTTTCAAAATTGGATCGGTTGAAAAAATCGATATTGACGGCATTTTTGATGTGCCCTCCCCTATATTCATCAGAGGTCCGCACATCTACCAATTGTACCTTATTTCCCGTTATGGCCTTGGAATAGGTGTTTGTATCCAGTAATTTTATTTTATCGGAGGTATCCCTTTTTGTTCCGAACAGGGCGCTTAAAAATGACATAGTATGTATTTCTTGGGTTAGATCTTATTGGTAATTAAACCTTGTATTATTGGTCGCAAAACTAAGTCGAACAAAATACATCTACAGTAACATAGGTTACACAATTATACGCTTTCCAAGTGAAAATTGGGCTTTATACTTGAGACGGTTGTTCTACAGATCGATAATGTCTATAAAGTTTCGGTTTAGTTTAATCTTTCCCCTATTTTCCAATGTTTTTAGCAAGCGGGAAACCACCACACGGGAGGTGTGCAGATCATAGGCAATTTGTTGATGGGTACTCTGTATCCGATCATTGCCGGTTATCCTCGCCTTGTCCTTGAGGTGCTTATATAGACGCTGGTCCATATTTAAAAAAGCGATACTATCTATGGTTTCGAACATCTCGTTGAGGCGACCTTGATAACTGTTCAGCACAAAATGCCTCCAGGAGGTATATTTGGCCATCCACTCCTCCATTTTCTGTACGGGGACCATGATTACCTCGACATCGGTCTCGGCTAGGGCCCTGACTTCACTTTGGGATTGTTCCATACAACAATTCAGGGTCATTGCACAGGTATCCCCAATTTCCAAAAAGTAGAGCAGTAGTTCGTCCCCGTTATTATCTTCCCGGAGTACTTTTATAACCCCGGAGAGCAGTAAGGGCATGGAGTTAATATATTCCCCGATTTCCATCAGTTTGGACCCTTCGGCAATATTCTTGACCACTCCGACTTGATCGATTTCTTTTAAAAGGGAATCTTCAAGAATAGGCCCGTAGATATCCAAAAGTTCATTTTTCATTGCAATTTTTTAATTCCTTCAAGATACAAATTAGACATTAGACGTGGGTTTTTGGATATAGAACTGTTTAAAATTTTTCTATTTGCTAAAAAAGCGTTCGGTTTACAGTCACCGTTGCCCTCCGCTTTTACATCGTCGTTTAATAAAGCCTCCGAACAATTTAACTTCACCAAAGATCCCAAATTTGACCACGAGTATTCACTTATATCGTTCTAAACAAAATTAAGGTTAGGTTTTGGCGGGAAATATGACAATGGTCATACCCCACTTAGAAATGGTGCCCTAATATTGAATATCAGTAGAATACTTTGTAAATTAGCTCAATATGGATCTAGTAGCAGGAATAGACATCGGTGGCACAAAGACCAAGATCGGACTGGTGGATTGCGATGGCAAAAGCCATGAACAACTTTTTTTCAGGACACGGGATTTCGATAATTTAGATCATTTTTTGGACCGTATAGTAGCCGGTATCGAAGAACTTAAGGCAAAATTTGGGTCGGACGTCAACCTTATAGGATGTGGTATCGGTGCGCCCAACGCATCGAGCCGGAAGGGAACGATAGAAAATGCCGCCAACCTAAAATGGAAAGGATCGGTGCCCATTTTGGCAAAGTTGAAGCAACGTATCGATGTCCCTATGCGGATTATGAACGATGCCAGTGCAGCCGCCTTGGGCGAAATGCTCTTCGGTAACGCCAAGGGTATGTCCGATTTTATCGCAATCACCTTGGGTACTGGCTTCGGGGCGGGCATTGTCGCCAACGGAAAGCTGATTGAGGGTTATGACGGATTTGCGGGCGAACTCGGCCATGTGGACATGACCTTGGGCGATGGTCGGTTGACGGGCCTTAACGTCCGGGGCGGACTGGAAGCCTACGTATCTGCCACGGGGCTAAAGCGAACAATCCTATATATGTTGTGCAAATACTTGGACGAAAGTCGGTTTCGGGGCATCGCCTACAACGACCTACACGGGGAGGACATCACTAAAGCCGCCGAAGAGGGCGATCCCATTGCCTTAAAGGCCTTCGACTACACAGCGGATATCCTGGGGCTGGCCATGGCGAATTTTACGGCCTTCTCACAACCCGAAGCTTTCTTCCTGATGGGCGGCCTTGTCAACAGTGGAAAATGGATCATGGATCCCATGAAGACCTATTTTGAAAATTATTTATTGGAAGTTTACAAGGGGAAGGTAAAAATACTCGTTTCTGGTATGGAAGGGAAAACAGCGGCCATTGCTGGTGCTGCTGCGCTTATTTGGGAGGGAAGGCAGTAGGGAAAAGGAAATATTGGGTCACAATTAATAAACCTGAAACCCAAACTCTTGTCTTAAGGTCATGGATTTTTTTACAAATTGATTTGGAAAGCTCAGCTGGATTGTAGCTTCCAGACAGACTCATGCCTGCCGTTAGGGCAATAAAAGGGAATCCGCTAAAATAATTTTGGATGACAAATTTTTTCATCGTAATATTGCAATTAACAAATATATGTAATGGGCGTCACCAAAACAGAAATATTTACGGAAGAGCAGAATAATATCGCCTTGTTTGCAAAGGCCTTTGGACATCCTGCCAGGGTGGCAATTTTGCAACACCTGTTTAAAATAAACACTTGTGTTTGCGGAGATCTGGTAACCGAGATCGGACTCGCGCAACCCACCATTTCCCAACATCTAAAGGAATTGAAAAACTTGGGCCTTATTAAGGGCAACGTAGAAGGAACCAGTGTCTGCTATTGCATTCACAAGGAAAATTGGGTTAACATGAAAGAGGTTATTTTACAATTTTTGAATCAGGACATCACCAGTGCCAATTGCTGTTAAAAAAATTTTAAATCTGTCAATCGTATAATCGCAATAAACAATTACAATGAAAAACGAACAAGAATTAAAAAGTATGGTCAAAGAACGCTATGCTCGAATCGCCGAACAGGGCAAAGCCGAAAACGCTTCCTCATGTTGCGGTGCGACCACCTCTTCCAACAAAGTGTACAATATAATGATGGACGACTACTCCGAAACCAATGGCTACATTGAGGAGGCCGATTTAGGCCTTGGCTGCGGACTGCCGACCCAATACGCCAAGATTGAGAAAGGGGATACCGTAATTGATCTGGGCTCCGGTGCCGGAAACGATTGTTTTGTAGCTAGACATGAAACGGGCAGTGAAGGCAAGGTAATCGGGATTGATTTTACGCCGATTATGATCCAAAAAGCTCGGATCAATGCAGAAAAATTGGGCCATAACAATGTAGAGTTCAGGGAAGGGGATATTGACGCCATGCCAGTGAGCGATAATGTGGCCGATGTAATCGTTAGCAATTGTGTTTTGAACCTGGTTCCCGACAAGCAAAAAGTTATCGGTGAAATTTATAGGGTGCTTAAACCTGGCGGACATTTTAGTGTTTCAGATATCGTTTTGGAAGGCAACCTGCCAGATGCTTTACGGGAAGATGCCGAGATGTATGCGGGATGTGTGGCTGGAGCTATCCAAAAGACAAAATACCTACAACTGATAGAGGATAAAGGCTTTCAAAACATAAAAATCCAAAAGGAAAAACCCATTATTGTCCCGGATGATATCCTCGGCAAATATCTTTCCAAGGAAGCTGTAAATTCTTTTAATAAAGGAGGAACCGGTATTTTCAGTATCACGGTGTATGCAGAAAAACCGGGGTCAAAACAAGAAAAGCAAAAACTAGGGCTTTCCGAAATCCAATCTGAGCCTTGTTGCGCTCCGGAAAGTGGATGTTGTTAAACTTTAGTTCAAAATAACGGATTCAAGAAACATTGAAATTTTCCGAAACCGAACATCCTTGTGGCAGAACCCCGTCCTATTGCCTGCCCTTCGGACCATTTTAAAGGGCCGGCCCAACACCTTCATTCTTGCCGAGCTACGGAAGGCACAGGGAATGTTTTAGAACAAATTATACTCCATCCAATAGTTGGTTTACCCTTAGATATTGGCCTCCTAAACTCCGGGAGGCCGGTCTATGGAACGCTTCCCCGACACACAATAATTTTCCGATTAGATACGGCTTTTAACTCGTTATAGACGGTTCCGATTGCGAACTGATCTTCGTCATGGCCTACCATAGCTTTATATTCTAATTTTGATACGCAACGTTAAATGTAGCGGTTCAAACTTTTTGTCTTTCTCCCCAAAGTTAGATACAGTTTTGCTATTGGAAGGCTTTTGGAGCTGCATAGTCCCGAAACGTCGGGCATACGGAACAAAAAAAGGCAAAAATTGGATGAAGAAGCGCTCCTGAACCTTCGGGATTTACCGAATGGCAATGGTTTAAGCAACGTCATAACAGATTGTGTTACAAAAACCGTGATTAACTGGTTTGCAAAAATAGGATCAATTAAGTGGAAGAAACTACTATAGAAATCGTCAAGTCTAGCGGGGAAAAGGCAAAATTTTCCATACAGAAGCTCCGCGGTTCCTTAAAACACAGCGGCGCCGATGATGCCTTGGTAGAACAAATCGTCGGCACAGTGCGCGATGAACTGTACCAGGGTATTTCCACAAGGGAAATCTACAACCGCGCCTTTGCCCTTTTAAAAAAAAGCAAATCCGTTTTCGCCTCGAAATACAAACTAAAGAAGGCCATTTACGAACTGGGGCCCACGGGATTTCCCTTTGAAAGATTCGTAGCCGCCATTTTGGAATACTCCGGTTATAAGACCGAAGTAGGTAAAATAATGCAGGGAATATGCGTATCCCACGAAATAGACGTGTTTGCCGAAAAAAACGGTAGCGCGAGCATCGTCGAATGTAAGTTCCACGGTGAGGAAGGCCGCAATTGTAATGTAAAAGTGCCCTTGTATATACATTCGCGCTATAGAGATGTCAAACAACAATGGGAGAAAAGCAAGCACAAAACCAAAAAGCTGGATCGTGGCGGGGTGGTTACCAATACGCGCTTTACCAAGGACGCCATTCAATACAGCAATTGCGTGGGCCTAAATCTGTTGAGCTGGGATTTCCCAAAAGACAACGGCCTAAAGGATAGGATAGACCGGTTGGGGCTTTACCCCATAACCGTTTCCCAATTGTTGACCAATAGGGAAAAGCAATTCTTGTTGAGCAGGGACGTAGTGTTGTGCCGGCAACTGGCCAAGGACAAATTTTATATGGATCACCTAGGCATTTCGGAAACCCGTAAAAAAAAGATTTTAAGCGAGATAGAACTCATTTGCTCAACATAAGGCTAAACTATGAACCAAGTAAAAATCCATTTTCTAGGAGCCTCCGGCACGGTAACCGGTTCCAAATTCTATCTCGAAACCCCGGAACAAAATATTATGGTCGATTGTGGAATGTTCCAAGGGTTAAAGGAACTCCGCGAGATCAATTGGCAACCTTTGCCCATCGATGCTTCAAAAATAGATGTGGTGCTCTTAACCCATGGTCATCTAGACCATACGGGCTATCTGCCCCGGTTGGTCCAAGCGGGTTTTCACAGGTCTATCATTGGTACCTCCCCTACCCTGGCCATAGCCGGGATCATTCTTAGGGATAGCGGAAAAATACATGAAGAAGAGGCAGGGAAGGCCAATAGGGAAGGGTATAGCAAACACCATCCCGCATTGCCGTACTATTCGGTGAAGGAGGCCGAAAAGACCATAGCTCTATTTGAGCCGAAGGAAAAGGATGTTTGGTCAACTCTATCGGAGAACGTAAAATTTAGGTTCAACTATAACGGCCATATTATCGGAGCCACCTTTCTGGAATTGGATGTTTTTGGAAAACTGTTCGTTTTTTCTGGTGATGTGGGCCGAACGGAAGATCTGCTGTTGGATCCACCCAACAGACCAAAATGGGCCGATTTCCTATTTCTGGAAAGCACCTATGGCAACAGGCTTCACCCAGAGGAAGATGTGGAACAAATATTGGTAGATTTGGTGCAAAGGACGATCCGAGAAAGGGGAAACCTGATTATTCCCTCCTTTGCGGTAGAACGGTTGCAAACGTTGATGTATATCCTTTGGAGATTGTACAGAGAAAATCGGATCCCCAATATCCCTATATTTATCGATAGTCCCATGGGCAACAACGTGCTGTCCGTTTTTGAGCAATTTCCCGATTGGCACAAGCTATCACTACAAGAATACCGTGCCATGTGCGGACATTTTAACATTATCGCCTCCTATAGGGATACTTGGAAGACGATCGATGATCCACGTCCCAAAGTCGTTATCGCGGGAAGTGGCATGGTAACCGGTGGAAGGGTGCTCACTTATCTAAAACAGATGGTCGATGCCCCCGCGACAACCGTATTGCTTGTCGGTTATCAGGCAGAAGGTACAAGGGGCAGACAGTTGCTGGAAGGGGCCCATGAAATTAAATTATTTGGTAAGTACGTACCGGTAAAGGCCAAGATCGAACACTTGGAAAGTCTTTCCGCCCATGCCGATCAAAGTGAACTTTTATACTGGCTGGAAAATATAAAGAACATTCCCGAAAACATATTTTTGGTACACGGCGAACCAATAGCTTTGGATTCATTTAGGGTCAAGATCAAAGATGCGTTCGGCTGGAAGGCACAAATTCCAACACTTTATGAAACCGTATCCGTCATGGTATAAACACAATTTACTGATAAATATCATTTTTCATGGTCGATATAGAACTTAATTTTATCAGCATCCAAACTCCACCGCGCTAAAACTGGTTTAAGGCAAGGAGGAGTTTAGTGATATACGAATTAAAATTTTTAATCGTGTAAAAGAAGTTTTGAGAATTAGAAAATCTTAAATATGGAAACAATTGACAAAAACTATGGATACATCGAATGGCTAAGTGCCGAAGAGATGCACGAGGCAATAGTGGAGTGGATGTCGGAACTTGTGTTCGTTCGCGACGAACAATTCTTTTTAAAAGAACTGGTTAGGTCCCATACCTTGCATGATATCAGTGATACCGCGTTCAAAGAGAGTCAGGGCGTTATCAATGCGCTCTCTAAAACCGAGAAAGAATTGGTAGACTTGTTAAAACGGGTGCAATCCCATCATAACCTCTTGGAAATCATGGTCAATGATATAGACGAATTAAGGATGGAAAGAGCCTATCTGGAAACCCATTGGGATTTGATCCACGAAATACGGAATTATAGGGCCGATTACCGAAATTTAAAGTCCGGGCTTTTTAATACAGTATCCAATCTCATGAAAAAGAACAACCGTCTACTGACCTAACAAAATCGATTAAGGCCCTACTATAATAGGAAAATCAGTTACCGATACACGATAAACTTTGCACTTTCGGGTATACGAAAACTGCCTTAACTAGATTAGGAATGTGGGTTTCTATGGGATTCCGCCGTTCAACAAAACCAAAAGTAACATTGATGAAATTTCCGGGTTTAGATCTTAACCGGCCAATAAACCCATTACTTTAGGAAAAACACACATTTTATTCTTGTCAAGGAAAGAATTCGTTACATTTAAGTAGACCTAACGCTATCCTATATGATCCCCGTAATAGAGGCCGTTAAAATCATCGATAAACAGGTTGCCCCACTTGAAGAAAGCGAACAAAAAAGTGTTCTGGATTCAAGGGGACAAATACTGTTCGAGGATGTATTTGCCCCGATCAATATGCCGCCGTTTAGACAATCGGCCATGGATGGTTACGCGCTATCGCTACACGACGATACTTTTTATAAGGTTATTGATGAGGTACAGGCAGGAGATGGTCACCACCCCATTCTAAAGACTGGTGAAGCCGTACGAATATTTACAGGAGCCCCAGTACCAGATACCGCCAACGCCGTCATCATGCAGGAAAAAGTTACCGTAGCAAATAATAAAATAATACTGCGGCAAACCGTTTCTACGGGTGAAAATATTCGTCCAATGGGCGAACAGGTTAAAAAAGACAATATCGCCCTAACCAAGGGAACAAAGATAACCGCCGCCGCTGTTGGATATTTAACCTCATTGGGAATAACAAAAATAAACGTTTATAAAAAACCTTCCATAGGTGTCATTGTCACCGGAAACGAACTTGTAGCAGCCGGAAGCCCGTTGACCTACGGCAGAATTTTTGAAAGCAATTCGGAGATGCTATTGAGTGCCTTAAGGGGTCTTGGATATACCGATGTGACCGTACAACTGGTAAGGGATGATTATGCCGAGACATTTTCCGTTTTGGAAAAGGCCATCGACCAACACGATTTGGTATTGATTACCGGTGGTATTTCTGTAGGGGATTATGATTATGTAGGTAAGGCACTCCAGGAAATACCGGTGGAACAACTCTTTTATAAGGTTAATCAAAAACCGGGGAAACCCTTGTTCTTCGGTAAAAAGAAAAATACCAACGTCTTTGCCCTCCCGGGAAATCCGGCAGCGGTATTGAGTTGTTTTTATATATACGTATACCCGGCATTACAACGGTTAAGTGGGGATATTGGTTATAAAATACCTAGAATTAAGGCAAAATCTAAGTCAGATTTTACAAAAAAGGGAAATCGGGCCCAATTTTTAAAAGCCGAACTCAAAGATGGCGAAGTAACCATCCTAGAGGGACAGAGTTCCGCTATGCTACAAACTTTTGCCTTGGCAAACGCAATGGTCTATATTCCTGAGGAAAAGGATGAAGTTTTGATAGGAGAATTGGTCGAAGTTATTTTAATGCCGATTTAAACCAACAACAGAATTAGAATCTGTAGGTATCCATTAGACTGGAATTGCAACGTTTAAATAGCAATAGGTTATTGATCGACCAAGTTATTTTATCGGTACAGCTCATTAACAATTACAGACAAAATATCCCTATAAAACATAGTAGCTGCGTTACCCCAAACAGCTGGAGCGTAGCTTTAACCATTAAATTGAAAATAGATGATTGCGACCAATTTTGAAGAAAAGTTTTTTATGTATGAAAACATGGCCATATGGGAGGTTAAATTTATGGATGATTTTTTCTCTCTATAGAAAATTTTGGGAATTGCAGCACGGTTGTCCTCATTTATTATATTGTCCGATCTCTGTATGCGATCACTCTAGCCAGTTGGGCACTTTGCCGATGTGGGATGTCCGGTAGGCGGTCATAGATCTACCTGTAATCCCGGTTTATGAAGACGATAATGGGTATGCAAGTAGTCATTAATGCCAATGAACAATAGAGCGACAGGGCTTAGGGATAAAGTCACCCTGTACAAAGAAGTGAAGTCCTCTACACCAAATGTCTTTGGATGGCGAAAAGATGAAATAAACGGACAGCACAACGAGGGATCGATCTCAAAATTATTAATCCCGAGCATCGACTTTTATAGGTAAGCACACCAGGTGCCCGTGAAATATTAAAAATCGGCAGTGGGATAGACCATTGAACTACACAAAATCGTACCAGTAGCTATTTACCTGATATTCATCAATTTGTTCAACGGTGTTTTTAAATTGAAAGGAATTGGCCAATACGGAGACGTCGTGCTTTAAAATTTCGATACAATTAGCCGTTAGGTCCTTTCTAAATCCCTTATCTTCCATTTCTAGTACAAAATTCAAAGAAATGACTCTCGAGAAAATTTTTCCAAGATCGATCATTTTCCTTTGTTTCAATCCCGGCGTATAGGTAAATCCTATCTCATTTTTAAAGTGGGAATGCGATTTATCCGTAAGGTTAAAATCCTTGAGAAAACTATAAATATTATATTCATTTTTACGCTTCATCAATTTACCTATAATTTCGGCGATCTGGGTATAGAGCATTTCGTTGGAACCTTCGAATATTTGAAAAGCCCGACTGTCCATAATTCCCCTGCCTCCAACGTTATCCATTTTAAAACCTGTGGAACCGTATAATTGGGTCGCTATTTGGGCCGCTTCTTGCATAAGATCGGTCACAAAGGCCTTCATCGTGTTTGCCTCTGCACCTTCGTTCGAAAGATCGTTGTCTATACCGCTATGACTACTGCTCCTAAAACACATTGCCGAAGCAACCGTAAATGCGCACTGGACCCTTGAGATTTGATACTGGACCTGATCCAGTTCTATCAATTTTTTTCCACCCACGATTCTTTCATTGCACTGTTTTATACATTCATCGAGCATTCTTTTTATAAAGCCGAGTGCCATTCCAGGAAATTGCATTCTACTTCTGTGCAATATATCCAACATCATTTTTACCCCGGACGACTCGGGCTCCAATTTAAATTGTGAAGGCACTTTAATATCCACCTTGTTTTTTCCATAAGGAATCATGTAGAGTCCCAGGTTGTCATAATATTCCTCTACCACGATTTGCTGCTCGGGCCGGGTAACGTCGCAAATGAAAAAATCGATATCCCTGCTCAGATTGCCGTCGCTATTTTTTTGACGGGAGGCGATAAGCCAAAAATCGGCCATCCCGGTCAATCCTTGCCAATGTTTCGTTCCTTTTACAATGTAGTTGTCCCCGACCTTCTTATTATACGTCTCCATGCCCAATGCATCGCTGCCAAAGGCGGGCTCGGTTATCATTAACCCACCCATATTCTGTTTGTCCAAAAACCGTTTAAAAATGTCATTCTTGACGGACTCGTCAGCGTATTTTGCAATGGGCTCCAAAAACAAGGCTATGTTTATACCGAAGGTCAGGGATAGGGCAAGGGATTCGTACGATGCGGCCGATAAAATCCTGAGGCACTCCTTTACCTTTACTCCCCTACCCCCATAATTTTCGGGGATAGCAACGGACAAAGGGGCCTTGGCCATAATCTCTCTTAAAGCCACCGGCGGTATGCCCCTTTCTTTACTGAATTGGTCTATGTTATATCTTTCGTGAAAAACGTTCTGAAGAACTTTTTCGAACTCTTCGATATACTTTATGAAATCGTTATCCATACTTTTATAATTAGCGTTCCCAAAAATACCCGAATTTCCCGGTCTAGAATAGGTTTCTGAATTTATTATTAACTCTACCGGACGGGTAGCGTTCATTTTTCTTAATAATCGAAGTTACAAAAAACCCATTAGCCTTCAGTTTTGACCATAAAGTGATAAGAACTACTTCGTTCTAAGTCCATATGACGTAAACTGGAAAGGTTTTTTTCCCATATCAAATAGAGGTGTCCAATTGGAATATCCCAAGGCTGCAAAAATAAAGAATAAAAGTACTCTAATACTTTTTATGGAAATTTAATTTTATATTTGTCAAAATTTTGTTTGCGCAATGGATATTAGTACGATAAGGTTTTCCCGTAAGGATCCAGCACAGTTCTTCAACACGCTGAACAAGCGCGTTAACCAATATTTTAGGGAAAACAAGCTAAAAAAGACTGGAGATTGGCGTTTGTACCTTAAAACGGCAATCATGTTCGCCCTATTTCTAACCCCCTATTTTTTGTTATTGACGCTCAATCTAAACAATTGGATCAATCTTTTGCTCACTGTGATTATGGGAATAGGAATGGCAGGCGTGGGCATGAACGTAATGCACGATGGCAACCACGGATCTTACTCCAACAAAAAATGGATCAATAAATTAATGGGAGGCACCATTTATATCCTAGCCGGAAATGTATACAATTGGCAGGTACAGCACAACGTACTGCATCATACCTACACCAATATACCCAACCATGATGAAGATTTGGAGGCAGGCCGGATCTTGAGGTTCTCTGAGCACGCCAAGTGGTACAGATATCATAAATTTCAGCAATACTATTCTATCTTTCTATATGGGCTACTGACCTTTAACTGGGCCATTACAACCGATTTTCAGCAAATGTTCCGGTATATGAAGCGAAAGCTGTCTTACGGCAGCCTCCCCAGTCCCGCAATCAATTGGAGTACTTTGGTTATTTCCAAGATTCTTTACATGACCATTTGGATCGTGCTTCCTTTGATCTTTATGGATATAGCTTGGTGGAAAGTCCTTTTGGGTTTCTTTGTGATGCACTATGTTGCGGGAGTAATTCTCAGTGTAGTCTTTCAATTGGCCCATGTTATGGATGAGGCCGAAACTCCAATGCCCAATGAAGATGGCTCCATGAAAAATACATGGGCCATACACCAGCTGTTTACCACTGTAAATTTCGATACAAAAAACCATTTGGTAAATTGGTTTACCGGAGGCTTGAACCATCAAGTAGAGCATCATCTTTATCCCAATATTTGCCATATACACTACACCAAAATCGCCAAAATTGTAAAACAAACTGCAAACGAATTCAATTTGCCCTATCACGAATACAAAACTACCCGAAAGGCCATAATTTCGCACTTTACACATTTAAAGAAACTAGGGGAAAGACCTGTTTTGGAATATTAATACGAATAAATGTCGTTCATACCCACTGACAGCAACATTCACGACAAACACCAACGTATCATTGCCTATTGGTTGCTAACAGGGGTCTTAATGATTATTATCCAAGTGTTGCTGGGTGGCATTACCCGCCTTACCGGTTCAGGGTTGTCTATCACGGATTGGGATCCGATTATGGGCATTGTACCACCACTTAACCATGAAGATTGGTCGGTTGCTTTTCAAAAATATCAGGAAACCCCCCAGTTTCGGCTCGTGAATTCGCGTTTTACCCTAGCCGATTTTCAAGGCATTTACTTCTGGGAATGGTTCCATCGCTTTTGGGCCCGCCTACTTGGTTTTGTTTTTATTGTTCCTTTTGTTTTTTTTACGGTCAGGAAATGGTTCACTCGGCCAATGGTAAAACCTATGATTGTTCTATTCCTTCTGGGGGGACTACAGGGGTTTGTGGGATGGATTATGGTGGCCAGTGGGCTGACGGGAAGCAACACTAGCGTAGATCATTACAAACTGACCATCCATTTTATCTCTGCCATGGTCCTGCTCTGTTATACGCTGTGGTTCGCCCTTACATTGCTCTTTGTCGAGCGCCAAAGGACCTATTCGCCACGTCTACGAAGTTTTACCCTATTTATTTTGTTCGTTTTGGGAATACAGTTGACGTACGGAGGTTTTATGGCCGGGTTACACGCCTCGCTCGCGGCACCCAACTGGCCCGGTGTAAACGGAAATTTCTTTCCCACTGCCTTGGTTGGAGATGGGTCGTGGTGGTATGGGCTCACTAGTTCAAGGATCGTCGTTCAATGGATCCATAGAGGATTGGCCTACCTCTTGGCCGTTTCCTTGTTGATTTGGCGGTGGAAAGCCAGAAAAACCGATAGATCTAAGCCGTTGTTCGGCTTTTCAATTGTTCCGGTCTTCCTGGTGCTACTTCAATTTACGCTAGGGGTCCTGACCGTATTGAACAGCACCTCCCATATTCCGGTATTTCTTGCAGTAATCCACCAATTTAATGGTATGTTGCTGTTAATTGCACTTTTTGTCGGCCTGTTTCTTTTGAGGAGAACGGGGGCAACTTCAAGGTGGCCCGCCGAAAACCAATAGCATTCCATCCACCGGTCGCGGATCTACGACCATTTTACAGCGTATATCGGTCTCTGGAAACAAAATAAAGAATAAAAGCACTTCTATACTTTTTTTAATTTATTTAGTTTTATATTTGTTAGCCTTGAGTGCCGATCGACGCCAAAAATTAGAATGGTATAACAAGTTTATCCAATCTTCTGGTCCACTTTAGAGGCCTTAAGGATAGTTTTACGGTGCCATAATCTCTTCTAATAGCTTTTAATATGATAAGCAACACTTGCAAGACCGCCATAAAAGCAGTTATCTACATCGCCTCCAGAGAAGAATCTGGAGAAAAATCGGCAGTAAAGGACATAGCCAAGTACATCAATGCAAGTGAGCATACGGTGAGCAAAATACTACAAAATTTAGTACGCCAAAATATAATCAACAGTATCAAAGGTCCAAATGGCGGATTTTACATCACGGAAAAACAACGTACACAGCCCATCCTTACCATCGTGGATACCATTGATGGAAAGGACCTGCTCCATGCTTGTGGGTTAGGGTTGAGCGAATGTTCTTCCGATCGTCCTTGTCCCATACATACGGATTATATGAAAGGAAAGGAGCTAATTAGGGAATTATTTGCGACCAAATCCATAAATGAGCTATGTAAACCTGTAGAAATTGGTGAGACATACCTAACTGGTTAAAAGGTTTTATTTGAAAAACACCACCAGTAAACTACTTCGAGGTAAGGCCTTGGGGGATTAAACCCCATAGAGATTAAAAGCTTTTCTATTAGTACGTTACAATTATTTGTGAATAATTTGTTTGAGTACTTTAATGAAAAAGACAACTACTAATTCTAAATCATAAATATTATTTATTATGGAACAACGTTCGATCTTGTTGTTATTCTTGGTATTGGCAGGTGCTGCGACCATCGTCTTTACCCTTGTCTATTTATCCTCGAGAAAACCGGAGCGATCGGGGCAAGGAATGTCCAATCCTTTAAATAAACGATTTTGGTTTTCCCTAATCTTGTTTGTGATTCTGGGGATTTTCTCTTCCGTTACAATTCCCAAATCCCCGTACTACCTTTTCGCCGATGAAACCCCTACAAAAGTAATTCATGTCTCGGCGATGCAATTTGCGTTTTTTTTATCGGAAAACGCCATCGACCCCAAGAGCCCTTCCAATGAAACCATAATGCTGCCCGCTAATAAATTGGTGGAATTTAGGGTTACCAGCATGGATGTAAACCATGGATTCGCAATCTATAACGAGGCAAACAGGTTAATAGGGCAAACCCAGGCAATGCCCGGTTATGTAAATCGATTGCGCTTTAAATTTAAAGAACCGGGCAAATACAGTATCCTATGTTTGGAATATTGTGGAATGGCGCATCAGGTTATGAGGTCTTCATTTGTTGTTAAGTAGAATATCGTTAAATATAAAAACCATGGAATCAACTAAATCAAAAAAAATTACCGCGGTCTGGATCCTAACCGTGCTAGTTTTGTTTATTGTCAGCATTGTATTGGGCATTCTAATGCGCCTAAATCAGGGAGGATCAATAGAACAAACGCCCATTTCCTTTTATACAAATATGACCACCCATGGCATGACCATGATTGGTATTTGGTTTGTTGCGGGTATGGCAGCTATAAATTATCTTTTGCAGCGCTACATAAGAACTAGCTTTACGATTAACGTTGTTGCCCTAGTGCTCACGGTCATTGGGATACTATTATTTTGGTCTAGTACATTTATAGGAAAATTTCATGCGGCCTGGACCTTTCTCTACCCCCTACCCTTTAAGCAAATGGGAGCCGAGTCATGGGCGACACTTATGTTTTTGGTTGCCCTAACCGTTTTAGGTGTGGGTTGGCTAATTTGGAGCTTGAGTTTAATGACACAGCTTCTGAAAAAATACTCCATTCCCCAAGCATTCGCCTGGCAACATTTTAGGAAAAACCCAAAGTTCGAAACCCCTCCATTTATATTGATCACCATGATCACCCTTGTCGGCATCATCGCTTGTTTGATATCGGCCGTAGTATTGATAGTCTTGTTTTTTGCCGAATATTTCTCTAGCGGTACGTTTGTCAACGATGCATTGCTCATGAAGAATATTACCTACTTTTTTGGACACACAATTGCCAACGAAATGCTGTATTTAGGTTTGGCAGTAATCTATGAGTTGTTCGGCGAGGTTAGCGGAAGGCCAAAATGGAAAACTACCTGGTACGTAGCCCTAGCCTGGAACTTTACCCTAGTTTTTATCCTTACCGCCTTTTTCCATCATTTATATATGGATTTTGTGCAGCCCCAGGGACTGCAGATCGTCGGCCAACTGGCATCTTACCTAGCCAGCCTACCCGCTGCAGGAGTTACGGTATTCAGTGTTTTTATTGCGGTATACAGAACCGAGATAAAATGGTCGCTCGTCAATTTGTTGTTTTTTATAGGAATCGCAGGATGGGTTATTGGCGGTTTGGGTGCGGTGATCGATGCAACCATCTCCAATAACTTTGTGCTCCACAATACCCTTTGGGTACCCGCCCATTTTCATACCTACAACGCTATGGGAAACGTATTGTTCAGTATTGCATTTTTCTATTGGTTTTCAACCCGACAGTTCACACAAAATTTCAAAGTGGCAAAGTATACAAAGTGGACATTGGCCTTACTTTTAATAGGTGGAATTGGGTTTCTTATGGCATTTTACATCGCTGGGGCAGACTCGGTTCCACGCAGATATAGCATCTATCCATCCGAATTTACCACGGCAGCACCGTTGGCCAATTTGGGAGCCATTTTTGCTACGGTATATTTGATCGCAATTCTAATTTTCTTCTTTAATATTTCTAAAAGATGTTTAAAGATATTGTCCTTGCCGTCATAGCGGTAGGATTCGGCCTATTGTTGAACGCCCAATCCGTTTCATCGGGTTTAAAGGAAGAAGCCAATATCTATGGGAAAGTTTTTGATGCACCCTTGAGGGTTGCCGAAAATGATTCGCTCCTTTTTCATGGGCTCTATAATCGAAAACCCCTGATCTTGGCCTTGGTCTTCACGCGTTGTTATGGGGTGTGCAATCCATTTTTGCTGCGGTTGGCAGAATACATACAATTAAGGGACAAGGACGATTCCTTTTCTGTATTGGTCCTTAGTTTTGATCCCAAGGACAGTGTGGATGATATGAAACTACTGGGTAAAAGATATGGTCTGGAAAATAATACACAATGGACATTTGCCGTAACAGACAGCATTGAAAGTCTCAATCGATCTATAGGATTTTATCCCAGCTGGGACAGCTCGATAGAACAATTTGATCACGATGCCCTTTTGGTAGGAATAAATAATGAGGGATTCATCACAAAAAAACTAATAGGCATAAGACAGCCCCACGATCTAGACCTTTTGATTGCCAGTGTGAATAATATTTTTTCGCCAACTTATCGTTTACCCAACAGGAACGCATTGTTCTCATGCTTTAACTACGACCCAAAAACAGGTAAAAACACTCCGGGTTTGGGTTTGCTTTTTATCGCCCTTCCGGCAATTGTAACCGTAATCTTACTACTTTCCATCAGTTATTTTGTTCGCCATAAACCCCTTGGTTAGAAGAAGTAACGTAACGGTTGACAAATGAAAAAGGTGGGAAAAATTCGAGATATCGTTTTATTGACCAAAAACCATGGCAAAAACGGAGAACATAATTTACGCTTCCCTCTTACCGGAAAATAAAAAATGGCGGGCCTATCTGTTGGTGGGGTGTTTGTTTATACTGATCGGATTATGGATATTTATGACACCGACCGCAAGCTTTCTTTCCTTGAGTCTATTTTTTAGCCTGGCCCTTATAGTCTTTGGGGCCTTTGAAGTGGTCTTCTCCATAAAAATTATCCGCAGATCTAAAAATTGGCTAGGGTTCTTAGCTAGAGGCCTGTTCGACCTTGTTATCGGAACGGTACTTTTGTTCAATCCGTTCTCTACAGTGAATCTTCTACCCTATCTACTAGCCACTTGGATCATTTACAGGAGCATACGCGCCATACTTTTCGCATATCGGCTTAAGTCCTATGGAATCAAGAAATGGTACCGGAACCTAGCGTTTGGAGCCGGAATCTTGGTTGTTGGGCTAATCCTTTTAGCGCATCCGGTACTGGGCGTACACGGTATCGTCTATAGGGTTGCCGGGGCGTTTACTTTGTTCGGATTTTTCAATTTCTCAAAGGCATATCAATTGAACAAGCTCGGCGAGCAGGACAAAAACAGTTGATTGCTAGAAAAACTATCAGCGCAAAAGTGGGAGGTACCCAAAACCGGAGATTGTCGAATCTACATGACGATTATCATTTGGAACCTTGGCACCATGGCATATTTTTGTGGTGTTAACCAAAGATTTATAAACGGAATGCGACAAATATTGATACCCACCGATTTCTCAGAAAATGCATGGAACGCCCTTAAATTTGGGCTAGAATTGTTCAAGAATACAAAATGCACCTTTCACCTCTTGCACGTAAATCCCATTCCGCCGTATTCCGGTGCGGGAACCGCGGTGCATTCCGCCGCGGAAAATTTTAAGGAAGCTATTTTACGGGGAAGCAAAGAAGACCTTCAGGGATTGTTGGGCCGAATAAAAAAAGAACTTCCAAGCAACACCAACCATACCTTTGGGACCATTGCTTTGTACGATTATTTTGTGGATGCCGTAAACCGGGAATCGAAAGTCAAAAAAATAGATTTGATCATCATGGGAACCAAGGGTGCAACCGGACTAAAAAAAGTAACGGTAGGGAGCAATACGGGCGATGTGATCACCAAGGTAAAATGCCCATTGCTGGCCATACCGGAAGATGCAAAATATACCGAGCTCGGGGAAATTGCCTTTCCGACCGATTACCAAATCGGATTCGACCTGAAGGTGCTGGACACCCTGATAGAAATGGTCACAATGAACAAGGCCGGGCTCCGCATCCTGAACATTTCAAAAAAAGGGGAGCAATTGAGTGAAGTACAGCAAAACAACAAGGATTTTCTACATGATTATTTGGAGGGGGTAGACCATAGCTTCCATTCGCTCACCGGAACCGATCTGGAAACCGCCGTACAATGCTTTACCGAAAGCAGGGATATCGACATGATCGCCATGGTGGCCAAGAACCTGAATTTCTTTCAACGTATTTTGTTCCGGCCCGAAGTGGAGAAAATAAGCTACCACACCAAGGTGCCGTTCTTGGTACTCCATGAATAGTTAAACAAAATGTTCGCTGATTCATATCCCGGTATTAGTTGTTGAACTGATTTAAACAATCATCAAAAAGAAAAGCCATGCGCACCGTATTGATTCCGACCGATTTTTCTGCCAACGCCATGAACGCGATCGAATACGCTCTAAACCTCTATAAAAACGAACGCACCGATTTTTATATCCTTCATGCGTATGCCGACGAGGCTTATGAAACCTTTGATAAGGAAAACGGCACATTGTCCTTTAATGAACATACCGCCGCAATCGAAAAAAACGTGGACGCCTCCCTAAACGAACTGATTGGGACCGTTACTAATAGCCGTCGCAATCCCAAACATTCCTTTAAGTCCCTTATAGCCTTTGAGTCCTTGGTGGACGCGGTAAACGATTTTGTCGACAAAAGGAATATCGATCTCGTTATAATGGGTACCCAAGGAAAAACGGGGAATAAAAAAATAACCTTTGGCAGCTATACCGTACAGGTCTTTAAATATGTGCGTTGCCCGGTTTTGGCCATCCCTGGCGATTACGTATTTCAGCAACCAAAGAAAATTCTTTTTCCAACCGACTATATGATGCCTTATAAGCGCAGGGAATTAAAGCTGCTGAACACCATGGCAGCCGATTTCAAGTCTGAAATCTATTGCCTTTACATTTCGGATTTTGAGACCTTAAGCAATCGACAGGTAGATAACAAACGTTTTCTTCAAGAAGAGCTTTCCAAGGCTTATCTGTTTTTTGAAACCACACCGGAAGGGAACAAAGCGGAAACCATCCTCGAGAACATTGCCCAAAAGAACATCGACCTTTTGGTAATGATAAATGCCCGTTACTCCTTTTTAGAGAGCCTGCTGTACCAATCAACCGTTGATCAAATTGCATTGCACCCAAAAATTCCTTTTTTGGTAATGCAGAACCTTCCCAGGTAACGAAAAGGTGGGGGAGCCAAGAATAATAAGCTTACTGGTGAGACCGTATTATTTTTACAATTTCATCCTTCTGCAATACGCCGGACTGTCTCCATAGCTGTTTCCCATTTTTGAACAACAACATGGTAGGTACGCCTCGCACATGAAATCTTGACGCTATTGAAGGATTTTTGTCCACATCGATCTTTACTATCTTCACGTTTTCACCAATTTCGTCCTTCACCTGTTTTAGGATAGGGGCCAACACCTTGCAAGGGCCGCACCAATCCGCATGAAAATCGACCAAAACCGGAACTTTCGAATCTATAATTTTATTGAAACTAAGCTTCATTATATTGTTATTAAACCTCTAAATTACTAAAATTCACAGGCCGTCAAACTGATCAATATCATGGTGTTTAGAATTTTCACGGCTTACTTTTAAACAATAATCAAAAAATTTCCTGTTTTGAAACAAATTTTATTGCCCACCGACTTTTCGGAAAACTCCATTAAGGCAATCCATTATGCGCTGCTTGTTTTCAAAGATCTTAAATGCACCTTCTATCTATTGCATGCCTTTACCCCACCAGTTTACCAAACCGAATATCTCCTTGGCAACCCCGGACAGATCGGGCTTGGTGACATGCTGAGGGAAAGTTCGGAGATGCAAATGAAGGAACTACAGACGCAGTTGAAAGATCAATTTAATAACCCCAACCATATCTTTATACCGCGCATCGCATTTAACATTCTCACGGACGAGATTTCACAAACCGTAGTGGCAGAAAATATAGATTTGATCGTGATGGGCACCCAAGGTGCAACCAATGCCGCTGAAATCTTAATTGGCACCCAAACCGTTCACGTCATCAAAAGGGCGAAGTGCCCCGTGTTGGCCATACCCCAAAAATTTAAAAACGCAACACCCAAGAAGATATTATTTCCTACCGATTATGAAATCCATTACGAAAAAGAAAAGTTAGAACAGCTATTGCAAATTGCCGACCTCCACGGTTCCAGTATTAACGTAATGCACGTGTGGGCAGGCTATGAACTAACCGAGGACCAAGAAAAAAACAAGGGACAGCTCAAGGGTCTTTTGGGCAATCTTTGTCTTTTCCACGAAGTTCACGACAACGGTATTATTCCCGCAATAAACGAGTTTCTGGGCAAGGAAAAAGTCGATCTTCTGGTCATGGTCCGGAATAAGCACACGTTTTTGGAGCGACTTTTTATTGAGCCAGTCATTAAAAAAATTGGGCTTCATGTTACCGTGCCGTTTATGGTCTTGCCGTATTATAATTGACACGCCTAACCAAAAGGGAAAATATAGCCCTACACAAGGGTTTCCCATCAATACCGTTGTAGATATACCACACCTATAAAGGTTAACGGGCCAGGCCCCTGTTCCGTTTATTCGCCCTAATAAACAAGTGCATCTTGGGTAATCGAATCGAGCCTTAGAAATTTGAGCAGTGCTTTCTTATTTTTAATATAAATGACCCTCTTTTCGATTTCGATAATTCCGCTATCCTTAAATTGTTTTAAGCTTCTTCCTAGACTTTCGGAGGACGTGCCAATCATATTGGACAAATCATCCCGGGTAAGATCAATACCGGCAGATTCTGCTATTTTTTGTTTGAACTTTTTTTCCAAAAGCATTAGAAAAATAGCCAGACGGGTATTTTGATCCTTTTGCGCAAGTACCGCAATAGTATTGGCCAGTACCCCAAACTCGTGGCTAATATTTTTGATAACCGCTTGCTTTAACCGGGGAACATCGTTTAAAAGCTTTAAAAAATTGGATTTAGAGATGAAATTCACTTCCAGATCCTCCAGTGCTTCACAGGAATCCTGATATCTTTCCTCCCCCAAAAGGGCATGGTAACCCATTACATCGTCCTTGGTATAGATATAGAAAATCTGTTCCTCACCACTGAAGCCGCGTTTAAATTTTTTGGCCCTTCCATTCTTTAGTTGAAATACACCCGTAGGAATTCCACCCTCGTAAAAAAGCGTACTCCCCTTTTTGATCAGCAACTTTTCCATCACCCTGTCGGCAAATTTTTTCTCTGCCGAGTTTAGCTTCCCGAACAGTTGATCACTCTGAAAGTCGAACTGATTAAAAAAATCCTTCATATAACTAATTGACTTACAAATATAATATATATTTAAATTATATATGCTTTTTATTAATATTTTAATTAACATATGTTATATATTTGTACTGCCTTAGTGGCAGCCCATTAATTTTGTACATTAGATTCCTCCATTTCACTATTGTTCTTTTCACTCTTATTCCAATTTTACTGTTTAAAAATGTCAAGATCTGTGCGCAAAGAATTCACACCTAAACTTTTTTCCTTAATCCGTGAAGGAATTTCCAAAGAAACCTTGGCAAAGGATGTTGTAGCGGGTCTCATCGTCGGAATCGTCGCTTTGCCATTGGCCATTGCTTTTGCCATTGCGTCGGGAGTGTCTCCAGAAAAGGGAATCGTGACGGCCATAATTGCAGGTATCGTAATATCAGTTTTTGGAGGAAGCCGGGTTCAAATTGGCGGACCAACGGGGGCCTTTATTGTTATTGTCTATGGTATTGTTCAACAACACGGAACGGACGGCTTGATCATTGCCACCTTTATGGCAGGTTTTATCACAATCGGATTTGGACTTGCTAGATTGGGAAATCTATTAAAATTTATTCCCTATTCCCTCATTGTTGGTTTTACAAGTGGAATAGCGCTCATTATTTTCTCCTCCCAGGTAAATGACTTCTTAGGACTTCAAATTACTAAGGTCCCTGCCGATTTTTTGGAAAAATGGGCCGTGTATTTTGATAATTTCCACAAAATCAATTGGTACGCTATCGGCATTGCTGCCGGCACCATACTGTTTACGCTTTACTTTCAAAAAATAGTAAAAAAAATTCCAGGGTCTATTGTTGCAATTTTATTATCGACCATAGTTGTAAATTTTTTTGACCTTCCGGTAGATACCATAGAAAGCAATTTTGGGAATATTCCCAACAAGTTGGGCCTACCCAGTATTCCAAATATCGATTTTGCCACTATTCAGTCCCTCCTTCAACCCGCGTTTGCTATCGCGATATTGGGCAGTATAGAATCACTGCTTTCTGCTGTAGTTTCCGATTCTATGATAGGTGGCAAGCACCGAACAAATATGGAGCTGGTGGCGCAGGGAGCAGCAAATATTATGTCCTCGCTCTTTGGTGGCATCCCTGCTACCGGGGCCATTGCAAGAACGGCAACCAACGTAAATAACGGGGGCCGGACTCCCATTGCGGGTATAGTTCACGGGTTGGTCTTACTGGCCATTATGCTCTTGTTTGCACCCTATGCGAAGCTTATACCGATGTCCTGCCTTGCTGGAATTTTAATTGTTGTGGCGTACCATATGAGCGAATGGAAGCAGTTCCGGTCTATTCTAAAGGGGAATAAGATGGATATTATCATTTTGCTCACTACTTTTTTTCTAACCGTTATCTTTGACTTGGTCATTGCCATCCAAATTGGAATAGTACTGGCGAGCCTTATGTTTATGAAGCGAATGAGCGAATCGGTACACATTCAGGATTTCTCATCGGATAGCGAAAACGGGGAGCACCTATTTGATGACGAACTGGTAGATATACCCGAAGGAGTTATTTTATACGAAATAAATGGACCCTTATTTTTTGGGGCGGCAAGACAGTTCCAAGAAACTATAGCAAATACCCATACCCATCCAAACGTTATCATTATAAGAATGCGTTACGTTCCCTTTATCGATGCTACGGGATATCAGAGTATTAAGGAAATAATTAAAACCTTCAAGTCCAAAAAAATAAAAGTAATTATCTCGGGTGTCAGCCCTGCATTAAGACAGGATTTTGAAAAAAATGAAATGTTCACCTTATTGGAACAGGATTTAGTGGTAGATGATATTCATAAGGCGCTGAAAAAAGCGAAGGTTAATATATAAAACGATAACCGTGCAGATTTAAAATTGGCAGGAATATAAATAAAGGATTGCCAAAAGACCTTTGTTTTGCAAATATTGCTTTAAAATTTTACGGGAACTCAAAATCGGTTTCTTTACGTCACTGCTCTAAAAAAATGGTTCTTCCGGTCTTTGCGGATTCACTGGCAGCAGATAAGATTTCTACGACTACCGTATTAGTTGCCAGTGACGACAGGTCATTTCCCGGGACAATTTCATCTCTAACCACGGCGGCGAGGTAAGGGAAAACATTAGATCGATTGTATGGTAAGGAAGTTAGATCTATCCAAGATTCCGTGCCCAACCTTTCGCCAGAAATATGTTTCATCTTCATCTCCTTGTTCGCAACAACGATACCTTTGGTGCCGTAAATTTCTGTATCCTTTCTGTCGAATGGCCAGTTCCACGAAGCCTGGATGATGGCCTGGCAAGTGGGATAGGTGAGTATAATTGTCGCCTCATCGTCTACCTTGGGATATACATTGGATTTCTATTGTAGGGTGATAACGGAGAAACAAACGGGATTTCGATCCTATGCCACCCTAAAACCCCAAATTATCCGGCCCCTTGGATATTACGATCGGAAACCAGCATGCAAAATGTTGTCTTTCCAGGTAATCAAAGGGTCAAAATACCAATGGACAAGACGATTACGTTGTATTACCGCCTGGTCATTCACAACGGGGATGTCACAAGTCTTAATCTCAATAAAATGCAAAAAGAGTATGAAGTAACACCTGTAGATTAAAGTACGTTAGTGTTTTAAGGTAAAACATACAATTAGGGGACGAAGTTCCATAGTATTTCAAAACGGGAATGCAAAAAAAATGTCTCTGATGTTGTATCGCTATCAGCTTCTATCACTTCAACCAGCTATCGAACCAATCAAAGGCGTCGGCCTGCATTTTGCTATCGAACTTGTGGTCCCCGTCGTAAAATTTGCCTCGATAATTATCGGCAGCTCCGGCCTTTGCGTATACCTCTCTCAGTATCCCATCGGCTTTTTTCATTTCGGCATGCGTGTAAAGATTGTCCTCATTATTGCTCTGTACCAAGGTAGCCAGCGGCACGCGCAACCCCAAGATTTCAGGAAAATCAAGATATTGTGGCAATAGGGGCGTAAAAGTCATCCAGGTATGGGTATAGGACTTGTTCTCAACGAAATCTTTCCATGTTGACATAAAACCTACGCTGACGGCGCATTTTATACGAGGATCCAATCCCGCAAGATAATCGGTTCTCAACCCTCCTCCGGAAAGTCCGCCACAGCCTATATTCCCGGTATCCACATCGGGTCGTTCAATAAGCACGTCCAATGCTGCCCGATCTTCGGCCAAGGTAACTCCAGGCCATGTAGTTCCCGCACAAAATAAGGATTTGGACATAATGTGTTCGTGATAGGCGGCCCATCGGTTATAGACCTGTATATTGGCAAGTTCTTCAGGATTTTGGTCCGTTTTTCCTTCAACACTGCAATCGCCCCAAGGGATTCCAGCTATATCCTGATATTGGACCCTCCTGCTACCAAATGTAAAGGTGTCGTGCACCAAAACCACGTAGCCCTTTTTTGCAATATCGTTGGCCCACGCCCTACCCGAATAGTACAATTTTTGATGCGCTTCCATCATAGGATGCATTTCATCCGAAACCTTGGTAATCTTTCGTTTTCCGAAATACTTGTTGCCACCGTGATCGTGAAGGGCCAGTATGGCGGGCAATTTACCTTTTGCGCCTTGTGGTTTGAGCAAGATGGCCTGTGTGGGTCTACCCCCATTGGAAAGTTGCCAAGAGAGCTCTTCGACTTCCAAGCCGTCATAGGTGTATTTCTTAACCACGTTAACCGCTGAATCCCTTGTAATTTTCGGGGCGGCAACAAGTTCCCTTGCCTTTTCAGATGCCGTCTTTTTCCAGGGTTCAACATGCTCCCAGGTCTCATTTCTGAAGGAAAGGTTCGGGGGATTGTCGGAAAGGCCCCCGGCCCACTGGCCATATCCCCCAATAATACTGGTTTTTAAATTTTCAGTTTTCATATTGTTGCCCTTCAAGGGTTTTTGGGAATGCGAAGGAAAGGCCATCGCCCTGCCCAAAAATGGAAGACCGGTACAGGCGAAAGCCGCTTTCACAATAAAGGCCCTTCTAGAATCGTGTTCCCGATCTTTGGTCTTTTCCACGGTTTAGTAATTTTGTTTGGACAATGGAACCATAAATATAGTAAACTAAACCGCTCAATAAACTTAAATGTCAATGGTTTCGAACCGGTGAATTAAATTCACGCTACGGTAATCGCTCCAAGGTATACTTACTGCTTAAAGAAGTGCAAGGGAGATCATAAAGGTACAGATTGTCAAATCAAAAATAATACGGGTTATATTTTAGGCAGTTCTTCTACTTACGAGTATCCAAAAATCTATATCTTTAAACTTGCGCTCGTTTATTCATGACCCAAAAACTACCTTTACCCAACGATTCTTATATATGAAGAACACCATATCCCAACGGGTAGCCGATTTTCTTAGAAAATATCCACCCTTCAACGAATTGAAGAATAAGGATCTGGAACTGCTTTCGGAACAAATCACAATTATCTATAGGGAAAAAGGAAGTCCTATTTTTTTGGAGAACGAAAACCCCCACCCAGATTTTTACGTGGTACACAAGGGGGCGGTTGCGCTTAAAAAAAGTCCAAAAAACGACATTGTGGATCTTTGCGACGAAGGCGACATTTTT
Organism: Cerina litoralis; assembly: GCA_022008415.1. Lineage (GTDB taxonomy): Bacteria > Bacteroidota > Bacteroidia > Flavobacteriales > Flavobacteriaceae > Cerina > Cerina litoralis. Next base: position 110,696 of record JAIRBC010000005.1, read on the forward strand.
GGCCTGCGGCCCCTCGTAGCACACGAGAATTACAAAATGGAGGCCACTGCACACGAGGAAAGCATATTGTATGCCGTACCAATTTCTATTTTTAGGCCTTATGCACAACAAAATTTGGCCGTCGGCACGTTTTTGGTAGAAAGCTTTGCCTCCAATACCCGAAATCCGTATTCTAAAAGCCATAGGGGCAAGCTCTATGGGGAAAGCACCGAAACGATTCCAAATACGACCGAATTAAAATTGTTCGACCTTCAACCCATAAACTACTCCAAAAAGCCGGTGACATGCTCTCCCAGAACGTCGGCAAAATCTATAGCCGAAACCATGACCAAGAAAAAAGTGGGTGCCATACTGGTCGTGAAGGAACACCTGCCCATTGGAATCATTACGGATAAAGATCTTAGGAACAAAATAGTTACCGGCGACTTTCCCATAACTGCAACTGCTTCCAAGATAATGACTGCTCCCGTTATTACATACCCTGGAAAACTTACCGTGACCCAAGCTCAAATGGCAATGATGAAAAACAAAATTAGCTATTTGTGCCTCACCGAAGACGGAACGACCCATACGAAGATAATTGGAGTGCTTTCCAAACACGATGTCCTTGTTGCATTGGGCAACAATCCGGCCGTTTTGATCAAAGCGATACACAGGGCGAGAAAGACAAAGCAACTAAAACCGATCCGAAACAGTGTGATGAAACTTTTGCAGGGTTATTTGGACCAGAATATTCCAATTGCGTTGACATCCAAAATAATCGCGGAGCTCAATGATGCCTGTGTCAAACAAATTATAAAATTGAACCTCAAGAAAATGGGGGTTACACCCCCTGCTAATTTTGCCTGGCTCGCCTTGGGATCTCAAGGGCGAAGTGAACAATTATTGCATACCGATCAGGACAACGCAATAGTTTTTGCAGATGTCCCGGACTCCAAATTACCTGGAACATCGGCGTATTTCTTGCAGTTGGCAGCGTTGATCAATAAAGACTTGCATTTGATCGGCTATGAATATTGTCCAGCGGAAATGATGGCATCCAACCCAAAGTGGTGCTTAAGTATAAGCGAATGGAAAAATGTTATCTCCCAGTGGATCGCAAGCCCCGGAGGGGATGAAGTACTGGCTTCTTCTGTTTTTTTTGATTTTAACCACGTTTACGGGGATAGTTCGCTCACGTCTTCGCTATCGGACCATATTTTTAGCAGCATTAAAAAACATCCGATTTTCTATGTGCATTTGGCATCCGGAGCCCTGCAAAACCCTTCCCCGACCGGATTTTTTCGACAATTTTTATTGGAAGAGGACGGGGCACAAAAGGATCGGTTCGATCTAAAACGCAGGGCGCTAAGGCCGCTGACCGAGGCCGCTCGGGTTCTTATCCTTTCCCACGAGGTCAAATCTGTCAACAACACTTCCGAAAGATTCGAGAAACTAATGGAACTGGAGCCACAAAACGAGGAAATCTATTTATCCTGCTCCTATGCCTTTAAAGCATTATCAAAATTTCGGGCCAAACAAGGCCTGTTGCACAACGACTCCGGAAGGTTCATTACCCTGGACAAACTGACCAAAGAGGAAAAGGTAAAATTAAAACGGACCTTTAAGACCATTAAAGAGCTTCAAGAACTAGTGTCCGTTCGGTTCAACGTTTCCAATCTGTTGGGATGATACGATTGTTTAAAAGAAAAAAAATCGATTTACCGGATTTTTGGAAGGAATATGAAAAATCCTTCGAAGAAAAAATACCCAACGACGTAAACGACGTAAGGTTCGTGGTTTTCGATACGGAAACTACCGGTTTTGACTATTTCCAAGATCGAATATTATGCATCGGGGCGCTTATCCTTGTAAATTGGAGGATAGATGTTAAAAAATGTTTTGAGATCTATATCCATCAAGAAAGTTATAGGAAAGAAACCGCTAAGATCCACGGCATTTTAAAACACGATAAAGCGGACCGCCTAACGGAATTGAAAGCCTTGGAGCTTTGGTTGGCCTATATAGGCAATGCCGTATTAGTAGCCCATCATGCCCATTTTGACGTTACCATGATCAATAGGGCTCTGGCTAGAAATTCTCTGCCCCCCATGAAAAATAAGGTTCTGGATACAGGAATCCTGTACAAAAAAACATTGCTCCGATCCAATCTCATACAAAAAAAAGAACGCTATTCCTTGGACGACCTTGCAACAAAATTCGATATCTCGAAAAAGGATCGTCACACCGCATTGGGGGATTCCTATATTACCTCGATAGCGTTCATTAAAATACTGTATAAACTAAAGGAAAAGAGGAATTGGACCATGCAAGATCTCTCCGCTAGGAGAAAATGGTGGAAATAAATGGATATCGGCCATAAGACATTCGGCGAATTCCCTGCCCCGTGACGGAAAGGGGCAGACAACGGTGCATCAAAACTATATTCACATTTTAGAATTCCGTTCCGTTTTCATACTTTGCGTATTCCTTATAGACTATAGCTATGCATGAACTCACTCGTTTGTTTGATTTTCCTTACTACCAGTTGGAAAAATTCAACTTAAAAAATTCACTTGTCACAAAATATAACGGAGAATGGATATCCACTTCAACGACAGAATACCTGGACAAAGCGAATGCCATTAGCCGTGGACTCCTGCGGCTTGGGGTACGTCCCAACGATAAAATTGCCGTTATCTCCATGAACAACCGTACGGAATGGAACATCATGGATATAGGGATAATGCAATTGGGGGCACAAAACGTTCCTATTTACCCCACGATTTCCGAAGGGGACTACGAGTATATCCTAAACCATTCGGAATCCAAATATTGTTTTGTTTCCTGTGATGAGGTTTTACAGAAAGTAAAGGCGATACAGGCCAAAACACCCAAATTAAAAGAAGTGTATTCCTTTGATCAACTTACGAATTGCAAGAATTGGAGCGAGGTGCTAAAACTGGGTGCCGACACGGAAAACCAAGCAGAAGTGGAAAAACTAAAGGATGCTGTAAAGCCCGGTGATCTGGCCACCTTGATCTATACCTCCGGTACCACAGGTAAGCCCAAAGGGGTAATGCTCTCCCATGACAACGTGGTGAGCAATGCCTTGGAGAGTTCCAAACGACTTCCCATTAACGATGGCGAAACTAAGGCCCTAAGCTTTTTACCCGTGTGCCATATTTACGAACGTATGTTAATGTATCTCTATCAATATAGGGGGGTTACCATATATTTTGCCGAATCCTTGGACAAGATCAGCGATAATCTCAAAGAAACATCTCCCCATGTCATGACCGCGGTGCCCCGACTCCTGGAAAAGGTGTACGACAAAATCTTTGCCAAGGGCGCCGAGCTTTCGGGGATCAAGAAAAAATTATTCTTTTGGGCCGTGGAACTTGGCCTACGGTACGAGCCTTACGGTCAGAATGGTTGGTGGTACGAACGGCAACTGGCACTGGCCCGCAAATTGATCTTTAGCAAGTGGAAGGAGGGACTTGGCGGCAATCTTTCGTTGATAGCATCGGGTAGCGCAGCATTGCAGCCCCGGTTGGCGCGTATTTTCAACGCCGCGGAATTTGGTCTTATGGAGGGCTATGGCCTTACCGAGACTTCTCCCGTTGTTTCGGTAAACGACATGAGGGACGGCGGCTTTAGGATCGGGACCGTAGGAAAACTGATCGGCCGTACCGAAGTGAAAATTGCCCCGGATGGCGAAATCTGTGTCAAGGGACCCCAGGTAATGATGGGATATTACAAAGACCCCGAAAGAACCGCAGATGTTATCAAAGATGGCTATTTCCATACCGGGGATATCGGGGAGATCGATTCCGACGGCTTCCTTAAGATAACCGATAGAAAAAAGGAGATGTTCAAAACATCCGGAGGTAAATATGTAGCCCCCCAATTGTTGGAAAATAGATTTAAACAATCCCGATTTATTGAACAGATCATGGTGGTTGGTGAAGGCGAAAAAATGCCCGCTGCCCTCATACAGCCCGATTTTGAATTTCTAAAGAGTTGGGCAAAACGGAACCAATTGGAATATTCTTCCAACAAGGAACTGGTCTCCAACGAAATGGTTATAGCCCGTTTTCAGGAAGAGGTAGACAAGGCCAATGAGAATTTTGCGAAATGGGAAAAGGTAAAACAATTTCGGCTAACCCCCGATGTCTGGAGCGTAGACCAAGGTCACCTTACCCCTACCATGAAATTGAAGCGCAAGGTAATCAAGGAAATCTATATCGATCTGTATAATTCAATTTATGGTCATTAATGGATTTCTAAGGGAAGTGCCAATAGATTCAGGAAAAAAAAGTTGACCTATTTAAAATCGATAGTTAATTCCTTAAAACAAGACCCCATGAAAAAAGATAGAAGGATATTCCTGCAACAGGCAGGAATTATAGCAGCCGCCACCGCGTTTACGCCCAACGTCCTTTGGCCGGCTACCCGGCCCAAAAAAGAAAAACTGGGAGTCGCTTTAGTTGGTTTGGGATATTACAGCACCGATTTGTTGGCACCTGCACTACAGTTGACCCAGAATTGCGAGTTAAAGGGAATCGTAACCGGAAGCCCGGAAAAAATTCCCGTTTGGAAGAAAAAATATGGACTAGAGGACAAAAACATATATGATTACCGAAGTTTTGACAGCATAGCCAACAATCCGGATATCGATGTGGTCTATGTGGTTTTACCACCCTCCATGCATGCGGAATATACCATAAGGGCCGCCAAGGCCGGTAAACACGTTTGGTGCGAAAAACCGATGGCTCCTTCGGTAGCCGATTGTGAAGCAATGATAAAAGCTTGCAAGGATAATAACGTAAAATTGGCTATAGGTTACCGCTGCCAACACGACCCCAACGTGCAGGCCTATATGAAGGTAGGTAAGGAAAGAACATTTGGGCAGGTGAAAATGATCGCATCGGCCGCGGGGTATTTCGATGGCCGGACCGATCACTGGAAACAAAAAAAGTCTATGGGCGGTGGCGCCATGGGCGATATGGGGGTCTATGCACTCCAGGGCGCACGTTTGGCGACTGGGGAAGAACCAATTTCAGTACTGGCACAATCCTTTACCACCCGGCCCAATATTTATAAAGAGGTAGAAGAAACCATGATGTTTCAACTGGAATTCCCGAGTGGGGCACGAGCTGCCTGCCATACCAGTTTTGGGATCAATATGAACTACCTGCGTATTAATTATGAAAAAGGCTGGCTACAGATGCAGCCCCAATCGGCCTACAACGGAATTCGGGGGAGCATGTCCGATGGAACGGATATAAATTTTCCGATCAAAAACCAACAGGCCAAACAAATGGACGAAGATGCCGATGCCTTGATGAACCACAAGGCCCTTATTGCACCGGGAGAAGAAGGCCTGCGCGATATTCGCGTGGTAGAGGCAATTTATAAGTCTGCCTCAGAGGATTGTCTGGTGCACCTATAAATGCTTTCAATTCCAACTCGGTCGATTTCAACTTTTGCCAATTTTTATTATGCATGCATAATAAAAATTCACTATATTTGGGTCACGACCAGCAAACGTATGAGGGAAACTACTATCGATTATGCGCTACGGGCTACATGGCAGGCCGTGGCAAGAATGTACAACGAGGAGGCAAAAAACTTTAATTCTACAATGGCAATCGGTTTTACCCTGTTGAGCATTGATCCAAAAACGGGTACGCCATCAACCGCCTTGGGGCCAAAAATGGGTATGGAAGCTACCAGTTTATCAAGAATATTGAAAAGCATGGAGCTAAAAGGATTTATTGAGCGAAGGCCCAACCCACTTGATGGGCGAGGGGTTCTTATACACCTTACTCCATTGGGACTTGCAAAAAGAAAGGTTTCCAAAGATGCGGTTTTAAGGTTCAATGAGGTAGTTAGGGATAAGGTGAGCGAAGAAAAACTGGATTATTTTTTCGATGTAATGGAAATAATCAACAAGTTGATTTCCGACAGAAAAATATTCACAATAGACTCTAATACAATAAAATAAGGTATTATCTATGAACAAACACATTAATAATGTAGCGGTAATAGGTTCTGGAATTATGGGCAGTGGAATCGCTTGCCATTTTGCAAATATCGGTGTCGAGGTTTTGTTACTGGATATCGTTCCAAGAGAATTAAACGACAAGGAAAAGGCCAAAGGACTTACCTTACAGGACAAAGCGGTACGCAACCGATTGGTCAACGATTCGTTGGCGGCATCGCTCAAATCCAAGCCCTCCCCAATATATCATCCCAAGTTTGCTTCCCGTATAACCACAGGGAATTTAGAGGACGACATAGCTAAAGTTGCCCAAGTAGACTGGATCATTGAGGTGGTGGTAGAGCGTCTTGACATTAAGAAAAAGGTCTTCGATAATTTGGAAAAACACAGGACCCCAGGCACGTTGATCACGTCCAACACTTCGGGTATCCCCATTAAATTTATGAGCGAAGGCCGAAGTGAGGATTTCCAACAACATTTTTGTGGCACCCACTTTTTTAATCCACCGCGCTATTTAAAGTTGTTCGAAATAATCCCCGGGCCCAAAACCTCTAAAGAGGTGTTGGCTTTCCTGGATAATTACGGAGAGCAGTTTTTGGGCAAGACATCGGTCGTAGCCAAGGATACGCCAGCTTTTATTGGAAATCGAATCGGTATTTTTAGCATTATGAGTCTTTTCCATACCGTTAAGGAGATGGGATTGACGGTAGAGGAAATCGATAAATTGACGGGTCCGGTTATCGGACGGCCCAAATCGGCCACCTTCCGGACCGTCGATGTTGTGGGTCTGGATACCTTGGTCCACGTGGCCAACGGAATTTATGAAAACTGTCCCAAAGATGAAAAGCACGAGCATTTCAAACTCCCGCAATTCATCGAGACCCTGATGGAAAACAAATGGTTGGGAAGCAAAACAGGACAGGGGTTCTACAAGAAAGTAAAAAAAGAGGATGGGTCTAGCGAAATCCTGACCTTGGATTTGGACTCTATGGAGTACCGTTCCAAAAAAAGTGCCAAGTTCGCCACTTTAGAACTGACAAAGTCTATTGATAAGGTCATAGACCGCTTTAACGTTTTGGCCGACGGTAACGACAAAGCGGGCGAGTTTTACCGAAAGAGTTTTGGGGCGCTCTTCGCCTATGTATCCCACCGTATCCCCGAAATTACGGACGAACTTTATAAAATAGACGATGCCATGAAAGCCGGATTTGGCTGGGAGCACGGACCTTTCCAGATTTGGGACGCTATTGGAGTGGAGAAAGGCCTGGAACTAATAAAAAGTGAAGGGAACAAACCAGCCGATTGGGTAAACGAGATGTTGGCATCTGGCAATAAATCCTTCTATTCGGTAAAGGATGGCGCCACCTTTTTCTATAGTATTCCAAAGAAATCCATGGAAAAAGTACCCGGTCAGGATGCTTTTATCATTTTGGACAATATCCGAAAATCTAATGAAGTCTTTAAGAATAGCGGTGTTGTTGTTGAGGATTTAGGGGACGGAATTCTCAATGTGGAATTTCAATCCAAAATGAACACCATAGGGGGCGATGTATTGGCCGGTCTCAATAAGGCCATCGGTTTAGCCGAAAAGGATTTTCAAGGACTTGTTGTCGGGAATCAAGCGGCCAACTTTTCGGTTGGGGCGAATATCGGAATGATTTTTATGATGGCCGTAGAGCAGGAGTACGACGAACTGAACATGGCCATAAAAATGTTTCAGGATACCATGATGCGCATGCGCTATTCCTCTATTCCTACCGTATCGGCACCACATGGCATGACCCTTGGCGGTGGCTGTGAATTGTCCCTACATGCCGATAAGGTCGTGGCAGCTGCAGAAACATATATCGGACTCGTTGAGTTTGGCGTCGGGGTAATCCCTGGGGGCGGAGGCTCCAAGGAAATGGCCTTAAGGGCATCCGACACCTTCCGTAAGAATGACGTGGAATTAAATGTGTTACAAGAATATTTCCTGACCATCGGGATGGCCAAGGTGTCCACCTCTGCCTATGAAGCCTATGATTTGGGCATCCTTCAACACGGCAAGGATATTGTCGTAGTAAACAAGGACCGGCAAATCGCCACAGCAAAGGCCCATGCCAAATTAATGGCGGAAGCTGGCTATACAAAACCCATCAAAAGAAAGGATGTAAAAGTATTGGGCAAGCAGGCCCTGGGTATGTTTCTTGTGGGAACGGATTCTATGGAAGCCGGAAAATACATTTCCGAACACGACAAAAAAATAGCTAATAAACTAGCCTATGTCATGGCAGGTGGTGATCTGTCCGAAGCCTCCCTTGTCACCGAACAGTATTTGTTAGACCTGGAACGGGAAGCATTTTTATCGCTCTGCACGGAAAAGAAGACCTTGGAAAGGATACAGCATATGCTTAAGACCGGTAAGCCGTTGAGAAATTAAATTTCAGAAACTAGATAGCTAGAGACTAGAAACTGGACAAAGGGCAGGCATAATTTCAAAAAATTAAAGATTTGGCAAGAAAGTATTAAGTTGGTTGGTATCAGCTATAAGATGACAAGGACTTTTCCAGATTTTGAGCTTTACAACTTAACAAGTCAAATGAATCGATGTGCTGTATCAATACCTTCTAATATTTCAGAAGGTTCAAGTAAAAGTACTGAAAGACATTTTAAGAAATATTTAGAAAATAGTCTTGGCTCAGCATTTGAATGGGAAACACAATTAATTGTTTCTTATAACGAGGGATACATCAATAAAGACTAATTTGATGAATTGGAAGATAAAATTTTGCAAATTCAAAAAATGATAGGATCATTTATGAACCATTGAGGAGAATAATAGTCTAGTTTCTAGACTCTAGACATCTAGAGTCTCATTTTCAAAATCACATTAGAACCATGAACAGAACAGCATACATAGTTTCCGCTTACCGCACCGCCGTAGGCAAAGCGCCCAGAGGGGTTTTTAGGTTTAAACGACCAGATGAACTGGCGGCCGAGGTCATACAGCACTTGATGAACGAAGTGCCCCAGCTAGATAAGAAACGGATCGATGACGTTATCGTGGGCAACGCTATGCCCGAAGCCGAACAAGGTTTGAACGTGGCACGGCTTATTTCGCTCATGGGATTGAAGATCGAGGATATTCCAGGGGTGACCGTCAATCGCTATTGTGCCTCGGGACTGGAAACCATTGGTATTGCCACCGCAAAGATCCAGACTGGAATGGCCGACTGTATTCTAGCGGGCGGAGCAGAAAGCATGAGCTACATCCCCATGGGAGGCTACAAACCCGTTCCCGATTATACAATGGCCAAAGAGGGAAAAGAGAGCTACTATTGGGGTATGGGACTTACCGCCGAAGCCGTGGCCCAACAATTCAAGGTTTCCAGGGAAGACCAGGACAAATTCGCTTTTAATTCCCACCAAAAAGCGTTAAAGGCACAGGAAGAAGACCGTTTCCAAGAGCAAATCGTACCGATTGAAGTGGAACAGACATTCGTAAATGCCTCCGGAAAAAAAGAAACCAAGAAATATACGGTTACCAAGGATGAAGGACCTCGTGCAGATACTTCCCTAGAGGTTCTGGCGAAACTGCGACCTGTTTTCGCGGCCGGTGGCAGTGTTACTGCGGGGAACTCCTCCCAAATGAGCGACGGGGCCGCCTTTGTATTGGTGATGAGCGAAGCTTTGGTAAAGGAATTGAAACTCGAGCCCATTGCACGACTCGTAAACTACGCTGCGGTAGGCGTTGAACCCCGGATTATGGGTATTGGCCCCGTAAAGGCGGTGCCAAAAGCCCTGAAACAAGCTGGGATAAAACTGGAAGACATTGAGTTGATCGAACTCAACGAAGCGTTTGCCTCCCAGTCAATCGCCGTAATTCGGGAACTTGGACTCAACAATGAGATTGTAAACGTCAACGGTGGTGCCATAGCGTTAGGACATCCGTTGGGCTGTACCGGATCCAAGTTATCGGTTCAGTTGTTCGACGAAATGCGCAAGCGAAAATTAAACGGAAAATACGGCTTGGTAACCATGTGCGTAGGTACGGGACAGGGCGCTGCAGGGGTTTATGAATTCCTTAAATAAGAGCCTAGAGCCTAGAGCCTAGACAAAAAATGGGAAGACATAACTTTAAAAGGCTTAAAATTTGGGAAGCGGGAATGAACTTAGTAGATGAATCCTATAAAATGGTTAGAACATTTCCGGATTTTGAACGATATAATCTTATATCACAATTATTACGCTGTTCGGTTTCTATTCCGTCTAATATTGCGGAAGGAACGAGTAAATCTACAGATAAACATTTAAACAAATATGTTGAGGATAGCTGGGTTCGGCATTTGAATGGGAAACACAATTATTAATCGCCTTCGGGCAAAACTATATAGGAAAGAGCAATTTGAATTATTAGAAAATAAAATTCAGCAATAACAACGAATGATCTCCGGATTTCAAGTAGGATTGAACCAATAGTCTTGGTTTTCGTTTCTTGATTCCTGACTCTAAAGTCTAAAGAAAGATACATGATGACAACAACTTTAACAAAAGACATCCTTCGTGGGGGTCAGTTCTTGGTAAAAGAAACCAAGTGCGAAGATATTTTTACGCTTGAAGATTTATCCGAAGAGCAACGTATGATGCGCGATAGCACCAAGGAATTCGTGGATCGGGAACTGTGGGCGCATTGGGAACGTTTCGAAAATAAGGATTACGGCTATACCGAGGCCTGTATGAAAAAAGCCGGTGAGCTTGGCTTGCTTGGGGTAGCAGTGCCCGAAGAATACGGCGGCCTTGGAATGGGATTCGTTTCTACCATGTTGGTCTGTGATTATATCTCTGGTGCTACCGGGTCCTTTAGTACTGCTTTTGGAGCCCATACAGGAATTGGCACCATGCCGATAACCCTTTATGGTACCGAGGAACAAAAGAAAAAATATGTGCCCAGATTGGCCACGGGCGAATGGTTTGGGGCCTATTGTCTTACCGAACCCGGTGCGGGTTCCGATGCCAACTCTGGCAAGACCAAGGCCGTGTTGTCCAAAGATGGAAAGTATTACAATATCTCGGGACAAAAAATGTGGATATCCAACGCAGGCTTTTGCGATATGTTCATCGTTTTTGCTCGGATCGGGGATGATAAGTACATCACGGGCTTTATCGTGGAAAACGACCCTGAAAACGGAATTACCTTCGGGGAAGAAGAGAAGAAATTAGGCATCCATTCCTCCTCTACGCGTCAAGTCTTCTTTACCGACACCAAAGTCCCCGTAGAAAATATGCTTTCCGAACGCGGTAACGGGTTTAAAATTGCGATGAACGCCTTGAACATAGGGCGGATTAAATTGGCGGCCGCTTGTCTTGAGGCTCAGCGTAGGGTCATTGGAGAAGGCATAAAGTACGCCAACGAACGGATCCAATTTAAGACTCCGATTATTAATTTTGGAGCAATAAAGGCCAAGATTGCCGATATGGCAACAAACTGCTACGTAGATGAAGCCGCCTCGTACAGGGCAGCCAAGAACATTGAGGACCGAATCGCCATCCGGGAATCGGAAGGGAACTCCCGGCAGGAAGCGGAATTAAAGGGAGTAGAGGAATACGCCATAGAATGTTCTATTTTAAAGGTAGCGGTTTCCGAAGATGTACAACATTGTACCGATGAGGGAATCCAAATTTTTGGAGGAATGGGCTTTAGTGCCGATGCCCCAATGGAAAAAGCTTGGAGAGATGCCCGAATAGCTCGAATTTATGAGGGAACCAACGAGATTAATAGAATGTTGGCCGTGGGTATGTTGATCAAGAAGGCGATGAAGGGCCATGTAGACCTTTTAGGGCCTGCTACCAAGGTCGGGGAAGAACTATTGGGCATTCCTTCGTTGGAACCACTCGATTTTTCGGAACTTTTCGCAGAAGAAAAGGATTTGTTGGCCCGATTGAAAAAGGTGTTCCTGATGGTAGCCGGGGCCGCGGTACAAAAATTCGGACCTGATCTGGAAGAGCACCAGCAATTATTGTTGGCTGCATCCGATATTTTGATCAAAATATATATGGCTGAATCGGCCTTACTTAGAACAGAGAAGAATGCGAAACGTTTTGGTGAGGAGAAACAGGCCACCCAGATTGCCATGACCAGATTGTATTTGTACAAGGCTGTCGATACCATTATCCAAAAAGGGAAGGAAGCCATAGTTTCCTTTACCGAAGGAGACGAGCAGCGCATGATGCTGATGGGACTGAAACGTTTTACAAAATATACAAATCAACCCAATGTTGCCGCCCTGCGCGTACAGATTGCAGACCACGTAGCCGCAGCCAATGGTTATAACTTTGACTAATTCAGAATGAGTGCCTATTTAGGCAAAAGTAGAAACCGCTCCCATGGAGCGGTTTTGCTTTTTAAGGCCGGGTTACTTTTATGTTCTTTAACTCTATTTTGGACAGCGGTTTTAATTTGTTCTGTAGAAACAAACTATCTATTTTAAGAATTGATGCGTTGCCGCCAACCGTTTTATAATTATCGTAGTCAACAAAGCGAATTCCGTTTACATACCGCTCATTGTACGCTTTCCGAAAACGCATTCCGCCCCCATCGGTATGGAATTCATAAGCCAGATAATCGGGTTTGTAATTTTTCTTGTTGAACCAATAAATAAACGTATCCTCGTAATCGTCACCGCCCCCTTCCTTATCAAACGTCACCTTGACTTTATAGTATTCCGTACCCTCTAGTTTTATCTCACCAAGAAGTTTCTTGTTAACAGCAGGGTCGTTTAGCCCATACGGCAAATACGCAAAATAATGCACAGAATTAATGCTATTCGAATATACATTTGCCATAGAATCGGATACGTGTACCAAACCTCCTTTCAGAAATCTCTGAAAACCATTTGGACCCACCATATCGATCATTTGAGAGGAGTCCGCGCCAAATATGCGTTTCATAACCCGTTGTCCTTCGATTATTTGTAGAACGTACTTCATGCTCCGGAAATTGAAACTAACATTGCTGGTTTTGTATAATTCCCCACCGCTGACCGCTATCGAATTATCCACGATTCGTTGGGCTTCGATGGTAGAGTCCATCTTGCCCCCACATGAACAAATAGTAATTATTGATAAAAGGAAAAATGCTTTTTTCATGGGTTTCGTTTACTATAGATAATCGAATAAGTTTGATAAACATTACAAACTTACCCAATTTTAATTTCTTTGGATCCAATTGCGGTTCGCTCATTTGTTCCTATTTTTGCCTTTACATGCAGAAAAACGTCAACATAAAAAATAAAAGGGCTAGGTTCGATTACGAAATCCTGGATACCTATACCGCGGGAATCGTACTATCCGGAACCGAAATAAAATCGCTCCGGGATAGCAAGGCCTCCATCGCCGAGAGTTTTTGTGAATTTAATGAGCAAGGCGAACTTTTTGTAATCAATATGCAGATCGATGAATATTCGCATGGTTCGCACTATAACCACAAACCCAAAGCAGAACGTAAATTGTTGTTGAACAGACAAGAACTCAAAAAACTTCATAAAGAGGTAAAGAATTCGGGACTGACCATTGTGCCGTTGAATCTCTTTATCAATGATCGAGGATTAGCTAAAATAAACGTTGCGCTAGCCAAGGGTAAAAAACTGTACGACAAACGCGAATCTATCAAGGATAGGGACAATAAAAAGTATCTGGACAGGATCAAGAAGAGCTTCAACAACTAGAGTCCGCCTGTAAAGTCCGATAACTTCGCAAGCCTTGTTCTCGAACTTTCTAGCCTAGACTCTGAGCTACTGGACAAACACTAATATATCCGCTTCCTGTCTGATATACTGGTATTTCGAGGCCAAAGAAATTTCCAAAAATGCAGTCTGTTTTGGGAATAGAACAATCAATCTCAAAATGCTTTGGCTTACAGCGATCAGCGTATGGCGTGCAGCTTAATTCTTATCCTCCAAGAGTGGCACAAAGCGAAACGAACCAAATTCCTTCTTCTCAAATTCTTTTGCGGATTTTCGAATATAAAGCGTCATGATTTGATCGTCGATGCCAACGGGAATAACCAATCTACCCCCTACCCTCAATTGGGCCATCAGAGGTTTAGGAACCTCGGGGGCTCCAGCGGTTACAATGATCCCGTCAAAAGGAGCTTCTTCCGCCAACCCTTTATAACCATCCCCAAAAATAATCTTTTTGGGGCGATAACCAATTTTCCCAAAGAAGATCGATGTTTTTTTAAAAAGTTCCAATTGACGTTCTATGGTAAACACTTTAGCGCGCAGATGGAGTAAAATTGCCGTTTGGTATCCGCTTCCCGTACCAATTTCGAGTATTTTTGATCCGGGTTTCACCTCTAAAAGTTCCGTTTGGAAAGCGACGGTATAGGGTTGGGATATGGTTTGATCGGCGCCAATGGGGAACGCTTTGTCCTGATAAGCATGCGCTTCAAAACCACTGTCCAGGAACAAATGCCGTGGTATGGCTTTGATAGCATCCAAAACCTGCTTATCCCCTATCCCTTTTTCCGACAGGATTTCGGCCAATTTATTTCTCATTCCACGGTGTTTCAAAGTATCTTTCAAAGGTTCGGCTTTTGGCCCCTAAGTTAAAGAAAGCTTTCCTCATTTGCACGGCCTTTGGGATAATGATCCTTCTTTTATGTAGAAAAGGGAGCCCCAACGCAATAGATTATTAATCCCGTTCCATTTTGAACGCCCATTTTGGATAAAAGCATAAACTTTTCACAAAATGCAATATGCCCTACCCCCAATTTTAGGATAATACAGAAAAAAAACGTATGTTGAAAGCTTGTGGAATTTAAATCAAATATAAAAGAATGAGGCAACTTAAGATTATCAAGCAAGTTACGAATAGGGAGTCAAAATCATTGGATAAATACTTGCAGGATATCAGTAAAATCGGTCTCATAACTGCCAACGAAGAGGTAGAACTGGCGCAACGTATCAGGGCCGGCGATGAGGCGGCACTGGAAAAACTGACCAATGCTAATTTAAGGTTTGTGGTTTCCGTAGCAAAACAATATCAAAACCAGGGATTAAAGTTGCCCGATCTGATCAACGAAGGAAATGTGGGACTCGTAAAAGCCGCTAAACGTTTTGATGAGACCAGGGGCTTTAAGTTTATTTCCTATGCGGTCTGGTGGATTAGGCAATCTATTTTACAGGCGCTGGCAGAGCAATCTAGAATAGTTAGGTTGCCCTTGAACAAAATTGGATCCATCAATAAGATCAAGAAGGCTTTTTCCTATCTGGAACAGGCACATGAACGACCCCCATCGGCGGAAGAAATTGCCGCGGAACTGGAACTCACTGTTAACGAGGTAAAACAATCCATAAAAAATTCTGGGCGACACGTATCCATGGACGCTCCTTTTCGGGAAGGGGAAGAATCCAACCTTTACGACGTACTGCGTTCGGACGAATCGCCCAATCCGGATGGGAATTTGTTGCGGCAATCCCTGAACACGGAAATCAATAGAGCATTGGAAACCCTTTCCCCCAGAGAGGCCGATGTGGTAAAACTCTATTACGGGGTCGGGGACGAACCCTCCATGACCTTGGAAGAAATCGGTCAGACTTTTGGCCTAACCCGGGAAAGGGTAAGGCAAATTAGGGAAAAGGCCATTCGAAAACTAAGGCACAACTCCAGGAGCAAGATATTGAAGACGTATTTAGGGTAAAGAAATACTTGTATGTTTTTAGCAGTAATCATTATGGATTTTTGACTCTAGAGCCTGGCAGTTGCGAAGTTTATAAAATCAAGAAATAAATTATTTTGTATGGGCTCTTGATTCTAGACTCTTGGTTCTATGATATTTGACTTACTACTAAATTGGAATATTTATCTTAGTGTATAATGGACATCCGAAAGCCCTTTTAAGGTATCCGCTGCTTGTTCGGCAGTAATGTCCCGTTGTGGATTGGCAAACATTTCATAGCCTACCATAAACTTCTTTACGGTTGCAGATCGCAACAACGGAGGGTAAAAAGACATGTGAAAATGCCACTCGGGATGCTTTTTGCCGTTCGTGGGTGCTTGATGTATCCCGGCAGAATAAGGGAAGGATGTCTCAAAGATATTATCGTAACGGGTGGTCAGTTTTTTAATGATTTCCGCGTAGGCCTGTTTTTCATCTTCATTAAGCTCCCCTAGATGGGCCCGTTTTCTTTTGGGAACGATTAAAGTCTCGTACGGCCATACCGCCCAATAGGGCACCAAGGCAACAAAATGTTCGTTTTCTAGAAAAATACGTTCCCTAGATTCCAGTTCTTGGACCAAATAATCGCCCAATAGGCTCCTATGGTTTTTGTCCCAATACGCTTTAAAACGCATATCTTTTTTTTGGACTTCTTGGGGGATAGTCCGTTGCGCCCAAATCTGCCCATGGGGATGCGGATTGCTACAGCCCATGATATCGCCCTTGTTCTCAAAAATCTGAATATGGTTAATGCTTTTCATGGCTCCGAGTTCCCTGTATTCCTTTTGCCAGAGCGTAATAACATCTACAATTGCACCTACGGTCATTAAGGGCAAGGTCAGCGAATGGTTTGGGGAAAAGCACACTACCTTACAGATACCAGATTCCGATTCGGCCTTGAGCAGGCCATCAGAAAACTTAACATCTTCCACATTTTGTAACAAGGCGGAAAAATCATTGGTAAAGGAAAAAGGTGTGGAATAATCAGGATTTACGGAACCTCCCATACGCTCGTTGCCCGGACATAGGTAACAGGACGGATCGTATTGGGGACGTTGCTCAACTTCACTTTTTTCGGTCTTTCCCTGCCATGGCCTTTTGGTCCTGTGCGGTGAAACCAATACCCATTCCCCCGTAAGTATGTTTAACCTCCTGTGTGGGTTGTCGTTGAATTCCGGGTCCATATCACGGTAGTTTTATAGATGTGCCCTCGCTTGGCAATGCTTCGAAAGCAGTAAGTTCTATGTTGAATCTTTCCTTGTAAGCCCTGGATGCGCTCTGAAGGTAGTCCGCTACGGCATCCTCATGCACCAAGTTGATGGTACAGCCACCAAAGCCGCCACCCATTAAACGGGCACCGAGTACAGCATCGTTAGTCTTAGAAAAATCGACTAGAAAATCGAGTTCCGGACAACTTACTTCGTACAATTTACTAAGTCCATCATGTGTGTCGTACAATAAATTGCCTAACTTTTGAAGATCGTTGACCTTTAGGGCCGCAACCGCCTCCAAAACCCGTTCTTTTTCTTGAACAATGTAAAGGCAGCGATTAAAGACCTTTTCCCCCATGGTATCCCTATGCTGTATAACCATGGCCTCTGTTGCTTGTCTAAGCGAATTAACCTCGGGATGGAATTTCTTTAAAACCGCAACCCCTGCCTCGCATTCGGCCCTACGGGTATTGTATTCGCCAGAAGCTAGATTGTGGGATACGTTGGTGTTTAACATCAAAATTTTGTAGGGTGCTAAATCTATCGGTATATACTCGAATTCCAAGGATTCGCAATCCAATAGGATAACATTCCCTTCTTTGCTCATTACGGAAGCGAACTGATCCATAATTCCACATTTGGTGCCTACGTAGTTGTGTTCCGCACGCTGCGAAAGCTCCACGATCTCCATTCTAGTAAGTTCAAGATCAAAAAGTTCGTTCAGGCCATAAGCAAATCCGCATTCCAGGGCTGCGGAAGAACTTACCCCAGAGCCAATGGGCAGACGGCTCTCTATGGTACAATCAAAACCGCGAACCTTGTCCGTCTTCAGTGAAATCTCATTGAGAACCCCCAAAATATAATTTTCCCACTCGGTATTACTGGGGGCGATCACGGAAAGATCTATTTGGAAACCAGTATCGTATCCCATACTGTAAACGTGACAAATACGATCGGAATCGTTCCTTTGAAATTTAAAAGTGATTTTCTTTCCAATGGCCGTCGGTAGTACATAGCCCATGTTGTAATCGGCATGCTCCCCTATTATATTTATTCGACCCGGGGATCGAACCGTGAGTTCCGGTTCAAAATACTTGAGAAATTCCATGCCTTGCCTAGTATTAATCCAACACTTGCTGGTTCAGCACAAATATAACACAATTAATTTAATAAACGTAAAAAATACGTTTAAATTATCGGGGTTCGGATCTCACCTCGAAAATTATGGAATGGCACACTTGGTTAAAGCACTTCTTAAGCAACCCACTACAACTTTTTCAACTGAATATTTTTATATTCTACTTTCATGGGCGGCCCCACGTGCACCTGGACCCCTAACCAACCGGAGAAGCTGCGATTAACGGTATCGTCATCGATTACCTCGCTCATTAAAATTCCATTGACGTAATGCTGTAGTTTGTTTCCTTGGACTATAAGGTGCACCTTGTTCCAATCTTCCGCTTTTATTTTGGCTTTCAAGGAATCTGAATCTCCAAGCGATTCTACTACATCCCTATTCTGCCAAGCGTTATTCTTAACATTTTCCCTTAAAGATCCAGGTTCATCGGGGTTTTTCTGGGAAGTAATAACGGCCTTTTCACCCCTATATGCCAAGGTGGTCCGTTTTCTTTCTTCGTAGTTCTGGCCCGTATACCTATTTTGCCCATCAATATCGGCCTGATATCCCCTTAAGGCGTTGGGAATACTATCTAAAAGTTCACTGCGGTAATTAATGCCACTGTTGCCATCCTCTGTTATCCTAAATTCCGCCTTTAGCTCAAAATCCTTGGGCTGACCTCCTTGCCAGATAATAAAGGTATTTTTTTTAATCAGGGTAGATGGGGTTACCTCCCCCACCAAACTTCCGTCCTCTGCCCTCCAATGAATGCCGTCTCCCTTCCAATTGTCCAAGGTCTTGCCGTCGAATATCGATACAAAACCATCATCTGCTACTTTTTCGGGTTTCTTTGTTTCTTCGACCACTTCTTTCTTTTTTTCCTTACAGGATTGAAAGGAGAAAATAATAACGGAGAACAGTAAAACACTCCCGGCAATAAGTTTGATGTTGATTTTTTGATTCCTCATATTGGTTTATTATAAAAAATGTAAAGGCCATCCTTTCCGGCCACGATAATGTCTTTTCTTCCAGATCCGTTCAAGTCCTTTACAACAAAGTAGATACCGGTTCCCTTTCCTTTACCAAAGATACCATAACTGATAACCTGTTTGCTAAAGCTTTCCCCGTTCCATTTATAGTAATAGATACCGACGGGGTCGTTGCCACCCGGATCATGCCCGTTGTGGGCCCTGTATCTTTTACCGGTAAGGAGTTCCATTTGTCCGTCCCCGTCCAGATCAACCCATTCCATGGTGTGGAACTGCGAATTGTACAGGTCTATGGGGTGCTTTGTCCAACTTCGTACCTTTGTCCTGTCATCCACCTTTTGTTTGTACCAGTCCAAGCCGTAGCCATGAGCCTGACCCACGATAGCGTCATTTAGGCCATCTTGGTTTACATCCACCACCAGAATCGGGATGCTCGCCGTACCAAAATTAAAATCGGAGTGAAAGGCCCAAGTACCGCTAAAAGGCTCTTTCGGTGCTTCCAACCATCCATTGTGGACGAGGAGGTCGCCCCTGCCATCCCCATTGATATCCCCAAATCCCAAACCATGGCCGTGTTTGCCCATAATTCCGTAGGCTTTGAATCTTCCCGTGCCCTTGCCTTGTTCGTCCCCAATCAAATGATAAATAACCAAAGAGTCATTCGGAGTATTGGGAATGACCTCCAAGATCCCGTCCCCGTCAATATCCCAAGCCCGGGTAGTCTCAATGTTTCCCGTTTCGGCTATCTTGTGCACTTGCCATTCCTGTTCGTTCCCTGGGTTTTCCTTCCAAACCAATTGCCCGCCGAACCAACCACCGGTAATAAAATCCAGGCGGCCATCACCGTTCACATCCATGGGGATAGTGGAAAAGTCGTCCCAATATTCCCCATAGCGCTGGGAAGAACCTATAAAATGTCGAATTACATAATCCGGTCCTTCGTACCAAAACGCTCCCGAAACGAGGTCGGGCACCTTATCATCATTCACATCAAAAACCCCGACTGACTCATAGCTTTCGGAGGCAATCTTGGTTTTGGTAAAAGAGATCGGCGTTTCGAGATTTTCATTTTCTGAAATTCTGGATTGCGTCCAGCCGGGACTGTTGATCATAATTAAAGGTGCAAATAGGACATCCCATCTCACTAACAATTTTATGCATCGGGGCAAAATTGGAGCCGAAAATATTGAGTGATTCATTTAATTATTGTCATTACCATATCCTTCAACTATGATTATGGATATCGTAAATCATTGGTTCATAATTGCTAATAGCTCTCACTATAGTTGTGGTTCTTGTTTAAAAACGGCCCCATACCCCCCTTCAAAGGAATCTGCACTGGCAAATATCAACCATAAACCCATAAGCTTTTGAGTTTGTATTTGATCCCTACCACTGATCTCCAAAATTGAAAAAATAAGCTATTTGGCATCCTGTTTGCCCTCCTTATAGATAGGGTTATCAGGATTACCACCGGCGATCAAATAGGCCAACAGATCCTTGAGCTCCTCTGGGTTCAACCTATTGATCGTTCCTGGGGGCATCAAAGAGACGGTGGATTGTCCTTTACCGGTTACTTGATCTTTTGGAATGGTACGTGTAATATCCGGCGCGTAGGGATTTTGCGAAATAACATAATTTTGCGGGTCTTCATTTACGATCCTGCCCACAACGGCCTCTCCATTCTTCAATGAAAAAGTGGTGGTATTGTACTGATCCGAAATTACGGCACTCGGATCGATAATGGCCTTCAACATATCTTCAGGGGAAAAGCGGGTACCCAACTGGGTCAAATCGGGACCTATATTTTCACCTTCTCCACGCATGCTATGACAGGTGATGCAGGTGGTGGCCGCGAACATATTCTTACCATTTTCGAAATCGCGTTTCCCAAGTCCGTTTGCCAGCAATGGAGCAATATCTTCCTCCTTCCAATTTTTTCCGGGCCCTTTGGGTTGGGGGACCCCATCCAACAGGTCGTTCCCGGATTTGCTCAGCAAAGAATCACCGGACATTTCATTGTAGTAAGCGAATTTATTTTTCGGTACGTGTGACAATGCCATTTTCCTGGCACGATCAATAAACCCGACATAACTGTTTCCTGCCTTGTATGAAAACGCGTGATAAAACCATCTGAAATACTTCTCACGAAGCTCCGGTGTCCATCCCTCGGTGACCTCGCTCAGAACGATACCGTAATAAATGTGCTGGGCCGGGGGAAGATTTTTAAGCGTCCGGGCGATATCGATCCCGTACTGGGGATTTCTCAGGATCAAGTCGGCAGAATTGGTGGCGGTATTCGCCATAACGTCGGCGTTCTCCCCTTTTTGGGATTCCATCAGATCTAGCGTTTTTACAACGATCTGTGGGTCGTTTAGGTAGGCCAATGTCTTGCTCAACAATTGATTGGTCACATCGGTATTTGCGGGATAATGGGGAGACAGATAGCCGATGACCTTATTTTTCAAAGATCTATTTGGCTCTCCAAAGCGGGCCAAAACCAGCTCAAAAGCGCGCAAAATATCCACTTGGTCGGTGGCGGAAAGTTTGTCGTAATCTATCTGCATCAGGGTGGTCAACATTCGGCCCTGCTGGGTTTTATCGCCGTGCCTCGCCAAAGCTATTACGCCCTGTATCGCCGTCGTGGGGTCTTTTTCCCCAAATACCTTATTCTGCCAATCTTTTAAGGGTTGGTGTTCTATCGCTATCCGCGCAGCATATTGTATAAACCGGTCCCCGTTGTTCAGGTAGGGCCATGCGAAATCTACAGCGCCTTCCTTTGGACCCGTGTGATAGGCTTCCAATTGTTTCCTTATTTTGTGTTCCTTTGTTTCCACGGGAACCCCGGACTCCTTGTTATCATCTATCGTCTGATCATAATAGACCCTGTACAGGTCGGAATCCAACCTGCGGCCCCCGGTCATAAAATAGAGCGCGCCATCTGGACCGATTACCCCATCGGTCAAGGGCAACGGAATCCCGGAAAGGAATTCCTCTTTTTTGGTTTCATAGGAAGCACCCTTGGGTTGGAGTTCTAAGGCGTAGATTATACCAAAGCTCCAGTCAAAAGCAAACAGACTATGGCGATATTTACTGGGGAACTTGGCATCCTTACCGTAAAACACATTGGTAGGGGAACCTTGGCCGATATTTAATATCGGCGGCAGATTGTCGGGATACGCAGGGGACCATTTTCCATCCCCGGTACGCCACCCAAATTCACTTCCACTAGTTACGTGACAGATTCGGGTGGGCCTGTACCATGGCATCCCGATATCCCACTCCATATCCGAATCGTACGTAAACATATCCCCGAGCTCGTTAAAGGCCAGGTCGAAGGGGTTTCTATAACCCGCACTTATCAGTTCCCAGTTTTTCCCTTCGGGATCTATATGGGCGATCCACCCCCCGGGGGCGGTCCTGCTATTGGCATGGCCTCTGGGGTCTTTAATTAAAGGTAAAAGATTGTCGCGCTGCCATACCTTGGGCAGCCGGTAGGAATCCATTTCCGGCAAATCTGTATGATTACCGGCAATGACGTAAAGCGACTTGCCATCCGGTGCCATTACGATGCTATGGGGACCGTGTTCGCCAGGCTCGCCAGGCAATTCACGGATCGTGGTGATCTTATCGTACTGATCGTCGTTATCGGTGTCCTGTAAACGATAAAGCCCGCTGTTTCTGTCAAAATCGGCATCGCTGCGGTGGTTCACCATAACGTATAAGCTGTTAAAAGCGTAGAGCAGTCCCTGGGCATAGCCCATCTGGATGACGGAATCGGCGACGGCATCCGCGGTCTTTATCTTGAGCCTTTCTACCTTCGGCGTAAGTGTTTCGGAACCTATGGGAGCTAGTTCCAACCTATAAAGTGCTCCGTACTGGTCGGCAGTTATCAGCCTGCCCTTGTCGTCAAAAGTCATCGCAACCCACGAGCCCTGTTCGTTTTCGCCCGGGTTGTATAAATGCTCGGCCCTAAAACCCGCTTGTAGTTTAAGTTTTTCAATTTTAGGGTCTAGTGACCGGGAGTCGGCCGAGGCGGTTTCCTTCGGGTTATTACAGGATACGATTAGAAGGGCGGTAAGGGTAAGGCTAAGAAAAATTTTAGACATTTTGTTGTTGGTTTGGTTAACGGGCTGCGGTTTTTAAAATACTTCCAAAAAACAGCAGATAAAACTAAGCGAAAAACTTGTTAAAAAAAAATGTGTGCCCATTAAAAAATAAGGCTCACTGCGGTACCCTTTCCTTCCTCACTGTTTATATGGATTCGCCCTTTGTGGAGTAACATGATCTGCTTGCTAAGGCTCAATCCTATACCACTTCCACTTTTTTTGGTGGTAAAGAACGGGACGAATATTTGATCCATAATTTCACGGGGGATTCCACTGCCATTGTCGGTCACCTTTAAAATGGTTTTTTCCTTGTTATTCCTTTTGGCCGCCACAGTGATCTTGGGGTTGTCCTTGCCCTCACATGCCTCGACAGCGTTCAGGATCAGGTTTATCAACACTTGCTCTATCAAATAGGTATCAATTTTAATCTGTAGGTCCTTATTATCCAATGCAAAAATTAAGGCCACTTTCTTTTTTTCCAACGAAGGTTGAATCAAATTTCCAATATTATCGAACATATGCCCAACCATAACGGTACCTAAATTAAGGTGGGTTACCTTGTTGAGGCTTCGATAAGTTTTAGCGAACATCATCAAGCCTTCGCTCCGCTTTTTTATACTCTCTATACCGGCATCCAAATCCTCTATATCCAACGGGTGGGTCGATGGGTTTTCCTTGGTTCTTCCCACCTGGTCCTGAAGCGTCTCAGCCAAAGAGGAAATAGGGGCAATGGAGTTCATTATTTCGTGCGTCATAACACTCAAAAGTTTTTTCCAAGCCTCCGATTCGGTTTCATTTACCGTTGCATCGACATTCTGTAAGGCGATCAATTTAAAGGTTTCCTCTCCGAGAATAAAAATTGAATCTGCGACCAATACTTTTGTCCTTTCGTTTTCTACCTCGATATCCATCGTACCACTCTGTATGGGTGAGGTTCCAAAAATGGCATGGTAGAGTTCGGGCTTTCTATTCTCCAAAAAAGTCATTTTTTTAAAGGCCGGAACGTTAAGTAGCTCCATAAAAGCCTCGTTGATCCACAGGACATTTCCAGTAGAAATTTCGTAGGCAATAATTGCAGTATCCACCATTTCCAATATCTTTTGCAGATAGAGATGCTGGGCTTCCTTCTCCTTGTTGATTTGTTTGATCGTTCTGTTCACTTCATTAAATCCCTTATAGAGTTGCCTCATATCCTCCGGACCGGTCCTATCATTGAACCAGCGAGAGAAGTCACGATATTTTACAGATTCGAAGAAATCATCCATCTGAGCAAATCTTCGGGCCATATAATGGTACAGGTGGGAGGATATAATTAGGATCCCAAGAATGGCGAGGACAATGTAAAAGGTGTTTTTTAATGGTATGGCAAATGCCAATGCGGTAAGACATAAGAACAGGGCAGCAAGCCTCACCAACAAACCCGCCTTGTATTTTTTATAGGCCATACTTGTTTAATCTTCTATAGAGTGCGGTCCGGGTAATTCCCAATTCCCTTGCAGATTTTGATATATTGCCCCTGTTCTTTTCCAAGACCTGGAGGATAGCCTCTTTCTCTACCTCATCTAGGGTAAGGTCTCTTTTTCGCCCGTTCGCGGACTTTTTTTCAATGGGAGAAAAAATCAGGTCTTCGGCATTTAGTACGTTATTTTCCGCCATGATAACGGCGCGTTCCAAAGCGTATTGAAGTTCCCTTACATTACCTGGAAAAGGATGGTCTTCCAACTTTCTTAACAGGGCATCATCCAGATCGAACCCTGGTTTGGCATATTTTTCGGCGTAAACATTTACAAAATACCGGGCCAATAAACGAATATCACCTTCCCTATCACGAAGTGGCGGCACCATGATCTCTACCGTATTGATACGATAGATAAGGTCTTTTCTAAACTTCTCCTCGTCGGCCAAGGTAGACAGGCCAATATTGGTTGCGCATATCAACCTAATATCAATGGGGACGGGCTGGTTGGCCCCCAACGGGGTAACCTGCCTGTTTTGAAGCACGGTCAGCAATCGAGCTTGCTGCTGCAGGGTAATGTTTCCTATCTCGTCCAAAAATAAGGTGCCCCCATGGGCCGACTCAAACCTACCCTTTCTATCCTCCCTAGCGTCTGTAAATGCTCCCTTTTTATGTCCAAAAAGTTCACTTTCAAATAAGCTGGGCGTCAGGGAACCTACATCTACCTTTACAAATGGCCTGTCCTTGCGCAAGGAATTCTCATGGATGGCCTGGGCTATAAGATCCTTGCCGGTACCATTTTCTCCCAGAATAAGGACATTGGCATCCGTAGGTGCCACTTTTTTTATTTTTACGAGCACTTCATTTATAGCGACACTCTCACCCAGTAGGTCAGTGGATCCACGATGAGTGATTTCTGCGTTTGCCTTATTTCCCGACTTTTTTGAAAGTACCTCCGCAATGGCACTAACCAATTTTTCGTTCTTCCAAGGTTTGATCAGAAAGTCTGCCGCACCTTCCTTAAGGGAACGAATGGCCAAGTCGATGTCGGCATAGGCGGTAATAAGGATCACCGAAGCCCCGCTACCCGATTCCTTGATTTTTCTCAGCCAATAAATACCTTCGTTTCCCGTATTGACCAGGCCATTGAAGTTCATGTCCAGAATGATGACGTCGAATGCCGTTTTAGAAAGTAGGGAAAGGATTTGGTTGGGGTTCCTTTCTATTACCACCTCCTTTACCAATGACTTTAACAACAACCGAATGGCCGTAAGCACATCGGCATCGTCGTCAATGACCAATATTTTGGCATTTTTTGGTAACATAGGTACAATAATACAATTTTAGTGGCTTTCTGATAACAATTGCAGCGCGAAACCCGGTTGGAACCAGGGGTCTAAAATTTTCGCTGGACCATTCTTTTAGGATGCAAGTTCGGGCCCATTAGAATCTCGAAATTAATCATCCCAAGCACCAATCCCTCTTCTGTGATTACCTCTATTTTCCATTTCCCTTTTTTTACGTTGTTCTTAAAGGTATAGCCCCGATATCCCCCATCCCTGCCCCCGGTAATCTCATAGCCGATATTGTCCATGATTTCCCAAGAATCGGTATTTTCATTGAACCATTTCCATCGATGTAAAATCGACTTTTCCAGATCGGTGGGAGCAAATATGGATGAGAAAACATAAACGCTTCCGCCGGGTTCGAGAATAAACCTGTGCCGATAATCCCTCCAAAACACGTACCAGTCATCCGTTTCGTAGGTAACCACATATTTATTGTCCTTTATTTCAACATGATGGGCCACGATACCGGTCTGCATCGCAAGGGGAACAGGGGGAATAAGGTTGAAATAATAAAATACGTTGATTAAAACATAAACGGACAAGATAATCCCAACTAGTCTGCCCAAACGTACCTCCAACCGGGTACTTGGGCTTACGATGTAAATAAAAATGATTAGAGCGAGCGTACACACCAAACTGATGGCTCCGGAAAGCATAAAGACCTCCGTATTCATCTCTTTGATTAAAACGGGAATCATAAACACGAAAAATGTAAAGCTTATAAAAAAGTAGACGCTAAACTGTAGATACTTGTTGGATATCCGCTTTTTTAGATACTCGTTTGCAAAGAACAAGATGACCAAGATGATAAAGAAGGACATTGTTTTGGAGAGGGAAACACTTCTGGAAAAATAAATAACATAGGCACTGGAAAGTCCGCCAAAGAAGAATTGAATCGCCAAAGGGAGATATTCTTCATAACGTCCCAGTTTTGTGTACTTCCATTTCCCGTCATCTACGACGTTGTACAGATAGAGCACTATGGTAAGGGAGCTCATATACAGGCACAGCATAACCACATCGTACAACCGATCTACGCGCCCCAGTGTTAAGGAATCAAAAATAAATCCAGCGATAAAAAAAAAGATGGGTGCATACTTTTGATGCCTTCCCAAAAATTTGCGAAACCCACTGTTTCTAAATTTGACTAGTGCTCGCTTCATGAATAATACCGAATGGACGCGTTTAAGGTCATGGATTGGGTTCTTTTGTTTAGGTTTCGAGCTTCAAGTTTGATGACCTATAATATTGAATTCAGAAATCACAAATGTCCTTTATCTTTATTTGATTCTATTTAAATTGACGATAATTTGATCTTTTTCACGTAACCTCTCATTATACCTCCTGTCCAAATGTCAGCAGATTGTTGTCCGGATCCAACAGGGAAAATTCCATTTGGCCCCAGGGTTTGGTTTGCAGGTGTCCATTGGGATGTATACCTATTGCTTTATCCAACGCCCATTGATACAACTTTTTAATACTATCTGTACGGATATAGACCTGTCCGTAATTTTCTTTCGGGTCTAGATCTTTGAATTTAAAGAAATGAATTTGGATACTGTCTTTTTCCACCATCAAATAGTCTTCAAAATCGGCACTTTCCAATTCCCGAAATTCCAATTTGTGCAGATAATACGCCCTGGTAATAGCCTTATCCCGCATAGGGAGCTTTGGATTGATTTGTATAAGCATATGGGTTCCTAAATTAAAAGTCTTATCGCTGTTCACAGGGGTAGTTAATTAACTATTTGAAGGGGGTGGCTATTTAAAGGTAATCCTCCATCGAACTACTGATAACCTGATACGTGGTGTCGTAACTTTCCTTTAGCATGGTCGTGGCATCCATGCTGGCCCAATACCCTTTGTTGAACAACTCTACCGAAAGTGCTCCCCTAAAGCCGGCATCGTAGAGTTTGGGCAGTATTTTATCGTACGGGCAAACGCCCTTCCCCGGTAATACCCGGTCGGCATCGGTAAGTTGTTCCCGCGCCGGGCTGGCCGGATAATCGTTCATATGGATTACGGGCAACTTCTTGCCGTTAATACAATCCAAGGTGTCCCAACTGTTACCACCGCGATAGAGATGATAAAAATCTAACAGCATAGCCGCATTTGGATTTCCAGTAGCGATCACTATTTGGGCGCAGTCGCCCAGCTTATTCAGCGTTCCTGCACCCCAGAGTTCTATAAGCGGGGTAACCCCCGTCCCGTCCCCCAATTTAAGGATGGCGTTGTACCTATCGGCATATTCATCAAAATTCCTGCAATCCCAAGATTTGACTCCCTGCACGGGGGCGGCAATAAACTTCCCTCCTAGGTTAGCGGTAATCGACATTTCTTCGTGCATTAAGTCGAGCGCAGCCTTCCTTTCCTCGGCATCGTCACTGCACCATTTGGAAAAAGCGATCATGTTTTCTAAAACCACATGGCCCGATTCCAGTTTTTCCCTCAATTCGGAACTGCTTCCCCCATTTTGCAAAAAGGACTTCACATCCCTCATCCAAAGTTCGGTGCCATCAAATCCCGTCTTGGCAATCATAGCTATTTGTTGGTCTACCGGTAGTTTATAGGCTATTAAGGTGGAAGTATTTAGGCTAATCCCAAAAGGAAGTTTTTTCTTCTCCTCCCTTTTATTGACAGAGTTGGAACTCGGTGCACTAGCCATTAAGGCCTGGCCACCAAGTACCGATACCGATGCCAACATTGAATTTTGTATCGCTTTTCTTCTTGAAATTTTTTTATTGGACATTTATTGCTCGTTAGGTTTTGGACGTGCGATAAAAATAATCAAAAGATTGAAGAGATTTATGAAATATAAAATCATTATTGTCCGTTCAAAAGACAAAAGGCCGCTTCGCTAAAGTAAAAAGGCGTGGCCCGAGCAAAAATAATTCAAGTTTTTGATTAAAAATATAGTTTATATGGTCGTTTTCACTATATAATATTCAATTGCACCCTTGTCTGAATACGTTCGGACGGGCCTTCTCTAGGGACGGGGACATTAATTGAAACTTCGGTCTTTTGTTATTGGCTCTTTCCCTAAAGGGAGACAAAAGACCGAAAATTCAAGGTTTTATCTACTATTGTTTCTTTAAACAGAAATCTAAATAACAGTAAACCCAAAATCGTAATTCTATAACTGATCAGGAGGTACTATGACGGGGTAGATACTGCCAACTGCTACTGCCTATTGCCCCCTGTTTCCACTGCCTACTTCCCGTACTAAATTCAAATTCCCCTATAGTAATCCAAAATCTTTACCCTCAGCAAATACTCATATTTGGCGTTGGAAAGGTTTAAACGGGCAGAATCCAGGTTGTTCTTGCTGGTGATGTATTCCACTACGTTGGAGACCCCGTTGTTAAACCGAATTTCGTTGACCCGAAAAGATTCCTCGTAGGCCTTGACCTGATCTTGCAGGATAAAATACCGATCATAGGCCGATTCCATTTTCAAATACGCTTGATCGATGGATTGTTTAAAGGAAAGTTTGGTGTTCTCAAAATCGATCAATGATTCTTCTTTTAGTATTTTTTGAAGGGCTACCCTATTTTTAGCGCGGAACCCGTTTAGGATAGGTATCTGAACCGAAACCCCAAAAACGGAATTGAAGTTATTGTTAAACTGATCTGCGTATCCTATACTCGTCCCATCAAATTGGGTTTCGTTCCTCATTACGGGATATTGATCATTGTTTATATCGACAAATTCCCCCGTTTCCCGTACGATCGTCCCCGTCTCCGTAAACGATTGGGCACTACTTGAAAAACTGGTGTTCAACCGGCCAAACAAAGACACGTTTGGGTAATAATTTCCCCTTGCGGCCTTGATACCAAAAATGGCGGCATTGATTTGGAACTGTTTGGACTTAAATGTGGCCAGATTCTGAAGTGATTCGTCAAAAACTTGATCGGCTGTCAATGGGTATTTCTCCGAACTCACCAAGCCTTTAAAACTGTCAAAAGTCACCTGGGCGTTAGGGTCTAAATCCGTATTCAGAAGTTGCAACAGTTTTAAAACATACTCCTGTTGATTGTTGCGGGCGATGATCACCCCCATTTGGTCCATGGCAATTTGTCCCTGCATATCGGTATAGTCGGCCGGGTTGCCCACTTCTTCCTTGTAGAGCACATGAAGCCTGTCTAGTTGCTGTTGGGTGGTCTCCAAACGCGATTTGGCAAGTTCTACTTGATCTTTCCCGTTTAAGATCTGGATGTAGGCCAAGGTTACGGCAAGAATAAGGTCTTGGCGCGCTTCCTCGGTCTGCATTTCGGATGCCTTTAATTGAAATCGATCTCTCTTTATACTGTTCATCAGTCGAAAACCATTGAACACGAGCGCATCAAGGCCTAGACCGGCGTTGGAAAACGTCAGTTTCTGATTGATTATATCATTCGTATAGGGATCTATGCTCCGCCCGTTACTAACCCCTAGATCGTAATTACCGTTTAGGGTCGGGAGCATTTCGTTCCTGGTCTGATGAAAATTAACCTCTGAAGTTTTGGCCTTCAAAGCCGCACTTTTTAAATCTAGATTATTGTTCAGCGCTATCTCGATACAATCGGACAGGCTATAGGTTACCCTATTGTCGTTTTGGGCCGTTCCGCTGTAAATTGATAGGATAAAGACCGTAAAAATTATGTTCTTTAACATTGTGTGTAATTTTTATCTATTGATGGTTGTAATAACCGGGTTATTCGTTGATTGTTAATTGTGATTCTATAATTAACCTTGAACTTTTATATCTCAAATCCAGGATTCTGGCCTGCAAAACACCCCCCTAGCCCCTGCCCGAAGGGTACGGGCAGGCCTTCAATGGGGGAATCCTCATCATTGTACTTTATCTGCCATTGGCTATCTTTTTGTTTCAGGTTTTAAGCTTGATTCTGAAATGAGCTTGTTTGACCCTAACTCTAAAGGGAACCGAGCTTATTTCAAGTCTTTTTTGAGTTTGGTTTTGGGTTTAAGTTTGAACTCGTCCCGATAATTATCGGGATTGAACTTTCCCTAGACCATCCTCCCATCCAACAAATTGATGGTCCGGGAGCCATAGGCCGCATTTTTTTCGGAATGTGTCACTTGGATAATGGTCACCCCCTCCTTGTTCAATTCCTTAAATAGATCCATGATTTCCTCGCCCTGCTTGGAATTTAGGTTGCCGGTAGGCTCATCGGCCAGTATCAGTTTTGGGTTGGATATCAGTGCCCTGGCCACTCCCACCAGCTGTTGCTGCCCCCCGCTTAGCTGGGCCGGGAAGAGGTCTTTTTTTCCAACGATATTAAAACGGTCCAACGTATCGGCCACCAACGCTCTGCGTTCCGAAGAACCGATTTTTTTATACAGGAGGGGAGTCTCTATATTTTCGTACACCGTCAGCTCATCAATAAGGTGATAGGCCTGGAAAACAAAACCGATGTACTCCTTATAAAGGTTGGCCCTCTGCTTTTCTTTTAGGGTATGTACGGGTTCTTCGAGGAAATTGTATTCCCCTTCGTCAAAACCGTCCAACATCCCGAGGACGTTCAACAAGGTGGTCTTCCCCGAGCCCGAAGGCCCCATTACCGAGATAAACTCGCCTTCCTCAACGGAAATATTAATATCCTTTAGAAGAAACACCCTGTTCCCTCCAGATTTTACCCATTTGTAAATTCCATTTAATTCTAGTAGCAAAATTTCTATTTTTCATTTTATTCCGTCCGCAAGTTTTTTGCGGGATTTCTATTCGATGCCTTTTTGGTCTGCATAACGATTAGGGCCAGGATAATACCGGTAACCAATAAAACCGACCAAATAAAGGTTTTTGGGGCGATCTCAATTTGATAGGCATAATTATGAAGCCACATTTTGCTGAGCGCGTAAGCAACCGGACATGCGATGAGTATGGCAACCATAAAAACACTTACAAATTCCCTAATAAATAAAAAGGATATATTTTGCAAAGAAGCTCCCAACACTTTCCGTATTCCAATTTCCTTGATCCTCTTGTTGATGCTCATAGAGACAAGTCCAAAAACACCCAACAGAACAATGATCAACGATAACCAACACGAAGTGTATGCGGCATTTTTAAGTTGAAGCTCATTGGAATACAACTTTTTTAGTGTATCGTCTATAAAAATATATTCGAACGGGGTGTTCGGCAACAAGGAGCTCCATTTGGTCCGTACTGCTTTTATGGATGATTCCACGTTGCCCGGTCTAAGTTTAAAGGATAAATAACGAAAATTGGGAATGGTTTTTGGGTTAAAAATAACTTGTGGTTCAATATTATCCGCCATTGAACCGAAATGAAAGTCTTTTATTACCCCGATTACCATATAGGAGATAGTGTCTTCGGGAATCTTTATGTATTGCCCTATGGCCTTTTCGGACGATTCCCATCCAAGGAGCCTTTGCGCCTTTTCATTGATGACCACTTTATCGCGCACCTGCATATCGTCCCTAAAAAATGTACCCGCCGCCAAGGGAATCTGGTAGGTGTCCAGATAATGGCTATCCGCCACCAATGATTGCATTGGCACTTCATTTTTGCGAGTATCGTTGAATCGATGAATAGGTAATTGAAATCCAAAGTTGCCATTGGGTATTTCATAAGACAGACTAACCTCGTTTACTTCTTTCATAGCTGCAAATTCATTCCGAATGGTTTCCATTTTTTCCACCCCTTCCGGGGACCAATCCCTGGGAACACTTGCAGAAATAACATATTGTTTATTGTAGCCCAAGGAATTACCGAAGAAATAATCCACTTGCTGAGAGATAATAGCAGTAGTTATCAGCACAGTAAGTGCCACTATAAATTGAAAACCGATCAGGGACTTGCTTATTACTATCGAGGTGGTTACTTTTTTGAACCTGCCCTTTAGCGACTCGACCGCATTTAAAGATGCCAACACCATGGCAGGATATATACCTGCTAAAAACCCTACTATTAAAATAATAAGTAACGGTATGCCTATGAAGTACATTGGAAATGAAGATAACTCGGGAATCTGCTTTCCTATTAATTGCCCAAACCATGGCTTAGCCAAAGGGTAGCAAAGCAAGGCTAAGAAGGTGGCAATAAAAACGAATACGATGGACTCGGTAAGGAATTGATAAACAAGCTGTGTTTTTCTCCCTCCCATAACCTTCCGAACCCCTATTTCCATCATTCTTTTTGACGAATGTGCTACGGAAATATTAATAAAGTTGATGATCGCCATCAGCAAAATAAATAGCCCCACAAATGATAAGGTATAGAGCATTCGTTTTACCAGATGGTTATCCTTTTCCAAATAGAATTCCTTTAAAGGCACTACATTGACCTTAAGGTTTTCACTAATCCTTTGATCTGCATTCTTTTTTATAAGTTGTTGAATTGGTATTGTCAAATCAGTTGGGCCAATACCGTTCTTTAGCTCCACATAGGAAGGAATTATATTGTACGACCAGTCTTCCCATTGATCTCTCCCAAAAAAGGAAAGCGAACCTTGGGGCAGAAAAATTTCATTGACATAATTGTCGCTTAAATTGGTGACCAAATTTTTAGGGATTTTCTTTAATACCCCCGTGACTAGAAAATCTTTCCTTTCCCCCGAAAAATTTTCAATGGACAACGTCTCATTGACTACGTTTGTTCTACCAAAATATTTCTGTGCCTTTTCTGCGCTTAAAACAATAGCGTTTGGATTGAGAAGTGCCGTTTTTGGATTTCCATAGAGCATTTTAAACCCGTACATGGCAATTAGGGTACTATCCCATATTTGTACGCTTTCCCTAAAGTGATCGTTCTTATTGGAAATTATAACATTGATACCGTCCAATCTATAATAATTCTCAATTAAGGTTGGATAATTATCCTTCAGTGCCTTGGATAGAGGTGCTAATGAGGTAAAATCAATTCCCATGTTGGGGTTTTTCCAATCACTCGTCAATATATATTGATTATCCACATTGTTAAGACCTTCGTTTACTTGAAACTCCTGCCAAACATAACCCCCGATCAACAACGAAAATGTAATACCTACAAAAAGACCTCCTATACTCACGACGGAGTACAAGGGGTTCTTAAAAAGATTTCTCCACGCTATTTTAAAATAGTTTTTCAACATTACTTTTAGTTTTTATAGATGATTCCACAAAACACCCCTAACCCCAAAACTTCGGGGCTCAAGGGGACAATCCCACGATTTATTTTTAACTCCCGATGCTATCGGGAGGGAATCTTGTTAATGATTGATTTAAGGTTTTTGGTCCCCATACGGAGACGGTAATGGCGATTAATTTTATTTCTTTTTTTCGTAATTTTGGTTAAAACAAGTTCAACATGCAATTGATTGATAGAATAACCCTTGAACCCGGAAAACGCAGTGGTAAACCATGTATAAGGGGGATGCGGATAACCGTTGGCGATATTCTGGGATATCTTGCTTCGGGAATGAGCACGGAAGAAATCCTCGAGGATTTTCCATATCTCGAAAAGGAAGATATTTTGGCCAGTTTGAGCTATGCCGCCCACAAGGAAAAAATAGAACTCTCCACCCAATGAAATTGTTGTTGGACCAAAACCTTTCCCCGAAACTGACCGCATATTTCACCCATTCATTTGAGGAAATTAAACATGTACAGGAATTGAACCTCGATAAAGCGGATGATAATTCCATTTTGGAATTTGCTAGGTCAGGAGGATTTACTATAGTGACACGGGACAGTGATCTTAACGATCTGTTTTCCTTTTTTGGATTTCCGCCCAAAGTGATCTGGATACGCCGTGGTAACTGTTCTACGAGCGATATAAGGACATTGAACGAAGATAATCTCGACAGGATCCATCTGTTTGGCAACGATGATGAAAATGGCATTTTAATCATTCTTTAAATTTTAAACTCGTTTGTCCCCACCCCGACCCTCCCGGAGGGGAATACCTTTTATTGAATTTTGTATTTTTCTGCCCACTACTACTGCCTAGTGCTAACTTATTTTTGGTTTCAAACTCCTTGAATTTGAGCTTGATACCTGAGTTTGAGCTTTTGTTTACCCCTCTGCGGGAGTTAGAGGGGAACTTACTCCGACCTCAAACTATTAATTGGGTTTGCCAATGCAGTTCTAATTGTTTGATACCCAATTGTTGCCAACGTTATTATTGTCATTATAAGCCCCGCACCCGCAAACATCCACCATTTAATGGAAATATGAAAAGCAAAATCCTCTAGCCATTTATGCATAAGATACCACGCAAGTGGTACGGCTACTAGAAATGCAATTAAAATAAACTTGAAAAAATCCTTTGAAAGTGTATGGATCAAACCTGGGACATTTGCTCCAAGAACCTTCCGAATTCCAATTTCCTTTATTCGTTGTTCCCCCATATACGCGGAAAGTCCGTACAGTCCTAGGCAGGAAATAAAAATTGCCAAAAGAGCAAAGACATTAAAAATAATTCCCATTTGTTGTTCCCCATGATACTGGTTTTCTAGATCCTGATCGATAAAATTGTAAGCAAAGGGATAGGCCGGGTTTAATGTTGCGTATATCTTTTCCAATGCAGCGATAGTTGTTTTAGTATTTCCTGTTGTGGTGCGGACAACTACGATTCCACCATATTTATTTAATCTTAAGACCAAAGGTTCTATAGCGTATTGAAGGGGTTTAAAATTAAAGTCCTTTACCACCCCTACAATAGTTCCCTTACGTCCGCTAAACGACAATGTTTTTCCAACTGCGTTTTTTATGTCCATTCCCATTACCTGCATTGCCTTTTCATTGATTACATAATTAGAACTATCCGATTTGAATTCCTTGGAGAAACCTCGTCCGGTAATGGTCTCCATCCCAAATACTTCTAAAAACCTATCATCTACATCGATATTGGGAAACAATATTTGGGAATTAGGGTCCCTTCCCTCCCACTGAACATCAATGGTACCCGTAGCAAGATTTGCAGGAAGATTGGAAACAACGGTAAAATCTTCGGTTAAAGGGTTTTGGAGCAAAGCTGTCTTTAACGCATCTTGTTTCCCCCAAACCTCACCCTTCATGGGTATGTATATCAAGTTTTCTTTATTGAATCCCAGATTTTTGTCTTTTATAAAATTCAATTGCGTATAAATAACAGCAGTACCTATAAGTAGCACAACCGAAACCACAAATTGGGAAATAACCAAACTATTTCGGAACAATTGGTCCCTTCCTCCTAGTTTTATTTTCCCTTTCAATACCCTAATCGGTGTAAAACTTGATAAAAGCAATGCGGGATAACTGCCGGCAAACAATCCTGTAAGTAATGTCATGACAATCAACGCCACAGGTCCTTTCCAATCTAGCAAATTAAGATTCAATTCTTTGCCCACCAGATCATTAAACGCTGGCAACAACAGGTATACTAATCCAAGGGCAATTAACAATGCCATAAAAGAAATTAGAACCGACTCACTTAAAAATTGAATTATAAGTTCCGTTTTTTTTGCCCCAATTACCTTTCTTAGCCCTACTTCTTTCGCTCGTCGGGAAGAACGTGCGGTGGCCAAGTTCATGAAATTGATACATGCCACGATCAAAATGACAATGGCCACTATAAAAAACACATTTACGTACTGGATATTCCCTTGTCCTGCAAGGTCTATTTGCAGATTGGAATGCAGGTGAATATCCGTTAGGTGTTGAAGCTGAAAGTCCACTTTTACCTTCTGTTTTTTGGACAAATAGAGATCGTTGATCTTATGTGCAAGATTTGAAATTGAAGATGACGTTGAAATGGCACTTTTATTAAATTGGATATAGGTGTAAAAATTAAAGTTGCCCCACGTCTTGGTGATCAAATCGCGATTTGTTTTAGCCAAATGGGACATTGGTAAGATTATATCGAATTGGAGATGCGAATTGGAAGGAACGTCGGCCAATACCCCGGAAACAATAAAATTTTCACCATTATCTTTTCTAATCACCTTACCTAGGGCGCTTTCATTTCCAAAGTATTTCCTCGCTGTTTTCTCGGTAATCAAGATGTCATCGGGACTTGCAAGAGCAGTTTTGGGATCTCCTTCGAGCAATGGAAAGGTAAACATATCCAGAAAATTGGCATCTGCATAGAACACGTGCTGCTCCTCGAATTTTTTCATCCCTACTTCAAACAATCCCGTCACGGGCTTGCTCAACCTAACCGTGGAAACAATTTCGGGAATTTCGCTTTGAAGTTCTTCCGACATGCCTGCTGGAGTTACCGCCGTTTTAAAATTCAGGTCATCAACATTGGTGGTCAACCGATAGATAGAATTGGAATTATTGTGAAACTTGTCATAGCTGGTCTCATTCAGGACCCATAATAGGATTAGAATGCTGCAGAGCATACCAATGGCAAGTCCACCAATGTTTATTACTGCATAACCCTTGTTCTTTTTAAGGTTTCTAAAGGCTATTTTAAAATAATTCTTGATCATTTTTAAAAATGTTAATCGTTAATTGGATAATGGTCAATAGTTGAGTTATTGGGTTATTCGTTAGTAGTATAATTCACCTTGTCGCGTTGCTCACCCCCTGGCCCCCGCCCGTGCCCCGCCAGAATGAACTTGTCGGGCTGGCGGTCGGACGGGCCTCCCGGGAGGGGAAGGAGTACGTGGTTCTCCCCCTTTGGGGATTGGGGCGCTCATTCCGTCCTCAAACTATCCACCGGATTGGCGATTGCTGCTTTTATGGCTTGGAAACTTATTGTTAAAACAGCGATCAAAAGCGCCAAAACACCTGCAAGGATAAAAATCCACCACTCAATATCGATCCGGTACGAATAATCCTTTAGCCAGTTTCCCATGATCCACCATCCAAGGGGAAATGCAATAAGGCAGGAGACCGCCACAAGTTTTACAAAATCCTTGGATAGCAGGGAGGCAATGCCCGCAACGCTCGACCCCAGTACCTTTCGTATCCCGATCTCCTTTGTCTTCCTTTCCACCGTATGGGCCGCCAAACCAAAAAGACCCAAACAGGAGATAATGATTGCCAAGAGTGCAAAAATGCGGGATAATTTACCGATCAACATCTCACTTAAGAACATCCTGTTGAACTGCTCGTCGACAAACGTGTAATTAAAGGGGTAAGCCGAATTTCCCTCTTTCATGATCGTTTCTATCTGGTCCATCGTCTGCCGGGTATCGCTTTGTGCCTTGGTACGGATATACATGGTGGCCGTGTTTTTAGGGGCGGTACACACAAAAAGAACGGGGTCTGGTTTGCCGTACATATTGCCGTACACATAGTCGTTTGCCACTCCTACCACAGTCGCTGTTGTTTCGTTGGGGTCACCGTCGTACCGTATGACTTTTCCAATAGCACTGCCATCTCCCAATATTTTTTCGAAGGATTTGGTGATAATGACGTTCAAGTTTATCGTATCCAGATCATCATTGGGTCTAAAATCCCTCCCCTCCATAATCTTTATGCCCGAAGTCTCCATAAAACCCGGGGTTACATAGCGGGTAGAAACTAGGATATTGGCACCCGGGGCTTTGCCTTCCCAGGTTAGGCCATTGGTGTTGTTGCCGCCATAAAGTGTATTGTGATCGGACAAGGCAACGTTTTCAACGTTGCCCGTTGCCAGTAGTTCCTGTTTAATACTGGAGTAATGTTTGGCAATATCCCCCACCACATCGGTTACGATCAGGTTTTCCTTGTCCATTCCCAGCGGTCTGTCCTTTACATGTTGTATCTGTTGATAAATAATTATGGTACCGATGATGAGCATAATGGAAATAGTGAACTGAAAGACGACCAATCCCTTTCTGATCGTTTCGTTGCCTCCCTGTTTTAATCCCAATCCTTTTAAAACGGATACAGGTTTAAAGGATGATAAATACAATGCTGGGTAACTTCCGGCAATAAGGCCACAGGCCACCGTGATCGAAAATAATACCGCCAAGTGCTTTTGAATGTTGTAATCTAAACTTAGTTGCTTTTCTACCAACATATTAAATGCGGGCAAGACAAGTACAATTACAACAATGGCAATTATTGCGGCGAAGGCCGCCAACAACAACGCTTCACTGATGAATTGGACTACCAAACCCCTCTTTTCCGCACCAAGCACCTTCCTTACCCCTACTTCCCTTGCCCTTTTTTCACTACGTGCAGTGGACAGGTTCATAAAATTGATGCAGGCTATCAATAGAATGATCCAAGCGATAATGGAGAAAAGATTCACATATTCAATGCGCCCACCGCCCGTTGGCTTGCCATTCTCAAATTGGTCGTAAAGATGCCATTGGGACATATTCCAGAGGAAGGGCCGGGCAATGGACCGGGGTTCCCTCCCCTGAATAAAATTGTACAATTGCTTGTTTATCGAGGCGGGATCCACGCCCGGTTTTAGTTCCACGTAGGTGCTTAGGGAATTATTGCCCCAACTTTTTAGCCACGGACTTTGATCAAAAAATATTTGAAAGGGTATTACCCAATCCATTTGCAGGGTGGAATTTTCGGGGATATCCTTTATTACCCCCGTCACCACAAAATCGTATTCGTTATTTACCTTGATCGATTTGCCCACCACATTTTTTGTTTCTCCAAAAAATTTCTCCGCGGTCTTTTCCGTAATTACAATAGAATACAATTCTTTAAAGGCGGTCTCAGCATTT
The DNA here is from genome assembly GCA_022008415.1 of Cerina litoralis. Lineage (GTDB taxonomy): Bacteria > Bacteroidota > Bacteroidia > Flavobacteriales > Flavobacteriaceae > Cerina > Cerina litoralis. The sequence continues at coordinate 150,214 of JAIRBC010000005.1, forward strand.
CCCTCCACAAATGGAAGGGTAAACATCTTGAAGATGGAAGGTTCCGCAAATTTTCCGGAGGCATAGATCGGTTTGTCGCCGATGGTGAACAACAGTTCCACCGGACCTTCCGATGTGCGGCACGTATTGGCAATTCCAGGTATTTCCTTTTGCATCGCAGGGCCCAGCAAGCCTGGTGTTGAACCAAAGGTAGCAGTGTAGGTGTCATATTTCTGATTTACACGAACGTAATACAGATTGTCTTTTTTGGTGTTGAAGTCGTCATAGCCCACTTCGTCCTCCACCCATAAAAAGATGAGGCTGGCACAAACAATACCTATAGTAAGCCCAAAAATATTTAGGAAGCTATAGGTGCCATTCTTTTGAAGGTTTCTCCATGCTGTTTTTATATAGTTTCGTATCATGGGTGAAAATGGGTTAATTGTTATTTGTTAATAGTTTGGTTACTGGGTTACTGAGTTGTTTGTTTATCGTATAATCCTCCTTATCGTTGGACCCACTCCTAGCCCGGGAGGGGAAGCAGTAAGCTCCTCCTCCTGTGCTCAGCGTAGCCGAAGCATTGGGGGCTAGGGGGCTTCGGTTTTTTTCGTAACTTTATTGATATAATTTTTGTGCTATGGAACAAATTGTAATAGAGGTCGATAAGGAAACCGCTGAAAATTGGCGTTCTGCACCTCCCGAGAGCAAACAGCAAATTTCTCAAATTATAAATATTCGTTTGGCAAAGGAGTTGCTTAGGGGCAAGAAGGAAGCGCTTATAAAGGCTATGGACAGAATAGCCAAGACCGCCAAAGAGAACGGGCTCACCGAAGAAATCCTTCAGGAAATCCTGGCGGAGGATGACTAAACTATTTGTATTCGATACCAATAGTCTGATTAGTGCGGCAATACTGCCCGATTCTGTAAGTGGTCGGGCTTTTTTTAGTGCCGTTGAAAAGGGGCTCCTATTGATTTCCGAAGAAACATTGGAGGAGCTTAAATCTGTGATTTCAAGGAAGAAATTTGACAAATACCTCCCTAAGCGTTCCGATCGATCTGTATTTATCGACTCTTTGTGGGCGGCTTCTTTAAAAGTTGCGCCAAATATCTCCATCACCGACTGTCGCGACCCCAAGGACAACAAGTTCCTTGAACTGGCGGTTTCTGCATAAGCCTCCTGTATCGTCACCGGTGATAAAGACTTGCTTGTTCTCGATCCTTTTAGAAAAATTCCCATTTTAACTCCTTCCGATTTTTTGAATAAATTCTGATTTTTTGCTTTTTTGTCAATTACTTCACCCTATTTTTTAGCCTTACATTTTTGTTTTTATTGATGATTCCGCAAAACATCCCCCTACCCCCTTCAAAGGGGGAATCTCTTTTGTTAAATTTTGAACTTTTCTGCCGACTGCCACTGCCGACTGCGAACTTTCACTATTCTATTTTCTTCCTTCTTCGTATTTCGTACCTCGTATTTCTAATTTCGTATTTTCCTGCCGACTGCGACTGCCTACTGCCACTGCCCACTGAATACTGAATACTGCGTACTGCCACTGCCAACTGCAAATTTTCTTCATTCTTTTTTGAACTTGAACTTGATTCTTGAACTTGAGCTTTTGCCCTTCAGGGCCTTACTCCGTCCTTAAGCTCTTCACCGGGTTGGCAATGGCCGCTTTAACCGCCTGAAAACTTATGGTTGCCGAAGCAACTATTATTGCCAATAACCCCGCTTCCAAAAAAATCCACCAATCCATGTCGATCCGATAGGCAAAGCCTTCGAGCCATTTATGCATGGCATACCAGGTAATGGGTGATGCTATCAAAAAGGCAATCCCAACAAGTTTTAGAAATTCTTTGGACAATAAATTGACAATTCCGAAAACGGAGGCCCCAACAATCTTGCGGATCCCTATTTCCCTCCTTCGCTGCATGGTACTATAGGCGGCTAGTCCTAATAACCCTAGGCATGAAATAAAAATGGCGAGAACGGCAAAGTTGAGAAAGAGGTTCCCAAAGCGTTCCTCCCCACGATATTGACGATCAAAAAAATCATTGAGAAAGTAATATTCAAAAGGTTGGTCGGGCAGAATATCCTTCCATCTGGTCTCAATGGCCGCCACGGTTTGCGGAATATTTTTTGGGCTGACTTTTATCGCGATGAGATTGGTGCCCCTGGGCTCCAATCGCATGGTCAAGGGCTTTATTTCGGATTGGAGGGACCTAAAATGAAAATCCTGGATTACCCCAATCACCTTTCCTTCCCTTCCCCATTGCTTAAATTTGGCTCCGATCGCTTCCTCAGGAGAAGTAAATCCCAAAAGTTGAACTGTTTTTTCGTTGATGACCATGGCTTGGGTAGAATCCGTTGCGAAATCCTTGGAAAATGCCCTACCCGCCAACAACTTAAAGTCGAACTGTGGAATATAATTTTCATCCACAAAGTAGAGGTCTAGGTTCGCCACCTGAAAATCCCCGTTTTTGTTTTCCATTTCGGAATAGGCAGCAGCGTTTTCTGCTCCGGGAACACTAGACCCTAGACTTGTAGAGAGAACCCCAGACAATTGATCAAGGGATTGTTTTAAAACCTTTTGGGCCGGCTTGGCACCCGTATCCAAAACGATAGTTTGTTCCTTATTAAATCCCAGCTCCTGGTCGCGCATATATTGCATTTGAATGTAAATCACCAGGGTCCCGATTATTAAGGATATGGAAATAGTAAATTGGGTGATTACCAAGACTTTTCGCAGCAGAATACCACTTGTGCCCGAGGAGAAACGGCCCTTTAAAACACTTACCGGCTTAAATGAGGTTAGTACTACTGCCGGATATATCCCCGCGAGCACCCCAATACCGATAGATATTCCCAAGAGGAGAAGCATGTGGATAGGAGAAGAAAAAACACCATCGCTAACCGTCTTTCCTGCTAGGGTATTAAAATAGGGCAAGAACAATGCCGTAAGGGCCAAGGTAAGCCCAAACGCAATCAGGCAAATAACTACGGATTCCCCAATAAATTGCAATGCTAACTGGCCTTTTTCCGCCCCAACCACCTTGCGGATTCCAACCTCCTTAGCCCTTTCCACGGAACGGGCAGTGGTAAGATTGATAAAGTTGATACAGGCGATCAACAAAATAAATACGGCGACAATGGAAAATATGTATACGTTATTTATATTTCCCCCACCATTACCTCCTCGTGTAGAACGCAAATAAACATCCTTAAGGGGCTCCAAAAAAAGGGTAACGAACATTTGTGATTCCTTCATTTCCTCTCCATTTTTACGCTCTAAGAAATCTGGGAATTTAGACTGCAATTTGTTAGGGGCTGTACCAGCAGTTGTAAGGATATACGCTGCAGGACTATAATTGCCCCATTGATCATCCAATCCCTTTTGAAGATTTTGGGTAAAGGTGGTCATAGATAATAGCACATCCGCCTGTATTTGTGAGTTTTCCGGTATATCTTCCATAATTCCCGATACCTTGGCAACATAACCTTCATCCATAATTTTCAGGGTCTTCCCTACCGGATTTTCCTCTCCAAAATATTTTTCGGCAGCAGACTTTGACAACACGATTTCAAAGGGAGCTTTTAAAACATTTTTAGGATCTCCCTGTAAAAGTTTAAAATCGAATATTTGAAAAAAGGAAGAATCCACGGCAACTGCTTTGGTCTCCTTAAATTTTATATTGTCCTTCCGTACAAGCATATCAAGGTCCAGTAACCTTACCGCGGCTTCTACTTCCGGGAATTCCCTCTGCAGGTTTGGGGCAACCGCCCAGGCCGGTCTATCGGCCTGGATTTTTTCAGAAGGGGTCTGGATATCCGCAACGACACGGTAGATACGATCTGCTTTGGTATGCATGGTATCATAGCTCAGTTCAAAACCAACGTAGAGCAAGATTAGAAATCCGGCCGTCATGCCAATGGCCAGTCCCATTATATTTAAGAATGAAAAACCCTTGTGCTTCCATAAGTTTCTCAGTGTTATTTTAAAATAATTCTTGATCATCGTATAAAGGGTTAATCGTTAATTGGTTAATAGTTTAGTTATTGGGTTATTCATTATTCGTATAATTCACTCTATCGTCTGACCCACCCCTAACCCCGGCCCGTACCGGTCGGACGGGCCTCCCAGCCCGCCTGAATGACGTAGTCGGGCAGTGAGGGGAAAAGCGCTTCCCTTTGTTGAATCGGGAAACTTAGCATTCCCCTCCCAAATTCAAGAGAGTGCTTAGCAGTCCCCCCTTTGGGGGCTAGGGGGCTTACTCCGTCCTCAAACTATCCACCGGGTTCGCTATCGCCGCTTTTATGGCCTGGAAGCTGATGGTGATCAACGCGATGACCAGTGCCGTAAAACCTGCCACCAAAAACATCCACCATTCAATATCGATCCGGTATGCATAATCCGCCAGCCACTTGTCCATGGCGTACCATGCAACCGGGAATGCAATAACACAGGAAATGGCGACCAACACTAAAAAGTCCTTGGAAATCATGGCGACCACATTGCTTATGGAAGCTCCCAACACTTTCCGAATCCCTATTTCCTTGGTGCGCTGTTCCGCCATATAGGTTACCAGGCCAAACAATCCCAAACAGGCAATGAGGATGGCGAGCACCGCGAACGTAATTGCCAAGGAGCCCACCCTTTGCTCGTTTTGGTACATGTCGTTAAAGGAATCGTCCAAAAAGCGATAACTAAACGGGAGCTCCGGGGCCATGGCCTTCCATTTATTTTCAATTTGATTTATAAGTCCACTCGTATTTGCCGATGTTATTTTAAAGGATACCGTTCCCGTACTATTGCCCAATCTCATACAGAGCGGCCCTATATCTTGACGGAGGGATTCAAAATGAAAATCCTTCACCACTCCGATAATTTTTAAGGAGATCATACTGTTATCCCCATTTTCATCAGAAGGCACGTAAAGCATTTTGTTTATGGGGTCATCGTACCCCAAAAGCTTTGCCGTTGTTTCCGTAATAAGTATAGCGGTAGAATCCGTACCGAATTCCCTGGAGAAGTTCCTTCCCTTTACGATTTCCATGCCCATGGTCTTTAGGTAATCATAATCTACACCCCAGGTTTGCATGTCGATGGCGTTATCCACATTCATGACGGCATCCTTGGAATAGGTATTATCGCTGCGGGACGAACTCGAAACCGGAAGAAAGGAACTGACCGTACCGCTACTAACCCCGTTCAAGGCAAGTACTTCGTTCTTAAAAGCTTTTACCTTGCTGTTAAGGGCATATGTATCATTGATGATAAGCACTTGGTCTTTGCTAAAACCTAGTTTTGCAGTTTGTATGTAGTGGAGCTGGTTATAGACAATTATAGTTGCAGTTATTAGGATTACCGAGGTGGCAAATTGGAAGACCACCAGTACATTGCGAAGTCTGCTTTTCCTAAACCCGGAATTGCTACTGCCTTTTAGAACGACCACGGGCCTGAACCGCGAAAGGAAAAAGGCCGGATAACTCCCCGCCAACAGCCCTACTACAAAAGGCAAAAGCAAAAGCAGAGGCAGTAGTTTTATATTCAAAAGATCGGCCATGGTCAAGGATTTTGCCGCCTCGGCATTAAAAAGTGGCATCACCAAATATGCAAGGGTAAGAGCAATAAATAGGGCTATACATGCAGTGAGGGTAGACTCTACTAGAAATTGTAAGATCAAAGTCCTTCTTTCCGTCCCCAAAACCTTTCTAATCCCTACCTCCTTGGCACGGCGAGCGCTGTGGGCCGTACTCAAATTCATGAAATTGATGCAGGCAAGTAATAGGATAAACAAGGCCACCGCCGAAAAAATATATACATATTGAATATTGCCCGAGGGACTTAGCTCAAAAGAATAGTCGCTGTACAGATGGATCTTTGTCAAGGGCATTAATGAATAATCCAATCGGTTCCCGGATTTTTCAAATTCCTCCATGCTCTTTACTTTAATGAACTGCTGGGCATAAGGCAGTACGTATTTGGTCTTGTACTGATCAAAATTCCTTTCAAAAGCCTTGTAATTCGTCCCATTCTTCAGCAGCAAATAGGTATTGAAATTATGGCTAGTAAGCTGTCCCCATTGATAATTGGCATTCTTCATGGAAAGCATAAAGTCAAAATTAAAATGGGAGTTGTGCGGTATATCCTTTATCACGGCAGTTACCTTAAAAGGAGTAGTACTTTCCCCATTTTTTATCTCGATGGTCTTGCCCATGGCATCGGAAGTGCCAAAGTATTTATTGGCCGTAGTTTCGGTGAGGACCACCGTATTGGGTTCGTCCAGGGCCTTGTTGGTATTTCCATGAATTGATGGCAAGGTAAAGACCTTGAAAAATGTAGAATCCACATAAGCAATCCTAGGCTCGTTGACAAATTGGTCGCCCTTTTTGATCAATTTGGAACCCTCGTTGGAATAGATCCGGGTGAATTCCTCTACCTGTGGATAATCTTTCTTAAGAATCGGCCCCATCATGTCAGAAGTTTGGGTCATGTGCAGCTTCCCCCCACCAAATTGAAGGTCGGAGTTAATGCGATAGATCCTGTCCGCATTTGCGTTGTACCGGTCGTAGCTGAGTTCGTCCAAAACATATAACGTAATGAGCAAACAAGCGGCCAGACCAATGGCAAGGCCAAAAATATTGATCGCACTGTAGCCCTTGTTCTTCCAAAGGCTGCGGAAGGCTATTTTGAAATAGTTTTTTAACATGGCTGAAAAAGTTAATCGTTATCCCGATAACTATCGGGAGTTAATAGTTTGGTTATTGAGTTATTCTTTATTTGTATAATTCACTTTATCATTGTTCCCACCCCGACCCTCCCCGTAGGGTCGGGAGATTAAGGTTCTCCCCCTCAAGGTGAGTTAGAGGGGACTTACTCTGTCCTCAAACACTTCACCGGGTTGGCTAATGCTGCCTTTACGGTATGAAACAGAACGGTTATTAATGTTATCAACAGGATAACGCATGCCGATATCAAAAAGGTGGAAATCTTTATGTCTGTCTTGTACGGGAACACATCTAGCCATTGGTGCATAAACAGGTAAGCGATGGGAAAAGCTAACAGACAGGAGATGGCTACCAAGACCATAAAACCTTTAGCAATAAGTTTGACCAGATTAAAAAGATCGGCTCCCACAATCTTCCGAATACTGATTTCCTTTTGTCGTTGCTCCGTCGTGAAGGCAACTAACCCCAAAAGTCCCAAACAGGAAATAAGTATGGTAAGCACCGAAAAAGCAGTAAATATCTCTCCTCTTTTTTGATCTGCCGCGTACTGGGAATTAAATTCCTTGTCCAAAAAAGTGTACTGGAAAGGCACATTTGGAAATACGGCTTTCCAAGCAGCTTCCAAAGTAGCCAGCGTTGAGGGAATATCCTCGGCGCTAATTTTTGCCTGCAAATTAGAGCCGTTGGGCCTGTATGTCAATATCAAAGGAGAGATGGGGTTGTACAACGATTGTTGATGAAAATCCTTTACCACCCCGACAACTTCAAATTCCGTTTCACTGGGATCTCCTGCAAATTTTATTTTTTTACCTATGGGATTCTGCCATCCAAAAGTTCTGACCAGGGTTTCATTTACGATCATACTGTTGATGGTATCGGCAGGTGTGGCCGATGAAAAATTCCGTCCCGTTTCCATTTGCATTCCAAGCGTGTTAAAATAGTCTCCATCGATCCCGTACATGTCGACCCCTTTATCCACAAATCCATCTTTTGTCTCTATAGACATAAGGTTGAAATTGGTCCCCTGACCAGGGGTGGCATCGGCTATGCTTACGGCCATTACCTTTGGGTTTTTCCGAATTTCATTTTTTAGCGCCATCATTTTCCCAGAAGCGTTTTCCATGGGGTCAATAGCCATGGTGAGCACTTGATCTTCGTTAAAGCCAAGGTCCTTATCCTTCATAAATTGAAGCTGGTCAAATACCACCCAGGTACATATTAACATGATCATCGAGATTGAAAATTGGGTCGTAACCAGTACTTTTCTCAATACGATGTTGCCCGAAGCTTTGGATAGGTTGCCCTTGAGCACCTCAACGGGATTGAATTTGGTAAGATAAAAAGCGGGGTAACTGCCTCCTAGAATACCTACTAGGCAAACGATACCCACCAAGATCATTATAACATCGGGCTGAAAAACGGTTCCAATCGATAAAAATTTTCCAGAAATAAGGTTGAAATAGGGCAATAGCAACATCACCAATCCCAAACTTAACACCAGTGAAATTACCGTAATGACTACCGATTCCATTAAAAACTGTGCAATCAACTGGGAACGAACAGAGCCCGCCACCTTCCTGATCCCTATTTCCTTCCCTCTTCTAGCCGCTCTGGCGGTAGTTAGGTTCATGTAATTGATGCTTGCGATCAACAACATAAAGAACGCTACGATCGAAAAAATATAGATGTAGGACATGCTCCCTATTTCTTCGGGTTCCCCGTCCAGGTCGGAATGCAAATGGATCGAGGTAAGAGGCATTAGGCCATAATGGATCTTTACGTGGTGTTGTTCAAAAATGCTCGCCATGAATTTATCATATAACGGCAGCATCTTTTTTTCAAGGGCCTTTACATTTGTATTGGGACGAAGGAGCAAATAGGTATAGTTATTTCCGAACATTCCCCACGAATTAGAAAAATCTTTCGGCAATGTGCTACTAGAAATGAATGCAGTGGCTATAAGATGTGAATTTCTGGGAATGTCCTTAATAACCCCTGTAATTTTAAAAACCTCTCCCCGGCTGTTCTCTAAGGACTCGCCCAAAATGTTCTTTTCCTTCCCAAAATATCTTTTCGCCATGGTTTTGGTAAGCACCATGGAATTTGGAGCTACCAAGGCCACCTCTGGAGAGCCCTCAATAAACGGATAGGTAAAAACATCGAATAGGTTTTTGTCGGCATAATATATTCTATCCTCATCAAACTGTTTGTCACCTTTTTTATACAATAGACCATCTGCATTGACCAAGCGAACGGCCTGCTCAATCTCCGGATAGTCCTCTCCCAGTACAGGAGCCAATGGAAATTGTGTAGAAGCCGTATTCATCGTCCCCTCAGATTCCTGCACATAGGAGGCAACCCTATAAATACGATCCGCCTTTTTATTGTACCGGTCGTAGCTAAGCTCGTCCAATACGTAAAAAATCAGGAATAGGCTGAAGGTAATCCCGATAGTCAGACCAAGAATATTGAGCAGGCTATATGAATTATCCTTCCAAAGGTTCCGAAAAGCTATTTTAAAATAATTCTTGATCATCGATAAAAAAGTTATTGGTTAATGGGTTTTTCGTTTGTCGCCATCTAGTCTGACCCGCCCTGGCTCCCGCTCGTGCCCCGTCAGTCCGCCCCTGCCCGAAAAAGGTCAGGCGGGCGTGTCCCGTCAGTCTGCCCCTGCCCGAATATGGTCAGGCGGGCGTGCCGTTCGGACGGGAATGAACTTGTCGGGCTGGCGGTCGGACGGGCCTCCCAAGAGGGGAAGAAGTAGATTTTACTTTATTTTGGATATCAATTTCCTCTAATTTTTTGCTTCGTATTTCCTCCTTCTCTCCTCGTATTTCGTACTTTCTATTTTTCCACCCGCTGCAAATGCCTACTGCCAATTTATTTTAGGTTTCAGGTTCGTTGAACCCGAGCTTATCCCGATAGTTATCAGGATTGAGTTTGAGCTTTTTTCTCTCCCTTTTGGTTGTTAGGAGGCTACAAAACATTCTCGGTCACCTTCTGTCCGTCCAGCATTCTTATAATCCGGTGGCTGTATTTGGCATCGTGCTCGCTGTGGGTCACCATGATGATGGTGGTGCCTTGATCGTTTAGGTCGGTCAAAAGATCCATTACTTCGTTCCCATTGCTACTGTCCAAGTTTCCCGTGGGCTCATCTGCCAAAATCAATTTAGGATGGTTTACAACGGCCCTGGCCACGGCAACCCTTTGTTGCTGACCTCCTGAAAGCTGTTGGGGAAAGTGGTTGCGCCTGTGCATGATCTGCATTTTTTCCAAAACTTCCTCTACCCTTATTTTTCGATCGCCAGGTTTTACCCCGGTGTAAATAAGGGGGAGCTCCACATTCTCAAAGACGGTGAGCTCGTCGATCAGGTTGAAGCTCTGAAACACAAACCCGATGTTGTGCTTGCGAAGGTTGGCCCGTTTCCGCTCATTGTAATCCGCCACTTCTACCCCGTTGAAAAGAAAGCTTCCCCCGTCCGGGTCGTCCAACAAGCCAAGGATATTTAACAAGGTAGACTTGCCACAACCAGACGGTCCCATCACGGCGACGAATTCCCCGGTTTTCACCTCAAAGGATAGTTTGTTCAATGCTACCGTCTGCACCTCCTCCGTGCGGTAGTATTTTTCTAAGTCGGTAATCTTTATCATTTTTCTATTGTTTATTTATTTTATGTTTGGTATTGTTCTGTTCGGCACTTCAACTGCCTGCCCTACTGCGCACTGAATACTACTTCAACACCAACTCCTGTATATCCCCATAATTATCATAGCCCGAGGTAATGACCTTATCGCCGGGCTTTAGCCCTTGCAGTACCTCATAGTACTCGGTATTCTGACTGCCCAGTTGTATATCTACCCGATAGGCCGTACTTCCGTCCTTGTCCAGTTTAAATATCCAATTGCCCCCTGTCTGTTGAAAAAATCCACCCTTTGGGATCAATAATGCCTGTTTTTCCTGGCTCAACGCCACTCGTATCTGCAAGGTCTGTCCGCGACGGATTCCTTCTGGAACTTCCCCGTCAAATTCCATGTCCACTTGGAAACGGCCATTGGTAACCTGGGTATAGACCTTTTTAATGACCAATTTGTATTCCTTATTGTTAAAGGTAAACGTGCCCTCTTGGCCCGAATAAATCCTGGAAATATAATGCTCATCTACATCTACACGGACCTTAAAACCGCTTAGCACATCTATTTGTCCCAAGCGCTCCCCTTTGTTTTTGGACTGGCCTATTTCGGCATCCAATGAAGTGAGCTGACCATCGACAGGGGCTCGGACCACAAGGTCACCGACCTTTTTTCGCATCAGGGCCAAAGCACTTTTTGTACGAGCGTAGGAACTACTGGCCTGATTTTCCTCTTGCTTCGTGGAAATAGAATCTTGCTTTAGAATTTCCTTGGTAAGTTCCATCCGCTGTTTTTGGTAGTTGTAGTTATTTTCGGCCTCTATAAATTCCTGTCGTCCTATTGCCTTTTGCTCATAGAGCTTGTTGTTGAGGTTGTAAATTCGTTCCGCTTCGATCAAAGCGCTTTTCACTTCGGTCATTTGGTTGAGCTTGTTGATCGTGTTCTGCCGGGCGGCATTTTGGGAGATCTGCATTTGGGTAAGCAGGTTATAGACCGATGTTTCTTGGTTTACCAGACTGAGTTCCAAGTCGGTGTTGGAAAGACGAAGAATAGGTTCGTCCTTTTTCATAATCGCCCCGTCCTCCACAAATATTTCCTCTACCCGACCACCTTCCAGTGCATCCAGATAGATCGTGGTGATCGGCAGGACAACACCGTTTACGGGAATATTCTCCTGAAAAACTCCTTCCCGTACATCGCTTATGGTAATCCTTTCCTTCTCTACATTCAATTTGGAGTTTCCACTAGTAGAAAACACCACAAATAAAATAAGTAACAAAACAAGGGCTCCACCGATTATCCATCTGATTCTTGATCGGTTGAAGCGTTTCTTTTTTAAGGGTATGTCCATATGGTCGTAGAATTGTTTAGTTGGCCATTCGCCCATCGCCTTACGCCAAGCGTTTTTATGTTGAGGCGATATACGATTAACGAACAGCGTATAACCATTCCATTTAAAGGCATAATCATGCCAAAAAATTAATTATCTGTTTACCAATATGTTAACTAGACAAAAGTAGAAGTAGTGTTCGGTTTTGATGCAACCGGTGTTCGTTTTTGATACACTTTTTTTCACCCCAACGCGAAATTACTAGAGTTCCAAAAATAGCTCTGCTTCATTAAATAAAATAGTATCTTGGATTTATGGCTAAAAAGCCCAAAGATTTACCTCTTACATACTATTTATCAGTTATTTACGTTAGTTTTCTACATAAACACATTAAATTCAATGTTAATTTAATGTTATGTGATCGTAAATTTATTGTATCTTTACAATCCTCAATCCTCAAATTATTAGTACTCATGAACACCAAAAATTCAAAGGCGAATAAAAAAAATCCGGTTTCTTTTGTAAAGAAAATAGAGAACTACCTTAAGTCCTATGCCAAAAATTGCAGGGAATCCTATTTTAGGATGCTAAGCCTGTAATCAATCTGGCTAATACCTTATTTTTTGAAAAGAAAATCGAACCTGTTTTATTGGAACAAAAGACTAAAAGACGAAAGATCAAGGATAGCTACTTTATTAAATTATAATCTATTTTGCAACGATCTTCTCGCTAATTCTTATCCCTTAAACTTCAAAGGGAGATACACAATCTTTTTAGTCTCAAAAAAATCTTCTGAAAAGTAGTCGGCCAGATCAAACACCTGGGCGGTTCTGTAATTCCTCAATTCTTCGGATAAGTCCCCGCCTTTGAGGTACATAATCCCATTTTTGCGTTCGTGTACAGACTTCTTCTTGATCCGGTCCCTTACCCAATGGACAAAGGTGGGCATCGCTGCAACCGCACGGGAAACAATAAAATCGTACTGTTCTTCCAGTTCCTCGACCCGTTGGTTTTTGGTTGCAACATTGGTAAGCTCCAACCCATGAACGACTTCTTCCACGACCTTTATTTTTTTTCCAATGGCATCAACCAAGGTAAACCGGGTCTCGGGAAAAAGAATTGCCAGCGGTATGCCCGGAAAACCTCCCCCCGTACCCACATCCAATACCGAAGTACCGGGAAGAAATTCCTGTATTTTGGCAATCCCCATGGAATGAAGTACATGCCTTAGATACAATTCATCGATATCTTTTCTAGAAACCACATTGATTTTGGTATTCCAATCGTGGTATAACTTTTCCAACCGCAAAAATTGATCTTGCTGTATCTCGTTCAGGTTTGGGAAATATTTAAAAATAAGGTCGGCTTTCATTCTTAACTATTGTTCTTACTGCAAAAATAGGCAGCAAATCATAAATATTTCCTTTTTGGGACAGTATTATATTAGGTAAACCTCAATTCCCTTATCTTTGTAAAAAACAATATCATGGATACCGAAACCATCCGATTTTCCAGAAAGGATTCGACCCAATTCTTTAAAACCTTAAATAAGAGGGTCAATGAATACTTTAAAGTTAACCGTCTTAAGAAAACCGGAAACTGGAAATTGCATTTAAAAACCGCAGTAATGTTTACACTTTTCCTAGCCCCATATTTTCTGATATTGACCTTGGGACTACCCAATTGGGCCAACTTGCTCCTCACTATAGTAATGGGCGTTGGGATGGCAGGAGTGGGTATGAACGTAATGCACGACGGCAATCACGGTGCGTATTCCAATAAAAACTGGGTCAACAAAATTATGGGAGGGAGCATTTATATCCTGGCGGGCAATGTTTACAATTGGCAGGTACAGCACAACGTGCTGCACCATACTTATACCAATATACATAACCACGACGAAGATTTAGAGGCAGGCCGGATCCTTAGGTTTTCCAAGCATGCGGAATGGCATAAGTACCATAAGTTTCAACATTATTATTCGCTTCTACTCTATGGCCTCCTCACATTTAATTGGGCCATTACAACCGATTTTCAACAGATGTATCGTTATACTAAACGCAATCTGGCGTATGGCAAAATGCCGAAACCTTTTTTTAATTGGAGTAGGCTTGTTGTTACCAAGATTATCTATCTCACCATTTGGATCGTGTTGCCCATGATATTTATGGACATTGCCTGGTGGAAAATCCTGTTGGGCTTCTTTATTATGCATTACGTTGCCGGGGTTATCCTAAGCGTGGTATTCCAGTTAGCCCATGTGGTGGACGAAGCAGAGACTCCCCTGCCCGATGAACAAGGGACTATGAAAAATACGTGGGCCATTCACCAATTGGCCACTACGGTGAATTTTGGAACTGGAAACCGGCTTGTAAACTGGTTTACGGGAGGACTCAACCATCAGGTGGAGCACCATATATTTCCCAATATCAGTCATATTCATTACACAAAAATTGCAAAAATTGTTAAACAGACCGCAAAAGAATTTAATTTGCCATATCACGAATATAAAACTACTAGAAAAGCTATAATTTCGCACTTTAAACATCTGAAAGAGTTGGGAAAAAATCCAGCTTTACAATACCAGTAGTGTTTAAGTTTTTGGTGATTGGGTTACTTTTCCGGTGAGAAATTCAAAATTTTCACTTCAGGGGGCACATTTTAAGTTTTTACCATGCAAAAACTTAATAATTCAATAATCATAAACCGAATAACTACGCAACAAAAGCGAAATAAATTCAATCACTTCAATTAATTGCAACAAATGAGCAACCATTTATCCGACAGGATCAACTCTATGGCGACATCGGCCACGTTGGCTATGGCCGCAAAGACAAGGGAGTTAAAAAATCAGGGAAAAGATATTATCGGATTGAGCTTGGGAGAGCCCGATTTCAATATTCCCGAATTTATCAAGGAAGCTGCGAAACAAGCAATCGATGATAACTTCAGCAGCTATTCCCCTGTTGACGGTTACGCCGATCTTAAGCAGGCCATCGCCAATAAATTTAAAAGGGACAACGGGTTGGACTATGGTCTTAACCAGATCGTGGTTTCTACCGGTGCCAAACAATCCTTGGCCAATATTGCTATGGTAATCTTAAACAAGGGCGATGAAGTTATTTTACCAGCACCTTATTGGGTGAGCTATAGCGATATCGTGAAACTTGCCGAAGGGGTTCCCGTAGAGGTGCCTACAAGTATAGATACCGATTTTAAGATGACACCCGAGCAGCTGGAAAAGGCCATCACCCCAAAGACTAAGATGATTTGGTACAGTTCCCCGTGCAACCCAAGCGGTTCCGTTTACAGCAAGGAAGAATTGGAAGGCTTGGCCGTGGTCCTTAGAAAACATCCGGGTATTTATATCGTATCCGACGAAATCTATGAGCATATCAATTATGTGGGCGGCCATGTGAGCATAGCGGGTATTGATGGGATGTACGATCGAACGATAACCGTGAACGGAGTGTCCAAGGCCTTTGCCATGACCGGTTGGCGTATCGGTTATATCGGGGGCCCAGAATTTATAGCCAAGGCCTGTACCAAGTACCAAGGCCAAAATACCAGTGGCGCCAATGCCATTGCACAACGGGCAACTATCACCGCATTGGAAGCCCCCGTAGACAAGATAAAATTTATGATCGACGAGTTCCACAAAAGACGGGATATAGTCTTGGAACTTTTGGGGAAAATCGATGGGTTTAACCTCAATGTGCCGGATGGGGCATTCTATGTCTTCCCCAATATCTCGAGCTTTTTTGGAAAAACGCTTAGGGGAACTACAATCAACAATGCTTCGGAGTTTGCGATTTACTTGTTGGAACAGGCCAACGTTGCCACCGTGACAGGGGAAGCGTTTGGAAACCCCAATTGTATCCGCATTTCCTACGCGGCTTCCGAAAAGGAACTTCGCGAAGCCATTGCAAGGATTGCTGAGGCCGTAAAGTCGTAATTTTAATATTGATCCTGCCCATTCTTATGGAAGGATAACAATAATTTGGTAAACGGAATATCTAAAATTATTTTTGGCTTAAGACAACTAGGGTAAGGCATTGTACGTAAAAATTAGTTTAACCCGATTACCAAATCGCCCACAAAATTCTCAAAGATACCTTCGTATAATTTAATAAGTTGAGAGGAACCGCTAAATAAGTTGTTCCTCTTTATTTGGTTTTTACTTGAGCTAAAATGGACTTCCAGTAAGCGCGCGTTCCTCAACTTGTGTTTTCCGTTTTGTCGTTAAATTTATTAACTTAATGCCGATTTAATCACAGAACCATTTTACACCAACATTCAGATGGAAAACAAAATCTTCAACATCAACCGTAGAAATTTTCTAAAAGGCGCCTCGGCTTCCTTAATACTCTCTTCCTTTGGAGCCTATGGCTTTGAACTTATGCACAAGGAAAAACCCTTGCGGGTTGGACTGATCGGAACGGGATGGTACGGCAAGAGCGACCTTTTCAGGTTGATTCAAGTGGCCAATGTAGACGTTGTTTCCCTCTGTGACCCCGATGCCCACATGCTGGCCGATGCCGCAACTTTGGTAAGCCAACGACAAAAGTCGGGCAAAAAGCCACGGACCTATTCCGATTATCGAAAAATGCTTGCCGAGAAAGATCTAGACATCGTCCTCATAGGGTCTCCAGACCATTGGCATGCCCTACAAGCCATTGAAGCCATGCGGTCCGGAGCCAATGTTTACGTACAAAAGCCAATCAGCGTCGATGTTCTTGAGGGAGAGGCCATGGTTGCTGCCGCCCGAAAATACAATAAGACCGTCCAGGTAGGTACCCAGCGCAAAAGCACTCCCCACCTTATTGAGGCGAAGAAAAACATAGTCGAAGCCGGTCTTTTGGGAAAAGTATCCCATGTAGAAATGTGCTGCTACTACCATATGCGGGCCGATGACCAGAGACCTTTGGAGAGCGTTCCCGAATTTTTTGATTACGATATGTGGACAGGTCCGGCCCCATTACGCCCCTACAACGGTTTGCCCCACAAAAGGTGGTGGCGTGCTTATATGGAATACGGCAATGGAATAACCGGTGACATGTGCGTGCATATGTTCGATACCGTCCGGTGGATGCTAGACCTGGGTTGGCCAAACAAGATCAGCTCCACGGGGGGCATCTATGTACAGAAAGAGAGCAAATCCAATATCTCCGACACCCAGAATGCCATTTTTGAGTATGACGAACTCAACTGCGTTTGGCAGCACCGAACCTGGGGCACCCCTGCAGACCCCGAATACCCTTGGTCATTTAAGCTTTACGGGGATAAAGGCACGCTTTCTGGCAGTACCATGCAATACGATTTTGTTCCTTACGGTGACGGCACGCCCATACATAAGGATGTAGTCTATGAAAAAGAAAAATATCCCGAGGACCTTACCGAAAAGGATATAGAACTAAACGCCGCTCCCGCAACCCGGCTGCATATGCTCGATTTCCTTGCAGCCATCGACAAAGGAACCCTTCCCGTGGCCGATATAGAGCAGGGACATATTTCCACCGCCAGTTGTATTCTGGCCAATATGTCTATGAAGGTAGAGCGTCCCTTGATCTATGATCCTAAAAAACTGATTGTGGTAAACGATGCCGAGGCCACTGCCCTACTCCGGCGCCCCTACCGGGAACCATGGCAACATCCGCTTCCTGGCCAATTTAAAATGGGATAGCCCAAACATACCCGTATGTTGAGAAACGCAATGAATTTACCCCCGACCGCTCGGGGGCTATTGGGTTACTTGGCTATTTAGGCGGTAGGCCTTAAAAACCTTACAACCCTTAGGTTTAAATCGCTTTTATAAAATAAAAGACCTGAACCAACTGCACAATTTGGACCAGCTATTGAGACCAGCTCGTAGGTTTACGGTCCCATCGGTGTTTAAGTAACTCGTTGAAAAGTGCTTTAGAAAGGCCTTTTCCATCACTGGTGGCGGTATTGGCCAATACGTTGCGTTCCTTTCGCATTCCTGGGATGATGGTACCCACCGTTTTGTTCATGGTGATGAACCGCAACGCCATTTCGGCCATGGTCATCCCCTCAGGAACCAACGGTCTAAGCGCATTTGCTCTTTTGGCACTGGGAATGAGGTTTTCCGGAACAAAATACGTCCCCCTCCAATCTCCCTCAGGAAAGGTAGTCTCTGCAGTTATATTGCCCGTTAGGGTGCCCTCGTCAAAAGGGACCCGCGCAATCACCGCTATATCCAACTTTTCACACAATGGAAAAAGCACATCTACCGGGGCCTGGTCAAAAATATTATAGATAACCTGCACGGCATCGATCAATCCCGTTTTAAGGGCCTCGATACCATTTTCGGGTTCCCATCGGTTTACACTAATGCCCATGGCGGCAATTTTTCCCGATGACTTAAGGTCTTCTATGGCCCGCTGCCATTCTTCCCGTTCGGACCATCCATCGTCCCAGGTATGGAACTGCATCAGATCTAACTGCTCCAATCCAAGATTCTTAAGGGTTTTGTCAGTGTATTCCACTATATGGGAAGTCGGGTAGGATTCCTCAAAGGAGTATTCCGGCCGTGCAGGCCATTGAAAATTCTTAGGAGGTATTTTACTGGCGGTATACAATTTTTTTTGGGGATGCCTTCTTACCAGTTGTCCCAATAGTTCCTCACTATGACCCTCCCCATAGCCCCATGCGGTATCAAAAAAATTGACCCCGTGCTCCACCGCAAGGTCCAGGGATTTGGCCGATTGTTTGTCGTCGGACTCCGTCCACCCGGCCATGCCCCACATTCCATACCCAATTTCACTTACTTTCCAATTGGTCCTACCAAATTTTCTATAGATCATTTCTTAGATGTTAGATGTTAGATGTTAGATGTTAGATGTTAGATGTTAGATGTTAGAAAGGAAAATATTTAAGTGCTACGATTCAAATTTCCCCGAAGGATCCGTGGTTAAATCCCACGTACAAAATACCGGAAATTCGTGATAGCCCCTGAAAATTCGTCCAACCAACCAAAGATGTAAAAATATACAACGGATTTAGAAATTCCGCTTTTTCTTCCAGAATTTTATGCCCGTTTTTTGGTTTTTAAGGTATGTACCGCTTACTCACAACGGTACGAAAGTGACGCCCTTACAAGCGTGGGTTCCTTTCCCAAATACGGCGTTTACTAGGAAATAATTGTTCCCCAAATAGGGTTTTGGCATCATCCAAAAATTAAATCGCTAATTACAATGTAGATTACAATTCCTACCTCTTTGTCCGGTTTTTTCTAATTTAAACCTATTTTTACATAAGGACCTTTAAGGAATAGCATAAATGAAATCCGTTATTAATCAATTTCTACTTTTATTTATTTTCCCTTTTTTTACATGGGGTCAAAATCTATTGCCGCCCATTCACAATTACAGGATTTTTGAGTACAAGGCCTCAGGTAAGAATTGGGGGCTGTCTGCAAACGACCAAGGGGAACTTTACACGGCCAATAACATGGGACTTCTTCAGTACAACGGCGAGGAGTGGACATTGAACAAGTTGCCTAACAAAACCATAATTCGCTCCGTTGCGCAAATAGGAGGCAAAATATATACAGGTTCCTACGAAGAATTTGGCTATTGGCAAAAAAATGATTTAGGGCAACTAGACTATACCTCGCTCACCCATTTGATCAAGGGCCATACCTTTACCAGCGAAGAATTTTGGCAAATCGTGCCCTTTGGGCAAGCGATCTTATTTAGGTCTTTCTCCAAGATTTATCTGTATCAAAACGGACAGATCCAGGTAATTGACCCGCACATGATAGTAACCAATATTTCATTATATGATGGCAAAATAATAGTGGCAGGCGACAAAGGGCTGTTTAATATGACAGGCAATGAATTAAAACTTACAGCGGGCCTCGAATTGTTACAGGGTAAAACTATAAACGACATGGTTCCCCTCCAGGATGGTCTGCTCATAGGAACAAAACTACACGGTTGCTTTCTATTAAAAGACAATGTATTAGAACCTTGGTCCGGCCTGGTAAATTCCGAATTAAAATTATATCAGCTAAACAAAATACTTCTGTTGGACAATGGCAAAATTGTGTTCGGGACTATCAAAAATGGAATATATATATACGACCCTTCCGAAAATAGCCAGATAAACCTTAACCGGGAAGCTGGGCTCCAAAATAACACGGTGCTTTCCTTGCTTCAATATAGAGCACAGCTTTGGGTAGGATTGGATAATGGAATTGACCGAATTCAACTAAATGCCCCGATCACCTACTACACGGATTTCTCCGGGGTGCTCGGAACTGTATACGATATGGCCATCCATGACGGGGCGTTGTATTTGGGGAGCAATACTGGTATTTATTATTTTGAGGACAACTCGTTGCGTTTTGTCGAGGGCTCACAGGGCCATGTTTGGGATACAGAGGTAGTGGATGGAGAACTATTTTGTGGCCACAATACGGGAACATTTACGGTCAAGGATGGAATTTTGGAAAAGGTTTCCAACTTTGCGGGTGGGTACCAAATCTTAAATGTTCCCGGGGAAAAATCTACCTTTATTCAAGGTACGTACAATGGTCTGGCCAAATATAGCAGATCTGCAAGCGGGGATTGGAAAGTGGTCAGGGTTTCGGGGCTGGACTTTCCGGTAAAGCAAATATGCTTTGAAAACCCCACCACAATATGGGCAGCCCATCCATACAAAGGATTTTATCGACTTAAAATAAATGACAACTTTGATAAAATATTAAATATAACCGATTTCAATTCCGATGTCATCCCCAATAATTACAACGTAAAGATTTACAATATTAAGAACCAGATTCTATTTGACAGCGAAGGGCTTTGGTACAATTACGATCCCATATCGGACAAAATAACCGTATTCGAACAGTTTAAAGCATATAGCCATAAGGACCTTATATATCAAGATGATGGGCATTTTTGGTTTATGGACAATGATAGCACCAAAGAAATAATGTATACGGACCTTAAAAACGACCATCTGCTTATTGCCGGGACCCAGCTAAAAGAACGTGTGGTACCAGAAGCCGAGCATGTCGTAAAAATCAACGATTCCACTTTTCTATTTACCTTGAGCGATGGTTTCGGCAAAATAAATATATCCAAACTAAAACGACAATTAGACAATTTTACCGCTCCAATACCCGAACTCACCAGTTTTAAGGTGGGAAATGAAAGACGTTCAATAAATGGCTCTACCCTTGAAATTCCCTTTAAAAAATCGAACGACCTCACCATTAGTTTTGCCTCGCCAAGTTTGATGCGGGCCCGATTCTTTTATGAGTTAAAGGGAAGCAGCAGTCAGTCGCTTTCTTCGGATGATGGACATTTTAATTTCCAAAATCTATCGTATGGAAATTACGTGCTGAAAGTATCTACCGTTGGGGTGGACAACAAGAAATCGCAACCTAAAATTGTAAATTTCGAAATATTACCGCCTTGGTATTTGTCCACTGCAAGCAAATTGGGGTACCTTTTAGCCCTCGTACTAGCCGTTTTATTGATTAGGGCCTACAATCGCAGGAAATTGGAGCGAAAGCACAATATTCTCAAAGAAAGATTTAGAAGGGAACAGGCCAAACACCTAGAACTTTTAGAAAAGGAAAAACTGGCCAAAGAGGTTAAAATGAAACAAAAGGAATTGGCAAACATCACCTTGAACATCGCCAAAAAGAACGAGGTGATACTCGATGTCAAGAACATGTTGCTCGTTAACAAAGAAAAGTTTCCCAACCAACAGCGATATAGAACGTTTATCAAGAAACTGGATAATTCTATCAATAATTCGGAGGATTGGAAACGATTTGAAGTCAATTTTAAGGAACTCCATGAGGATTTTTTTGAAAGGCTTCTAAAAACCTTTCCCGATTTGACCCCCAAAGACCTAAAGCTAGCTGCCTATTTAAAAATGAACCTATCATCCAAGGACATCGCCCCCTTGATGGCCATCACAACACGGGGCGTTGAAATACATAGATACAGGCTTCGGAAAAAATTAAAACTCCAGAGTTCCGAGAACATTTCCAATTTCTTGATTAGATTCAAATAGATTCCCCAACTACAACTTGTATTATTTTTACAAAAAGAGATAGGTTTTGTGCCTAACACAACTCATCATTACTACATCACAACGTTAAATTTTAACATAGAATAAAGATTTGTGCTACTGCATAAACTGTATGGGCTAAGGATTACCACAAGTAATACCATATGATGTAGCGGTAATGTACTGCATCAACCTAAATTAGGGACTCAATTTTATTAATTTAGCAATAATCTAACTCAATTATTGTCTAATTATGAAAATCAAGCACTCATTACTGTTAATTTTATTTTTATTATTCCAGATTACAGTTTATGGACAGGAGGTTACGGTTACCGGGACTGTTTCGGATTCTGGCGGGCAGCCGCTACCGGGAGCCAGCATTGTCGTTAAAGGAACGACGAAGGGAACCCAGACCGATTTTGACGGAAACTATGTGTTGGACCAAGTGCCAAGCAGCGCCACGTTGGTGGTGAGCTATATAGGGTTTTCCAACCAGGAAATCCCCGTAAATGGACAATCGAAAATTAACGTAACCCTCAACGAGGATGCACAGGCATTGTCCGAAGTTGTCGTTGTTGGCTACGGTACCCAGAAAAAGAAGGATTTAACCTCGGCCATTACGACGGTTAAATCCGAAGCGATAAATGCCACTCCTACGGGACAGGCCATGCAGGCTTTGCAGGGAAAGGTCGCCGGGCTTCAGGTTGTAAGCAGTGGGGGACCTGGTCAATCCCCTACCGTAAGGGTTCGGGGTATAGGATCCTACGATGATGATGCCTCAGGGCCTTTGTACGTAGTGGATGGAATGTTTTTTGACAATATCGATTTTTTAAATACGGCGGACATCACCTCCGTATCCGTATTAAAGGATGCCTCCGCAGCGGCAATCTACGGGGTAAGGGCCGCCAACGGAGTTATCTTGATAGAGACCAAGTCTGGCAATTACAATCAAAAGCCCGTAATCAGCTATAGCGGCTATACCGGGTACCAGGTACCCCAGAATATCCTGACTATGGCCAACGCGGAACAGTTTGCCACCTTGGCGTTGGAATCTGGGTCGGCCCCCGATGCCCAGTTTGTCCAAAACGCCATGCAGCGCTACGGTCGTAGCCGTATCAATCCCAACGTACCCAATGTAAACACCGATTGGTACAACGAAATCATGAGAAATGCCCTTATCCAGAATCATAGCCTTAACGTAACAGGTGGTGGCGAAAGGGCGACCTATGCTATTGGTGCCAATTACTTTGAACAACAGGGAATCCTGAAAATGAAGAACGAATACGAGCGGTTTAACCTTAGGAGCAAAATTGATTTTAAGGTAACCGATTGGTTGACCATTGGTGGAAATACCATCATTAGTAATGCTACGAGGTACGATGCGGAGGACTCCGCTTGGCGCCTCGCCTATTATGCGGTACCCATACTGCCGGTTTACGACCCAAACCTGGCAAACGATCCCGCCGTTTTTCCCACCAATTATGCCAATGCACAAGATTTGGGATACAGGGGAGGACAAAACCCATTCCCTTTGATGGACAATAGTAATTTACGCTCCAAAATAAGGAACGTATTGGCCAATTTTTATGCAGAGATCCATTTCGTGCCCGATAAATTGACCTTTAAAACTGCTTATAACCATAATTTTGAAAGCGTAAACCGCAGGGAGGTGCGCCTACCCTATTTTATTGGAAACAGCTTTCAAAGGGAGAACGCCGAGTTGGTCAAAAAAACAGAAACCATTTCTAACCAGATTTGGGACAATACCCTAACCTATATCGATAGTTTTGGCAAGCACAATCTCACCCTGCTGGCCGGTACATCCTATAGGAACGAATCCTATGAACAACTGCAGGCCAAAGGGCTCAACTTTCCGCTCACCGGCGAAGAGTCCTATTATCTGGATCAAGCCCAGACCATAGTAGTGGATGATGTGGGCGATGACGGTCGTGGGGAATACGGGTTCTCCTATTTTACCAGGTTGGCCTACAATTATGACGGCCGTTACCTCTTTTACGGCACCTTCCGCGCGGACGGCACCAACAAATATCAGGAAAAATGGGGATATTTCCCTACCGTCGGACTAGGTTGGGTACTCAGCGAGGAAAAATTTCTGGAAAACAGCAACATATTCGATTTCCTGAAATTACGTGGCAGTTGGGGAGAGTTGGGCAACGATAAGGTTCCTGCCAGTGCTGGTTCCATAACCTCATCGACCGTCACTACAGACTTTGGCGATGTCATGTACAGCGGGGTTAGTACCGATAGTGATTTTACCGCTTTAAAGTGGGAGGTGACCCAAGAGACCAACGCAGGTATTTCGGCTAGGTTTCTGGACAACCGGTTATCGTTGGAAGCCGACTATTACATCAGGGAAACCAACGATGCGGTAATCCCTGTAGAACGCGCTTTGATTCCGGGAAGCACTCGCCAGAATGTCGGGAAAATCCGAAATTCCGGTTTTGAGATGTCCCTGGATTGGAGCGACCAGATTTCTCAGGACTTTAACTATAACATTGGCGCGAACATCGCCACTTTGCAGAACGAGGTATTGGATCTTAAAGGCCAGCCCTATCTGGACGCCGGTACTGCGGAGTTCCGTCAACGATCTATCGTAGGCGAACCTATATTTGCCTTCTACGGCCGTGAAATCGCCGGGGTCTATCAAAACGATGCAGAAATACAGGCGGATCCCGTGGCCGTTGCCAATAATCTAGTGCCTGGAGATTTTAAGTACAAAGACCTCAACGGGGATGGGGAAATAAATGACGACGACCGCACGGTCCTTGGGTCTTACTTGCCCTCCTATACCTTTGGGTTTAATTTGGGTGTAAATTATAAGCAGTGGGATTTTTCCGTTAGTGGTCTGGGACAAGGCGGCAATAAGATACTCAACCGTAAACGGGGCGAGGTCATCTTTACCAGCGATACCAACTGGGACCGCGATTTTGCGGTAAATCGCTGGCACGGGGAAGGTACCACCAACAGCTATCCCTCCTCCGCAGGGGTGCGCAAGAGCTGGAACCAAAAACTGGCGGATTATTGGGTAGAGGACGGTGATTTCTTTAGAATACAGAACATCACCCTGGGCTATACGCTTAACAAGAAGGAAGAAAACCAGAAAATGCCGCAGGTCAGAATTTATTTGACCGCCGAAAAACCAATTACCCTATTTAAGTACAATGGGTTTAATCCGGAAGTATCCAATGGTGTCGACAACCAGACCTATCCGGTACCTGCGGTATACACCATGGGGGTAAACATAAAAATTTAAAAAAATATAAAGAAAAGGAAATATGAAATCGTTTGTAAAAATTTTCTTAGCGTTTTTGGCCGTTGCAACAACACTATTAGGAGGCTGTGAGGACAAGCTGGACGAACCGCAACTGAACAATAATTTTGCAGGAGGCACCGACTTTTCCAAGACGTCGGATATGCAACTTTCCCTGGTTGGGGCCTACGAGGCCTTCTATTCCCGGGGTTGGGAACAGCCTTTGTTATATTCCGTACGGGGAGACGATGTGAACGCCGGTGGCCTAGGTGATCAGCAGGATTATGCAGAAACCGACATTTTTAATTACAACAAGGATTATTGGATGTACAACTCGTTATGGGAAAACGTATATAAGGATATCATCACGTGCCATACGGCCATGGAACAGATAGCCCGGTACCAGGAATTGGCAGATGACGCGGGAGTACAAAAGGGCAATAGCGACATTGCCGAAATCAAGGTGCTTCGTAGTATGATGCTCTTCTGGGTATCGGAAACATGGGGGGATGTATTTATTCCCACCTCCTCGGACACAGACCTGCTAAGGGATACCGACACAATACCTACCAAAGCCGAGGTTATGCAGCACATCTCCAACCAAATGGACGAAGCCATCCCGTTGCTACAGGACTTGAGGCCCAACGAGCGGACGGACCTACCCGGCGGGGTTACCAAATATACGGCCCTGGCCATAAAAGCAAAGGCTAACCAAGAATTAAAAAATTATCAGGCCGTGGCGGATGCTACAGGCGCCATTATCAATTCGGGCAAGTTTAGCCTATATCCAGATTTTTATGAACTCTTCAAAACCCCTGGGAAATTGAGCGATGAAAGTATTCTAGATCTTCAATATTCCGATTACGGCCAGGGCGAAGGGGACCGTTTTTCCCACCTTTATGCACCGTACGGACCGCAGAACTGGAAACCGGCCGTCGCAGGGTCCTCTAGCGGATGGGGATTCTTTGAGCCTAGTATGAAATTCATTAAATTCATGTTAGATCGGGGAGAGACCGTTCGATTAGAAACCAGCGTGCTATTTACGGACAGGGGCATTTCGGAAATACAGACCGATCCAAATTATGCCTCCCTACCAGGGTTTGTGTCCAACACCACGCGGGACGGAGACGTCATCAACGACTACGCACGGGCTCTTTTTGCCAGTGGTAAGCACTATTTGCCCTCTAATCAGCTGATTCCCGGGAGAACGGCCTATGGCAGCAACAAAAACTACAACGTGATCCGCTATGGAGAAATCCTGTTAATGTATGCCGAAGCCTTGGCCCAAGGTGCCTCCGGATCTGGGATGACGGCCAGTCAGGCCGTTAACTTGGTAAGGACAAGAGCCAATATGCCGCCTTTGGCAAGCGTTACCCTTGATCAAATAATTGACGAAAAATATGCAGAACTAAGTATGGAATGGGGAAAACGCTATTTTGACATGATTCGATTGGAAAGATATGGTGAACTGAGCTACGACGGAAGGACTTTTAGTGCCGATAAGGATTATCTACCTTATCCACAGGCCCAGGTAGATCAATTTCCCGTTCTTCAAGGCCAATAAGCTAATTGAGGTAAAAAAAGAATGGAAACACAAAAAATAAATGATTCAGTTGCGGTATACCGACTACCAATTTTATCCAAATGCAAAATAAACAAATAACTAAAGTGATGAAGAACATACGACACCTTTTGATGGCCTTAATCGCCCTTGCTCTTTTTACTCGGTGCGACCAAGGGATAGACCCCATAACTCCGGTGGATCCGGGTGCAGATGCCTCGGCCCCGACGGTCACTATGAAATATCCCTTGGACGGAACTAAAATTAAAGTGAACGACAAGGTGGTCTCCATCGATATAGAATTTGAAGCAACGGACGATATCGAAGTAGCGAACATCAAAGTAACCATGGATGGTACCCAAATTGCAAACCTGAGCAATTTTATGGATTATCGTCGGGTATTGGCAAATATACCTTATGACAATGTTACCACCGGATCCCACGAATTGAATGTTACGGCTACGGATACCGATGGAAAATCGACTTCTTCTATCGTCAATTTTGAAAAACAGCCCCCGTATATCCCCTTGTTCGACAACGAGATCTTCTACATGGCTTTTGACAGCGATTACACGGAGCTCATTAGCGTGACCAAGCCCACCGTAGTGGGCGATCCCGGTTTTGCCGGGGAAGGGGTAAACAGTGACAATTCCTATGCCGGGGCTTCAGACTCCTATTTGACATTTCCTACAGCCGGCCTAAATTTGGGGAACGAACTTTCGGCTGTTTTTTGGTACAAGGTAAACCCTGTACCCGATAGGGCCGGAATTTTGGTCATTGGCCCCAAGGACGAAGCCAATCCGGATGCCCAAAACAACCGCAGCAGTGGATTTAGACTGTTCCGGGAAAATGCAGGAGGTAATCAAAGAATTAAATTAAACGTAGGCAACGGTACCGCAGATACTTGGGTAGATGGCGGTGCGGCAGCCGATTTAAATCCGGCTTCCACCGAGTGGGTCAATATTGCGTTTACCATATCGGGTACAAAAGCCATCGTATATATTAACGGTCAGGTTGTCAAGGAAAGTGATTTTACTGGGATCTCATGGGCAGATTGCGATATCCTCTCCATCATGTCCGGAGCCCCGAGATTTACGGGATGGAATCACAAATCGGACCTCAGTTACATGGATGAGCTGCGTTTCTTCAACAAGGCTTTGACGCAGGCTGAAATCCAAAATGTAATCGGGGTGACCAATCCGTATACCCCGGCAGACGGGGAGACGCTGTATATGGACTTCGACGAGGATTACGCCAATATGGTGTCGGGAGCCAATGCTACCCAAGTGGGGTCACCGGGCTTTGCAGGGGAAGCAAAAAAAGGAGCCAATGCCTACGCGGGAGCCACCGATTCCTACCTTACCTTCCCCACTACAGGATTACTGGGAGAGTCTTTTAGCGCCACCATGTGGTACAAATTAAATGCCGATCCCGACCGGGCGGGTATTTTGGTAATTGGCCCTCCAGATCCCGACAATCCGGATGCAATGAACAACCGCACCAGTGGATTTAGGTTCTTCAGGGAAAAGGGCGCCGATGACAATCAAAGGTTTAAGCTTAACGTCGGCAACGGCACGGCAGATACTTGGGTTGATGGGGGCACCGCGGCAGATGTGGATCCGACCACCGGGGATTGGATACATTTGGCCTTTACCATATCACCGACCAAGGCTATCGTCTATATCAATGGGGAGCCTGTTAAGGAAAGTGATATCACCGGGATAGATTGGACGGGTTGCGACCTGCTTTCCATTATGTCGGGTGTACCGCGGTTTACGCAATGGGGGCATAAATCGGATCTAAGTTATCTGGATGAATTGCACTTCTACAACAAAGCCCTGACCCCTGAAGAGATACAGGCCAGCATGGCCAATTAATACTATTTTAGGAATGGGAAATGACAGGGAAATTGGTTGGGCCAATGGTTATTGCCCATCGTCATTAAAAAGACCAAAGAGTCTACAGAACCAAAAATTTCAGGTGCTGAATGAAAAGTAAAGTTAGGTTAGTTGTAATGATTGTTTTTGGAGCCGCGGTATTTCTAATGGGATGCAACGGCTCTAAAAATGATAAAAAAGACCAAATTGCAGAGGCCGATTTAGGCTTTAGCCCTAGTGAAGTGGATACGGTCCTTATGGATACGATACAGCGTCAAACCTTCGATTATTTTTGGGAAGGAGCCGAACCTACTTCGGGTCTTGCCAGGGAACGGATCCATATGGATAATTTATATCCGACCCATGACAAGGATATAATTACTATTGGTGGATCTGGTTTTGGCCTTATGGCGATCCTGGTAGGCGTGGAGCGAGGATTTATTACCCGCGAACAGGCATTGGATCGATACGAACAAGCGGTGGGTTTTCTGGCAAAAGCGGATAGGTTTCACGGAGCATGGCCACACTGGTTGCTTCCTAGCGGCAAGGTAACCGCTTTTAGCAAAAAGGACGACGGAGGAGATCTGGTAGAGACCGCCTTTTTGGTGCAAGGCCTACTTGCAGTAAAGGAATATTTTAAAACTAGAAACGAAAGGGAGCAAAGGTTGGCAGACAATATCCAAAAAATTTGGGAAGAAGTGGAATGGGATTGGTATACCCAAGGCAAAGATGTCTTGTATTGGCACTGGTCCCCGGATTATGGTTGGGACATGAATTTTCCCGTAGGTGGTTACAATGAATGCCTGGTCATGTATGTGCTGGCTGCGGCATCCCCAACACATCCCATTGCCAGAAAAGTATACGAGAAAGGATGGGCGCGCAGCGGTGCTATCACCAAGGACACTACATTTTATGGATTAAGGACCGTGTTGGATCATTACGAGCACGACAAATCTCCCGTAGGCCCCATGTTCTGGGCCCACTATTCCTATTTGGGGCTAGACCCCAAAGGTTTATCCGATCAGTATGCCGATTATTGGAAACTCAATGTAAACCACAGCCTTATCCAGTATCGTTACGCCATAGATAATCCACATCACTACAAAGGATATGGGAAAGATTGTTGGGGATTAACTTCCAGTTATTCGATTAAAGGATATGCAGGACATAGGCCGGATAAGGACCTTGGGGTCATTTCCCCAACGGCAGCATTGTCCTCCATGCCATATACCCCGGAACACAGTATGGACTTTTTGCGCTTTATGTACCAAAAACAGGATAGCCTGATAGGGAAATACGGTCCTTATGATGCTTTTAGCTTGCAGTATAATTGGTACGTACCAAGATATCTGGCTATAGACCAAGGTCCCATTCCCGTGATGATCGAAAACTACAGGAGCGGGCTGCTTTGGAAACTTTTTATGGCGAACGGGGATGTTCAAAATGGACTTAAAAAATTGGGGTTTAGGAGTCCTATGATCCATGATTAGCGTCTAAAGGAATCAAGATTCAAGAACCAAGAGTCTAGAATTTAGAGTTGCTTTCATATGTTTTGGCTTCCCGCCCCTGACAGGGAGGGGTTGATTACTTCGCGACATTAAGTCGGGAAAAAAGACCAAACCAGGGGGCGTTACGCAATTTTTCGTATTGGATTGGTCTTGCACACTATCCCTATCCAATAGCGGAAATCATTCTTTATGTAGCGAAGGAACGCTTACTTAAATAGAATTAAACAACTAATGAACAAAATCCTTTTTTCCCTTTACTTGCTCGGCCTCCTGGTATCCTGTTCATCAGAGAACGGGGATTTGCCCACTGGGGAATCCCAATTACCGGAAACGCCCAAACCGGAAGAACCAAAAATAAGCGATGATGAGCTTCTGGACCTTACCCAGAAGGGGGCTTTTAAATATTTTTGGGATTTTGCCCATAATACTTCTGGCGCTGCCAAAGAGAGGTATCATCCAGACGATCCTTCAAGGGATGCCAATACGGTGACCACTGGAGGTACTGGTTTTGGATTGATGGGAATCTTGGTAGGGATCGAAAGAGGATATATAACTAGGGCCGAAGCATTGGATAGGTTGACACGGATACTTTCATTTTTGGGGCAGGCAGACCGATTCCACGGGGCCTGGCCACATTGGATGAACGGGAACAACGGAAGTGTTATTCCTTTTAGCCCTATGGATAATGGGGGCGATTTGGTAGAAACTGCATTTTTGGTACAAGGACTTATCTGCGTAAAGGAATATTTCAAGGATGGTAAGGACGATGAAAAGAAATTATCGAATACAGCGGACGATTTGTGGAAAGGGGTAGAATGGGACTGGTATACCCAAGGCCAAGACGTATTGTACTGGCACTGGAGTCCCACTTACGATTTCGCTATTAACCTGCAACTGAAAGGTTATAACGAAACGATGATCACGTATATTTTGGCGGCCGCCTCGCCAGACCATTCCATATCCAAAGAGGTATATACCAACGGATGGGCATCTAAGGGAGGCATAAAATCCAATAACACTAAATACGGGCTCCCACTCTATGTTAAACACGCCGGCTCGGAAGAATACGGTGGTCCCCTCTTTTGGGCGCATTACTCCTATTTAGGGCTCGATCCCCGTGGGCTCAAGGATCAGTACACAAATTATTGGGATGTAAACAAAAACCAAGTAAAGATCGATTTTCAATACTGTGTGGAAAATCCAAAAGGATATAGGGACTACGGAAAGGACTGCTGGGGATTAACGGCCAGTTATACCAGAAACAGCGATGGCAGCATGGGATATTCCGCACATAAACCTGGTAATGATACCGGGATAATTTCCCCTACGGCGGCAATCAGCTCCATACCCTATACCCCTGATGAATCGTTGCAAGCGATGCACTATTTTTATGGGCATAAGGATAAATTGTTGGGGCCGGCCGGATTTTTTGATGCCTTTAGCCCACAATACAACTTTTGGGTCGCGGAGGCCTATTTGGCCATTGACCAAGGACCCGAGCTGATTATGATCGAGAATTACAGGACCCAGTTGCTTTGGAATTTGTTTATGCAAAACGAAGACGTAAAAAAGGGATTGACAAAATTGGGGTTTACGAATAAAAAAGCACTAAGTACAAGGTAAGAAGTACGAAATACGAGTTACGGGAATTTTAGGCAAAATCCAGTAAAACAGAAGCCATCAACTAACAACTATCAACCATCAACAAATACCCAATTAGAATGAAACCAAAACATATTCTGTCATTTTTTCTGTTGATTATTATTATGGGTGCTTCCCAATGGTCTACTCTAAGGGCGCAATCTACCCAGATGGAAACCTATTGTAATCCCATCAATATAGACTATACCTATATGATTTATAATGCCGACAAAAACCTTTCCTATCGATCGGGTGCGGATCCTGCCGTGGTCCGGTTCAAAAACGAATACTATATGTTCGTCACCCGTTCCATGGGATATTGGCGCTCTACCGATTTACAAAATTGGGACTTCGTAGCTCCGGAAAAGTGGTATTTTGAAGGTTCAAATGCCCCAGCAGCCCACAATTACAGGGATTCGGTGCTTTATGTGGCCGGAAACCCTTCAGGTTCTATGAGCGTCCTTTTTACGGACGATCCCGATAAGGGCAATTGGAAGGCCACCCCCTCTATTTTGAGGAACCTACAAGATCCCGATCTTTTTATTGACGATGACGGGCAGGCCTATATGTACTGGGGCTCCTCTAACAAATTTCCAATTAGGGCCAAAGTTTTGGATAGAACAAAAAGCTTTAAGCCATCTGATGAAATCCATGAACTTTTCAATTTGGAACCCGAAAAACACGGGTGGGAACGCTTTGGCGAAAACCATTCGGACACCATCTTAGGCGGATATATCGAAGGTCCATGGATGACCAAGCACTTGGATAAATATTACCTGCAATACGGGGCTCCGGGTACGGAATTCAATATCTATGCGGACGGGGTCTATATTGCCAATTCCCCTTTGGGACCATTTACCTATGCACCCAACAATCCCATTTCCTACAAACCAGGTGGGTTTATCAACGGGGCTGGCCATGGCAGTACCGTGGAAGGTCCCGAAGGCCGTTCGTGGCATTTTACCACCATGGCCGTAAACGTAAACATTGGATGGGAGAGGCGCATTGGTATGTTTCCCACTTTTTTTGACAAGGAGGGGCTTATGTACTGCAATACCCAGTTTGGCGACTACCCCCACTACGCCCCTGCAATACCTGGAAGAATGGGCGAGTTTACCGGCTGGATGCTCCTCTCCTATAAAAAACCCGTGACCGTATCCTCCAAACTGGACGGATATGGACCCGAAAATTTGACGGATGAAAATGTAAAATCCTTTTGGGTGGCAAAGGCTAACAACGACAAGCAGTGGGTCCAGATCGATTTGATCGACCCGGGCCTGGTCCGGGCCATACAAGTAAATTATAACGATTACGAATCGGGTTTGTTCGGCAAGATCAAGGGACTGCACCACAGGTACCGGATTGAAGGTTCCACGGATGGCAGCAACTGGAAGGTGCTCGTGGATAGAAGTAACAACTTTAAAGACGTCCCGAACGATTATGTGGAGCTCGCAATTCCCCAAAAAGTCCGATTTGTAAGATACCAAAACATCCATGCCCCTATGCCGCACCTATCCATTTCCGACATACGCGTATTTGGAACGGGTTATGGAAAGGTTCCAAAAGAAGTAAAAGGACTGTCCGTGGATAGGAGCAAAGACCGACGGGATGCCCAAATCTCATGGTACTCCCGGTCGGGCAGTCAAGGGTACAACGTACTCTGGGGTATCGCTGCTGATAAATTGTACAGTTCCTGGCTGGTTTATGACAAAAACGAGCTGGAACTAAAATCCTTGAATACAGACCAGTCCTATTATTTTTCAGTGGAGGCGTTCAATGAAAATGGGGTGTCAAAGAGGTCGAAGGTAGTAAAGGTGGAATAAAAGAGAAAAGAACAAAGAATATAGAACCAACAGGTAATGGATACGATTAAATGTGCCCTTTAACCTCTGTGTGTGGCTCCATATTCTTTATTCCAAATAGGTGGATCGGATACACATTACTTCATTTCGGACCGCCGACTAAAATTTAAATCGAATAAAAATCGTTGTCAAAATGAAACCTACAAGAATCTTTCCGATCGCTATTTTTATTCTATCGTGTCTTTTTACTACCGGGATACAGGCCCAGAATACGATTCCCGAGGTGGAATCGATTTTGAAGAGAATGACCCTCGATGAAAAAATAGGTCAACTCAACTTGTTGACCCCAGGAGGTGGGGTTGCAACGGGATCAGTGGTCAGCAAAAATGTAGAGGATAAAATTAAAGCTGGCCAGGTTGGGGGTCTTTTCGGGGTCACCGGTCCAGACAAGGTACGGCGGGCTCAGGAAATTGCGCTTAAAAACTCCCGCTTAAAGATACCCCTGCTCATCGGTTCGGATATCATCCACGGTTATAAGACCACCTTCCCCATTCCCTTGGCGCTTTCATGCAGTTGGGATATGGGATTATTGGAAAAGGTAGCCCGAATTGCAGCCACGGAGGCAACGGCAGATGGCATCAACTGGAACTTCTCGCCTATGGTAGATATTGCCCGCGACCCCCGATGGGGCCGAATCGCCGAAGGGGCGGGAGAGGATCCTTTCTTGGGTTCGGCCATAGCCCGTGCCATGGTAAAAGGCTATCAAGGGGACGACCTATCCCGCTCCAGCACCATGCTCGCCTGCGTAAAGCACTTTGCACTCTACGGTGCCGCCGAAGCCGGTAGGGACTATAATAGGGTTAGCATGGATCACGTAACCATGTTTAATTATTATTTTCCGCCATACAAGGCTGCGGTAGATGCAGGGGTGGCCAGTGTGATGACCTCTTTTAACGATGTAGACGGTATTCCCGCTACGGGCAACAAATGGTTATTGACCGATGTGCTCAGGAACCGTTGGGGTTTTAAAGGGTTGGTTGTCTCCGACTATACTTCACTCAACGAGATGATCGCCCATGGCCTAGGGGACCTACAACAGGTTTCGGCCCTCGCCTTAAACGCTGGACTCGACATGGATATGGTCGGTGAGGGTTTTTTGACCACCCTTAAAAAGTCCGTTAACGAAGGGCTGGTTCACGAAGAGGCTATAACCCAAGCGTGTCGCTTGATTCTCGAAGCCAAGTACAAATTGGGGCTTTTTGGTGACCCATACCGATATTCCGATACCTCCCGGCCCGATAAGGATATCCTCACTCCGAAACATAGGACGGCCGCACGGGAAATTGCGGCCCATTCCTTTGTCTTGCTCAAAAAACACAACGGTGTCCTGCCCTTGAAAAAAACGGCGAAAATAGCCCTGATAGGGCCTTTGGCCAACAACAGGAACAATATGTTGGGTACTTGGGCGCCTACGGGAGACCCCCAATTATCCGTTCCCATTTTGGACGGCCTTAAAAACGTAGCACCCAATGCCGTTATCACCTACGCAAAGGGTGCCAACATTACCGACGATCCCGTCATGGCCAAAAATGTAAACGTATTTGGCACCCGGGTAGACATAGATAAACGTTCCCCAGACATTATGTTGAAAGAAGCCATAGCATTGGCCCAACGATCCGATGTTGTGGTGGCCGTCGTAGGAGAAGCCAGCGAAATGACCGGAGAGGCCGCAAGCCGTACCGATATTTCCATACCGGCCAGTCAAAAAAAACTGATCCGTGCCTTGGTGGACACAGGGAAACCGGTAGTCCTCGTTCTTATGAGCGGACGGCCGTTGACGATTCCTGAGGAATTCGACCTTCCGATAAGCATTCTCCAAGTTTGGTTTCCCGGTGTGGAAGCGGGCAATGCCGTTGCCGACGTATTGTTCGGCGATTATAATCCCTCTGGTAAATTGACCGCCACCTGGCCTCGAAATGTGGGCCAGATCCCTATTTATTACGCCGAGAAGAATACGGGCCGACCAGCAACTGGCGACGAATTCCAGAAATTTAAATCCAATTACCTGGATGCGCCAAATACACCCTTGCTACCGTTTGGATATGGGTTGAGCTATACCGAGTTTGAATATTCCGATCTTGTCTTAAACAAAAGGGAAATTGGCTCAAACGAATCCATTACCGCTAGCGTTACCCTTAAGAATACTGGGAACTATGACGGTGAAGAAGTTGTACAGCTCTATCTGCAAGACGTGGTCCGGAGCATCACCCCTCCAAAAAGAGAGCTAAAGGGCTTTAATAAAGTGTTCCTTAAAAAAGGGGAATCCAAGAAGGTAGTGATTAACTTGTCCCCGGAAGACCTTAAGTTCTACAACAGCCAATTGGATTTTGTAGCCGAACCAGGAGAATTTCAGATTTATGTGGGTACGGATTCCAACGCCAATCTTTCTTCCTCTTTTGTATTAAAATAATGGCAAAGCAGGTAAAGACAGTACAAAAGGACGATTGTTCTATTCGAATTTATACTCATTCTGCTTTGAAACACGACAGAATCGGAACAGTCAATTTTTTAGCTGGGCAAGGCAACCCGACGCTTCGGGGTTGAGGCATAGCCGAAGCTACGCGGATAAATTTTAACGTCGACCAGTGGAAAAAGAGCATTCCGATATTTCGGATTATAAAATGGAAAGAGTATAATATCGATTTAAATAAAACGCAATGATGCAAAAAACGATAGTATTTGTGGGAACGCTCCTCTTGTTTTGGGGGTGCGTCCAAAAGGAGCAGAAAATACCAAAGCAAGAAGTGTCCCGACGACCGAACATCCTATTTATCATGTCGGACGACCACGCCTACCAGGCCATTAGTGCCTACGGGAGCGAATTGAGCAAATTGGCTCCTACCCCAAACATTGACCGTATTGCCAAGGAAGGCGCCATCTTTAACCGTGCCTATGTTACCAATTCCATTTGTGGACCCAGCCGGGCTGTGATACTTACCGGCAAGCATAGCCATATCAACGGGTTTAGGGCCAATGGGGACCGATTTGACGGTTCACAGCCTACCCTCCCAAAATACATGAAGAAATTGGGTTACCAAACGGCCATTGTGGGTAAGTGGCATTTGTACGGATGGCCCCAGGGGTTCGATTATTGGAATATTGTCCAAGACCAAGGACATTATTACAATCCTGATTTTATAAAGAATGGGGATTCCATCACCATACCCGGATATGTCACCGATATAATCACTGATGATGCCCTCAATTGGCTAAAAAACAGAAACGACACCGTCCCTTTCTTTTTGATGCTGCACCACAAGGCGCCCCACAGGAATTGGATGCCGCCATTGAGGTATACAAATAAGTACGATAGTGTGAAATTTCCCATACCTGACACCTATTTTGACCAGCACAAAAACCAGTTGGCAGCACAGCAGCAGTTGATGACCGTTTATAAGGATATGTACGAAGGATATGACCTAAAGCTGACCAAAAAATTGGGTAGCCCAGAACTGGCGAGCAATCCATGGCCTACCGATTTTGAAAGAATGTCGCGCGAACAACGAAAAATATGGGATAAAGGTTATCAGTTCAAAAACGATGCTTTCCACAGGGCTGATTTGCACGGTAAGGCGTTGGATAACTATAAAGAAGAACGCTATCTGCAAGATTATATGGCTACCGTAGCTGCCGTTGACGAAGGTGTAGGTAAGGTATTGGATTACTTGAAGGACAACAATTTAGAAGATAACACCATTGTAGTCTATACTTCGGACCAAGGTTTTTATCTCGGGGAAAAGGGGTGGTTCGACAAGCGTTTTATGTACGAGGAATCGTATAGGACGCCCTTGTTGATAAGGTATCCGATGGAAATAAAAAAAGGAACCCAGATAAATGCCTTGGTACAGAACTTGGATTACGCCCAGACTTTGCTGGATTTTGCCGGGGGAGGCCAATACACTCATGAAATGCAGGGGGAATCGCTTAGACCTCTCTTAAATCAAACCATGGACGAAGATGATTTTCGGGATGTACTTTACTATCATTACTACGCTTATCCAGCTTTTCACATGGTAAAAAAACACTATGGTATAAGCACAAAACGCTATAAACTGATGCATTTCTACGACGATATAGACGCTTGGGAATTCTACGATCTGGAAAAAGACCCCAAAGAATTACACAATGCCATCGATGACCCCGGCTATAAGGATATCATTGCCAATATGCACATGCGGTTAGACACCGTTCAGAAATATTATAAGGTGACCTCCAAGGAATTTAAAAAGTCCCCGGAAAAAAATGTAGAAAGGGCCTATAAAGTGTTTGAAAAACTGAGGGGAACGCCAATGAGGTAGTCACTTAAAGTCAAGAACCAAGACGGAAGTTTTTGCACCTTGGGTTCTCTAGTTGCCCCCTTGAGCGCCCGCCAGAATGCATATTTCAGGCCGACCCGACAGAATGACAACGTTGGGCAGGCAGTCAAAGCGCGCTCGAAGGACAAGGCGATACTTACAAAAATAATCACAAAATCTACGTGCAATCTACGTGCAACTCCAAAAAACAAAAAAGCCCCCAATCTCTTGGAGGCCCTGTATTTACTGGTGGAGAATACCGGAGTCGAACCGGTGACCTCTTGCCTGCCAGGAGGTTTAAATTACCAACAATAAATTCTAAAATAGTTCACAATTCATTGATTACCCGACATTTATGATGTTTCAAATAAATTTTGAACTCATTTGTATCCATTTGTATCCAAAAAAAAGTGTGCGTAAAGTGTGCGTAGAAATACATAACTTGTAGTAAAATC
>JAIRBC010000060.1 GCA_022008415.1 Cerina litoralis
TATATTTGTTTCCCAAACAGGCTATAACAATCATTATTATAACCTATGAATTTTGAAATTATTTTTCAAAAACACAAAATTTTGGATAAACTCTGGTTTGCTGTAAACCATGGGCTTTTTTCATTACTTAGGCTAGTAAGAAACGATCAGATTAAATTATCGTTTTCTTTATGCCTTCCGCTAACCGGATACCGTTTATTGCATAGTCCTTTCAAGTATCGCCTTGTTTATCCTGCCCACCAAGGCGGGACCCTCGTAGATAAAACCCGTCCAAAGCTGAAGCAGATCGGCCCCTGCTTCCAACTTTTCCAAGGCATCTTCTGCAGAGTGGATTCCGCCCACCCCGATAATCGGGAAGGCCTTGTTACTATTTGTGGCTAAAAACCTTATAACTTCGGTGCTACGGTCCCTTAGAGGCTTACCGCTCAAACCTCCTTTTTCCTCGGTCAGGATCAAATCGGATTTTAATCGGGTCCTATCGATCGTGGTATTGGTTGCAATAACCCCATCTATTTTTGTATCCTTAACGATTGCAATTATATCCATCAGCTGATCATCCGTCAGATCTGGAGCTATTTTAAGCAAAATCGGACGTATTTTTACTCCCTTCCTTTTCGAAAGTTTAGAATTTTCGACTTTTAGTTCCTTCAGTAGAGCGGTTAACGGTACCTTATCTTGTAGTTCCCTAAGTCCTGGGGTATTGGGCGAGCTTACGTTGACTACAAAATAGTCTACATGATCAAAAAGCACATCCATACAGATCATATAATCCTTCACTGCTTCGGCGTTTGGCGTATTCTTGTTTTTTCCAATATTACCACCGATAAGGACCTTGTGCCGTTTCTTTAATTCCTCGGCAGCCGCCAGGACCCCATTGTTGTTAAATCCCATTCGGTTTATGATCGCTTTATCTGCCTTAAGCCGAAATAGTCTTTTCTTGGGGTTGCCCGGCTGGGGTTTGGGAGTAAGGGTCCCGATCTCTATAAATCCGAATCCAAAATGGGAGAGTTCATTATACAGTTCGGCATTCTTATCAAATCCGGCTGCAAGGCCAACCGGGTTCTTGAAATTGAGGCCAAAGACCTCCCTTTCCAGGCGTGGGTCTTCAACGGCGTACATTTTGTTAAAAAGTTTGGAAAATCCTATTTTGGAAGAAAATCGGATAAGGGCAAAGGTCATATGATGCACACGCTCTGGATCTAGTAGGAAGAGCATGGGGCGAATTAGCAATTTGTACATGGAACGATTCTGAATTTTAACAAAAATACAAACTCAAAGGGAGTAGTAGGATGTAGTAACCTGCTTTTTTCAAAGTTTAACGGATTTAATCTGGAATCCCCACGAGCGGTTTTAAAAATATTTCGCGGCAAAGACCTACGTAACGACGATATTGATTCTCATTGAATATTGCCAATAATTTCTTGTCGTAGCTTTTGGAGATTTCTACAGCCCTATTCTGTATTTCCTTATATTTTACGGCAATCCGGGCAAGTTCCTCGGGCGTACTCTGGGGTTGCGATGCCAAGAGTTGGTTTGCTTGCTCCTGGGCGGCATCGGTCTCCTTTGCCAATTCTACTTTCCACCTTTCCATCTTGGCAATCTGCTCATTGTTCATTTGGAAAACCTGGATTATTATATCGGCATCCCTTCCCGAGATGGCCAAAGTACAATCTTGGGCATTTACCTTGGAACACGTCAGTAAAGCTCCAAATAGGATAAAAATGGATATAAAATAATTCATTACCATAACGATATGCATTTATATTAACCGAAATTCGATGGAAAAATTATGCCTGCTAACCAAAAACAAATGGAAGTAAGCTATAGCGATCACACCTCGGTTTTGATGCTGTTCCCACAATATCGTACTTTTGAACAAAATTTCACAAATGCAGACCCTCATTGACCGATTTATTAGTTATATAACCATTGACACTCAAAGTGACCCCCGTTCGGACACTACCCCGAGTACTAAAAAACAATGGGATCTTGCCCATAAGTTGGTAGAAGATCTTCGACATATCGGGATGCAGGAGGTCTGTATCGATGAGAATGCCTATATCATGGCCACCCTTCCTTCCAATTTAGCACACGAAGTCCCGGTCATAGGTTTTGTTTCGCATTTTGACACCTCCCCGGATTTTAGCGGAACAAACGTAAAGCCACAAATTATCGAAAATTACGACGGAAAAGATATCGTTCTCAATAAGGAGAAAAATATCGTCCTCTCCCCCAATTATTTCGAAGATCTCTTACAGTACAAGGGACAGACACTAATTACTACCGATGGCAACACGTTATTAGGGGCAGATGATAAGGCCGGGGTTACGGAAATCGTGACCGCCATGGAATATTTGATCCGGCATCCAAAAATTGAACACGGAAAGATCCGAGTTGGATTTACCCCCGATGAAGAAATAGGTAGGGGCGCCCATAAATTTGATGTAGACAAATTTGGCGCCGACTGGGCCTATACCATGGACGGGAGCCAAATCGGCGAATTGGAATTCGAAAATTTTAACGCCGCAAAAGCCAAGGTAATCATCAAGGGGAAAAGTGTTCATCCAGGCTACGCCAAGGGCAAAATGGTCAACGCCATCACTATAGTCCGAGAATTTATGGGCCAACTCCCTCAAAAAGAAGTACCCGAACACACCGAAGGAAGGGAAGGCTTTTTCCATATCCATCATCTAAAAGGAGAAATTGAACACGCCGAAATGGAAATGATCATTAGAGATCACGACCGTGGCGCATTTGAATCGCGAAAACGGTTGTTGCAAGATATCGTCAAACAACTAAATGAAAAACACGGAGATTGCATTACCTTGGAAGTTAACGATCAATACTACAATATGAGGGAGAAAGTAGAGCCCGTTTACCATATTGTAGAAATCGCCAAACAGGCCATGGAAGCTGTGGGAGTAACACCTATCATTAAACCCATTCGCGGAGGAACGGATGGCTCGCAATTGAGTTATATGGGCCTGCCATGCCCCAATATTTTTGCAGGCGGGGATAATTTTCACGGAAAATACGAATATGTACCCGTAGAGAGCATGCAAAAGGCAGTGGAAGTCATTGTTAAGATCTGTGAATTAACGGGGCGCAAAGATTGATCGTTAATAGGTTATTGGGTTATTGAAATAAATCGAAATTTTGGCGGGAAAAGGACTTCATGACAGGTACCGATAAGGAAGATACAAATTTCCAAAACTATTTTATCCTTTTAAACGTAAGCAATCGAACATCCATTACCCCTTCCCCAGGAATCTTTAATGCCTTGAGGGTAAGGCTGCCCCTTCCTTTTTCCAAATGGATCTTGCCAAGATGCATGGCCACAAAATCCTTGGTATAGGATTCCTGACGGGGATCTCTGTCCCTTTCCTTGCCCACTAATGGAGGGTCGTGGGCTTCGGTAACCTCGCCTTCTAGTCGTTCGTTCCCGAGCCGCAGCTCAAAACTTGCCCCCAAGTCCGTTTTTTTTGCCGTATAGTACAGATCCACCTCAAAATCCCCTACGGCCAGTACATCCACGTCCCAAGTTATACGATCCGCGAGATGCTTCCAGTTGGTGAAAAAGGAACAATTGGGCCATCTATTGCTTCGTTCTATATTTCCATGGGGCAGGCCGTCCCGGGCAGGTAGTTGGGTGTACTCAAAATCTGGATCGCCCAATGGAAAAGGACGATGGACTTGGGTACTCGACTGCGGCTTTACATCGTTGAGCCAAACTACTTTTAAATTTTTAAGGGAATCCGTTAGTTGGGGCATCTGTTTCGATAGGTCTAAGTTCTGGCCCCTATCGGTCTCCATATCGTACAACCGATCGTCTTTGTCCAAGCGGTATTTTTGCGTACGGAGGCTGGTTGCCCCTTGCCAATAATTGTAAACGATTCTAGGGGGCCATTTGGTTTTCGAATCGGTCAACAAAGGCTTTAAGCTCAGACCGTCTACCGGTTTCTTTGTCTTAACGGGGACTCCGGCCAAATCGGCCAAGGTGGGCAACAAGTCTATAGAACTTGCAATCTGGGGAATATGTTCACCCGGGGGCAACTTGCCCTTCCACTGCACGACCAATGGCGATCGCACTCCGCCCTCGTCCGTGGAACCCTTTTTTCCCTTCATACCACCATTCCAACGCCAGCCGTTGGGCCCGTTGTGGTACGTTAAAGGGACATCCTTTACAGAGTTATATAAACATCGTTTACACTTTTTAGCTTGCAATTTGAACCAAACTTCAGATTGTCATGCCTTG
>JAIRBC010000061.1 GCA_022008415.1 Cerina litoralis
TTTTCAGTTTGAAAGGTTCTGAATACCGTCTGATCACTTTGTCATTTTTGTACATAATGTTTGAAATTATGTAGCCTTTATTCAGGACGGGTCAAATGTCTTTACAACGGTTACGTATAAGAATAGTAGCGGATTTTTACACACTAACTTTTCGGATAAACTCAGACCTTTTTTTGTAATTAATTACTTTAGTTTTAGCGATTAAACCGCTATTATTTTTATACATTGTTAGCTGCTGGTTTTTATTCATCTAATTTTTGTTCTTCTCCGCAATATGGACAAAATGCAAAGCCTACATCCAATCGATTGCTACAATTTGAGCATAAGGTTATTTCTTCAATTACTGATTTAAAAGGAATACTTGTTTTAAAAGTAAAATCATCTGGAATTTCTTTTATAAAACTTGATTCATTTCCTTTTTCTGTAATTAGGAATAATTCATCTTTTGCTCTTGTAATTGCAACATAAAACAGTCGTCTTTCCTCCTCAAGTAATAAATCGTGATTTGAGTTTTTTATTACTTGATATATTCTGTCTTCCATCCAAATGTCTGGAAATCCACCATTTCCCTCCGTTAGACCGATTATAAATACTGCTTTTGCTTCAAGTCCTTTTGAAGCGTGAATTGTTTTACCTGAAACCCATACTCGTTCTTGTTTAAATCTTTCAAAATATGGACTGTACATTTTACTTCTTCGATAAAGAAATAGAATATCTTCTTTTGTATAACCTTTGTCTTTTAGTTTATTTACTTGGTCAAGCACGTATTCAAGGTTTTCAGCTTGATTTTTACCTGCATAGACGTGTATTTTACTACTTGACTTTTTATTTGAGCGTACATCTTTCTCAACTTTGAATTTATTGTGCTTGATTACTTCATTACTTGCACCAACAATATGTTCGGTACTCCTGTAATTCATACTCAATTTTATGGTTTCAGATTCTTTAAAATGCTCTTTGAAGTTGACTATGTAATCCACATTTGAACCTCTGAAACCATAAATACTTTGCCAATCGTCTCCTACGCAGAAAAGTTGATTGCTATCTGTAAGCAGAAGTTTTATTAACTCAACTTGTAAGTTATTTACATCTTGGAATTCATCTACAAGAATGTACTCATATTTTCCTCTAAACTTTTCTGCTATTTCTCTGTGGTTTTTGAATAGAGAAATGGTTCTTGTAATCATATCATTAAAGTCCAAATATGATTTGTTAGTACAATATGATTGATATTGCTCGATAATTGGAATTGCAAGTTTATAGAAGTCTCTAACTCTTTCGTGTTGGTCTTTTTGTGATTGTTCTAAAACTTTTTTAGATGGTAAGTTTTCCACTTTAACCATATCAATCACTCGCATTGCTTGACGCAGAAAATCCTTAACTTCTTTATGATAAGATTTGAATTCTTCTTCAAATGATAAAGCAGTTGAAAAATGATAGTTTGAAGGAAGTCTATTTTTTACAATGCGCTCTAATGCTAAATTAAATAGAGCAGTATCCTTTGTTTGATGCTCAAAAGTTTTAACAAGCAATTTATTTGCTTTGTTAAATTGTTGTTCTTTCCCCTTAGTCGGGTAGCTTTTTTGACTTACGTGTTCTAAATATAAATTAGCTTCTGGAATGAAGAAATC
Organism: Cerina litoralis; assembly: GCA_022008415.1. Lineage (GTDB taxonomy): Bacteria > Bacteroidota > Bacteroidia > Flavobacteriales > Flavobacteriaceae > Cerina > Cerina litoralis. Next base: position 1,632 of record JAIRBC010000061.1, read on the forward strand.
TGGTCGAAAATCAAAGTCCCTAAAATTTACATTAGGCTCATATTCAAATTTAATGCTATGTCGATAAAGCCAATCAGCTATATACTGTTCAGATTTAGACCGAACTTTTGTTCCGTTTAATGTTGTAAAGAATTTCCCATCTTTTGGTAAAGAAGTACGTTTATCTTTTTCGATATGAATTTTGTCAATCATATAATCCAATATGTATCTTTTCAAATCGAGCAGATATTCATTGGATTCGCAGTTTTCGATTAAGATTTTATGATTAACCTCAAAAGCAGTTTCAGTTGCCGAGTATTTTGCAAATTCATCATCTTTTGCTTTAGTGTCTCCAATTATTTTGAACTTGTTGTCAAACTCATTTACACCAAAGTTTCTGATAATACTGTAACAAAGGCTATGAAACGTTCTTAAAGTTAAGTTGTCAATCCATTTGTGCTTTTTGGTGAAAAAGTAACGTTCAGTATCTTTCTCTTTGGTTGTTCGATTTTTGTCTGCAAGTATTTCAGCATATTCTTCTGTGTCGTCTGCTGAAATGATTAATCTATCAAGCATTTCATTAGCGGCATTTTTAGTAAATGTGATTGCCAAAATATTACTTGGATTCACACCTTTTTCTTCAATGAGAAAGATTAGTTTTTGAAGTAGTGTTTTGGTTTTTCCTGAACCTGCTCCTGCAAGAACAGGAAGTCTTTTACATTCGGAAACTACTGCTTGCCTTTGTTTTTCATTTAATCCGCTTAAATCAGTTTTGGTTGTATGCATATTTTATTTTTGGCCAAAATCACTTAGAAATTCATCCTAATTGGCAAGTGTTGAATTTATTTAAACAGTTCGCTTTGGTTAGTGATTTCTCTTTTTCCATCTTCTGTCATATACATAGTATTACAAGAAGGACAAAAAAGATAATATTCAAAATAGTATGATTGATTTGGTTTTATTTTTTTCTTTTTCGGTATTTTCTTTATTACTGGCTCTCCACATTTTCGGCATTCATCTCCTACTTTTTCTATTTTAACTTTGCTTTGTTTGCTATACGTTTTATTCGTCGACGAACTTTGGTCATTGTCGATTTCTTTAGGTTCATACCCAACATCCTCAGTAAGTTCTTTTGAATTTATTCCTTTATTTGCAAGAGCGTCACAACGTTCATTTTCCAAATGTCCTGAATGTCCTTTAACCCAATTTAATTCAACATTATGTTCAGCTATTGCATTTAATAGTCTATCCCATAAATCACTATTAATTGCTGGGTTATTCTTTTTTCTTTTCCAGCCGTTTTTTTTCCATTTTTCCGCCCAACCTTTTGTTATCCCGTCAATCACATATCTTGAATCTGTAAATACTTGAACATTAGATTTTGTTTTTAATTGTTCAAGTCCAAAAATTACTCCCATCAATTCCATTCGGTTATTAGTAGTTAATTCATATCCTTGGAAAAATTCCTTTCTTCTTCCTTTATAAGATAGAATCACTCCAAAACCACCTTTACCTGGATTTGGTTCGGCTCCTCCATCAGAAAAAAGCTCAATATCTGGGATTTCAGTCCATTCTTTCATAGGTGGTTTAATTACCGCCAACGTGATTGTATATGGTTTGTTGCGTGGTTTAAGCACTAGATTTAGCAAATAAAAACCGAATAGAAAATGCGCGAGGATTTTCGTAAGTAGGCTAGAACTAGCAATAAATTATATACGGTGTTACCAAACGTTGTGTGTCCTGCGCTGTTCAGGGATACAATATAAGAATAAGTTCTTTGAAATGAACAGCATAACTGTAATCGAGATGGGAGTCCCATTCTGTTTACCTGAAACGAGCTTGGTACAGAAAACCAAGAGGTCTCACGTAAAGTGAACGTTTGGGGATCGGTCTCCCGGCCGGGATGTTTGGGCATATCGGTCAAACCGCCTTATGGGGCTTAGCTTTCACGGCTTGGTCTTGAGCGATAAGGTCAAAGGCGCTACCTGTGTTGTATTCAGAGTAGATTGCTATGGTAGGAGCAAAGAAGCTGAACGAGATGTGAGTGAACCCTTGTAGAAGTGTCGTTAACAACTTAGGTATTGTCAAAACCGAGGGATGGGCGGTCTTGCGGGACAGGACCTGACGGGCGTAACCCAATTATTGGTCAGGTGGCGATCGGCATAAAGAGGGCAGGAGCTTTGCTAGACGGCTCGGTTACGGAACAGGAGAAACTTCTTTTGTGGTGTTAAGGAAGAACGGCATAACCCCGAACGGGCAAGCCAAAGAGTACCGATACACAAAGGGAGCGGCGGACTAACCCGTAGTAGCGAATTGTATCCAAGAGATGTCTTTGGAAACTTGGACGTAGCGAAGGGGTTGGCAAGACCATTAAGAATTGATTCTTACAACTCTACGGAGGAAGATTTGCTCAATTCGGCGAACATTGCCCTATAGCAATGTTTCGGTCTTGAAGAGCCGTATGATGCGAGAGTATCACGTACGGTTCTGTGAGAGGAGGGTGTAATTTGAACTCTGTCTGAATGATTCTTATATTAACATTCAAACAGAAATTAAAAATGACACAGGAAGAATTAGACAAGATGGAAAA
>JAIRBC010000062.1 GCA_022008415.1 Cerina litoralis
TCCAGTTTGGCCGTGGTGACGGCTCCGTCAGCAAGTTTTACCGTGGTCACCGCCCCATCGGCCAGTTTTCCGGTCACGATGGAAAGATCCTCCACCTTAAAAGGATCAGCCGTGGTTCCCGCCCCGGTGATCGTCACCTGGTCCGCAATAGCGGCAAAACTGGAAAGGGCCAATGTTACAGAGTTACCATCACTATCGGTCAGGATTAAATCAGTACCGTCCTGGGTAAGGCTTACGTTTGTAGTATTGGAATCGGTCGCTGCTGCGATGTCTACAAGCGGAACAGACACAGTATTTCCCTCGCTGTCGGTTATGACCAACTCCGTACCACTCACTGCAAAAGTAGCATTGGTGGTATTGGTATCGGTCGCTGCTGCGATGGTAGCAAGTGGAATACGGATCGAGTTATTATCACTGTCTGTTAGGATGAGGTCAGAACCATCTTCGGTAAGACTGGCGTTTGTTGTATTGGTATCTGTAAAAGTCAATTCCCATGAGTTCCCATCCCAAAAATAAATGGTTCCGATATTGGTGTTCACATAGATGTCGCCAATATCGGCACCCGTTGGAGTGGTCGAGCCAGGTGCGCTTACCAACGTACCGCTAAGCACCTCGCAATTGCACTGATCTTCCAAGGTCACGGTGGTCTGCGAAAAAGCCATTCCGGAGATTAGAAAAAACAGTAATAAAAATCTTGTTTTCATGGTTATATTTTTACTTTAAAGTCTTCTTAATTGGTTCTTGTTGGTAGTTTATCCCTTGCCATTATTATGTAATGGCCCATTAACATTCTACAAATATTAACTTTAGGTACCCATCGTGGAAATTTTTGTTGTGAATTACCCGATATGTATTGTCCATTCTCGTTTTGTTGTTGTTTGCGACCCAACCTTATTCCTTTACCGTTCCTCGATTAGGCCTTATATAGCAAGACTTACGAAAGATTGACCTGTAAGTAAAATATTACCTCATTAAAAATTTGTCAGTAGAAAAGTGCCATCAGTTCTTCTTTTTTACTACGGATTATTTTGGTCTTCATAACCTAGGATGGTAAGGGTTGAAAATTCATAGTTTTACCGTGGAATTTAGATATTCCTCAAAATTCAGATTTAAATTTTCACAACCACAATACCGGTCACCAAGCCGTAAAAACATGTCCTACAAACTTCAATTTAAAGGAGTTAGGAGAAAAATAAATGTTGTATAATCGATGGAAATCATACCGTACATCCGAAAAAATGTGGTTTTCATCGATAAAAAAAGTAAATTTCAGGGTATACCGGTCATCGAAAACATTAACTAGGTAAAGGCAAGTTCGATAAAAGACTATGAAATAAGCTTGATCACATAGCAAGAATTAGGCGGGCTCAATTCTTATTTACGCGGTAAGTTATCCGCTTATTGGTAATAACTGTCGAAACTCTTATCGCTAACGATACATTATTTGAGATTTCCATATCGCATACTTGGCCCGTGTTGGATAGGACCACTTTGTACTGGACAGCATTATAAGCTGGCGTGACATTTGTAAGGGTCAAAGTTGAAGTTGCAGTTCCACTATAAATGCCCGAATCTGATAAATTAACCCAAATCGACCCATTAAAATACTGCCATTGATAAGTATCGGCACTGGAAGCTGTAGTAGATATGGTGGCATTGCAACCGGGACAAGTAACAGTGTCCATTGGCTGAACCGTTATCGTCGGCGGAGCGATGGCTTCTATATAATCCATAGTTCCATTGCTATTTCCATCGGCCGGAACCTGATAGGTGGCCGCATTTACCCTGCCCAGGGCATCGGTAGCCGGGGGATTTCCAGTACCGTAAAACCCGTTGTCTCCTCCATCGGCATTAGCATCTTGGTAGGCTTCATTTGCATCATTGCACCCGTCATCATCGCTGTCCAAATCTAAAAAATTAGGCAGGCCGGTCCCGTCCGTATCGGCTAATACATAGTTTATTATACCGCTGTCTGCCGTGGTTTCCAGCGCATTTACCAGACCGTTTGTACCAAAAGGACCACTGATTACACCATTGGTATGCGGTCTTCCATGTCCTACCTCAACGGCATCATAGATACCGTCATTGTCACCGTCCAAATCAAGACTATTGATTTTACCATCTCCATCACTGTCACATATTACGCTCGCAAAAAATTCGCCCGTAAACCCTTCCGGGCCAGGTCCTGCTTGGTTTGTAATGGTGAAAACGTTATTGGCTCCGGACACCCAATTTATTGAATTAAAAGAAGTACCTGCTTGTGCTTTCATGGGCTCTAAGGCTGTGGAAGTGGTTGATCTGGTTCCTTGGAGGGTAACATTTCCCAATTCGTCAATTATCAATCGTAGTCTAGGAAGTCCGTTGTTGTTCGCCACCCAAGGTGAGGTTATAAATGCATTGTCCGATTGAAATACAAAATATTCCTCCCCCGGATCCAACGCGCCATTTTCGAACTCCATTCCAGAAGGGTGAACCGTTGTTCCATTAATATCGAGTTGGAAACTATTATCCATTGAAGAAAAATCCAGTTTTGCATAGCCCGTATTATTGTGATTGACCACCACAGATCGAGTACCGGTATCCATCGAAACAAGGAAAGCTGCGGACGTTGTAGTGCAATACTCGTCAACATCCGTAATTCCGTCGTTGTCATCATCGATGTCTACATCATCATCAATACCATCACCGTCCGTGTCTGTCCCGGCCGGAGGTGTGCCATACGTAATCGTTAAAATGGGAGCTTTGCTTGAGTCTCCATCATGTGCTTCGGCTGTGCGCTGACCGGATCCGCTAAAGATAAAAACCATATTATTGCCAGAGCTCCATCCGCCCCTATTCACGATTTCCTGTACTATATTTTTAAGATCGGGAGTCCGTTGATCTACCCCGGCCTGACCAACGCTATTCCATGCGGGAATGCTGTTCCAAGCAACCGAGGCAGTGGTCAATCTCCTATCTGAGATGTTATCATCGTCATCCTTAAACTTTTTCGCATTGTTGCGGTCCTCGCCATGGATCAGTAATGAGGTAGACCCGGTATCGGTCTCATCAACGGTGAATTGGATCGATGCACTTAGGATAGTTTCGCCCTGGGGGACATTTATATTCCTAAAACGCACTCCGACCAGCTGATCGTTTCCGTCCCTTATCAGTTCAAGATCAGAACTGTTAACATCCACTTCTCCATTGGACACCCGCTCCTCTGCATCATCATCGTCATTGGAAATTTGGGATGTAATGGTGGTCTGTGCGGTTGCCGATATAGAAAACAACAGCCAAATCAATAAAAGACCGAAATGAACAGGGATTGGTTTCATAGTTTATCTTTGGCATCAATAATGTAGTTCAATGGAAGATCTATTTCAACATTAGCCAGTGCTACTAATTGGGACTAGTAAAATGCGTTCCTTGATAACCAAATCCTCTTAAAGAATTCGATCGGCCATTTCCTTTATTTGATTTTCGTTACTAAATAGAAAATAGCAATACCTTACAAACTTCAATATTAGATGGTTAGCACAAAAATAAATGTTGTGTAATCGATGAAATGCATACCGTACAACCCAAAAACTGTGGTTTTCATCGATAAGAAGGGAGTTTAGGGGTATACCAATCATCGATTACACCAGTGAGGTAGAAACTAAATCGATAAACGGCCAGGGATAATCGTAGTCCCTTGGCGTTGGGGTAGAAGGCCTCAATTCTTTTTAACCCGATATGTTATCCTGCCATTAGTGATGACCGTAGGAACCCTTACTGATTTATCTTCGAGACACAGCGTAAAAGAACCAGAGGCATTTGTATTATAGGTATCGACCGAGATATAGTACGTATTTCCCGGAATTAGGCCCGTATAGTCCAGATCAACGTTGTCGTAGGTGCTTGCATATCTGTCGCTGTCCAGTTCCGTAATGCCATCGGCTTTCCATAATGCCAGCTGCGTATAGTACTGGGAGCCCTTGCTTCCTCCTCTGTTTACCTTTATATTTATTTGATCTGTGGTAGCCGTAAACTTGAACCATCGGTTGTTTTTGGGAGAACCATTGTTCCAATTGCTCCCCTTGTTCTTGTCCGGAGAAGCTCCCGTGGTGGTATACTCGGC
>JAIRBC010000063.1 GCA_022008415.1 Cerina litoralis
AATACCATATTTCCCATGTCCCTTTAAATAAAATACCAGGGGAAGACAGCAAAGACGGGCCTATTGCACCCGAACGGCCCGGCTATGATTTCGGCGTGGAAAATCCGGCAGGATTTTTCAAGCCGTGACCGGACCAGGTTAAATGTAATGAATTTTCTCTTTGGCGGGTCGGCCACGCTGAATTATAGCCACTGTTGTGCTTTCGTACTATTTCCGTAACTGCTTTTTAATTTTTTTAGGATCTTGTCTTGTATCGAAAAGTGTAATTATTTCTATTTCCTTTAAATGGGAATTAATTCGGTAGAAAAAGGTAGTTTGTTTTGTGACTACACATTTATAAATGCCTCCAAATTCGTTCGATTTCGGGCAACTTTCAGGTTGAATTGATATTTGTTTGATTTTATCGGTCAATTTGGCCAGAAAGTCCATTTTGACTTTATAGCTCCACTTTTCCAATAAATGTTGTGCGAGTTTTTCGAGTTTTGATTCGGCCAGTTCGGACAGATAGACTTCCATTAGGAAATCTTTTTTAGAACCTCCTTGAACGGCACTCTTTTTCCCTTGTCCAACTGCTCGATTCCTTTTTTAATTTCGGCTTGTTCGGCAGCGCTCAGATCGTTCCAAAAATCGGACTTTTCATTTTTTATGAAATCAGTCACTTTTTTAATAAATCTATCGTTGTCGATATTTAAGATTATCTTGACGAGCTCTATTTTTGATGCTTCGATATCCATTTTAATTCCCTTTTCTCAAATTTACTAAAAATTCCCTTTCAGGACGAATTTTGTGTATGAAGCACAACGTGTTTGTGTATGATTTCGTTGCGTGTTTAAGCACTAAAGTTAGCAAATAAATCACAGATAGAAAGTCCGCGAGGACTTTCGTAAATAAGCTATAACTAGCAATGAATTATACACGGTGTTGTGCATAGTGCTTTTCCGTTCAGATAATTATTCTTTTCAACCGCATTTTAATTGTTAATAACATTTTAAAAGTTAATTAAATAAAAAATGTATTGATGCATTTTTTGAAGTACTTTAGTCAAAAATTAAATCAAAACATAAAAGGTACTATAAAACTATATGGGAAATATAAATTCTGATAGTGATGATATTCTAAAAAGACTATTCGAGCCTAAACCTACTAAAATAAAGGAAACTTTAGAGGAATTGTTCATAAATAGACTTGAGAGCTTAAATATTCCAAAAACGACTGCATTAAGTATTATGGGAATGAGTGTTCGTACTCTGGATGGAATTCTTTCGGGTGAACAAAAAATGTTAGATTACACTCAATTAATAAAATTATCTAATTTTTTAGGTACTGATTTAGAGCAAATAGCAACTCTATATTTACAAAAAGTAAATGAAGTTCATAATGTTGGTAATGACATAAATCGCACTAATGAAATGGTTGAATTTATTAATGAGAAATTCAATTTGGCAGAGCTTAAAAAAGTTGGTTTAATAAAGTCTTTGACTGATTATAATGAAATTGTTAAGTCGATTTGTAATTATTTTGGATTAAAGAATATTTTCGAATATTCTGAACCTGATATTAATGTTGCATTTAGTTCCGGAAAAAGAGCTAAACGTAATTGTAGTGTTAAGAATTGGGTTTATTTAGCAGAACAATCTTGTATTGAATTAAGAAATCCAAATAATTACAGTCGTGATAATTTAATAGATTATTTCCCGCAGATTAGATGGCAATCTATGGATGTTGAAAATGGTCTTGTAAATGTTATTAAACAATTATTTCAACTAGGTATTACTGTAGTTTTTATTCCATCTTTTCCGTCTTTACATATAAGAGGTGCAACTTTTATGGTAAACGATAAACCTTGTATAGCATTAACCGACTATGTTGGGTTTTATCCAACACTTTGGTTTGCTCTTGTACACGAGCTTTATCACGTATTATTTGATTGGGATGAAATACAGCTTTCAAATTATCATATTTCTCAAGAAGGTCAAAAAAGTTTGGATAGTGAATCTCAAAGTGAAATTGAAGCGGATAATTTTGCAAGAGAGTATCTTTTCTCAAAAGAGAAAACAAAAGAAGCAAGTGGATTTATTAATAATCACGAATTCATAAAGCAATATGCTATATCTAATAATGTCGACCCAAGTTTTGCTTACGTATTCTATGCGTTTGATGCTCCAAGTTCGGATAAATATGCTTGGGGAAGAGCAAAAAAGATGAATCCCAACATAACAAAGTTAAAATCAAAATTAGAACATAATTTTTTGGATGATTTTACTTTCGGTGACCATATAAAAAAAGTGAGAAATAAAATTTATAATTAATAGCGATGAAGAATACCAAATTGAATCCTGAAGAAATAGAACAATTAAAGGTTCTACAGGGAAAAGAAAATCAGGACTTACTTAAAAGATTTATTATTGACCAAACAGAGTCAAAAGTAAAGAACAAGTTTTCTGATAAAGAATTAGATACTGAAAATGAAAAACGTAAACTTCTCTCAACAATAGAGGATTTATGGAAAATAAAAAACATTGGAAGTCGAATTTTACGAAAGCCAACAGAATACAAGTCTATTTTTACTCAAGACTATTACAAAGAAATGTTTCGTTTAAATAATTGGGAATATAATGGCATAATAGCTGAAAAACCTTGGCAGGCTGGACGATTTACAAATGAGATAATCTATTTTAGATTTTCGCAAGAGGTTTTGCCGTTTTTAAGAATAGTTAATCCATTCGTAATAACTGGAACAAGAAAATACAAACATCATCAATATCTTACTGAAGGTGCAAGAAATGAATTGTCAATATTTATTTCTCAAGCAACAGAAATGATGAGTCAGTTTAACGATTGGGATAGCTTTAGGATAGAATATTGTAAAAAATATAACGTGCCTTATCAGTTAAAATTCAAACTTTTCTAACGTTTTTTTCTTTTCAGCAGTTTGTTTCTCCGCATTATGCACAACGATTTGTATATGGGACGTGCCCCCTTTTTTGGGCATGTTCCATATGCGCAGTTCTGTGCAGTAATTTACCACGTTGCACTGGTATTTCCAA
>JAIRBC010000064.1 GCA_022008415.1 Cerina litoralis
ATTAGTCTATTAAATCTATAGATTTTATTTTATAAATTTGCAAACGTTTTACCGGGCTCCGGTATCGAGCTGATTACGAAATTTTAAACAACTGTCAATAATGAATAAATTAGCGAATAACGAGTTGAATATATCACGGATCCTTAGGGAATTCTTTTTTTTAGTTTTTCTAGCAGTAAGTAGCACTGTTGTACAGGCGCAGGTGGGCCATGTGCTCCAGGGCGTGGGAAGCGTCAACACCTCCATGGGAGGGGCCGCCACGGGACAGCCGCTGGATATTAGCGGGGCGTTGTTGTGGAACCCCGCCTCGATCTCGACATTTGATGGACAAATTCTGTCCGTTAATGCAGGCCTGTTCTTTTCCGATCCTTCCATTTCATCTACCGTCCCGACCCAAGACGGGCCCTTCAGCGGAACCACGGGCGATGACCGGGGGGTCTCCGTACTTCCTGCCCTGGCCTATGTCTGGGGAAAGGCGGAGAGCAAGCATACCTTTGGGATCTCTGCCTATGGCGTTTCCGGGTTTGGGGTCACCTTCCCGGAAAGCCGGGACAATCCCATAACCATGCCACAGAGCTCGGGCGGGTTTGGCCGCATAGAATCGGATTATGCCCTGCTGCAGGTAAGCTTTGCCTATACCTATCAAATAACGGACAGGATTTCATTGGGGATACAACCGAATTTCAATTATGCCACTTTGGAAATTGGGCCCAATCCGTTGGCCGCACCAAGTCAGACCGTTGGTTATCCCAATAGTGATAAGGCCAACGCAATAGGCATAGGGGCACAGTTGGGCATTTTCTACGACTCAGGAAGCGGATTGAAGCTGGGCGCTTCCTATAAATCCAAGCAGGTTTTCAATGATTTTAGTTTCAACAACACCTATCTGGACGGCAGTGAGGCCCCCAGGGTAGATTTCAATATGGACTACCCTGCCATATATTCCTTGGGCCTGGGCTATTCCAAAGGGGATTTTGATTATGCCCTGGATTACCGGTTCATCGACTATGAAAATACGGATGGCTTTAAAAAATCGGGCTGGCAACTGGCAGAAAGTGGCGATTTCGCAGGCTTTCCCACAGGTGCCGTTCAGGGGTTCGGATGGCAAAGCATCTCCGTAATCTCTACGGGACTTCAATATAAGGGTATCCAAAAGTTGCCACTGCGGATCGGGTATACCTATAGTGAAAATCCTATTCGGGAGGAATTTGCATTCATGTCCTCGCCCGCGACAGCGATTATCAAAAATGCGTTTCAGTTCGGGTTCGGCTACAAGGTAAATGAGAGTTTGGCCCTGGATGTTGCCTATCACCACGGAACTAGTAGTGGTTCCACGAGCGGTCCGTTGCTAAATCCGACACCCGATAGCGCTGGCGGCCCGTGGAATGCGGACACCAACCCGAACGGTGCCATCCCGGGCAGCGAAGTTGCCTATGATATGACCACTGATCTTATAGTTGTTGGACTTACCTATGCCTTTGGCCAATAGTCATTCTGGACCAGGGGGATCGATGGGAATTCTTGGGTTATGGGGCAAGGCCTTTTAAACCTTTCCAAACGGCCGGAACATCTAAACGGGTTCGATGTCCCGCCCGCCTACATTGCACACGAAATATAATTATTAAAATTAGGTATTTATGGAAGTTATATTAAAACCATGGCCATGGTACGTTTCTGGCCCCTTGATCTCTATTGTAATGATAATTTTAATCTATTTTGGAAAGTCCTTTGGTATGTCGTCCAACCTCAGGACCATGTGCAGTATTGGTGGTGCGGGCAAATATGCGGAATTCTTTAGGTTCGACTGGAAAGAGCAACGTTGGAACCTTACCGTTGTACTCGGGGCGATCATAGGAGGCTATCTGGCGACCCATTTTTTGTCGGACCATAGTACGATGGCCCTAAACCCTGATACGGTCAATGATTTAAGTGAACTGGGATTCCTACAGGCTGGAGAATCCCTTCTGCCCCCGGAAATTTATAGTTGGGAACACGTGGCTACCCTAAAGGGTCTTGGCATCTTGGTGATTGCAGGATTCCTGGTCGGATTTGGCACAAGGTACGCCGGGGGATGTACCTCCGGACATGCCATATCCGGATTGAGCAATCTACAATTGCCTTCACTGATCGCGGTTATCGGATTCTTTATCGGAGGGCTGACAATGACCTATTTCCTACTGCCTTTGATCTTTAATTGAAAAGCAGAAAAGTAGCCGGCATTCGATGCCCGGTATAGGGTCGTTGGTCCAAAAAAAAAGAACTATAAACAATAATTTATAAACCCAGTAACAATAAAAATGAAATCTTTAAAATTCCTTTTGATCGGTATCTTTTTCGGTATCGTTTTGGTGAAGTCGGAGGCGGTGTCCTGGTACCGAATCTATGAAATGTTCAAATTTCAGTCTTTCCACATGTACGGGATCATCGGCTCCGCGGTAATTCTGGGAATCCTTTTTATCCAAGTTTTAAAAAGGTCCAAATTGAAAAGTTTCGAGGGAGAGGATATTTATATACCTCCAAAAGATAAAGGGTATGCCCGATATATTCTGGGCGGAAGTATCTTTGGCCTGGGATGGGCCTTGGCCGGGACTTGCCCAGGGCCCATGTACGTGTTGGTGGGAACCGGGGTGTTGACCATGCTGATCGTAATAGCAGGGGC
>JAIRBC010000065.1 GCA_022008415.1 Cerina litoralis
TTGGAAATACCAGTGCAACGTGGTAAATTACTGCACAGAACTGCGCATATGGAACATGCCCAAAAAAGGGGGCACGTCCCATATACAAATCGTTAGCCACAAGCTAAAACAAAAACCTGAATGACGATAAACTACATAGTTGAAATTTGTATTGCAATTGATATAGCAATTTTGGGTATTGCATATCCTATAATTGTGGATAAGATTTCAAATATTGGAGATAGATACAAATCAAACTATTTATCTGTTCTTTTTAATAAAGAAATCCCACAACGCCCAATTATTTTAAAGTTTAGAAAAAAAAGAATTGAACTATCAATCTTTCAATTAGCATTATATGTAACAATCATTTCTTTTTTATTCTTAATATTTCCTATTCAACCACTTTTTGGTTGGGATAATTTTTTTATTAATAATTCTGCAAAACTTTTAGTATTTGTATTAACCGCAACCCTGACCATTCTGTTTTTCCAGTGGTTAAATAAGGTTGTACTTTTTAATGGTAAACCAACCTCTTTGTTGAGCTATGTAATCAAAAAATATAACTCACTTAAAAAGGAATCTACTGACAAACCATATTTCCTAAAAACAATAAATGAATTTACCTTTTACGCAATAGATAAACAAGACGAGCATTTACAAGAGACTTTACTTGAATTTTACTACAGTTAATTCTCTTCAATTAGAAAAAATCACGACAAGTCCAAACCTTTAATTTATCCAGCAGACTTATATTCAATGGTACATAAACTAAATGTACAATTAGCAAATAGTAGTAACATAAAATTACCTGCCATAGAGCATAGAGCAGTAAGTGGTTGGTGGTTACTTGGAGAAGATTTTGAAGAGATACCGATTTCTGAAGAAACATATAATTGGCTATGGAGAAATCTATATGTAATCTGCGATAATGAGAAGTTTGTAAAAATGTATTGGTCTAACGCCCATCAATATCTAGATTTTAGATTACGGCCAATTCCTGAGAATTACGATTTTGAATCTAGAGAAGTTACAAATAAGGAAGAAGTCCAAAAAAGAATACAACAAAGAAGAACCTTTCTTGAATTTCATTACGCTTTAGGAGGTCTTTTATTATATAGAACCCAATATAAAACTTTAAAGTACGTATTAAATTATTCTCAATCATTACCACCAAAGTTTGTTTTACTTCCCGAAACAATGACAGAAATTTTTGAGTGGTTTGAAGAATTTAGAAATGAGTTTAAAAATCGTCAGACACCAATTGACATAAAATTCTATTTCCCCGAATTGGATAATTTAGGTAATAGAAGACAAGTTAATTATTGGATATGTTGTTATTTAACAGTTTTATTTTTACGTCAGTGGACACTAAATAAATATTATACTTTTCAAGATTTTACAGCACTTCCAAACTTACCCAATAACGTTGTTGAATTAAACAATTGGTTAGCAACTGTCTCATTCTTTGAAAATTGTCTTAATGACGTATTATCAAATAAAGAGCTAATTAATACTTTAGGTTATACAGAAATCATCGCTGACAAGTCAGAAGAAATCAAGAATTTCCCAAAAATTCTAAAAGAGAAAATAACAGATAAGATTGGGCAAGAGAAATTAAATGCACCATTATCTCAAGAAAAAATTCAAAATTTTGAAAACAAATCAAACGAAATAATTACAAAGGCTTTCGAGAGCTATAATGATATTTTTATAGAGTTAGATGATAAAGAGAAAGATGATGAATTAAAGTTATCTGTTACAGGTGGACAAACTTTAATGTCAAAATCCGCATTTACCGATAATGACATTCCTCATTTAAACTATGATTCAATTTTTGCTAGTCAAGTATCCCAAAATAATATTAAGCGATTTATACCTAACTCATTTTTAGTTTCAAGAACGAGACGATATTTACTTAATAAGGATAATTTTATTGAAGGTTTAAATAAATTAATTGGAGACAATCCTGATATTGTAATTGTAGCAGTAAACGCAGGTTACCATTTAAAAGAAATCTTAAAAGATTATAATGCTATAACAAAATACATTCCATCAACCGAATATCGCATACAAGATATAATATATGTTCTGAATAAATCAGACTTGCCAAGCATAGAGCATAGAGATATTTTAGAGCAAGAAAAAACGGATAGTCAACTAAAATTACTTAATGAGGATTTAAAAATATATGCTTCAGTTATTGACATCAGTAATCCGGAAAACGAAAAGGTTAAAGAAAAATGGGATAGTAAAGAATTTAAAGATAATTCTGAAATACAAGTTCAAATCACTATCGCCTTTTTAGCAGTAATTTATTGGAGAAAAGAAAGGGATATTGTACAAATTGGACTTGCTTCTGAATTTAAAGAACAAGGAATTCAAAGCACACTTGATGAAATAAAACCATTCAAGAAAGCATCTAAAAAGAATAAAGAGAAATAAAGTAGAGTAGGCAAAGGGGAATCTCACCCCTAAGCCTCTCACAGGGAGTGTATTCTAAACTCTGTCCGCTCCACCTCCCCTGCGGGGGGTACCCCCCGCAGGGGAGGTGCTCAGATCGAGCGGCATCCGTCCCTCAA
>JAIRBC010000066.1 GCA_022008415.1 Cerina litoralis
GGATTTACAAACCACAGATCTATATGGGTTAGCTTGTTAAATGGAACTTGTGAAGTATCTACTTTCGTTGCTTTATTGAAAGAATAATATCCGACAATTTTAAAATCCGATTTTGGGTTCTGGGCGTATGTTTTTAAAGAAAAAAAACATACGGATATAAGGATAAGGAAGCATTTTGATCTCATGGTTATTTGTTGTTTAGGATTAAAAATTTAATTTCTTAATTGCGCAATTATTATACCGGGATACAGGTGTGGCCCAAATGTTTAGACTTACAAATCGGACGGTTTCCTTTCATTGTCTCCAAAAATATCACAATATCGTCAAATATATCAGCCTAAGTAAATACACCCCCAACAATACTATTGGTCGTATTTTTAAACTACCTCTAGTGAGCTGTTTCATAAATTGCATTTAGTAATGATTTTTTACCATGGGGAGCATCGTAAAGAAGTTCCCAGATCATTATCCCTCCAACTTCTTTCTTTGCAAGTTCCGTTTTATTCTTGATGGTGGGAATTCCGTTGTAGTACATGATGTAACCATTGGGAAGGTGCCAGTGGTCTACCCACTCGGCCCCCGCATACGTAGAAACGATATCATTATAGTTCATATAGCCGATAATAGGGTCGTTCAAACCTGGCCCGAATCCTCGCCCGTAGAAGGGCACCCCGAGTATCAGCTTTTCCTTTGGTAAATTTAGCGTATTCCGATAGTAGTCAAGGTCATTCATGGCATCGACATAGGAAGAATGATTTCCGGGACGATCAGGTCTTCTCAAGTCGTGATTATCGTAGGACATGATATTGATAAAATCGAACTGGGAAAGTACTTCACGTGTTACTTCCTTTGCAAGACGGCTTGGCAATGCTGCCGTTATCAGTTTATTGTGGGATTTTAAAGCCCGGGCCAATTCCATGATAAAAGGTCCGTAATTGGGATCCGGTTCGGAATAGGATGGGTCAACACTGGGAAAGGATAGCGATGTGGACATGCCCAATGGCCCAAGAGTATATCCCCATTCCAAATCCACATCTATTCCATCCGCACCATATTCAAGGACCTTAGATAGCAATTCCTCAATTAGCTCTGGTCGTTTGTCCTTTTTTATCAGCGGATGGAACCCTCCTCCCGCAATGGAATAAAGGACTTTTACATTTTTGCGATGCGCCGCTTTGATAAATGGGGCCAAGGCCTCGAAATCCTGATTAAAATTCCCGGAACCGTCGGGATTTACGAAGGCCAGATTTATATGGGTAAGCTTATTAAATGGGACCGTAGAGGTATCTGCCTTCATTGCCGCGTTCGTTGGATAATATCCTACGATTTTAAAATCCGGCGAAGGGTTTTGGGCACTCGTATTTAATGAAATAAAAAACACAGATAATAGGAGGAAAATAGATTGAAATTTCATGATGATTTATAGTGAATTGTTTCAAATAATATTACATTCTTTCATTAATAATGATTACAACTGGATATCACTATCCGTCAGAGGGGGCTTTCAAAGGATAATACAAATCCCTTTCACTTATTTTTACAAAAACTAAAACATCGGTACATATCTTGACCCGAACAAATGTCTACGTACCAATATTATTGGTTCCATCTTGGGACTACCTCTTAACGGGCCGCCGAATTAATTGTACTCAACAATGATTTCCTCCCTGTGGGAACATCACCGAGAATTTGCCATATCATAATTCCCCCCGCTTCCTTCTTTGCCAGTTCCGTTTTGTTCTGGATGGTCGGAATCCCATTGTAATACATAATGTAACCGTTGGGAAGGTGCCAATGGTCTACCCACTCTGCTCCTGCATATGTCGAAATTATATCGTAATAATTTAAGGTAATTACCGGATCCCTCAACCCTGGGCCAAATCCGTACCCATAGAAGGGCACCCCGAGAACCAGCTTTTCCTTTGGTATATTTAGCGTATTGCGATAATAATCCAGATCGTCCATTGCATCTGCGTACGAAGAATGATGACCGGGACGATCAGTTCTCCACGGACCCGTATGGTCGTAGGACATAATATTGATAAAGTCGAATTGTGCCAATGCTTCTTGGGTCACCGTATTGCCAGGCCTACTGGGCAATGCCGAGGTAATCAACTTATCGTGGGATTTTAACGCCTTGGACAATTCGATTACAAAGTTTGCGTAATTTGGATCCATGTCGGGACCAAAGGCATATCCCGATTCCAGATCTACATCTATTCCATCGGCATTGTATTTAGTGACCTTTGAGACCAGATCTTTAATGAGCTTTTTTCTCTTACCTTTTTTTAATAGGGCATGGTACTGTGCCTGATATGACCCGCCTCCAATGGAATAAAGGACCTTTACATTATGGCGATGCGCCGCCGTTATAAATGGGGCCAGGGCAGCGAAGTCTTGGTTAAAATTCCCCGAAACATCCGGATTTACAAACCACAGATCTATATGGGTTAGCTTGTTAAATGGAACTTGTGAAGTATCTACTTTCGTTGCTTTATTGAAAGAATA
>JAIRBC010000067.1 GCA_022008415.1 Cerina litoralis
ATTATAGCCGCACATTTTGGACCACTATCGGCCAAAAGTCTTATTTTCGATTATATTTAAACAATCCGGCAAGGTTTTTAGACAGACTGCCGTTAGCTGCAAGGCGAACAGACAAAACCGAAAAACAGTAACTATGACAAAAAAATCGAATGTCGAAGTAAGATGTGCTCAATTTCCTGACGATATTGAGAGTATTAGAAAATTATGGTTTGACTATTTGGTTTGGGGTAATGACGAAATGCAAGAACTTTATGGTGTTCATCCTCATAACCCAAAAGAAGCGGTTAAACAAGATATACAACAAATCAGTAAATTCCAACCACCTCACGGACAACTTATAATAGCAGTTTATGAAACTAAAATATGCGGACTTGGAAGCCTAAAAAGCATAAGTGCCGAAATTGGAGAAATAAAACGGATGTTTGTTGACCCAACTTTCAGACGAATTGGTGCTGGAAGAGCAATACTTGAAGGACTTTTAGTAGAATCGAAAAAAGCGGGTTACAAGAAAGTTCGACTCGACAGCCCGAAGTTTATGGAAGCTGCTCACTCTTTATATAGAAGTTTTGGATTTCGCGACATTGAACCTTATCCAGAAATGGAAATTCCAGCAGAATTTAGGGATTATTTGTTGTTTATGGAATTGGATTTAATTGACGGCAATAAAAAGAAAACGAATAGCCCAGCTGCTAATCGAGTAGACGGCTCCACCGGAGTTAACTAACGGAGTGCGCCCCGCACACCACTCCCGAAATTTCGGCATACGTGTTTCGTACTCGCGGTTACTAAATTGACAATCCAAGGCCGAAAAAGTCTTTTCCCCGGCCCTAAAGGGTGGACTTTTTCTCGTTTATGTTTCAGTTGGTTGGAATTTTCGCCCCCTTTAGGGCCGGGGCAAACGAAAATTCAAACGGTTCTTATTTGTTGGGTATCTATACAAATAAGGAGTGACGTTGCAACTTCTTAACCCGAAATTAAAAAAGTGTAAACCCAAATATATTAAGGATATTCCAGGTTGCAGCACATTTAATATGCAACCATTATCAATCTGATGTATTGTAGAAGTAAAAACATTTGAGTGAAGAACAGCTGATAAACGAAATTAAAGCTAATCCAGACCGATTTAGCCAGGTATATGACGAGCATTATCAAAGAATTTTTAACTATTGCTTTAAACGGACAAAAGATTTTGACGCGTCAAAAGATATCGTATCAGAAACTTTCCTCAAGGCATTTCTATACATTGATGGGTTCGTATGGAAAGGCATTTCGTTACAAAGTTGGTTGTATAGAATTGCTACCAATGAAATCAACCTTCACTTTCGTTCGAAAAAATATCGCCCCAGATTGCTGAATGAAATTGGCAGTTCTCAAATAGTCGTATTAAATCATTCAGATTTATTGTCGGAACGAGAAGTTGCAAAGCAGGAAATGGAACGACATAAAGAATTTATTAGGGTTCAAAAAGAAGTTGCCAAACTGCCCGTTAAGTACCAAGATGTGATTACTTTAAAATACTTTGAAAAATTAAAAATCAAAGAAATAAGCGGTATTCTCAACAAACCGGAAGGAACAATCAAGTCACTTTTGTCCAGGGGTATTAATCAACTCAAACAGCGACTTTAGAGCACCCTTTTTTTGACCTCCATGAATTGTAACGGTATGGGTAATAAAAAAAATAAAATTGAAGAGATCATGGAGAATTTGGAACAACCAACAGTTGATGTAAGCAAGCATAAAAGAGAATTTAGATTGACGTTATTAAATACTAAGAAATCCGCTGTTACAGGCAGTATATTATTAATACTACCCTTTTTATTTCTTAGCGGGGTGGTTTTGAAGCATTATCTACAATTTGACTTTGGCATCCTAACTTCTGTATATGAATGGATCGGTATGCTCGATCAAAAATATGGTGACAATTCCATACTAAACTGGATGGTAAGGATTTTACTTACGATTGGTCCTTTAGTGGCAATCGTTCTAAATTTATTAGCTGTTACCCATCTTCGAATAGATAAAACAAATAGAGAACTTGTATTATCATTCAAGATGAAATTGCTCAATTGGTTGATAATTCTGATTTGCACAATCGTATTCGTCATATTTTTCCTTTATCTTTTGGTTGAAAATGCGTGATTAAAAGAAAACCGTGTTCCAATGGAGTAAACGGCTCCGCCGCCCCTGTAGCCTTCCCCTTTAAGGCCGAAAAAGTCTTTTCCCCGGCCCTAAAGGGTGGACTTTTTCTCGTTTATGTTTCAGTTGGTTGGAATTTTCGCTCCCATTAGGGCCGGGGCAAACGAAAATTCTAACGGTTCTTATATGTTGGGTATCTTTACGGATAGGGATAGATTCATTAGTGGGCACTTAAAACCCGTTGATTTTCAATTGTTTAAAACTTAGTTCTTTGACATCTTTGTAGTCGTAATCCGTAAGTATCTCTCTTA
>JAIRBC010000069.1 GCA_022008415.1 Cerina litoralis
GTTACGGCCCAATGGACCGGAAGTCAAGATCTCCGCTCAAAAGTAATCAACAGGGTTATCAAGAAAAAGGAGGTTTTTAGACAGTCTGACGGTCTTGTATATGAAAAGTGCGTCTTTTCGGAGACGGATTTTTCAGTTGAGATGAAAGGTACTTAAAATGTAGGAGTTTTAATTCTATTAACCATCTTGAGCATTTTTTATATACGTTGTTATGTGTTGTTCTTCTACATATATTATATTATTATTAACTAGTGAATTCATAAAAAATGTATATTTTTGAAGAAAATCCGCAAAAATGATAGTTTTTTTTAAAGTAAGAAATTTTGAATCAATCAAAGATACTTTGACTTTAAGCTTTTTATCAACAAGTATTAGTGAACACAATGATTCTAATGTTGTTTTAAAAGGAAGAGATGAACTATTGCGAAGTCTTGTTTTATACGGACATAATGCAAGTGGTAAATCAAATATCTTGGATGCAGTAGCATTTTATCGATGGTTTATTGTTAATTCTGCCACAGAATTACAAAGCAATGATGAAATTGAAGCTGACCCTTTTAGGTTGAATTCTGAAACAGAAAAGGCGCCTTCTTTTTTTGAAATGTGTTTCTATATTGGAAATGTTAAATATAGATATGGTTTTGAGAGTACTAAAGAGAGAGTTACTAAAGAATGGCTTTTAGAGACAAAGAAAATAAAAGAATATCCCGTTTTTTTGAGGATAAATGATGATTTTCAGATTGATGAGAAAAGAATTCCTGGTGCTCTTGGTGTAGAAAAAAGAACTAGAAAGAATGCTCTTTTTATTTCAGCTTGTTCCCAGTGGAATGTTAAAAAAGCACAAAAAATATTTAAATGGTTTGATGATACTTATACAGTTCACGGACTTATGGACAATAGTTATAGAGATATTACTCTAGAGTTATTAGAGAATAAAAAATACTCGCGATTAATAAATAGGTTTTTGAGAAAAGCAGATTTAGGAATTAATGGAGTGAATATTATAGACATTAAACTAGAGGATATTATTGATTTCGTTCCTGAAGAACTAAAGGATGATTATAAAGAGAAATTCAAAGACGGTAATAATAGAGCTGTCCTAATGTCACATGATAAGTTTGATAAAAATAATAAGAAAATTGATCAGGCACATTTTCTTTTAGAGAAACACGAATCAGAAGGTACCAAGAAGTTTTTTAATTTGATAGGAGTATATGTCAAAGCAATTATAGAGAATAGGTTTTTAATCATAGATGAATTTGATGCTAGACTTCATACACTCCTTACGAAAGCTATTCTAAAATTATTTAATTCCTCTAAAGTTAAAAGTGAATCTCAATTACTAGTTGCAGCGCACGATACAGCTTTATTGGATAAGAGAATTTTAAGAAGAGATCAAATTTGTTTTGTTGAAAAAAATAAATATGGTTCAACTGAAATGATATCTCTGGTTGAATATAAACCTAGAAAAGAAAGTCCATTTGATAGGAATTACCTTGATGGAAAATATGGTGGTATTCCAATAATCGAAGACTTAGAAGAACTTTTTTAATATATATACTATGAAGAAAGGTTTCTCTTTTGCAGATTTTTTAGAAGAACTCAAGAGCGGTGAGGCGGATATTGTGCCAAAACCAGTAGAAGAAAGAGATGAGCGGATATATTTTTTAATTGTTTGCGAGGGAGAAAAAACAGAACCAAATTATTTTAACTATTTTAAGAGACAGCTTCCTAAAAACTTATTAAGTACAGTTGAACTTGTTGGTGAAGGAGACAATACTATAAATATTGTTCAAAAGGCAATAATTGAAAGAGACAAAAGAATATCTGATCCAATAAATCCAAATTATGATGAGATATGGGCAGTTTTTGACAAGGATGACTTCCCAGATGTTCGTGTTAATCAAGCAATTCAACTAGCAGATTCTAATGATGTCAGTTGTGCATTTTCTAATCAGGCATTTGAACTTTGGTATGTACTTCATTTTCAGTATTTAGATGCTGATTTACATAGAAAGCAATATTTTAAAATTTTAAGTGAAATTCTAGGAACTAACTATGAGAAAAATAGTTTAGATATTGTTGAGCTTATTTTTCAAAAAGGTAGCTTAGATTTAGCTATAAGCAGCGCCATAAAGTTAGAGGCATTGAATAATGGTAAATCAGAGTTTATCCAAAATTTTGTGTTTTTGAAAAATAATTTCAAAATTCATAGGTTATAATAATGATTGTTATAGCCTGTTTGGGAAACAAATATA
>JAIRBC010000006.1 GCA_022008415.1 Cerina litoralis
GTTATCAAGGCTCCCGGAATAAAGAACAAATTTCTCTACATATTTATGCCTCCAGGCTGGAGCCATACCGGAGACCACAAGACCGCTAAAATAGTACGGACCGATTACCTGCAAAACCAGAGGGTCCAGAGCTAAAGATCACCGCTCCCGCGCGATTGCATTGCGTGGCAACGAAATTTTGAGGTAGCGAACGACTGCCTAATTATAAAAATAATTGCCCTGCATCCCTTAGGGTACGATCCTTCTCCCGATCGGCGATGATCCGAACCTACTTTTTCCTAACTTGCGCAGTAGGTACAATGAGAAAGACCCCGCTCCCTCGCAATTGTATCCCCCGACTCGTTAAACGACAAACATCTTCATTTTCAAAATAAATCCTTACCTTGAATTCCAAATTAAAAACGCAGCACGATGAAGAATCCAAATACGCCTTCTGCCGGCCGTCGGCAATTTATCAGAAACACAACAGCCGCAGTAGGGGGGTTAGTGATACTTCCCAGGTATGTTCTTGGAGGTAAAGGATATACAGCGCCCAGTGACAAAGTAAACATCGGTATTGTCGGAGCGGGTGGTCAGGGACAGAGTAATGTTCGTAATTTACTACAACTGGACGATGTACAGATCACCTCGGTCACCGATCCGGGCCGTTATTGGGATTTAAATCGATTCTATTACAAGTCCATTGCCGGAAGGGAACCAGTCAGTGAAATGATCGAGGATCATTATCGGAAGAAGGGGAGAAACAAAGAGGTTCGTCAGTATAAACGATTTAGTGAAATGATGGATAGGGACAAGGATATCGATGCCATTCTTTGCGCAACCCCCGACCATACCCACTCCTTTATCACCATCGCTGCACTCAAGGCAGGGCTGCATGTTTTTTGCGAGAAACCAATGGCCCACAATATATGGGAAACGAGGATGGTGCGTAAAGTGGTAAAAGAAACAGGACTTGCCACACAGATGGGTAACGTGGGACATAGTCGGGACGGTATGCGTTCATTGGTCGAATATCTGCAGGATGGTGCAATCGGAACCGTACGCGAAATTCATGCGTGGGTTCCTGCAGGTCGCTGGAATCCGGGTATTACTGGTCTTCCTCAAAACACCAGCCCACTTCCTTATGATTTTGATTGGGAGGAATGGTTGGGACCGGCACCATTTAGGCCCTATAACGATCTTTTTGCGCCCGTCACCTGGCGGGATTTTTGGATATATGGTTGTGGTGCATTGGGCGACTTTGGATGCCATGATATGGATGCACCTTTTTGGGCATTCGATCTATCGAGCCCGTCCGAGGTTCAGATTTACCCTTCTGGACAAAGTAACAGTGAAATTGCTCCTTATGGAGAGGCCGGCACTTATCATTTTCCGGAGAGGAAGGGCCAGGCTGCCCTCAAATTACACTGGTATTCCGGAGGCTTAAAACCGGATTGGAATCCCCATTTGCCACCGGATTATAAATTCGGGGGGAGGAGCGCCATGTACGTGGGCGATAAAGGGGTTATTATCACCGATGGCGGCGATCGTTTTCCTCAGATATTCCCCGAATCCTTGAGGCAATCTTATCAACCGCCCGTGGAACGGATTCCGCGATCGAAAGGTCATCATCGCGACTGGGTAGATGCCATCAAAAACGGGGGGCAATCCAGTGCCAATCTAGATTATGGGAGTAGGCTTACTGAATTAGCCCTGCTGGGGGTAATGTCGCTTCGCCTGAATGGTGCTCGGATTCATTGGGATGCCAAAAATATGAAAGCCAAAGGACTACCGGAAGCAGAATCAATAGTTAGGGAGCCATCCAGCGAAGATTGGGATATTTCCAAGATCATGTAAATAGGGATAGGGAGGGAGCTGTAAGCTCAATGAAATAACCCCCGTTCCCGCGCGATTACGTCGCCTGGCAATCCCAAATTCCCAGCTTCCGAACGGTTGTATCCTATGGGATCCCAAATTCCCATCTAACCATCGTTAAAAACAACATATCATGAACCAAAAAAGCACAGATTCTGATGCAGAATTTACGCAAATGGATTTGAAGTTTTTAAAACATTGCTTGGGTCTGGCTGAAGAGGCTTTAAATGCTGGCGATCAACCATTTGGATCGATTCTTGTTAATCCAGATAATGAAATTATAGCCGAAGCCAGGAACCGGGTAAATGAAAAAAATGTATTGGCCCATCCAGAAATTGAACTCGCCGAATGGGCAATGGAAAATTTAAGTCTTGAAGAGCGCCGTAGAACTAAAATGTACACCACAGGTGAGCATTGTCCAATGTGCGCCGGAGCTCACAGTTGGTCGGAGATAGGTTCACTTTATTTTTTGAGTTCGGCAAAACAGTTGGGCACATGGTTAATTGAGTTTGGCGTAGATTCTGAACCTATTAAATTTATTCCTGCTGAAAAAATTGTGAAAAATGTAATTCTCAAAGGGCCTGCAAAAGGCGGAATAGTAAAAGAGATCAAGCAAATGCACAAACGTTATCATCGAGCATAAAATTATACGTGTAATTGTTGGAGTATAAGTTTAAACCAGTTCATTAAAATCTGTAGAAAAAAATTTGGATCCCGCGCGATTGCAATGCGTGGCGATTTCACCTCATAGATATCACTATTTAAGAATTAAAAATAACGGGAAAGCCGAAAACCGATCAAAGTAGGCATCTAATAACTAACCAAGTATGAAAAAAACCTCAGAACTATTAAATCTAATGACCTTGCTTTTTACGGTGTGCATTTTTGCATTTGTATTTCAAAGTTGCAATGAAAAACCCAAAGAAAAAGAAAAGGAACCGAAGGCTGCCGAATTCAGTTTAACAACCGCCAAAACTGAAATCGAAGATGCCAACAAGCACTTTATGGACCTTCTCGCAAAAGGGGATTCGGTCGGGTTGGCGAATTCGTACACCACGGATGCCAAAGTCATGTTTACGGGAGCACCCTCTGTGGTTGGAAGAGAAAACATTCAAAAACTATTTTCGGGTATTATAAATTCCGGGGTAACAGCAATAAACCTCGAAACCAAAGAGGTTTTCGGTACGGCAGATTTGTTGGCAGAAGAGGGTAAAGTAACCGTTTTTGTTAAGGATAACGCCGTTGCGGAAGAAAAGTATATTATTCTTTGGAAAAAGGAGGATGGTCGATGGAAATTGTTTAGGGACATTGCCAATTCTAATACACCGGCGGAATAGTAAAGTGATCGGTCAAGGAATTACAATAACCTAAGGCGAGGATAGACTAGGATGCGGTGTTCTACACCGCTTAAACCAGTAGTTTGAATTCTGACAAATCAAAAGCAATTAACATTAAGTCACCGACTATTATGAAACTTTGGCAAAAATCAGCGACGGAGTTAGCAAAAATGTTTAAAGAAGGGGACGTGTCTTCTTCAGAGATAGTTGAGGCCCATCTTAAACGTATCGACCAAATTAATCCTGGCCTAAATGCGATATGTACCCGAATTGATGACCAAGCATTAGCGGCAGCAAAAGCCGTCGATGAAGCTAGGGCCAATGGAGAGGCTTTAGGGCCAATAGCTGGTGTGCCTTTTACGATTAAATCAAATATAGATCTATCAGGTTCAGCTACTGATAATGGCATTTCTGTTTTAAAAGACGCTGTCCCGCCAATAGATTCTCCAGTGACAGCACGAATGAAGGCGGCAGGTGGAATACCATTGGCACGAACGAATTTACCCGATTTGGGCTTAAGATTACAAACAGAATCAACTCTACATGGCCTAACTTTAAATCCGTGGAACAAAAATTTTACAACAGGCGGGAGTTCAGGTGGTGAAGCTGTAGCCTTGGCGACAGGAATGTCACCTCTAGGCATGGGGAACGATTTAGGGGGTTCATTGAGAAATCCTGCTACTTGTAATTCAATAGCCTCCATTAAACCAACTTTTGGTTTAGTACCAAGAATTCCTGTTATACCAGTTTTGCCGATGAGTATTATGGGTCAAATATTGATTTCTGAAGGACCAATGGCGAGAAATGTGAAAGATGTAAAACTAGGTTTAAGCATTTTAGCCGGTTATCTACCCCGAGATCCTTGGTCAATGCCAGTTACTTTACAGGAAAAATCTAAAAAATTACGTATTGCAATGATGCCAACACCTCCTGGTGGGGCAACTGACCCCAGGGTTTCCAATGTCGTCAGGGAAGCAGCAAACGCTTTGGAAGATGCGGGGCATACGGTTGTAGAAATAGACATTCCCGAATATGAGGCGACTATTAAATGTTGGGAAGATTTGGTCGTTGCGAATATTGCTTTTGGCATGGAATCCATGTTTCCTATCATAGGGAGTAACGCTGCAAAATTTCTTAAATTTTCAGCTGAGGGAAAAGGGCCTTTTACTCCCGAACAGATTGAAAAAGCTTGGGAAGACAGATATAATTTATCAATTGCTTGGCATACTTTTTTTGAAAAATACGAAGCCATTTTAACACCTACTTGGACACAGCTTCCACTAAAGGTGAATGAAGACGTTGAAAGCCTTAAAAGCGCATTGTATCAATTGGAAACGGCGCGTCCTGTATATCCGGGAAATATATTGGGACTTCCTTCTGCTGCCGTTCCTGCCGGGTTAGTGGATGGTTTACCTGTTGGAGTATTATTTACAGGCCCAAAATGGTCCGATTTGGACTGTTTAAACCTGGCTCAATGTGTTGAAGATGCAAAAATAGCTCCAAGTACACCCATTGATCCAATGGTTTCATAATAATATCAAGTTTTGACCATCACCGACAAAGCGTTCGCTTCCCGCGCAATACATCCGTGATATAAGCTCTTAAATTCAATACTGGAAGAATGGATAATTCAAACGACAAAATATATTCCCGCCGTAATTTTTTGGGGATTACCGCGGCTACGGGGACCGCGCTTGCCATCTCACCGCGATTTGCCTTTGCAGGCGTTCCGACTTCATCCCGAAAAATACGCGTTGGCGTAGTTGGGGGTAGGTTTGGACTTGGGTTTTTCTTTAATGAGCATCCCAATGTCGTTGTCGAGGCGGTCAGTGACCTTAGGGAGGATCGCCGTGCGGCCCTGATGAGCACTTATAAATGCAAAAAGTCCTATAACTCATTGGAATTATTGCTCAAAGACCCAAAAATCGAGGCCGTGGGGTTATTCACTCCCGCCCCAGACCATGCCGATCACGTTGTACAAACGCTAAATGCCGGAAAACACGCCTTGTGTGCGGTACCGGCCGCTTTGACCATTGAGGATTGTTATCGAATTTTGGAAGCCGTGAATACCACTGGGAAAAAATATATGATGGCCGAGACAACGACCTTCAGGCAAGAGACGATCACGGCCAAAAAGATGTATAAAGAAGGTAAGTTTGGCACTATTTTTAGCAGTGCTGCCCAATATTATCATCCAGGTCTGGAAGAATTGTATTTCAATCCGGACGGTACCGCTACCTGGCGCCATGGGTTACCGCCCATGTTGTATCCTACCCACGTCACCGCCTTCTTGATCGCCGTAACCGGGGAGCGATTAACCCACGTCACGGGCGTTGGTTGGGGCGATAACGACCCCATTCTCCAAGGAAACCCATACGACAACCCATTTTGGAACGAAACGGCTTTCTTTAAAACGGATCGGGGCAATTCCTTTACGGGCGAGGTGTGCTGGCGAGGCGCTTTGGCCCATTGTGAAAGAGGGGAATGGCGTGGTGATAAGATGAGCTACTACATGGGATATAAAAATGAACCCGTGCACACGGTGCACGCTGGCGATAAATTGGTAAAAGACGACGGTGGCTTTACGGTAGCCCACCCCGAAATAAAACCGTACGATCAGGAAATGTGGTGGAAGACCGATGCATTGCCGGCGGCGATGAGACACAATAGTGGTCATGGTGGGTCGCACACGTTTATAACGCACGAATTTATTTCGGCTATTCTTGAGGATAGGGAACCGGAAGTGAATATTTATGAGGCGTTGGCTTATACCGCCCCGGGAATTATTGCCCATGAATCGGCACTGAGCGGCGGGGAATGTAAACGCATACCCAATTTTGACCAGTAATCAGCAAAAAAAGGGCTACTTGGCACACGGCAGCTATAATGTTTCTTTGATCGGCAATTTTAAAAAATCTAGTTATAGTTCTAGGAACTTAACAATTATTTCGGTAGAAAATGGCACAAAAAGGTATTCGTTATAATATCTTTAAAAATGCTTTAATCCTATAATTAACATTGGAGAGCAAGGAGATATCAATAAAAAAATTGAATAAATCAAATCTACCATCGAGAGGTAGATTATTTACTCACCCTTAGATTTATGTATGGGCAATAACAACAAGGATTATGGTTTTTTGCAAGGTGGCGGAGAGATGGGCAAACTTATCCGTGCCCATGATTGGAGTAAAACACCACTTGGCGATCCAAACACCTGGCCACAGCCTTTGTGTACTATGGTAAGTGTGATGTTAGATAACCCTTTTGGCATGTACATAGCCTGGGGAAAGGACTTTACCCAAATTTACAATGACGGTTATCGTCCTATTTTAGGAGCTACCAAGCACCCCCAAGCCTTGGGGATAGGTACCAGGAAAACTTTTTCCGAGATCTGGCATGTCATTGGACCTATGTTTGACGGCGTAATGAACGGAGAGGCCGTTGGTTTCCCGGATTTTATGCTACAGCTAGACCGAAACGGATACGTGGAAAACTGCTATTTCGATTTTGCTTATAGCCCAATAAGATTGGAATCGGGGGAGGTAGGGGGCGTCTTGGTAACCGTGATCGAAACGACCGCTAGAAAGAAAGCCCAGGACGAACTAATAGCAAGTAAAAATGAATTGGAATTTGTTCTAGATGCGGCCCGATTGGGAACTTTCGATTACAATCCGATCACCGATAAATTTTCGGGGAATACCAGGTTAAAGGAGTGGTTTGGGCTTCCCTCGGGAAATCAATTAGGACTTAAACACGCTATAGGCGTTATCGCCGAAAAAGACAAGGAGCGGATTTCCAATACCATTAAAGAGGTCATGGACCGTTCTAGCGAGGGTGATTTCGATGTCGAGTACTGCGTTGTCAATCCTATCTCCGGTAAGGAAATCGTGGTTCATGCCAAGGGAAAGGCCTGGTTTAACGAAGAGGGGATTGCCTATCGCTTAAATGGGACCGTAGAAGATATTACCGAACAAACCATTGCCAACCGGAGGTCAAAGGAAAACGAACAGCATATTCGCACGATGGTATCCGAATCGCCGGTAGGTATATGCGTATTGGACGCAGACACTTTGGTCAGTGAAATTGTCAATGATAGCTTTATTGAAATCGCCGGGAAGCCCCGGGACGCCATAGTAGGGAAATTTTATTGGGATACGTTTGCAGAAGTCCGTGTACAATATGAGGATGCATTAAATAAGGTAATAGCATTAGGCGAGGCATTTTATGCCGATGAGGCCGAATTGATGCTGCTTCGCCATGGCGAGGAAGAAATTATTTATGTCACATTCGTCTTTGCGCCTTTAAAGGATGAAAATGGCAAAGTAGTTAAAGTCGCGGTGTGGGTGCTCGATAATACCGTACAGGTGGAGGCACGCAAAAAAATAATGGTCAGCGAAAACAATTTAAGGCTGATGATCCTTCAGGCCCCCGTCGCCATTGCCATATTTCGAGGAACCGATTACCGCGTGGAAATTGCCAATAAATTTGCGCTGGAAATATGGGGAAGAACGGAAGAACAGGTTTTGAATACACCTTTTTTTGATGCTATTCCCGAACTTTTAACGCAAGGTATAAAGGAATTTCTAGACGATGTGGCCAAAACAGGCAACCGTTTTGCCACCCCGGAAATGCCAGTTCAAATAATGAGAAATGGAGTTCTGGAGACCGAGTATGTCAACTTTTCCTTTGAACCACTTTACGATTCGGAGGAAAAGATAAACGGAATCATGGCTATTGGCTTTGACATTACGCCGCAGATAGAGGCTAGGAAGAGGGTTGAAGAAAGCGAACAGGGCATTCGGGCCTTGGTTGAAAGCGCACCATTCCCAATAGGGGTTTTTGTTGGTAAAGAAATGCGGATTTCGCTTGCCAACCAATCCATTATGGATGCATGGGGAAAAGGAAATGATGTAATCGGTAAATTATATAGTGATATTCTACCAGAATTTGAAAACCAACAAATATTTGAACAGTTGCGTCAAGTACTGAAAACAGGAACCCCTTTTCACGCCAAAAACCAAAAAGTTGATATCTTTAAAAACGGGGAACTGTGTAATTTTTATTACAATTATAGTTTTACCCCTCTGATGGATGACAACGGGAATACCTATGCGGTTATGAATACGGCAGCCGAAGTAACCGAACTGCACCAAGCCAAACAAAAAGTAGAGGAAAGTGAAAAAAGATTCCGCGATTCCGTTAAGCAGGCACCGCTTGGCATCGCTATCTTTAGAGGGCCAGACTATGTTGCCGAAATGGCCAATGACAACTATCTTTTGATAGTCGACAAAACGGAAGAACAATTTGTGGGCAAACCGCTTTTTGAAACCTTGCCCGAGGCAAAGGAATTCGTCGGGGCAATACTTGCCGAAGTTTATAAAACAGGCGAAGCTTATTACGGTTACGAATTTCCGGTCAATTTAAACCGCCACGGTAAATTGGAAACCGGCTATTACAATTTTGTCTATCATCCCTTAAAGGAAAACAAGGTGATTTCGGGTTTTATGGTGGTCGTTACCGAGGTGACCGCCACGGTAAAAGCCAAACAGATTATAGAGGAAAATGAGGAAAAGCTCAAACTTATTATTGATGCCAGCGACCTTGGGGTTTGGGATTTAAATATTAAAACCAATGAATTCGTTGCTTCGGAACGTTGCTACACTATTTTAGGATTTCCAGATAAAGAAAATTTAACTCCTGAAGATATAATCACACATGTGCATCCGGACGACCTTAAACTTAGAACGGAGGCATTTGACAAAGCATTCGAAGTTGGTTTCTTGCATTATCAAATCAGGATTATCTGGGAAGACCAATCCTTGCATTGGAAAGAGGTAAAAGGCAAAGTGTTTTACGACGCCAACGACCAACCGGAACGAATGCTCGGAACGGTAAGGGATATTACGGAAGAACGGAATTTTCATCAACAGTTATTGGAGCGGGAAGAGAAATTTAGACTCTTGGCCGATTCCATGCCCCAACATATCTGGACGGCAGACCTAGAGGGCAACCTCAATTACTTTAATCGGTCCGTTTTTGATTATTCCGGACTGACCCTGAAACAATTAAATAAAAACGGATGGATACAGATCGTGCATCCCGATGACAGGAAGGAAAACATTAAGCAGTGGAAGCACGCCATCAGTACCGGGAATGATTTCTTGTTCGAACATCGATTTAGAAGGCACAATGGCGAATACCGCTGGCAACTAAGCCGAGCCATCCCCCAAAAGGACGCAGATGGGGCGATAAAAATGTGGGTGGGGACCAGTACCGATATTCAAGACCAAAAAATGTTTACAAGCAAATTGGAAAAGATGGTGCGTAGGCGAACAAACGAATTACGTCAAAAGAATATGGACCTCGAAAAAATAAACGAGGAATTGCAATCTTTTGTATATATATCCAGCCATGATTTACAGGAACCATTGCGTAAAATCCAAATCTTTGCTTCCCGAATTATAGAGACCGAATACGCTGCCTTATCCGAAAATGGCAGGAATTATTTTAAGAGAATGCAGCGATCGGCCAACAGGATGCAAAATTTAATACAAGATTTAATAGCTTATTCCAGGACCAATGCCCAAGAAATAAAATTTGAAGTTGTAGATCTCCTTGAAATTATTGAAGCAGTAAAAGAAACTTTGAGTGAAGAATTGGAGCAGAACGATGTAACCATTAAACTAAAAAATAATTGCGAGGTTAAAATAATCCCCGTCCAATTTAACCAGGTCATGCTTAATTTGGTAAGCAATTCCATTAAGTTTTCCGGTGCAGACCATCCTATAATAATAAAAATTGATTGCGAAATAGTAGCGGGAAAACGTATAGCCATAGCATCCCTAAACGATAAAAAACAATACTGCCATATACGCTATTCCGATAATGGGATTGGTTTTGATCAACAGTACAGCGGAAAAATATTTGAAGTGTTTCAACGATTGCACAGTAAGGAAGAATATACGGGAACGGGTATCGGGCTCGCTATTGTTAAAAAAATAATAGAAAACCACGACGGGATTATTCTAGCAAAGGGCGAGTTAAACAGAGGTGCTACTTTTGATATTTATATTCCTGCTCAATAAAATCTAAAGGGGGCGGCTAGGAAACGTATTTTATGCAGGCGAGGGAAAGACAGAAAGTAGCAATGTACTAAAATTGATACCTCTAACGGATCATTTGTACACGGCCCGGCGTTTTATAGAAAAGGCAACTTTACCCGTCTGTAAATGCAAAAGAGCACAATTTACCGATCTGTGTAAAACCGTGGTTTAGGCGACAGTGACCTGCCTAGCGTTTTTGCCGCCATAACGCCCGGGCGGAGGCCCTAGTTTTCCTACTGGCCAAATACACCCCGACCAGTACAAAAATAGTAGCGATGACTTTTACCAAAGTTAGGTCGTCCTTGCCCATGGCGAGGGCAAAAAGGATGCCTATCAAGGGTTGGACGTATACAAAGGCACTCACCGTGGAGGCCTTTAATTGGGTAAGGGCGTAAATATTGAACAGATAGGTTAAAAAGGTAGTACATACCACCACGTATACCATGGCCCCGATGGCCGCCAATGGGAGTTGGCCCCAGTGCACCTGTGCTAGGTCTGGATAAGCGATGGGAAGGTCAATGATCATCCCTATGGTAAACAACCATTTCATCAAGGTAAAGGGATGGTATTTTTGAATCAAGGTCTTTACAAAAATCAAATAGGCACCATAGGTTGTGGAATTCAAGACAATTAGTGCGTTACCCAATGGAATGTTGGGAGCGTCCTGTCTTATTTCGGCTCCATAAAGAATGAGCCCCAAGGCTCCCATAAACCCCAAGACGATTCCCGATCCCTTTCCCAAGGTTATTTTTTCTTTGATAAATAGAGCGGAAAGGATTACCACGATTATTGGAGTTATGGTTACAAGAACCGAGCTGTTGATCGGGGTAGACAACTCTAATCCCTTAAAGAAGGAGAACATATTGACCCCCATTCCCAAAATGGCGCACAAAAATAAACGCCCCCAATCCTTGGTCTTAATTTTCTCCTTGGGACCCAAAAATGAAATACACCAAAACAAAATCGCTCCTCCGGCGACTCTAAGGAAGATAAACCCGTATGGCTTTATATGCGTAGGCATAACCCCTTTGGCTATGGTATGGTTTAGCCCATAGATTACGGTAGCTCCTATAGCTGCGAGGATGGCAAGGTTACGTTGGCTCAAGGATGCAAAGTGTTTTTGGCCATTTCTATATCCTTTTTTGCGTTGCCGATAAAAATTTCGTTTTCCAAAAGAATTACCGGGCGCTTTAAAAAAGTGTAATGCTCCAAGATCAGGTTTTTATAATCGTTTTCCGTGAGTGGTTTATCCTTTAGTCCTCTTTCCTGGTACAATCTTGCCCGTCTACTGAACAAGGCTTCATAACTGCCGGCAAATTTGTGCATTTCCGCCAACTGGGCAGGGGTAATGGGTTTTGTCTTTATTTCCTGGAGCTCTACGCCGGTCAATGGTTCCAGCTCTTTTAAAATACGTTGGCACGTAGAACAGGTACTTAGGTGGTAAATTTTTTTCATCGGGAAATCGGTTTTTACTATTGTTGGAACAGGGGCAAAGGACGTCAAGAGCAAAGATAGGTCAGCGGTAATTGTATAGGGCGCCTACGTTTTTGATCTTTTCGTCTTTTGTCATTTTTATTAAACCAGTTCATTATCCCAATTTTTCTTTTTCAGGGTTTCAACAAAAAATGGCTGTACAAGGAAACCCATTTCTTGTCAATTGAACTGGCTTAAGTTTTTTCGATCCGTTTAAAATTAATCTTTTGCGTCTATTTCCCCTTTTTTCTTTTGTGACCCCTCTGTATCACTCAAAAAAGACATCGGCCGGGCATCAAATGTTTAAATTATACCGCAATTCAAAAAGTTTAAACGAGATCTTGTGCTATTTTTGCAATACTCGTTTCCAATCTAACTTTGGTTTATGGAGAGGATTGAATCCGGGAAAAGTTAATAATAAAAACACTCATTTTGGAAAAACTATTGGACATTACCCTGCAAAATCGAAAAATTCTATATAAATACCTAACGGAGACCCCAAGGGAGCAATTGCTAAAGATACCTGAAGGGTTTAACAATAATATTTGGTGGAACATTGCCCATGTAGTAGTTACCCAGCAGTTATTGGTATATAAGCTAAGCAATCTTCAAATGCGGATAGAGGACGGGTTGGTCGATAAATTTATGAAAGGTACCAAACCGGACGGCACCGCTACGGACGAAGAAATAAAAAAAATTGCCAATTATTTATTTTCCACCTTGGAATGGACCAAGGAAGACCTACAAAATGGGCTTTTTAAGGAATACAACGAATACACCAGCAGTGCCAACGTCACCCTGTCCAATGTTTCCGCTGCCATTGCCTTTAACGTCTTTCACGAAGGCCTCCATTTAGGGGCCATTTTGGCGTTGAAGAAAGTGGTCTAAATAGTTGATAGTTGAAAGTTGATGGCTGAATTTTGACATGTTTCAAGAGTCTGTGTTTTCAAAAAACTCAAACCCTGAACCTTAAACTTAGAACCTTTTACTGCCTTCTGAAGACCGAAACTGCCAACCGCTACTTCCCACTGAAAACTAACTTTTCTCCCGATAATCCACCGCTAAATAAGTGTCTACTTCGTCGTAAGGAAGGGTCAATTCTATGATACCATCGGAATAGGAAGCAACTTCGTAGCGATTGTATATCAATTGCAATCCGTCCTTGGTAAACCCCATGGTCTCCGGCAGTTTAAAAATTTCGTCCTCGAACATATAACCGGTGCTATTGATGGGCTTATCCTTTGGGATCCCTTCTTTTTCCCGGAACTTGATTTCTGCAAATTTCTGGAAGTTCACTACATTCTTAAAGAGTTCGTCGTTTTCCAACTCGACCCCCTTTTGCTTGTCAAAATTTAAAAAAGTGCTCGCCCCGTACCCGTGGGCTCCCCCTGTATAGATGTAGGAGTCTAATTTCAGGGTCAATATATCGGCCTCGTCATAGACTACTTTACCATCAATTTTGGCTTCCCAACCTATAGTTTCGTTAAATTTGTTTTTGAGCTCTAAAAAGCCATTATTAAAAGATGTGATGGCCTCATCGATCGTTGTCGCCTCCACGGAGTCGTCAAAGGTTAAAAGATAAATAATCTCTTCCGTGAGTGCGGTGTTTACCGCCGTGACGATCTTTGTTTTCCCCAATGCTTCCGGGATATTGACGGATATCTTTGGGCACTGTACGCATTGTTCCCCGGAATAGGAGACAGGGGCAAATGTGAGTTGTGGGTCCTCTTCCCCACAGCCCGATATAATCAGCGCCAAAATTAAACTTAACCAGCGGGTCTTCATGCAAATTCATTTAAGAATAAGTTGCAAAAATACGGTTTAATAGGTTTCTCCAAAAGTTAAGGATAAATTTGAATGATAAATATTCAAAAAATGGAAGAACGGAATATAAGGTTCAATACCAAAGCCATCCACGGGGGCCAGAAACCGGATGAGGCATACGGCGCCGTGATGCCCCCAATTTACCAAACTTCGACCTTTGCGCAGAGCACACCTGGAGGGCATAAGGGTTATGGGTATTCCAGAAGTGCGAATCCGACCCGAACGGCATTGGAAAAAGCTTTGGCCAGCGTGGAGAATGGAAATCACGGATTGGCATTTGCCAGTGGACTAGCGGCCCTGGATGCGGTAATAAAACTTTTGGCGCCAGGGGATGAGGTTATTTCGGGCAACGACATTTACGGGGGTAGTTACCGCCTGTTTAATCGGGTTTTTGCAAATTTTGGTATCGTATTCCGCTTTGTGGATATGCAAAATTCAAAGGAGATAACAGATCGGATTACCAAAAAAACTAAACTTATATGGGTAGAGACGCCCACCAATCCCTTGATGAATATTATCGATATTGGGATGGTTTCCCAAATCGCAAAGCAACATGGCATGTTGTTGGCGGTAGACAGTACCTTTGCCACCCCATATCTACAAAGACCGTTGGAACTAGGGGCGGATATTGTAATGCATTCGGCCACCAAATATCTTGGAGGGCACAGTGATGTTGTGGCGGGAGCCTTGGTCGTCCGCGATGCCGGCCTGGCCGAGAAGTTGCGCTTCATCCAAAATTCAACCGGGGCGATCTGTGGTCCGATGGACAGTTTTTTGGTGCTCAGGGGCATCAAGACCCTTCACGTACGGATGCAGCGCCATTGCGAAAATGGAAGCGCGATCGCTTCTTTTCTGAAAGCTCATCCGCGGGTGGAAAAGGTATATTGGCCCGGCTTTGAGGATTTTCCCAACCATGCCATCGCCAAAAGACAAATGAAGGCTTTCGGGGGCATGGTTTCTTTTGTACCAAAGGTAGGAAATGCTGCCCAGAGCATTGGGATACTCGAGCAACTGGAGATATTTACTTTGGCGGAATCCCTAGGGGGCGTGGAGAGCCTTGCCGGACACCCTGCGAGCATGGCCCATGCCAGTATACCTAAGGCCAAACGCGATAAAATTGGAGTAGTAGACACCTTGATCCGCTTGAGCGTTGGGATAGAGGATAAGGAAGACCTTATTGCAGATCTGGAGAGGGCCATGTTATAGACCTCCAATTCTTCACGGAATCGGTAAAGGAAACCCCAGGTTGGTCCATTATCCAAACGACAAATCGATGATTATTTAAAAATATAGGTTTTTTTTATAGATAAAACATAATTTTGCACCCGTATTTTTAATTTGGCAATTCTTTGGGCACTGAGTATTGATGTTGTTGGAAGTTGTTGATTTTTGCAAAGAATTCGATTAAATTTCAGGGTTAAATTTTATAGATTTTATGGAAGAAAAAATAAAGGCATTTATGCAGGAGGTGAAGGCCCGAAATGCGCACGAACCCGAATTTTTACAAGCGGTGGAAGAGGTAGCGGAAACGGTGCTGCCCTACATTGCAGAAAACAAAATATACGAAGGAAAGAATGTCCTGTTAAGGATGACAGAACCGGAACGGTTGATCTATTTCCGCGTCTCCTGGATCGACGACAAGGGTCAGTTTCAAGTTAACCGTGGCTACAGGGTTCAAATGAATTCGGCCATGGGGCCTTACAAGGGAGGATTGCGTTTCCATCCCAGCGTAAATGCGAGCATCCTTAAATTCTTGGCTTTTGAACAGGTTTTTAAAAATAGTCTGACAACCCTTCCTATGGGCGGTGGCAAGGGAGGTTCGGATTTTGATCCCAAGGGGAAATCGGACGGGGAGGTGATGCGTTTTTGCTATGCCTTTATGGCCGAACTTTACAGGCATATAGGCCCTAACACGGACGTGCCCGCCGGGGATATCGGCGTTGGCGCCAGGGAAATAGGTTATCTTTTTGGAATGTACAAGAAGATAAAGAACGAATTTACTGGGGTTCTAACCGGGAAAGGACTTTCTTGGGGCGGTTCCCTTATACGGCCGGAAGCAACCGGCTACGGTACGGTTTACTTTGTCCAAGCTATGATGGAGACCCATGGGCAGGGGGTTGTGGGTAAAACCGTGAACATCTCCGGGTCTGGTAACGTGGCCCAATACGCTGCGGAGAAAATCATCCATCTGGGAGGTACCGTACAAACCTTTTCAGATTCCTCGGGGTACGTTTATGACAAAGAGGGTATAGATGCCGAGAAATTGACCTATGTCATGGATTTAAAGAACAACCAAAGGGGCAGAATTTCGGAATATGCCGAAAAATACCATTCGGCCGAGTATCACGAAGGAAAAAGACCATGGGGAGTTCCCTGCGACATAGCCCTCCCTTGCGCCACACAGAACGAATTGGATGAAAAGGACGCCAAGGCCCTTATTAAGAATGGCTGCATCTGCGTGGCCGAAGGTGCCAATATGCCCTCGACCCCCGAAGCGGTGCAGGAATTTCTTGCAGCTAGGATATTGTTTGCTCCCGGCAAGGCCTCCAACGCCGGTGGAGTTGCGATTTCTGGCCTTGAAATGTCCCAGAACTCCCTGCGTTATAGTTGGTCTAGGGAAAAGGTGGACGATAGATTAAAGGGTATCGTGAAAGAAATACACAATTCCTGTATTAAATACGGAATAGAAGAGGATGGTTATTGCAATTATGTAAAAGGGGCTAATATAGCCGGATTCGTTAAAGTGGCCGATGCCATGTTGGCGCAAGGGGTTATTTAAGTGCAAGTTACAACCAAAGCCATAGTTTTTTCCTCCCTAAAGTATGGGGACACCAGTTTAATAGTAAAGGCCTTTACGGAATCGGACGGGTTAAAATCTTATTTGCTCAAGGGGATCATGGCCTCCAAAAGAGGAAAATTAAGGGTCGCCCATTTTCAGCCTTTGTCCCAACTGGAAATTGTGGCCGTTCACAGGAATAAGGGAACGTTGGAAAGTATTCGGGAGGCCAAGACGTATTACCCCTACAGCTCGCTTTACACGGACATTGCCAAAAATGCGATGACGCAATTTTTGGCCGAGATGTTGCACAATTCCATTCACGAGGAAGAACGCAACCAAGATCTTTACCATTTTTTGGAAACCACTTTACAATGGCTGGACGCACATGACAATATTGCCAATTTCCACCTTTTTTTTCTGTTGTCCCTGACCAGGTATTTGGGTTTTTATCCCGATACTACCCATTTAAACCATCCCCATTTTGATTTATTGGAAGGTGAATTTGTGCAGGCTCCTTCGTTGAACCCCATGATGCCTGCCGAGGTGTTGGATCACTTCAAACGTTTGTGTAACAATGATTTTGGGAACATCGGTCAGGTTGAGATAAAGAAGTCGGACCGGCGGTTGCTTTTGGAACGGATGGTGCTTTATTTTG
The DNA here is from genome assembly GCA_022008415.1 of Cerina litoralis. Classification (GTDB taxonomy): domain Bacteria; phylum Bacteroidota; class Bacteroidia; order Flavobacteriales; family Flavobacteriaceae; genus Cerina; species Cerina litoralis. The sequence goes on from JAIRBC010000006.1 coordinate 17,026, forward strand.
AACTGCATTTACAGGGATTTCGCAAACCAAAATCGCTCGCCGTGTTACACGAGGTCTTTGGTTAGAGTCACAAACATTGAACCATGCACTACCAACTGTTTTAGTCCCCCCCGATAATTTCAATTTTGGTTCCATCCAGTTCCCCGTCCAATAGAATTTGACAGGCCAGTCTACTGTTGTCAAAAATCTCGTATTGGTCGCCCAGGGTCTGCTTTTCAACGAGTTCTTGTTTGCCCAGCTTTGCTCCGTTGGTCCATACACGGATATGGCAGGTGCCGCAGAGCGCCCTGCCACGGCATTCCCCGATATCGTCGTACAAGCGGTCTGCCAGCAGCTCCATCAAGTTTCGGAATTCGTGTTTTCTATATTCCAGAACATGGTCGTCCCCAATTGAATCGGTGACAAATATTTGGTACATGGAAGTTTTTTTAACGCTTCGCAAAATTAGGCCATCTATTGAAATAGTGCCACGTGAAAACAGGAAATCTGCATCGTACAATAGAATTTGGACGGTTTCTTTACAACTGGGGGGATTCCAACAGCGGATAAGGGCATTTCCTTGGGAAGGAAGCGGGATTAATTCAATCAAAATGTATAATTTTGCACACTTTAATACAGAGCCCGTCTTGGGCCGTATAGCATTTTAAGCGGTTATTATGAAGTTTGCGGAATACAAAGGATTGGATCTTCCAAAAGTAGCAGATGAAGTGCTTCGTTATTGGGAGGATCACGATATTTTTAACAAGAGCATCACGACTAGGGAAGGGAAGCCCAACTTCATTTTCTACGAAGGACCGCCTTCTGCAAACGGAATGCCCGGGATACACCATGTTATGGCAAGGACCATCAAGGATATTTTTCCCAGGTACAAGACCATGAAGGGCTTTCAGGTAAAGCGCAAGGCGGGTTGGGATACCCACGGGCTTCCAATAGAGCTCGGCGTAGAGAAGGAATTGGGCATTACCAAAGAGGATATAGGGAAGAAAATATCGGTCGAGGATTACAATGCGGCTTGCAAAAAAGCGGTTATGCGGTATACCGATGTTTGGAACGAACTCACGGAACGGGTCGGCTATTGGGTAGATATGGATGATCCCTACATTACCTATAAGCCCAAGTATATGGAGTCTGTTTGGTGGCTTTTAAAGCAGATTTACGACAAAGGACTCATCTACAAAGGATACACCGTACAACCCTATTCCCCAAAAGCGGGAACGGGACTGAGCTCGCACGAGCTCAACCAGCCCGGCACGTATCAGGATGTTACGGATACCACCGTGGTGGCACAGTTTAAGGGTCTCGGTACATCCCTCATAGGGGCAAGTGAAAATTCTATTCCAAAGGCATTTAACCATGCTTCCTCTCCCTCTGGGGGAGGTACCGAAAGCGGAAGGGGGCTCGAGAGTTCAGCGGAGGATTTTTTCTTTCTCGCCTGGACGACCACCCCATGGACACTACCTTCAAATACAGCTTTGACGGTTGGGCCAAAGATAGCCTATGTACTGGTTAAGACTTACAATCAATACACTTTTGAACCTATCAACGTAGTGCTGGCAAAATCCCTTGTGGGGACGCAGTTTTCAGGAAAGTTTATTGAAGTAGAAAATTGGGAGGCCTGGAGTAATTTTAGAAAGGAAGATTACGAGTCGGACAGTAAGAAGAGTAAAATACCCTATCTTATTATAGGTAGTTGTTTGGGCAAGGATTTGGTGGGTATCAAATACGAGCAGCTTTTGCCCTACGCCCAGCCCTACCAGAATCCTGAAAATGCCTTTAGGGTCATTGCTGGGGATTTTGTAACCACCGAAGACGGTACAGGTATTGTGCATACCGCCCCTACATTTGGTGCGGACGACGCCAAGGTAGCCAAAGAGGCCGTGCCAGAAGTACCGCCCATGCTGGTTTTGGACGAGCACAACAATCCCGTGCCATTGGTAGACCTACAAGGAAGGTTCCGACCCGAAATGGGAGCGTTGGCCGGTAAATATGTGAAGAACGAATATTACGACGACGGCGAGGCTCCGAAAAGATCCGTGGATGTAGAGCTGGCCATTAATCTAAAAGAAGGGAACAAGGCGTTTAAGGTCGAAAAATACGTCCATAGCTATCCCAATTGCTGGCGTACGGACAAACCCATCCTGTATTATCCTATGGATTCCTGGTTTATTAAAATCACCGAGGTAAAGGATAGGATGTACGAGCTTAACCAGACCATCAACTGGAAGCCAAAGGCCACTGGTGATGGCCGTTTTGGCAATTGGCTGGCAAATGCCAATGATTGGAACCTCTCCCGTTCCCGTTATTGGGGGATTCCCTTGCCCATTTGGCGTACCGAGGACGGCAAGGAAGAGATCATCATTGGATCGGTTGCCGAACTCAAAGCAGCTATGGCAAAGGCCGTTACGGCAGGGGTTTTAAAAGAAGACATCTTTGCCGATTTTGTGGTGGGCGATATGAGCGAGGAAAACTATGACACCATAGATCTTCATAAAAATATCGTAGACCGCATAACCTTGGTTTCCCCTTCCGGCAAGCCTATGAAGCGGGAGAGCGATCTTATCGACGTTTGGTTCGACAGTGGTTCCATGCCTTACGCCCAATGGCATTACCCCCTGGAAAACAAGGAACTTATTGATCAAAACAAGGCTTTTCCAGCAGATTTTATCGCCGAGGGGGTAGACCAAACACGTGGATGGTTCTATACCCTACATGCCATAGCTACCATGGTCTTTGATTCGGTTGCCTATAAAAATGTGGTTTCCAACGGACTTGTATTGGACAAAGAGGGCAAAAAAATGTCCAAACGGTTGGGCAATGCCGTAGATCCTTTTGAGACCATGGATGCCCATGGACCCGATGCTACGCGCTGGTATATGATTTCCAATGCCAATCCCTGGGACAACCTTAAGTTTGACGAGGAAGGAATTGTCGAGGTGAAACGTAAATTCTTTGGCACCCTGTACAACACCTATTCCTTTTTTGCCCTGTACGCCAATGTCGATGGTTTTACATATTCCGAGGCGGAAATACCCATTGAAGAACGTCCGGAAATAGATCAATGGGTCTTGTCCGAGCTGCATACGTTGATCAATTTGGTCGATGATGCTTACGCCGATTATGAGCCGACCAAGGCTACACGGGCCATTTCCGATTTCGTCCAGGAAAACCTGAGCAATTGGTACGTCCGTTTAAGTAGAAGGCGTTTTTGGAAGCCTGCCCGACAGTCCGATCCTGGCGGGCCTGCCCGACAGTCCGATCCTGGCGGGCCTGCCCAACAGTCCGACGATTACCGGAATGATAAAATAGCGGCCTACCAAACCCTTTACACCTGTCTTGAGACCGTGGCCAAGTTGTCCGCCCCCGTGGCACCATTTTTTATGGACCAACTGTATAAAGACTTAACAAAAATTACGGAAAAAGAAAACTTTGAAAGCGTACATTTGGCCAATTTCCCGGAATTTGTTCCTGCCATGGTCAACAAAGAGCTGGAGAGCAAGATGTCCAAGGCGCAAATCATATCGTCCCTAGTGCTTTCCATAAGGCAAAAGGAAAAAATAAAGGTTCGGCAGCCCCTGCGGAAAATAATGATCCCGGTGTTGGATCAAAAGCAAAGGGAAGAAATTCAGGCCGTAGCGCATTTGATCAAATCCGAGGTCAACGTAAAAGAGGTAGAATTGCTAGACGATGCTTCGGGGATTTTGGTGAAAAGGATAAAACCCAATTTTAAGGTATTGGGTCCCCGTTTTGGAAAGGATATGAAGCGTATTGCCCAAGCGGTAGCCATGTTGGGACAGAAGGATATCCAGAAAATAGAGCAGGAAGGCGAAATAATCCTTGATATTGAGAATAAAAGTATTAAATTACGGTTACAGGAAGTAGATATATCTTCCCAGGACATCGAGGGCTGGTTGGTAGCGAGTTCAGGTGCAATAACGGTCGCCCTGGATGTTACCATAGACGAAGGGCTCAAGAAAGAAGGGATAGCACGCGAACTCGTAAACCGCATTCAAAATCTGAGAAAGGATTCCGGGTTTGAGGTTACCGATAAAATTGACGTTAAGATTTTAAAGGATGGACAGATAGAGCGTGCGGTGCATGGCAATATAGACTATATCAAGACCGAGACCTTGACCTCCGAACTCGTTTTGGAGGAGAATTTGGAGGAAGGCACGGAAGTCGCCTTTGATGACGTAAAAACAAGATTGTATATCATTAAACATTGAAATTATGGCTGATGACTTAAAAATAAGGTATTCAGATAAGGATTTGGAAGAATTCAAAATGCTGATCGAAGAGAAAATGGAGAAAGCAAAATCCCATTTGGATTTGCTTAGAAGTTCCTATATGAACGATGGAAATAACGGTACGGACGATACGTCCCCTACATTTAAAGCCTTTGAGGAAGGCTCCGAAACGATGAGCAAGGAGGCCAATACGCAATTGGCAATTAGACAGGAAAAATTTATTCGTGACCTAAAGAACGCCTTGCAGCGAATAGAGAACAAGACCTATGGTGTCTGTAGGGTTACCGGAAAACTTATAAATAAGGAGCGCTTAAAATTGGTTCCCCATGCCACGTTGAGCATAGAGGCCAAAAACATGCAGAAGTAGAGGACTGTGCTTTGGGCGCGGAGCTTGAAAAAGTGCCTTTAAGGATTTCAATATCAGGCCTACAAGGTTTTCGTAATCTTGTAGGTCTGTACGTTTCTTTTTATCATAAAAGAGAACGAACGGGTAAAAACAGAAAATCCGGGGTTTCTATGAACAGGGCGCATAATATCCTTATTTTTGCCGAATCTATTTTAACTAAAAAATGAATTTTAAAAAATCCCTGGCACTTATTGCGTTGATCCTCATTGTGGACCAAGTGAGCAAAATCTATATCAAGACCCATTTTGAGTTGGGCGAATCGGTTCCCGTATTCAGTTGGTTTAAAATACTTTTTATCGAGAATGAGGGAGCGGCCTGGGGCACCAAACTGAGCGATATCCTTCCTATTTCGGAAGTTTCGGGAAAACTGTTTTTAACCGTTTTCAGGCTTTTTGCTATCGTTGGGATAGGGTATTGGTTTTTTGATTCGGTAAGAAAGGGGGCTTCCCGTACCTTGATAATCGCCATATCCTTGATTTTTTCGGGAGCTTTGGGAAATATTATCGACTCCGTTTTCTACGGGGCGTTGTTCAATGATAGCTACAATCAGGTGGCGACATTGTTTTCGCCGGAACCCTACGGCCGCCTGTTTCACGGCAAGGTGGTAGACATGCTGTATTTTCCTTTGATCGATACAACTTGGCCCCAGTGGGTGCCCGTGGTGGGCGGGAACAATTTTCGGTTTTTTGAGCCCGTTTTCAATATTGCCGATACGGCCATCAGCACCGGCGTGGGAATATTGATCGTATTTAACAATAAGGCCTTCGGTAAGAAAGAAAAGGAAACCCCTCAGAAAGAATAGGTTTTATCGGGGGTAACACAATAATTCATCGCAATATCCTCTTCGCGAAGATCGCTGATTGCAGTTTCTGCCTCGAAGATGGATAGACCTATCTTTAGGACATCTGGCCTGCATTCCTTAAGAAAACTGTCATAGTAGCCTTTTCCGTACCCTATCCTATTCCCTGAGGCGTCGAATGCCAAAAGGGGAATAAAGACCACGTCTATTTTGTGCGGGGGCACCTCAAGTCCTTCGACAGGTTCTGGAACTCCCCAACGGTTAGTTTTTAGGACCGTGCTGTCGGTAAGAAGATAGTTGGTAAGGGTGTTTTTCCCACTCATTTTGGGCAACACGATATTTTTATCCTTTCCTTGCAGAATGGATAAAATGACATGGGTGTCCACTTCCCTTTTTTCCACAATGGTCAAAAAGAGGTGATAATAATCAAACGACCAAATAGGAAGTTCAAGAAGATTATTGACAATGCGAATACTGTAGTTGGAAAGTGCTTCGGGAGATATTCCCTGTCTGCGGGCCATATATTCTGACCGCAAAGCTTTTTTCAACATAAGAATCGATTAAGTCTTTCGAATTTGGGGAAATTCTTAGGAACTATAAATTACCTATTTGTTTGCGGTGGACACTTCAAAATAAATTTTGAATAGTAGCATAAGTACCAAATAAGAGCCCAGGGTTATCAGATAGATGTCCATAAGTTTTTGATGTTATGATGTTAAATTTTGATTTTTTAAATGTAAAAAAAAAACTTAATAAATCCCATTAAGTGTAAAAATTTATCGATGAAATGCACGGTTTTAACAAAAAGATGGGATTTTCTTATAAAAGTCGATGGAGTGGCGGAATTTTATTTGTTATGTTAAAACCTTGAGAATGAAATTGTTAAGATGATATTCTCCTATTTTTTTTCTATCGCAAAATTTTTTTATTAAAGGCACAATATTTGGATGTATTACCAAAATTTATCGATGAAATGCACTTTTTGCGTTTGTTTTCGGGTACAAAAATGGCGTTAAACGACTTTTCACAGTTTATTCGATGCCAAAAATGAAAGATTTTTTAAGACTGGCCCAATTGGTTTAACTTTGTTTTTTTGAAGTCAAAGTACTTGGCATCGATATTTTTTTGGTGCAAAATGGCACCCATAGGGGTAGTTAAAATAAATGAAAATAATCGCCGATTTGGGAAAAAGGTACTAACTTGACTTTGAATGGGTTCTGTATCATTGCCCCAAAGTAATTCGCTACATACAGCTATGTCTGAAATCCCCATAAAAGTACTGTTGAGCACACTGCCCACAGGGCCCGGCGTGTACCAGTTTTATGATGCCGAAGGGAAAATATTATATGTTGGGAAGGCCAAGAACCTCAAAAAAAGGGTCAACTCCTATTTTACAAAGAAGCACGAAAATGGCAAGACCCGAGTATTAGTAAAGAAAATTCGGTCGCTTAAACATATTGTAGTCCCTACGGAATCGGACGCCTTGTTGTTAGAGAACAACCTTATCAAAAAGTATCAACCCAGGTATAACGTGATGCTCAAGGATGATAAGACCTACCCTTGGATATGTATCAAGAACGAGCGTTTTCCCAGAATATTCCCAACGAGAAAAATGATCGAGGATGGGTCCGAGTATTATGGTCCGTATACCAGTATGAGAACAGTAAGGACTTTGTTAGACCTAATAAAAAGCGTATACCCGTTGAGAACCTGTAATTACGATCTTTCCCAAGAGAAAATAGAGGCCGGGAAATACAAGGTTTGTCTAGAGTATCATTTGGGCAATTGCAAGGCTCCTTGTGTAGGGTTTCAGTCCTTTGGGGATTATCAAAAGCAAGTAGATGATATAAGGGAAATAATTAAGGGAAACTTTAAATCCTCCCTGCATTATTTTAAAAATCAGATGAAACTATTGGCCGATGAATTAAGGTTCGAAGAGGCACAGCTCATAAAGGATAAGATCGAGGTACTGGAAAACTATCAGGTTAAAAGCACCATTGTGAATCCCAAGATCAACAATGTAGATGTGTTTTCCATAATTTCCGATGACGTATTTGCCTATGTAAATTTCTTACAATTGGCGCATGGGGCCATCATCCGGTCCCATACCATGGAAATCAAGAAAAAATTAGGGGAGACGGATAGGGATCTTTTGCAGCTGGCCATTTTGGAAGTTCGACAGCGGTTCAATTCGCTTTCCAAAGAACTTTATGTACCTTTCGATTTGGTGGCGGAGCCCCATCTTAAAATAACGGTTCCCAAACTCGGCGACAAAAAGAAGATTTTGGAGCTGTCCGAACGCAATGCCAAATTATTTAGACAGGAACGTTTTAACCAAATTAAAATCACGGACCCAGAAAGGCATACCAATAGGGTTATGGCGCAGATGAAGAAAGATTTGCGTTTGTCTCAAGAACCCAGGCATATTGAATGTTTTGACAACTCCAATATTCAGGGAACACACCCCGTTGCGGCCTGTGTGGTGTTCAAGGACGGCAAACCTTCCAAGAGAGATTACAGGCACTTTAATATAAGGACCGTAACGGGACCCGATGATTTTGCCTCCATGGAAGAAGTAGTCCATAGGCGATATAAAAGGTTATTGGAAGAGAACGGGCCTCTGCCGCAGCTCATCGTAATAGATGGAGGGAAAGGTCAATTGTCGTCGGCCTTGAAAAGTCTGGAGTCCTTAGGACTTCGGGGAAAAATAGCTATTATCGGTATTGCAAAGAGATTGGAGGAAATCTATTTCCCCGAAGACCCAATTCCACTTTATTTGGATAAAAAATCCGAATCCCTAAGAATTATACAGCAACTCCGCAATGAGGCGCATAGATTTGGGATTACCTTTCACAGAACCCTTAGGAGCAAGGCTGCCGTGATATCGGAATTGGAAGGGATCGAGGGAATCGGGAAAAAAACTACCCAGGAATTGTTGAAAAATTTTAAATCGGTAAAACGTATCAAGGAAGCCTCTTTGGAAAACTTAGCCGAAACGATAGGAATCTCCAAAGCAAAAAAAGTTTACGGTACCTTTCATTAAAAATCTGAGGAAATCCATGCCTATAAAAATAGTTTTGATTTTTGCGTTGTTTTCATTCTGCTTTTTGAGCGCCCAACAACAACCGGGTAAAGATAGCCTTAAAGTGGGGCTGGTTTTAAGTGGAGGAGGAGCAAAGGGCCTTGCCCATATTGGCGCCCTAAAGGTAATTGAAAAAGCCGGGATTAAACTAGACTATATTGGCGGCACAAGTATGGGAGCTATTGTGGGAGCCCTGTATGCGGCGGGGTACTCCGCCGAGGAATTGGATTCTATTTTTAGAAAGACCAATTTTGTTAATTTAATCCAAGACAACCTCCCTAGGGAAGCCAAATCGTTTTATGAAAAAGACGATGCGGACAGGTATGCCTTGACCTTGCCGTTCGATAAATTTAAACTTTCCTTCCCTCCCGCATATTCCGGAGGCCAAAATATCTACAACGAATTGGTTCGGTTGTTATACCCGGTAAGGGACGTGCGTAATTTTCGCAAGTTGCCCATACCGTTTATATGTATGGCCACGGACGTGGAAACAGGTGACCAGGTGCTCCTGGACAAAGGTTACCTACCCGAAGCCCTCTTGGCAAGTGGTGCGCTGCCCTCCCTTTTTGAACCTACGGAAATAGACGGCAAACTACTTGTAGACGGTGGGGTAATGAACAATTATCCAGTGGACGAGGTGCGGCAAATGGGAGCCAATTTTATTATTGGGGTAGATGTGCAGCACGGTTTGTCGGACCGGGAATCCCTGTTGTCGGCTACCGAAATACTTTTGCAGATCAGTAATTACCGGACCGCAAGGGATATGGAAAAGAAAGCAAATGAGACCGATATTTATATTAAACCAGACATATCTACCTATTCGGTAATCGATTTTAGTTCGGGAGCCACATTGATAGCAAGTGGAGAGAAAGCCACCGAGGCAAAATACCCGGAACTCCGGGAACTGGCACTTAGACAAAACGCCCCTAAGTTGCCCAATAGGCATCTTAAAGTGGCCGACAGTTTGGTGGTGAACAACCTGTTGCTGTCAGGTACCAGCAACTACACAAGGGGATACATTAAAGGCAAGCTTCGCTTTGAACTGGGCGATAAGATTTCTTTTAAGAAATTGGAGCTGGGCATAAGCAACCTTGCGGCCACGGGAAACTTTAAGACCATAAAGTACGAACTGGTTACCAGTGAGGAAGGGGAGGACCTCATTTTGAAGTTGACGGAGAATCCCAACAAAACTTTTTTGAGGATGGCGGTTCACTATGACGACCTGTACAAAACCGCTGCCTTAATAAATCTCACGAAAAAAAACCTGCTGATGAAAGACGATGTGGGCTCTTTTGATTTTATCATCGGGGATAATGTAAGGTACGATCTGGAATATTACGTGGACAAGGGATTTTATTGGAGCTTCGGACTCAATTCCAGATTAAATGCCTTTAATAAAGAGGTGGACTATAATTTGTTGCGAACCAACTTTGGCCTGATAGAGGATCCCAGTATTGGGGAAATTAATTTGTCCGTCACCGATATAACCAGCCAGGTGTATATACAAACGGTATTGCGCGAAGAATTCGCCTTTATTTTAGGGGTGGAGGAAAAATATTTAAAATATAGTACCAAGACCTTGGGCACTCCCTCGGGCCAAGTCCCATTGATCACAAACAATCCCAATAGGACAACCTTTGAAAAGAGTAATTATTTTAGCACTTATGGCAAACTTATACTAGACACTTATGACGACAAGTATTTCCCGACCCAAGGCCTATATTTTTCGGGAGATTTCCATTTATACCTATTATCGTCGGATTACAACAACAATTTTAAGGAATTTGCCGTAGGCAAGGCCAGAATGGGGGCGGCTTTTCACGTATTCGATAAATTTTCACTAAACCTGGAGACCGAAGGCGGATTTAAATTGGGGACTTCCGAGGTTTCCGCACTCGATTTTGCCTTGGGGGGATACGGGGCCGCTATGATCAACAATTTTATCCCCTTTTTTGGGTATGACTTTTTGGGACTCCCGGGAAATAGTTTTGTAAAGGCCTACGGGCGATTGGATTATAATTTTGCCCCCAAAAACCACCTCATGTTTGCCGCCAACTACGCAAACGTGGAAGACGATATCTTTAGGACCGGAGAATGGTTTACTCCCCCCAATTTTTCGGGATATGGTCTTGGTTATGGCTGGGAATCATTTTTTGGACCCGTACAGGTCTTTTATTCTTGGTCCCCCGAAAGGGCGCAGAGCGACGTTTTCTTTAGTATAGGCTACTGGTTCTAGGAAACAAAGACCATCGCGATGCCCCTTAGTTTAAAAAGCGTCCCACGACCAACTGCCCGACTTGGTTTTGAGGATGATAAAACAACAACAAGTTGTCCGACAAAATTAGATATTTAAGGATGTCCTTAACATCTAAATTCGTCTATTATTCCGATATTTGTAATAGAAGTGATTTAAACTTTTCGCTTTCTAGTGAAAATTAAATATTTTTTTTGACCTTTTGAAGGCCCGCCAGAATGACCTTTCGGGTTGGTCTTTTTTCGTTTCATAGCCCCGAAGATTCGGGATTTAGCGAAAAGAAAAAGTTTAAACCATTTCATAGAAAATCTGATTGTTATGTTGCTTTTTCGAATTGATATTACGGCCCATCTTAGGGCCATGTGGTAAAGAGATTGCTTTGGATTTGTTATTTCCGAACGGGAGACCAATTAAGAATGAATTCCGGACATCTTCACTACATACGTTATTCAATTTAAATAAAACATCATGCAAATTACCGATTCATCCTCACTGCACTTGCCCAAGGAAAACCTGGAAGCCAGGGATTTTTTGCCCCTTCTGGGTACAGACTATATAGAACTTTATGTCGGCAATGCCAAACAGGCGGCCCATTATTATATGTCGGCCTGGGGATTTCAGCCTTTGGCGTATGCCGGACTGGAAACTGGGCTAAAGGATAGAACGTCCTATGTGGTACAGCAAGATAAAATAAGGTTGGTACTTACCTCACCCCTAAAACCGGGAGGTGAGATCAATAGACATATAGAGGCCCACGGGGACGGTGTTAAAGTCATTGCCCTTTGGGTAGACAACGCTGACAAGAGTTACAGGGAAACCACAGCTAGGGGCGCAGACATCTATTTTGCCCCCAAAACCTTAAAGGATGACCATGGGAAGGTCGTTCTTTCGGGGATACATACCTACGGTGAAACGGTCCACGTTTTTGTGGAACGAAAGGACTACCGGGGAATTTTCATGCCGGGATACAAAGCGTGGAAGCCCTTTTACGCCCCCCCAAAGACCGGACTCCGGTATGTGGATCATATTGTAGGGAATGTCGGATGGCACGAAATGGACAAATGGTGTCAATTTTATGCCGAAGTCATGGGCTTCGCGCAGTTGGTCTCTTTTGACGACAAAGACATTTCTACCGAATATACCGCCCTGATGAGCAAGGTAATGAGCAACGGCAATGGGCGTATCAAGTTTCCCATCAACGAACCTGCGGATGGCCGTAAGAAATCGCAGATAGAGGAATATATAGAATTTTATAACGGTGCCGGCGTACAGCATATGGCCATGGCAACGGATAATATTATAGAAACGGTGACCAACCTACGGAATCGTGGCGTAGAGTTTTTGACCGTCCCATCGTCCTATTATGAGAATGTATTAGATCGGGTAGGGGAAATAGATGAGGATTTGGCGCCGTTGAGCAAATTGGGTATTCTGATCGATAGGGATGATGAAGGTTACCTTTTGCAGATTTTCACAAAACCCATTTTAGACAGGCCTACAATGTTTATTGAGATTATACAGCGGAAAGGGGCTAAATCTTTTGGAAAAGGAAACTTTAAAGCATTGTTTGAAGCGATTGAGAGGGAGCAGGAGGCCAGGGGGACCCTGTAATTGATAAATTACTGTTAAGAGCTCCGTTAAAGTACGTTAAAAACTAAATTAATCATTATTTCCCGTCGTAAATTTGTCCCCATAAGGGGTGGTTCCCTTATCACTTTAAGTAGTGGTTTTTCATAATTTAAAGTTTGGTTGGTTATTTAGGGAAAGCCCCGACGGAAACGTTGGGGCTTTTCTTTTTGTAAACCTATATTTGCGGCCCATAAAAGGCCGGTAGAACAAGTTTTCCCCCGTTGCGTTTCGGTTTGATCGTGGACTGCAAATTGCTTTTAACCGACCTATTTCTTAAGGAATTGTCAAAATAATGTTCCGCTTGTCGAAATTACTGTTAATAGTATAGTTAAAGTAAGTTAAAACCTATGTAAAGTAGGAAATAGGTAGTAGTTTTGTTGGTGTAAGGGGTGGTTCCCTTGCAACTTTAAAGTATTGGTTTTTCATAATTTAAAGTTTGGTTGGTTATTTAGGAAAAGCCCTGGCATATATGCCAGGGCTTTTTTTGTTTTATCGGAAGGAATTGGGATACAATACTTTGGAATAAAATTTGTTTAATTAAAAGTTAATGCAATACCGTGGTATGGCTATTGTTTTATTTTTACATTTTAAATTCTAGGATTTGGGCATGAAAAAACTATTTCTTGTACTTTTTGGGCTTTTCAGTGTCCTCCTTGCTGCTCAAGAAGGCAATTCTGCCTACAAACCGGGCGAATGGCTTAAATTCCGTTTGCACTACGGAATCTTAAATGCGAGCTATGCAACCCTGCACGTAACTTCCAATAATATAGATGGGATTCCGGTCTATCATGTAGTGGGGAAGGGTAAAACAACTGGCTTTGCGAGCATTTTTTTTAAGGTGGACGATACTTACGAAAGTTATTTTGGGAAAGAGGACGGCAGGCCCTACCGGTTTATACGTAAAATCAACGAAGGCGGATATACCAAGGACGTTGAAATTAATTTCGATTATAAAAAAGACGTTGCCATCTTAAACGATAAGAAAAACCAAAAGAAAATTAATTTTGACCTAAACGGTAATATTCAGGATATAGTCTCGGCCTTTTACTACTTACGGAACAACTATGACCCTGAAAAACTTGTTGTTGGGGAGTCTATAGAGTTAGATATGTTGTACGACGATGATGGAATCTTCCGATTTAAACTTAAATATCTTGGCAAGGAAATTTTGAATACCAAATACGGAAAAGTGGAGTGCCTTAAATTTCGGCCCTTCGTACAATCGGGGCGAACGTTCAAGGAACAGGAGAGTTTGGCCCTTTGGGTGTCCAATGACCTCAATAGGATCCCCATTCGCATTAAGGCCGATCTGGCCGTAGGATCCATAAAAGCTGATCTTGATGGCTATAACGGTCTCAAAAATCAGTTTAAGATTATAATGGAATAAGTGGGGATAAGACGACTATTTAAATACAAATATATTAACCAAGGCAGCGATAATAAACTTTAAATAAAAGCGTTAAAGCGATGGATGTGAACACAAATCGCCTTTCATTTACGGAAAGGGATTTGTTTGTAGTTTTTTATTCGCGTTGAAATACAGCAAATAAAATCCGGCAATAATAACAATTGGAGGCGATATTTACCGCCAATTTTACGTAATTTGCTCTTTTGAAGGGCAATTATTTAAAACAAGAGTTAAAATTTGGGGAAAACAAGGGGTAGGCCATATCTTTAAACCCTGAGAAAATTAATAAATAGGAATGCAAAAATACTGGGGCGTTATTTTATCAGTGGTGCTATTGGCATCGTGCAAAGAAGAAAAACCTGTTGAGAAAGAAGTAGCGGCCTTAGTGCCCATTGAAAAACCTGTCGTGGTAAAGCATTTTGGGTTTGACCTAAATCAATTTACCGTTGTAAATGACACCGTTAGACGTGGGGACAGTTTTGGGGAACTGATGATCCAGAGCAAGGTAGAATATCCCAAGATTGCCGAAATCTCCCAAAAATACAAGGATACCTTTGACGTTCGCAAGTTCAACGTTGGCAAACCTTATCTTATTCTAAAGTCCAAGGACACCGCAGAAACCGCCCAGGTTTTTATTTACCAGAACGATCCCATTAATTATACGGTAATAGATTTTCGCGATAGCGTTGTCGCCTATAGAAAAAAGCAAAAGGTGAAGTATGTGGAGCGGGAAGCATACGGGGTTATCGAGACCTCCTTGTCCGAGGCGATTTTACAACAGGGCATCGACTACAATGTCACTAACAATCTATCCGATATATACGCTTGGTCCATCGATTTTTTTAGATTGCAAAAGGGTGATAAGTTTAAGGTAATCTATAAGGAAAAGTACATCAACGATTCCATATATGCCGGAGCCGAACCGATCGAGGCCGCTTATTTTGAGCACGAGGGAGAACCTTTCTATGCCTTTGCCTACAAAACAGATTCCTTAAAGAACATCACCGATTATTACGACGATACCGCGAAGAATCTTAGAAGGGCATTTTTAAAGGCTCCCGTAAAATTCAGTCGAATTTCCTCTAGATACAATTTGAATCGAAGAATCGCATATTATGGCAACAGGGTTAGGCCCCATAGGGGTACGGATTATGCCGCTCCCATTGGGACCCCTATTCTGGCTACCGCAAATGGTACGGTAATCGAGTCTACCCGAAGAGGGGGTAATGGAAATTATGTAAAAATAAGGCACAACGGCACGTATACTACCCAATATCTTCACATGAGAAAGCAAAATGTCAGGAAAGGCCAGTTTGTTAAACAGGGAGATGTAATTGGTTGGGTCGGTATGACGGGAAATACCTCGGGCCCCCATGTGTGTTATCGGTTTTGGAAAAATGGAAGACAGGTGGATCCCTTGCGGGAAAAATTGCCTTCGGCCGAACCCATTGCAGATTCTTTAAAAGAGGGCTATTTGGATTTTATTTCCCCGTTAAAAGGCCAGTTGGATTGTATGGAATTTTATGAACAACCCGAAGAACAATTGATAACGGAAAACAATTAATATCTACCCCTGTTGATAAAGGCTATAAAAAATTGCGATATCGCCAATAGTGGCCGTTTAAACGTGCAGCATCTAGAGACCTTTAAGGAATAAGGTAGTACAAATGTATTTTTTATATGGGCTGGACAACTTAATTGTTGTCCAGCCTTTTTTTTGTTTATTTTATGTTAATTTTGAGGTGACTAATTCAAGATATGCTAAATGCGCAACTTTTATTAAAGTATTAATTTTGCTGCGTATTAGGAACTCTTAACAAAAATAGGAACTATGAATAAAATGTACTTTTTTCTGGCCGCATTGTTTTTTACGGCGGTTTCATTTTCACAAGGAACAATAACAGGAACGGTCGTCGATGCCGAGGCGGGTGGCCCGCTTCCGGGGGCAAACGTTTTGGTACAGGGAACGAGCAATGGGGTAGCCACCGATTTTGATGGCAACTTTACTATAGAGGTCTGGCAAAACTCGGGTACCTTGGTTGTTTCCTACCTTGGCTTTATTGTCAAGAATGTAAAATTTTCGGGTCCGGGCAATGTAGGGTCCATAAGTCTGGAACCCAATGCAGAGGCATTGGAAGGGGTTGTGATCGTGGGTAGCGGTGTTATTGATCTGGCCAAGGAAAGGGAGACCCCTGTGGCCGTATCTACCATAACGGCCAAGCAAATCCAGGAAAAAATTGGAAACCAGGAATTTCCGGAAATTCTTAATTCAACACCCTCTGTCTATGCCACTAAAGAAGGTGGTGGTTATGGTGATTCCAGAATCAACGTCCGGGGTTTTGATCAAAGAAATATAGCCATTATCGTTAACGGGCAGCCCGTTAACGACATGGAGAACGGCTGGGTGTATTGGAGTAATTGGCAAGGTTTGTCCGATGTCGCTTCAGGAATACAGATACAAAGGGGGCTCGGAGCCTCTAAATTGGCCGTACCATCCGTTGGTGGAACGATAAATATTGTTACCAAAAGTACAGATAAACTCGAAGGTGGTTTCGTGGGCGGCATTGTAGGCAACGATGCTTACATAAAGACCGTAGCGGCCTATGATACAGGCCTTAGCGATAATGGATGGGCCGCTAGCGTATTGTTGGGACGGTGGTCCGGAGACGGTTATGCCGACGGCACCAAGGGCGAAGGGTATTCCTACCTTTTTTCCCTGGGTTATAAACCTTCCGATAGCCACGCCTTTAATTTTACGTTTACGGGCGCAGCACAATGGCACAACCAAAGATCCCAGAATCTAAGTATACGGGATTATCTGAATTTTGGCGGGGACGATTTCCGTAGATTTAATGCAGACTGGGGCAATTTGAACGGGGAAGAATACAGTTTTAGGAGAAACTTTTACAACAAGCCTATCGGAACGCTAAACTGGGATTGGAACATTAATGATAACCTTTCCCTATCAACAGCAATCTATGGTTCTTGGGGCCGTGGTGGGGGCACAGGGTCTAGGGGTAGAAATTTCGGAATTTATCCATTTAGAAAGGACCTTACACAGGCAATCGATGATGGAGACCTACCCTATAGAACATCAAATGGACTTATAGATTTTGATGCCGTAGTGGCCAACAACAAGGCCGGAACTCCTTATACCGGTGGCAATTCTAACTATACCGGCGATATTATTGGCTCTAATGGTTACAACCAGGATGGGGTAAACAGCAATATTGCCATTCGTAGGTCTTCTATGAATTCCCATAATTGGTTCGGAGCCATCTCAAATTTAAAGTATGAACTGGGAGATTGGACCCTTGGCGGTGGATTGGATTTAAGAGGTTATAAAGGTTATCACTATAGGGTGCTCAACGACCTGTTGGGATTGGATGCCTATTACAGTACCGGCAATAAAAATTTGGACACGGGGGTAATCCAGACCGAAACCATTGAAGCCACTCCTTTTAAGGACATGGGCATGGGCGGAGCAAAAATAGACTACTATAACATAGGGGAGGTCAATTGGCTTGGAGTCAACGGTATTGCGGAATACCGAAGGGATAATTTATCCGGTGTGCTACAGGCCGGGCTGTCTGATCAAAGCTACAGAAGAATCGATTATTTTGACCAGCCACAAAACGTAACTAGTGATAAGGCACACAAAAAAGGTGGGTATGTAAAAGGTGGTGGAAATTACAACCTGGACGAACGTCAAAATGTATTCTTTAATATAGGCTATATCTCTCGTCAGCCCATTTTCGATGCTATTTATCCAAATTTTGCAAATGACGTCAACGACAATGCGGAAAATGAAAATATATTTTCCGTAGAGCTGGGCTATGGGTTTAGATCCGCGTTTATAAATGCACACGTTAACCTCTACAGTACCTCTTGGGGCAATCGCTTTATTTCCAGAGGTGTAGATCTTGGTGCCGGTGTGGAAGGTACGGCCAACTATTCGGGTATAGAACAATTGCACAATGGAATAGAAATTGAACTGACATCTAGACCTATCCAAGACTTGAGGCTCAATGGGATGCTCTCTGTCGGGGATTGGAAGTATAAGGACAACATAGAGGCCAGTGTTTTTGACGACAACCAGAATTTGGTGGGGACTTCTACCTTGTATTTGGAAGATGTGAAAGTGGGGGATGCCGCGCAATTGACAGCTAATTTGGGTGCAGACTATACTGTAATCGAAAATTTAAGTGTAAACGCCAATTGGCGCTATGTGGGCAATCTATATGCCGATTTCGATATAGCCAATGACGATAATTTCTTAACGCCCAACAACCCTGGCGCTTTAAAATTGCCCAACTACAATTTGTTCGATTTGGGGGCCGGCTATAACCTCGGCTTTAAGAACACTACCAACTTGGATTTTAGGTTAAATGTCAACAATGTATTCAACACTAAATATATCGCCGAATCCAACACCAATATCCATGCGGCCACCGATTCCGTGCTGTACGATGGAATCGATGACCAAAACGAAGTGTGGTTTGGTTTTGGTACCACGTGGAATTTGGGAATCAGATATAATTTTTAATTTCAGAATATTTTCTTAAAAGAACCCCGACAGCACCGTCGGGGTTTTTTTTATACTTCTAAATGACTACATTTGAGAAATCCAAAATAAACAAATTATGAACGAACCATCGCTTGCCTATGGTTGGATACTCAACCTTCATTCCTACTTGGCCTATATTGTCCTGGCAGTTTTGATCTTGGCGGTGATCAATGCCATTATCGGTTTTTTTGGGAATAAACTTTTCACCCTGGAAAAGGATTTCCGAATCAGTCTTTTTGCCTTGATCCTTGCCCATTTGCAACTATTGGTAGGATTGGCGCTCTATTTTGTCTCCGCCAACGGATTTAATGCCATAAAAACACTGGGTATGGGCGGATTAAACTCCGCAGCGAGATTATTGGCCGTAGAACATCCCTTCGTAAATATAGTGGCGGTCGTCCTAATTACAATAGGTTGGTCCCGGCATAAAAAAATATTGGAGGCAAAGGGCAAATTTAAGACCATTTCCCTGTTTTACGGGTTGGGACTTATTCTTTTTTTGAGCCGTATTCCTTGGGGACAATGGATGAACTAAAAATTAACAATCTAAACCACAATAATAAACATGAAAAATTCATTTACGATCGCAATGTTGCTCCTATTTTCGGTATCCACTACCGTTTTGGCGCAAAAAAAATCGCTTTTTAACGGTAAGGACCTCACCGGTTGGACAATTCACGGTACTGAAAAATGGTACGTAGAGGACGGTTTATTGGTCTGTGAAAGTGGGCCGGATAAGCAATACGGGTATTTGACCACGGACAAGCCGTACAAAAATTTTGAACTTACCTTGCAATTCAAGCAAGAAGCCGATGGCAATAGTGGCGTATTCGTTCGGTCTACCGTAGACGGCACCAAAGTAAGCGGATGGCAAGTGGAGGTAGCTCCTCCCGGACATGATACGGGTGGCGTATATGAGTCCTATGGCAGGGGATGGTTGATAAAGCCAGCGCCGGAAAAGGATAAAGTGCTAAAGCCTGGGGAATGGAACAAAATGAAGATCAGATTGGTTGGCGATACGCTCACCTCTTGGCTAAATGGGGTAGAAATGGTAACAATTTCCGACGCCAAAATTGGTGCAGGGGAGGGCTCTATAGCCCTACAGATCCATGACGGAGGGGGAATTAAGGTAAAGTGGAAAAACATTAAGATCAAGGAACTATAGGTTACCGATGGTTGGCGGGGAGAAGTTGCAATTGCAAACCAACCCGTTAGCCATTAAATATTACAAAGATGTATATAACCTCGGGTCCTGGTGTGCTAAAACGGTGCACTAGACCACGAGGTTTTTTTGTACCGGGTTTTCGGGGAGGGGTGGTTGGAACTTTGAATTTTTACCGGGGACCGGGGGGAGGACTTTCCTTCCTAATGAGATAAATATAAGCTGGGAAATGGTCGCTATAGCCGCCAGTGTAGTTACCGTTGGCATATGTCCTGTAGGGATATCCTTTGTAAGCCCCCTTTTGGATAATAAGATAGGGCGGCCTGTATACCCCGACTTTCCAAAATCGGAAATTTTGTTCCGGTGCGAACACTAAATTACCCGTAAAGAAAATCTGGTCAAATAAATTCCAATGGTCCCGGTACGCCAAAGTGCCAACGCCTTTTCTGTATAGGGCTTCCATTGGGTTGTACAATTCGTGTGGTGCTAGGGCGTCTTTATCGCTTTTTGTTTCTAGGGTCTTTTTTAAGCTATCGTCGATCGGGTCATCGTTGAGGTCGCCCATACTTATAATCCTAGCCGAGGCATCCGATCGGTAGATAGAGTCCATGATCTGTTTGTTCAATTGCGCTGCGGCCACACGGTTGGGTTTGCTCCGCGCCGCTCCTCCACTTCTAGATGGCCAATGGTTTACGATAAAATAAAATTGCTCGTTATCCAGAAATCCATTTACAACGAGCTGGTCACGGGTATAATCCCTTTCCCCGTCTTCCTTTTTTAGTATCAGCCGTCTACTCTTATAGGTACTTGGCAAAAAAATCGCCTTCTTATAGAGTAGGGCAACATCGATGCCCCGTTCGTCCGGTGACTCAAAGTGTACGATTCCGTACCCCATTTCCCGTAAGTTGGGGTGGCTGATCAAATCCTCTAGAACTTGTTGGTTTTCTACCTCCGAAAGACCGATGATATCCGGTGAGGTATGGGTGGTTTCGCTTCCTATTACCGAAATGACCTTGGAAATATTGGCGATTTTTTGATGATACCTTTCCGAATTCCATTGGTCCTTGCCGGATGGCGTCCTGTCATCGTCGAACGTCTTAGGGTCGTTGATCGTATCAAATAGGTTTTCCACGTTGTAAAATGCAATCGTCCTAACCTCAAAAGTTTCCCCTCTCTGACTATAAACGGAAAGTTGGGAGATGAGAACCAGAATAAAAAATTGCCTCAATTTCATAAAAAAGTAGTCTAATACAACAATTTCATCGAAAATACATCATATTTATGAAGAAAATACATCTTTTTTCTTAAATTGAGAAGAACTAACCAATCTTTATGCCCATATGCCCCTTCGGAGGTCCTGCATTTTTGTTCTTCTGGGAGTACTATTTCAGTCCATATTTGCTCAAGAAGCGAGCACCGTAACGGGAACGGTTTTAGATCGGCATACAACGGTTGTCCCGCCCCGTGTTACCATTGCAATTGAAGGAACTACGATTTCGAAATTGATCGATACCGATGGTAAATTTAAACTGGTTGTTCCCTTGATTGGCGAATATGTGCTAAACATAGCCGCTCCCGACTATATCGTAAAACGATTGCCCCTTGGTCTGGAAAGCAAGGAGCTGGATTTGGGCCCCATTTTTTTGGAAAAGGATATCGCTATGGAGAGTTCCGAAAACCTGCTGATCTTGAGCGAAGAGGATATTTCCGATGAGGAGAGTGTTTCACTAGCCACTGGGATATTACAGGCCACTAGGGACGTATTCCTCAATCGGGCCGCTTTCGATTTTAGTCAGGCTTTCTTTAGGGTGCGTGGCTACGATTCAGAAAACGGGATGGTTCTTATCAATGGTATCCCTATGAACAAATTGATGGATGGCCGGCCTCAATGGAATAATTGGGGCGGACTCAACGATGTGACTAGAAACCAGGAATTTACATTCGGCCTACAGGCCTCCGATTATAATTTTTCCGGAGTTCTGGGATCCACGAATATAGATACCAGGCCAACGGGACTTAGACCTGGCGTCCGGCTTTCCGCATCCGCGTCCAATAGAACCTACGCAGGTCGGTTTATGGCCACCTATAATTCTGGTACCCTGAAAAATAGATTCGCCTATAGCTTGTCCGGTTCCGGAAGATGGGCCAAGGAAGGATATTTGGACGGTACGCTATATGACTCGTATTCGCTATATGGAGCGCTGGAATACCAAATAAATCCCAAAAACAGTTTACTCCTTACGGCAATTTTCGCCTCCAATCGTCGTGGACGTTCTTCAGCCATTACCGAGGAGGTATACAATCTGGTCGGAAACAAGTACAATCCCTATTGGGGAGAACAAGATGGAAAAATCAGGAATTCCCGGGAGCGTAAGATCCAAGAGCCCATCGCAATGCTCAATTATTTGCATGCTTCTGAAAAGTTTGCCCTAAATACAGGGGTTTCCTATCAGTTTGGCACTTACGCCAAAAGTAGATTGGGGTATTACCACGCCCCTAGTCCGGATCCGACCTATTATCGATACTTGCCCAGTTTCTATATCAATAGCCCCATCGGAGCCAATTTTATCAGTGCCAACATGGCTAGACAAGGTTTTTTGGCGAACCCCCAATTGAATTGGAATAGGCTCTATACAGCAAATTTTAGTCCCACTATTCAGGGAAAGGCCGCCTATGTTCTGTACGACGATACTACGGATGACAGACAGTTGAACGCTAATAGCATCGGAAACCTATCAATATCCGAACATTTTAAAATGGACTTCGGAATAACCTACAATAAGCTAACCTCGGATAATTATGCCCAATTGGAAGATTTGTTGGGAGCGGAATACCACGAAGACATCGATCCTTTTTCAGACACCAAGAATGACTTGGACGGAACGGTCCAAAAGGGAGAGGGGGATATTTTTAACTACCATTATGAAATCGAGGCAGATGCTTTGGAAACCTTTGTCCAGTTGCAAGTGATGTTCAATAAATGGGACGGATTTATTTCGGCAGGGTATTCCAAAAAAAGTTACCAGAGGGATGGCCTTTACCGCAATGAACGATTTTTGGACGATTCGTTTGGATATGGAGAAAAGCTCCACTTTTCCAATTTTGGAATTAAAGGGGGTGCTACCTACAGAATAACGGGAAGGCATTTCCTCGCAATCCAAGGAGCTTACCTAAACAGGGCTCCGGTAGTGCAAAATGCATACGTAAACCCGCGTGAAAACAACCGAGTTGTCCCGAACCTTCAAAGTGAAAAAATTACGACGGTCGATCTTAATTATTACGTTCGGTTACCCGCATTAATGGGACGGGTTAGCGGTTTCTATACGCGATTCCAAAATACCACGGACATCAACTTCTTCTTTGTTGACGCAGGAGTGGGATCGGATTTTGTTCAGGAAGTGGTCACCGATCTGGACAAGTTGCATATGGGGATCGAGATCGGGTTGGAATACCAAATATCTGCTGCGGTCAAACTATCCACTGTAGCGTCCATTGGAAAATATGTATACGCTAGTAATCCGTTCGTCTCCATAAATTTTGATACCGCAGGGGCCGAAGAAGACCTGATAAATCCCGATGGAAACGTCAATTTGGGGATTTCGAAAATAAAGGACTACAAACTCGCGCAAGGCCCTCAGCAAGCTTACGCCCTGGGATTGGAATACAGGGATCCAAAATATTGGTGGGTGGGGATGACGGTGAACTATTTGGCCAATAACTATGCAAGTATTTCACCTATCCTTCGCACTCAAAGTTTTTATTTGGATCCTGGGACCGGAAAGCCTTTCCCAAATGCAACTACAGAAAACGTAGAAGTGCTATTGGCGCAGAAAAGGTTGGACGATTTTTACCTGTTGAATCTGATCGGTGGAAAATCTTGGTTGATCGATGGGAAGTATATCGGCGTATTCGCCAGTGTCAACAATATGTTCGATACCGTTTTTAGGACTGGCGGATACGAACAGAGCCGCAATGGCAATTTTGGCCAAATGGCACAGGACAATCTGAGCGGAACTCCCTCTTTTGCCCCAAAATATTGGTATGGGTACGGCCGCACCTACTTTTTAAATTTAGCGGTAAGTTTTTAAGCTTTTCCTACAAGGTTATTAAACTCCTGTAGGGATAAGAATATAACGAAGGATAATTTATTATTCATGAAGACAGACACCTTCCAAACAATAGTAATTCTGGTTCTAGTAGAAATTGTTTTTTTTTCTTCCTGTGTCAAGAACAGGGATTTCGACCCGCCCGAAACCCAATGTAGCAAGGGTTTAATTGCCAACACAACGATCCAGAATGTGAAAGACCTCTACGTGGACGGCACGGTCGAAATTCAGGGGGATCTGGTCTTGGAAGGAGTGGTAGTTTCTTCGGACAAGGAGGGTAATTTTTTTGGAAACCTCCACTTTCAAGATCGCCCGGACAATCCGACCCTGGGATTGGAAATTGAGATAGATGTACGGGATTCCCACTTATTTTATGGGGTCGGACAAAAGATATTTGTAAAACTGAAAGGATTATATCTGGGAAAAAGCAAGGGGGTTTATAAGATAGGGGGAGTTTTTACTTCGTTTGGTAATTTGTCCGTAGGTCGTCTTCCGGCTGCGGCAGTGGATCAACATTTGTTCGCTGCCTGCGAATCTCCCGCACCGATCAAACCACGATTGACAACCATTGACGGATTGAACGCCGATATGCTAAGTACACTGATCCAATTAGATGGTCTAGAGGTGGTCGATGAACAAGTGGGTCTTCCGTTTGCAACTCCCCAAGAGGAAACCGAAAGAACTTTAAAAGATTGTGAAGGGAACGAAATTGTCCTTTTAAACAGTGGTTATGCCAACTTTCAAGCGCAACCTCTGCCAGATGGAAACGGTACGATTACGGGAGTATTGACCGAGGATAACAACACCTTCCAATTAGTGGTTCGGGATTTGGTAGATTTAGATTTTAGTGGTAAACGTTGCCCTCCCGACCAACAGACTTCCAACCGGGTTTTTATTTCGGAATTGGCCGACCCGGACAATAACAGCGGGGCCAGGTTTGTAGAACTATATAATTCCGGTTCAGAGACATTGAGTCTAAAAGGTTGGTCGCTCCGCAGATACACCAACGCCAATACCGAGGTGAGCTCATCAATTGATCTGAGCAATTTTACTATCAATACGGAAAGCACCTTTGTGATATCTCCCAACGCCATGGAATTTGAGACGGTCTATGGTTTCGCTCCGGACCTTGGAGTAAAGACCAACAGTCCCGCCGATTCCAACGGGGATGACAATTTAGAACTTGTAGATCCTTTTGGCGCGGTAATAGACACCTTTGGTGTGATAGGGGAAGATGGGTCGGGCACCGACCACGAATTTGAGGATGGTAGGGCGGTTAGGAACTCGGGGATTACCAAGGCAAATCCGGTTTATACATTTGGCGAATGGACCGTTTACAACGATACTGGTGCAGCGGGAACCATAAACTTGCCCCAAAACGCCCCTGAGGATTTTACCCCGGGGATTAGGGATTAAGCCCCTTTTCGCCAACCGTAAAAAATGGAATAGGCGAAACTATTTGGGGCAATCAAGGTAAATTACTGGTGATATATCGAATCTTCAAGATTCGTGATTTTAAGAGCTATGGTTTTTCTCGGCCCTTCGTTTTTTTGAGTAAATTTGGAAGACGTAATGAATTGATTGAGTAACCGAATATACTAACCCATGAACGAATTTTTCTTTGATGAGATAAGGAATGGTGATTTCAAGGAGGTAAGGGCTATGTTGGCGAAGAATCCCGTACTACTCAATAGTAAGGACGATAGGGGGTCTACCCCGTTAATTTTGGCCGCGTATTGTGACGAGTCTGAAATCGTAGACCATCTTTTGGCCCAGGGAGCGAAAATCGACGCCAAGGATGCCTCTGGGAACACTGCAATTATGGGGGTGTGTTTTAAAGGATATTCAGATTTGGTCAAGAAATTTATAGAGCACGGAGCCAACGTTAACGAACGCAATGCCATGGGCGCCACCTGCCTCATCTATGCCATTACTTTTAATCGAGAAGAAATTGCCAAACTGCTTTTGGAAAATGGCGCCGATAAAAAGATGAAGGACGTCCGTGGAAATACAGCCCTAGACCATGCCAAAATGCAAGGATTGCCTAGATTGGTGGCCTTGTTGGAGGCATCCGAGCAAATGGATGGGTCATAAATGTAAAATGGCAATGTCCAATAAACATATTGTGGTACTAATGGGGAAATCCCATTTTCACACTAAGTCCTTTTTTAAACCATAGCAATATTCCTAATGGAAGATAAACAACCGCTGGAACTTATAAAAAGAATAAAGGCCCTTGCAGATACAGGATTGGTCTATGCCGATGATGAATATCATCGGGAACGGTATGAGGAATTACGGGAGATTGGTTTGCAACTGCTCAGTAAGGTTTCCGATCGGCCGATATCGGCCCTACGAGATTTTTATATGCCTGTGGTGGATTATCCCACCCCGAAAGTAGACGTTCGGGGATTGGTGCTGAACGGGAACACGGAGATCTTGATGACCCAAGAGCAGGAGGATGGCCACTGGACGATTCCCGGAGGTTGGGCAGATGTGGGGTTTACCCCTACGGAAATGATAGTTCGTGAAATTGAGGAAGAAACGGGATTAAAAACAAGTGTAATCCGTCTTTTGGCGGTCTACGATAAAAAATGCCACCCCCATCCGCCCCAACCATTGTACATTTATAAACTCAACTTTTTATGCAAGATCGAGGGAGGTGTTTTAGAACCCGGTTTTGACATGAAGGATGCGGCCTTCTTCCCGATAAGCAATTTGCCCGAGCTCTCGCAGGACAGGATTTTAGAATCGCAATTGCAGCAGTTGTATAGGCTTGCCATAGAGGGGAACATGGATGTGTATGTAGATTGAACAAAGGCCAAATAGACGATAGATGCCCAATAAACTAGAAATAGCACTTATTCAGGTTCCTCTGTTTTGGGAGGACCCCGAGCGTAACAGGGAGTTGTTTTCCCGGAAAATGGAATCGATTTCCAACAAAACGGATATCATTGTTTTGCCAGAAATGTTTACAACGGGCTTTACAATGGCCCCAGAAAATTTGGACCCGCGGGAAGGGGAAATAACGGTTGCCTGGATGCAGGAAAAGGCTAAGGAATACAACGCTGCCGTTGTTGGGAGTATCGTCATTTTTGAAGGTGGCAGGTATTTTAACCGCCTCTTCTTTGTTAAACCCGATGGAAGGGCCTTTCATTATGACAAACGTCATACCTTCACTTTGGCGGGTGAGGATAAGGTGTACCAAGCCGGGACCGAAAAACTGAACGTAGATTTCAGGGGGTTCAAAATATGTCCGTTGATATGTTATGACCTGCGTTTTCCCGTTTGGGCGAGGAACTCATCGGAGTGCGATGTGCTGATCTATGTAGCCAATTGGCCCACGCCCAGGATTATGGCATGGGATACCTTGCTCAAAGCCCGAGCCATTGAGAATATGGTGTATTGTATTGGGGTAAACAGGATCGGTCAAGATAAAACCGGGCACGATTATCCAGGACATTCGGCAGTCTGTGATACGCTAGGTGAACGATTGGCATTTTCACAAGTGGAGGAGATAGTGGTTGCTACCTTAAATAAAGATCATATTGTGGAAACTCGGAAAAAACTGGGTTTTTTGGAAGATCGGGATGCCTTTATTTTAAAATGAACGTTTGGTTTTTCTCCCAATTGGCACGCAACTCTATTACATCTGGGAAATAGGTTACTTTTTCCGGTTGTTTCCTTTCCAGATAGTTGCCGGTATCCCATTTGCCGTTGCCGTTGGAGTCGAATATAATCCTAAAAACATACTTGCCGGGTTTTAGGTTATTAAATTCATATTCACTCTTATCACCCGTTTGGATTTCCCGTTTTAATTCTCCCTTCTCATCCGTTAGCTGTGCAATGACCGGAAACTCGATGCCCCCTTCCACGGTTAATTTTAAGTTGCCAAAATCGGCATAACTCCCGGTTGAAAGCGAAGTGGTCAAACTGTCGTTTTGGGTCCCGAAAAAGTCCTCAATGGCTCCTGGCAGCAGTTCCATGTTGTATTTTTCATTGGGTTCTACCTTAAAGGAAATCCGCATCCTATTGCTCAGGGTGTCCAAATTTACAGTAAAGTTAACAGCCGTTGTATCTTTGTCAAAAAGACTTATTTTAGAAGAATCGATTTTTACGATAGGCGTTGTCGTAGACGTGATATAATACGGATCGCTAAAGCTTAAGGTGCCCGACTGGTTTGGGGCAAGTTGTAGGGAATCTATGCCCACCTTACGAGCCTTTACCGTAAAGGTGTCTATGATTTTTAGCTTTTCATTGGTTACCTTGAACACTGCGGAATCCATATCAAAGGGTGTAAACCAAAAATTTAGGGTGTCTTTGTTGGGCTCTTTTCTTATCATGGTCCGTACGCTATCGGGTATACCGGACATGGGGGTTATCTGTATCTCATCCGAATTTCCCGAATAACCAAAAATGATCTTGTTCATGGCGGTAAAACTCGGTACGGCAACGCTGTAATTTGGAATTTCCTTGAACAGGGTCAAAAGGTAAGTACTGTCCGTCGGGATCGTCACGGTGTCATTTAAAAATCCAATTTTGTCCACTTTTTGATCGAACATGTTGTTTTGCCCCTCATCCTTTATGGCAAACATGGCGTATTTCCCGGCCTTCAGATTTTTTAGACGGAAGACTACGGCACTGTCCAATGTATTGGTCATATAGTTGGGCGGCCTTTTGTAGATCGTACTATCCGTATAGGTGCTATCCATTTCGTACAGCATTACGCTAATGAAAGAATCGGCAGATTTTTTAAAGGCATCTTTCACGGCTCCGGCGACCATGAGGGAATCAATATAGGTCCCCGTAGAAAATACATACGTGAGGAAACTGTTTGGGTTCCCTTCGTTGTTGTCTATTATGCTCTGTCCAAAATTAAGGGTGTAGGTTGTGTTCTCCTTTAGGGTATCCTTAAGGGTTAGTTCTACATATTTGCTAGGGCTGCCTTGGGGTGTAATTATCGGGGTATATTTAAGGGGAGGGGAAACAATAAGTTGCTTCTGTACGTCTTTTAGTTTTATGTATTCATCAAAATAGAGCCTTATTTTTTTTTCCTTAAAGTTAATGGTCATATCCTTGGGCTCGGCTTTGATCAGCTTTGGTGGTGTAACGTCCTTTGGACCCCCGGTAGGGGTGCCCCTCCTTGCACATTGAACCAAGGCAATTACTGCAAAAGCCATAAAAAGAGTTCCAAAAACACGTCTTAAGGGTCTAAAAAGGAATGATCCGTACATTTCTACTTGTTCTATTGCTCGCCACCTGCGTTAAAAATACTCATCTTAGCTTTGCTATGCCTGGGTTTTTTGCCTTGGTGGCAATTAAAATATCCGCGTATAATTTACACGTCTATTTTCTTTACAGACCCTAGCATATCAACCTGAAAAAAATATAAAGCAAAGAAACAACTAATTTGGACGCACGACAAATTTACGTTCCCTCCTCTCGGGGGGTTAGGGCGGGGACGATTTACGCAACTACCGCCATGGTAGCAATATAAAGGGATATGCCGTCTACTTCGTTCAAAGTCCTAGCGCAAGCTTCCAAAGTAGCCCCGGTCGTTACAATATCATCGATAAGAAGTACGTTCTTGTTTTTAAGGAGCGTAGGGTCGGAAATTGTAAAAAGCGCCTTATCGCTCTGCCATCGGTAAATTCGGCTCTTTTTGGTCTGGGTTTTGGTGTTTGCTGTTTTTAATAGGACGTTTGGGACATAATCGGCCCTCAAATGGTAACCTAACCGTTCACCGAAGTAGGTAAGTTGGTTATAGCCCCTTTTCCTAAGTTTTTTTACGTGGAGGGGTACGGGAACTATCGCATCGATAAAGTCTATCTGCTGTTGTTCCTTTAATAATTGTCCAAACCAATCCCCTAGAAAGGTGCCGATCTGTTGCTGGTTTTTGTATTTAAGATGATGGATTAAGTTTTTAACGATACCATTTTTGGTAAAAAACAGGAAGGAATTTGCCTTTTTCACCCTAGTTCTACCGTAAAAAATACGGTCAATTGGGTTTTCATCGATAAAATTGTACTCGGTGAGTGGTAATTGATTCCGACAAACGGTACATAATAATCGTTCACCTTTACCCATAGGTGCATTACATCCAAAACACCCCCTTGGTACTAGGATGCTGTTGATATCATTTAGTATATTTGAAAACTTGGATCGTACCAAAATCTTAAAGATAACCTACTTAACCGACCTACTAGTAAATGGATGTTCAAGATACTAAATTTAACTACAAGTTAATCCTTGCCGCCTTGGTCGCCGTAATCGTTGGGGTGCTAATTGCATTTTATTACAGTTACGCGCAATCCAAGACACAGATCAACTACCTGGAGCAGGAAAAGACCTTGTTGACCAAGGATCTTACTTTGATGAAGGCCGAAGTGGATAGATTATCGGCATTGAACGAGGTTAACGATATAGAGCTTCAATCCTCAAAGTACCGCGTTCAACAGCTTTTGGATTCTGTGGGTAGGCTCACCTTTACTATAGAAAAATTAAAGGAGTATAAAAAGGAACTTCGAATTCTCGAAGCCAAGCACGATAGCTTAAAGCTAAAAAACAACTTCCTGAAATACAACAATATGCTCTTATCGGACAAATATGAGGATACCAGGAAGAAGATAGAGGAATTGAGGGGCAAGAGCAGTTCCCTTGCAGAGGCGGAGGCACTGCTACGCCAGAAGAACAGGGAGCTCAGCACGGAACTTAAGACCAAGAACTATCTGAAACTTCAAAATGCGGAAGGCAGTGGTTTTAGGATGAGGAGCGGAAGACCTATTAAAACGAACAAGGCCTCGATTATCTCAAAATTAAGAGGCTGCGTTACCGTGGTTGGAAATCCTAATACCAATAGGGAGGACCGGGTGCTCTATTTTCAATTTTTGGGCCCCAATATGGGTGTTATAGAGGATAATGCCAACACCATAAACGTAAATGGCAATACGTACAGTAAAAAGGTGGAGTTCGTTTATATGGGACAGGAATTGAACGTTTGTGATGTTATTACCATCCCCGAGGGATCGCTCGCCGAAGGCATATATACCCTCAATGTTTTTGAGAACGAAAGATTGCTATCTACGGCGGAATTCGAGTTAAAATAATCTTCTAAGGCCGGCGCTTTTATATTTTATGTCGGAATAAATGGCCATCGGCTCTTGGCTTTTCACTTATCGCCAAGTGCCGTAGACAAATTGTATTGCACCAGGCGTACAGTGCAGGGCGACCTTTGGGTAATGCGCTGCTATTTTGCAAGGGGAACTCCAATTAAATTCATTGTAGTATTGAGATAATTACATCTAGATATTTTACTTTTGTCCCCATGGCAAACCAAGAAGACGATTTTAAAAAGGTCATATCCCACGCCAAAGAGTATGGGTATGTGTTTCAATCCAGTGAAATATACGACGGCCTTAGCGCCGTGTACGATTACGGCCAGAACGGCGCCGCTTTAAAGAACAATATCAAGGAGTACTGGTGGAAGGCCATGGTACAGCTCCACGGTAATATTGTAGGTATAGATTCCGCTATCCTTATGCATCCTACAACATGGAAGGCTTCGGGCCACGTAGACGCGTTTAATGACCCCTTGATAGACAACAAGGATTCCAAAAAGCGATATAGGGCCGACGTCCTGATCGAGGACCACGTGGCCAAAATCGAGGCCAAGATCGATAAAGAGGTCGCCAAAGCTTCCAAACGCTTTGGGGATGCTTTTGACAAGGAACAATTTTTGGCTACCAACCCTAGGGTGGTCGAATACCAGGAGCAGGCATGTTCCATTCTTAAACGAATGGGAAAATCCTTGGAAAATGAGGATTTGGCCGACGTAAAAAGTCTAATCGAGGAGCTGGGTATTGGATGTCCCCTCAGCGGTTCCAAAAACTGGACCGATGTTAAACAGTTTAACCTTATGTTCGGCACCAAGCTCGGGGCTTCTTCCGAGAATGCTATGGACCTCTACCTTAGACCGGAAACGGCCCAAGGCATTTTCGTCAATTTCCTGAACGTACAAAAAACCGGGCGTATGAAAATCCCCTTTGGAATCGCCCAAATTGGAAAGGCTTTCAGAAACGAAATCGTGGCAAGGCAATTTATTTTCCGTCAGCGAGAGTTCGAACAAATGGAAATGCAGTTCTTTATTAGACCCGGATCACAAAGGGAATGGTACGAAAAGTGGAAGGAAGACAGAATAAAATGGCACTGGTCATTAGGAATGGGGAAGGATAACTACCGTTTTCACGATCACGACAAGCTGGCCCACTACGCCGATGCCGCTGCCGATATAGAATTTAAGTTCCCCTTTGGCTTTAAGGAATTGGAGGGCATACATTCCAGGACCGATTTTGACCTCGGGAACCACGAAAAATACTCGAGCAAAAAACTACAATATTTTGATCCCGAACTCAACGAAAGTTATGTGCCGTATGTGGTAGAGACCTCTATCGGGGTAGACCGTATGTTCTTGGCCGTATTTTCCAATTCCCTCCAAGAAGAGGATCTGGGCAATGGCACCACAAGGACGGTATTAAAACTCCCTGCCGTATTGGCCCCGACCAAGGCGGCGGTATTCCCTCTGGTTAAGAAAGATGGCCTGCCAGAGCTTGCCCATGGGATCGTTGAAGACCTGAAATGGGATTTTAACGTACTTTATGACGAAAAGGATGCCGTAGGGCGTCGTTACCGCAGACAGGATGCCGCAGGAACTCCATTTTGTATCACGGTAGATCATCAAACCTTGGAAGACGGTACCGTAACCGTACGCCATAGGGACACCATGGAACAGCAACGGGTACCGAAAGAAAATGTAAAGAGGATCATTGCCCAGGAAGTGGATATGAAGCACTGGTTGAGAAGGATGGCGGACTGATTCCAAGTCCTTTGGCTAAAGTTCATCGCCGCCAAACTTGGTCTCCGCATTGTTGTTCCCTTCCGCGAGTTTGCGTTCCAGTTCGGCCTGAAATTCCTCCATTACGGGTTTTACGGTGCTTTCGGGGAGATCGGCGATTTTGATATACATCAACCCGTCGACGGAATTATTGAAGAGGGGATCAACATTGAACGCCACTACTTTTGCGTTTTGCTTAATGTATTTTTTGATGAGTACCGGCAACCGAAGACTCCCCGGTTCTACCTCGTCGATTATTTTATCGAATTTATTTAGATCGGCTTCGGTCTCGTCAAAAATGAACTCCTTGTCGGCGTCCTTCAATTTTACTTTAAAGTCTTTTTTCGGTCTTATATATTGGGCTACGTAGGGATCCCAGTAATTGGATTTCATGAACTCGATCATCAATGATTTGGAGAAATTGGAGAACTGGTTGCTGATGCTTACGCCCCCGATTAAATATTTGTGTTCCGGATATCTCAATGTCGTATGTACGATCCCTTTCCACAACAAAAACAAGGGCATCGGTTTTTGTTGGTACTCCTTGGTGATATAGGCCCTGCCCATTTCAATGGATTGGCTCATCATTTCGTAAAGTTCCGATTCTAATCGGAATAGATCCTGAAGGTAGAAGCCATCGATGCCGTATTTTTCAAAAATCTCAGCACCCATTCCCATTCGGTAAGACCCTACAATTTTCTTGCCCTCGTCGTCCCAAAGAAATAGGTGGTGGTAGTACGAGTCAAACTTGTCCAAGTCAATGGAATTGTTGGTCCCTTCCCCAATGGCCCTAAAGGTGACCTCTCTTTGTCGGCCTATTTCTTGAAGGATAAACGGCATCTCATCGGCTTTGGCCAAGAAAACTTCATAATTCTTGCTCTGCAATAGGCGACGGCCCTTTTCCCGAAGCTTTTCAATTTCGCCTTGGATAACTTTGGTGCTTATGGCCGATGCGATTCTTTTAGGGGCTTTGGGTAGTTTAAGGGAGCTCGGGACCTTGTCTATCAATCTTCCTTTTTCGTAGGCATTGGCAAGGATATAGGTCTTGCGTCTCAAAAGTGCGGAAAATTCTTCCAAGGACACCTGATCCTTCTGTGTTTGGACGGAAATGGGCTGGCCTATCCTCACTTTAATGGGTCTATTTTTTTGAGAAGTTACCTCGGACGGTAATTTGGCAGTCCTGAATATCTCGTTTATTTTGGATAGCCTGTAGAACAAGTGACTATTTTTGGCATGAAAATAAATTGGGACGACAGGGACCTCTGCCTTGCGTATTAATTTCAGGGCAGCTTCTTCCCATGGCCTGTCCACGATAAGCTTGCCATCCTTATAAGTAGAAACTTCACCGGCGGGGAAAAGCCCCATGGGATGGCCATCCCTTAGGTGTTGCAACGCATTTTTAAACGTGCCCACGCTACTTTTGACATCCCTGTGGTTTTCAAATGGATTTACCGGCATCATATAGGGAGCCATTGGCTCAATTCGGTGCAATAAAAAATTGGCCATGATCTTAAAGTCGGGCCGGTGTTCCAGCATCAGCTTTAACAATAAGATCCCGTCCACACCCCCAAGAGGATGATTGGAGATGGTGATAAAGGCCCCGTTTTTTGGAAGTCGTCTAAAATCCTCCTCAGGAATTTCAAAATTTATCTTGTAGTGCTCCAATATCTCATTTAAGAAGGCCACCCCCTCAAGGTGTTTATGCTTCTCATAAAAGGTATTGATGCCCGAAACTTTGGTCACTTTCATAAGGATCCACCCTATAAAAGTACCCAAAAACCCGTATTTATCTACATGAATAGCCTTGGCAACTTCTTTAGCGGTAACTAATCCCATAATATATTTCTATTGCGAAGGTAAATATAGGAAAATCCTAAGCGGCAAAATTTAATTATACTCTTTCTAGAAACAGTATTGGGTATTCGTACAAAAGGATATTCCAATTATTTAGCCACCAATTGCACGGTTTCCCTGCCTCGTTGTTCCAACAGGATAACTTTCCCGTTCTGTAACGAATCGAGCGACTCTGAATTAAAGTGGCGTATAGTATAAAGGGAGACGCCTTCGTGATGTGCTACCTTGAATTTACGCTGCAATTGCGACAACAGTTCGGGTAGTTTATCGAACCTATTGTCCATACAAACGGAAAAGCTAATGGCGGAGTTCTGTATCAGATCTACCTTCATCTTATATTCGTGGAACAATTTGAAAAGTTCACTGATATTGTCCTCCACAATAAATGAAAAATCCAAAGAGGACAATTTTATCAGTACTAGATTTTTCTTTACAATAAAGCAAGGCACCTGCGGTTCCATACCCACTCCCTTGCCGACCGTCGTCCCTTTGTCCCTTGGATTTAGAAAGGATTTTACGTGTAGGGGAATTTCTTTGCGTTGTAGGGGCTGTAAGGTTTTTGGGTGGATTACCGAAGCTCCATAAAATGCCAATTCTATAGCTTCCCTATATGATATTTTATGGAGTAGTTGCGCTTGTTCAAAATATCTTGGGTCTGCGTTTAACACCCCGGGAACATCCTTCCAGATGGTGACCTCATGGGCATTTAGGCAGTAGGCAAGGATAGCTGCGGTGTAATCCGAACCTTCCCTGCCCAGGGTGGTTGTAAAATTGTTATCATCACTGCCCAAAAACCCTTGTGTAATATTCAGTTTGCTTCCATCGATGCCTTGGGATACGTATTCCTGCGTTTTTTCCCAATTCACCTGCCCATCCCTGTAATTATCATTGGTCTTTATAAAGTCGCGTATATCGAGCCAGGTGTTTACGATCCCTATTTCATTGAAGTAGGTACTAAGGATGGTTGTGGAAACCAGCTCTCCGTATCCAACCACTTGATCGTATACAAAACCATATTTGGGCGATTTGTTCCACGCCAAAAACCCTTTTGCCTCGTCGAAAAGGGATTTTATCTTTTCAAAAATGGGATGTTTGGGATTGTCAAAGAGTTCCTTCAAGATAGCATTGTGATAGGAGATCACCTCTTGAAAGGCTAAAGGTAGCGCCTCTTTATTGTTAAAATAGGAATTTACTACATCTTCCATTGCATTGGTGGTCTTGCCCATCGCAGAAACCACCAAAAGGGTATTTTCGTGCCCCATGACCTGAAGAACGTTTACCAGGTTCTTTATACTGTTTGCATCCTTGACCGATGCGCCGCCAAATTTGTATATTCTCATTTAATAACTCCTTTAGTCATTTCCCCGAAGAGGGAAATCCAAGTCCTTTATATTCTCTAAATAATTTTTTATTCCGTTTTCATCCAGCTGAACCACGTCCCAATCCCGCATTACTTTAGCACCCTTGCTCTCATAAAATGAAATGGCATTTTCGTTCCAATCCAAAACTTCCCAATTTATGCGCTTAACCCCCATTTTATGGCCATATTTTACAACTTCCGTCAATAAGGCACCGCCCAAACCGCTTCCCCTCATTTTTTGGGTGACGATCAAATCCTCCAAGTGTAATGACGGGCCTTTCCAAGTGGAGTAGCGTGGATATACCAGGGCGATTCCTGCTATTGCACCTTCAGATTCCCCAATAAAACAATGAAAGAGCTTATTGGGGCCAAATCCGTCATGTATCAAATCGGCTGTCGTTATTTCCACCGCTTGTGCCTCTTTTTCAAAGACCGCCAATTCACGGATGAGTTCCAATACTTGTGGCATATCCTCTTTTACCGCTTCCCTGATGTTAAATACCATGAATGTTACAAATAAAACACAAAGTTATAAATTTAAGCAACATACCTTTTAGGAATTCGTGTTAGTATCACAAAATAAACGATCTTTGTGGTCAATAAAACACCTTGATGCCCGAAATTATTTTCTTGGCATGTGATGCCGGGGAGGAAAACCTTTTCGCAAAACCCGCAAATTTGAATACACCGGTACTAAAGGACCTTAAGGCTAAAACGGTTTAAAATACTATGGAGAAAAGAAATACCACATTAGGCGAATTCATTATTGAGCACGAGTCTTATTTTCCATATTCGACGGGGGAGCTGTCCAAACTGATCAATGCCCTCCGTTTGGCTGCAAAAGTGGTAAATTATGAGGTAAACAAAGCGGGACTGGTAGATATCCTAGGGGCTGCGGGCGACATAAACGTTCAAGGGGAAAACCAGCAGAAATTGGATGTACTGGCCAACGATAAGTTTATCCGTACCTTGAGCAATAGGGAAATTGTTTGCGGGATCGCCTCGGAGGAAGAGGAGCATTTTATTACCATAAATAGCAATGACAAACAAAACCGAAACAAGTATGTGGTTCTGATCGACCCGTTGGACGGCTCCTCGAACATAGATGTAAACGTCTCGGTAGGTACCATTTTCTCTATTTACAGAAGGGTGACCCCGGTGGGTACCCCCGTTACTATGGAAGATTTTTTGCAGCCTGGAAAAAATCAAGTGGCGGCGGGCTATATTGTTTACGGCACCTCCACCATGCTTGTTTACACCACGGGTCATGGGGTCAACGGTTTTACCTTAAATCCGGCGATTGGGACTTTTTACCTTTCCCATCCCGATATGGAATTTCCCGAAACCGGGAATATCTATTCCGTTAACGAAGGAAACTACATCCATTTTCCGCAAGGGGTCAAGTCTTATATTAAGTATTGCCAAATGGAGGAAGGGGAGCGCCCCTATACCTCGCGTTATATTGGTTCACTAGTTTCAGATTTTCACAGGAATATGATCAAAGGGGGGATATATATTTATCCCAAAAGCAGTATTGCTTCCAATGGCAAGCTGAGATTGCTATACGAGTGCAACCCCATGGCCCTAATTGCGGAACAGGCCAATGGCAAGGCCAGTGACGGATTCGGGCGAATCCTCGACATACAGCCCAAGGAACTTCACGAAAGGGTACCTTTCTTTTGCGGAAGCCGTAAAATGGTAGAAAAGGCCGAAGAATTTATGCGGGGTTAAACGGTTGATGGTTTGCCAATGGTACAGTACATTCCTAAATAAAAAGCAAACCCCTAACCTCCCTGCTTTTATTTAAACTTGAACTATCCTGGTGGATACTGCCGATTATTGAAAAAATGAACGGGCCCGCCTAAAGCCCTCCCTAATGTTTCAAAAGATACAGGTAATCCTCCAAATCTATCTTACCGCTAAAAATATCGACCGATCTAGATATGATTTTATCGGCGGCCTCATGGGAGTATCCCAATCCTATGGCATATTTCTTGATCAATACCATTTCCCCCGTATCTATAACATGGTCTGCAAAAATAATTCTAAATAGGTCATAAAGTCTTTCCAAACGTTTTTCTGAACTAGTTGGGGGATCAATGGGATATTTATTGGAATTTTTTATCACTTCCTTGTATTCTTCATCGGTAATATCCAATTTTTCGGCAAACTGGTTAAGCAGGGTAAGCTCTTTTTGGTTTAAAGCGCCATCCGATGTAGCCAATGTTGCTATGGCCGCAAAATGTGCTAGATTTCTTCTGTGTTCACTATGATTGTATAAATCAATAAAAGACATATCCTCTTAGTTTTGTATGTGACAAATATAAATTTTTTAGAGCCATATATTCGGAAACCTCTCAAATTTTTGAATTTGGTATGGAAACTGCCCTTATTCAACCTTATATTCCATCCGATAGGTTCCAAAAGGAATTTTCTAAAAAACAACATCTTCTTTTGCGGTGGTTACCATAGCGAGTATATTTGCACAAAGGATTGAAATTGGGAAAATCCAGGATTTCAAAATTGTATGCACGGTCTCCCCAAGTAGGGAAACTGCACACTTCTATTGCCAATAATCGAGAAAATACAGTTTTAAAGGGACTTACGGGGTCGGCCCTATCCTTTGTTATCGCAGAAACTTTTAAAAAGACCGATATCCCGTTTTTATTGATCCTGGACGATAAGGAAGAAGCTGCCTATCAGCTTAACGATCTGGAACTCCTAATTGGAGAAAAGGAGGTGCTCTTCTACCCTGGTAGTTATAGAAGGCCCTACCAGATTGAGGAAACCGATAATGCCAATGTGCTTCTAAGGGCCGAGGTGTTGAACCGTATCAACTCTAGAAAGAAACCTGCCGTCATAGTTACTTATCCGGAGGCCATTTTTGAAAAAGTGGTCACCCGGAGGGAATTAAATAAGAATACTTTAAAACTTCGATTAGGGGATACACTTTCCTTGGATTTTCTGAACGAAGTTTTGTTTGAGTACCAGTTTAAAAGGGTTGATTTTGTTACGGGACCGGGAGAATTTTCCGTTCGGGGAGGCATCGTGGACGTATTTTCCTTTTCGCACGACGAACCGTATCGAATCGAGTTTTTTGGGGATGAGGTAGAGAGCATCCGAACTTTTGATGTTGAGACCCAATTGTCCAAGAGATCCGTAAAGAAGATTACCATCATCCCCAACGTGGAGAACAAATTCCTTGACGACACCAGGGAGAGTTTTCTTAGGTATATTTCTCCGAATACGACCATTTTTGTTAAGAATATGGATCTGCTTTTTGGAAAACTGGATGGTCTTTTTGTTAAGGCCAAAGAGAGTTTTCTAAACCTGTCCAATGAAATAAAGCATGCCGAACCTGGGGAATTGTTCGTCAATTCGGACCTTCTCAAGGGGCAGTTACACGATTTTGGCCTAGTTAAAATGGGTGGATCTGGTTCTCAAATAATCCCGGCAGCCCTAGAAGAGGAAATAACTTTCCGCACCCAGCCCCAACCGGTTTTCAATAAGAAATTCGACCTCCTGCTCGGGAACCTCAAGGACAACCACGAAAAGGGTATAGCCAACTATATATTCTGTTCAACGGAACAACAGGCCAAGCGTTTTCGTGATATCTTCGGGGAAATTGGGCGCGAGGTTCATTACGAAACCGTTGTATTTCCTATATTCCAGGGGTTCGTCGACAGGGATTTAAAAATAGCGTGTTATACCGATCACCAGATCTTTGACCGTTACCATAAGTTCCATTTAAAGAATGGATATGCAAAAAAACAGGCCATTACCCTCAAAGAACTCAACAAACTGGAGATAGGGGATTACGTGACCCACATAGATCATGGCATAGGTAGATTTGGGGGGCTGCAAAAAATAGAGGTAGAGGGAAAACCACAAGAGGCTATAAAATTGGTTTATGGGGATAGGGATATCCTCTATGTAAGCATACATTCGTTGCACAAAATATCCAAGTTCAACGGCAGGGACGGGGCGGCCCCGAAAATTTATAAACTCGGCTCCGGGGCATGGAAAAAATTAAAGGAGAAAACCAAGTCCAGGGTTAAAAAAATAGCGTTCGACCTTATTGAGGTCTATGCAAAACGCCGATTGGAAAAAGGGTTTCAGTATGCCCCCGATAGCTACTTGCAGCTAGAACTGGAAGCCTCCTTCCTTTATGAGGATACCCCGGATCAGGGTAAATCTACGGAAGATATCAAAACGGATATGGAAAGCGAACGCCCTATGGATCGGCTGGTCTGTGGGGATGTAGGTTTTGGGAAGACCGAGGTGGCCATCAGGGCAGCGTTTAAGGCCGTTGATAATGGCAAGCAAGTGGCAGTTCTTGTGCCGACTACCATCTTGGCGTTTCAGCATCACCGAACGTTTACGGAGCGATTAAAGGACATGCCGGTAACGGTCGACTATCTCAACCGATTTCGGACGACCAAGGAAAAAAAGGAAACCCTCGAAAATTTGGAATCCGGCAAGGTCGATATCATTATAGGAACCCATCAGTTGGTCAACAAAAATGTGAAGTTTAAAGACCTGGGGCTGCTCATCGTAGACGAGGAGCAAAAATTTGGCGTATCGGTAAAGGACAAGCTAAAATCTATCAAGGAGAACGTCGATGTGCTTACCCTCACCGCTACCCCTATACCGCGAACATTGCAATTCAGTTTAATGGCGGCGAGAGATCTTTCCGTTATCAATACCCCTCCTCCCAATCGATATCCTATAGAGAGCGAGGTCATCCATTTTAGCGAGGAGGTAATACGCGATGCCATTAGCTATGAAATCCAACGTGGCGGGCAAGTGTTTTTTATCCACAATCGAATCGAGAATATCAAGGAAGTAGCAGGCATGATCCAACGTTTGGTACCAGATGCAAAAATAGGCATAGGTCATGGTCAGATGGAAGGAAAAAAATTGGAGGCCCTAATGCTGGCCTTCATGAACGGGGAGTTCGATGTGCTGGTATCCACAACAATCGTGGAGAGCGGCTTGGACGTTACCAATGCCAATACCATTTTTATTAACAACGCCAACAATTTTGGGCTCAGCGACCTGCATCAAATGCGTGGACGGGTGGGCCGAAGCAATAAGAAGGCATTCTGCTATTTTATAGTCCCTCCCTACGACATGATGACCAATGATGCCAGGAAAAGAATTCAGGCGTTGGAGCAATTTACCGAGCTGGGCAGTGGTTTTAACATTGCGACGAAAGATTTGGAAATACGGGGAGCCGGTGATATCTTAGGTGGTGAACAAAGTGGGTTTATCAACGAAATTGGTTTTGAGGCCTATCAAAAAATATTGGCCGAGGCCATAGACGAACTCAAGGAAAATGAGTTCAAGGATCTCTATGAGGTGGGTAATGGTGCCAAAATGGGCTACGTAAAGGATACGCAGATCGATGCCGACTTTGAACTCCTTTTCCCAGATGACTACGTCAATAACGTAACAGAAAGATTAAACCTCTACACGGAACTAAATCTTGTAAAGGATGAAAATGGCCTACAGAGGTTTGAGGCCGAATTGAGGGATAGGTTTGGAGAGTTGCCCACGCCTGCGATAGATTTGCTGGACTCTGTCCGTATCAAATGGATCGCGCACAATTTGGGACTGGAAAAGGTTGTGATGAAAAAGGATAAATTAATCGGTTATTTCATCGCCGACCAGGAATCCGGCTTTTACCAAAGTGCCGCCTTTACCCAGGTGTTGCAGTTTGTTCAGAGACATGGGGATATCTGCAAGATCAAGGAAAAACAGACCCGGAACGGATTGAGGTTGCTATTGGTTTTAGACCGTATAACTTCAATTAAAAAGGCCTTAAAGGCG
This sequence comes from Cerina litoralis, assembly GCA_022008415.1. GTDB lineage: Bacteria > Bacteroidota > Bacteroidia > Flavobacteriales > Flavobacteriaceae > Cerina > Cerina litoralis. Next base: position 58,619 of record JAIRBC010000006.1, read on the forward strand.
TTGCGGCCATTTGTGGAAAGGGTAGAGGCCATTGTTTAATGTGTAAGGGTTAGTGCGGGAGCGCAGCGATTTCAACCCCGCTCCACCTGCCCGATTAGCCAGCTAGGCAGAGATTTTAATTAACTTACTATCAGATAATTACAAAAAGTTAAACGTATGAGACTAAAAGTATTGAACTTTTTCTTATTCTTCGCAATAGCAGCTTCGGCCCAGCATACGATCTCGGGCACTTTTTCACCGGCCGAGGATTATACTTGGCTAATCGCCTATCGCATTACCTCCCATTCATTAGCCTATACGGCAGATACTAAGGTGTCTGATGGGAAATTTAATCTGGAGATGAAGCAGAACTTTCCTACAGGAACATACCGGTTGGTTTATGCCGTACCACAGGAAGAATGCTATTTTGATATAATTTATGATGGAAAAGAGGATATAGAGCTCAGTTTTAGTAATGAAAAGGGGGTTTCGTTTATAAAATCCAAGGAAAATAGACTCTTTGAGGACTACTTTAAGGAAATTAACGATTTGGAAAATGGGTTGACCGATTTCTACTCGGACGGCAATACAGACAAGGTTGAATTTTCTAAGTTGGTAGGGCAAATAAGTGCTGCCCAATCCAAGTACGAGATTCAGTCCAAGGGGCTGCTTTGTCATAATTTTGTCATTGCCAATAGGCCTTATCTTCCCAAAAACTATGAACCGGTGCAGCGATATGTAGATCGTAGGAAGCAGCATTATTTTAAGGAGATCGATTTTAACAACCCTGTATTGCAAAAGTCACCTTATTTAACGGACAAGGTGGTCAACTACGTGTTTACTGCCCTACCTCTGGGTGAATTATCCCAAAAGGAACTAGAAACTGCCATGATGGCCAATATTAGGGAGGTGGATAGCCAACTAAAGGGGTCGGATGCCGCATTTAAAACCTATTTATACTACAATTTATGGCAACAATTGAGTACTGCCGGACAAAACAGAATTGCCGATTTTCTGTACAAAAACTATTTGAAGCAGCTGGCAACGCAAACAAAACGCGACGATATCAGAACCAAAATAGAGCAGGAAAGTAGAGTTCGGATGGGGAGCATTCCGCCCGAGATTAACTGGAAGGAAGGAGGAGAACTCAAAAAGCTAAGTACCGTGACAGGAGCAAACAACTATCTGTTAATTTTTTGGAGTAGTACGTGTTCCCATTGTTTGCACGAACTGCCGTTGCTGCACAAATACTTGGAAAGCCATACCGATCTTTCTTTAAAGGTGATTGCAGTTGGCCTGGAGGATGATGAAGTAAGCTGGAAAAAGGAGTCTGCTAAACTGGATGGGTTTATCCATGTGATTTCCCTTGGAAAATGGCAGAGCAATTATGCCCGGGAATACGGGATAGACCATACGCCTACCTTCTTCATTTTGGACAAGGAAAAGAACTTGGTTGCCGAACCGGAGGATTACAAGGGGGTAATCTCTTATTTGGAAAAGGTGCAGGGGAAATAAATACAAGTTCGAGCACAAGTTTCTAACCCAAGTTCATAGAAATGCAAAATGTAGATGGGGCTTGAGCGCGGTTCCCGAGCGCAGACTTTGGATCGTTGTCGACCATAACCGAAAGAAAGCCGCAATTGGAAGGTTAATATTCTAAGCGAAACAATAACAATTTACCCTAGGCACAGTTGCCCATGAGTTGTCCAAGGTTACAATCAGAAAAACACGGAACACCGTACGGAAGGGCCCTAAAGCGTTTTTAGATCTTTAATGGTCCTAAAGGCAATATCCACCTGTTCGTCATTCACCAGAATGGTAAATTCATTGGTGGTCGAAATTACTTCGTACAGTACAATGCCTTCCCATGCCAAACGCTGAAAAATAAAGTAATAGATTCCTGGAACCGAGACGTTTTCAGCGGGCAATTTAACCGTGATGGAGGAGAGATTTGTTGCCTTTTGTGTGCATTTTTCATGTTGAAACAACCGCTCGACAGCCGTGTCCAAAATATTGCTGACTACAATATTGGTTTCATTGACACCCCTTGATGAGGTATAGAACACTTCCTTGTTCTTGCTCACTTCTTCCAATAACAAGGTTTGGCTTTCCAAAATGGTATCGGAAACCAGAAAGGTAAAATCCGTCAAGGACGATCGCACTGTAATTTCCCCAATATTCTTTAAAACCTTGATAATTTTATGCGTTGCCCTAAATTCCAGATCATCGGAAAGTCTTTTCAAGGCCATAACGATGGCCCCGTTCCTGACATCCTTTCCCAATTGAACCTCGATATCCGGTTTAATAATCCGGGAAAGCGAGGTCAGGTTTATAATTCCTTGGGAAAGAGCACTTTGTAAAAAAGGTTTTTTTTTGATGTATCCCTCTACGATCGATGAAATTGTTTTCATTGGAATTGGTTTTGCACAAAAATAACAAAGTGTTATAATTTAAACAAATATTTATAGAACCTATTTTATAGTAATGCTTGATGATCTCGGAAATAATGGGCTTTAGCCTAGACGGACGGTGCCGGGCAAAGGAAGTCTTAATCAAGTTATGGAATACGGTTTAAAAAAATAAATCTAAGTATTGAACGCGACAAAAGACTATTGCTCCCAAGGCCTTCCAGAAAGTTTCTTAAGGATACTAAAAATGATAAAATGCGTTTTCTAAATGTTCCAATTCAAATTTGCCCTTGTTCTTATAAACAGTAATAATGTCGAACCGGACCTCCACGTCCAGGTTTTGGGTTACTACATAGTGGTTGGCGGCCGAGACCAACAATCTTATTTTCTTTGCCGTTACGGTTTCCGCAATATTTTCAAAAAAAAGGGAACTCCTGGATTTCACTTCCACGATAGCCAAATTTGCGTCCTTTTGGGCAATGATGTCAATTTCCGCCTTTAGGTAACGATAGTTTCTGTGCCGAATACGATAGCCCTGTTTTATCAGGAAATCAATAGCCAACAATTCACCTTCCTGTCCAAATTCATTGTGTTCACCCATAAGATTGGCATAAAATCATAAAAAGCGATGTAGTTCATCGAAAATATTAACGTTTCACCGTATAAATTTGTTGTCCCATCGTACATTGCCCTGCTGTTTGACGAAAATACTCGGAACAGAATACTTTCCAAAATATTCCTTCGTTAAATAGATCTAGAGTGTTTTAAAATGGATGGTTTCCCCAAATCGCCGACCTACAGGATATAAATGCCAAACTAACTATGGATTTTTTTGACAACTGCAATACTTCTAGCCTAGCCCCATATACCGTCCCATTGGATCGGCAAAGGGCGAAACATCTGTACCGAAGGTTAGGCTTTAGCGCCTCGGTACGGACCATAGATCAAGCAGTTGGTCAGACCGCCTCCGTCTTGGTGGACAATCTGATCGACCAAGCCATTAATATGGCACCGTTGGCAGCACCTACATGGGCAGATTGGACCACCACCAATTATCCCCAGGACGACGATCTTCGGAACCAGGTAAAGAACGACCAGAAATACGAATGGACCATAGGTTATGCAAATGGTTTAATCAGCAACAATTTAAGGGACCGATTGAGCTTTTTTTGGAGCAACCATTTGGTGACCGAATTAAAAGTATATCAATATCTTCCCTATCTATATTATTACACGGACTGTTTACAGCGGAATGCCATTGGAAATTTTAGGACTTTTGTCCATGAAATGGGCACAACGAGTGCCATGCTCTATTATTTGGACGGAGCCTACAATAGAAAAGGGGAACCCAATGAAAATTACGGCCGGGAACTTTACGAACTTTTTACCTTGGGGGAAGGCAATGGGTATACCGAACAGGATATCATAGAAACCTCCCGGGCCCTGACCGGTTACGTAAACCGAGGGCAGATCAAAGAACCGATTACGTTTGATCCAACAGAGTTCGATGAAGGGAGCAAGACTATTTTTGGACAGACCGGCAATTGGGGTTATGACGATGTTATAAACATCCTTTTTACCCAACGCCCCAATGAAATTGCAAATTTTATCTGTAAAAAACTCTATGAATTTTTTGTGCATCCAGATTCCGACGACGCCGCCGGTAACGCGGAGATGATCATACAGGGAATGGCAAACACATTCGTCCAAAGCAATTTTGAGATTGCCCCGGTCCTTTCCCAACTGTTTAAAAGCCAGCATTTTTTTGACGACGAGGCCATTGGGGTAATCATTAAAAGTCCGTTTGATATTTCGTTGAACTTGGTCAATGAGACTAATTTTACCTATACGGACGAGGATGTTTCGTTTATGCTGAATTCGTGCCGTTTGCTGGGTCAAGAACTTTTTGATCCGCCGGAGGTCCAGGGTTGGCAGCGGAACAGGACGTGGATAAACACCAATTTTATGATTGGTAGGTGGATTACGACCGAGGTGCTCTTGGAGCGGTTTTGGCAGAACGATAAAGAACAGTTCCGCACCCTGGCCATGGATGCGGTCGGAACTGCAAACAGCAGTACCAGCAATCCGAGAATAGTTACGGAAGCGCTGGTCAATAAGTTTTTGCCCAAGGGATTACTAACCGAAGCCGACTTTAACAATGCCCTATCCGTATTCACCATCGAGGACGTGCCCCAGACCTACTATGGATCGGATTATATACCAGGTGGCCAAGGAATTTGGATTTTGAGTATAAGCATGGAGGTGCCCACCCAGGTATACTTATTGCTGCTTCACCTTATAAGACAACCCGAATTTCAATTAAAATAATACCTACGACCATGTGCAACACCCATCATAGAACTATAAATATAAATGGCCAGGAAGAACACGACCTGGAGCACAAAGTCTGGAGTAGACGGTCGTTTTTGCAAGCTTTGGGCATCGCCGGGTCGGGTTCCATAATGTTGGGCAGTAATATGCTTACAGCCTCCGCACCTTCACCCTTAACGGCTGCAATTGCCGCTTCGGAGACCGATAAGATATTGGTGCTTATTCGTTTGTCCGGGGGTAACGATGGTCTAAGCACCGTAATACCCATAGAACAATACGACGCCTATGCAAATGCGAGGCCCAATATTTATATCCCGGAAAGTAAGGTGTTAAAATTGACCGATGAATTCGGGGTCCCATCCTATATGAAATCGCTACAACCACTTTGGGCAGAAGGACAGTTTAAGGCCGTACATGGAGTAGGATACGAAAACCAGAACCTTTCGCACTTTACGGGGTCTGATATTTTTGCCAATACCGACCTTACTACCTCGGGTTTTTCAGGAGAAAGGACCGGTTGGATGGGCCGTTTTTTTGAGCACGAATATCCCGATTATTTGATCAATCCGCCCGCTTCACCCGCTGCGATACAAGTGGGGAATTATGGGAGTTTGGTGTTTCAGGGAAAAGAGACCAACTATGCTTTTGTAACTTCCAACATCGATCAGTTGGAACAAATAGCGGCAACCGGTGTCACTTATGACCTGGACGAAACCCTGTTTAACAATTGCATGTACGGGGATCAGTTAAAATTTTTAAGGGGCATGGCCAATACTACCTACGAATATTCGGGTATAATTCATGAAGCCTACGAGCGTGGAAGAAACCAGGTGGAATACCAGGACAATGGCTTTGCGAGACAATTGGCCCTTTTGGCAAGGTTGATCAAGGGGAATTTGGGAACCAAAGTATATATGATTTCTTTAGGTGGATTCGATACGCATGGCAACCAGCCTTTGGTCCATGAACGCTTGATGAGCAATCTGTCTACGGCAGTAAACGATTTTTACGATGATTTGGCTTTTACCGAACAGGACAACAAGGTACTTAGTATGACCTTCTCCGAATTTGGTAGACGGGTTTTTGAAAACGGATCCAATGGTACCGACCACGGTAAAGCCGCACCCACGTTATTTTTTGGAAAAGGTCTCAACGGTAGCGCCTTTGTAGGCGAACACCCCGAGTTGGACAATCCGGACGGCAGGGGAAATTTGGAAATGACCATGGATTTTAGGGACCTGTACGCCACGGTTTTGGCAGAATGGCTCTGTGTGCCCAGGGCATTGGTAGAGGAACATTTGTTGGGTTATACCTATACTCCGGTTAATCTAGGCTTTAACTGTAGTGGAGAGGAGTTCCCGGAGATTGCCTACAGCGATGGGGAGCCTACCATACCCTCACAGCCCGGTTTGCCGACGGATCCCGATGGCGTAGACCCCAATCCAGAATTGTTGGACGCCATTGTTCATAAACCTTTTTATCCGGATAGCGATACTCCTTCCATATACCTGCAGATTCCATTTAGCGCCCACGTAGACATACAATTATACAATATTCTGGGACAGAATGTGGGAACGTTGTTCAACGAGATGATGATGGAAGGTGCTACAGAAATCAATGTCAAGGAGCGGTTACACAGACCCTTGGCTACCGGAAAATACATATATAGAATTCAGGTACAGAACCAGAAAATGAGTAAATCCATTATGGTCGCTTAATCTACGTCCCCCGAGACCCTGATCATCAGGGTTGCTATGTAAAGGCCTTTATCGGTTCTGCCCCAAGTTCTGTGATTCTTATGGTACATATGGGAACCGATTGAAGGCCTTTCTTTTTTAACACAATTAACCCACACCCTGTCAAAAATCTTTATTTTTGTGCCCAAACCAAAATTCATGGCACAAGAACAACAGCGCCCAGCACGGTATACAATTACTTCGGCTCTTCCGTATACCAATGGGCCTATTCATATCGGTCATTTGGCCGGGGTATATGTCCCCGCGGATATTTATGCCCGCTATTTGCGGCTTACCGGCAACGATGTCCTATTTGTTGGCGGGAGCGACGAGCATGGCGTGGCCATTTCTATGAAAGCAAAGAAAGAAGGGGTGGCCCCGCAACAGATTATCGATAAATACCACGGCATCATCAAAAAATCCTTTGCAGACTTTGGGATTTCTTTCGATAATTATTCCAGGACCTCCTTGCCCGTACACCACAAAACAGCTTCGGATTTCTTTAAGAAACTTTACGACAAAGGCGATTTTTTGGAGGAAACCACCGCGCAGTTGTATGATCCCGAGGCAGACCAGTTTCTTGCCGATCGTTTTGTCATTGGGACCTGTCCCAAATGCGGGCACAAGGAAGCCTACGGAGACCAATGCGAAAATTGCGGGTCATCGTTGAACGCTACGGATCTGATCGACCCAAAATCGACCATTTCCGGGGCCGTACCGACCTTGAAGGAAACCAAACATTGGTTTTTACCCTTGGAACGCTATGAGGATTTTCTTAAGGAATGGATTCTGGAAGGGCATAAAAGCGATTGGAAGCCCAACGTCTATGGCCAGTGCAAATCTTGGATCGACGACGGATTAAAACCCCGAGCGGTGACCCGGGACCTAGATTGGGGAATCCCGGTACCGCTGAAAGGTGCCGAAGGCAAGGTGCTTTACGTTTGGTTCGATGCACCCATTGGTTATATTTCTTCCACCAAGGAATGGGCGGAACGGGAAGGTGTGGATTGGAAACCATATTGGATGGACAAGGACACCAAATTGGTCCATTTTATCGGCAAGGACAACATTGTTTTCCATTGTATCATTTTCCCCTCTATGCTTAAAGCCCATGGCGATTTTATCCTCCCCGACAATGTGCCTGCGAATGAATTTTTGAACCTGGAAGGCCAAAAACTATCCACCTCCAAAAACTGGGCGGTGTGGTTGCACGAATACTTGGAAGAATTCCCCAATATGCAGGATGTGTTGCGCTATACCTTAACCGCCAATGCCCCGGAGACCAAGGACAACGATTTTACATGGAAGGATTTTCAGGCCCGTAACAACAATGAGCTAGTGGCCATTTTTGGCAATTTCATCAACAGGGTGGCGGTTCTGACGCATAAATACTATGACGGGGTTGTTCCAACACCTTCCAGTTTTGGTAAAGTGGACCTTGAAACCTTGGACACACTTAAAAAATACCCTGATATTATTTCGAGTTCCTTGGAACGCTACCGTTTTAGGGAAGCCGGACAGGAAGTGATGAACCTGGCCCGTTTAGGCAACAAATACCTGGCCGACGAAGAACCATGGAAGGTTATAAAACAAGATGAAGATCGGGTGCGCACCATCATGTTTACCGCCTTACAGATTGCATCGGCATTGGCTATTTTGTGCGAGCCTTTTTTGCCATTTACCTCGGATAAATTGAAACAAATTTTAAACCTTTCGTCCACCTCGCCAAATAATCGATGGGAAGATGTGGCCAACGAGGATATATTGATTCGGGCCGGGCATCAAATCAATCAAGCCGAACTTCTTTTTAGCAAAGTAGAGGACGATGCCATCCAAGCCCAACTCGACAAATTAGAGGCCACCAAAAAAGCAAATGAAACCATGAACAAAGAAGCGGTTGCCCAAAAAGAAACCATAACATTCGAAGATTTTTCCAAATTGGACATGCGGGTGGGGACCATAGTCGAAGCCGAAAAAATGGCCAAAGCGAAAAAATTATTGGTTTTAAAGGTCGATACGGGGCTGGATATACGTACGATCGTATCCGGTATTGCCGAGAGCTTTTCACCTGAGGAAATCGTGGGCAAGAAAGTAACCGTCTTGGTCAATTTGGCTCCCAGAACCCTGCGGGGAGTGGATAGTGAGGGTATGATCCTTATGACCGAAAATGCGGATGGAAAATTGGTCTTCTTAAATCCCGACGAAGCCGGAGTGGATAATGGGGAAGCGATAAATTAAGGAGCCCCCAAGGGAGAAAATGAAAGCTCCGCAGATCAAATTTATGTCGATGATCAATATTTGTCCTCCCCGTCATCCTGAGCACAGTCGATGGGCAAGGCGAGGTGCCGAAGGCGGAGGGGTGAATGATGATAATTTAGTTTTGGCCCGGGTTTTGTAATGCATGTGGTTCATTCTTTAAAATTCTAATCATGCAAAAATTAAATACAATTATATTTTTACTGTTAATTGTTATAGTTGCCGGGTGTAAATCTACCCAACAAACAAGGGAGAAAGAAACACTAACGACGACGGATAACAGCAAAACCTCCTTGGATTGGGACGGAGTTTATGTGGGTACCTTACCATGTGCCGACTGTCCCGGAATCGCGACGGAAATGGAGCTGAACAAGGATCAAACATTTAGTTTAAGAGAAACTTATATGGAAAGGGATGTCGCTCCCCGTGTTAGCGAGGGTACTTTTTCATGGAACAAGCAAGGCAGTACCATCACGCTAAATTCCAATGGCAAGGAAATAGCCAGTTATTTGGTTGGCGAAAATACCTTGATTCGATTAGGCATGAAAGGAAAGAGGATTACCGGCGCTTTGGCCGACCATTACAACCTCGAAAAAAAGCAAATTAAAATTACGGGTACGCGTTGGAAGTTGACCGAGCTTCGTGGGCAAAAGGTGAATCACAGCTCGGCGTTTATAGTTTTTTCGACCGAAAACAATAGGGTCTACGGCAATAGTGGGTGCAATAATTTTTCAGGCAGCTTTGAACTAAAAAAGGGAAACCAAATAGGCCTTTCACAACTAGCCTCCACTAGGATGGCATGCCCCGACATGGACTCGGAACAAGCTTTTCTTTCCGCAATGGGAATGGTGGATAATTATTCAATTTCTGGGGGTACGCTTTTGATGAATAAGGCCCGGATGGCTCCTTTGGCCCGATTTGAAGCTGATTTTTCAGAGAAATAACTTTTGGCAATTTGCTATGCGCTATACGCCGTGCGGCCAATGTGGCACGTTAATCTCAAATGTCGATACCAAGACGATTTTACCGGATAATCATATATTTTATACCGCGACATGATTTCATTTATCACTTCCCATACCCAATTTCCCGAACAATCGGTAAAGAATACGGTGCAGCTCTTGGACGAGGCCTGTACCATTCCTTTTATTTCTAGATACCGCAAAGAGCGAACGGGGAATCTGGACGAGGTGCAAATAGGGGAAATCGTAAAGTACAAAGAGCTGTTCGAAGCCCTTGAGAAAAGGAAAAAGTCGATACTAAAGACTTTGGAAGAGTCCGATGTGCTAACAAAGGAATTGGCCGATCAGATTAACGCGGCCAAGGACTTGGTGCAATTGGAAGATTTATACCTGCCTTTTAAAAAGAAACGCCAGACCAAATCGGAGACGGCCAAAAACAATGGATTGGAGCCTTTGGCCAAGATCATCATGGCGCAACGGACGGATAATCTGGATTATATGGCCTCCCAATATTTGAACGAGGTTATCGAGAACAAGGTCCAAGCTATGGAAGGTGCACGGCATATCATCGCCGAGTGGATCAACGAGCGGTCGGATATCCGGAACCAGATCCGCCATCAACTGCAGAAGTTTGCCATAATAAGCACCAAGGTGGTGTCCTCCAAAAAAGAAGAGGAAAAGGCCCAAAAATATCGAGATTATTTTGATTGGAGCGAGCCGCTGTCCCGTTGCCCCTCCCATCGATTGTTGGCTGTTTTGAGAGCTGAAAACGAGGGATTTATAAGAGTTTCAATCGAAATCGATTCGGAAAGGGCAATTTCCAAAATGGAGGACAGGATCATAAGATCCAATAGTTCTTGTGCGGAACAAATCCGATTAGCCGTTCAGGATGCCTATAAGCGTTTGTTGTTTCCATCACTTTCCAACGAAATATTAAAAAACGCCAAGGAAAGGGCAGACGATGCCGCCATTACCGTGTTTGCAAAAAATTTAAAGCAATTGTTGTTGGGCGCCCCGTTGGGGGAGAAGCGCATCTTGGCCATAGATCCAGGGTTTAGGACGGGCTGTAAGGTGGTTTGCCTGAATGCCCAAGGCGATTTGCTGCACAACGAAACCATTTATCCACACCCTCCAAAAAGCGATACCAAGGGGGCCATAAAAAAGATAAGCTCCCTGGCCGATGCGTACAAAATCGAAGCTATCGCCATAGGCAACGGAACTGCCTCTAGGGAAACCGAGCACTTTATAAAACGCATCGCCTTTAAAAATGAGATCGAAGTATTTGTGGTCAGTGAAGCTGGAGCTTCGATCTATTCGGCTTCCAAAATAGCGAGGGACGAATTCCCCAATTACGATGTTACGGTTCGCGGGGCCGTATCCATCGGCCGGCGATTGGCCGATCCATTGGCCGAACTTGTAAAGATAGACCCCAAATCGATCGGTGTGGGGCAATATCAACACGATGTAGACCAGACCAAATTAAAATCCTCCTTGGATACGGTGGTGGAAAGTTGTGTAAACTTTGTTGGGGTCAACGTAAATACCGCAAGCACATCCCTGTTGGCCTATGTTTCTGGGATTGGGCCCAAATTGGCGGAAGGCATCGTGAATTATCGGAATGAAAATGGCCCTTTTTCTTCTAGGTTCGACATAAAAGAAGTACCCCGATTGGGGGAGAAGGCCTTTGAACAAGGAGCTGCTTTTCTAAGAATCAAGGACGCCAAGAATCCGTTGGATGATTCGGCCGTGCATCCGGAAAGCTACCCGGTCGTGGAGAAAATGGCAAAGGCCCAAAAACTGGGGATAACGGATTTGATAGGTAACAAAAAAGTACTGCAAGGTTTGGATTTAAACGAGTATGTTACCGAAAATATCGGAATTCCAACGCTTGGGGATATTGTGAATGAATTGGAAAAGCCAGGGCTGGACAGACGGGAAAAAGCCAAGATCTTTACTTTTAATCAAAACATCAGGTCGATAACCGATTTAAATCGAGGGCAGTTATTACCTGGAATCGTAAACAACATCACCAATTTTGGCTGCTTTGTGGATATCGGCATCAAAGAAAGCGGCCTGATACACATCTCCAACCTGTCGGACTCCTTTGTAAATGATGTCAACGAACACGTTAGCCTGCACCAACAGATTATCGTAAAGGTTTTGGACGTGGACATTCCCAGAAAACGGATACAGTTAGGGCTGCAGAAGGGGTAGTTGTTGCTTTTTGTGATTTCAACAAGAATTCTTTTGTGTAAATAGGTTCCCCATGTAGGGGGAACTATATACATATTCAAACGACTACAAACGTTTGTAACCGAATATAAACGAAAGTAATCAATTCCCAACCGAATGTGCTGATTATGAGGGCGTAGGTTTGTACCGTTGAGTCCAGATAAGGATATTTCTACTTAAAACAAATGGATTTGACACGATTGAAAAGATCCTGAAACGCTTTCAGGATAAAGTATTAACTGTTTAACCTTAAAAATTAGTATTATGAACGCACTTAGAAACAAAGTACAGTTGATTGGACACTTGGGCAACGACCCGGAAATCGTAAACTTGGAAAGCGGGACCAAACTGGCCAAATTTTCCATCGCTACCAACGAGACCTACAAAAACGCCAAAGGCGAAAAAGTAGAGGACACCCAGTGGCACAATATCGTGGCCTGGGGCAAGACCGCAGAGATCGTAGAAAGCTACCTCACCAAGGGAAAGGAAGTCGCCATAGAGGGCAAGCTTACCAACCGAGCCTACGAAACCAAGACGGGTGAGAAGAGGTACTATACCGAAATTAAATGCAACGAGCTTTTGATGCTGGGGAAATAACCCCTCCCTTCGATACTAGATTTAAAATCCCCGTCTTTTCTTGGCGGGGATTTTTTTATTAAAAGCTAGGGTTTATTTAACTTGCATCGGAGATAAAATTATGTTTTTGCTTACTTTCAATGTTAGTAGAAAGAAGCCAATCGCTTTCAATTTATCATCCACTCAAGGGTGGCCTTTCAATTTTCGTTCTGTCAAATATATCGTCAAAACCATGCCTATAGACCACAGAACCATGGTTGTAAACCTGGTTAAGCTACCTTGTTCAAAAATCATATCGATTAAAATTTGGTATAAAATGACAATAATGGAAACTACCAAACCGATGTTTGCACTTGTTTTCTGTGCCAGCACCCAATTACGCATGTTCTTCTTTGAATTTCTCGTCCTATAGCCATACCACGAATTTATATTCTTGGGCGGAAATATCTTTAAAATACCCATTGCAATTATTGAAATCACTCCAATGGGGAAGGAAATTAAGCTAGTGATCAGTTCCATAATTTTTGAAATAGTTTACTTCGACAAATGGTATTCCTTAATATTAGAACCTAGAACCTAGAACCTAGAACCTAGAACCTAGAACCTAGGACCTAGAACTTTAACCTTTGACTATTAAACCTTGAACTATTTTACTGCCTACTGCCTACTGCCTACTGCCTACTGCAACTGAAAACTGCCTACCGCAATTGAACACTGCCTACTGGTCCTTAATTCCTCCTATCGATTACCGTCACTGGCTTACGACCCAGCTTAGAAAGTTTTAGTTTTTGGATTTCCTTGGAATCGTGAAACTCAATTTTTGGGGTTACCCTCAATTTGGACCTAAAATGATCATTTATATTTTGCAATAATATTTCTGAAGGCTCATGGCACGCAATTTTTAGTAATATTTCGTCCGTACCGATCTCGTTGTGATAGATTTCGATGACAAAGCTTTCTACTTCCATAAAATCGTTTAGCACATTATCCATGGCAGGCGGATAGAGTGTGGTGCCCTTGTATTTGATCATCTGTTTGCGACGCCCCAACACCGGTCCAAGGCGTAATGTATTTCGGCCACAGGCACAGGGTTCCGTATGTGCCTTGACCATATCCCCGGTCTTAAAGCGCACCAAGGGCATGGCCTCCACCCCCAATGTGGTAATGGTAAGTTCGCCCACTTCCCCAGCGGGTACGGGTAGATTTCTATCGTCCAAAACTTCCACGATGATAAGCTCGGGATGATGGTGCCCTCCCCGCTGCTCCGTACATTCGGTAAAGGCGGTGCTCATTTCGGTGGAGGCATACGTGGAGTAGAGTTGTAGATCCCAATCGCTCCTTATTTTTTGGCCCAAGATATTTAGGGAGAAATCTTGATCCCGTAGGGGTTCCCCAATGCAGATGGCTCCTTTTACGCCAGATGATTTTAAATCAATGCCCTGTTGTTTGGCATATTCAATGAGTTTCAGCAAAAAGGAAGGCACAACAATAAGGTAGGTAGGGTTGAACTTTTGTATGGTGTCCCACTGCAGTTCGGGGATTCCCACTCCTACTCGGATGATACCTGCCCCCAGTTTTCGAGCGCCCAAAAAATAGGCGAGTCCGGCCATAAACCTTCGGTCCATGGTGGTGGTCAATTGTAGAATGTCACTAGACGTAACCCCGGCACAAGCAAAAGAGAGTGCCTCGTTATACGCCAATCGTTCCAAGTCCTTATCCGTAAGGGCAAAAGTGACAGGCTCCCCCATAGTACCGGACGTGGTTACATAATCGATGATCTGGGCCTTGGGCACGCAAAGAAAATCGTCGTTGTTCGCCTGCAAGTGTTCCTTGGTGGTCACTGGTATTTTAATGAGGTCCTCCAACGAGTTTATAGCCTTTGGTGCTACACCGTATTCCTTAAATACCTTTTGATAATAGGGCGAATTTTCGACCACATATTCCAGAAGCTCTTTTAATTTTTCTTCTTGAAATGACTTTATTTTTGAAAGGGTCGTTCTTTCTATTTCCGGGTTCATAGGTTTAATTTCTTTTTTTAGAGCTTGTTTAGAAATTAGTCAATTATTTTTTTATAGCCCTTTTTGTGCATAATTTCGTTAAAATATTTAACCGTAGCTACGGCTATGCTTAAAGATTTTGCCTCATACTACATCAAAAATCGCTTGTAAAAACTCTAATCACAAATTCCTAAACGAGCTCTTAACTTTTTGATATAGGACTCGACCGATTGTTTTTCAGGAAGGGTGGTAATTACTTTGGAATTAGCTTCCCCGAAGGCATTTAGGGCAGCGGTGTAATATCCGTGTTCATAGTTGTATTTCCCCACCAAATAATAGCCTTCCCAAAACTCCGGATTCAGTTGTTCCAGTTTGTTTAATACAGATGGTTCCAATCGCTCCTTATCCTTTATCGCATCCAGTACCTTTTCCCTTACCACTTTATACTCCTGATAATCCTTAAATGCCCTACTGTACTGAAAAGGGTCCTTTTCAATAGTTAGATCGGGTATACCCAAGGTCTTTTTAGGATGCCGTGGCGCTTCGCTGAATACCTCGTTGAGGTCGTAGGCTACGAACTCACCCAGTTGATAGGGATTGGAAGACACCCAAACAAGTAGTTTTGAGGGCTTAAATACAATGGCGTGGTGGGAAATTAATTGGTTGATGGCCTTTTCATTGCCGTAACCCAACACCTCGTTGTGCAAGCCTTCCTTATTTCTAAGGATAGCTACTGCGGCTTGGGGTGTAATTTTAGCCTGTTCTCCCAAAAGTTCCTGTAGTCTTTCGTACCGATATTCGGAATGGCTTTCCACCATGTGTTTCAGGTTATTTTTGTCTTTGGCGTAGGCAGCACTTTGAAAGTGATTGGTGCAGATCAACTGGTCGGAATTCGGCACCTCGAACACTCCGAAATTATCTGGGGAAACCTCGATGATAGCGGCCATATTGTCCTTGGCACTGCCTACAAGGATCGATTCCGATACAAAGACCGACCTTTTTTTGGCGATGGCAACGGCTTCCTTAATATTTGAAGCGTACTGTAATATTTCGCGAGTTAAAAGGGAAACGGGAGTTTTGGCCACTAGCGGTATTTTTGATGCCCCTGCATTGATCGTCACGGTAAGCCCTTGATCGTTCATTCCCGATACTACCCCGATCATCCCACCCCAAGTAACCGACATAAATTTGTTTCCATCGGTGGGGCGGACAAAGGATACTATTTTGTCTTGCGCAAAGGCATCGCCCACGTAGAAATCAAAATTCCGCCCCAGAATTAAACTGCCATCGGGGGTCTTGTCGCCCCAAGCGGCAAAGGACGAACAACCGACCAAGGCCAGGTCTTGCATGGCGTGGCCAATGTCGTGCGCCCCGTGCAAGTAAAGCAATCGCAGATAGGGAGGTGCGATATCGTCATACGTGTGTGCCGCATAACGGGAAAGGCCATAAATTTCAACCTTGTCCTCCT
The DNA here is from genome assembly GCA_022008415.1 of Cerina litoralis. Taxonomy (GTDB): domain Bacteria; phylum Bacteroidota; class Bacteroidia; order Flavobacteriales; family Flavobacteriaceae; genus Cerina; species Cerina litoralis. Next base: position 74,564 of record JAIRBC010000006.1, read on the forward strand.
CGGTGATGTTGAGGTACATCTTCCGGTTGTACCATGCCAAAAACTTTCTCAGCAGGTACCGTTTGGTCTTGGAGGGAACGAATTCCTCGACCTTGGAAAAGAAGAGGTCTTCCTGTTTGGCGAACAATTCCCTGGTAAGGCTGCCGTTGTTGAGACCCCTTTCCAACGGATCTCCTTCCACATAAAGTTCCCACAGCCCCTGTTTGTTTTTCAATAAATGGTTTGAGCCAAGTACAAAGGAAGTGTCCGAAATTTTTACCCTATCGGGTATGCTGTCGTGATATCCACTTATATCGGGCCGATTGTGAACCGATTTTTTAACCCCACAGGAAAACAATATCAAAAATAGCCCCAAGAGGAGAACATATTTTTTGATAATGGAAGGTCTGTGAATCACGGCTTATATTGAATACTAAGTTACTGGGTTATCTGGTTAATCGTACTTTTACGAATACTGAATACTGCAACTACCTACTATTCATTCGCTTCAAGTTTCATGTCGACAGCCAACTGCCACTGCATACTGTTAACTTTATAATAGGTCCGAATCTGTCTTGTTTCTTGGCTCTTGTTTCTCAATTCTTGCCTTGGATAGGTTCTTGGCATTATTCGTCTTCCTTACAACAAGATTATCCTTATAATCTACCCATTTTTGCCCGAACATCTTCCGCATCGAATTTTCAAAATGCCGCATAATAAACACGTTGTACAGCATGGTGGCTACTTTTTGAGGCTTTCTGGGAAAGGCTCTCAAAGTTAATGAAAACCCACTGTCCAGGTACTTAATATAATGCCAATACCCACTGGGCATGTAAAGCGCATCCCCATGTTTCATATGTACTTGAACACCGGTGACATGTTGTAGGGCCGGATATTTTTTAAAATCGGGACTCTCCAAGTTTATGGTTTCCAGATTATGGACTGCAAAGGGCACCTTGTAAAGATATTTGGTCTGATCAGGAGCAAATAGGGTAACGCTTTTGTTGCCATGGAAATGAAAATGGATCGCATCGGCCAAATCCATATCGTAGTGCAATAGTACTTTAGAGCCCTTACCCCCAAAGAACATGGCCGGCAAGCGTTTAAAGAATTTAAGACCGATGTCCGGGTATTTAAAATCCTTGATCAGTTCTGGCATGTGGTCCAAGATGTTGTAGAAAAAAATACGGAGGTCGGTAGGAGCGGTTTTCAGGAGGTCTATATAATCGTACAACTTCATGTGCTGCACCGGAGCGGCGGAATTCTGTTTTCCCTTAGTAGGCTCACTGTTATAAAGCGGCACCACTTGGTCCCCAGCCCTTTGCTGAATGTAGTCCAAGTTCCATTTCCCGTAAGCGCCCCAATCCTTTGTAAGCCCGTCCAAAAGAACCGGGCGTTGGGGCTTGTAAAAATTCTGGATAAAGTCTTTCTTGGAGATATCCTTTATCCGCGTTATCGGGGTCGTTTTTATTTGGGCCATATCTATTATCTATTTTATATTATCTGCTTTACCCGATGCATTCGCCTCCCATATTTTCCCCAACAAATAGTCCTTCCCCAAAATCTCAGAACAGGTGATTACAGCTCCGATGGTGACACCCAAAATACCGTGCATGTTTAGGCTTTGTCCCGTAAACATAAGATTGTCGATACGGGTTTTTGGGGAAACAAAAGATTTTAGGGGGTTCTCCACATCCTTTACATAACCGTACATAGACCCATAATTACTGCCAATGTAGTCCCGGTAGGATAATGGTGTGGAGGTATAGACTTCCTTGATGCAGCTCCTTAGATCGGGAAATTTTTTCTCTAGTTCGTCCAGGAAAATTTCCGTCTTTTGGGCCTTGAACTCATTGTAGGTCTGTCCCCTATCATTTTTGTTGGAGGTAGTATTGAAGGTATCCGCCCAAGGAGCAACTTCCTCGTAATGCATATAGGTCATGGCCGTGATGCTCTCTCCCCATTGCCCCGTTTTACCACTCACTCCCATGGAGAACATATAGCCCTCCGGCCAACTCCTCTGGGTATAATCCTGTGCCTCCCAGACCCTGTCTTCGTACTTAAAGTGATAATAATTTTTATTGAGATAAGGGAAGGACTCCGGTTTTAGGACAATATATAGGCTAAAGGCCGAAATGACACTTTCTATTCCTTGGATGCGATTGGTATAGGATTTCCTAAAGTGTTCTTCCCCTACCAGCTTAAGGGTTAGTTTGGGCTCGATGTTGGAGATGAACAACTTGCCCTTTATTTCTTCTCCGTTTTTAAGGGATACCGAAGCTATTTTATGGTCTAAAACGTTAAATTTAACCACCTCGTGGTACTTAAAGGCCATTCCACCATTTTCCTTAAATCTTTTCAACAAGAGTTTTGTAATTTGACTACCCCCATTTACGCATCTGTAAGCACTTTGTATATAGGAGTTTACGGAAAGTGCATGGACATAAAAAGGGGTCCGGTTTCCATCTCCGGCATATAAAAAATTAGTTCCCGCCAAGATGGCCCGCAATTTTTTGTTTTCGGTCAGGGAATCGATAAACTCCTTGGCCCCCTTTTGAAAAACGTTATCATTTTCGTATTGGGGATTCCCTCCCCTTAATTCGTACAATGGAAATTTTCCGGACGTTTCCCTTAGCGAAAGGCTATAAGCCCGAATGGCCTTTTCCTCTTCCGGAAATTGCGCGATCAAGGTCTGCACAAAATGATCGTGCCCCTGAGCATGTGGGTATTCATTATCATCCCCCTCAAACGTGATTATATCAAAGCCGTCCTCGTCCAATTTTTTCAGCTTCAGGTCTTCCACTATTTCCAAATACTTAAAATACCGATAGAGATTTTGCCCGGGCGAAAGTCCTCCGATATAGTGTACTCCCGTGTCAAAGATGGTCTTGTTGCGGACAAAAGTCTGTAGATTTCCGCCGTATTGTTGGTTTTTTTCCAACACACAGACGCTACGGCCTTCCTTGGCGAGAATATTGGCCGATACCAAGCCTCCCAGACCACTACCTACAATAACAACGTCATATATCTGTCTCATGGGATACCCATACTTTTTTGAAACGGATGCAAGGTACTTATCTCGTTTAAATTTATTGGATCAGAGCGAAAATTTGACCTTTTTTAGCCCGTTAGATGAAGTTTAAACGAATTTATTGATCGAATTTTGGATTTTTACCCTCCCTTCGAATTGACCCCCGCGGTTAGGACTTTCTTTTTAATATTACCAGGGCACCGTTCTTAAAAGTTTCGATAAAGCCCTGGGAACGCATCCTGTCACGGGGTGCAAACCTACTCTCCTTCAACAAGATCAAGGTAGTGATTTCGTCCCTAAATTTCCGTTTTAAAATTTCTAGATCGAAGTTTTTTAGATTGATGATAAGTACTTGGGCGCTATGTGCCATGGCTTCCTCCACAGTTTTTGCAAGAACGGGCCGGCCGTATTTGTGGGCGATATAACCGTTTTGAACGATTGGCCTAATGGTTTCTTCCTCCAAATAGGTGTACAATTTTCGATCTGCCGAATCCAATAGCAAAAGAAAATCCAGTTGTCCCTGATCTTCGGAAAGATGTATGATAGTACGCTTTCTGCCAACGGTGTTCAAAATAATGTGATAGGTTTCTTTATTTTCCTTTAGGTCCTGGCTTACAGCTTTGTAAAGGGCATCACCTTTATATCTAAAATCATCCAACACTGCGGGATGAAAATAGGTCGGCCCTTCCAATTCCTTTCTAAAGTCATCGAATTCACCTTTAAAATGGATGCTTATGTTTTTGGTCCGTTGTCGTGAACTTGCGCCAAAACTTTTATCCGTTGTCGATATCCGTTCCAGGATCTTAACGGTAATACCCCCGTCACGAATCACCATACTTCCCTTGGACATCACATCGGAGTTGCCATGGATGAGTACGGGAACAATATCTATATCCAATTGATCCGCTATGTAAAAAGCACCCTTGTGGAAACGATTTATTTTGCTGGTATAAGATCGTGTGCCTTCGGGAAACGCCATTAAGGAGTAACCTTGATCCAATTTTTTTCTCAAATGTGGAAAGCTGTTCTCCACCCCTTGGGATACGGGATAAAAACCTGCCGCCCTTACTGCGTTTCCGAAAATTGGGGAATGAAACACCCAATCGTTCACCAAAAAAATAATGTTGGGGTGCAGCATGGCGATTGTAAGGGAATCCAACGATGAAGTGTGGTTGGCGATAATGATTGCGGAATCGGAAAAGTCTTCCCCTACCTCGTTGATGACTTTTTTCGCAACAAAGGGATTGGAATAAAGGACCGATTTCAAAAATTTGGAAGCACCCCTGTGGAACCATCCCATCTTAATTTTTTTGCCGATTGGGATCAAGGGCAATATAAAAACGGCAAAAAGCCCAAAAATGATACAGCCCAAACTATAATATCCCAAAGAAATGGCAGAGTTGATAAGTACCCGAAGGGAGATAGGTCTTTTTTTGGAACTGCCGATAAAAAGGTGAAACAACAAGGGTTGGAGGGTAAAGGCAATGCCCATGGCAGAGAGAATACCGATGATAGAAACCAAAGAAATAGAATGCAGGGCCGGGTGTTTTGCGAAAATCAACACCCCAACCCCCAGGAGGGTTGTAATCACGGATAACAAGATGGAGGCCCTGTGGATCTGCAAGGTTTTTACTCCCGTGCGATACGTTTCCAAGAGTCCATTGGTGACAAAGATGCTATAATCTATCCCCAGTCCAAAGATAAAGGTGCAGACGATGATATTGAAAATATTAAACTCGATATGGAACAGCCCCATAATTCCAAGGGTTAAGACCCACGTCAGAAAAATAGGAACAATTGTGACCAAGGTTAGTGAAAGACTCCGGTAGAACATAAACAGGATCAGCAATACCACCAGCACCGAATACCAGATGAGATGTCCAAAATCGTTCTTCAGGTTGCCTAAAAAGGTTTCGTTCATTTCTTGCCGATCGATCACCAATGTGTTTTTATGGCCTTTAAAAACCTCTCGGATTTTTTGAGTTTGGGTAGAATCGACCTTCACCAACGAAGTTATTGTGGTCAGGCCGCTCTTGGTATTGATATAATCGCTTATGGCCTGGAACCCGATTTCCTTGTAATCGGCAATCTGCAAAGGATGAAAAGCCCTGTTTTCCAGAAAGGAATAAAAGGAGCTAAAGGCTGACGGTTTAAACCCCAATCTTGTGCCGTTTGCAATAAGTTCGTTTTTTGTTAGATCTATGGTTTCCGGATCCCAGAAATGATGCCATTGGGAAATTCTTTGCTGTTGGCGTCTTTTGGAATGAACCAGGGAGCCAATGGAACTAAAGTCGATAATCCCACCGTCTTTTTTAAGTTGCTCCAAATCTTGGTACAGGGTATCATTGATCTGTAGGACTTCTTCGGGGGTATCGCCATACGTGGCCAAGTAAATAGATTTGGAGGCGACGTTTGTCAAGACATCCAAGCGCCGTTGGGCCTCTTTGATGGCTGTCGGCTCATAGTTGAGTTTAGAGATGTCCTTATCAAAAGCAACTTTATGGTAGGTGAATGCACTGATGACCAATAGCAGACAAAGAACACCGATGCACCATTTGTTTTTATGAAAATCGTATTGGGCAATTTTGTCCAAGATCGTTTTTCCCGATTTTTCGCCAGAACGGTTTCTATAGGCCAATGGCACAAAGATCAATGCAAAAATGGAGGCGCCCAACACGCTGAGGGCTGCAAACAGGCCAAGATCTTGCAGGGCCCGGGATTCCAAAAACAAAAGGCATAGAAAGGCCAAAGCAGTAGTAAGACTGCTCATCAATAACGGCTGGGTTACCGTCTGGTACAATTGTTTGGTAGACTCGTTGTTCCTTATATGCGTGAGGATGTGTAGCGAATAATCTAAGGTAACCCCGAGCAGCACCGAACCGATTCCCAAAGAAATGGCGGATACCTCGGTACGGACGAGGTATAAAAGGGCGATAGACAATAAGCCTCCAAAGGCCGTGGGGGCAAATAGGATTAGCGGAACGGTCAATTTTTTGTAATAAAAGATAAAAACCAACAGCAATAGAGTAAGCGCGATCCCTACGGTAAACTGGATATCCCTTTTAATCTGCTGCGCATTGGCCACGGCAATCAGGGCGGCCCCAAAATATTCGCTCTGAACCTTGTTTAGGAATAAACCGTTTAGCCCTTCTTGCACGGCGTATAAATTCTCTGCAAATTTGGTGTTTTCCGCCGTCTCACTAGATCCGTAGGTCGGGGTTATAAAAAGCAATAGGTCTTTTTGGTCCTTGCTCACCAAGAAACCGTTGTGCAGGCTAAACTGATGCCCGAGACCCAACTGCCTCAGATTTTTTAAAGCGATAAAGGAAAGCCCCAGGGGATCTTTCAGAATCGTATTTCGGGCCACGATCCCCGATGGGGATATCAGCGTTTTATAATTGGTGTTGATAATCTTTTCAATGCTATCTTTTTGCAGTTTTTGGGCTATTTGCCCATAGTCCGATCTATCTAAAAAAAGCGGGAGATTGTTATATATAAAATCCAATGTAGAACCGATGGTAGTGTCGCTTACCTTGCCTTGGATGTCTTTGATATATTTGCTTGACCCGTGGTTTAAGCTGTCCAAAAACTGCACCGCATATTGCGTAAGGTCATCCACAGACCCTTGCGGTTTTTGAGTAATATGTACGATGATCTTATCCGTAAAATTGACGGATTTTAGGACTTGCTGTACCCTGGAGGATCTGTCGTTGGTAGGGATAAGCTTGGAAATATCTTCCTGAAATTGAATTTTAAATGCCAAGAAAGCGAGGAATGCCACAAGGGTAGTGAATGCGAAAAGGCTCCAGCCCCTATTTTTTTGGATAAATCCATACAAACCGTAAAACCAGTTACCCATTGCCGATGACAATTTTTTTACTGTCAAAAATAGAAAGAAAGATATAGCCTACCATCCCGAAAAGCAAAGCAGCAAAAGTAGATAGCACCATACTGCCCACCACGTATGCCTTGAGGTGCTGTATCAACTCAAAGTTTCCCGAAATATCTTCGGAGGTAAGCAAAAAATCCTGTCCCAAAACCCAATTGCCCAATACCAAGCTAACATAAAGGATAAAGGGAATAAAAGGAGGAAAACTAACGTTGGAAAAAGCAAAGGCGATTACCTTGTTCAACCGCAAAAGGACCGCTAAAAAAAGAACGATAACGGTCTGTAGCCCCCAGAGGGGGGTAAGTCCTATAAAAACGCCCAAGGCTATGGAAAATGCCTTTTTTTTTGGAGAGTCGTCACTGTGCAAAAAATCCTCAACCAAAAAGCGTTTGACTCCTTTTTTTTTTAATTTTCGATATAGGTCCCGGGGCTTTATATAAAAAAATGCAATGGTTACGAGAACCGTATTCAGAATACTGATGCGCACAAAGTCGGTTATTGGTCTAAAATGGGAAACCCGGTCGGTCTCGTCATAATGCACCTTCACCCCTACATTTTTAACCAAGGTACCGTTCCATGAGGCACGAACTATAGCCTCGATTTCGAACTCGAATTTCTTGGTGTGGAACTTGAGGTTTTGCAATTGCTTAACGGGGTACATTCGATATCCACATTGGGTATCCCTAAGCCGGATGCCCGTCTCTACCCAAAACCAAAAACTGGAAAATTTGTTACCAAAGCTACTGTTTTTGGGCACAGTGGAATGGTCCATATTTCTGGCCCCGATTAGCAACAGATTTTTGTTATCTTCCTGCTCCAGGGCTTTGAGAAAGACCGGGATATCATCGGGAAAATGCTGCCCGTCCGAATCTATGGTGATGGCGTATTCGAAACCCAGTTTTACCGCATGCTGAAACCCCAGTCTAAGGGCGATCCCTTTGCCCGTGTTGTTGGACAATCGGATCTGTTCCAATTGGGGATATCCCTCCAGAATATTGGCCGTGTCGTCGGTGCAACCGTCGTTTACAATGATTACCCTATCCGTGTATTCCAGCACACCGTTGATGACCCCCTTCAATGTTCTGGCATTGTTATAGGTTGGGATGACCACACAGCAATTGAGCCGTGTCATTTTTTCATAATTGGATGGGGCGATAATAGGCACGGGCTAAACTTTTTGGCACCTGAGGATGAAATTGATGCTATCTACAGGTTTAAATGCAATACAAAGATATGGATTAGAAAGGTAACCAGTATACGGTTCTCAATAAGCAGTATCTCCCGGTTTTATAGATGGGTCGTCCGAGGAAACGATTATTTCAAATTCAAGTTCCAATTCAAGTTCAAATTCGAGACCAAACCGTTGTCAAAAGGATTTCCAACAACTATTCACGCTTAAAGCTTTTGCTTTTCGGGGTCATCGAAAGCGTCGGATTGCAATGCGTAGTTTCTTACAAATGTTTTCACCTCTTTGGATCGTGTGTGTTTGTAATTTATCAATATAAATTTTTTATCCTCCTCTATGTTATCTCGATAACCCACAATATTTGGGGAGTTTTCCTGAACGCTCATCCTAATGCACCTAATTTCTATGTTCGATGGATCTTCTTTTACGGCATATTCCAACAGGTCCCTTCCTTTGTTAAAAAAGTCGGTTTTTTCCTTGAAGCCATTTCCGAATAGTGCCATAATGGTAGAGGCGGCACCCTTGTATGCAACCAGGACCTTACTATCCCCTTTGGTAACTGGCAAAAGGGATTTGTACAGTTCTTTGGCCAGCTCTTCACTTTGGGAGGCTTTGGGGTATTCGGCCCTAATCTTTGTTAGATCTGGCTGAAATAGAAGAGTGCAATAAAGAAAACTGAGAACTAGGAATTTCATCCAATTGGATTGATATTGATTAAACGGGTGCTAAATTAAGGTGCCAATGGTGCCTTAAGAATCGGAATCATGATATAAATGACAAGACCATGCCCGACTTGGGATGTTTTTTTATCTTGATTCTTGGTTCTTGTATTCAGTGCGCAATTTAATAAAATCCGATCTACTTGTCGTACTCCGGCATCCCTACCTTGCCTATAAAACAGATAGATCCCGTTTCCTTTTCGGTGATCGCGAACAAAAAGGGACGGTCAAATACCAAAGGTTTTCCAGGGCCAGCAGAGGTAACTCCCATACCTACTGCGGTCACCGCAGCCGCTTCGGTTCCTTTTTCATTGACATCGATATAGGTTTTTTGGAGGACCAGGGAGATATAGGTCGGAACGTCGCTCAATTCGCTAAAATCGGCCAAATCCGGATTAAAGGCAATTCCAAGCCCAAGATCTTTAAGGATATCGTTTAATTTCTTTTTGTAAGAAAATGTAAATTTTGGGATTGTGACCGTTAGGTTTCCAGAGGTAAAATTGGCTTGCAATTGGCTCCATTGATCGCCGTCGATTATATTGACAACATCGGTTATGGACTTATCCACATGGGGCAATAAAAGCGTCATCGCGTATTTATCGTTTTTGTATGGGAGTACCACAGAGGAGAAGGTGTCGTTGAAATAATAGGATAGATTCTGTTCCATGGTCATCATGGCTACGGATTTAGGCAGCCCATCGTCGCCATGAAATGGGAGGTCTTTGGTTCTATCGGCATCAAAACGGTACTTCCATTCGCTATTAAAATAGAGGGCATTGATGGCGAACAGAATTGAATTGGAATCAATGTTATTCAGGATGGTCGGTATTTTTCCGTTGGTATTGTCGGAGGCCCAGTTGTTTATGGTATTTAGGGTCTGTGGGTCACCAAAATCCATATTGGCAACCTTGGCGTTATAAAATTTCTCGTTTAACGCCGTAAAGGAGTCCTTCACCGGAAAGGTATTTTCTACCCATATAGAATTGGCGATCTTAAAAGTGGATCCCGAGCCGGAATAGGTGAGATTGTCAATTATATTTTGGTTTACCGCATTGGTTTCTTCCAGTGTGGCATCCCCATAATGCAAGGTATTGTCAAAGGCTTGCCTGGTTTCCCCTGCGGCCCCGTTGTAGACCATCCCCAGGGCCAAAGAGGCACTCACGGGAGAAATCATAAAGTTGGTCTTCTCCTCGTTTGCCGCAATTTTCTTGAAAAGGGAAAAGGCAAATTCGTTATTTGCGCTGACGATCTGTTTGCTTTTGGCAACGGACTCGAAGGACGGTAACGGTTCTTGGGTTTCTTTTTCGCAACCCTGTAAGAGCAAGAGGGTGGCAAAAACAACAACAAAAAAGGTAAATCTCATAACTTATGACTTTAAAAGTTGATCGAAAATCCTGCCTAGGAGGAGTATAAAGGCAAGGGAAACTCTCCCTAAAACCTATATCATAGATGTAGGTAAGCCAAAATGGTTGCGTGACTAATAATTACTTTCATATTTAACCATATAACAGATAGAAAAGTGATGTATTTTGTCCTCGTTCTTTGTCTATTTTCTTTTTTCTACAACCTTAAAAACCGCATTCAATTTCAATGCCAAGGTTTCCCCAAAGGAAGTAGTGTTCTTTACTTTGACCTCGTCTTCCGATCTGGAAATATCCAGCACCAAAGTTAGATCTGGATGGATCTCCGGATTGATGATCGCCATAAATTTTATGTTGGAGGATACCGATAGGAACAGTTTTTCCCCAACCACTTCCTCGGTGAGCTCCTTGATGATTTGGATCATACACACCCCGGGCATCACCGGATTGCCTGGAAAATGGCCCTTGAATATTTCGTGGTCTTTGTCGATGGCGATCTGGGCGATTGTCCGATCCTTATCGGTGACCCGATCGTTTACTTGGTATAAATCCTCTATCAACATCGTTTCTAAAATTCAAATTTATAGGCGGCCCCTATTTGAAAAACAGAATTCAAATGGTTTTCACTGTAATTGGGGACATATTCGCCCTCCTGGTTAAACAGTTCCACATCTAGCAAACCCTGTTTGTAGCGAGCTTCCAAAACAAGCCCAAAGGGGAATTCATAACCCACTCCGCCAAAAAATGCAAAATCGATTGGGGTTTTGTCCAGATCCCCATTCCCGTTTATGACGCTGATCGCACTGTTCTCGGCGTTGATATCCAAGGTAGGACCCAACACCAAATGAAACCCGATATTAGGCGATACAAAGAATTTATTGGCGAGTCCGATGGAAATATATTGAATGTTCAGATCTTCGGGAGCACGGGAATTGCCGTTGCCGCCCTGTTGGGAATACAGGAGCTCGGGCTGTAGGGTGTACCTTTTATTAAATTGGATACTGGCAAATCCTCCCACATAAATCCCGGTTTTAGGATCTAAATAGGAGTTCGTAATCTCAGAATTGTTTATCCCCATTTTTATGCCTGGCCGCACCTTAACTTGAGCGTAAATCGACGTAAAAAGCAAGCAAAACACAATGAATAAGGAAAGCTTTCTCATTTAATAGTTTTTAAATTGATCCTAAGTGGAATATTTTGATGCGTAATCCTTATAATTTTCGACATATTGCCCCTAGCCTCCAAAAATAGAAATTCCGTTTTATCCTTTTTTCCTGAAGCCCGTATTATTTTATTTAATAAGCCGTCTTTGTAAAAGTAAAAATACTTTTTCTTATCGTTTTTGGTCTCAAAAATTTTCTGATCGTCTTTTGTGAAAGTCCTTAAAACCTGGGGATTCCCGGTTATCAATGTTCTAAAGTCGTTTTTTAAGGTGTTGATCAATACCTTTCTGTCCATTTCATCAAGCAAGTAATTTACGGTAAACTTGTCCCTCTCAAAAGAAAAATCGAGGATTTTACTGCCCATTTCGGTGGTAAAGACCACCCTATGCCGGTCCGGCCCCAATTTTTTTACGATAAACAATCCGCCAAATTCTTTTTTCTGTAGGGATATCCTCGCCTTGTATATATAGTCTTTGGACGGATCGGAAAAATAGGGGTTCAGGATTCCATTGGTGGTGATTTCCGTTTCATTAAAGTTGTTTTCCTTGGGGTAGGATCCGCAGGCCAACATAAGAAGCAAGACACTGAGTTTTGTCAGGACGGGCCAGAAAAAGGATTTCTTTGGGAGAATAGGGCCGATGCAAAAATATAATCTTTGTAAATAGAGCCAAGAGCCAAGAGCCAAGACCAAAGACATCATCATTTGCGGGAAGAAGTCTTGTATACCGTTTCTTTCCCGAATAACTAGGGGTTGCTTCCAAATCGGAAACACCAATTTAGACAGCATTTGGGTCGGTTTTGTGACAGGAGTTCTCAATGATCGAATACCGCATCGGGTAGGGGTTTATTTACCGTTCTATGGCTAAAAGTAATTTGGGTGTAGTCGTCCGAGGGTTCTATCATTCTTACCTGGATTACCTCTCCCTTTGGGTTGAAAACTAAATGGAATGCCTTTATGTATTTTGACAAATTTTTATTTTTTGGAACAAAGTGGACCTCGTTGTCGTTCCCCTTTTTAAAATATGTAATATAAAATTCGTCCTCTTGGAACATATCCCCCTTTACGCTGTTCACGATGAGTTGATTAAGTTGCTCGAACAATTTGCTGCCACCCATATCCATTTGGCTCTTATTTCCCTCATCGTCGACGTACATGGTCCCATCCTTAAACAAAATACTGTATTGGAAAGGATCTGTGTACTCCCATTTTACAAGATTGGGAGTTTTAAAAGCCAGTTTGCCCTTGGTGATAATGTCGTTGGACAAAAAACCCAAATGTTTGGTCTGTACAAAGTCGACCGATAAGGTATTGGTGGCTGCGGCATGTTGCATCACCTTTTCTCTTAGGGCATTGGCCTCAGTAATCTCCATTTTGGTCTGGGCGCCGACTCCAAGTACGAAGAAAAATAGGGGATAAATAAGGTTACGCATAGGCTTCTATTTCCAGCAATTGGTCTACGGTGACGGATTCCAGGTGGTTTGCTTGCAAAAATAACAATAACCGTTCCAATACCTTTACGGATTTTTCGCTGGAATCGTGGAGCAGGACAATATCTCCTTTGTAAATCCTATCGGTAATCCGCTTTAGGATGGTTTCTTCGGATGATTTTGTGGTGTCCAGCGAACGAATACTCCAACCAATGGATTGAAGTTTAGTAACCTGCAAGGCCTTTGCAATACTTGGGTTGGTAACCCCGAAAGCCGGACGGTACAGTTTCATCTCCATGCCGCTTATTTTATTTGCCAACCGGTTGGTTTGCATCAACTCTTCCACTACTTTTTGGGTTGAAAAAAACCCAAAACTGTTGGCATGGGAATAGGTATGGTTACCCACCGTATGTCCTTGCGCCAAGATTTCTTGAAACAATTGCGTATTTTCCTCGATGTTCTTACCGATGCAAAAAAAGGTGGCCTTGGCCTTGTGTTTTTTCAACAAGGTCAAGATTTGGGGTGTAAATTCGGGATTTGGGCCATCATCAAAAGTAAGGGAAACGCAATTTTTTTTGGTCAATGGGTTCGAGTTTAACGACTTTAAATGATAATTCCACCGCATGTGAAATGATCCAACCGTTGTTAGTGTCAACCAGAGAATTGCCAAAAGCAGATAGGACCACCAAGGTGTCCCAACAAAGAAATGGACCCCGACCAAGAGGAGGATCATCAAGACGGCGAGGAAGTTAACGGTCTTAAATCTCAGCATTTTTTGAGTAATACTAGGCTATGGTTTTCTCCGCGATACTGGTTGTAGAGCAAAACGTTCTTGGGTTTGGAAATGGACTTGTCGTTCAATTTTACAATTTCCGGCACCTGGCCGGTTCTTAATATTTTTGAGGCCAGCCATACCCCAAAAGCCGAAGCCGTATTGAATTCCCCGCATAAATGTTTGTAGTAGGCTTGTGGAATATCTTTAAAAAGCCCTTCACCCAAGGTGTTGTAAAACCCGTCGAATTCCTCATCCCCATTGTTTCCAATAACGACCAAATCCAGCTCTTCCAGGGCGACACCATTTTCTCGAAGAAAGGTTGTAACGGTATCCGTTAATTCGGCTTTAGACAACGTATTGTATATCCCAACGTCGCATAACTCGGCATAAGTATTTGCCCGTTTTTCGTTGGAAAGGACGAAGAAATTGGCCCCTTCGCTAAAAATGGCCCCCTTTGTGTTGCACCCGAGGACCTTTAAAGAGTCTTCCACCTGTTCCTTTATGTGATGGACAAGTTTATGGACCTTCGTCGTGTGCTCTCCCAATTCGTCCACCCCTCCTACCAAAACGTATTGGGCCTCTTTGCCCTCCAATTGCATTAGGGAATCCAACAGCGCCGATTCAAAGGAGTTACTGGAGTGTACATAGGTGAAGTTATAGCCTTTGCATCCCATACCCAGAGCGACTTGGCCACCAACGGTATTATGGGTAGATTGGATAAAGGAGGTTGGGGTGAGGTACGCTTCGTTGTTGTCGATAATGGCACTTACAAATTTTTCGGAATCGATAACGCAACCCATCCCCGTACCGGTTATTATGGCATCTACATTTTCCAATCCGGCCTCATTTAGGGCTATTTTCGATGCCACTACCCCCATTTTGATTCCCTTGGCCATTCTGCGTGCTGCCGCTGGGGGGATATAATCCTTGTAAATGGGATCTATGGCAGGGATTACGGTCTCGTCATAACCTACGACCTCGTCCAAAAAACCATTATTGTCGAAGGTCTTTTGGGCCGAAATGGATCCTATGCCGTTTATGTATGTTTTGTTCATTTGAAAGATTTTTTTTAACCCTTTTAGTTGAGAACTTGGAAGGTACACCGACCAATGCGTCCTTGACCCCTCCTCCCGAGGGCACCCCGCCAGTCCGCCCGTGCCATTCGGACGGGAATGATTGTCGGGCTGACTCCCCTTGAAAAAAGGGGAGGACCTTAGTATTAAACCTTCTATAAAATTTAAATTTTCCGGTCGTTACTGAAATTGGCCACTTGGAGCCCCACCTTTTAAAGGAGGGGTGCCGAAGGCGGGGTGGTCACCTATGGAATTTTACTTTTATAGCCAATTATCCAATGTTTCTAAAAATATCGAAAAAACCCTTAACCATACTCGTCTTTTATCTCGTTTCTTTTGTCTTGCCTTACTTTCATTTCTACGCTTCCTTCGAAAATATCAAGGTAGAACAATTTCCGCCGAATCCCAAGGAATTGGAAAGTACCCTATTCAGCTTTTTTCCCTTGGTCCGGGTTACGGGAACAAGATCAAATTCCTTCATCGGGGTCGTAAAATTGAGGTTCGGAAAAATAATATGGTTCTGTAGGGCAAGGACCGAGTAAACAGCCTCTATGGCCCCAGCAGCTGCCAGGGTATGCCCCGTAAATGCCTTGGTGGAACTAAAATCCGGTACGGTCCCGCCAAATACCTGCTGTATGGCTCTGCCCTCGGAAAGATCGTTGTTTTCGGTCGCGGTACCATGGGCGTTGATATAATCGATGTAGCCCGGATTGAGATTTGCGACCTGTAAGGCCTTTTTCATGGCCAAGGCCGCCCCGTCCCCATTTTCTGAGGATGCAGTCTGATGGTAGGCGTCGTTCGCATTGCCGTATCCTTTGAGATAGGCCAGCACCTTTTTATTTTGCTCCTTTACCACGGTATCCGATTCCAAGACCAAAAATGCCGCGGCCTCACCCAAATTAAGTCCTTTTCGATTATCGTCAAAAGGCGTATTGCAAGCGTCAGAAAGTATCATTAGGGTCTTAAACCCATTGATGGTAAACTTGGATAGGCAGTCCGCTCCTCCTACAATTACCCGGTCCAATCTCCCCGTTTTAATAAGCCTTGCTCCGAACATAATGGCATTCGCCGCAGAAGAACATGCCGTACTAATGGTGGTTACCAGACTTTGTTTTATGCCCAATTGTTCCGCTATTTTTTGGGTAGAATCCCCTGCGTGATGGCTTTCAATATATTTTCTGTGTGCGTCGTTTTCCAGATACTCGTAATAGTATTTTTCGGTACGGTCCATACCGCCCACGCTGGTAGCGGAGATGAGGCCGGTACGGTATTTTCGCATATCCGTAATATTTGCATCGGCCACTGCTTGCTTGGCAGCAATAGCCCCTAATAAAGCGGTACGGGGATAATTATTGTCGGTATTTAATCCCAACTGACCTTCCAGTTCGTCGTTTGTAAATAAAATCTCCCCGACCATTATTTCATTCTTGTGAACGGTATCTACATGGGAAATACGTCCAATACCGGATTTTCCTTCCACGAGGGCTTGGTAGTTTTCTGCCACATTGTTCCCAATGGCAGAAATTATTCCCATTCCAGTAATCGCTGTGCCCTTGCCCATATAGTTTTACAAGTATTTTGAGTGCTAAGATATAATATCATTCGCACCCGTGAAATTCTGACAGCAAATGTCATACAAAAAATATGAAACACCTCGCAACCTTGGAGTTAATAAACTATTAATTAGGCCCATATGGGATAGACATTGTTCATTTTCTGGAAAGGGTCCAGGGTAATCGGCATGTTTCCCGGTATAGGAACGACAGGGTATTCGATCATTCCAATGAAATAATATATATGCCTAAATTTAAGATCATTAAGAGGAAAGATTGAATTTAATTTATATATTTGCATCCCAAAAAATTAGAACCGGAAAATTTAATATTCAAAATGACAAAAGCAGATATCGTAACGAAAATCTCGGAAAAACTGGGAATCGAAAAGGGTGATGTGCAAGCTACCGTTGAAACATTTATGGAAGAGGTAAAATCCTCTCTTGAAAATGGGGACAACGTGTATTTAAGAGGTTTTGGAAGTTTTATAATCAAGACCAGGGCCGAAAAGACAGGTAGGAACATTTCCAAGAACACCACCATTAAAATACCTGCGCACAACATTCCCGCCTTTAAGCCAGCCAAGGTTTTTGTAGAAGGGGTTAAAAGCAGCGTAGAAGTACAATAATAAAATATTAATCATAAAAAGCAAAGCTTTATGCCCAGTGGTAAAAAGAGAAAAAGACACAAGGTAGCTACCCATAAACGCAAGAAGCGTAGGAGAGCTAACCGACACAAGAAAAAATAGCGCAGGGGCTGAAAAATTTCGGCCCCTTGTTTTGTTTTTTCGTTTTATGTCATTTTCTAAGAGACTTGTACAAAATTCATCGGGATTAAAAATCGATGAATGTTTTTTAATAATTTGGAAAGTGGCATGATTTAAACGTTCATTGACATAGAAATTCCAAAAAGGATTTCGACGGGTTTATACAACCTGTTTTACTAATTGTTTAATCTATCTGTCCCACGTAATGTTGGATGGATATAAATAAATTCAGGTGAATAAAGAATTAATCGTAAGATCTAGTTCCGACGCCGTTGATTTTGCCTTACTTAAAGATGGAAAACTGATAGAATTGAACAAGGAAAAGGACAGTAACAATTTTTCCGTTGGCGATATTATGATCGCAAAGGTGAGAAAGCCTGTTACCGGACTTAACGCTGCCTTTGTCAACGTAGGTTATGAGAAAGATGCCTTTCTACATTACCACGACCTTGGGCCGCAGTTGGCCACCATGTTAAAATTCATAAAACAAGTCAGTGCCGGAAAACTAACGGATTATTCCTTAAAAGATTTTCATTTTGAAAAGGATATTGATAAGGATGGCAGCATCAATGATGTGATCAAGGCCAACCAATCGCTGTTGGTACAGATCGTAAAGGAGCCCATCTCTACCAAAGGACCTAGGATTAGCTCAGAACTATCCTTGGCCGGAAGGTATCTGGTCATGGTTCCATTTTCCGATCGGGTCTCGGTTTCCCAGAAAATCGAGAGCAATGCCGAAAAGGACCGTCTAAAAAGGCTTGTAAAAAGTATCAAGCCCAAAGGTTTTGGCATTATTATCCGAACGGTTGCAGAAGGCAAAAAAGTAGCGGAACTGGATAAAGATCTAGAGAACTTGCTGAACAAGTGGTCGGCAATGTGTAAAAAATTGTATAAAGCGCCCCATCCTTCCAAAGTTTTGGTGGAAGTTAACAGGGCTTCATCCATATTGAGGGATGTTTTCAACGATACCTTTAGCGGTATCCATGTGGATGAAGAGACGCTCTATAACCAAATTAAGGATTATGTGCACGAAATTGCACCGGAGAAAGAATCCATTGTAAAGTTGTATAATTCCTCGGTTCCTATTTTCGAGAAATATGGGATCGAAAGGCAGATCAAGACTTCGTTTGGCCGTACCGCTACCATGAGCAAGGGGGCATACCTCATTATAGAGCATACCGAGGCACTTCATGTTATCGACGTAAACAGCGGCAACCGATCCAACAAAGCGCGGAATCAGGAAGATACCGCATTGGAGGTAAACCTATTGGCGGCTTCCGAAATTGCCAGGCAATTGCGCCTACGCGATATGGGAGGTATTATCGTGGTCGATTTTATCGATATGACGAAAGGCGAGCACAGAAGGAAACTTTTTGACCACCTTAGAAGCGAAATGAAAGAGGATAGGGCCAAGCATAAGATTTTGCCGCCGAGCAAGTTTGGACTTATTCAAATTACAAGACAACGGGTTAGGCCCGAAATGAACATCAAAACAAGTGAGGAAAACCCCAATGGTTCCGGCAAGGAGGTAGAGGCTCCCATTGTTTTGATCGACAAAATAAATGCAGATCTGGAAAAGCTCCTAAAGGGGCCGGCCAAGGACAATAGCGTCACGTTGAACATACATCCGTTCATAGCTGCCTATCTTACCAAAGGTTTTCCATCCATACGTACCAAGTGGTTCTTGGAGCATAAAAAATGGGTAAAAATCCAACCCAGGGATGCCTATACGTACCTGGAGTACCGTTTTAAGAATAAGGACGGTAAAACCATATATTAGTTAGTGTCCGTCTATATAGTCCGATAACTACGTTGCGCTCGTTTTGAAAACAGTCATTTACACCAGTAAACTCCTTGATTTTCAAAACCTGCCCGTACCGACCGGGCGGGCTTCGCAAGCCTTGTTCTCAGTCTTTCTAGCTCAGACACTCGAGTATATGGACAGACATAAGTTATGAAAAGCGGCTCCGGAAAAGGAGCCGCTTTTTTTTATGGCAATTGCTATCGATATTTTATTTGCACCAAATTTAACATGGTCCCTTTATTGTCTGCTCCGTAGCCCTTATGTTCTAATTATTTCGGTTACATTTATGCCGGTCTGATTTTCGTCCAATAAAGATGTAGAACTAAAAAAGCAATAATATGAAGCGGAATTATGGAATTGTGGTCCTTATTTTGATCACGTTTTTTGTCATATCTTTTTTGACGAACATTCTTGGAGCCCTGAATCCGAGCGTTTCCTTGAGCTATGAACTTAGTGGTACCATGTCGGGGTTTTTGCCTTTTACCTTTTTTATTGCCTACGGCCTTATGTCCATTCCCTCGGGATTTATGGTAGAAAAGTACGGGGAAAAAAGGCTGATGGTCTTTGCATTTTTACTGGCCTTGACCGGTTCTCTTTTGTTTTCCGGGTTCCCAACTTTTGGAGTGTTTTTGTTTACCCTGTTTACCATCGGGACCGGAATGGCTATTTTGCAGGTTGTCATCAATCCACTGTTACGGGTTTCGGGGGGCGAAGAGCATTATGCATTTACTTCGGTCTTGGCCCAATTGATTTTTGGGGCGGCCTCCTTCGTAAGCCCCCAGGTGTATTCCTGGTTGGTGACCAGTTTAGAAACCCCAGCTACGGAACAAGGTTGGGTGATAGGACTTCTCTCAAAAATAGTGCCTATCGATATGTCGTGGGCGTCCATTTATTGGATATTTGCTTTGATCAGTCTACTCATGGTATTGGTTATAATTTCCATCCCATTTCCAAAGGTACAGCTGAACGAGGAGGAAAAGGTCGGGACCAAGGACACGTACATCGGCCTGTTTAAAAACAGAAAGGTAATGCTATATTTTCTAGGAATATTTGCTTACGTAGGTACCGAACAAGGCATATCTTATTGGATGTCACAATTTTTACAGGATTATCATGGATATGATTTTAAAACAATAGGGGCAGACGCAATCGGCAACTTTTGGGGACTCATGACTATCGGCGGGATTTTGGGGCTATTGTTGCTCAAAATAATGGATAGTAAATGGGTCTTAAGGATTTTTTCTATTTGTGCGGTCTTGAGTTTTAGCATGGCTCTTTTTGGTAGTGCAAATGTCTCTTTGTACGCGTTTCAAGTGTGTGGTTTTTTTCTTTCTGTCATGTATCCGATCATAATGTCCTTGGCGTTGAATTCTGTAAGCAAGCACCACGGAGCTTTTGCGGGAATTTTGATGACGGGTATCATGGGCGGGGCAGTGGTGCAACTGTTAATCGGTTTTGTCAGCGATTTTACCTCCTTAAAAACGGGTATGAT
Source organism: Cerina litoralis (assembly GCA_022008415.1). GTDB lineage: Bacteria > Bacteroidota > Bacteroidia > Flavobacteriales > Flavobacteriaceae > Cerina > Cerina litoralis. The sequence continues at coordinate 94,783 of JAIRBC010000006.1, forward strand.
GATCGTCTTTCTGGGCCTCGGATATATACTGAGTATTAGCTTTTGGGCAAAACCGATCATAAAGAACAAGACTATAGGACTAAGCAAGGGCAAAGAATAAATTAGCTTTCCAATCGATTATTTGTTTTTATGTATTCCAAACAAGGGCATACCCTCACCGAAGCGACAAAAAAACTGGAAGATTATTGCACTTATCGGGAGCGCTGCCATAAGGAGGTAACCAATAAGCTTCGGGATATGGGTATGATACCGGAGGCCATAGACCATATCATCGTCCACCTTATTGGGCAAGACTATCTCAACGAGGAACGGTTTGCCAAAAGCTTCGCCCGGGGCAAATTTAAGATCAAAAAATGGGGCAGGGTCCGCATTGTCAACGAACTGAAATATCGCGATATTTCCAAATACAATATTCAGATCGCACTCGAAGAAATAGGGGAGGAGGATTACGTTTCGACCTTGGAATCCCTTGCCCAAAAAAGATTGCGTAGTCTTAAAGAACCCAACCTTCAAAAGAGGAGAAAGAAACTGGCCAATTACCTACTTTACCGGGGATGGGAAAGTAATTTGGTATATGAAAAAATAAAGGAGCTTATACCGTGATTCACAATTGACTTTTCGCTAACAATTTCATGGAATTATTATTTGTAACTTTAGAGCAAAATACCCAATATGTTGTCAAAAAAATTAGAAGAAGCACTCAATGACCAAGTTAGAGTAGAGGCAGAGTCCTCCCAGGTGTACCTGTCCATGGCGTCATGGGCCGAGGTAAAAGGTTTGGAGGGCATTGCACGATTTATGTATTCCCAATCGGATGAAGAGCGCCTGCACATGCTTAAATTGATAAAGTTTGTGAACGAACGGGGCGGTCATGGACATATTTCCGATCTTAAGGCCCCCAAGACCGATTTTGGGTCTTTTCAAAAAATGTTCCAGGAACTTTACGAACACGAGATTTTCGTTTCTAAAAGCATTAATGATCTGGTTCATATTTCCCTGGAGGAAAGGGATTATGCCACCCATAATTTCTTGCAGTGGTACGTAGCCGAACAAATTGAAGAAGAGGCTTTGGCACGTACCATTCTGGATAAAATAAACTTAATCGGCAATGACAAGGGCGGTCTATATCTGTTTGATAGGGATGTGCAACAGATTACCGCCGATAGTGCTGCAGGCGGACCGGTTGAATAGTAAAGATCAAGTTAAAAAACAAAATAAAGAACAAATCGACTTTCTAACTTATGCTAGGGAGCAAGAGATGCTTTCAATTTGAAGAATCGGTTTCTTATAGACCGCTTCAATTTTAACATTTAATCTTATTTAGATTGAATTAAAATAGATATTTTTACCCACCTTTATATTCCTGCCATTATATAATGGCAGGAGTGTATAAAGGTAACTTACTTTAGTAACACAGGTGGGCAAAAAGAAAAAACAGCATAAAAAGGAGCAGAAAAAGCTAAAAAAGGCTTTTAAAAAAGAGCAGAAAGCTATCCTCAAAGCTATGGTTCCTGCTGGCTGCAAGACCAAATGTTGTGAAAAATATAAAAAATCCGAATCCAAACGATGCAATCGTTGCCCCTGTTTTGATCTTATAAAAAAGGTCGCGTAAGTGCTTATATTTTCTTTGCATACACATGCCCTTTACCCAATTACCTCTTATAAATTCTTCTTTATTTTAGGTTCCCTATACAGTAAGGAATTAATTCTGTATTTTTATTTTTAATTAGCTACACCAACAGCCTATTTGGATCAAATCGATTAAAAAGCTCTATATGAAAACGCCATTTACAGCGCTGCTCGTTCTACTTGTAACGTTCACATCCATCAATGCCTCAACCGCCCAGACGGGGAATAAGAAATCCAATCGCCCAAATATTCTCTACATCATGAGCGACGACCATGGTTACCAGGCGGTTAGCGCGTATGGTCACCAAGGACTCAACAAGACCCCAAATATTGATAGGATAGCCCACAACGGGGCCATTTTTTCCCGGGCCTTTGTCACCAATTCCCTTTGCGCTCCCAGTAGGGCTGTAATGCTCACCGGGAAGCACAGTTTTGTTAACGGCAAGGTAGACAACGTACAGAAATTTAACTGGGACCAGGAGAGCTTCCCGAAATTGTTGCGGAAAAATGGGTATCAGACCGCCTTGATCGGCAAGATCCATCTGGATGGGCTACCGCAGGGCTTCGACTATTCCGCCGTATTGCCCGGTCAGGGCGACTATTACAACCCGGACTTTATTGTCAACGGAGAGAAGAAGCAAATACATGGTTACGTTACGGAGATCACTACAGATCTGGCTTTGGACTGGCTTAAAAATAGGGACATGGATAAACCGTTCTGTTTGTTGTACCACCAAAAGGCCCCACATAGGGAATGGTTGCCAGCCCCAAAATATTACAAACAATATACTAAAATGAAGTTCAGGGAACCCGAGACCCTGTTCGACGATTATTCCGGTAGGGGCACCGCTGCTAAGACCGCAGAAATGAATATCCTAAAGAATATGAACTGGTCGGGCGATTCCAAAATTTACCCCGAGATTATGTCAGCTTTGGGTATCGAGGAAACCACCAACTGGGGCATAAGGGCCTTTAACAATAATCTGGGCAGGATGGACGATGCCCAACGGACAGCATGGGATGCCGTGTACCGTCCGATCGCCGAGGAATTTGAGAAAAAATATCCGTCCATGGATCATGAAGAACTGATGCACTGGCGGTACGAGCGATACATGCAGGATTACCTAGCGAGCATCGCCTCCGTAGACGAAGGAGTGGGCCAGGTTTTGGATTACTTGGAAGAAAATGGATTGGAAGATAACACCATCGTGGTCTATACCTCGGATCAAGGTTTTTATTTGGGGGAACACGGGTGGTTCGACAAACGTTTTATGTACGAGGAGTCCTTGCGTACGCCCTTGGTAATGTCCTATCCCAAGGAAATTAAACCGGGGACCAAGATCGATGCCATGGTACAGAACATCGATTTTGCCCCGACCTTCTTGGATTATGCCGGCGTGGATATACCAAAGGATATGCAGGGCGAATCTTTCCGAAAAGTTGTGGGCGGGGAAAACCCCGAATGGAGGGACGCCGTATATTACACGTATTATGAATATCCATCGATCCATATGGTAAAGCGGCATTACGGGGTGCGGACGGACCGGTACAAGCTCATCCATTTTTATTATGACATAGACGAATGGGAGCTCTATGACCTGGAAAAGGATCCCCACGAAATGAAGAACGTCTATGACGACCCGGAATACGCGGAGGTACAAAAGAACATGCACGGGCGGCTGACGGAAATACGGAAAAAATATGGGGATTCGGATGCCAACGACCAGCGTTTTTTACACGCATATCTAGAAGCTATCAAAAAATAATTGGCGCCATTTTCAATGGCCGCTGCGTTCGGTTTGGCAACCGAACAATAGTTATAGAGATCGGAGCTCGCTTCATTTTGAAAGCCGGGGAATCCACACGGCGAGTGTCGGGATATGACCAGATTCCGTACTCCCGTAGCAACCGCACTATTTAAACATAAGCTAGCGGTTCTCGATGTCCTCTAAATCAATAATATGGGCTACCGTTTTCACCAAGCGTTGATGGTTCTTTACGAACGGATTGGACTGGTCCCAGACATACCCGGCCAACACGGCGCAAATTTGTTCCTTGATCTCGGGGTTTTCGGGACGATGAAAAAACAACTTTTGCAGGTTGCCGGTATACCATTCGTTAACATAGGTCGAAAAAACGGCAACCCCAGCTTTTATGTAATCGGAATATTCTTTTTCCCAATCCAAATTTTCACCGTTCAATTCCCGGTTGATAAGCTTTGCCGCCAATAGGCCCGATTCCGTGGCGAACGTAACCCCAGAAGAAAAAACTGGGTCCAGGAACTCAGAACTGTTCCCGGTAAGTACGTAACCATTGCCGTACAATTGCTTGACCGATTTAGAATAGTTTTTGATGAGGATTGGTTCAAAAAGGAATTCGGAGTCCTTGAACCGGTCCCGATAATAATCGGACAGCCTAATCATGGCTTTAAGCTTTTCGGAATTGGTTCCGGGAAAGGATTCCAAATATTCCGTGGGTCCTACGTATCCCAAGCTAGTGTTGCCATTGGAAAATGGAATGACCCAAAGCCAGGTTTCGGTAGAAACAACATCAAATGTTATAAGGGTTCCTTCTGTCCCTTCGGGGCGTTTTTCTTCCTTTACATGGGTAAAAATGGAAGAGTGTTTGGGCAGGGCCGAGGGCTTGTCCAGATCCAATAAGCGGGGAAGCACCCGGCCATACCCGCTCGAATCTATAATGAACTTGGCATTAATGGTCTCCAGATTGCCATCCTTATCCTTTACGGTCGTTTTGGATGATCCGTCCGTTGCAAAAGAAACATCCACTACTTCGTGTTCAAAAGCAATATCCACCCCTTTTCGTTGTACTTCATCGGTCAGGGCTTTGTCAAAATCGGCACGGGGCACCTGCCAGGTATAGTCCCAACCCTTGGTATGTTTTTTACTAAAATCGAAATGACATACGGCATCCCCTTTTATAAAGCGCGCCCCGTCCTTAATCTCAAAATTGCAGTCCTGCAAACATTCCAGCAGCCCTACCTCCTCAAAATGGTCCATACATCTAGGCAAAAGGCTTTCCCCTATAACAAATCTCGGAAATTTACTTTTTTCAACTACCTTAACACGTATGCCCTCGATGTGTAGATAGGAGGCTGCAACACAGCCCGACGGTCCAGCCCCGATTATTAAGACATCCGTATTTTTTTCATTCATTTTCCCCATTAAAACATATATTTGTTAATTATACGCAATTTACAATCCAAATTAACAATTTTACTCGAAGATTGAATCCGAAATTTAATTAATTGTTAATTGATTTTCCGTACAAGAGTGGGCCGATAATTTAATTCCTCCATGGTTATGCAGGCCTTTTTACTGGAATTCTTATATAATATAGGCTTACTTATGGCCATTAACGAAAGATTTCTTTTTTTTGCAAGGATTTTTGAGAATTTAGAGAGCTTTATATAGTGCCCGTAAGGAGTTCAAATCGTAATTTTAACATTGTACCGGAATTAAATGCTTACACTAAAAGAAAATTTGGGATTGGAAGCGTTCCGAAAAGTAATTTTTGAAGAACAAGTCCTCCAGATCGACCCTGCTGTAAAGGAAACAGTACAAAATAGTTTTGATTTCCTGAAAAAATTCTCTGAAAACAAGGTAATATATGGTGTCAATACGGGCTTTGGTCCCATGGCCCAATACAAAATAGCGGATTCAGAAAGAATAAAGCTACAATTCAACCTGATTCGTAGCCATGCCTCTGGAACTGGAAATCCCATACCTCCTATTTATGTAAAAGCCGCAATGCTGGCGAGACTCAATACCCTGAGCCTTGGTAATTCCGGCGTCCACCCTTCAGTGATCGAATTGATGGCCACCTTGATAAACAAGGATATCACCCCGGTGATCTATGAACATGGCGGAGTTGGGGCCAGTGGCGATTTGGTACAATTGGCACACTTGGCTTTGGCTTTGATAGGGGAAGGAGAGGTGATATATAAAGGAGAAAGGACCCCTACTCGGGAAGTCTTTGAAAAGGAAGGTTTAAAACCGATAACCGTCGCCCTAAGGGAAGGATTGGCATTGATCAACGGGACCTCGGTAATGACGGGAATCGGAATCATTAACTCCATTTACGCCAGAACTCTATTAAATTGGATGATAGGTTGCTCCGCAGCGATCAATGAAATTGTAAAAGCTTACGACGATCATTTGTCCTTGGAGCTCAATCGGACCAAAAGGCACAATGGTCAGCGAAAGATTGCCGAATTGATGCGAAATCATCTAAAGGACAGTTCCCTGACCCGCAAGAGGGAGGATCACCTATATCGCAACAATCCAGATGTGGCGGTGTTTGAGGAAAAAGTTCAGGAATACTATTCCCTGCGATGTGTCCCACAAATTTTGGGACCTGTTTTGGATACGTTAAATTCAGTGGAAAGTGTTCTCATGCAGGAGGTAAACTCGGCCAATGATAATCCTATAGTGGATGTTGATCGGCAGCAAGTGTATCACGGAGGTAATTTTCATGGGGACTATATTTCCCTGGAAATGGACAAGCTGAAAATTGTGACCGCAAAAATGAGCATGTTGGCCGAGCGTCAATTGAATTATTTGCTAAATCCGAACCTTAACAATATCCTCCCGCCCTTTGTCAACCTAGGCAAGCTAGGTCTCAATTTTGGTATGCAAGGCGTTCAATTTACCGCTACCTCTACGACGGCCGAGAACCAGATGTTGTCCAATCCAATGTATGTGCACAGTATTCCAAACAATAACGATAACCAGGATATTGTTAGCATGGGAACTAATGCGGCCCTTACAACAAAAAAAGTAATCGAGAATTCATTTGAGGTGGTCGCTATAGAAATTATTACGATAGTCCAGGCCATAGAATACCTTGAGGTACAAGATAAAGTATCTTCAAAAACTAGAAAAATGTATGATGAAATACGAAAATTAGTCCCTATCTTTATTGAAGATGTGACCATGTACCCTTATGTGAACAGGGTAAAAAGCTTTATAATGAAACACTAAAATTACTGCCTTATGAGAACCCAATGTATTTTCTTCTACTTTTTGATCTTTGGTATTTTTCTGTCCTTTGGGCAAGAACTGGCCTTGGTGCGGGAAAACAAACTTTTTGGATATATAGACAGGTCGGGGGAGTATGTAATTGAGCCGCAGTTTCAAAAAGCTGCTAGTTTTTCCAATGAATATGCGGCGTCGGAAAAGGATAAAAAATGGGGATTTATAAATACATCGGGCGAATGGGCTATCCAACCCGAATACGATCAGGTAAAGGCATTTAACTCTGGTTATGCCCTCGTTAAAAGGGATGACCAGTGGAACTATATTGATGGTTCTGGCAAGGTATTGAAAACCCCGGTACCGGATAAATATTACGATTTTAATGATGGGGTCGCCATCTTTAAGAAAGGGGAAAAAGTGGGGCTTTTAGGCACCGACGGTAAATTGATACTGGAACCCACCTATGATGAAATTAAGCCATTTAAAGGAAATTACACCAAGGCTAGGCAAGGAGAGCTATGGGGATTGATAAACAAAAAGGGAAAAGAATTTGTCCCGTTGGAATACAAAGAGATAGGACACTATAACAAGAACGGAATATGGGCCAAAAAGGGCGAAGCGTTTGGGGTAATTGCCAAAGGGGCGTTTATACCAGTCGCCGATGTGGACAAGATATGGGATTTCAGGGACGGTTCCAATCTAACTTATGCCCGGAGCAATAAAAAATTGGGATTTGTCAATGGGGAAGGAGAATGGGTTATTCAACCGACTTTTGAAAAAGCTAGAGCTTTTAACGTGGGGTTGGCACCGGTCTATTTCGATAAGAAATGGGGCTATATTGACGAAAAAGGTGACCGGATAATCGATTTTACGTACAAGGATGCCGAGGTCTTTGCCAATAACGGCCTAGCTCCGGTAAAAGATAAATTATGGGGATTTATAGATAAAACGGGTAAATTGGTGATACCCCAGGAGTACGATATTAACATTGGGATGGCTTTTGCCGCCACCTTATTTGGAGTTGACGACCAGGTAGGTTTTATCGAGGGTCTAGCCCGCGTTAAAACAAAAAAGGGCTGGGGCTTTATCGATGAAAAAGGTAAACTTTTGGGAAACCGATGGTACAAAAATGCAGAATTATTTGTTGATCCAAAAAAATAAGTAATACCGATTTATGCAGGAGGAAATCGAGGAACAAAACAAATATGCCCTTATCACGGGAGGATCTAGAGGAATTGGGAGGGCCATTTGCATTCAATTGGCTAAGGATTCCAAATATCGAATTTTGATCAACTACCGATCCAACAAAAATGCCGCGGAGGAAACTTTAAGGGAAGTTGTTTTAGCTGGGGGCCAAGGAGAACTTCTCCCTTTTGATGTGGTCGATGCCGAGTCTGTCAATACATCTTTGGATCAGTGGCAGGAAAACCACAAAGATGCCATAATAGAGGTAATCGTAAATAATGCCGGAATCACTAGGGATGGACTTTTTATGTGGATGAAGCCCGAGGATTGGAACGAAGTAATAAATACCAGTCTCAATGGGTTTTTTAATGTTACTAATCGGTTAATCAAACAATTATTGATCAACAAATACGGTAGGATCATCAATATGGTCTCCCTGTCGGGAGTCAAAGGCACTGCAGGGCAGGCCAACTATTCTGCGGCAAAGGGAGCGGTGATTGCTGCAACCAAGGCCTTGGCGCAAGAGGTAGCGAAGAGAAACGTTACAGTAAATGCCGTGGCACCTGGCTTTATAGCTACAGATCTGACCTCGGACCTCGATGAGAAAGAACTCAAAAAAATGATTCCGGCAAACAGGTTTGGGACATCTGGGGAGGTAGCCCATCTTGTATCTTTTCTGGCCTCGGAAAAATCGTCCTATATTACAGGTGAGATCATCAATATCAATGGAGGAATATACTCTTAATATGAAGCAATGGGCAGGGTGGTAATAACGGGAATGGGAATTTATTCCTGTATCGGAAGAAATTTGGAAGAAGTCAAAAAATCCCTTAAAGAAGGGACGTCGGGTATAATATTCGATGAAAAACGAAAAGTAATGGGATATCGTTCCTGTCTAACTGGAATGGTAGAAGAACCGAACCTAAAAGACAAATTGTCGAGAAGGGAGCGGATAAGTTTAGGCGAAGAAGGAAATTATGCGTACGTGGCCACTACGGAAGCATTGGAGAATGCAAAAATAGACCAGAAATATTTAGACGATCATATTGTCGGAATTTTGTACGGCAACGATAGTACCGCCAAATCGGTAATGGAATCCGTAGATAAGATTCGCGAAAAGCACGATACTACTTTGGTGGGTTCCGGCGCCATTTTCAAGGCGATGAACTCTACCATTACCATGAATCTGGCCACGATTTTTAAACTTAAAGGCATCAACTTTACCATAAGTGCGGCCTGCGCAAGTGGTTCACACGCCGTGGGGATGGCTTATTTGCTTATTAAGAACGGGCTTCAGGATTGCATAATATGTGGTGGAGCCCAAGAAATAAACGAAATTGCCATGGGAAGTTTTGACGGCCTTGGGGTTTTTTCGGTAAACCATAACGACCCAACAAAAGCCTGCCGACCGTTCGATAGGGACCGCGATGGACTTGTGCCCAGTGGAGGGGGCGCCACCCTAATTTTGGAAAGTTATGAATCTGCCGTTAAACGGGGGGCCCCTATTTTAGGCGAGGTAATGGGCTATGGTTTCTCGTCCAACGGGGAGCATATCTCGACACCCAATGTGGACGGACCGAGCAGATCCATGGAAATGGCATTGGAACAAGCTGGACTACAGGCTATGGATGTAGACTATGTAAATGCCCACGCGACATCGACACCCGTTGGGGATGCCAATGAAGCCAAGGCTATTTACAATGTATTTGGCAGCCACTGCCCCCCCGTGAGCTCCACAAAATCGATGACCGGACATGAGTGTTGGATGGCAGGGGCAAGTGAAATCATTTATTCCATGATTATGATGCAGAACTCTTTTGTCGCACCAAATATTAACCTGGAAAACCCGGACACAAATGCTTCCAAATTAAACTTGGTCAACAAAACCCTAAGTAAAAAAATTGATGTATTTTTGTCCAATTCTTTTGGATTTGGAGGAACAAATTCATCAATTATAGTAAAAAAGGCCTGATTGAGTATGGACAAGGACGTCATTATTAAAAAGATAAATCACTTTCTCATAGATGAATTTGAGGTAGATAGCGATGAGCTTTCCCCAGACGCCAATCTAAAGGAAACTTTGGAACTGGATAGCCTGGATTTCGTGGATCTGGTAGTGGCGATCGAGTCCAATTTTGGGGTAAAGCTAGACGGCGAAGATTTTGTGGGGGTTAAAACGCTTCAGGATTTTTACGATTTAATTGAGGAGAGGTTAAGTTAAAAATTCCATGGCCGGCGAATGGGAAGGAAAGTCTAGGGGTACCGTTTTAGGGTATCGTATATTTGTCTTTTGCATTAAAAAATTTGGCATCCGGGCCGCGTACATTCTTCTGTATTTCGTGGCCTTTTACTTTTGTTTCTTCTCCAAGACGGGCACCCGATCTATTTACTACTATTTTCGTAAACGCAGGGGCTTTAGTGCCTTAAAAAGCGTTCTTTCCATCTACAGGAGCTATTACACTTTTGGCCAGACTATTATAGATAAAGTGGCGATATCATCCGGACTTCGTGACAGGTTCACCTATGATTTTGATGGCGTGGACAATCTCGGCCAGGTATTGGCCGAAAAAAAAGGCGGCCTGCTGATCAGTGCACACGTCGGCAATTTTGAGATCGCCCATTTTTTTCTGAACGAATTGGAAGAGAATGCCCCTATAAATTTACTCACTACGGACCGGGAACACGGGGCAATTAAGGATTATTTAGACCGAATCTCTTCCAAGCCCCAAATAAAATTTATCCTATATCGAGAAGATTTCACACACATTTTCGAAATAGGTGCTGCCCTATCGAGAAACGAACTAATTTGTATTACCGGTGATAGATATGCAAAGCAAACAAAATTTCTGGAAGCAAATCTATTGGGTAAAACGGCCAAATTTCCGGTAGGTCCTTTTTTGATGGGGCAGAAACTAAAGGTGCCCATACTTTTTGTCTATGTGATGAAGGAAAAGAACCTTCATTATCATTTGTATGCCAGAAAAGTAGAAGCCGAGGACCAGAATGCAAAGTCTGTCCTAGCCCATTACGTGGAGAGCATTACATGGGTCTTGGACAAATACCCATATCAGTGGTTCAATTATTTCGATTTTTGGGATACCCAAAAAAATTAATTCGCAATCGATTATAATTGTATGGTTATTGAATATTATTTAGATTGTCCTTTGATAGGAGGTTTTTGTCGGATAGGCCCAAGACGCTTTTTACGAAGGATTAAATCTTGTCCCATGGTTCTAGATTTCAACGAAAATCCTTGATCGAGAGGGCCATGTAGCGACAACATAATTATTGTTATATTTTACGCATGAAGGAAGTACTGGTCATTTACTATTCACAAACGGGACAACTACTGGACATTCTAAACAATATCACCTCTAATTTTGACGGGGAGGAGGTGCGCATCACCCTTCATAAAATAACTCCCGAGAAAGATTTTGAATTCCCATGGACGCAAGAACGATTTTATGATGCATTCCCGGAATCGTTCCAGCAAATCCCTACTGAACTGATGTCCCCAGAGGACGATGTAATGGCCAAAAAATACGATTTGGTGATATTGGGTTATCAAGTTTGGTATTTGTCGCCCTCCATTCCCATAAATTCGTTTTTGAAGTCGGATCCCGCCAAAGTACTGTTAAAGGATACTCCGGTAATTACCGTGGTAGCTTGTCGGAATATGTGGATCATGGCCCAAGAGAAAGTTAAGATGCTGCTCCGTGATCTCAATGCCAATCTGGTGGGCCACATAGCCCTTGTAGATCGCCACGTGAACAATATTAGTGTAATTACCATCATGCATTGGGCATTTGGAGGAAAGAAGACCAAAATGTGGGGCATTTTTCCAAAACCAGGAGTATCCGATAGGGACATAGCCGGGGCCAGACGATTTTCTAGTCCAATTAATGAAAGTATCGGGAGTGGTGATTTTTCCGATTTGCAGGAAAAATTATTACAGATTGGTGCTGTTGATGTAAACCCCTATTTGATAGCCACTGATATCCGTGGCAATTTGGTATTTTCAAAATGGGCTGAGTTGATTTCCAAAAAAGGGAAGTCTGATCGGTTAAAAAGAAAAAAATGGTTAGTTTTATTTAAATTTTATTTGTTATTTGCCATTTGGGTCATTGCGCCCATAGTATATATTATTTACTTGATCACTTATCTTCCCTCTATAGGCAAGATCAAGAGACAAAAGAAATATTATTCATCCGTAGAATTAAGGAATATTTAATTAAAGGAGCGTCATGAAATTTTAAAAGCTCCCTTTTAAAAAAAAGACAGTTTAAAGATTTAATGTAAGAATGGAGTGGTTATCCCGAGAATTCGGGATTCTTAATTCTATAATTAATTTGCAATTATTATTACTAAAATTCAAACGTGTGAAAGACGTCTATATCAATAGAATATCAAAATTTTTGCCCAATGAGCCGGTAGATAATGATCATATGGAGGAGAAATTGGGCTTTATAAACGGGAAGACCTCTAAGGCCCGTCGCCTGGTACTCAGGAACAACAAAATTAAAAATAGATACTATGCTATTGATGACCAGGGTAACATTACGCATAACAATGCCCAGCTTACAAAAGAAGCTGTGACGCTTTTGTGCGATGCGGATTTTACCGTAAATGATATAGAATTGTTGTCCTGTGGTACTACGAGCCCAGATCAATTGCTGCCTTCCCATGCATCGATGGTCCATGGACTTCTAAAAAACCATACGTTAGAGGTCAATTCTGCTGCTGGGGCTTGTTGCTCGGGGATGAACGCGCTTAAATACGGATATTTGTCGGTTAGGTCCGGCCAAACGGACAATGCTGTTTGTACTGGGTCCGAGCGAACCTCGTCGTGGATGATGGCCGATATTTTTGAGAACGAAGTGAAACATTTGAAGGAATTGGAAGAAAATCCGATCCTTGCGTTTCACAAGGAATTTTTACGTTGGATGCTTTCCGACGGGGCGGGGGCCGTATTGTTGGAAAGTTCGCCCAGGGGAGAATCGCCCTTAAAAATAGAATGGATGGAAGGGTATTCCTATGCCAATGAACTGGATGCATGTATGTACGCAGGTGGCGAAAAGTTAGACAACGGCCAAATAAAACCGTGGAGCGAATATCCAGCTGAGGAATGGGGCCATAGATCGCTCTTTGCGATGAAACAGGATGTACGCCTTTTGAGCGAGAATATTTTGATCAAAGGGGTAAATAGTCTAAAGCAGGCTATGGAAAAGCACGGTGTTATCCCGGGCCAAGTAGATTACTACCTGCCCCACATTTCTTCCTATTATTTTAAGGAAGAACTATTCCGGGAATTGGAGCGTCAAGAAGTTGGGATGTCATGGGATAAATGGTTTATGAACCTGGAAAGAGTAGGTAACGTAGGGGCCGCTTCGGTTTTTCTTATGATGGAGGAACTCGTATCTTCAGGAAAATTGAAAAAAGGGGAAAAGATTTTGCTACAAGTACCCGAAAGTGCGCGATTTTCCTATGCCTACGCTTATTTAACAGTTTGTTAGATGAATCTGTTGGAGAAGGAAATATTGGATAGGCAAATTATTGAAAAGCTAATCCCCCAAAAAAATCCATTTGTGATGGTGGACAAGCTGCTTTTTTTTTCCAATGAGAAGATTGTTTCCGGATTCACGATTTCTAGGGGTAATTTATTTGTACAAGACTCTTTTTTTACCGCACCTGGACTATTGGAACATATGGCACAGTCGGTTGCGCTTCATACGGGTTATCAATACTTTCTTAAACAGGAGCCTGCACCGACCGGTTACATTGGGGCCATAAAGCACATCGAATTTTATTCCCTACCGCCGGTAGATTCTGAGGTAACGACCACTGTTAATATCCTTTATGAAATAATGGGGGTGACCTTGGTCCGTGCCGAAACTACCTCTGCTGGATCAGTTATTGCCCGCAGTGAAATGAAAACGGTTTTGGTCGATTAGATGAAATCGATGCGGGGACATATCGACATCAAAAAATTTCTGCCACACCGCAATCCTATGCTCATGGTCAGTGAGTTACTCCATATTGGGGATGCTACGGTAACCACTGCATTTTATATTTCCAAGGATTGTATTTTCACTAATTCCGATATATTGACGGAATCCGGACTTATAGAAAACGCAGCACAGGCCTGCTCCGCAATCGTGGGGCAAAGTTATTATGCGATTGACGACCTGGAAGGGGAAGGCAATAAATTGGTGGGTTATATCAGCGCAATTAAAAAGATAGTGATATTTAAATTGCCCAAAATAGGTGAAACCATCAACACTAAGGCCCAACTATTGTCCCGAATCGATTCTGGATCGATGACCTTGTGTAGTATGGAGTGCACGACTTTTGTAAATACCGAATTAATCGTAGCTTGTACCTTAAACTTTTTGATTCAAGAGGTTTGATCAAAGAGTATAGAAAATAGAACATAGAGAATAGATTCATTTTATGATTTCATCTTATTTCTATTTTCTATATTCTTTGTCCTTATTCCAAACCAACCACCTAATTTTGTTCTTGTGAAACGGGCGATAATGAATTTTAAGAAAGTCTTTACAAAAGGCGGGAGCGTACGGATAAATACGTTTTCAAACTGCCCGACAGTTTCATTCCCGTTCGAACGGAACGGACGGACAGGTGGTTTTTTAATTAATTTGTTATCAGGAAATCACAAAAAATTAAACGTGTGAAAAGAGAAGAGGTTCCTCAGGATAAAAGCAATTTGGAGTCGGCTCATTTTAGGGAGCTTTGCTACGCCGTGGACGAAAACGGTGAATACGTCACAGAACACAGTACGGGATGGAATCCTAAAACGATTGCTTTGGACAATGCCATTCAGGAGATCAACGAACGGGTGGCTACGGCAAGACAACGTGTTCTTTCTGGCGAACGCAGTCCGTTGGAGTACTATATGGAGCTGCACAAAATGGACGTAGGCATTCTGGCCAGTTATATAGGGTTGTGGCAATGGAGGGTAAAAAGACACTTTAAACCCTCCGTTTTTAAGAGGTTGAGTGCTAAAATTTTGCAGAAATACGCAGACATTTTTGAAGTAACCGTAGAGGAATTAAAAAATATAGAAGGCAAGGGGAATTGCGCCTAAGACCGTCCTATAAGGAAGTAGTAGCAAACTTGTACTCAATTTTAGGTGCTACGGGCTTAAGTCTTGTATTTTTCCCATACCAGGTAAAGAGACAATAACGCAAAAACCAATTCATCATTGGAAATAGAATTTACACATAAACAAGCCGCCCATTGTGAAAACGGGGTGGTATCCAACCTAATGAGATACAACGGTTTTACCGTAAGTGAACCTATGGTTTTCGGTATTGGATCAGGTCTTTTATTCTGCTATATACCGCTTTTGATGGTAAACCATGCCCCGGTTATGACCTATAGGGCAATGCCGGGGTTTATTTTTAAGCGTTTTGCCAAACGGGTAGGAATTAAGATTAAGCGGGAAAAATTCAAGAATCCCGCAGCGGCCAAAGCCCAATTGGACGACAATCTAAATAAAAACAATCCGGTTGGCCTACAGGTGGGAGTTTACAATTTGGTTTATTTCCCGGACGAATATCGGTTCCATTTCAATGCCCATAATTTAATAGTATATGGGAAGGAGAACGGACGTTATCTTATCAGCGATCCGATCATGGAAGAGGTGACCAGTTTAACGGAAAAAGAATTGGAAAAGGTGCGATTTGCCAAAGGAGCTTTCCCTCCCAACGGTCATATGTACTATCCAACGTCCTTTCCCAAAGAGTTAAATTTAAAACCCGCCATTATAAAAGGTATCAAACACACATGCCGGGATATGCTTGCCCCGATACCGATTGTCGGGGTCAAAGGTATCCGTACGATAGCCAAACTCATTCGAAAATGGCCCAAAAAAAAAGGAACCAAAACGGCTAACCACTATCTAGGTCAGGTCGTGAGAATGCAAGAGGAAATTGGTACCGGAGGAGGGGGATTTAGATATATCTACGCTGCCTTTTTGCAAGAGGCGGGTAAATTGCTAGAAAACGATCGGCTTGTGGAACTCTCAAAAGAAATGACTACAATTGGGGACTTATGGCGTGAATTTGCGGTGGAAGCTTCCCGGATTTATAAAAATAGGAGTGCCCAGGACGATGCCTATAACAAAGTGGCCGATCAGCTGGAGATCATCGCTAATAGGGAAGAAAAATTTTTTAAAAAATTGCGAAAGGCGGTTTAAAAAAAATCGATCTACCCTTGTTTTATTGGTACTTTACCGTTAATGTTTGTGAAAATAATATCTTTTAGGCTTTTGGATTTATCTTACCCCCCTTATTAAAGATAGGACCAAATTGCATGTTAAAGCCCATATTGGGATTATTGGCTATATGATTCAAATTAATCAACTTTCCAAGAAATACAAGGGAGCGGACACTTTTTCGGTCTTCGAGTTGAATCTACAAATCGAGGAAGGTGAAATTTTTGGTTTATTGGGCCCCAATGGCGCGGGAAAGACCACCTTGATCTCTATGCTTTGTTCCCTGTTAAAACCCACTTCGGGATCATTTACCATAAACGATCTTAATTTTAGGGATCAAAAGAAACAATTAAAACAATTAATAGGGATCGTTCCCCAGGAATATGCACTCTATCCTGCACTTACGGCTTATGAAAATCTGTATTACTTTGGGAGTATGTACGGCCTTACAGGGGAACCGCTAAAGAATACTATTTACGATCATTTGAAGATTATGGGACTTTCCCGTTTCGCAAATAAAAGAGTGGCCAACTTTTCAGGAGGCATGAAGCGTCGGGTTAATCTAATTGCAAGCATCCTGCACAACCCTAAAGTTTTATTCCTGGACGAGCCCACCGTGGGCGTGGATGTACAATCTAAAAACGTTATCATTGGGCATTTAGAGGAATTGAACAGATCGGGGACTACCCTTGTTTATAGCTCCCACCATCTCAACGAAGCCGAGAATTTTTGTACCAGGGTTGCCATCATAGACCATGGCAGGGTCATTTGCATGGGAGAACCGGGGGTTCTAATTGCGAATCAAAAAAATGCCCATAATTTGGAAGATGTATTTTTGTCAAAAACGGGAAAAGCGTTAAGGGACCATGCATAAGCTACTTGCCTCGGCATATAAGGAATTTTTATTGCTCATACGCGATATGGGAGGCATTTCCATATTGTTTGTTATGCCGTTAATATTAGTGGTGACCATTACCCTGATACAAGACAGTACATTTAAAAGCATCAAAGACGTGAAGATTCCCATTTTGTGGGTCGATAACGACCGGGGAACCGTATCCGAAAATATCTATGCCAACCTAACAAAATCCAATACATTTAATGTTATCCATAAGGATACGGAAGAGGAGGCTAGAGATCTGGTCTTTAAGGGAAAATATCAATTGGCCGTAATCATTCCAGCAAATCTATCTTCGGACCTCGGGAAGAAAATAGATGACAATGTAACGGGGATCCTTTCCCAGTTTGGACTGGAAAAGGGAAGCACGAGCGATTCTGCGAAGATTGCGCAAAAGGAGATCCGATTATATTTTGACCCGGCCACCCAATTTGCGTTTAGATCTTCGGTAAAAAACGGAATCGATAAAATGATTTCCCAGATAGAGTCCAGGACCATTTATAGAGTATTTCAGGAACAGCTGTCCGGAGATGGCACCAAAATTACTTTCAATGCGGAAGGTCTTATCTCTTTCAAGGAAATAGTTCCCACCCGAGGCGATAAGGAGATCTTGCCCAATTCTACCCAGCATAACGTCCCGGCATGGACACTTTTTGCCATCTTTTTTATTATTGTTCCTTTGTCTATCAATATGGTCAAGGAAAAGAACCAAGGAACATTTGTTCGTCTTCGTACTAACCCCGTATCCTATGCCACCGTCCTTGGCGGGAAAACATTGATCTATCTGTGTGTATGCCTTATTCAGTTTTCTTTAATGTTGTTGGTGGGGTTATATCTGCTTCCAACCTTGGGCCTTCCCCAACTCGACCTTTCCGGAAGGTTGCCCTTACTTTTTTTGGTAGCCCTATTTGCCGGCTTAGCGGCAATTGGTCTGGGTCTTTTATTGGGTACCATAGCGAAGACGCAAGAACAATCGGCGCCCTTTGGTGCTACCTTCGTGGTAATCTTGGCGGCCATGGGAGGGGTTTGGGTACCCGTGTTCCTTATGCCTAGGTATATGCAGTATCTCTCTAACCTTTCCCCAATGAATTGGGGCCTTAAAGCTTTTTATGATGTATTTTTGCGAAATGCGGGATTCGGGGCTATCCTTCCAGAATTATTACTTTTACTTTTGTTTTTCGTGATTACCACGGGAATCTCAATTATTTATAACGAACGGCAACATGCAGTCTAAGACAGGTAAGGAAATCAGTTTCACTTATGGGATACGGGTGCGATTTGTAGAGACCGATCCCCTGGGTATCGTGTGGCATGGCAATTATATCCAATATTTTGAGGATGGCCGGGAAGCCTTTGGGCGTCACCATGGTATTTCCTATCTTGATCAAAAAGATCAAGGGTTTACAACGCCCGTGGTCAAATCGAGCAGTGAACATCGTCTGCCTTTGCATTACGGTGATGTGGCTACGATTAAGACCATTTATGTGGATTCCCCGGCCGCAAAAATGATTTTTAGGTACGAAATATACAATCCAAAGGGAGAATTGGTATGTACCGGTAGAACGGTGCAGGTTTTCGTGGAAATCGAGGGAGGACTTTCGCTGCTTATCCCGGAATTTTTTAGAGAATGGAAGAGAAAAGTGGGACTGTTGAATGACTAAGATCTACGTGTCACATAACAATATTGTTTCTTGCCTGGGCCTGGATAGTGAAACGGTCGTAAATGCGGTAAGGGACGAACTGTCCGGATTGGGTTTGGTGGAAGACGCAGCCCTATTGCCGGTACCCTTTTATGCATCGGTATTGGACAGGGAAAAGTTGACCGTGGCATTTCATAATCTGAATCCTAAAAAAAACTATACACGGTTAGAGAGGATGATGATTTTGTCCCTTGACGAAGTTGTTAAAGCATCCAAGTTACCGTTGAACGATCGCGTGGGTCTTGTAATTGCCACTACCAAGGGGAATATAGATGCATTGGAAGGTGCTAGTCCGTTTCCCCGGGAAAGGGCATATTTGGCCCAGCTGGGTATGGTGCTGAAGGATTTTTTTGGATTTCAAAACGAGGCAATTGTTCTATCCAACGCGTGCGTTTCTGGGATTTTGGCGATTTCCGTGGCCAAACGTTATATCCGTCGGGGTGTTTACGACCATGTTTTTGTTGTAGGGGGCGACCTTGTCACCAAATTTATTTTGTCGGGGTTTAATTCCTTTCAGGCCTTGAGTACAATGCCTTGCAAACCATATGATGAGGGCCGTTCCGGAATCAATATAGGGGAAGCCGCAGCCAGTGTTCTGGTAACCTCCAGCAAAGAAAATTTGGCGGAGCAATCGGTCGAGGTATTGGGGGAAGGAACTTGCAACGATGCCAACCATATTTCTGGACCTTCCAGATCGGGGGAAGGGTTGTACAGAAGCGTGCATTCGGCAATGCAGGAGGCCCGTATTGATGTAAAGGATATCGATTTTATCTCCGCCCATGGCACTGCTACCGTTTTTAACGACGAGATGGAGGCAATAGCTTTCAATAGACTGGGTTTGGGCAGGACCCCTTTGAATAGTTTAAAAGGATATTTTGGCCATACCCTGGGAGCTTCCGGTCTTTTGGAAACCGTAATCGGGATGCACTCCTTGCACCAAAATACCTTGTTCCGTTCCTTGGGCTACGAAACGAGGGGTACGTCCCAACCCCTCAATGTAATTCATAGAACCACACCTAGGGAACTGAATGTTTTTTTAAAAACAGCGTCGGGTTTTGGGGGTTGTAATACATCGGCCGTATTTAAAAGGGTGAAAGATTGGAATAAGGAACGTCGATAAAGGATCAAAGACAGTAGAATAAAGACTAAAAAGAACTTTCCCTATGTTCAAATTCGCACATGTCGTTTCTTTATCGAGAATTTTAGTGATAAATATAATCCAGTGAAAGCGTAAAAAGAACGGGAGCCAAGATCCAAGACGAGCGTATTGGGTCCTGATTTTTGCTTCTTGGAGCGAAGCGGTTACTTACGGTCTCAACCTGCCCGACTAGTCATTTTGGCTGGTTTCTTAATTAATTTATTATCAAATAAATAAAAAAATTTAAACGTGTGAAAAAACCAACATATCATATTAAGTCCTACTGCCATATCCGGGAAAATACGGTATCGTTGAACGGGGTAGAACTTTTTGTTGGCAACGGTCCTAATTTTCCGGTATTCATTAAATCGGTCTATAAGAAATTTAAAGTTGACTATCCCAAATTCTTTAAGATGGACAACCTGAGCAAGCTGGCTTTTATGGCGGCGGAAGTGCTTCTAACAAAGGAAAACCTGGGTTCCGGGGTCGATAACAACATCGCGCTGGTTTTTGCCAATAGGGCATCCAGTTTGGATACCGATAGGAAGCATGGGGCATCCATAGAGGACGATAATTCTTATTATCCAAGCCCGGCCGTATTTGTCTATACCCTGCCCAATATTTGCCTCGGTGAAATCAGTATTAAACATAAACTGTTTTCTGAAAATAGTTTTTTTATATTTGACGGCTTCAATGCAGAACATCTTTTTCATTATTCCAGTAGTTTGCTGGATTTGAATAAAGCGGAAGAAGTGCTTTGCGGTTGGGTAGATTTGGACGAAAATAACTACGAGGCTTTTTTATATCTGGTTTCAAAAGATGTCGGCACAAAATACTCCGTTAAAGCCATAAATAGTTTATATTAGACAACATGGGAGATTTAAAAGAAGAATTGAAAGGGAAAATTATAGAGCAATTGAATTTGGAGGATATTACGGTGGCAGAAATTGCCGACGATGACCCCCTTTTTGGAGACGGATTGGGCTTGGATTCCATAGACGCGCTGGAACTCATCGTAATGCTCGACAAGGATTACGGGATTCGCTTGAGCGACCCCAAGGAAGGGCGAAAAATATTTGAGTCCGTCGAGATAATGGCCAAATATATCGAGGAACACAGGACAAAGTAAGCTTTCTGGCCCCAATATTAAAGCTCACATGACCTTTTCGGAAACAATCCTATCATGGTATAGAGAAAACAAGAGGGAATTGCCTTGGCGAGACACAAAAGACCCTTATCGGATTTGGCTTTCCGAAATTATCCTGCAGCAGACCCGGATAGCCCAGGGAACCCCTTATTACGAAAAGTTTTTGGCGAACTTTCCAACCATTGAGCATTTGTCCAATGCAACTGAGGCCGAGGTCCTAAAGCTGTGGCAGGGATTGGGTTATTATTCCAGGGCCCGTAATTTACACGCGACTTCCAAAACCGTTGTTCAAAAATATGGCGGAAAGTTCCCAAGCAATTACATAGAATTGATGGGCCTTAAGGGAATTGGCGATTATACGGCCAGTGCTATTGCTTCTATCTGTTTTGATGAGCCCCGTGCTGTGGTAGATGGAAATGTGTACCGGGTACTATCCCGATATTTCGGGGTCGAGATTCCAATCAACAGTACAAAGGGCGTAAAATATTTTAAGGCATTGGCCCAATCGGTCATGGATGCCGAACATATTGGGGATTACAATCAGGGAACCATGGAATTTGGTGCCGTACAATGCGTCCCAAAAAGCCCGGATTGTCCCCGTTGTCCTTTAAACAAGAGTTGCCTTGCTTTGCAAAAAAACCTTGTGGATCGGCTACCGGTAAAAATGGGCAGGATCAAGGTGAGAAAACGCTACTTCAATTATTTGGTTGTAATGGACCGTGCTGGTAAGACGCAATTGAGACAGCGTTTGGGCAAGGGAATTTGGGAAAACTTGTATGAGTTCCCCAAATTGGATTCCGATAGGGAGCTAAAACAAAAACAGGTGGAAAGTAGTCTGTCCGAGGTACTGCAATTAGAAGAACCACCCCTCGTGTACCAATATGGGAAAGGCCAAGTCGTCCATAAATTGTCCCATCTGCATTTGCACACCAAGTTTTGGGTCGTGGAAACATGTGCGGAGTTGAAAAATGGAGTGGCTTTATCCGATCTAGAGCATTATCCGGTACCCGTTCTGGTCGCAAATTTTATAAGTAGCTTTAAAAATCACTACTTTTGAGAACGAATTCAATAAGGAATATGTTATGAGTGGAACATTGAACAAAGTGATGCTAATTGGGCATCTTGGGGATGATGTAAAAATTCACTATTTTGAGGGGGGCAATTGTATTGCGCGGTTTCCCTTGGCCACTAACGAAACCTATACCAATAAACAGACGGGGGAAAAAGTGACCAATACGGATTGGCACAATATTGTGGTGCGGAACAAGGCCGCGGAAATTTGTGAAAAATATTTGGGTAAGGGCGATAAAATCTACGTTGAAGGAAGGTTAAAGAACCGCCAATGGCAAGGAGAGGACGGCAATACCAGATATACTACCGAGGTCCATGTTCAGGAATTTACTTTTTTATCCACCAGGAAGGGAGAGCCGGGTAGCGCCCCATCCAACCAACAACGGCCGACATCGGGAGAGTCAATGAAGAGTGGGGGATCCCAATCCGACCCTGAACCGGAGCAAGATGATGACCTGCCGTTTTAAAAATTATAATTAAAGTTTTAGCGCTTGGACCCAGACCCTGCCAGTTTAATATTTAGCCTTATAGCATTGGAAGGTGCTATGGCACTCAAGATCGGTATGTTGGTCTTTCTTCTTATGTGCTCGGCACTTATCTCTGGTGCGGAGGTCGCCTTTTTTGGGCTTTCGGTTACTGAGATAAACGACCTGGAACAGAAAAATACTTCTACAGGAAACATCACTGTAAAACTCTTGGAAAGGCCAAAAAAGCTATTGGCTACTATTTTGATAGCCAATAATACGATAAATATTGGTATTGTGCTCTTGTTCAGCAGTATTGGTGATTACTTATTTGCAAGAATGAACCAGTATTGGTTGGGCGTTGTCCCCGTTAGGTTTCTTATGGAAGTGGTCATCGCCACTTTTTTAATTTTAATGTTCGGCGAGATTCTTCCAAAAATCTATGCCAATAGAAACCAACTTCAATTTACGCGTCTAATGGCTTATCCCTTAAAAGTGATGGATTTTTTATTTTCACCTTTGAGCATGCCCATGCGTTCGGCTACCTTATTTTTGCACAAAAGATTGGGCAAACAAAAATCGGGCCTTAGCGTCGACCAACTTTCACAAGCGCTCGAACTCACCTCCGAGGGCGATACTACCAAAGAGGAGCAAAAAATTTTAAGGGGAATTGTATCTTTTGGGAATACAGACACAAAACAAGTGATGCGCCCTAGAATCGATATTTTTGCGTTGCGATCGGAGATGAAATTTCCCGAAGTAATAGAAGAAATACAAAAGCATGGATATTCAAGGGTTCCTGTATTTTCGGAACACATGGATAACGTTTTGGGGGTGTTGTACGTTAAGGACCTTTTGCCCTATATAGACAGAAAGACATTTAATTGGATGACCCTTATCCGCGAACCTTATTTTGTGCCCGAGAACAAAAAACTGGATAATCTTTTGTTGGAATTTCAGGAGAAGAAAAATCATCTTGCCGTTGTTGTAGATGAGTATGGAGGAACTTCGGGAATTGTTACCTTGGAAGATATCATTGAGGAAATCGTCGGGGATATAAGCGACGAATTTGATGATGAAGATCTGATCTTTTCCAAGCTCGACGATCACAACTATGTCTTTGATGGGAAAACTGCCCTCAAGGATTTCTACCGGGTAGCAAAGATTATGGACGAAGGGGATTTTGAGGAACAAAAAGGAGAGTCGGAGACCATTGCAGGTTTCGTACTGGAAATTGCTGGGAATTTCCCCAAAAGAGGGGAAAAAGTAGTGTTTAAGGATTACCAGTTCATTGTAGAGAGTTTGGATAAAAAGCGGTTAAGACAAATTAAGGTAACCTTGCCCCATGAAATAAAGGGTGATGGATCTTAAAATACGTCCCAAAATGGGTGAAAAAAAGTTCCCGAAGTTTCGGAATTCGGCGAATGGAAAGAGTCTAAACCACTTGAGTATTATAGTTAATTTGATTTCAAATATGTATCTTAAATTTAAACGCGTGAAACCAGGTTTTACCATATTGCTTTCCACCGTGTTCCTATTGGGCTGTAAGGACAATGTACTTCCCAAGCCTAAGGCCATGCTGCGTTTGGAATATCCGGATTCAGGGACTGCCGTACAAGAAATGCCAGATTATAAATTTGAATATAACCAGCAGGCTAAAATAAAGATCAAGAACGATGAGTCGTTGATCGTAGATTATCCGAAGATGAGGGCCAATATATATATCACCTATAAAAGGGTCGATGGCAACCTCGATAAGCTATTGTCCGACGCTCAAAAACTTACCTACGAACACGTTGTCAAGGCAGACGGCATAGACCCAAAGGATTATGTAAACAAAGAAAACAAAGTTTATGGGACGTTCTATACGATCAAGGGAAACGCGGCCTCCCCGGCGCAATTTTACTTAACGGATAGCGTCAGCCATTTTTTGACGGGATCACTATATTTTTCGGTAAAACCTAATTACGACTCGGTTCTACCAGCCGCGGCATACCTGGAGCAGGACATTCGCAGGATTATGGAAACCTTGAGATGGAAGTAATTAATTTCCCCAATTCATTCCAATTGAGCGCCGGACTACCTTACTTGCCTCATCGGACCGACCCCGTAGGGCAAGTGTTCGGACGGGAATAACATGGTCGGACAAAGCCTACATAGTTAGAATAACTACGGGTATGGGGAATATGAAAAAAGTTCTTCAAAATATTTATTTTTCGGTCCCCAAAAGGTCCTCGGCATTTTCAATGCTTTTTTCCATTTTTGTTTTAACCTCCTGTATATTAACCATTTCTTTGTCCAACAATTCCTGTTTCTCGGCGTTTAAGGCTTTTCCGTTTAAGATCTCATCGGAATCGAAATTATCACCAAAACCTTTCATCCAGTCCATCATGGCTTTGTGGGCATTTTGAAGATCCTTTTTAGCGGCGTCATATTTCATACCCGTTTCGGTGGAGTCCACTTTACCGTTTAGTTCGCCTACCAATTTTGTCAATGTTCCCATCTTGGCCATCAGTTGGTCATGTAGTGCGATTACCTCGGTCATTTTGTCGGTTCCGTCCTTTTTTTCCTGTTTACAGGAAAAGGAGAATAGGACCAAAAAGGTAGCTGCTAATGCGATTGTATTTTTCATGGCGATTTATTTTTAGGGTAAATATAGGCCATTCGAAACTTTTGAAGAAATGACCGTATTTATTTTATTCAGGTAAATTTTATAGATACCACCGCTTGACAAGGTCTTTGTGAAACTTCCAAATAGAAGTTGGGTTTCCTGTCAATTTAAGCCCTTCGGACCTATTTTGCCATCTTCTTTTGTAGGAATTTATGGAAAAGTCCGCCAATATTATTAACTTTAAGCACATAATTATTAAGGACTATTTTTTTGGGACTACCAACAAAATTCTAAATTAGAACGTATGAAACAATTTTCCCTGCCCATCCGATTTGGAATTGCCACTAGTGGGTGCCTAATCGCTTATTTCCTATTTCTCTCGCTGTTTAACCTACATACCAATATCTTTTATAGCCTTTTTAATTCGGTTATAACCGCATTTGGGGTCTATGAATCTATTAAGTATTTTAAACTGAAAAGCGGTGAGCAATTTAATTACGGTTCTGGGTTTACGGCCGGAGTGGTTACCGGTTTTGTTGCGACCCTAGTATTTACCTTCTTCTTTGCATTTTATGCCACCGAAATCAACACCAATTTTTTAAAGGAACTCTCCAAAGTCTGGTTTAAAGACTATAGCACTATGGACGGTATTGTTTTCTTTACCGTTGCAATCATGGGGTTTGCAACCACCTTGGTACTCACCTTGGCATTTATGCAACTGTTCAAGGGCTCCAATAACTTAAAAGGAAAATCGGTTTAAATTGTTTAAAAATCACTTGTAGGTTAATGAATTAGCAGTATATTTGCACCCGCCTTTACAATATTGGATTGTATTGGGGGGGTGCCTATTTTAAGAAGTAGGTTTTTTTAACCGAATTATTTATAAATATACACGCTATGTATGCAATTGTAGAGATGGCAGGGCAGCAATTTAAAGTTGCGAAAGACCAAAAAGTGTACGTTCACCGTTTACAGGATGAGGAAGGGAGCAAAGTTAGCTTTGACAATGTTCTCTTGTTGGAAGATGGCGACAAAATCACTATTGGCGCCCCAGCTATAGACGGAGCCGCGGTAGAGGCCAAAGTCGTTAAACACCTGAAGGGTGACAAGGTAATCGTCTTTAAAAAGAAAAGACGTAAAGGGTACAAGAAGAAAAATGGGCACCGTCAGTATTTGACGGAATTGGTCATTGAAAACATTGTTGCTTCCGGTGCCAAAAAGACCGGAAAAAAGGCCGAGCCAAAGAAAACGGCGCCAAAGTCGTCCGAAGCACCTAAAGCTCAAGTGAAGAAGGCCAAGACTGCGGATAAAAAAGTAGAGACTCAAGCCAAGGTAGACCTAAGTAAAAAAACGGTTGCTGAGTTAAAGGAATTGGCGAAGGCAAAGGGTATTGAAGGTTTGTCCGCTATGAAAAAGGCCGACCTAATAGAAGCTTTGGGCAAATAATAAAAAACAAGTTAAACACTTCCGGCCAGAAATTCTAAAGGAAAACCTGGTTCGGTTTTAAAATCAATTCATCATGGCACATAAAAAAGGTGTAGGGAGTTCCAAGAACGGTAGGGAATCAGAGTCTAAACGTTTGGGTGTAAAGATTTTTGGGGGCCAAGCTGCAATAGCCGGTAACATTATCGTTAGGCAACGTGGTACAAAACACAATCCAGGAGATAATGTTTATGCCGGTAAAGATCATACCTTGCATGCCAAAGTTGACGGTATTGTAAAATTTGAAAAGAAAGCCAAAGGGAAATCCTTTGTTTCCATAGAGCCCTTCGAGGCTTAAGTGAACCTTTTAAATTATTGAAAACCCGCTCTGCAAAACAGTAGCGGGTTTTTTGATGCCGCCTTTAGATTGAGTAGGCCTATTTGTAAACCCGCCAATACTACATTCCCTTTCAAATGGCACGGAAGGCAAACCGGTTTTCTCCCTACCTAACAATAATCCAGGACGGGTTCATTTAATGATTTGGAAGAACAGATTGGGGTTGGAACTTTGTTCGGATAAAATAGCCCGTGGTTGGAACAATATTTTTCATTTTAATCCGTTAGCAGTGCGATTTATCCGACGAAATGCAATTTTGTTGCCTTTGGTTTCGTTAAAATCTGGATATCAACATATTTACTACGTGTTAATAAACTATATTTGTGAGTAAAATTTCCAACCGCTTTGCTACTTTACTATAGGATTTTTCTATTCTTCTTTTTTGCCAGTTTATATTTGGTTCAAGGTCAGACCTGTGATGTTAAGGAAATCATAGCCGTATGCGACATGGCTAACGTGGATGGTAACAATGACGGAACCCCGGATGGCATCCTCAACTTGTACGATGCTTATTTTGATCAAACCGGCATCAACATCCAACACGGAATATGGTTTGATCCCAACTTTGGATATTCCCTAGATCCGGCAACTGGGGATGTAAGTCTTTGGGATATTTTCGGGTCTTCCGAGAATGTGGACGATTATACCTATATTTTGTTTAATAATGACTGCGGTAGTACGCCCGCGCTAACCATAAACTTGGTTTTAGGCCCTTTTTCCGGAAGTGCGTTGGCTCCTGTAGGTGGTAGCGGAGTAAACGTGCAGGTTTGTGGAACGGGTGATGTTTGCATGGATTTGAGTGGATTCGACCTCTTTGGTGCACTGCAATCATGGCCTAGCCCACACCTAAACGGCGAATGGATATACGAGGGAAACAGCCCTAATTTTATTGGGATCAACGGTTCGGAACTTATGGTACAAGTTCCTTACCAACCGGGGCCCCCTTTGGTGGATCAGGAAACGTTTACCTTGGTATACGTGGTCCCTGGGATTGCCCCTTGTGCCGCTGAAAGCAGGACATCTGTCAATATTTCGGTTGTAAGGCAAACTACCTCGGGAGAATCTTACCTAACTACAATTTGTGAAAAAGATTTGCAAAACGGGCTATATGATCAGGACATTGATCTTTCGGACGATGCTTATCTAGAAGGTGAAGACCAGGAAGGGAGTTGGTCCGGTAGCCCCAACTCGGCTAACCAAATTTCTACTCCTTATGATAAAATAGTCAACCTAAGGGCAATTTATGATAATTTATTGGCAACTAATCCAAGGTTTGGGGTAGAGACCATTAACTTTAGGTTCTTGGTAGACCAACGCTCGGCGGTATGTAGCGACTCGGGAAGCGATGTGCCCTTTGTTTTCTTTGAAGCCCTATATCCGTTTCAACAGCCACAACCACGCATTATCTGTGTCAATGATGCTACCCCCAATACCTTTGATTTAATGGGGGAGCTGGAATTTTCCCAAGCGGCCAACGGTACTAAATACGATTATCTCCCGGGCGAATTTGCAAAATGGAAATTTGTTTCGGGTCCAAAGACCTTGAACTATACTGCAGACGGGAAGGTGACCTTGACAGGTGCCCCTTTAGGTACGTACCAGTTTAAATATACGGTGGATCCCAGGATTAATTGTAATGGTAAGTGCGATTCCTTCGAGTTCGAATCTGCGGGTTGCCCAAAAACCTTTACAAACCCCGAATATCCTTGCGATCCAGAGACCGAAAGTGCCATAGTAACCTTTACTTTGGCAGAAACCCTTTACGCTGGGGAAGATACTCCTAATGTTGAATTTTGTTCCACGCAAACGCAGGTAGATCTAATATCACTTTTAAGGACCAACGGTACCGATGACGTATACCGAGGTTCGGAAGGAACCTGGACCGATACCGATGGAAACACCGTCCCCAATATTTTTACGATCCCCCAAGTGGACGGTCAGAAGGACTTTAAATTTACCTATACCACGGATAACGGTTTGTGTACGGATAATGCCGTATTGGACCTATCTATTTATTCGCCCTTCGATGCCGGGGTCGGTGGGGATTACGAAATTTGTGAAGATGGCAGTATTTTTAACCTGTTCGATTTGCTTACGGGCCCCAAGGAAACCAACGGAACTTGGTCTGGCCCAAACGGTTATGTATCCACATCCCATCTCGGAGAGTTTGACCCAACCCAACAAATTTCGGGCAATTACGTGTATAAGGTATTGGATAATGGCCCGTGTCCCGGTTCCGAAGCTACCGTTGCCGTAACGGTCTCCCCACTTCCGGATGCGGGAGAGGATTTTGGAACAACAGTCTGTAGATCGGACAAGCAATTAAATTTATACGATTTGTTATCAAATGGGGTGGACACCGATGGGGAGTTCGTAATTCTAGGTTCCAGTACACCTCTACCGGGGGGAATTTTGGATTTGGAAACCGTGACGGGTTCCTCCGTGCAGGTGGTATACAATATAGACAGGGACGATTCCTGTACGTCCGACGCCGCCGTGCTTACAATAAATATAGTGGATGTAACCTCGCCCAACCCCATTGCGCCCCAGAAGTTTTGTGTAATAGAAGGGGCAACATTGGCCGATATTGAAGTAGGATCTAGCGTAAACTGGTACCCATCGACGACCTCGGGAGATATATTGCCTATGGATACCCTTTTGAAAAGCGGTTCTTATTTTATGGCAGGTACGGACAATAAGGGATGTGAATCGGCAAGGGTCGAGGTATTGGTGCAGATTTTAAAATTGGGGGAAATTAGTAGTTGTAAACTCGACTTGCAGGACGGCGTATCGCCGAACGGGGATGGTATAAACGACGATTTTGATTTGGGGGGATGGGAGAAGATCTTCCCTAATTTCCAATTGACGGTATTTAACCGAAATGGCGTAAAAGTTTATGAGGGTGTTAGTGGAACACCATATTTTAAGGGAGTTTCAACGGTTTCCGGAAAATATGATCTACCAGCCGGAGTATATTTCTATGTTTTTAAGCCCAACGATGGGATCAATAATCCGTTTCAAGGTACTTTTTATTTAAGTAAGTAATCCATGGGAAAATATTTTTGTATTTTTTTCTTTTTTATTGTTTACCGTTCCATGGGACAACAAGAGGCGCAGTATACCCAATTTATGTACAATATGAGTATAATAAATCCTGCGTATGTAGTTGATGACCCCGGATCTCTTCATATGGGTGCCCTTTACCGGACACAGTGGACCGGTGTGGAGGGAGCGCCTCGTACGGCAAACGTTTTTGCAAGAATGCCTCTTAACGAACAAAACGAGGTCGGGATCAATTTTGTGAATGACAACATCGGGAAAGTGCTTAAGGAAAATAAATTCAGTGCCGATTTTGCCCATATCCTGTCGTTGTCCAGAACCCTAAAGTTATCCCTCGGCATTAAGGCGGGCGTAAATAATCTGGCATTCGATTTTTCTAATACCAATGTGAGTACCGACCCCACTTTTTCCAACACGAACAGTACTTTTTTGACCATTGGAGCGGGTGCCTTTTTGTATTCGGATAGTTTTTATATCGGATTTTCATCTCCCAATTTTTTGCCCAAGGATTTAGATGTAAACAAGGAGAGCCTATACGAAAAAAGCATGGCCCTTTATCTCACGGGAGGCTATGTTTTTGAGGTCAACGATTATATGAATCTTAAACCCTCCATGGTCATAATGCAGGAATTTGGCGCTCCCTTGTCCTTTGATGTCGCAATAAATGCCGGTTTGTACGATAAATTCGAGATAGGTACATCCTATCGCTACCAAGATGCCGTTTCTATCCTTGCGGCATTCAGTGTAACCAAGAGTTTTAAAATAGGCTATGCCTACGATTACAATATTGGAAATGAGCTAAGCGAGTTTAGCAATGGTAGCCACGAGATAATATTATTGTATAATTTGGACTTTTTAAAATCGAGAAGATATACTTCTCCCCGATTTTTCTAATTATGAAACCACAATTCTACATATTGTTTTTGTTGATATTCGTCCAGATATCCTTTGGTCAACGGAAGAAGGCCGACAGGTTTTTTGATAGCGGGGACTATATCCGAGCATCGGAAATCTACGAAGGGGAACTTAAAAAGAACAACAGTAAGGAAATCTTGGAAAAATTATCGGACTGCTACTTTAACATTTATAAATACGAAGACGGGCTTCGGGTATTGGCTCCCTTGGTTACTGGTAATTTCAAGGAAGTCGATAAATACTACGACAACAGGTACAACTTTATGTACTCCCAATTTCTTTTTGCAACAGGGGACTACGAAAAGGCAATCAATTATTTGGTACTGTTTAAAAACAATCGGGGAATAAAACCACCCAACAAGGAAGAGGCAAGGGAAGAAGTGGAGACGTTTCGGCTTAAAAAATCGGATTTTAAGATCATGAAAATGGCCTTTAACTCGGAGGCTTCCGACTATGGCGCGGTAAAGCTCAATGATACCGTATATTTTTCCTCGGATAGGGGAGACGCAGGGGGCAATAAGTACGGATGGACCCATAGGGCCTTTTTGGATATTTATAAGTTCCCGATCGGGGACAAACTAGAACCGCTTCGGGAGCCCGTGCCCCTGACAAAAACCATTAATTCTCCTTATCACGAAGGCTCCTTTTGCTTTTCCAAAGATGGCAATACCCTCTATCTTTCGCGAAGCAATATGGAAAATGGAAAAGCAATTTTTGATAAGGAGAAGAATAACAAGGTACAGTTGTATATCTCCCATAAGGTCAACGATAAGTGGAAGGTACCCGTAAAGCTTCCCTTTAACCAGGACGAGTATAACTACGAGCACCCCGTGCTTAGCCCTGATGGGAAGCGTCTGTACTTTGCTTCCGATGAACTGGGCAGCGTGGGAGGTTTTGATATTTATTATGTCAGTGTCAACGACGACGGTTCGTATGGCACCCTTAGAAACCTGAGTTCCGTTATCAATACGGAAAACCGCGAACAGTTTCCGTATATAGACGAGGACGGGAATTTGTTTTTTTCGTCCAATGGGCATTTGGGACTGGGAATGTTGGATGTTTTTGTCTCCCGATGGGTCAACGGTAAGTTCACAAAACCCATCAATTTGGGATCGCCCATCAATTCCAGGTACGACGATTTTAGCCTGCGTTATTACGATGATAAAAATGGGTTTTTTACCTCAAATCGGGACCGGGACAATGATGATATCTATAGCTTTGAACAGATAGGGGAAATTTTTGAAAGGGAATACATCAACCAATTTGAGGTAAGGGATAGGGATTCGATGGAGTATGTACCAAATGCCTCGGTAAAAGTAATCCTTGGCAAAGAGACGGTCTATCAAAATACGTTGGACAGTATTGCCCAGTTCAATATCAATCTGGTGGCTGGCACCTATAAGGTCATTGCGGATGCGCCCGGTTTTGATGAATTGCAGGAAGAGGTTGTGGTGACCGAAGAAACCAACCAAAAGCATACCGTATACCTTATTAAAAACAATGAGGTTACCGATGCCATCAGCAACCAGTCCGAAGCTTCCAGAGCGGTAATCAAGGAGCTTTTAAAGGATACCATTGCCCCGAGTATATTTGCCGACGGCAGCAAGCTGTATTTTGATATGCCCCCTATTTATTTCGATTTTGACCAATGGGAAATCAGGGAGGATTCTAAAAAGATTTTGAACGAACTAGCTGGAAAATTGGCTAAATACCCAAGCCTTCATATCCGTATCAATTCGCATACGGATACTCGGGGAACAGATATGTACAACCAAGTGCTCTCCGAGAAAAGGGCACAATCTACCAGGGATTTTATTGCAAAGGCGGGCCATATAGACTTGGATCGGTTGAGTTTTAAAGGCTATGGGGAATCTAGGCCCATAACCAATTGCGGAGATTTCTGTACCGAGGCCCAGCACCAACAAAATCGTAGAAGTGAGTTTGAAATCATAGAATATTGACCTGGTCACGCCCAAGCGAAAAACTATTTGATGGTCTTCCACAAAACCTAATCGCATTCCACCAAAGGATTGTTGTAAAACTTGTCTTTGGCGGCGTTAGCGAAGAATAATTTTGACTAAAGTCTGTTACTAGTACCGATAATACTCCGGTTTAAACGGTCCTTTTACCGGTACACCTATATATTCGGCCTGGTCTTCCCGCAGCTCTGTGAGTTCCACGCCCAACCTTCCTAGATGTAGTTTGGCAACCTTTTCGTCCAAATGTTTGGGCAACATATAAACTTCGTTTTTGTACCGGCCACTATTTTTCCAGAGTTCTATTTGGGCGAGTGTTTGGTTGGTGAACGAATTGCTCATCACAAAACTTGGGTGCCCCGTAGCACAACCCAAATTCACCAAACGGCCTTCCGCAAGAACAATGATGTCTTTGCCTTCTATGGTGTATTTGTCAACCTGGGGTTTTATCTCATCTCTAGTATGTCCGTAGTTTTTGTTCAACCAGGCCATATCTATCTCGTTGTCAAAGTGGCCAATATTACATACGATGGCCTTATCCTTCATCATTTCAAAGTGTTCGCCCCGAATAATATCCTTGTTTCCCGTAGTAGTGATTACCACATCGGCATTGCCGATCACGGTTTCCAATCGCTTAACCTCAAACCCGTCCATAGCTGCCTGGAGGGCACAGATGGGATCAATTTCTGTTACGGTAATGATAGCCCCGGCCCCTTTAAAGGAAGCCGCGGTGCCCTTACCCACATCGCCATACCCGGCAACAACAACTCTTTTCCCGGCCAACATGGTGTCCGTGGCCCTGCGTATGGCATCCACTGCGCTCTCGCGACAGCCGTATTTGTTGTCGAATTTAGATTTGGTAACGGAATCGTTAACGTTAATGGCGGGTATTGGCAAGGTTCCTTTTTTAACCCTTTCGTACAACCTATGTACACCGGTTGTGGTTTCTTCGGACAGGCCTTTGATGCCCGTCGCCATTTCGGGGTACTTGTCCAACACCATATTGGTAAGGTCTCCACCATCGTCCAAAATCATGTTCAATGGTTGGCGCTCTTCCCCAAAAAATAAGGTTTGTTCTATACACCAATCAAATTCTTCCTCGTTCATCCCCTTCCATGCATAGACTGGAATTCCGGCCGCAGCAATAGCGGCTGCGGCGTGATCTTGGGTAGAGAAGATGTTACAGGAGCTCCAAGTTACTTCTGCACCAAGATCCACCAAGGTCTCGATAAGGACAGCGGTTTGAATGGTCATATGTAGACAGCCCGCAATACGCGCTCCCTTTAAAGGCTTCTTTGATCCGTATTCTTCACGAAGGGCCATAAGTCCTGGCATTTCCGCTTCGGCCAAATCAATTTCCTTTCTTCCCCAATTGGCAAGGGCAATATCTTTTACCTTGTAAGGTACATATTGGACAGTTTTAGTACTCATCTCCTTTTTTATTTTTACTTTCGTTATTGTAACTTTAGGGTGAAGCGCAGCAAGATTTGCAATCCTTTTCACCAATGCAAAGATAATAATAACTTAAATAATCTCATGCCACTTTACAAAACAATAGCGGCTGCCCCAGGGGTCAAGGTTTATATCTGGAAGATCGAGGAGTCCGAAGATGAACTTTCTAAGGGAATCGTTCTTACAGACCATTGCCAGAAGCGTATGGATTGTATGAAATCCCAATTGCATCGTCAAGGGTTCTTAAGTATCAGGCATTTGTTGGCAGAGGCCGGATATGTAGACCAGGATTTATTTTATGACGATGTAGGAAAACCCCATTTAAAGGACGGTAGGCATATTTCCATTACACATTCGCACACGTTTACGGGAATTATAATAGGCGACGAGGTCGAAGTGGGGATAGATATTGAAATGCAGCGTGAAAAAATATTAAGGATAGCTAATAAATTTACGCCGATCGAAGAATACAAAACCTTGGCCAACACGGATGCGTTGGTCAGAAAACTTACGATCGTTTGGGGCGCCAAAGAATCTTTGTATAAGATCTATGCACACCCCGGGCTCAGTTTTTTGTATCACGTGGATGTTAAGGATTTTTCTTTTGACGATACGGGGACAACCGCCGAAATTCTTTTCCATGGGGATACCTCCTATTACCTTATCCATTTTTTGGAGTTCGAAGGCTTTACCTGTGTGTATGCAATTAAGAGTTCTTAAGTGGGTGGTCTGAGGTTGGGAAGGATTGGGATAAAAAAGAAAGGAAACTTATACTTCGCACCCTTGTTGTTTTATTTGGACAGAGTTTGTCCCAGACCTAAAAGTAAGAGCCACTACACATCACCCTTAAATACCTTATTCCAAAAACTTGAATCAACAGAAACCAAAAGCCAATTTCCAAGCAACTATAAACAGAACAACGCAAAACAATGAAAATTTCAGTAGAACTTACATTAACTCCTTTGCAGGGCATCTATGAGGAGCACATTATCCACTTTATAAAAAAATTGAGGGTTTCTGGGCTTACGGTCCTGGAAAATCCGCTCAGCACCCAAGTTTATGGAGACTACGATAAGGTGATGAAGGTTCTGAATACCGAAATAAGGGAGGTTTTTGAAATGATGGACAAGGGCCTACTGTACATGAAGATCGTAAAATCGGACCGCAGCGAATATGAGCCCCATTTTTGATTGGATTTTTGCAGAATACCAAGATACCCCAACACATCTTATAGTGCTGGAAATGATTGGAGTGGTCTTTGGGTTCCTAAGCGTATGGTACTCCAAGCAGGAGAATATCCTGGTGTTTCCTACAGGAATTATCAGTACGGCCATTTTTGTGTATATTCTTTTTGTTTACGGGTTATTGGGCGATATGCTCATCAACGCCTATTATTTTGCGATGAGCATATACGGTTGGCACCAATGGACGCGAAAGGTCGATGCTACCCATTTTATTCCCATAACCCTTACCTCTGCCAAGGAAAAAAAATGGTCCTTTGCCCTATTCTTTGCAACGATTCTTTTTGTTTACTTGGTTTATGCGGTTTTCAATAAGTTTAACGGGTGGACCGCCTACGTGGATGCATTTACGACGGCAGTTTTTTTTGTAGGGATGTGGCTAATGGCCAAAAAGAAATTGGAAAACTGGATCTATTGGATTATTGGCGATGTGGTATCCGTACCCTTATATCTATACAAGGGACTGGTATTTACCTCTTTACAGTATTTTTTGTTCACCATAATCGCCATCTATGGATATTACGCATGGAAGAAAAATTTAAACAGAAGCCCTCAGACCTTGTTAAAGTAGTTCTTTTTGGTCCGGAATCTACCGGGAAGACTACCTTGTCACAACAATTGGCAGAACATTACAACACAAAGTGGGTGCCAGAATTTATGCGGGAATATTTGCAGGACAAATGGCAAAGAGAAAAAAAATCGTGTGAGCCTAAGGACCTTTTGCCAATTGCTGAAGGTCAGATGCAACTCGAAAATAAATTGTCCCAATTGGCTACCAATGTACTGATTTGTGACACCGACCTTTTGGAGCTCAAGGTGTATTCCGAATCCTATTACTCGGGCTATTGCGACCCAATGTTGGAAAAATACGCGCTACGGAACAGCTATGGCCTTTACCTTCTTACCTATATAGACGTTCCTTGGGAAAAAGACGATCTGAGGGACAGGCCTGACGATCGTGAGCGGATGTTTTTGAATTTCAAGGAGACTTTGGAGAAATATAAAAGGAATTTTGTTATCTTAAGTGGCGACAAAGCCACTCGGTTAAAAACCGCCGTTGAACATATTGATAAACTATTACATGATCATGGGATTTACAGATAAAGACCTACAACAGCTCTCCGAAAAAGGAATATCGGAAAATAAGGTAAGGGATCAGATACAAACCTTCAAGGAAGGGGTTCCTTTTGTTGACCTGGATAAGGCAGCCGTTCCAGGAGACGGAATTTCAAAATTTTCCAAGGAGCAAGAACTGGGGTTTGTAGCCAAGTTCGATAAGTCAAAAGGAGGGAAATCCCTTCTTAAATTTGTACCGGCTTCCGGTGCCGCTTCTAGAATGTTCAAGGCACTCTTTAACTTTCTAGACACTTATGATCCAAAAAATGAAAGCCTCCAAAGTTACTTGGAGCGAACCGAGGATAAGGAAATAAAGGTCTTTTCGGAAGGATTGGAAGAATTCCCTTTCTTCAAAATGATACGGGATCGCATTGCCGGGCAAGCAAAATCTAAAGACGAGGAAGTGTACCTGTTGGTCAAGGAGATGCTGTCTGAACAAAATCTAAATTACGGATTTTACCCCAAAGGACTTTTACCTTTTCACAACTATGGGGAATATTTGGCCACTCCTTTTGAAGAACATTTAAAGGAGGCTTCCCTTTATGCCAAAGGCAAGGATACCGCCCAGCTTCACTTTACCATTTCCGAACAACACGGCAAAATGTTCAACCGTCAATTCGATACGGTCAAAGAAAGGGTGTCCCATGCAACAGCGACCTCTTTTAATGTAGGGTATTCATTTCAAAAGAGTTCTACGGACACCATCGCAGTGGATTTGGACAACGGGCTGTTCAGAAACGCTGATGGTTCGCTACTTTTTAGACCCGGTGGCCACGGGGCCCTCATCGAGAATTTAAACGATGTGGATTCGGACCTTATCTTTATTAAAAATATTGACAATGTGGTGGTATCCCAATTCTTGAAAGAGGTGGCCGATAGTAAAAAAGTGTTGGCAGGATTGTTGTTGGAGGTTCAATCCAAGGCTTTTGAATATGCCAAAATGTTGGATGGAAACAACATTGAAGGGAAACAACTTAGCGAAGCAAAAGCCTTTATGGAAGAAGAACTGAACGTCCGCTTCCCGGAAAATTTTGAAGGCAATAGCATCGGTGACCAGATTGAAATATTAAAGGATAAAGTAAACAGGCCCATACGTATTTGTGGTATGGTGAAGAATGAGGGAGAACCAGGGGGAGGACCTTTCTGGATCAGGGATAGGAATGGTAATGTTAGCTTGCAGATAATAGAGTCTGCCCAAATTGATATGGACAATAATAAACAGGTGGAGATATTGAAGAGTTCTACCCATTTTAATCCAGTGGATGTGGTCTGTGGGGTTAAAAATTATAAAGGGGAAAAATACAATCTGCTGAATTTTGTTGATCCCAAGCAGGGCTTTATTACGGAAAAGACAAAAGATGGCAAGGAATTAAAAGCACTGGAACTTCCAGGTTTATGGAACGGGGCCATGGCCTATTGGAACACTATTTTTGTAGAGGTTCCTTTAATAACCTTCAATCCCGTAAAAACGGTAAACGATCTTTTAAAACCTGCCCATCAGTTTAAGTAGGGTTTTATTTGAGAAAATGGCTGTCGGGATAAAGACTGCCGAGTTGTTTTGGTCTTCGCCTAAATTTTCAATTGACCTAGTTTTCAGAGAACACCATTTTTTAAAAAGTGTGTAATTTTTACACACTTTTTTTGATGGGTATACAGCTTTATACGAAAATTGCATAACGTCATATAGAACTAACTATTTGTAAATAAGCAGGTTATGATATCATTTTGATAAAATAGCAACTTGGCACTATTATTCCATGGTACCAAGGAGAGTTTAATAAGAACCTGTATAAAATATTTAGAAAGATGAGATCAAGATCATACGTTTACGCTACCGCATTGGCCATTGGTAGTTTGGCCACGGTTTCGGCAAGTGCCCCTATTTTTCACGACGGTATTATGGAGTTTGTAATTGCACAGGATTTTACCCCGATAAGAGTTACGGAATTGCCAACTGCCATTACGGATGCAGTGACCAAGGATTATCCAGATGTCGTTATAGATAAGGCGTTTATCAATGGCGAGGAAAAATATAAACTAGAGGTAACCCAGGAAGACGGCACCTCACTGGAATTGTATTCAGATGCCCATGGCAACTGGATAGAAATGTAAACTTGTAGATTTCTATAAGTTTTGGTTGGTTTGGTTAAAAGGTCCTAATGGTAACATTGGGACTTTTTTTTAGAGACGCGCATAACTCTTATCAGGAAATTGTAAATGAACTGGTTTAAACGCTTTCTAAAATATAAACCGTCCATAGGTTGCTTTCAAAAATCGAAGAAATATAAAATGTATCAAATTATAAGTCTTCTAGTAAAGACGTTTCTGGGTATTTGATCTTTCAGGGAAGGTACAGGATAGAACCTATTTAATAATTACGTATACATTTTACACATGTTCTGCAAACATTACACAATATTACACAAGTGCTTCGATTTTGATAAATATGTATATATATGATAATCAATATGTTATAGCTTTAAAGTAGTAATTGAGAACGATGGCATGTTATTTTCAATAGGTATAACAAGTTTAATCCTAAAAAATTCAAATATCATGAAAAATCTATTATTTGCAGCAGCTTTGTCATTGGGAACACTAACCGCATTTGCGCAAGATGACATCGATAATACCCAATCCGAAGCCACTGAAGTTATAGCTACTGCCCAAGATGGGTTTAATGAAATTACATCCAGTGATGTGCCACAGGCCGTAAGCGATGCCTTGGCAAAAGATCACCCAGATGTAAAGATTTCCAAAGCCTTTGTAAACGATAAAGGTCAGTATAAATTGGAAGTTGCCAAAGAGGACGGTACTACTACCGAACTTTATGCCGATTCCGAAGGTAACTGGATCGATATGTAATTTATTTTGAATTCTAAATACAATTTTGGTTGGTTTGGTTTAAGAAAGGCCGTGTTATGCGGCCTTTTTTTCCGTTTTTTTTTGAATTATAAATTTAGAACAGACCTTCCGGTTTTTACCCATTATAACAATTTACAATATGTCCAAAGAAATGTTAAGAAACGTTTTCTTCGCCTTAGTTATAACAATCTTCATTCCCACAACAGATATTGCCGCATCAACATTAATAACGGCTCCTTATAGAGTAGCCAATGCACTAAAAAAGATGCCGATCGATGGTTTCATAAAAATAAATTCTGGAGAACTGCCTGGGGCCGTTATTCAGGCACTGATCAAGGATTTTCCAACCTCTACCTTAAGGTCTGCTTTCAAGAACTCCAAGTCCCAATTTAAATTGGAGATGGTTCTGGAAAGTGGAAAGGTAATGATTGTATATACCGATGCCTATGGTAATTGGTTAAAACTTTGACCAAACTGCCTACTTATGCATAAATAAGAAAGACGGTCTTGGACCACTTTTTTATTTAATTTGCCCGGCAATATTATTGCTGGGATTGATGACCTGCCCCCACAGGGTTATCAAGATGGGTAGTAGAGCTAACCCCGTCCAACGGACGGGGTTTCTTTTTTTGAAACGGACAAGTTAAATATACCCACACTAACGGGGGTTGAACCTTGTGTATGTTTTACACGGTAAACAAATAAAATACCCATAAATACACAGCAGTCAAAAACGTGAATTTGATCTAACGAATGGCTAATCAATACGTTGGGGTTTCATTTGTGGTGTAGCTGCTCTATGGTATCATTTTTTCAATGTATAGTCTAAGTTTATTTATTAATCCATAAAATTTAGAACATGAAAAATTTAATTTTAGCAACCGTATTGTCCTTGGGATCTTTGACGGTATTTGCACAAGAAGCCAACAGCAACAATCGGGAAGTCCGGAAAGAGGTATCAAATGTAGCTACATCACAAGATAACTTTACCGAGGTGGCAACAAGTGATTTGCCGGAAGCGATTACCGCAGCGGTGGCCAAGAATTATCCAACGGCCAAGATCAACAAGGCATACGTTAACAACGCCAAGCAGTACAAACTGGAAGTGGCCTTGCAAGACGGGACAATAGGCACCTTGTATTCCGATGAAAAGGGCAACTGGATAGACATATAGAACAACCAGGGATATTTTTGTATCAACACTAATTTGGTTGAAAAGGGGATTGCAGCAATGCGATTCCCTTTTTTTATGCAAGGTTTTTGGGAAAATATTAAGCGAAAAAAGGCTTTCTTATGGTATTTTTACGTACATACTTAAAAACGTCCCTTGGAGGTTTAAGGAAAGATGGTTTATATGCCCAAAATATTAATTATAGAAGATGATGCGGCTTTTGGTCAAATGCTGGAAAAGTTTCTGGCCAAAAGGGAATATATAGTGCAGGTATGTTTTAATGCCCTTGATGCCAAAATGAATTTCAAGGAAGGTTCTTTTGATTTGGTCCTTACGGATCTGCGTCTTCCTAATTACGACGGTATACAATTACTATCCGAGCTCAAGCAAATGTCCCCCAAGGTGCCGGTTATCGTAATGACCGGTTACGCCGAG
Organism: Cerina litoralis; assembly: GCA_022008415.1. Classification (GTDB taxonomy): domain Bacteria; phylum Bacteroidota; class Bacteroidia; order Flavobacteriales; family Flavobacteriaceae; genus Cerina; species Cerina litoralis. The sequence continues at coordinate 135,906 of JAIRBC010000006.1, forward strand.
GTCGGAACCGCAGTAAAGGCAATGAAAAAAGGAGCGTATGATTACATTTCCAAGCCCTTTACCCCGGACGAGATCTTGATGGTTATAGAAGGATCCCTAAACCAGAAGAAGGAGGCCGAGCCCGCCGATCGATCCACAAGAAAAGCGTCGGCACCGATATCGGTTTCCAAGCCCTCCATGATTACCGGAATTAGCGAGGCTTCCAAAAAACTGCAGGAATACATTAAATTGGTGGCTCCCACCAATATGTCTATCCTTATTACGGGAGAAAGCGGTACCGGGAAGGAAGTTGCCGCCCGTGCCATCCACGACAGTAGTAAGCGCAAGGATTTTAATTTTGTTGCCGTAGATTGTGGGGCCATACCAAAGGAACTGGCTACCAGTGCTTTTTTTGGACATATTAAGGGTAGTTTTACCGGGGCCTTGGACGATAAGATAGGACATTTTGAAGCGGCCAACCAAGGCACCCTTTTTCTGGACGAAGTAGGCAATCTTTCCTATGAGAACCAAATACAATTGCTCCGGGCGCTGCAGGAGAGAAAAATTAAAAGAGTGGGGAGCACCAAGGAAATTTCGGTAGATGTAAGAATCATTACGGCTACCAACGAGGATTTGCTCGACGCCGTGGAAAAAGGGACATTTAGGGAAGACCTTTACCACAGGCTCAACGAATTTTCAATAGAGATCCCTTCATTGGAGGATAGGTTGGAGGACCTGTTTTTGTATGCCGATTATTTTTTGGACATAGCCAATGATTCTTTGGATAGAAATGTGGAAGGATTTTCAGATAAGGTAATGGAGATTTTTAGGGAATACCATTGGCCAGGAAATTTGAGGGAACTTCAAAATGTCATAAAAAGGGCGGTGTTACTAACTCCGGGAGAAGTAGTAGAAATAGGCTCGCTTCCCAGGGAGGTTTCACAAGCGAGCGAAAGAAAAGATCCAATTGAGAACTTTTCTAAATCGGATTTCGAAAAGGAACGGATATTAAAAGCGTTAAAAAAGACCAATTTCAACAAATCCAAGGCGGCAAAGTTATTGCAGGTGACCCGGAAGACCCTTTACAATAAGATCAATCACTATAAGTTGGACTTGTAGCAAGGTAATCCTCGATGGCCAATAACAATATAATGACCTTATTCTTAAGGTCATTCTGCTGAACGGACAAATCTTTGGATTTTTCTTCATTTGCCTTCAGGGTTTCTAAGTTTTCCAATATAGGTACAATGTCTTTGGCCTTTAATTGGCGGAACATGGGTAACATTCGATGTGCAATTTTATTGATTTCCGCATAATCTGAATTTTTTAACGCCTGTGTCATTTGCTCCATATTTCCCTGGGTTTCGGAAATAAAGGTTTGCAGTACCTCCCCCATGGCTTGCTGGTTGTCCCCAAGAAAGGAGGATAATACATCTAGGTCGAATAAATTTGATATTTTCCTATGCTTGGTTTTAAGGCGCTTTTCTTCCTTTTTATGGATCGTGCTCGGGAAGAGTTCGCCCAAAGTGTCTATTAGCACTTCCCGGGTAAAGGGTTTTTGAATCACCTTGGAAAAGCCGGCTTTTGAATAGGCCGAATTTGCCAAATCCCTACGACCCGTCATCGCAATGACAGGCTGATTCTTGTAATGTAAATGGTGTCCGCTTTTCAACTTTTCCAAAACTTGGAACCCGTCGGTGCCAGGCATTTGAATATCTGTCAATACGGCATCATAGGTAAGGTCTGCATCTAAATTGATATGCTCGAAATCGGGGAAAATATAAGTGGATATCCCAAAACTATTGCAGAGCTCCTTTAAGAGCTTTAGCATGGCAGAATCGTCATCGATGATCAAGAGAGTCAATCCGTTCTTGGGAGGAAGCGCCATTTTTTTCTTGTTCGGAAGCGGAGCCTTGGAAATCTCGAAGGGAATATGGATGATAAACGTACTTCCCATGTTTTCCTCGCTGATCAAACTGAGGTTGCCTTTTAATAGTTCCGTAAGTTTTTTGGAGATAGTAAGTCCTAGGCCATATCCCCCGTATTTTTTTTCTGTCTGCTCCTCTGCCTGTGTAAATTCCTTGAAAATATGCTCCTGTTTCTCTTTTTTAATGCCGATGCCACTATCGATTACCTTAACAACTGTAAAATAACGCTCACTAGTTTCCCTCTCGACATGTGCATCGATCTGGATGAATCCTTGGTCGGTAAACTTATAGGCATTGCCGATAAGGTTGGTCAGTATTTGACGAATTCTAAAAGGATCTCCCAAAACTGGGTTCTCTAGCTTGGAATCGACGTTCAGAACCAGATCGATGGGTTTTTTACTATTGATTTCCTTCAGATTTTCCGCAGTTTCATAAAGAAGGTGGGATAGTACGAACGGGATTTTTTCAATTTTAATCTTACCAGCCTCTAATTTAGAGAAATCGAGCAGGTCGTTTACCAAGCTGTCCACGTATAGCGAGGCCGATTTTACATTTTTTAGGTAGGTGGACTGCTTGGTGGTAAGTCCCGTGTTTTCCATTAGTTCCGAATAACCCGTGATGGTGTTCAATGGAGTCCGTAGGTCATGGCCTACCGTAGAGATCAACTGCTCCCTGCTCTTTAGGAGCGATTCGGAATATTTTTTTTCCTTCTCCAGGTTTTGTCTATAGGTCTGTAATTTCCAAAAATCCCTGGTAATGAGCAGGGTAAACACCGCCACAATCATCAGGCCCAATAACGCGGCAAATCCTGCCAGCCGTATACTTTTTCTTAGCGCGGTCTGTTTTTGTAAATTTTCATTGTAGGTGCTCAAGATTACATCCTGTTCAAAAGCGTTGATAATACTTCTCAGTTGTTGGGAGAGCTGAAGATCGTTACGGTTGAGCTCCATCTCTTTTTGATCCATCGTTCTTTGGGTCTTGGTGTTCTTCAGTTTGGCTTGGGTAAGGAGCAATTTGGAAGCATCCAAGATGGAGTCTATTTGGTGGGTTGTAGGGGTTTCCGAATTGACCTTTGGAACGTTGGCACTGAGATAAGAGGCCCAATTGTTCAGAATTTCCTGCTCCCTTTTGGGTAGATTATTATAATTGGGGTTTAGGGATTGGGCCGTTATTCGACCGTACGAAGCTTCCATTTTGTTGAATTCCTTAAGTGCGTTGTCCAAAGAACTATTGACTTGGTTTTTTTCCTTCAGTTTTCGCAGTTCCTTGCTATTGGCCACTTTTTTTTGGAGCAGTCCCTGCACGCTATCCAACAATTCTTTGTAATAGATGCTCTCCGTGTGTTTTCTAATGGTGTCTATCTGTACGTAGATCGAATCTATTTTTAAGGCATAGGTGTCTATTGCCTTTGTATTATTTCCCTGCAAGGCTAGTTTGGAGAGGCTTTCCGCTTGATAAAGATCGGTTAGTAAGGTGCCCGTTCTAACAAATTTGCTCTCGGTCTCATTACCGGTTTCGGCAGTTAGAAAGACGCGGATCTCGGAAAAGATGAAGAATCCAACCACCACCACCATCGTGATAAGTACCAGATAGCTAAGTACGATCTTGAAAGTGAATTTATTTTTGGACCTGTTCATAGAAGTGAGTTAAACTTTTTCGCTTTCTAGCGGAAATTAGATAATTTTTGATCATTTTAAGGCGGGGTACGGGCAGGAATGGGTGGAAAAGAGCTCCCGAACCTTTGGGATTTAGCGAATGGATAATTTTACACCTCTTCATAGTTAAAAATACATATTTGAAGGCCAAGGCCTATAAATAAAACGTTAATTGTTGTCCGAATTCCTGGCCTTTTCCCAATTTCGCCTTTTATTTCCAGCGATTTTCATTCCGTTTTTGTGGTCTATACCTAGGGCGGCCTATGCGGATAGGGAATCTTTCTTCTTTTCCCTATGAAATTAGAAAACCTCGTTATATCTTTACATCATCTCAAAGGGGTGCTTTTTTAGTTAAGAGTGCAGAGTTTAGAGTTACGGAACACTTTTTCATAACTCATAACTTATAGCTCATAACTTGTGAGAGGCTGAGATTATACCCAAGGAACCTGGGCGGGTAATGCCGCCAAGGGATGCGAAAATCGCAATTTGGAAAGTCCAACGTTTTTTATTTGATGTCTATAGACGTTAGCATCGAAGAAAGACAAAATCAATTTTAACCAGAATAACAGCCCCTTTTATTCGTAACTCACCTTACGGATGAAACTGACTTATTCAAAAAAATCACAATCTCTTATTCTGATGTCCCTAAAGATCGGACCCGGCCAAACTGTTGCGGGCGGAGGTTCCATATGGCCGTTAAAAGCGAACAAAAGGTTCCGAATAAGAACAATGACCACAATCGTAGCCGTCTTCTGTTTGGCACTTTGCGCAACCGCACAACAACAACCGACGGATTCCCTGGAAGGAAAGAAAATTGAGCTCGAAGAGGTTTTTGTATCGGCCGTTCGGGTCACCAAGGAATCACCGGTCACCTTTTCCAATCTTACCAAGGAACAGATTGGCCCCAGAAACTTGGGTCAGGACATTCCGGTTTTAATGAATTATATGCCCGCAGTAGTCACTACCTCCGATGCCGGAGCTGGGGTGGGCTATACCGGGATTAGGGTAAGGGGCAGTGATGGCACACGGGTAAACGTCACGATTAACGGGGTTCCTTACAACGATTCCGAATCCCAAGGTACTTTTTGGGTAAATATGCCAGATTTTGCTTCTTCTACGGAGAGTTTACAACTGCAGCGGGGCGTGGGGACATCCACCAACGGCGCAGGGGCCTTTGGTGCCAGTCTAAATCTATTGACCGATGTTGTTTCAGAGGAGGCTTTCGGACAGATTTCATCATCTTTTGGCAGTTTTAATACGCTGCGCAACAATTTAAAATTCAGTACGGGGATGTTGAACGACCAGGTGGAAATTTCGGGACGTTTGTCCCAAATCGGTTCTGATGGGTATGTAGACAGGGCATCCTCCAAACTAAAGTCCTACTTTTTACAGGGTACCTATAAAAATGATAAGACGCTGATAAAGGCGTTGCTGTTCGGTGGCCATGAAAAGACCTATCAGGCTTGGAACGGAGTAGACGCCAAAACCTTGGCTACGGACAGGACCTTCAATTCTGCTGGAATTTATACGGATGAAAACGGGGATACCCAATTCTATGATAACGAGATCGACAATTACAAACAAGATCATTTTCAGTTGCATTGGAACCAGAACATCTCCGAGCAATGGGCTGCCAACTTGGCAATTCATTATACCCATGGTCGCGGATTTTTTGAACAATACAGGGAAGATGCCCATTTTGACGATTATGGATTGGACCCCATTGTTGTTGATGGTCAAGATCAAAATACCACGGACCTTATCCGTCGTCAATGGCTGAACAATGATTTTTATGGCACCGTTTTTTCCGCCCATTATACCCAGGATAGATTAAAGCTCATCCTAGGGGGCGGATGGAACAAATACACGGGAGCGCATTACGGGGAAATTATTTGGGCCCAATATGCCAGTAATAGCAATATTCGGGATCGCTACTACGACAACGATGCCAACAAATCCGATTTTAATGGGTTTGCCAAAGCGATTTACGATCTCACCGACCAATGGAAATTCTTCGGAGACCTACAGTACAGACGGGTGGGTTACGATGCCAACGGGGATAAGACCGGCATGGTGGACGATACCTTCAATTTTTTCAATCCAAAAGCCGGCGTTACCTATCTTTATAATTTCAACAATAGTTTTTACCTATCCTATGCCCGTGCCAATCGGGAGCCCAACCGGGACGATTATGAAAGTGGGAGCCCCAAGCCCGAGAAACTCGATGATTTTGAACTGGGCTGGCGTTATGTCTCTCCTGCATTGCAGGTAAACAGTAATGTGTACTATATGCGGTACAAGGACCAACTGGTACTAACAGGAGAAATCAATGATGTGGGAGCGCCCCAACGGGCCAACGTCGGGGATAGCTACCGGTTGGGATTGGAAGTGGACGCCAATTTCCAATGGGGAAGGATTTTTTCCTTGCGGCCCAATATTGCGTTGAGTACCAACAAGAATGTAAATTTTTTATTTGAAAGGGACGGGGTTTTGCAAGATCTAGGCAATACCAACATTTCTTTTTCGCCAGATATTGTCTTCGGCAATATCTTTACCTATCAACCTTCGGAAGAACTACAAATTTCCCTCCTTACCAAGTATGTTGGGAAACAGTATATGGGAAATATAGATTCGGAGGAATCAGTATTAGATCCCTATACTACGACCGATCTTAATGTACAGTATAGTATTGGGATAGATTCTTTTGTAAAAAGCATCGTCCTTAGAGGGCTGGTCAACAACATCTTCAATACCAAATACGTCTCCAACGGCTACTTTTACACCTTTGATGACGACTACACCAACCCGGGAACCATCACCACTGTAGAAGGTGCCGGATATTATCCCCAAGCCGGGATAAATTTCTTGTTGGGGGCAACGATTTATTTTTAGGGGGAATTCCTTAATAATAATTTTGTCTTAGGTCCTCCCCTTTTTGCAAGGGGTACCAGCCCGACGATCATTGAGGCGGGATGCCGTCCCGATAACTATCGGGAGCGGAGGGGTCAAATTTGACAATATTAAAAAAAGGGATAAGTAAACCATTGGGGATTGCCCGTCCCTTTTTTATGCGATAAATGGGTATATTAGTAGACGTATTTGAAACTAGAACGGAAGAGGTGACCTTTTAAGGGGGAGTTAACAATGGTGTAGAACAAACCACATCGAATTAAAAAATATACCGAATGGCAAATGCGAACGAAAAGAAACTGTCCCCAAAACAACAGGAAGAATTGCTCACCACGTTAAAGACCCGTTTTAAGAAATATAAACACCGCCATAAGGGGTTAGACTGGGACGGCTTAAAAACAAAACTAAAAGCCAATCCCGAAAAGCTGTGGTCCCTCGGTGAAATGGAAAGGACTGGTGGCCAACCCGATATTGTCCATATACCTACTGGGAGCAATAAAAACACGGGCGAATACGCCTTCTGTGATTGTTCGCCTGAAAGTCCCAAAGGTCGCAGAAGTGTTTGCTACGACCGGGAAGCCCTGGAAGCGAGGAAAGAACACAGACCAAAGAATAATGCGGTCGATATGGCCGCAGCCATGGGGGTAGAACTTTTAACGGAAAAACAATATCGGGAGCTACAAAAACAAGGTGAGTTCGATTTAAAAACTTCGAGCTGGGTGAAAACCCCTGCCGAGATCAGGAAACTCAATGGGGCCCTATTTTGTGATCGTCGCTATAACAAGGTCTTCCTATATCACAATGGTGCGCAATCCTATTACGCCGCTAGAGGGTTCCGTGGCATACTTAGGTTCTAAATTTCGCCATAGTGATCAATAGGTCTTATAACTGGTTTAAATTTGAAGGATCATAAAACAGCAGTATTCCAATGAAAGCATTACAGTTCAAAGGCTACGGAAAACTTCGGGGAAATATCTTTTTGGGCGACGTGCCGAAACCACAAATTAGGGAAGGCCAGGTACTGGTTCAGGTCCATGCCGCTAGTGTAAATCCGGTAGACTATAAGATAGTCAATGGCAATTTAAAACTGCTGCTCCGGCTAAAACTGCCTGCTGTTTTTGGTTATGACTTTGCGGGCGTTGTGACCGAGGCAGGTAACGGGGTAGACCATGTAAAAATGGGCGATACGGTTTATGGCAGCTTACCCTCCATATCTCCAGGCACCTTCGCCGAATTTGCGGCGGTGGATGCCGACGTAGTAGCGCTTAAACCAAAGAACCTAAATTTTATCGAAGCCGCCTGCATTCCCCTGGTAGGCCTTACCACGGTCCAGGTCTTTAACAAATCGAACTTAAAACGGGGTGATAAAGTCCTAATACATGCCGGATCGGGCGGTATCGGCACCTTGGCCATCCAATATGCCAAGGCCAAAGGGGCCTTTGTCTATACCACAACAAGTACCCAAAACACGGAATGGGTAAAGGATTTGGGGGCCGATCGGGTGATCGATTATAAAAATGAGGATTACAAGAAAATCGCAAAAGACCTGGATGTGGTTTACGACACCTTGGGCGGGCAATACACCTTGGATGCTTTTGATCAGGTAAAACCGGGTGGCCATGTAACGAGTATTGCAGGCGGAATCGATGGGGAAACCGTCAAGGCCTTAGGTCTTCCCAAAATTATCCAGTGGATCCTGTTCTTTAAGGGACGCAAGATCAGAAAACGGGCCGAACAAAAAGGTGCTCATTACAATTATGTGTTGATGGACCCCAACAGGGAGCAAGTGGAACAGCTCACTGCCCTTATCCAACAAGGAGCCATCAAACCGGTTTTGGACAAAGTTTATGATCTTGACGATGGCGTAGAGGCCTTGGTACACCAGCAATCGGGAAGGGCCAAGGGAAAGATCGTAATTAAAATGAGGTAGTCTCTTATGATGATAGCACTTCTTTTTTGGTGATCAGGGGTTTTGGAGTAACTTTATCAATTGCCAAACTTTTAAAACCACCTGAATAAAATGCTACACACTACTCGAAAATTAGCATTCCCCCGCTAGCGTGACGCTCGCGCTAGCGGGGTTTTTATTTTACAAAGTGCACCATCCCAAAAAGTCCCAGAGCTCCCATAAAAACCAGCCACAATGAAAACAACATCAGCCTTATTCAGTATACTGCTTTTACTAATTTGTACCGTTGCAAAGGCTCAAAATGATGACGGAATTAATGATGTAAAGACCGATTCCATAAAGATGGACAATATCTTTAGGAGCTATACCTATTATGTGCCAAAGGATATTAAAAAAAGTTCCAAACTGATCTTTATATTGCATGGCTCAACCATGAAATCTAGCCTGATGATTACTGCAACGGGTTATCAATTCAATCGTCACGCCAATACTTCCAAGGATGAAATTATCGTATACCCTCAGGGTTTTGAAACCTATTGGAACGATTGCAGAAAATCTGCGACCTATAGTGCCAATCTTTTAAACCTAAATGAAGCCGGTTTTTTTAAAGCTGTAATAGCAAAATTTTATACCGATTACGGAATAGATACAAGCCAGGTTTTTGTGACCGGATTTTCGAATGGAGGACATATGGTCTATAAACTAGCTATGGAGAATCCCGCTTTATTCAAGGGATTTGCGGCAATTAGCGCCAGCCTTCCGGTGGAATCGAACAATGATTGCGTTTCAAAAAACCAGCCGGTGTCCATTTTAATCGCAAATGGGACCACCGATTCGATAAGTCCGTTTAATGGGGGAACCGTACTTGCCGGGGATGGAAAAAATAGGGGGGACGTAGCACCTACCTTTAATAGTGTGCAATACTTTAAGGATCTAATGAAATGCGGGGAAATTATTGAAACGAAAAAAGGACTTCCCGATACGGACAAGGAAGATTCTTCAACCGTCAACGTCTATGATTACAGGTGCAAGAATCAAGGAAAAAGGATTGAACTGATAGAAATAGTAAATGGGGGACATATTTTTCCCAACCCTACATTTGATCAATGGCCGAAAAGTTTGGGAAATGTAAATAAAGACGTAAACCTTCCAGAATTAATACTTAATTTCTTTAATTCTTTGGAATAACAACCAAAATACGCGTCCGTTCGCCTGTCAAAGTTTGTTTTTTTATATTTAGCACGTCATCCAATGGGTGGTCAAAGGCACATAAAAACACCTAATAAAATACAACCAGATGAAAACCAAATTTGTAATTATAGGAAGTGGAAATATTGCAAACACCTACTGCTCTGCGATTGAAAAAATCGATGATGCCGAAGTAATCGCGATAGTCTCCAATAAGCTGAATAAACCTGTGGATTTCGGGCATCTTCCGTCATACCACAGCCTGAACGACATTGATCTTGAATTTGATGCAGTTATCGTTTGTACCCCAAATGGCTATCATCATGTTAGTGCTATCGAGGCCGCAAAATTGGGCAAGCACGTCCTTTGCGAAAAACCTATAGATATTTCCTTGGAATCCATAGACCGGATGATAGAATCTTGCAAAAAAAACAAAGTAAAACTCGGAGTCGCCTATCAACGCAGGTATAGCTCGGACAACCCAATTGTTAGAAAGTTGATCGATGAAAACAAGCTCGGTAAAATATTTTCCGTAGACCTATCGGTTAAAAATTATAGGGACGATGCGTATTATAATTCCGCTGCCTATCGGGGGACCTACAAAATCGATGGGGGAGGACCCTTTATACAGCAAGCCTCCCATTATATCGACCTATATTATTGGTACTTTGGAAAGCCGGGCAAGCTCGTAAGCAAACTGGCCACATTTGTGCACGATATAGAAGTGGAAGACCACGGGGCGGTTATCTGTGTCCACGATTCGGGTATGATCGGTACCATAACGGCCTCGACCGCTACGAAACCGGGATTCCCGGCAAAGCTGGAGATCTATTCCGATAAGGGCTATATAATTATAGAGAACGATGTCATCACGCAATGGAAGATGGAGGGTATGGAAAATCCGTCCTTACAAGGCTCCACCAGAAATATGCACACGGGTTCTTCCAGCGCGTTTGTCAATGATACGGCGAACCATGAGTTTATCATCAATGATTTCATCGAAGCCATTGCAAGTGGAAAAGATCCGTTAGTAACGGGTGAATCTGCCAGGAATGCTACGGAAATCATTCTGGATATCTATAAGAATCAATTTTAACGGATTTATCGTTTATGTCGTATTTTACGAACCTATTTTGGATAACTCCGAAGCGAACCTTTCACTTTTTTGTTATTTAACTTTAGTTTTCTAAGAAAAATTAATTAACCAGCCACAATGAGAATTACTACATTATTTTTCTGTTTGCTACTTTTCACAGGGTCAATATTGGCCCAACGCCCTGCACAAGGACCTATGATCCAGAAGCGCTTTCATCCCAAAAAAATGGGATATGATCTAGTTTGGGAAGATCAGTTTAGGGGCAAAGCCCTGGATACCACAAAATGGGGGGTAAGAGGCATAGGCCCAAGGGCCATTGCCTTTGTTTCCGAGGAAGCGGTAAAAGTGGAAAACGGAAAATTAAGATTGTACGCCCTAAAAAAAGGAGATTCCCTGTTGGGAAGTGCCGTGGGGACGCAAGGTAAGTTTATGAGTAAATACGGCTATTACGAATGCAGGGCCAAACTGCAGAAATCGGCCGGAATATGGGCGGCTTTTTGGATCCAGTCTACCGAAATAAGTAAGGGGGAAGATCCAGGACAATTCGGGGCCGAAATTGATATTATGGAATTTTTTAAAAAGTTGGGAACCGATATCGTTTCGCACAACGTGCATTGGGCCTATGGCCCACATCAACAAACCGTTCACGGTATGCAAAGCTATCGCAAAGGTGTGGGCAAAGGCTTTCATACCTTTGGAGTGGAGTGGCTGCCCGACAGGTACATTTTTTACATAGATGGCTATAAATACTATGAGGTTACTAGGGGAGTTTCCCATATAGAGGAATATATGATCTTGAGTATGGAATATCCAGGAAAAATGGAGGAGATCGCCAGTACCGTATTCCCCGATGTTTTTGTTGTAGATTACGTCAAGGTTTATCAAAAAACGGACTAATTGGAATTAAAGTTTTTTCGGCCTTTGGGAGTGGATCGATAAAAAAGGTTGTATTGGGAAAATTACCGAAAAAAGTGAGGGCAATTAGCCTTTTTCTCTAGGGAAAGCAAAAATAATTCATTAATTTACCTTAAAAATAGACCCATGTTTACAGGATTTAAATATACATTATATACCGCTTTTATTCTCCTTCCATTACTCGGGATGTCACAGGAAATCCCCAAGGCCAACTTGGTCCAACAAGGACCGCTTTTGGTGCCTACTGGGTTTGCTTCCAAGGCAATTATTGAAGACCTTGGTAAGGCCAGGCACATTGTGGCTACCCCGGAAGGAAATCTATATGTAAAATTGGCAAAACCAGTGGATGGGAAAGGAACACTTTTTATCCAGCAAGAAAATGGAAAAGCAAAGGTGACCAATGGTTTTGGGGATTATGGCGGTACGGGAATCCATCTTTCCGATCAATATCTGTACACTTCCTCCAATGAAGATGTTTACCGGTATAAGCTAAATGCCCTTCATGAGGTCATCGATACCAACGCACCGGAAAAAATCATTGAGGGGTTGATTGACCGAGGACAGCACAATTCCAAATCCCTCACCATGGACAATGAGGGAAATATTTACGTGAACATAGGTGCCTATTCCAACTCCTGCCAGATAAAAGATCGCCAAAGGGGTTCCATGGGAATGCCCAACTGTCCTATTTTGGATTCCGCGGGGGGGATTTGGAAATTCAGGGCCGATAAACTGGAACAAGGATATGGGGATGGTCAACGGTTCGGCACTGGCTTGCGGAACGTTATGGGATTGGATTGGAACAACAAAACGAACGAACTTTTTGTAATGCAGCACGGCCGTGATCAGCTGCACGGGGTTTTCCCTGACCAATACACGGAGAAGCAGTCCGCAGAACTGCCCGCAGAATGTATGTATGTCATAGAGCAAGGGGATAACGCTGGGTGGCCCTATATATATTACGACGGATTTCAAAAAAAGAAACTACTGGCCCCGGAATATGGAGGAGACGGCAAAAAGGAGGTCAAAGATAAATACATAGACCCAGTGGCGGTGTATTCCGCCCACTTGGCACCGAATGCACTCTTATTTTATACGGGTGACCAATTTCCAGAGAAATACAAAAATGGGGCCTTTATAGCATTTCACGGTTCGTGGAACAGGGCACCGGAACCCCAAGCAGGATATTTTGTGGCTTTTCAACCCTTTAAGGATGGAAGGCCGAATGGAGAATGGGAAATTTTTGCGGACGGATTTTCCGGATCTCCAGAAAATACCGCCAAAGGCCGTGCCGATCATCGCCCCTGTGGCCTGGCACAAGGTCCGGACGGATCATTGTACATAGCCGATGATGTTAAGGGAACCATTTATAAAATCACCTATACCAAATAATTATGGGTAAGGAACGCTGCTCTTTGAGCTTCTTGTTTGGTATGTTTTGTCTGCTGGCCGTGGGACAAAAGGATGGGGTTGCAAACATTGAGGAGTACGTTGCGCAAGGGAAAGTCCTTTATGCGGAACATTGTTTGTCTTGCCATCAAGAGGACGGCGGTGGGGCCGGGAACATGAATCCGCCTTTGATTCAGACCTCTTATGTTCTAGGGGATAGGGCCACGCTTATAAAAGTTCTCCTAAACGGCATGTCTCAGGAAGAGATCGATGGAGAATCTTATTACAACGTGATGCCTTCGTTTTCATATCTTACAGATACGGATATTGCACACGTACTAACTTATGTGCGGAATAGTTTTGGAAACAACGCCTCTGCAATTACGGTGGAAGATGTTGCCGAGGTCAGAAAGGAAGATGATAAGAGGTAATTTTCTCGGATGGCGTAGTTATGGAGGGAGTATAACATGATTTCCGTCATGTTTTGACAATTGAAATGCACGGATATTTGTACCTCGATTATGAAGATGACCAATACCAAAGACCGTAAATGTTATCATTGTGGGGACGATTGTGGATCCCGGCCGATAGTATTGGACGATAAGGATTTTTGTTGCATTGGATGTAAAACCGTCTTTGAGATTTTTAGCGGTAATGGTCTTTCCTATTATTACGATCTTCATGCTGCGGCAGGAAGTTCCCCTAAACCCAAGGCGGGCAAATATAATTATTTGACCTCCGAAGTCATTGTGGATAAATTGGTGGAGTTTAACGGGGAGGCCTTTCAAGTGGTAAACCTGTACATACCACATATTCACTGTAGTTCTTGTATCTGGCTGTTGGAGAACCTCACCAAATTGCATCCATCCATCAGTAGTTCCCAGGTGGATTTTCCCAACAAGACGGTGCGGATAACCTATAGCCATACCGCATCTTCCTTACGCGAAGTGGTCGAACTTTTGGAAAGAATCGGATACGAACCGTATATTTCCTTGGACGATTATGGAAAAAAGAAAAAGGAAATCGACCGTGGGCTAATCTACAAACTGGGAATAGCCGGGTTTGCGTTTGGGAACGTTATGTTTCTTTCTTTTCCGGAATATTTTGATCTTTTTACAAACGGAAGCGGAGGACCAGAGTTTTGGTTGGAGAAATACAAAACCATATTTAGGTTGTTGATGTTTCTTTTTTCCGTTCCCGTTGTTTTTTACGCCGGCCGGGATTACTTTATCTCCGCTTACAAAGGACTCCGTTCAGGGTTTCTAAACATAGATGTCCCAATAGCCCTTGGTATTTTAGTGCTTTTCCTTCGCAGTACCGTCGATGTCATTTTCGATTTAGGTCCTGGCTTTTTTGATAGCCTTACCGGGTTGGTCTTCTTTCTGCTCCTAGGAAAGTTTTTTCAACAAAAAACTTATTCCTTTCTATCTTTTGAGAGGGACTATAAATCCTTCTTCCCCATTGCCGTCACCCGGATTATGGACAACGGTTCCGAAGAAAACGTACCTATTTACGAGGTAGAAAAAGGAGACCGGATCCTAATTCGGAACGGGGAACTCATTCCTATGGATGGTTTAGTGCTCCAAGGACTGGCCGAATTGGATTACAGCTTTGTTACCGGAGAATCGGATTCTGTCCGTAAAGATAAGGGAGAAATGGTCTTTGCGGGTGGCAAACAGCTGTCCGGTGCTATTGAAGTTGAAGCCGTACGATCAGTGCACCATAGCCATCTCACCCAACTTTGGGGTAACTTCGATACGGGAACCCATAAAGCAAATTCCTTTCAAAGTCTTACCGATAGCATTGGGAAACGGTTTACGATCGCGGTTCTCACTATCGCAATTATCTCTTCTATTTTTTGGTTTTTCTTTGACAGCTCTAAAGTCCTGAATGTTTTTACGGCTGTTCTGATTATCGCTTGTCCTTGTGCTATAGCCTTGGCCGCCCCCTTTACCTTGGGCAATATGTTACGAATATTTGGCATGCACGGGTTTTATGTGAAAGATACCGCAACGTTGGAAAAACTGGCGCAAATAGATACGGCCATTTTTGACAAGACGGGAACCATCACAAGCAACCAAAGAAATACGATCGCCTATGAAGGATCTGTACTCAATTTGGACGAAGAATCCTTGCTTAAAACCACGCTGAGATCCTCGAATCACCCGCTAAGTAGATCGCTGTATCAATTATTAAGGGAGCAGGATATCGATGTTTTGGATGATTATAAGGAGACCCTAGGAGAGGGTATAATGGGGGTAAGGAAAAACCGTCGAATAAAGATTGGTTCCGCACAATATGTTGGATGGCCAATGGCTACCGATACTTCCAAGACCCAGGTCCATATTAGTGCCAATGACAACTATAAAGGTTGCTTTTCCTTTGAAACTACCTATAGGCCGGGACTGTCTTCACTTTTTAACTCCTTGTCCAAAACCATGGATGTGTCGATCGTGTCGGGCGATCATGCCGGGGAAAAGAAAAGACTGGAAAAAATACTCCCAGGGGGCAGTCGACTTCTTTTTGACCAAAAACCAAAGGAAAAATTGGAATATGTAAAGAATTTACAAAATAAAGGCAGCAGGGTGATGATGGTGGGAGACGGGCTCAACGATGCCGGTGCCCTATTGCAAAGCGATGTGGGCGTTGCCATCTCGGAAAACGTGAATGTCTTTTCACCAGCCTGTGATGCTATTCTGGACGCTTCTAGATTTCAATATTTGGCCGCCTACCAAACAATGGCAAAGACGAGCATCAAAATTATTAAATTGAGCTTTATGCTTTCTTTGCTCTACAACGTGGTGGGAACTTATTTTGCCGTAACCGGACAACTTCAACCTATTATAGCTGCTATTTTGATGCCATTGAGCTCAATCAGCGTTGTGGGTTTTACCTCATTGGCCACGAACATGCTGGGAAGGCGATTGACAGAACCCTCCTGACGTTTTGCAAAAACCATGTTATGTTGAATTCTTTAGGTAAAAGGGTAACTCGGGATGAGTTCTGTATTACGTCCTTATTTTTATCTTTTCTAATTAAGCCTAAATGACAATTTTTTTTTATTAAACATGATAAATGTCATAACTTTCAGAAAACTGCCAACGTAGTTTTGTGCTAAATGACAACTCGGAAAACCGAAATTCAATGAGCGTTATTTATTTGTTGTTGTCCTTAAGCCTAGGGGTGGCCATTATATTTTTTATTGGGTTTATTGTCGCCGTAAAAAGTGGACAATACGACGATTCTTATACCCCTTCCGTACGCATGTTATTTGAAGACGAACTCGTAAAGGAACCAAACGACAAACCAAAAACCGAAAAAAATAACCCAACCAAATAGATTTAGATTATGGAGGTACAGCAATTCTATTACGATAATAAGATCGTAAAAAATTTCCTTTATGCTACAATTTTTTGGGGTATCGTAGGGATGTCCGTCGGCCTATTGCTGGCCTTAATGTTTATTTTCCCGAATATCACCGAAGATATTTCATGGCTCAGTTTTGGCCGTTTACGCCCATTACATACCAATGCCGTCATTTTCGCCTTTGTAGGGAATGCCATATTTGCCGGAATTTACTACTCTACCCAGCGGCTTTTAAAGGCGAGGATGTACAGTGACGCCTTGAGCAAATTTAATTTTTGGGGATGGCAGGCTATCATTGTTGCCGCAGCCATAACCCTACCGTTGGGATATTCTTCCTCTAAGGAATACGCCGAGCTTGAATGGCCTATAGATATAGCCATAACAATGGTGTGGGTCGCTTTTGGATGGAACCTAATTGGCACCATGTTGCGCAGAAGACAACGCCACCTCTATGTGGCACTATGGTTCTATTTGAGTACGTTTCTCACCGTCGCGGTACTTCACATTTTCAATAATCTGGTGATTCCTGTAAGTGCATTTAAAAGTTATTCGGTCTATGCCGGGGTACAGGATGCTTTGGTGCAATGGTGGTACGGCCACAATGCTGTTGCTTTTGTCCTTACTACGCCTTTCTTGGGCCTTATGTATTACTTTGTGCCCAAGGCGGCCAACAGGCCGATATATTCTTATCGATTGTCCATTATCCATTTTTGGTCGTTGATTTTTATCTATATCTGGGCGGGCCCGCATCACTTACTGTACTCTGCATTACCGGAATGGGCACAAAATTTAGGGGTGGCGTTCTCGGTCATGTTGTTAGCTCCCTCGTGGGGCGGTATGATCAACGGGTTGCTTACCCTGAGGGGGGCTTGGGATAAAGTACGGGTAGATCCGGTACTAAAGTTTATGGTCGTAGCGATTACAGGTTACGGAATGGCGACCTTTGAGGGCCCTTTACTGTCCCTGAAGAACGTAAACGCCGTAGGGCATTTTAGCGATTGGATCATTGCTCACGTGCACGTTGGCGCCTTGGCGTGGAACGGCTTTCTCACCTTTGGTATGATCTATTGGATGGTCCCGCGACTGTTCAAAACTAAATTATACTCCACCAAACTGGCCAATGCCCATTTTTGGATCGGGACACTGGGGATTATTCTGTATGCGCTTCCCTTGTACGTTGCCGGATTTACGCAGGCTTTGATGTGGAAGGAGTTTAATCCCGATGGCACGTTGGTCTATGGGAACTTTTTGGAGACCGTTAAAGAAATCCTGCCCATGTACGCCATGAGGGCTGTCGGAGGAAGCCTATACATCCTCGGGACGTTTATAATGCTCTTTAACCTTGTCAAGACCGCAAAGGCAGGTAGTAAAGTAGAAGACGAGCTTGCCGAAGCTCCCGCGTTAACAAAGGTATCCACAAGAAGAACCGTGGGCGAGACCTTTCACAGCTGGCTGGAAAGAAAACCGGTTCAACTCGCCATCTTAGCCACTATAGCAATTCTTATAGGTGGAATAATTCAGATTGTCCCTACCATTCTGGTAAAATCCAACATTCCTACCATCTCTAGCGTAAAACCCTATACGCCCTTGGAGCTCGAAGGAAGGGATCTATATATTCGCGAGGGTTGTGTGGGTTGCCATTCCCAAATGATCAGACCGTTCCGGGATGAGGTGGAGCGGTACGGAGATTATTCCAAAGCCGGAGAGTATGTATACGACCATCCGTTTTTATGGGGCAGTAAACGCACAGGACCCGATCTGCACCGAATTGGAGGTAAATATTCGGACAACTGGCACCTTAACCATATGTACGACCCACAAAGCACTTCTTCGGGCTCTATCATGCCTTCCTATAAATGGCTGATACACGATAAGTTGGATAGAAGTAACATCCGGACCAAAATGGAGGCTATGGTCACTTTGGGCGTTCCTTATACCGATGAAGAAATTGCGAATGCGGGCGCAAACATGGACCAGCAGGCGCTACAAATTGAAAAGAACCTGTATTCCGACCCGGACTTTGCAAAGGGGTACGAGGAAGATAAACAAGCCGCCAAGGAAAACGGGGAAGATTTTGTAGAAATGCGGGACCGTGAAATTGTGGCACTTATCGCTTATTTACAGCGTTTGGGAACCGACATAAAGGTTAATGACAACGCGGCATCGACCGGGAAATGATCAAGATAGAGAACCAAGAGCCAAGAACCTAAACTAATGCAGGAACGATAGGAACGGTGGAAAAAGCCGAAGGTTTAAAACTCAAGGAAATTCTAAGTATGCCTGATTGATACATAGAAACCCATGAGCAGAATTGGACAGGAAAAATATGAAAAATTAACTGGAGTTCGAGACCATAGGTTATCCAATAGATATTAAGTTAAAAAAAGGATGGTCATGAATCCTTGACGAAAGATAAAGTCTTGATTTTTGGCTCCTTAATCTAGTTATGTTATGCTAAAATTCGTAAAAAACTACATGGATAGCATTGAAGGGGTTGCTATCTATCCGATGATTTCCTTGCTTATATTCTTCGTTTTTTTTGGACTTCTTTTATGGTGGGTGCTTACCGCCTCCAAAAATTATCTAGATCAAATGAGCAAATTGCCCCTAGATGAAAACGAACCGACAAAAGACCATTCGATATGAAAAAATCATCTGCCTGGTGGATACGCATCCCCGTAATTTTCTTTATTGTCCTTGGATTAACGGAATATTTTATAGATTCCGGTCCGTTGCCAGCTATTATGACCTACTTGGAAGTAGGATATTTTATGCTTTTTATACTTCTATTACTGATAGGGATAGAGTTGATTATTAATTCAATTGAGAATGTGATGTTTCACACCCTGTCCGAAGAGGCCCAGGAGCGGTATTTATTGGCCCAAAAAAAGGCATGGGAATGGCCGTGGGCAAAGGATATGATGCGAAAATTGTGGGGAACCAAACCAATGGCCGAAGAAGGCGAGATTATTCTGGACCATAATTATGACGGCATTCAGGAGTTAGACAACAAGCTTCCGCCTTGGTGGACCTATCTCTTTTACGCAACCATAATTTTTGCTGTGGTTTACTTGGCCCGATATCATATATTCAATGGGGAGAATCAAATTGAGGAATACGAGCAGGAAGTGGCTGAGGCGCAAATAGCGATTGAAGCATACAAAAAAACAGCTAAGGATCTGGTAGACGCCAATACCGTGGAATTATTGACGGACGCAGCCGATATTAAGGCAGGGGAAGCCATATTTCAGGCTAATTGTGTGGCCTGCCACATGTCCGACGGCGGGGGCGGAATCGGTCCTAACCTTACCGATGATTATTGGATTTTGGGCGGTGGAATCAAAAATGTATTCCATACCGTATCGGAAGGTGGCAGGGCCGGTAAAGGGATGATCGCCTGGAAACAAAGTTTAAAGCCGCAGGAAATAGCCCAGGTGAGTAGCTATGTGCTATCCCTGCACGGAATTACCCCAGCAAATCCTAAAGCTCCCGAAGGCGACCTTTGGAAGGAATAGATAATCCGTACACGGGATTTTAAATGGAAGTAATATAACTTCGGCAAATAGCTTCTTTGTCGTCTAAGGATTAGAGGCTACGTCTTTATGCCGGCACCGAAGCGACCCCAAGCAATTACAACGACAAAAACTACCATGGCAAAGGAGGAAAATTTTAGGGATTCGATCGGCACGTTAAATAAAGAAGGAAAACGTGCTTGGGTTTTCCCAAAAAAACCCAGCGGCAGGTATTACGAATATCGCAAATGGGTAAGTTATGGTCTTTTGCTTTTCTTAATACTGTCGCCCTTTATAAAAATTAATGGAAATCAGTTTCTGTTATTTAATGTTGTAGAACGCCGGTTCAACATCTTCGGGTTTCCATTTTGGCCACAGGATTTCTTCATTTTCGTGATTTGTATGATCATTGTGGTCGTTTTTATTGCCCTGTTTACCGTGGCATTTGGCCGAATTTTCTGTGGTTGGATATGCCCACAGACCATCTTTATGGAAATGGTATTTCGCCGTATCGAATATTGGATAGATGGGGATAGAGGTGCTCAGATGAGACTGGACAGACAGCCGTGGAATGGAGAAAAAATAAGAAAACGAAGTCTTAAATGGCTTATCTTTTTTATTATATCTTTTTTGATAGCCAATGTTTTTTTGGCCTATCTCATCGGAAGTGACACCTTGATACAAAACATTTCGGATGGTCCCGCTACCCATATAAGTACCCTTGTTTCACTGTTAATCTTTACCGCGGTCTTCTATTTTATTTTTGCTTGGTTTAGAGAACAGGTCTGCATCATCGCTTGTCCCTATGGTAGGCTACAAGGGGTGCTTTTAGACAATAAATCGATCGTGGTTGCCTATGACCACAAAAGGGGAGAAGCGGAAAACGGCCGCAAGAAATTTAGAAAGGGAGAGGATAGGAATGCCTTGGGGAATGGGGATTGTATAGATTGTTTTCAATGCGTAAATGTTTGCCCAACGGGAATCGATATCCGCAATGGCACCCAATTGGAATGCGTAAATTGCACCGCCTGTATCGATGAATGCGATCATATTATGGAGAGCGTCAATCTGCCTAAAGGCCTTATCCGTTATGCCAGTGAAGACAATATTGAAAAAAAGGCAAAGTTCACCTTTACCCCAAGATTAAAGGGATATACGGCAGTTTTGGTTATTTTGACGGGCCTACTTGTCGGGATGCTGTTCTTGCGATCCGATGTTGAGGCGACGATATTGAGGTTGCCCGGGCAATTGTATGAGCGCAAGGCAGACAATATTATTAGCAATGTCTATACCTACAAATTGGTGAACAAGACCACCAAGGACATAGGTGACGTGAGTTTTAAACTTTTATCGCACAAGGGAAAAATAATACCCGTAACCCACTCAACCTTTACCGTCCCTGCCCAAGGAATGGCGGAAGGGACAATATTTATAGAGATCAATAATTCTGTCCTTACCGGGGATAAGGATAGGCTTAAGGTAGGGGTCTATAGCGGGGATAGATTGATAGAGACCAACTTTATCCGGTTTTTGGCACCTAGGAGCTATAGGTAATAGTTAATACAAAGTATTCAGTATTCAATGGCACTGTAAACAGTAGCTTTTGCCAGGAATCAGTAATAATAAATAGAAGTCATTAAATAAGGCTGGATAAGCAAAGATACTGAATGGGTCCTCTCCTTATTTTCAAGGGGAGCCAGCCCGACCATAATTCCCGTCCGAATGGCACGGGCGGACTGGCGGGGTTCCGATAGACCTTTATAATAAAAAACAAAAATGAAAATAAACTGGGGAACAGGAATAGTTTTGACGTTTGTGGCTTTTATAACCTTTATTCTATATTTTGTCATTCGAATGAATACGGATAGAAGAGCCGAGGTAAATTTGGTGACCGAAGACTATTATCAGGCCGAACTTGGAATTCAAGATGAAATCGATGCGGAGCAAAGGGCCAACAATCTGCTCGAAAAAGTCAAGGTACAGAAGACCTTAAAAGGCTTAAATATTGTCTTTCCCAAAGGTATAGATAACCGACCGATCGAGGGGACCGTTACATTTTACCGTCCCTCCAACAAAAGAATCGATTTTGAACTGCCATTGATCCTGTCCGATTCCCGAATGTTTATTCCGGATAAAAGACTGGTAGCGGGCCGTTGGGACATAACCGTTTTTTGGACCTTAAATGGCAAAAATTATATACAAAAGAAGCGTATAACGTATTAGGTCTACCCTAGTTTTTTGGTACTAATTGCGTTGTCCAAATTAAAATACTTAAGAAAATAGAATAGAGAACATAGAAAAAAGATGGTTGTGGCAACGATCTCTTTTCTTGGTTAAAATATCTTAACCTAATCGGTATTGATCCACCATGCTTTTATCGGGAATCTTATTGGGACTTATGGGAAGCTTGCATTGCGTTGGGATGTGCGGTCCCATTGCATTTATGCTGCCCGTAGACAGAAGCAGTCGGTCAAAAAAATTCGGACAAATATTCGTCTATCATTTTGGAAGGCTGTTGTCCTATAGCATCCTAGGTTTGTTGTTCGGATTTTTGGGCAAGGGGCTATATTTTTTCGGGTTGCAGCAGAAACTATCCATTAGTATTGGAATTGTAATGATCGTGATCGTCCTACTTTCCTTTACTTCCTTTAAATCCTCTGCCTTTACCCAACCTTTATATCGACTTATTGGAAATGTTAAAAAAGCATTGGGAACGGCTCTTCAAAAAAAATCGGCCGATACTTTTTTGACGATCGGTTTTCTGAACGGGTTTTTGCCTTGCGGGTTGGTCTACATGGCCGTTTTGGGTGCTATTGCAATGGGCAATCCCTGGAAGGGCGCTCTATATATGGCCTTATTTGGCCTTGGAACCGTACCCTTAATGACCACCGCCATCTATTTTAGCGGTATATTAAAAGCCTCGGCCAGGCAAAACATTAGAAAGTTGATACCCGTTTTTGTAATTTTTGTGGGCGTACTTTTTATTTTAAGGGGTTTGGGATTGGGAATCCCATATATATCCCCAAAACCAACGGCTACCTCGTCTATGGAAACCCAGGATTGTCCCGTTTTACCTCGATAATCAGGTATTTTAGATTTTAAACGTAAGGACGGGCAACTTGGAACGGTTGGCAATGTTTTCGCCCAGGCTGCCCCTAAAAAAACGGGATAGTCCCTTGCGTCCATGGGTGGGGATGCTTATAACATCGGCATTGCAATGCTCTCCATAGTTCATCACTCCTTCTTCAACGCTATAATCATTATAAATCTTCACCTCTTTGCCCACTTTGGCTTTTTGTAAAAAGGAAGAGATTCGGCGATAAGCATCTTGGGTACTCAAAAATTCGTTCCCAGGAATATTTATGTAGACCAGTTGAAGTTCGGAGCCAACGCTGTCGGCAAAATCCATTGCCTTTTTAAAAGGTCCAAGATTTTCATCCATAAAATCGCATGCAAAAACAATACGCTTTATCTCAAAGTTTTCCTTGTAATCCTTTATTACAAGAACGGGTACCTCCGAATTTCTGACCACTTTTTCTGCATTGGAACCTATAAATATTTCTTCCAATCCATCGGTTCCATGAGAACCCATTACTACCAGATCCGCACGATGTTCCAAAGCGATGTGGTTGACCTCGCTAAACACTTTGAAGTGTTTGATGATTGGCGTAATTTTTACTCCCTTTAAGTAAGGTTTTTCCAAAAGGTCCTTAAATCTTTTTTCGGCCAACTTTATTAGAAAAAGGGCCTGTTCCTGTTGCATTCCCTCGGGAGATGTAATCAGTGCTTCGGAAAGCTCCAACATATGAAGGGCAAAAATTTTCGCACCGTGTTTTTGGGAGAGGGTCACTGCCACTTTTAGTGCATTTTCCGACTGTTCGGAAAAATCAACGGGTACTATTATTGTTTTCATACAATTTGATTTAGGTTAATTAGTTTAAATCACTCCGTTTTGTATTGAACCATGAGGCTGTAAAAATGCTGGGAATTTGCTGATCCAATGTTTGTAGTCTTTTGGTATCCCTTTCGCTTTTGACCCCCTCGTTTCTCGTTTCCCTATTTCAACCATTAAGGCATAAGCTTCATGGGTTGCGGCCATTGGTGGATACCTTCACCAAACATATCATTGGAGATGGCTGATAGTCTGCCCTTGCCTCCGTTAGACTGTTATAGTTTGGCGGGCGAAAGGACGGGAATGACCTAATCGGGCCGGTGTGGATTTTCGTTTTATCTATTTTTTTGGCTTAGTTAAGGATTAAATTACATAATTCCTTTCAATATGGTACATTTGTGGACTTTAATTTTTGACTTTTTTATCTTTTTAACCTATGGAAAAAACTTTGTTATTAATGGCTGCGGGCCGAGGGAGTAGATATGGTAAATTAAAGCAGTTTGATGGCTTTGGTCCAACGGAAGAGTTCCTGATGGAATTTAGTATCTACGATGCGATTAAAAGTGGCTTCAACCATATCGTGATGATCACTCAAAAGGATAATGTTGATTTTTTAAGGGATTATCTATCGCCAAGACTGCCAAAACACGTGAAGCTGGATGTAGTTGCCCAGGTATTGGAAGACCTTCCTGAGGGGGCCTCATTCACGGGGGAGCGACCAAAGCCTTGGGGTACGGCACATGCCGTATGGGCGGCCAGGAATGTCATTTCCAATCCTTTTGCCGTCATCAATGCCGATGATTATTATGGAAAATCGGCCTTTAAATACGCGGGTCAATTTATTGAGAATCCTGATAATCGGGACGCTTATGGTTTAATGGCCTACACTTTAAAGGATACCCTGTCCCAACACGGTTCGGTTTCCAGAGGGGTATGCCAAGTAGAAGGAAACCGTTTGATATCGGTAAAGGAACGAACAAAAATAGAAGAAAAGGACGGTGTGATAAAGGACTGGGATTCTGGGATCGGGTTTACCGGAAATGAAGCGGTAAGCATGAATTTTTGGGTTTGCAGCCCTTCCTTGTTCCAAAATATAGAAAATGACCTCAAGGTATTCCTTAAAAATGAGGATAATGTTAAGAACAGTGAGATCTACCTACCTTTCATCATTCAGGAAATAATCGCCAATGATAGTGCAAAAGTGTTTGTAATTCCTTCGGACAGTAAATGGTTCGGGGTGACTTACAAAAGTGATAAAGAAATAGCGGTCGACGAATTAAAAGGCATGACCGACAATGGGGAATATCCCACGCCGCTATGGACAAACTTCAAATAGATTTGTAAAACCCCAAACTTTTGGATACACCTAAACTACACGCAACATTAGAATGCTTTTCCGTGGAGGAAAGTGGTTATCACTTTTTGCCCATTATTCAGGGCTATATAAATGATACCTATTTGGTTTTGGGGAACGATAGGCCCCGTTACATACTTCAACGGATCAACCATTTGGTCTTTAAAGACATTAAAGGTCTTATGGGCAATATACAAATGGCGCTGGAGCTTCTTAACGATCGGGATTATGAGCGTATAGAGTTGGTGAAGACCGTAGACGGGGACACGTATTGCGAGGTTCCGGGAGAAGGATATTGGCGTTTGATGAGCTATGTAGATCAAAGTGTAGCCTATGATATCACGACGGACCGGAACGTTGCTTTCCAAGCTGGCAGAATCTTGGGGAAGTTCCATCAATTGCTTCAAAATGCCCCGGTACACAAATTTTCGGATACGATTCCAAGATTTCATGACCTTGGATTGCGAAAGGAACAATTGGAAAGCGCATTGATCCAGGCTAGCCCCGATAAATTAGTAGTTGCCTCAAAGGCCATAGCCTTTGCCAAGGAGACCTTCTCGAAGCTAAGGGAACTGCAGCAAACCCAACTGCCCGTAAGGGTATGTCACAACGACACCAAACTGAACAATATTCTTTTTTCCAAGAAAAGCCATAAATCTCTTTGCTTCATTGATCTGGACACCCTTATGAAGGGTTACTTTTATTACGATTTTGGAGATGCTGTCCGTACGGTTGCCAACACTGCCCTGGAAGATGAACGGGATCTTGATAAGATTGGGTTTGACAAAGTCTTGTTTAAAAATTTTGTAAGTGGTCTACATCAAAGTGGACTTTCATTGTCTGCCGATGAGTTGAATCTTTTGCCTCTAGGAGCGGTTTTTATGCCGTTTATACACGGTTTAAGAGCATTAACGGATTATCTGAACAATAATATTTACTACAAGGTTTTTTATGAAACGCAAAACTTGGATCGGTGTCTGAGTCTTTTTGATTTTGCGGACAAGGCCCTAGCTGAAGTTGCCTATATGGAATCGGTTATTGATAAGTGTTTTTTAAGGTAGCTGATTTTATTCCCTGTAGAAGCTATAATCATTTTGGAATTACTAGGAATCTTTTAACCTATTTTTGATTTCGGCACCTTTGTCCTTCAGCCAGCTCTGGCCTTTTCTAAGTTTAAGACCAATCACAAGAAGTGCAATCCCCACAAGAAGCGCCGCAAATCCCAACATAAACATAGAGAATCCTATCCCCAGCGCCGGTTGTGCAAAAATTATCAGTCCAAAAATAACCGAAAGCACTCCCCCAGCAATAAGCCATCCTTCGCCCTCAATTTCCTTGCGCAATTGTATGGCCATGGCTATTCTGCTGATACCGACAAAAATGAACCAAAAGGAAATGATAAACGACATTATTAGCAGGGTAAGGCCGGGCATACGAAACAAAAGCAAGCCAAAGATGATACTGATGACGCCTTCCGCAAGAAATAGCCATTTATTGTCGTTTCCTTTCCAATCGGAGAATAAAGAAATCAGGGTGAAAAAACCGTCCGCTATGATGAGAAAGGCAAACCACATGGCTAGACTAGCCGCGGTTAACAGGGGGTTAAAAAAAGCAAATAAGGCAAAAATAATAAGCAGTACGCCTTTAAGGACAACCAGCCACCAGTTTTTGGTCAGTGTTTTAAACATAATATCTAAGGTTAAAGGTTAGAATAATCAATTTTTTCATTCCATAGATAAAGTCCCCCGACCTTGTAAAAAACACAAGGTGATCGTGGAACCAGATAGAGAAATTTAAATATATTCAAAAATTGTTAAATTAAAACGGGAGCCATTCAATGTTTCCTTTCTTAAGCAGAACATGAATATACACTTACCGTAAAATTCGGATGTGGTCCGGGTAGGAGCTATATTGGATTACAGTTTCCAACCAAAAGTGGTCTGAATTACATAATCTACCCTCGATGCCCCTTCCACGGGTCTGTTGTCATAGTTATAGGTGAATCCTGCCATAATAAAAAAATCCAGGGGCAGGTCGTATTTTATATCAAAGGAAAAATCGGAACGCAAACGGCCTCCTTCGGTAAGGCTGGGATAGGCTACCAAATTAGTATTTAAACTAATATCGTCAAAATCGAACATATTGTAACCGATTCCCACAAAGACTTCCAAACTGTTCTTGTCCGATTGATCCGGGGTCGTATATTGTTCGTTGTTCCAGGCCAAACCGCCTCCAGTAGTCAAATAGGTCCTGTTGGAATGAACCAAATACTTTCCCATACCAGCTCTGGTCGTGGAACGCAGCTTCAACTTTTGTTCATCGTTCGAAAGGAAATCTGCCGACAGCAGCGCATACCAATCGTGCTTTAAAAAATATTTGGCTCCTATATTAGCATCTATTCGCTTTGTATCGGCCACACTGTCCTGACTGCTCAAAACAGAGTTATAGCCCCCAGTAAAACCCCATTTTTCCCCCGTATAAGTAAAATCGCTTCTAACGGTCAGCTGCTTTAGCGCATTGCTTTTGGTAAAGTTAAAACCAAGAGATAAGGAAGCATCCAGACGTGAGAAAAAACTTGCCTTAACCGCCTTTACATATACAATATTCTTTATTTTGACAAGTACCTCCTTCCCGTTTTCATTTAAGACCACTTGGGCCGAATCCCTGGGCTTGGTAACTATGCTGCTGTTGATACGAGTGCCATTGGACAAAGTAATCAAATAATTGTGTTTACTGTTTATCGATACAATATCCTTCCAGGTAATTGTAAAATCGCTGTCACTATAATCTGTTTCGATGGTCAATACCCCTTTGGTCATTTCCTTAATTTCCCCAATTATTTTATCGCCATTTTTAAGGGTTAGGGAATCCGTTTTTTGTGCCATTACAGAAAACGAACATAAAAAAAGCACGAAAAATAAGGGCGTAATAAAGTAAAAATTGTGCTTGACAATAATTTTCATCATAGTTAAAAAGTATAGCTCATGTCATAAAATGATTTGCAAAAATCGAAAAATTCCGAATTTAAGAAATTTTAAGTAAAATCCATTTGGGAAATGTGGGTCAAAACGGGGGTCTGCCTTACGAAATTAAATCCATTAAAGACCAAACTGTCTAGGTAACCAAAGACTCAGTTCAGGCACATAGGTAATAAGGAACAATATTGCGATCATGGCGATGAACAATGGCAATAACGGCCTTATGACCTTTTGAATGCTCAGTCCCGCCACGCTGCATCCCACAAAGAGTACCGATCCCACCGGCGGTGTACAAAGCCCGATGCAGAGATTTAAGATCATGATGATACCGAAATGTATGGGATCCATTCCCAAATTGGTTACAATGGGAAGAAAGATGGGAGTAAAGATCAGAACGGCCGGGGTCATATCCATAAATACGCCTACGAACAAAAGTATCAGGTTAATGATGATTAAAATAACGATCGGGTTGTCGCTTATGCCCAGCAAGGTATTGCTTATCTCTTGAGGAATATTTTCATAAGACATCACCCAGGACATAGCTATTGAGGTGGCGATCAGCAAGAGTACGATTGCAGAGGTTTTAATGGTCTCCAAAAGAATGGGCGCTACGTCTCTCCAGGTTATCTCCTTGTAGATAGCCGCAAGCGCAAAGGTGTAAATTACTGCAATTGCCGATGCTTCGGTGGCCGTGAATATTCCGGCTACGATTCCTCCAATGACCACTACCAACAGTAAAAGGCTGGGTAGGGCGGCAAAAAAACGAGCAAAAAATTCCTTGAATCCGACCATCTTGTAGGTGGGATATTTTTTAATAAAGGAATAAATGGCCGCAACGATCATCAAGGCGAGGCCGAGAATGATCCCCGGTACGTAACCAGCGATGAAAAGGGCAGCAATGGAGACTCCACCACTTGCCAAGGAATAAATAATCAAAATATTGCTCGGGGGAATGATCAGTCCGGTGGTGGCGCTGGTAATATTTACCGCTGCGCTAAAGGGTTTGTCGTAGCCATCCTTTTCCATCATTGGGGACATAAAGCCCCCAATTGCAGAGGCCGCAGCCGCAGCGGAACCAGAAATGGCACCGAACAACATACAGGAAATTATGTTTACAAAAGCCAATCCGCCCGGTAACGGGCCCACTATGGCCTTCGCAAAATTTATGAGCCGTACCGCGATACCGCCCCGGTTCATCACCTGTCCTGCCAAGATAAAGAAGGGGATGGCCGAGAGGGTAAAACTGTCCAGTGAGGTGGCCATTCGCTGGGCGATGGTAGTAACCGATGGCAAAAAAGGCATAGCACTGGCAAGTGTAAGCAATCCGGCGAGCCCTACGGCATAGGCAATGGGTACGCGAAGCGACATAAATACCAAAAAACTCAGGACCAAAATAAGTATCTCCGTGTAATTCATAGTTTTAAACGTTGCTGGTTTTTCTTGTTTCTAGAAAAATATAAATACTGTAATAACAAATGAGAAGGCCCGAGATAGGTACTACCAAATAAACGTAACCCAAAGGTATTTCCAAAGTAGCCGAGGTCTGTTTAAATAAAAATGTAAGCCAGCACAAGCGAATGCCACCAATGATCATCACGGTAAATGAGAAAAGAAAAACCGACAGATGGAGGATGCCGTCATAAAAAAGACGGTTTTTGGCTACGATCTTTTCCGGAATTAGGTCAATCGCCAGATGGAGCTGTTTTCCGGTTGCATAAGCCGCCCCTAAAAGCCCTACCCAAATTAGTGAGAAACTGGAGATTTCATCGGTGATCGTGCTGGGAGCTTTAAGGATATAACGGGAAAATACCTGCCATACTACGCTTAGCAACATAATGGATAGGATTGTAATCAGGGATTTTTCCAGGACTTTGTCTACTGTGGCTTTCATGGGTTTTGTTTTTTAATTGGCTGCTTTAATATCCTTGATCAATTGCAACATCTCTGGTTGGTCCTTAAAGAGATCTAGGATCGGTTGGGTCTTTTCCTCAAAGGGTTTCTTGTCTGGATAGTTCACCTTTACCCCTGCTTTTAAAATGGCCTCCAGTGATTCCTTCTCCGATGCGGCCCAAAGCTTGCGTTCCTCTATAGTCGATTCAATAGCCGCTTCCTTGACCCACTTTTTTTCTTGGTCCGTCAGCCTGTTCCAAGTGTCCAGGCCAATTAAGAGTACATCGGGAACCGCGGTATGCTCGTCCATACTGTAGTACTTGCATACCTCAAAATGTTTGGAGGTGTAAAAACTTGGCAGGTTGTTCTCTGCGCCATCCACTACTCCCTGTTGCAGTGCGGTGTAAAGCTCTCCGTAGGAGATGGGGGTAGGAGCCCCCCCTAACAGGTTTACCATTGAAACGGCCATATTGCTTTTTTGCACACGGATCTTCATGCCTTTCAAATCTGCGGGTTTATCAATGGGCTTAGCCTTCATGTAAAAACTGCGGCTTCCGGCATCGTAGAACGTTAGGCCTCGAAGTCGGAATTGGTCACCCAAGGCCAGCATTCTTTCCCCGATTTCACCATCAAACACATCGAAGGAATGTTGCCTGTCCCTAAAGATATAGGGTACGCTGAAGACTTTGTATTCGGGAATAAAATTCTCGAGTACGGCTGCCGATACCTTGGTCATGTCCAAACTGCCGATCTGGAGCAATTCCAGACATTCCCGTTCGCCACCCAATTGGGCACTGGGGTATATTTGCAGTTTTAACTTTCCGTTGGATTTCTCGGCCAGTCTAGTGCCCATAAACTCCATGGCCTTGTGTACGGGGTGTTTGGTATCTAGGCCATGCCCCAGTCTCAGCACCTTGATTTTTTCTTGGTTCGAACAGGAGCCGAGAAATGCCAAGGAGATAAGGCCGACAAATAAATGTTTTAGAATCATATTTTGGTGTTTATTCAATTAGAACCTCCATAGGATTGTTGATTTTCAAGGCAAACAAGCTCAAATATTGGTTCCAAGCTGAACGGGATTGGAACTGACCACTTTTTTTCCATCCAAATCCGGCGTAATATACAATTTTGCCGTCATTCACCTTTAATCTCATGTAGAGATTGCTGAGGTCCTTTTGGGAGGACACATATTTTTCGATGTCTTTAATTTCTTCTTTAGGGGCAACTATCCCTGAACCAAGCTCCGAATCCCCATGGGGTTCCCAATAGCTAAGCCATCCTTCGTTGGGTTTTTCTGTTGTTACTCCCGCATTTTCGTGTAAGGTGAGACCCGCCGACATCCTGTCGGTACCTTTTACCGCGACCTCTATCCTGCTGAGGTTGCTGCCGTAATCCAAGGAAATATGTTTTGATTCGGAGATTTTTAAGCCAGCCGCATCCCAGCTAGCATAAGTAATTATAAAACTGGTTCGTATAGGTCCTGTGGTAATGGTTTTCCAAGTGTCGTAATTCTTGGAGACGTAGTATGTGGTATCTACCTTCACCGCGGTACCTCCGATTCCTCGACTGTCGCCCACATGAAAATTGTCTAGCCCCTCACCGGTATCCTCGTGGTAAGACCCCTTTCCCGAAACCGTTTTTTTATACCATTTGTTGATAATGGGATATTCTACCCGCTTTAACCAGGCGTCTATCCCGCTAGAGAGCGTACTTCCCGGGACACCTTCCAATGCTTCCTTTTGGCCTGTTGGACCATAAGTCCTAAACGCTACCCGATTGTTTTCCCAAGTGTAATCGTCTGTCCTTTCAGGTACAAAACGGGAATAACAGATCGGATCTCCCACTTGTTTTTCTTTTTTGTCGGTTCGGACTATTCGAAACCTATTTTCTGATAATGCCTTTATTTCGGGTTGAAACAAAATCTGGTCCATAGTGCCGTCACCATTTGTATCGACGGTCTGGGAAGTCAATTCTTTACCAGTTTCGCTTTCCACTACCCCAAGAATACCGGAATTTACCAAGGTGGAATCCAGATTTAAGGAGGCGATATTAACAGCGACCGTTTCAAGAGATCGGTCAATCTCCAATGTATTCTTGACGATAATCTGCTTATTTTTTGCAGACCTTTCGGAGCAACCAACCAACGTAAGGCCGATAAGAAAAAATACCAATAATGGATAATTATGAACTCTGCGATTAATTTTCACGATCTTTTGAAGTTTATTTTTATATCCTTTCGGACCGTTATTTTTCGATGGCCGGTTTACCTATCGTGGCCAGAATTCCCCCATCCACATACAGTATATGTCCATTGACATAATCACTGGCCTTTGAGGCTAAGAAGATGATGGCTCCGGCCAGATCATCCGGGTCTCCCCATTTCGCTGCCGGGGTCCTATTGACGATAAATTCATTGAACGGATGCCCTTCTATCCTGATGGGAGCGGTTTGTGAAGTGGCAAAATAACCGGGCCCTATACCATTGACCTGTATGTTGTGTTTGGCCCATTCCGTGGCCATATTCTTGGTGAGCATCTTAAGGCCGCCTTTGGCTGCCGCGTATGCACTAACGGTATTTCGTCCCAATTCGCTCATCATGGAACAGATATTGATAATCTTGCCCTGTTTTCGCGCCATCATACTTTTTACCACGTGTTTGGAAACGATAAACGGACTCACAAGATCTACATCGATGACCTCCTTGAAATCTGCTACTTCCATATCCTCCAGGGGAACCCGTTTTATAATTCCTGCATTGTTCACCAGGATGTCGATATGACCTACCTCGGTTTGTATGCGGTGTATTGCTTTTATGACGTCCTGTTCATCGGTAACATTAAATTTAAATCCTACGGCTTTGATTCCCTCGGATTGGTAATAGGCAACGGCCTGATCGATCTTTTGTTGGGAGGAGTTGCCGTTAACAACGAGGGTTGCCCCGGCTTGTCCCAATCCTTTCGCCATGGCCATTCCCAAGCCATGCGTACTTCCAGTTACCAAGGCTGTCTTCCCGTTTAGGTCGAATAATGAAATTCCCATAGCGCTATCTTAAATCGGTTATATTGGCGACGTCCATGTCCCCGTAATCCAGGTTTTCTCCTGCCATACCCCAAATAAAGGTGTAATTTGATGTTCCCGAGCCACTGTGGATCGACCACGGAGGGGAGATGACGGCCTGGTGGTTCTGCATCCAGATATGACGGGTCTCTTGTGGCTGTCCCATAAAATGGCAGACCGATTGCCCTTCCGGTACATCCAGATAAAAATAAACTTCCATCCGTCTATCGTGAACATGGGCAGGCATAGTATTCCATACGCTTCCTTTTTTGAGTTCGGTCATTCCCATCTGTAATTGGCAGGTTGTAACTATACTACCTATAATCATTTGGTTTACGATACGGTGATTGGCGGTCTCTAAAGACCCAAGCTCCAATTTGTTGGCCTCCGCCAAGCTTACTTTTTTCGTGGGGTAGCTGGTATGTGCGAGAGCGGAGTTCAGGTAGAATTTGGCAGGCCTTTGGGGGTTATCGCTTTTAAAAATCACCTCCTTGGCCCCCCGACCGATATACAGGGCATCTTTATGGTCCAGTTTATAGGTAGTACCGTCAACGTCAACGCTTCCAGTGTCGCCAACATTGATGATTCCCATCTCCCTGCGCTCCAAGAAATAAGTTGCCTTCAACGGGTCTATTGCCTCCAGCGCTATAGGTTTATCAGGCACTGCCGACCCAGCGATATACCGATCATAATGCGAATAGGTAAGGGTGATTTTGCCCACCTCCATTAAATTGTCGATCAGAAATTCCTTCCTTAGTTCGGCGGTGTTATATTTTTTTACTGCTTCCGGATTCGATGCATACCGGGTGTCATAGGATGTTGTCATTATTTAGATTTTAGAAATATTATTAAAACTCTTTTTGTCGACTAGGGACACTTTACAGGGTCCTTCCCTTTTTTCAAGGGGAGCCGGCCCGACAATCATTCTGGTGGGGTGCCGATAGGCGTAGGGATCGACGATGCCATTTGGGTTGTGGGTATAGGACGATTATTACCATGTATTGGTTTTTATTATTCTTTAATCAACGACTTTCTTATTCCCATTTCCAAGCCTCTTAGTTCTGCAAGACCGCGGAGCCTACCTATGGCCGAATATCCAGGGTTGCTGTGTTTGCGGAGGTCGTCCAACATTTTGTGGCCATGATCGGGGCGCATGGGCATCCGAATATCCTCACGGCCTGCCGATATTCTTTTTTTCTGCTCCGCGACCAAAGCTTTCATAACACCGTACATATCTACGTCGCCCTCTAGGTGATTGGCCTCGTG
This sequence comes from Cerina litoralis, assembly GCA_022008415.1. Taxonomy (GTDB): domain Bacteria; phylum Bacteroidota; class Bacteroidia; order Flavobacteriales; family Flavobacteriaceae; genus Cerina; species Cerina litoralis. Next base: position 170,190 of record JAIRBC010000006.1, read on the forward strand.
GAAGTTGCCCTCAACATCCCTTTGTGTACTGCGTAAATGGACAAAATGGATGCGTTCTCCCAGTCGTTCTACCATGCCCGGTAGATCGTTATCTGGTCGCACTCCGAAGGAACCCGTGCAAAACGTGAGTCCGTTGTTGGGGCTTTCCACCGCCTGGTAGAGTTCTGCGATATCATCTTCTGTGCTCACCACACGGGGCAGGCCCAAAATTGGGTAGGGAGGGTCATCGGGATGTATGCACATGCGAATTCCGGCCTTTTCGGCAGAAGGGATGACTTGTTCCAAAAAGTAAAACAGGCTTTTCTTTAGTTCCTTGCGGCCTATGTTATCATAGGTTGCCAAGATGGTATTGAACTCATCCAAGGAATATCCTTCCTCTGCCCCTGGAAGACCGGCGATTATGTTGTTGGTGAGGCTCCTCTTATCGTCTTCGGACATCGCATCAAAATAGAGCTTGGCATCCTGTTTTTGCTTTTCGGTATAGGAAGGGTCCGCTCCGGGTCTTTTTAAAAGGAAGAGTTCAAAAGCTGCGAAGGCGACCGCCTCAAACCGCAGGGCAGTGGAACCATCGGCCATCTCATAATCTAGATTGGTTCTTGTCCAGTCTAGCACGGGCATAAAATTGTAACAGACGGTATCTATACCGCATGCTCCCAAATTTGATAGGGTCTGTCTGTAATTTTTTATGTACTTTTCAAAGTCTCCTTTTTGGGTCTTTATGGCCTCATGAATGGGGACGCTCTCCACAACGGACCAGGTAAGACCCACTACTTCTATGGTTTTTTTACGCATTTCTATTTCTTCCATTGGCCATACTTGGCCATTGGGAATATGGTGAAGAGCCGTGACGATTCCCGTGGCTCCTGCTTGTTTAACGTCCATCAAGGAAACGGGATCTTTTGGTCCGTACCATCTCCATGTATTTTCGAGGTTGATGTCCATTTTTTTAAAGTTACTGTGTTATTAAGCTATTAAAGGTTTTTCATAACATTGAACATTGCTTACTTATGTTTACTTTTTAATCGCCGGTCCAACTCTGCTTTCAGTTCCAAAACAATTTCCGGATTGCTATCCGCAATATTTACAACTTCCTTGTCGGCAACATTTTCATCATAGAGTTCAATCTCTCCGCTGTCGTGAAAAATAAGTCTGTAATCTGGAGTCCTAATCGTTTTCGCCTTGTTATAATAGCCAACGGCCGGCTGTCCTTTGGCTTTGGGGTCGTCCAATATAGGAAGGAAAGAGGTCCCGATCAAAAAATTTGGGACATTCACTTCCGTGAGGTCGCAAAGCGTTGGAAAAATATCGACCGTTTCTACCATGCCTTCAGCGTTTTCGCCGGGATGTTCTATTCCCGGATAAGATACGATCAGGGGAGAGCGCAGGGCTTCCTCAAAAAGATTGTGCTTGCCCCATATATTGTGTTCGCCCAAATTCCAACCGTGATCGCCCCAAAGGACGATAATGGTATTTTTATCGGCCCCTGTTTCCCTCAGCTTTTTTAGGATGCGTCCTACTTGGGCGTCGGCATAGCTAACACAAGCGGCGTAGTGACGACGGACATCGGTGGCAAAATCATCATCGTTCCTTGGATCCTTTCCCCAACGGTTGTACTGCATAAATTCTCCAGAGTCGTGCCATGTTGAGATACCTTGCGGTTTTTCTGGATGCAAAATTGCGGGTAGTTCAATGTCTTTATAAAATTCCAGGTAATTTTTTGGGGCACCAAATGGCAAATGTGGTTTTAATATCCCCACGGCAAGAAAAAAGGGCTTGCTTTTGTCGGCAGTAAGGATATCGAGTTGATTCAGGGCCTCGCTTACGATAAGTCCATCGGGATAGATGGTATCGGGACCTGGGGCAGATTGATATACCTCCATGGTGCCTCGTCCTTGTCGGATCTCTCCATGGGCCAGGCCGTGCATGGCCCCTCGTGGGTGTTGCCATTCCCCAACGGGCATTAAACGACGGTCCCATGCATTTGGCATTTCGATCTCATGGGGGTCGTCCCAATCGGGTCCACCCAATCCACCTGGATGGTGGGAGACCTTGCCCACGGAGACCGTGGTATATCCGTTCTTCCTAAACCATTCCGGCATGCTTGGGGTTACCGATTTAGCGTCTTTTAAAATTTCATCTGCCCTAAAAAATAGCGCATTGTTGTCCGATGGGCCGTAAACCCCGGTCAACAACGTATATCGGGAGGGCCCACAACTAGGAGCATTTACATAGTGGTGCGGGAATGCACGGCCTTGGGCGGCCAGTTTATCCATATTGGGCGAATGAATGTATGGCGCGCCAAACGAGGCCAGTTCTGGCCGAAGGTCATCCACGCAGATCAATAGAATGTTTTTGGGTGGTTGGGATTGCGCATTTAGCGTAATTGCTCCCCCAATGACCATAAACATTAAGACTAATCTAATTCTTCCCATTTTATGGTACTTTAAAGGTTAATGGTTAGATTCAAACTATCAACTATCAACTATCAAATATCAACTATTTCTTAATCTATACCCCGCTAAAGGCACTAAATCCACCGTCAACGGGGATTACCACTCCCGTTATGAATCGGGAAGCCTCGCTACATAAAAAGTGGATCGTTCCGTTTAGTTCATCGGCTTCGCCAAAACGCCCCATCGGGGTGTTCCTTATAATGGTTTGTCCCCGTTCCGTATAGGAGCCATCGTCATTTATTAAAAGCTTTTTGTTCTGTTTGCCTACAAAAAATCCAGGAGCTATGGCGTTGACCCGGATATTGTCGCCAAACTTGGTTGCCATTTCCACGGCCATCCATCTCGTAAAATTTTCCATTGCAGCTTTGGATGCCGAATATCCGGCTACCCGGGTAATGATCCTATCGGCGGCCATAGAGGAATAATTTATGATAATTCCCTTCTTTTGATCGGCCATGACTTTTCCAAATATTAAGGAAGGAATTACGGTTCCGTTGAGGTTGAGCTTGGCAACCGCATTAAAATCGTCTATTGAGATATCAAAAATCGTTTGGCCTGGGGCCACTGTGGCACCTGGTAGGTTTCCCCCAGCGATGTTCAAAAGGATATCTATTTTGCCATATAGTTTTAAAATTCTGTCCCTTGCGCCGAGCAGTGATTTTTCGTTCAGTATATCGGCCTCTACGGCAATGGCATTGCCGCCGGACCCAATAATTTCGTCGACCAACGAGGTGATGGAATCTGGATTTCGGGTCAGTAAAGCTACAGTGACTTTCGAACGGGCCAAACTTTTGGCGACAGAGGAAGCGAGTGCTCCGCTTGCCCCGGTTATAATGGCTACCTTGCCGTTAAGATCAAAAATGGGATCGGTCATATATTATGGGTTTTGTAATAGGGTTTCGATTATGTTTACAATTGCTAAAAATACAATCGATTGTAAAAATATGAAAAAAACATTATATTTACATCCCAGGCCACATAAATTATATATATGGTTTTGGTTTAAGGCTTCCGATTAACCAGCTCACCTGGGCTTGTAATTATTGATTTTACTTAATGCCATTGTCATAACTTAAAGGAATTGAAAAAAGCTACAATACATGAAATTGCCCGATCTTTGAATATAGACAGTTCCACTGTGTCCAGGGCATTGAACGACAGTCCATTGGTCAAAAAGGCAACCAAGGACCTGATCTTAAAAAAGGCTAGGGAGATGGGCTATAAAAGAAATTTATTGGCCTCCAACCTTCGCAGGAACAAAAGCAATACTATCGGCGTTATAGTACCAAGAATCTCTCGTCATTTCTTTTCCTCGACAATTGCGGGAATAGAGGAGGCGGCCTATAAAGATGGATTTAATGTGATTATCTGCCAATCCTTGGAACAATTAAATAGAGAGCAACGGATCGTTGAAAATTTGTTGCAAAATAGGGTTGATGGTATTTTAATATCGGTTTCCATGGAAACCTTGAAAGGGAGCCACTTGGAACAATGTGCGGTAACCGACACCCCTTTGGTATTTTTTGACAGGCATATAAAAGACCTACCTTATTCCGGACAAGTTCTGATCGACGATTTCCATGGAGGATTCGTGGCTACCGAACATTTGATTCTGAAAGGATGCAAAAAGATCGCACATTTTACCGGGCCCAAGAATCTGGAAATCTATAAAAACCGATTGGCGGGTTACCGGTCGGCGATGGAAGAGCACGATCTGGAGAATAATGGTAATTTGATTCTTCCCTCTAGCCTAATGGAATCGGACGGGTTTAAACTAGTGGCAAAATTATTGGATACCGTTGGGGATGTAGACGGTATCTTTTGTGCGAACGACCTTGTTGCCATCGGGGCTATGAAAGGACTTAAGGCGCTAGGGAAGACCATTCCCGACGATATTGCAATTGTGGGGTTCAGTAACGAGCCAATTTCAGAGATTATAGAACCTTCCCTTACGACCATTGACCAAAACGGAGAGTCAATTGGTAGGCTGGCCTGTGAAATGTTGCTCCGCCAAATAACCAGGACGGATAAAATGATCAGGAACAAAACAGTTGTTCTGACACCCAAGCTCATTGAAAGGGAGTCGAGCAATCGGAGATAGCGAATACTTATATCATTGTCCCCACCCCCGCCGGAATGACCTTGACGGTCTGGCTAACGCACGCCGGAATGGGTGCAGGCAGGCTCCCCAGAGGGAATCTGTTCCGAGGACTAGGAATTATATGTTTACTCTCCCTCTTCTGGAGGGGTTCGGGGGGAGGACTGAGTGAACCAAAACGGAAATTTGTCGTGCATACGGACAGGTGCAAACTTAAAAAAATCCAGTTTTTAATATTATTTTGTTATCCTATGTTGAATTCTTCAACCTTGTTTCAAATTATCCCGATATTTACCAACAGAAATCTATGTCTCCTAGTTAACAAGTATCTTTTAGAGATTCCCTTTATAAGATCTTGATGTTTTTAATATAAAAAATAATTATACATGCTTCAATCCGAAAGACTGGAAGAATTTGAAAAATCGGTCAAAAACAAGTTCCATATATACAACAGCTTGTTTCTTAATTTACCTTATCAGAATATTGAAAACGTAGGGATGCTGATCCCGTTGTTGCTTCATCAATCGGAAAAAGGTCTTAAATCGGGAAAGAATCCGGAGGAAATATTAGATTCTTTTTTTAAGGACTATGTGAATGTTGCATCGGAAAAGGACAAGATCGACTTTATGTTCCGGATTATCCAGTACGTAGAACGGCAGGTGGTGCTGTACGATAGCGTGGAAGATGCCGCTTTCCCCAAAATGCAAGAGTACAGTGGATCACTATCTATCAGGGATTATTTTGAATTGGTAGACAAGAGTAAAAGTTGGGATAAAATATCGGGCAAGTTGTCCTCTTTTAGTGCCCGCATTGTCCTGACCGCCCATCCAACCCAATTCTACACTCCCGCGGTATTGGATATCATAAGTAATCTTCGGGATCTTATCCCGCAGAACAAGATAAACGCCATAAATCTAACGCTTCAACAACTGGGGCTAACCTCGTTGATAAACGCTAAAAAGCCGACCCCTTTAGACGAGGCGAGGAACATCATCTATATCCTTAGGAACGTATACTACCATGCCATAGGGGATTTGTATGCCTATATAAAAGACAATATAGACGAAGCCAATTTTGAAAATCACAATATTGTAAGGCTGGGATTTTGGCCTGGGGGCGATAGGGATGGCAACCCTTTTGTAACTGCAGACATAACCAAGGACGTTGCAGATGATTTGCGGATCAACCTGATGAAATGTTATTACAACGACCTAAAGGCACTTATTCAGAAGCTTACTTTTAGGGAAGTTCACGATCCCATTTTTACCCTTAGGGATAGCCTTTATAGGGCAATGTTCGATCCCAATGAGTCTATTTCGTATAACGACATCTTGGAGCCTCTACTAGAAATACGGCAGTTGTTGGTCGATAAATACCATAGACTTTATCTAAAGGATTTGGATCACTTGATCGATAAGGTTAAAATATTCAAGACCCACTTTGCTACTTTGGATATCCGCCAGGACCACAGTATGCATACGAAGGTGGTAGAAGAAATCCTTAAGGCCAATGGACTGGTATCCAAAAGTATCGACGAATTGGAAAAATCCGAATTGGTGGAACTTTTGCTCCACAAGGATTTAAAACTCAATGCAGGGGATTTTGAGGATGACATCGTCAAAGATACGATTGCCAATATATCCCAGCTAAAGAGTATTCAGGATAAAAATGGGGAAGCGGGCTGCAATAGATATATTATCAGCAATTCCGAGGATATATTCTCTATCCTCTTCGTTTATGGGCTGTTCCGCTGGTGCGGGTGGAAAGCAAATGAGATTACATTTGATATTGTCCCGCTTTTCGAGACTATGGTCGGAATGGCAACTTCGGAAAACACGATGCAGGAACTTTTTGCACTCCCCGAATACACGGCACATTTAGAGCAGCGAAACCAAACCCAGACCATTATGCTCGGCTTCTCCGACGGCACTAAGGACGGGGGCTATTTAAAGGCCAACTGGTCTATCTTTAAGACCAAAGAAAATCTGTCCAAGGTTTGTAAAAAGCACAAGATCAAAGCGATCTTTTTTGATGGCCGGGGTGGCCCGCCAGCTCGTGGAGGTGGAAAGACACATAGGTTCTACGCCGCCCAGACCAAGACCATAGCCAACAACGAAATACAACTGACCATTCAGGGCCAGACCATCACAAGTACCTACGGCACCAAGGAGCAGTTTATGCACAACTGCGAACAATTATTGACCGCGGGACTCTCCAACAATCTGTTCGGGAAGGAAAATAAGATTTCCAAGGAATCCCGTAAATTGATGGAAGAGCTATCGGAACTGAGCTTTGCTAAATACGACGCCCTAAAACAACACGATAAATTCATGTCCTATCTGGAGGACAAGAGTACGTTGCGATTTTATACAAAAGCCAATATTGGTAGTAGGCCAGGTAAAAGGGGCCATAAAAAGAAACTGGAGCTTTCAGACCTACGCGCCATATCTTTTGTGGGTTCCTGGAGCCAGTTAAAGCAGAACGTGCCCGGTTATTTTGGGATCGGGACGGCTATAAAGACTTTGAAGGACGAGGGAAGGCTCAAGGAAATCAAGAAAATGTACAAGACAGTCCCCTTTTTCCGTGCCCTGATGCTCAATAGTATGATGTCTCTTGCCAAGTGTTATTTTGAACTGACCAGTTACATGAAGGAGGACGAAACGTACGCGGAATTCTGGACAATCCTGCACGAGGAATACCTGCTTTCCAAAGAAATGCTGTTGCTTATATCGGGTTCTAAAATATTAATGGAAATGGAACCCATTTCCAGGGAATCCGTAAAAATCAGGGAAGATATTGTGCTCCCTCTATTGGTCATTCAGCAATATGCCCTACAAAAAATAGGACAAAATGCGGAACATAAGGAACTGTACGAAAAGATAGTTACGAGATCGCTTTACGGAAATATCAATGCCAGTAGGAATTCGGCTTAGTTTAATAGGGTTGCGTTAAGGGGTAATCAAACTCGGGTACTTCTTCGGCGGAAATGATGAAGAAAAATGGGTACATTAAGATTTGCCCGTAATATTCCGAACCAATCCTATCCCCGAAAAGAAGAATATGGCTCCCAAAATGCCGTATACCACCAACATTTTTGTAGTGCCGGATTCATTTATAAAAAGTACAGCCGTATAAATTAGACCACCGATGCCCAAAAGGGTGAGCAACGTTCCGAATATTTTTTTCAAATCCATAGAATCAAATGTAGAAAAAAAATTGAGATCCCAGTGAAACTTTTTTGAAATGTGACCAGAATCGACGGTATGGGCAAAATAAAATGGGGAATTATCGGATGTGGCGACGTGGCTGAAGTAAAGAGTGGCCCGGCCTTTCAAAACGTTCCAAATTCGGAACTGGTGGCGGTCATGAGGCGAAACGGTCACAAGGCAAGAGATTTTGCGCAAAGGCACAACGTGCCCCAATGGTTTGATAAGGTCAATGATATCATTGACAACAGCGGGATAAATGCCGTATATATTGCCACCCCACCATCTACCCATTTGCAATATGCAATGTTGGCCTTAAACGCCGAAAAGCACGTGTATCTCGAAAAACCGATGACCATGGACTCCCAAGAAAGCCTGCAACTTGTGGAGGCGGTAAGATCTTGCGGCAGAAAGCTGACGGTAGCCCATTACCGCAGAAAACTTCCGGCGTTTCTCAAGGTCAAGGAGCTGCTGGATGCCGGCAGCATCGGAGCGATAAGGTTGATCGACCTCCAAATTTTGCAGCCCCAAAAATCGGACATCATCGCTACAACTGAAGTTAATTGGCGGATAGACCCGGCAATTTCGGGCGGTGGTTATTTTCACGACCTGGCTCCGCACCAAATAGACCTGATGTGCCAATTTTTTGGACCTTACCAATCGGCGAAAGGGATATCGCACTGTCAGAATAAAGCCTATAACGCCGACGACGTTGTCAATGGACTTATCTCATTTAAAAACGGGGTACAGTTCAGTGGGTGCTGGTGCTTTAATGTTTCGGAACAAGATAAAAGGGACCAGTGCGTCATTTATGGCAGTAAGGGTTCCATTTCATTTTCTTTTTACGGCGAAAAAATTAGCCTAAAAACCAATTCCAATGAACAAATATTCAGGTTTAAAAACCCGCCGAATATACAACAACCGATGATTCGGGCCACGGTTGATTATTTTTTGGACAGGGCACCAAACCCATGCTCGGTAGAGGAGGGGTTTACGGTGATGGAATTGATGGACTGTTTTTGCTTTCGCGGGAGTTAGAACCACTATCCTAAACGGAATTAGGGGGTAAATCCTGTAAAAGGCATTGGTTAAAAAATCTTTCCGAAGCGATAAAAATTCTATTTTTTATATTGAAAAAAAAATTAGTTTTATCCAAGGAATCACATGGCCGACGACGATTGTCCGTACATAGGCGAAAACCTATTTAAAACAGTGATAATCAGACATCGTTACGATTGGCAGGAACGTTTGTCACCTTATTTCGAAGTTGAGAATGGTCCATCCAAAGACGGAACTAAAATTTATAAATAATGAGATCGGCCTTGGGGTAGTGGCCACAGAATTCATTCCCGCGGTTACCATTACCTGGGTGTTGGATAAACTGGATCGGGAATTTGCTCCCACGGAACTACAGAACATGGAACCGCTCTATCAAAATATCCTTGATACTTATTGTTTTAGGAACAACAAAGACAATTTTGTTCTTTGTTGGGACAACAGCAGGTATGTAAACCACAGTTTCAATTCCAACTGCCTGACCACGGCCTACGATTTTGAGCTGGCCATCAAGGACAGCTATCCCGGGGAGCAGCTCACGGACGATTATGGCTATCTCAATATTCCCCAGCCGTTTAAAGGCGTAGATGAAGGAACGCGACGCAAGGTGGTTTATCCGGACGACCTTTTGAGGTATTACAAGGTTTGGGATAAAAAATTATTAAAGATCTTTGGAAAAATTCCTAAATTGGACCAGCCTTTACAACAATTGCTTCCAGATAATGTTTGGAACGAAATCCTTACTGTTTCCGAGAACAAAAAGGAAATGGGCTCCATTTTGAAGAATTACTACAACGGAACGGATTGAGGTGTTGTATCATTTGTTAGGTTTTAATTTTTTACGCCGTACAGTTTCATCTGTTGCATGGACCAAGGGGTTTTCAGGTCTTCGTTTAGGCTTTTAGACAGCTCGATTTTTATGAATTTTGCCTTTGTGCGGTTTAGGGTAATGGTTGATAATGGCCGGTTACCCATTTTTTGCGCAATAGCCTTCCATTCCGCACCGTCAAGGGATAGGCTTACCACGTAGTCACGCGGATAAGTTTGGATAGGGGGCGGGGAGCCTGGCCTCCAACCCCGGCTGATAGGTTTAGAATAAAAATCGATCTCTGCTAAGGCAACGGGCTGCGGAAGTTCTATTTGGTACCACATCCCTTTTTGTTGCATCTCTCCCGTTGACCATCCCTCAAAATTAAAAGCACTTGCCGGAGCGGTCTTCCCCCCTACCCGGGTAGGGGCATTATGGCTGGCGGTAATTTTCCATGTCTCGGTCGGAACCATTAGTTGGGGTGTCGATGTCCGTAATTCGGGATACTTATAGGCTTGCTTTTGACCAATAGAACTACTTCTTATTTCGGCTACTTCTTTAGGTGATACTATTGTGGACTCGTTGTCAAGATTAAGTCTTATGTACGAAAGGACCGAAGCTATCCAATCATCGGATTGGTCACCCATCCCTACCATAATGGACCCTGGATATGTCTTGCCCGCTATAGGGCCTTCCAAGCCGTGGAGAACTACCTTGGTCACGTATTCCTTCTGACCTTGTACCCGCAACGAATTTGCTAGGGGCGGGGCCATCGTAAGACCATTGCCCATTGGGGTACCGGTACCGTCCGTGCCATGGCATTGTACGCAGAGCTCGTTAAAAATAATCTTGCCCCGTGCTAAACGGGAATTTTCTTCCTCTGTTAACGAATCCCCATAAAGGGTCTCTATCTCCTCCGTTTTTGGTCGATCTAAAATTTGTTTCCCGACCACCTGTATACCTTTTGCCTTGTTGTTATTCATTAGGGACTGTAGACGTTCATTGAAGAATGGAATTTTAAGCAATTGTGAGGTTAGTACCGCTTGGATTGCCACATCCGTATTGGGATCTTCCATTAGTTCTAAATAATTGGTGGCGAAAGATTTATTACCGGTTTTATATAAAGTTTCACTCGCCCTTAGTGCCTGGATGCGCATCCTAGGTTCCGGGTCTTTAAATAGTTCAATGACCAGTTCGGGGTCTAACGCATCCAAGCCTTCCAAGGACCAGAGCGCATGGAACCTGGCCAGTAGATTGTGGCTGTTACGTGCCATGGTTTTTAATTGGGGCGCAATGGATTTATCCTGGTGCAGGACAATCAGTTGTTGGGCCTTGTCCCGCCACCAACCGTTGGGGTGTTCCAAGTGCTTCACGAGTTGGGCCGGTGTTTCCTCTAACATATTTGGTCTGGTTCTATCGCGTTCCATTCCATCGTACGTAATACGCCATATCCTACCCAACCCTATGACCTTGTCCATTTGGAACTGTTCTATTTTTGTCCTTAGATAAGTGCCTTTCTGCGTCCACTGTCCTTCTTGAATGATCCCGTGGTACATATCGACAATATACAACGTGCCGTCGGGTGCCGTGGCCATATCTACCGGGCGGAAAAGTGGATCCGAGGAGCGAAGAAATTCGGACTTTTGCTCTTGATACACATTGTGCAAGGTGGTAAGTCCTTCGGTTACTACGGGGTTTACTTGCCGTACGATCCGTGCCACGGGCTCCCCATAAAAATATTGACCTTCGAGAGATTTTGGCAATCGATCGCCCCTAAAAATATCGTTTCCGGCTGACCCGGTTACCTCGTTTGCAGAGCCGTCGGGCTTGCGTACCCTATCCATTCCCTCCTGAAAATCCTCCGTACCCATGGGTTCGCCCCAAGGAATTTTAAAACCTTCGGCATATTCTTCCTCTACTTCAAAATTTCCATAATGTATCGGAAACTCAAAATAGGAAGGCACTCCACTTGCCCCGCCCTGAAACCAAACCTTGCCATCGTTATCGTGTGCAACACCCCATTGGGCATGGTTATAACCAGTTTTTTCCGAACGACCCCGTTCGGGGTTTCCCTTACCCTAAATGCGTTAACGGTACTATACAGCCAATTGTCCATACCCCAGTGCATAAAGGCCTGCTGGTGCTCCACGTTGCCCGAACGGCCGTAGTGATTGGTAAACAGTTCCTTTTTATCCGCGATGCCGTCCCCGTTGGTATCGGTGTATTTATATACCTCGTCGGCATCGGATTCCATGGTCAGGATACAGTCTTTGCCATAAGGCAGTACAAATCGTGGAAAGACAAGATGATCTACAAAGGCGGTGCCCGTCTCATAGATTCCATCGTTGTCCTTATCCTCCCATCTGGAAATTCTGCTTACGGGCTCCAAGGTGCCATCCGAATCGGCGGTGAGCATATAACTGCGCAATTCCAGCACGTACATTCTCCCATTCCCGTCAAAGGCAATAGCGCCTGGTTGGTCTATTTGTGGTTCGGTCAATACAGGGGCGATACCGTATCCCGGAGGCAAATGCAGTTTTTTAGCCTCTTCTTCGGGATACAGCGGCAATATCGGTTTCTTGGGAGACAGATCGATACCTTTCCAGTCTTCGCTCTGTGGATCGGCATCCTCGGGCAACGATATTTTTGGAAGCGTATCGGACATGGTACGAATTACTTTCGCGACAGGGTCGGGCTGTTTGTCCTTGTTGGAACAAGACCAGAAAAGGAAATTTGTCAGCAGTAAACAGAGGATGCAGATTCGACGGATGCGAACCATGTTGGACGATAATTGGAATCTCATTTTTGGGTTGGAATGTTGAAATTGGATGGGTTAAATTAGGGATTCTTCAGGAAGTGGACAAGTTTGTAGAAAGGCAGTATTTTTAAATTACATGAATTGACAAAGTATGTTTATCAATTTCCTTATCTTTTGGCTCCCTAAACCATACCGGCAAGCCCATGCATGCCGAAATTATAATTTTATTGAAATGTACAAGTATCTTCTCCCGGTATTGCTCTTGTCCTTTGGTTCCTGCAAGCCAAAAGCAGAAAATAAAGAACCTATAAACAATCGTACTCCAAATATCGTTTTGATCATGACCGATGATCAGGGTTATCAGGATGTGGGTACCTTTGGCTCCCCGGATATCGAAACCCCCAATCTGGACCAAATGGCCAAGGAAGGCGTAAAGCTTACCAGTTACTATTCGGCCCAACCCATTTGTTCTGCCTCTAGGGCCGGCATTTTAACCGGTTGTTATCCAAATAGGTTAGGGATTCACAACGCCCTTATGCCCCACAGTAAAATCGGATTGAATCCGGATGAAACTACCATTGCAGACATGCTCAAAGCCAACGGATACAAAACGGGCATCTTTGGTAAATGGCATTTGGGCGACAATCCCAAATTTATGCCCAACAATCAGGGATTCGATGAGTACTTTGGGATCTTATTTTCCAATGATATGTGGCCCTTCCATCCCCAACAAGGGACCGTGTTTAATTTTGATCCGTTGGAGGTGTACCAAAATGAAAAGGTGGTAGATACCCTTACGGATCAATCCCAGCTGACAACACGGATTACGGAGCACAGTGTTAATTTTATCAATGAAAACAAGGACGGTCCATTTTTTCTTTACGTTGCCCATCCCATGCCGCACGTACCGCTCTTTGTTTCGGATAAATTTAAGGGAAAATCTAAAAGGGGGCTTTATGGCGATGTGATCATGGAGATAGATTGGTCCGTGGGCCAGATACTCGAAACCTTGAAAAAGAATGGATTGGATGATAATACTATCGTCATATTTACGTCGGACAACGGTCCTTGGCTAGCCTATGGCAATCATGCAGGGAGCGCCTTGCCGTTTCGTGAAGGTAAGGGCACTTCTTGGGAAGGAGGGCAACGTGAGGCATTTATTGCACGATGGCCTAATAAATTGGTGTCCGGTCGCACGATCGACGTTCCTGTAAACGGGATAGATATACTGCCCACTATTGCTGAAATAACCCATGCCAAATTGCCAGAAAAAACAATCGATGGAAAGAGCGCTTGGAGAGTTTTAACCGGCGAAAGTGACGAAAGTCCCCAAGACGCTTATTTCTTTTACTACCGGGTAAACGAGCTGCACGCGGTGCGCAATGGAAAATGGAAACTGTATTTCCCCCATACCTACCGAACTATGGACGGACAAACGCCCGGAAAGGATGGTTTGCCGGGTGAATATAGGATGGTGGATGTAAAATCCATAGAACTTTATGACCTTTCAAAGGATATCGGTGAAACCCAAAATGTTGCTTCCCAACATCCCGATGTCGTTACAACGATAAAGGGCTTAGCCGATAAAATGCGCTCCCGGCTCGGGGATTCCCTTACCGGGGTGGAAGGATCCGAAAATAGGGAGCCGGGAAGAGTAGACTAAATTTCAAACTCAAGGCCAAGTATCAAATTCAAACTCAAAAAGTTTAGATTATGTACAGGTAAGAGTTATAGATAGGGTTTAACTGTTTTTTAGATGTTAGCATTTGTTCCCCCTTTGAAGGGGGTAGGGGGATGTTTTGGAAATATGTTTAATGGATAAGTTCTATTCCTCTAGCCCTGAACTTTCAACTACCTTTTTTTTTTTT
>JAIRBC010000070.1 GCA_022008415.1 Cerina litoralis
AACTGAAAGCAATTCACAACGGTTTCGGCCTTCTTTTCTTCCGTAAAAACCTGTGATTGATCCTTAAAATTAAAGAACTGAAAGCAATTCACAACCATTGGCGACTCCGAGTCGCAGCATGTGGACCTGTGATTGATCCTTAAAATTAAAGAACTGAAAGCAATTCACAACTCAAATCGGCGCAAGGTATAGAGGCCACCACCTGTGATTGATCCTTAAAATTAAAGAACTGAAAGCAATTCACAACACCCTGTCGCATCGATGTTTTATGCGTTGCCCTGTGATTGATCCTTAAAATTAAAGAACTGAAAGCAATTCACAACTGGTTATGCGTCAACCGGTTCGTAGTACTCCCTGTGATTGATCCTTAAAATTAAAGAACTGAAAGCAATTCACAACAAGAGGCCCGCTTTCCTTGCGATACAACTCCCTGTGATTGATCCTTAAAATTAAAGAACTGAAAGCAATTCACAACTAACTACCAGGTGCAATGATCAGACCACAACCTGTGATTGATCCTTAAAATTAAAGAACTGAAAGCAATTCACAACCGTGTTTGGTTAATTGGTTCCTAAAACTGCCCTGTGATTGATCCTTAAAATTAAAGAACTGAAAGCAATTCACAACGTATTTCGCCCCAATTTCTTCAGGTCGCCACCTGTGATTGATCCTTAAAATTAAAGAACTGAAAGCAATTCACAACATCCTTTAAATACTCTTTTACCCATGTTTTCCTGTGATTGATCCTTAAAATTAAAGAACTGAAAGCAATTCACAACCATAGTTTCCTGATCTACATTTTCAGCCAACCTGTGATTGATCCTTAAAATTAAAGAACTGAAAGCAATTCACAACCGTAAACCACTATGGAAGTTTTACCAACTCCCTGTGATTGATCCTTAAAATTAAAGAACTGAAAGCAATTCACAACTAGTTCCATTTCTCAATATTAATTTGTTGGCCTGTGATTGATCCTTAAAATTAAAGAACTGAAAGCAATTCACAACTATAACGTCGGCTCGCCTCGGTTCCCGTTTCCTGTGATTGATCCTTAAAATTAAAGAACTGAAAGCAATTCACAACTGTAATCCTCTTCATCTCTCTCAAGATCCCCCTGTGATTGATCCTTAAAATTAAAGAACTGAAAGCAATTCACAACAGGATTGGTTCCATCAATGGCTGGACTATTCCTGTGATTGATCCTTAAAATTAAAGAACTGAAAGCAATTCACAACGTGGAGCTCTCCGTCTTTACGGACAAATACCCTGTGATTGATCCTTAAAATTAAAGAACTGAAAGCAATTCACAACATGGTGCTCCCTGCACAGTATTTTGATGTTCCTGTGATTGATCCTTAAAATTAAAGAACTGAAAGCAATTCACAACCATTTGGCTAATATAAAACTATCGTAATACCCTGTGATTGATCCTTAAAATTAAAGAACTGAAAGCAATTCACAACGGGGAAATTACAATGAACAAGGAGCTAATTCCTGTGATTGATCCTTAAAATTAAAGAACTGAAAGCAATTCACAACGTCCAAACGGTCTGCATACTGGTACGGCAACCTGTGATTGATCCTTAAAATTAAAGAACTGAAAGCAATTCACAACCCTTAGTTCCATCGCTAGAAATAATAAACTCCTGTGATTGATCCTTAAAATTAAAGAACTGAAAGCAATTCACAACGTTAATTAAGTCAGTCACAGATTGCAATTTCCTGTGATTGATCCTTAAAATTAAAGAACTGAAAGCAATTCACAACAATGTTGTAATGCAAACCATGCTTCGCCAGCCTGTGATTGATCCTTAAAATTAAAGAACTGAAAGCAATTCACAACAAGTACGAATATGTCGAGTGTCTTTATTTTCCTGTGATTGATCCTTAAAATTAAAGAACTGAAAGCAATTCACAACGGATGGCCCATAACCTCCTTCCATGGAGACCTGTGATTGATCCTTAAAATTAAAGAACTGAAAGCAATTCACAACGACCGGTTCCTATCCCAGTAGACTTTGTTGCCTGTGATTGATCCTTAAAATTAAAGAACTGAAAGCAATTCACAACGGTTTCGGCCTTCTTTTCTTCCGTAAAAACCTGTGATTGATCCTTAAA
>JAIRBC010000071.1 GCA_022008415.1 Cerina litoralis
GGTAAGGATTTTGAAAATGGAAAACTGAATTTTACCGATCTGTACAAGATCGCCCAAGAAAATGGGGAACTGGAACTGCAGAGCGGGAAACAGGAGCTGTTCGAGAATATTATCAACCAGTATATATAAATAACGGAATTTGTATCCCATAGAAAGAGGGACTAAGTGCAAATAAAATCTCCTGTTGTGGCCATATTCAAGGCACATTCAGAAGTAGTATAATTAATTGTATATCAGTCAATTAATTCGTATATTAAGGTATAATAAAACCCCGAAAAAGAGTCCTTAGCTCAAAAAACGGGGTTTTGATCTTAATTCCTATGCCCAAGATACGAAGAATACTCGATTTCCAGCACAGCTTTACATTTTCTTCCCAGACCGAACAGTTCGATGCCTTCTATGCACGGTTTCTCGAGAGCGACCTTGGCAAGATCTATATCGCCATCCCGTGGGACGAACTGGTAAAGTCCTTTGGCCTTAAGGAATCCAAAAAGGGACCCAGGTCCATCTTCTCCACCAAGGGCAAACTGGCCCTGATGTTCCTGAAGCACTATGGGGGATGTTCCGACCGCAAGCTTATGGAACAGCTGAACGGGAACCTGGACTGGCAGTTTTTCTGTGACATCTATCTGGGTGCCGACCGGTTGGAGAATTTTAAGATGGCCAGCGAGGTCCGGTGCGAGCTGGCCAGGAAACTGGACATTGACAAGGTACAACAGACATTTTACGGGCATTGGTCCCCACACATGGCGGACAAGGGCTCCATAACCATGGACGCCACCTGTTACGAGAGCCACCTCCGGTATCCTACCAACGTAAAGCTCCTTTGGGAGGCGGTGGACTGGCTCCACGGCCTGATGAAAGGTATCTGCAAAAAGACGGGGGAGACGCTGCCCCGTAGCAAATACCTTAAATGGAAAAAGCGCTACGTGTCCTATAGCAAGATGAGGAGGAAGACCAAAAAGAAGAGAAGGGCGCTGACCCGGGGCCTGCTCCTGTTGCTGGACAAACTGGGCGGCGAGGTGGACCGGCTGGAGGCGCGGCACGCGGTAGCGATGACAAAGGGCCAATACCGCAGAAGGGCGACGGCCAAGAAGGTGCTGGCCCAACAGCACGGCTATTTCCACCATGGCAAAAAACCGAAGGACCGTATCGTGAGCATGGACAGGCCCTACATCAGGCCCATCGTAAGGGGCAAGGAAATAAAGCCGGTCGAGTTCGGGGCCAAGGTAAACAAGTTCCAGATCGATGGGATCAGTTTCATAGAACATCCGGGTTTCGATGCCTTCCACGAGGGCAACCGTTTCCAGGATACGATCTTCAAGGCTCAGCGCCTTACCAGGACCAGAACGAGATTGGCGGGTGCCGATGCCATCTATGCCACCAACAAGAACCGGAAGTTCGCCACCAAATACGATATCAGGACCGATTTCAAGAGAAAGGGCAGGGCCGGCAAGCACGAGAAACAACGGATCAAGTTGGCGGGCGCCATCACCAGGGAACGGGCCAGTAGGCTGGAGGGCAGTTTTGGCAAGGACAAGGAACATTACCACCTGAAAAGGATAAGGGCCCGTACCAGGGAAACCGAGATCCTATGGATATTCTTCGGCATCCATACGGGCAACGCACTGGAGATCGGGAGGCGGATGGCGGCCACGGCACTGGAAAAAGCAGCATAGGAAGCAACGATCCGAAAGGCCGATGGGAGAGGTATGTCCCGTCCTCAAAAAATCAGTGAGGAAACGTCTCAAAGACTACCAGAAACCCGCTTGCCGTTACCAAATCATAAAAAATCCCGGGAATATGGAAATCCCAGGATCAGTTCTGTCCAGACTTTAATAAAAATCGCCCTACTCCTGAATATGCCTATTCAAAACCTGCCGATGAGGCAAATCGGATAATGTCTCAAAAACGGGGCCACAGAAAATATAATTACCCCCAAAAATAGGAGTAAGTTAAGTTTAATTTTTAACCTAAATTTACTGTATTATGACACGCAGAAAGTTCACACCGGAGTTCAAGTTCAAGGTGGTGCTGGAGGCACTATCCGAACGTTTTACGATCCAGGA
>JAIRBC010000072.1 GCA_022008415.1 Cerina litoralis
CAAGGTCCTTTTGCACCAGTCCGATGTCATGGTGTTCGATAGCGACCAGCCGACCACGTAACGGCTGAACAGGTCGATCACCGCGCACAGGTACAGGTAACCTCCCCTCACCGGGATATAGGTGATGTCCATCGCCCAGACCTGGTTGCATCGTTCTACCTTAAGGCCCCTCAAAAGATATTTATAGATCCTGTGCAGTTCGCCCTTGCCCCTCTTGGAGGTGTTCGGCTTCGGCCCCGTGGCGGACAGGCACATAAGGCGGAACAGCCGCTCGATGCGCTTTTTGTTGACCTTGTACCCCAAGTCCTTTTGGAGCCACGTTGGAGTGTCTACCTTTGATGGTACGAATTTATAGAGTCCATAACAAGTATATTTGAATTATGGCAAAACAGTATGAAAATGAATTCAAGGTTATGATAGTAGATCTATTAAAATCTGGATTAACGGTAAGACAGATCAGTGGGGACTATGGCCTTAACGGGGGGATGATACGTCGTTGGAAAAGGGAATATGAAGCTAAATCGGGGGATTTCAGCAAGAAAAGGGAGGTTTCCCCGGAGGAACAGGAACTTAAGGCCTTGCACAAAGAGCTGAGAGAAGTCAAAATGGAACGCGATATATTAAAAAAGGCAGTGGGCATCTTCTCCAAGAGCGGCATATAATATATCTTTTTATTCTAAGGAATATAGATCGTTATCCTGTCGGGAAGATGTGCAAGTGCATGAAGGTCAGTAAAAATGCATATTATCATTGGCTCAAGAACAAAGATGTGGAAAGTGTGGGGACACCAAAAATGTCACTGAAAAAAAGAATCCGATTTCATTTTGAACAGAGCAGGGAAATCTATGGCAGCTATCGTATCCAGCAAAAATTGGAGCGGGAAGCCCTGTTCTATTCCCGTTCATATATAGCATTGCTGATGAGGGAAATGGGCCTGAGATCCGTGTTAAGAAGAAAATTCGTGGCGACAACGGATTCCGGACATACGTTCCCTGTTGCGGACAACGAACTTGATAGAAACTTCTGCAGTACGGAACTGGGAAAGAAATGGGTCTCCGATATTACCTATATCCGTGTCGGCGACCATTGGAACTATCTCACCACGATCATGGATCTTGCCGACAGAAAAATAGTGGGCTGGGCCTTGAGCGAGGATATGACCGTCCAGAATACGGTAATGAAAGCCTGGCTGGATGCATGTAGGACCAGGACGATCGATCATGGCCTCATCTTCCATTCCGATAGGGGGACACAGTATGCCTCGAACAAAATGACCGATCTGTTCTCTTTCAATAAAAAAATAACACAGTCCATGAGCAGAAAGGGTAATTGTTGGGACAATGCCGTTGCGGAAAGCTTTTTTAAGACCATAAAGCATGAATGGTTATATAGATTTAAGTATACTTCCCATTCACAATTGTTCGAATCTATAGATCAATACATCACATGGTATAACAATGAAAGATTACATTCTAGCCTAGGGTATCTCTCCCCTCTAGAAATGGAAATGAAACTAAGAGGGTTTTCTAAAAAAGTGGCTTAAAAAATTAGTCTCAAATTTAGTAGGTAGTCCACGTAACGATGCGCGGAACGCCCAGCCAAGGGTGCAGCAGGTTCTTTTCGTCCATTAGCCGCATGAGCTCCAGGTTCAGTGCCGTCTCCCCTACGGGCTCGTAATAGACGCCGCTTCGGTGGATGTCCAACAGTTCGCACTGGCGCACCACGCTCAGCTTTCCCGCCTTGTCAACATGCGACCTCCTTTGCTTCGCATCTTCCTTCATGACAAGGCTTTCTTTAAAAAATCGATCTCCATCTTCTGTTGCCCGATGGTCTTGAGAAAACGTTCCTCTTTCTCCTGGGCCTCCGTCTTGGCATCCTTGGCCCTTTTCTCGAAGACCGCCTCCCCGTTCTTGAGGAACTGCGTCTTCCAATTGGTGATCTGGGCAGGGTGGATCTCGTGCCTCCTTCCCAGCTCCTGGATCGTAAAACGTTCGGATAGTGCCTCCAGCACCACCTTGAACTTGAACTCCGGTGTGAACTTTCTGCGTGTCATAATACAGTA
>JAIRBC010000073.1 GCA_022008415.1 Cerina litoralis
TCCATCTCAGAACTGCTTACAGAAGATTTTTCAAATCAAAATTTCAATGAACAAATGAATTTATTTGACAATTAAGTATTAACGCATCAGTACTAACTGAAAACTTAAAAAGATGTTGGAAAATTAAAGAGGCATTAGAATTCGGAATGATAGGCATGAACGAGGGAATCATATCTACTGAAGTTGCACCATTTGGTGGAATTAACCAGTCTGGAATGGGTCGCGAAGGCTCTAAATATGGGATAGAGGATTATTTGGAAATAAAGTATAGTTGTTTCGGAGTTTAAAAGTTTATCCTATTTGGCAACATATTTCCATGGGCTAGGTGGAGTTACACCATCTTTAATTTTGATATTCGAAATGGATATAACTGTGAGGCATAAATATTCAGAGGGAAATTTGGCTAAAATTATTACGTCTCGAGGCAAAATTCAACATTTTCGACGAACAAAAAGGTTTTGTTTATTTTTTTGAAAAAAGGCGCTTAAACCCAACAAGGAGATAAAAATTAAATTTTTAGATCTCACCTAAATATTAAATACAATTAAACTATGTACTCCATTGGTTACGACATAGGAAGCTCCTCCATCAAGGCCGCCTTGGTCGATACTGCCACAGGAAAGAGCGTCGCCGTACTTACCGAACCCAAGACCGAAATGGACATGAAGGCCGTAAGGAACGGGTGGGCGGAACAACATCCGGACGAATGGTGGAAACACGTGTGCAACGCCACAAAAAGGCTGCTCAAAGAAAACAATATTGACCCCCAGATTATCACGGGCATCGGGATTTCCTACCAAATGCACGGACTGGTCGTGGTGGACAAGGAAGGAATTCCTCTCCGCGACTCCATAATTTGGTGCGATAGCCGTGCCGTTGGTATAGGCCAAAGGGCTTTTGAGGAGCTGGGAGAGGAAAAATGTACCGCCCAACTGCTGAACTCCCCTTCCAATTTTACCGCGTCCAAGCTCAAATGGGTCAAGGAAAATGAACCAGAGATATACGCTAAAATTCACAAGTTTATGTTGCCCGGGGATTATGTCGCCTACAAGCTAGGAAATTCCATTTGCAGTACTACTTCCGGACTTTCAGAAGGGGTTTTTTGGGATTTTACCAAAAATTCCATCGCCGACTGGCTCTTGGACCATTATGGCATCGACAAAAGTCTGGTGCCCGAAATAAGGGGCACGTTTGCCGTTCAGGGCAAGGTTTCCGCTATGGGAGCAGCAGCATCTGGCCTGGCGGAAGGAACACCGATTTTGTACAGGGCGGGCGACCAACCCAACAATGCCCTTTCCTTAAATGTATTTAATCCAGGGGAGGTTGCCTCCACAGGAGGGACTTCGGGCGTTATATACGCCATTACCGACAATCTATCGGTCAAGGAAAGTTCCCGCGTCAATAATTTTGCCCATGTAAACTATAATGACAAACAGGCCCGGATCGGCAAATTGCTATGCATTAATGGGGCGGGCATACAATACCGATGGCTAAAGGACAACCTCAACGTGGGTTCTTACGAGGAGATGAACGCATTGGCATCCTCGGTGCAGATCGGATCGAACGGGGTCACCATCCTTCCCTTTGGCAACGGGGCCGAACGCATGCTCAACAACAGGGAATTGGGCACCCATATTGGCAATGTCAACCTCAACAACCACAGCAAGGCGCATTTGTGCAGGGCCGCGTTGGAGGGCATCGCCTTTTCCTTTGTTTACGGCAT
>JAIRBC010000074.1 GCA_022008415.1 Cerina litoralis
CGTCAGACTGTCTAAAAACCTCCTTTTTCTTGATAACCCTGTTGATTACTTTTGAGCGGAGATCTTGACTTCCGGTCCATTGGGCCGTAACTTAAGGTCATGAAACATATAAAAGGAAAAGATAGAAGACAGTCCTCCCTTTTTCCCGTATCCCTCGAGGACGCCATCGATAACGAAAATACCGTAAGGGCCCTGGATAATTTCGTGAACGGCCTTGATATGGAAAAGCTGGGGTTCAAGGTGCATTTTCCCGAAAACGGCAGGCCGGCATATCATCCCGCCACTTTGCTGAAGCTCTACATCTACGGCTATATGAACAAGGTGCGGTCCAGCAGGCAGTTGGAGAAGGAGTGCAGGCGCAACATCGAGGTGATGTGGCTGCTCGAGTGCCTTGTCCCCGACCATAACACCATAAGCAATTTCAGGAAGGACAACCCCAAGGCCATCAAAATGGTCTTCCGGGCCACCGTCGAGATCGCACGGAACTTCGGACTTATCGGTGCCACATTGATCGCGGGGGACAGCACCAAACTACGGGCCCAGAACAGCAAGAAGAACAATTACAACCAAAAAAAGATAGACCGCCATATCGCCTATATCGACAAAAAGCTCGCGGAGTACCAGGGGCAGCTCGAAAAGGGGGACGGGGACAGGAAAGAGGTCAAGGGCGAGATCGAAAAACACCGGAAAAGGAAACAGGGCTACCGGGAACTGGAACGGAAGCTCGGGGAATCGGGAAAGGAACAGATCTCCACCTCCGATCCGGAGAGCCGCCATATGATCGTACGCAACAACATTACCGAGGTAGCCTATAACCTACAGTCCACCGTGGATGCAAGACATTGTATCCCCATCGATTACAAGGTCACGGGCAACAACGACACCAAGGCCATGGGGAACATGCTGCGGCGGGCCAAGACGATCCTGCGGACCAACGGGTTTACCGCACTCTACGACAAGGGCTACCATACCGGGAGCGAGTTCAAGACCGCACACGACCTGGGAATCGCCACCCTGGTGGCGGTCCCCGATATCGGAAGGGCCTCACGGGCACCCGACCCGGCATACAATGCAGAGCATTTTGAATATGACGGGAAGGAAGACACCTATACCTGTCCGCAGGGGCATGTCCTGAAGAGCAACGGGAGCCGCTACAAAGCGAGGAACTACTTTTTCAAACAGTACAAGACCAAGTCTTGCAGGACATGCCCGGTGCGAGGGCTCTGCACAACGGCCAAACAGAACGGAAAGATAATACAGCGGAGCGAGTTCAAGGAATTCGTCGACAAGAACGACGAAAGGATGGCGGGGAACCAAGAGCTCTACAAAAGGAGACAGGCCATTGTGGAACATCCCTTCGGCACCATAAAAAGACAATGGGGGTTCGACCATATAATGACCAAAAGGACAAGGGCCAGGGCCTCGGCCGATGTGGGGCTCATCTTTATAGCCTACAACCTAAAGAGGATCCTCAACTTGATCGGGAAAAAAGCAAATATACCCGTCCATCGGGCCTTGAACGCCATTTTGAGGGCCGCGGAAAGGATCTCGGGCCGTCCTCGGCCCATATGCCGCCCCAAAATTATAGCCGCACATTTTGGACCACTATCGGCCAAAAGTCTTATTTTCGATTATATTTAAACAATCCGGCAAGGTTTTTAGACAGACTG
>JAIRBC010000075.1 GCA_022008415.1 Cerina litoralis
ATTATAGCCGCACATTTTGGACCACTATCGGCCAAAAGTCTTATTTTCGATTATATTTAAACAATCCGGCAAGGTTTTTAGACAGACTGCCGTTGTGTGCAATCTGAAAAGACGAAATGAATCGACAAATTGTAAAGTCATACATTGAAGAATATAAAAGGAACTTTGAGCAAGTTCACGACCAAGAAATTTACAAATGGAAGGCGATTAAGCAGTTTCAAGATAATTTCGACATTGAAGCACAAGACTTTTACGAAAACCTCGAACTTTCATTAAGCAAGGCAGGAAACCTACTCGACTCAGGACAATATTTCCCGAAAAGAATGCTCCTAAAGAATGTTGAAGAATCGCCTGAACAAATTCGAGAAATGTTCAAAATCCTCTATGATGAAGACTTCGATATTTTGGAGCGAGTTGAAAATTTTCGCTCAGACTTTAAAAGTTTAAATACAGTCAATTTTGTTGACCTCAATGACTATCAAGACCATAGAGCTGTTTTAGTCTATTTGACACTCTACTACCCAGAGAGATATTTCTTCTACAAGTACCGAATGTTTAAAGACTTTGCAGACAAAGTTGAATTTACATACAAACCTATTGGCGGACGAATAGAAAATATCGGACAGTTTCACAATCTGTGTGGATTGGTTCGATATGAAATTGAAGGAGACCAAGAACTCCTGAACCTCCACGAAAATCGCCTTGACTCCGAGTGCTACCGAGACAAAGACCATAATGTATTAACCCAAGATTTTATCTACGCAGTAGTCCGACATTTAGACCAACCTGCAATTATTAAGAAAACTGAAGTTGAAACGACAGTAATAGAAGAAACTTCAATCCTAAAACTAAAATCAAAAGATGAATCCATTGACTTTACACCAAGGATTATCAACCATATTCAAAACAACATTGAAAATAAACGTATTGGAGATTTAGGAGAGAGATGGGTGGTTAAAAAAGAGATTGAATACCTAACAGAAAATGGAAAATCAAAATTGGCTGATAAAGTAAAACACGTTGCAAAAAATCAGGGAGACGGTTCAGGTTTTGACATTCTTTCGTTCGACTTAGATGGAAATGAAAAGTACATAGAAGTAAAAACGACCAAGGGAAGTTTGAACTCTACTTTCTACATAACGAGAAATGAATTGGAACGGAGCAAAATCGAAAAGGATAAATATTTTCTGTATCGAGTGTACAACTTTGATGAGAATGTCGAGACTGCCAACCTTCTGAAAATTCAGGGAGAATTGACTTCCATTTGTGAAATTCCGGTAAACTATAAAGTGACTTTAGAAAAATAAAAAAAGACTGCACACAACACGGTATATAGCAAATAGGGCGTTCGGTGGTTTACGAAAGTTCAGTGCTATTTACCAACACCGCCAAATCGTTGATTTGGCTTTTAAAATGATTAAGATAAAAACAAAATCCAACGTTTTGGCTCAGTGCAAACCCGAAAGGTTATTGCTTTCTACTGCCCTACTTGCCATATACTAAACGTTACCAGCAATTGCTCTAAAAAATTAATCGAAAGAAGGATTAAGACCCAAAAACCAAACTTTTAGCGATAAGAAAACTAAAGGGAAATAAAGG
>JAIRBC010000076.1 GCA_022008415.1 Cerina litoralis
CTCTAGAAAGGAGGTGTTCCAGCCGCACCTTCCGGTACGGCTACCTTGTTACGACTTAGCCCTAGTTACCGATCTTGCCCTAGGCCGCTCCTTGCGGTGACGGACTTCAGGCACTCCCGGCTTCCATGGCTTGACGGGCGGTGTGTACAAGGCCCGGGAACGTATTCACCGGATCATGGCTGATATCCGATTACTAGCGATTCCAGCTTCACGGGGTCGAGTTGCAGACCCCGATCCGAACTGTGACCGGTTTTGTAGATTCGCGCTGCCTTGCGGCATGGCTGCTCTCTGTGCCGGCCATTGTAGCACGTGTGTGGCCCAGGACGTAAGGGCCGTGATGATTTGACGTCGTCCCCACCTTCCTCGCGGTTTGCACCGGCAGTCTTGCTAGAGTCCCCGACATTACTCGCTGGTAACTAACAACAGGGGTTGCGCTCGTTATAGGACTTAACCTGACACCTCACGGCACGAGCTGACGACAACCATGCAGCACCTTGCAATATGCCCGAAGGAAAGTCTGTCTCCAGACCTGTCATACTACATTTAAGCCCTGGTAAGGTTCCTCGCGTATCATCGAATTAAACCACATGCTCCACCGCTTGTGCGGGCCCCCGTCAATTCCTTTGAGTTTCATCCTTGCGGACGTACTCCCCAGGTGGGATACTTATCACTTTCGCTTGGCCGCCCAGGGCTCAGGGCCCCGGACAGCTAGTATCCATCGTTTACGGCGTGGACTACCAGGGTATCTAATCCTGTTCGCTCCCCACGCTTTCGTCCATCAGCGTCAGTTTATGGTTAGTGGCCTGCCTTCGCAATCGGTATTCCATGTGATCTCTATGCATTTCACCGCTACACCACATATTCTAGCCACTTCACCATAACTCAAGGCCGCCAGTATCAAGGGCAGTCCTGCGGTTGAGCCGCAGACTTTCACCCCTGACTTAACGGCCCGCCTACGGACCCTTTAAACCCAATAATTCCGGATAACGCTCGGATCCTCCGTATTACCGCGGCTGCTGGCACGGAGTTAGCCGATCCTTATTCTTACGGTACCGTCAGAGGGGCACGCGTGCCCCAGGTTCTTCCCGTACAAAAGCAGTTTACGACCCATAGGGCGGTCTTCCTGCACGCGGCATGGCTGGATCAGGCCCTCGCCCATTGTCCAATATTCCTCACTGCTGCCTCCCGTAGGAGTCTGGTCCGTGTCTCAGTACCAGTGTGGGGGGTCCCCCTCTCAGGGCCCCTACCCATCGTCGCCTTGGTGCGCCGTTACCGCACCAACCAGCTAATGGGACGCATGGCCATCTTCTACCGCCCGAAGGCTTTACCCCGACAGACCATTGGGCCATCGGGGACCATGGGGCATTAATCCAAGTTTCCCTGGGCTATTCCCCTGTAAAAGGCAGGTTCCATACGCGTTGCGCACCCGTGCGCCGGTCGCCATCTCCCAGCAAGCTGGAAATGCTGCCCCTCGACTTGCATGTGTTAGGCCTGCCGCTAGCGTTCATCCTGAGCCAGGATCAAACTCTTCATCGTTGTTC
>JAIRBC010000077.1 GCA_022008415.1 Cerina litoralis
TGTCCAAGACGTTGATCATAAATTTATCACCGGTCTTGAATACTATCTTAAAACAACTCGAAAATGCGCACACAATTCAGCTATAAAGTATATTACAAACTTTAAGAAAATCATCCGCATTGCTTATGCCAATGATTGGATCGATAAAGATCCTTTCTTGCATTGGAAAGGTAAGCTCAAAATTGTTGAACGGGAGTTTCTAACTGAGGAGGAAATTCAGAAAATTATAGATCTTGATTTGAAAATGGAACGATTAGATCAAGTACGCGATATTTTTGTGTTTTGCTGTTTTACAGGTTTGGCGTATGCCGATGTCAAAAAATTGAATAGAAGAGATATTAGCCTAGGTACGGATGGTGAGGAATGGGTTAAAACAAAACGCTCTAAAACCGATACCAGAAGTAATATCCCGATTTTGCCTATTGCCAAAATGATAATTGAGAAGTACAAAGACAATGAGCTGTTAAAAGAAAAAGAAATGGTGCTTCCTGTACTTAGTAATCAGAAAATGAATGCGTATATAAAGGAGATTGCAACTTTGGCAGGTATTACCAAAAATCTAACCTTTCATTTGGCCAGACATACCTTTGCTACCACAGTTACGCTCACCAATGGTGTACCCATAGAATCGGTAAGTAAGATGCTAGGACATACCAATCTTAAGACTACCTAGCATTATGCTAAGATTTTAGATATGAAAGTAGCTAAGGATATGGCGATTTTACGATCAAAATTTAAATGATGTATTAAAATTTTGGATAAACTCAGGTATCCCGTAGTCCCTATCTCTAATTATATTTTTACAGAATATCGTTTTGGCTATTTCGGAGTGATGACGCCACCTGTTTCGATCAAACAGCGCCACTTTGAAAAATCTTACAATTATAAATTTTAGATTTATATACTCTTTAAAGTATACTTCCCCCCATCCTTAGGACAATAAACCTTTAAAAATAAGTTTAATGATGGTGTTGAAAGAGGGGGGTCCGGGGGGAGACTCATAACCTGCCCTTTTTGTTGAAAACCCTATTTTTCCCTTTCGTGCCATCATGCCGCTTGCTTTTTGTTCTGTTGATAAATTGTTGATGGGGTCTCGTCCCCCAGGCTTTGGTGCCTTCTCTCATTGTTATAGTACCTGAAATACCTTTCCAGACCGCGATAACTTTCCAGTCCGTCATCGGCAGGGAACAGGTAAACGTGCTCGTACTTGACGCTTCGCCATAGCCTATCGACGAATATGTTGTCCAGTGCCCTGCCCCGTCCGTCCATGCTGAGCCGGATCCCTTGGTCAGGATGCACGGCCCAATCGGCAAATTCCCTTGCGGTGAACTGGCTCCCCTGGTCCGTGTTCAGTATCTCCGGTACGCCGTGCTCCCCTATGGCGGCGGCCAAGGTCCTTTTGCACCAGTCCGATGTCATGGTGTTCGATAGCGACCAGCCGACCACGTAACGGCTGAACA
>JAIRBC010000078.1 GCA_022008415.1 Cerina litoralis
AGACACAAGATACAATCAACTTTTAACAATTAACTATTAACCCAGTAACTTAATAACGTTTAAAAAAATGGCAACACTAGGAGACAAGGAATATTTTAAAGGGATCGGTGAGATCAAGTACGAGGGCAAGGAGTCCAAAAACCCGTTGGCCTACAAGTTCTATAATCCGGAGCAAGTGGTAGCGGGGAAGACCATGCGGGAACATTTTAAGTTTGCCGTGGCCTATTGGCATACCTTCTGCGGACAGGGAGCCGATCCCTTCGGTCCCGGGACACAGAATTTCCCATGGGACCAAAGCAACGACCCGATCAAAGCGGCCAAGGAAAAGGCCGATGCAGCCTTTGAGTTTATCACCAAACTGGGTTTCGACTATTTCTGTTTCCACGATTTTGATCTGGTACAGGAAGCGCCCACCTTTTCGGAATCCGAAAAAAGACTGTCCACCATTGTGGACTATCTAAAAGAGAAAAAATCGGCATCCGGGGTAAAACTGCTTTGGGGTACCGCCAATTGCTTTTCCAATCCCAGGTATATGAACGGGGCATCCACCAATCCCGACTTCAACGTTCTGGCCAGAGCTGGGGGGCAGATAAAATTGGCCCTGGACGCCACTATAGCCCTCAGCGGGGAGAACTACGTTTTTTGGGGCGGACGCGAGGGCTACATGTCCCTTTTAAATACCGATATGAAGCGGGAATTGGACCATATGGGCCGCTTTTTGGGATTGGCGAGGGACTACGCCCGTGCCCAGGGCTTTAAGGGCAATTTCTTTATAGAGCCCAAGCCCATGGAGCCCATGAAGCACCAATACGATTTTGATGCCGCCACCGTAGTGGGCTTCCTTCACCAATACGGCCTGCAGGACGACTTTAAGATCAACCTGGAATTCAACCACGCCACCTTGGCCAACCATACCATGCAGCACGAGATGGAAATGGCCGCTTCCCACGGATTGTTGGGAAGCTTGGACGCCAACCGGGGCGATTATCAGAACGGCTGGGACACGGACCAGTTCCCCAATAACATCGGGGAGATCACCGAGGCTATGCTGGTTTTCCTTAAAGCTGGCGGACTGAAGGGCGGCGGGGTCAACTTCGATGCCAAGCTGCGCAGAAACTCTACCGATATGGACGATATTTTCCACGCCCACATCGGTGGAGTGGATACATTTGCAAGGGCGCTGGTCGTCGCCGATAAGATTATTTCTTCCTCTCAGTACGATTCACTTAGGAAAAAAAGATACAGTTCCTTCGATTCGGGAAAAGGTAAGGATTTTGAAAATGGAAAACTGAATTTTACCGATCTGTACAAGATCGCCCAAGAAAATGGGGAACTGGAACTGCAGAGCGGGAAACAGGA
>JAIRBC010000079.1 GCA_022008415.1 Cerina litoralis
GGGACTATAAAATATTTTGTGTTTTCGCTCTTAGATAGTTGAAAAAATGATTTTGAAATTCATAGGCAAAAAATTTACCTTTAAATTTTTATCTTATGAACACAGAATTAGAAAAACAATTGGAAGCCTTGATAGGCGAGATCAAGAACAAAGAAGACTTTGACAATGTCAAGGAGCAATTGCTAAAACGGGGCATCGAATCCCTCTTGAAAGCAGAGATGACAGCTCACTTGGGCTTTGGAAAGGGCGAGGCCGCAATAGCGAACAACCAGCGCAACGGTTTTTCCCAAAAGACCATCAAGACCCATAACGGAGAACAACGTATAAATATCCCCAGGGATAGGGAGGCCAGTTTTGACCCCGTAACAGTGCCGAAACACAAATCCATGGGACAGGAACTGGAAGATTGTATCCAGTTGCTCTATGCCAAGGGGATGAGCAACAGTGACATCATCGATTTCATAGAGCATACCTATGGTGTACACTATTCCACGTCACAGGTCTCCATCATTACCAACCAATTATTGGAGGACATAAAACTCTGGCAGAACAGGCCACTGGAGGACGTCTATCCTATAATTTGGATCGATGCCATACATTACAAGATACGCCATGAGGGAAAGGTCATCTCAAAGGCCTGCATGATCGTTCTGGGCGTGAATGTCGAGGGGCAACAGGATATTTTGAGCATGAGTATTGTCGAGACCGAAAAAGCCTCTTCCTGGATGTCCATCCTGGATGATCTGCGCACCCGTGGCGTAAAGGATATTTTCTTCCTGTGCTCGGATAACCTGGCCGGTCTGGACAAAGCTGTGGAGGCCATTTTTCCGGACAGCATCCGACAGATATGTATAGTGCACCAAATCAGGAACTCACTTAAATACGTGAGCTATAAAGACCGAAAAGCAATCATGGTGGATATAAAGGCTATATATCAAGCGGATAATGAGAAATTTGCTCTGGAGGCTCTACAGGTATTTAAAGAAAACTGGCAGGACAAATATTTATCCGCTGTACAGTCCTGGGAGAACAATTGGGACAACCTAACGGTCTTTTTAAGCTATCCGAAAGAGATCAGAAAACTGATTTACACCACCAATATCATTGAGAGTTTTAACGCCAGCTTGCGTAAATACACACGTAACAAAAAGGTGTTCCCACATGATGATGCAGCCTTGAAATCCATATATCTGGCAGCTCAGGGAATCAGCAAGAAATGGAAGAAAACACGTTTTAAATGGGGCCAGATATACAACCAATTGTATATTTGTTTCCCAAACAGGCTATAACAATCATTATTATAACCTATGAATTTTGAAATTATTTTTCAAAAACACAAAATTTTGGATAAACTC
>JAIRBC010000007.1 GCA_022008415.1 Cerina litoralis
GCC
Source organism: Cerina litoralis (assembly GCA_022008415.1). GTDB lineage: Bacteria > Bacteroidota > Bacteroidia > Flavobacteriales > Flavobacteriaceae > Cerina > Cerina litoralis. The sequence continues at coordinate 4 of JAIRBC010000007.1, forward strand.
CACCCCTTACCATTCCGAACAGGGAAGTTAAGCCCGTCAGCGCCGATGGTACTGCCACACCAGGTGGGAGAGTAGGCCGCCGCCTTCCTAGAGGTCCCGACCAAATGAATGGTCGGGACCTTTTTTATTTAAAAAAGCCCCCAAGGAACACGTTCTTTGGGGGTTACTTGTACAGGGCCAAATATTCTTTATGGGAAAATGCCTCTTTGCACATAGGCTTCTTCAAGACGCCCAATGGCAATGATAAAAGCAGCGGTTCGCATATCTACTTTTCTATTTTTTGAGGTCTCCATGACCTTGGAGAACGATTCTTTCAATTTCTTTTTCAGTTTTTCCATTACTTCTTCCAACGACCAAATTTCGCTGTTTCGGTTCTGTAGCCATTCGTAATAGCTTCCTATAACCCCGCCCGAATTACAAAGAATGTCTGGGATAATGTCAATTTTTCTTTGAAGTAGAATTTCTTCGGCTTCCACATCGGTAGGGCCATTGGCACCTTCGGCAATTAGGGAGGCTTTGATTTTTGGCGCGTTCGCTGCTGTAATCTGATTGCCCAAGGCGGCGGGGATGCATATATCGCAATCCAGCCCATAAAATTCGTTATTATCTACAGGGTTGGTTTCTGGAAAGCCAACAATGCTCCCCTTGTTCGTCTTTGTATATTCCAAGAGTTTTTCCACAGAAATACCTTCTTCATTTCTGACACTCCCAAAGGCGTCCTGTACGGCCGTTAGAATGGCACCTTCCTTTTCTAGGAAATGTGCTGCCCAGTAACCGACATTTCCAAAACCCTGAACGATAAACGTTTTTCCCTTAAGGTCTAATTGCTTGTGCTCGGCCCAGAACTTGATATTTAAAAACACGCCGTATCCCGTTGCGCGGTCGCGACCTTCGGAGCCTCCTGCACCTACAGGTTTGCCCGTAACAACATGCATATTCTTGGAACGTTCGTTGGGCGACTTGGTAGACATATAGGTGTCCAGGATCCATGCCATGGTCTGCGCATTGGTATTTACATCAGGAGCGGGAATATCGAGTTCTGGCCCTATATTGTCCCCAAGCGCATAAGTAAATCTTCTGGTAATACGCTCCAATTCGGCAATGGAATACTTGGAGGGATCTAGCTGTATGCCTCCCTTGGCACCTCCATATGGTAGCCCTGCCAATGAGGTCTTCCAGGTCATCCACATGGCCAAAGCCCTAGCTGCGTCTATATCTACGGTAGGGTGGTAACGCAATCCTCCTTTGTAAGGTCCCAGGGCATTATTGTGTTGTACCCTGTAGCCCGTAAAAACCTCTACCTCCCCATTTTCCATACGAACGGGAAAATGCACTACCAGTTCATTATTGGTCACTTCCAGTATTTTCCGGATATTGGGATTTAGGTCTATTATATTGGCTGAATTGTTGAACTGTCGCATGACATTGTCCAACATGCCCTGTTTTAATATTTTCTTAGGTGCCGATGTAGTTGAAGCCATAGATATTATTTTAATATTAATATTGATCGAATTTTTTAGGACTTTATCAAAATGTTATATGATATTTAATGATGTGTTAATCAGACCTTAAATTTACCACCTATTTTTATCATTATCACAATAAATTTAAAAATTTTGGAATGTAGATTTTGTCTGCCCAAGGATGTTTATTAAAATCTGCCGGTCTTTAATTGTGCCTAAACGTAAAATTTGTATTTGTGTTTCTTTCTCGATTGGAACTATCCAAAACTCCAGTATTTTTCTATATTTGTTAAAAGAATCATCAATGAATAACCCCACCTTAAATAACCAATACCTTTTTAAAACGTTGTATTTCCTTACCGCTTTTTTGTCGCCAATTTTTTCTTTTGCTGGAGGACATAGCAGTGGTTTTGAAGACTCCATGGCCGAAGTGGTAAGTTGGATTGCCTTGATTATTGCCCCTATTGCGGTAATTGGTCTATTCTTGTTCGTTCATGTTCTTCCCGAAAGAATCGCTGAAAAGAGAAATCATCCGCAGGCGCATGCAATTAAAGTTTTATGTATGCTCTCTTTGTTTTTTGGAGGATTACTTTGGCCGCTAGCCTGGCTATGGGCGTATAGCAAACCGGTATTTTACAAAATGGCCTATGGTACCGATCAAGGCGACTACCACGAAACGACTATGAAAGAATTTAAGGAAATGAAGGAAGAGGAGGGGGTCCGTGTAGATGTCTCCAATGACATTACCGATAAAGATGTCGTAGATTAAATAGCGTTTAACGCATTTTGCATTATCACCTATTAAGTTATGGAAATTATTTTACTGCTTATCTATAGTGGGATCGTTTGGCTTGTATTCTTCAAGTATAGGTTACTGCCATGGAATACCCTTACACAAGTTATTGTTGTCATTATACCTGTAGTTGCAATTGCATTATTAATCCTTTTTCTCAATATAGTGGCACCGTCCTCCCATGATGTGCGTGTATTGAACTACAACGTGGAAGTGGTGCCTACCGTAACGGGAAAGGTAGTCGATGTTCCAGTAAAACCAAATCAGCATGTAAATAAGGGAGACGTGCTATTCAAAATTGATCCAGAGCCGTTTGAGCTTAAGGTAAAGAGCCTTCAGGCACGTATTCCTATGTTAGAGGCTAAAGTGATCAGTGCCAAATCCTATGATAAAGAGCTGGAAGATCAAATCTCAGCGGCTTCAAATAGGGTGCGTGTTATTACCTCCCAATTAGATTTGGCAATAAAGCGTTTAGATCAGACCAGGGTCTTGGCCGAATCGGGAGCCGGTTCTAAATTTGACTATGAGCAGGCGCAGGCCAATTTGAATAACCTACAGGCACAGAAAGCAGTCGCTGAATCGGAAAGAGCACAGTCTTTACAACGTATATCGGCCGTTTCATCAGATGGTGAATTGTCAGAGATTACCCAGGCAAGAGCAGATCTTGAGCAGGCCAAAGCCCAATTGGATGAGGCCGAATGGCAATTATCCCAAACTGTTTTTCGGGCGCCCGCTGATGGCAGGGTGATAAATTTACAGTTAAGGCCAGGGGCGATGGCGGTACAATTACCTTTAAAGCCTGTGATGACCTTTGTGGAGGATGAGCAATGGTTGGTAGCCTTGTACAACCAGAACGAATTGCGATATGTACAGAACGGAGATCCAGCCGAGGTGGCGTTGAAAACCTATCCCAACAGAATTATAAAATGTGAGGTAGAACATATTGTTTGGGCAAATGCACAAGGACAAATTACTGCGAGCGGACAATTGCCGGATACGCAACAAACTAATTTTCACGAAGGAAGATTTGCCGTTAGGCTAAATGTATCAGATGAGGACAAAGATTTATTCTTGGCTCCCGGAGCTGTGGGTATGGGTGCCATTTATACAGAACACGGGGTACTAATTCATCTCGTAAGAAAAGTTATCATGAGAGTGGGCACCAAAATGGATTGGCTTGTACTTAAATTACATTAATACAATGCAGTATCCAAAAGGGAACATACGTATACTAATATTGATACTAGGGGTTGGTCTGATGCAAAGTTGTGCCGTTAAAAAACCGGCAACCGGCGAGGAACTGCAGAAGCGGGCTTTTGCGAATTTTATCCTGCCTTCCACTTGGCAGAACTGTTCTGATACTATACCGATAAAAGAGAACTGGCTTAGCGTCTTTAATGACCCTTTATTGGATACTCTGGTGGGAGAAGCCTTGGTCTATAACCCGGACATTCGCATTAGCAGCGCAAGGATAGAACAGGCAAACGGATATGTTTTATCAGCTCAGGCGGCATTGAAGCCAGCCCTGTCTATTTTGGGGAGAGGTACTTCAAAAATGGGCGGTGATTTTAATAGTGGCCTCAACGGAGCGGTTTTTTCTGCTTCTTGGGAGATAGATCTATGGGGGAAACTCAGGAATGTCAGAAACGCAGAAGAATCCAATCTGGCTGCCCTGGAAGGAGAAGTATCCTTTGCCAAACTATCCCTTGCTGCGAACGTTGCCAGATTCTATTATTTGGCCTCCGAAACCTATCTGCAAATTCAGCTGGCGAAACAAATGTTAGGTGTTTCTTCCGAAATGAGGGATATTACCCAGAAGCGTTATGATATTGGTGTTGGCACGGAGATCGATGTGGTCCAATCGGATGCCAATCTGAACAGGTTAAAAGACGGTTTAAAACAAATTGAGCTGGCTTATGCAAACCAGCTTCGGGCGTTGGAATTATTGTTGGGACGTTATCCTGCCGGGGATATCGAAGTTAAAAACAACCTTAAAGTGATACATACGACAACACCAGCCGGAATTCCTATGCAAATTTTGGAACGTCGTCCCGATGTTTTGGCAGCACAACAACGTTTTAATGCTGCTTTTTACCGTGTGGGGGAAGCTCAGGCAGCTCGGTTGCCCAATTTGAGGCTCACGGCCGGCTTTGGACTTATTGACAGTGATTTACTTGTTTTGGCTTCCGATTTTTCAAACCCGATCACAAGTATTGGAGGAGAATTGATAGCTCCCATTTATCAGGGCGGGGTTTTGAAGGCCAATGTTTATATCCGGACAGCCCAGCAAAAACAGGTAGTAGAGGAATATAGACGCGCTGTCCTAAACGCGATGGCGGATGTAGAAGGCACGCTAGACCAGGTCCATACCGTTGACGAGCGGGAACAATTTTTAAAACTCGCCGTTCAAAGCAACCAACGGGCATTTGAGTTGGAACAACAGCGTTTTGAGGTAGGCCAAGTAGATATGCGTGGTTTAATTGCGCAACAAATGGATCTCTTCCGTTCTGAAGTAGAACTGTTGAGGATTCGCGGAGAAAAGATCGTACAAAGAATTAACCTCTATCTGGCTTTGGGAGGTTCTATGTAGCATGTTTTTTTTTACTATTTATATGCTCAAGGAAGGAGGAAGGACTTTCAATCTCTACTTCTGCTGCTTCAAATACGTTACCAAGGAAGCAAATTCTTCATAGCTCAGGGAATTGGCGAGTCCGGAGGGCATCATGGAGGTTTCCAGTTCCTTCCTTGATTCGATATCCGATTTTTTCAGAGGTGTGGCAGTACCGGAAATATCCCTAACGGTAAGATCATTGGCAGATTCCTCGGTAACAAAACCCATATAATCTTCGCCGTTCTTTGTATGGATTTGTACGGTTGAAAATCCTTGTGAAATGGAGGCATTGGGCTTTAGGATCGATTCGGCGATCTGATGGCGGTTCATAATTGATCCTATCTGTCCCATAAAGGGACCCTTCATAACCTCGCCTTTATTTATATTATGGCAAGCGACACAGCCTTGCTTTTTAAATAGTTCTTCCCCTTTTTTCGGATCTCCTTTTATTTGGTCCAGGGCCAACATTACATCCTCGATGGATGATTTGCCGACCTGTCCTTTCTCGTTCTTAATCTTTTCCAGGTCCACAACGGGAATATCCTCCTTGGGTGGCTTTATATCGACCGTACCAAAAGCATCGATACCCAATCGGTATTTGCTGTTCATCTCGGCATAGCTTTTCCTTTCGGAACGGTCTGCTTTTTTCCACTCCTCCATCATAAAACTGCGTATAGTAGGGGTAGCGGCCCAGTCAATTGCTTTATAGTACGGGCCATGGGTATCGGGACGGGTGCTCCACCACCACGAGGTATCATAAGGGGCTTCCATATGGTAAATACGGGCCAAGGTGTTCATTATTTTATTTTTGAATTCTGATGCATTTTTATTTTTCAAGGTCGATACGCCGCCTTCAACGGAATTTAGATTGTCACCCGTATTTTTGTAAGCTGCAATAAGTCCGTATACAGCTGTTGGGTCGTGCATATACCGCAAAGCCCATAATGCCAAGTCCCGGTTTTCGGTGCCCAGTGCATTGACACACGCATCTACGGCGTTTAAACGTACCAACGCTTTTACGGCCAGGTGGGGCAGGACGATATCCGAATTAGGGGTGGCATGTGGCCCTTCCGTACCCATCTCTGGGGCCTTAAAAGAGCTGGGGACCCCAATTTGCAACAAGGTATTTATTGCCTCTGGTTTACCCAACCTTCCCATACCGATAATTGCCGCGGCCTTCACCCAGTCGGAAGGAGATTTTGTGCCTTTTAAAAATGGGTCCAACGGTACATGTTTCACCCATTCTTCCCGGTCGGATAGGGCCCTAAGGGCAAATTCCTGAAGCTTGGGGTCATTGCTCAATTGCACCAAATTGTCTATTCCATCCTTTCCACTCATCTGGGCGTAGGTAAAGAGGCTTGCTATTCGGACTTCGATAGGCAATTGGCGATCCTCGGCCATTTTTAAGACCTCTTGGGCAGTGTTGTCATTCGGCCTCTGCAATAATTCGTATTGCGCGCTTAAGCGGGCTTTGGCACTAAGGGACCCCAAGGCCTCCATAAGTTGCTTATCCTTAGCTTCCTTAACGTTGTGAAAAGGAGTGTATTCAAAATTTTTAGGTACCACCCGTACTACGTAACCCTTTTCCGGACTTCCCGAATACCCGGCACCGTCCCAGGAAGAGAGGTACATAGCACCAGCAGCATCTATATCCACATCGGTAATCTGTGGCAGTTGTATGAATTCTTCTTCGTTCTGGGTAAAACTGGCCCCAGTGTCCTTTACCCGATGGGTGTAAAGTAAGTTCCGGCCCCAATCGGACATCAGGGGTACATGATTGTATTTTTCAGGCCATCTGGGATCATCCATATAGAGTGCCCCTGTGCCAGATCCCCCACCAACATCTATTAGGGCAGGGATTATCTCGTCCGTAAAATTTTTGAACAGCATCGGATAACCGTATTCCGCTGATTGAATCTGGTGAGTGAAACGCACGTTCCACCCTCCCCCGTCATTGGTATTGCCCCGGGTAAAAATGTTCATAAAAGGGTCTATGGCAACATCGTAAATATTCCGCATTCCGTGATTGTATACCTCCATTTCCGTACCATCGGGGCGTACCCGTACGATACCTCCGCCCAGTTGTGTTAATTTGGTGCCTTCACGATCGGTAGCGTTGTGGAAACCGAAATCGCCGACCGCGATATAAATCCATCCATCGATGCCCATTTGTATACCATTGGTGGCGTGGTCGGTACCCCTTTCTTGAAGGTATTTGGAGTTGCTAATGTTTTCGATCAAAACCATTGGGGGACCATCAGCTATTCCATCTCTATTTTTGTCATCCAATACGACCAAATCCATATTTTCGGCCTTTTTTGTTTCGGGGGAAAACCTGGTGTGCAAGACAAAGACTTGGTCGCCAAGCGGTAAAATGCCACGGGGATCATCCAATACGGCAAATTGGGTATGGGTATCCATAATTCCATCATGGTTGCAATCTACCAAGCGCTCTATAGATCCTTTTCCCATCTCCTTGCCTAAGGAACCGATCATATCTACCCCCACATAGACCTCCCCAGTGGCTGCGACGGCCATACATGCCGGACTTGGGGTTAGATCCGGACCCGAAAAAACATTGATGTCGAGATCTTTTGGCCAGTTGAGTTTTTGGGCCAAGGAATCGGTACTTGGATAGCTTACGGGATGGGTGTTGGGAATACAATTGTTATTTTCTTGTTGGCAACAGGTAAGAAATAAGGCAGATAGCAGAAAGATCCAATGGCTTTTAAACATAACTTATATTATTAACAAGCCCCCAAGTTAGAGAATTTAAACTTATTGACTTTGCTTTTATTTTAAAATAGACTTGAGCAATAATTTAGGATTCCCTGCCCTTTTGAAAGCTGAATATTATATTAAATTCCTCTTTAAAATAAAACAACATTCAGCTTATATTCCTTGGCTTCTTCCAATTCTGTTTTTTAAAGTCCGGTCAAAGTCTTTGTGCCATGCAAACACTCTCTTTCTGTATGGGTGTCATGAAGGATGATACACAGGGTGTTATATGTTGGGCTACTTATTTATCGCATCATTGCTGTATCACCAAAATGCATGGGGTTTTTATTATATACTCGTTTTTTCAATTCTTATTGTTCCATGCAGAACCAAAGATCACGTACCATCCAAAATCATCGTTGGACCAGGCCACATCGACCCCCGCTCTCATCTTAAACTTTCGGGCAATGAGATAGCGAAAGCCCGTGCCGTAGTTGTATACGAGTTCTGAATTGTCAAAGGATACTTTTTTGGTGGGTGCTTTGGCCAATCCGCCAAAAACAACACTGCTCCATCGCAAAGTCCAATCAAATCGTTGCTCGGTTTCCAATACGTAGGTCTGGTCTCCTTGATATTTGGCCATAGGAACGCCACGCATCGAAATGGACGGTTTCATGTAGAAGGGGGCATCGTCCCACTGAATTGTGCTTTCAAAACGAAACCCACTTACCCATTTCGGAGATAGTTGTAGGTATTTAAAGGCTGACAGGTTCAGGTTCTCGTAATTGTAATCACTGCCCGTCCAAGAGGCATTTACCTTAAATGAGGTAGTGAGAAACCAACCAGTATTAGGTGTAAAAAGATTATCGCGCTTATCATACTCCGCATTGATTCCAACACTGCTCAGGTTATTTTTAAGATCCTTGTCTCCAATAAAGTCGGGTAGATCTTCAAATTCAAATTCTGGTTTCACATTGTTGTGAAGGTATAGGTATTCCAAACCTACGTATAACTCTGTTTTTCCAATTTGCCTAAGTACGGAGGTAAAGGCGGCGGTCATATTAAAATTGAAGGCAAATTCTTGTTCCCCGATTACAGGGAAGTTTCTGTAAAAATCCATATTTACATCTCCATAAGCGGCCCCTACTCTATACTTTAAATGATATTGGGGCAAAGAAGCGATCCGCACCCCGCCAAAACCCCAACTCTTGTTGGCAGTATATCCTACGAATCCCAAGGTAATGTCCGGTGGCACATATTTTCCCTCTGTCTGGTGTTTATTGGGCTGGATAAAAACGGGAGCAAGCATAAATCCAATATTACCCAAAGCAGGTTCGGTAATAAGCTGAACCACAGGGATAAATCCGTGAAAATGAATCAAAAAATCGCTCATGTCCAACTTGCCGTCCAAAGAATCCTTGAGTACGGCCATGGTGAACTTTGGCTTACTATCCGAGATGTTATTTTGTGAAGACGCAAGGGAGGACGCCAGAATGAATAGTAAGCCTATAAATTGTGATTTTACTTTCATTCTACTTTTTTCTTTTAATATTTGGAGATCGCTTTTTTTGATGGCAATGTCAATGTGAACAATAACAGAAATAGATGCCCGTTTTCATCGTTAAACCAGTTACGGCCGTAACTACCCTGTACTTTAGATGTTTCTCCAACGCTATATCCCAAAGAAACCCCGCCTGCTAAATGATTGATAAGACCTGCCTTGAGCAGGTCGTCAATTTGTTTTGTGAACAGGAATCTCTAACCAAAGTCCTAACTCCGATAATGAACTCAAAACCCATACTGGCATCGAAAACGGATAAATGTAAAAAGCAGATAGTCTTTTTTCACGGGGTTCGGTTCTTTCTGGTCTTCTTAGCCGCCTTTTTCTATTTATAGCTTCTTTTTTACTATTCTTGACCGATTGTTGGGCAATTATGAAACGCTAAAGGGTGAAACTTAATAAAATAAGTGCTTGTTTTTAAAGGTTACCAGGTTGAATTTAATGGTTGCCCTCATTTTGCTTTCGTCAGTTCTTAATAGTGTCCGCCCCAAAAGTCAAGTGTCTAGGTCTAATGGAACGGAAACAGGCCTAAGGATTTTTTGAAAATTAAAGGGTCAATTGATCCCATTTCCATGGGAGGCTGGAGTGAGTTATTTAAAACGAAAATAACTCAAAAGCCAGGATTTTAAGCCGGCCTTTTACTTTTTGGCAAATACAATGCCATCCCAACTCAAATCGGGGTCGGTCATTTAAACAAGGGGATTACTTTTTAGGAGCAACCGGAAACTTGTTCATGAGTTTTTTAACCTTTTTGGGTATGGTCTTGTCTCTTTTTTGGGCCTTGGCCTGAACAACGGATTTAGAAATGCCCTGCCATATTAGTTTCTTGGTCGAGGCGTCGTACAGGTCTACCACCATGGTGCCTTGTACATAATCGTTTTGGCTATAGGTAGTCGTGGCAGTGCCCATACCTATTCCCCCCATGCCAAAGCCCCAACGTGGACCGTAGCCCATACCGCCGGTAAAATCGGTGTAAGCCGTGGTACTGGTTTTTTTGTCGAGTACCAAATACAGGAGGATAGTAGCATCGGCCTGGGATTTGTCGGCAACGGGGGTCATGCCTCTGGCGGCGAACTCTGCCTTAAATGATTCCAGAATCCGTTTTTTATCTAGATCGTTCAATAACTTATCGCTGTCCTTTTGCCATCCCTCAAAATAATAGGTATGGTATTTTGAAAAATCCGTGGACTTATCATAATCGCTCGATACCTGCGCCATTCCCTGGGAGAAAAATAGGACTAAGGCAATTCCTGCTAGTTTTTGTAAAAATTTGATGTTCATAGTGTTATGTGTTTAGTGTTTATTTGAAAATAATGTATCTAAAATAATAAAAGATTGCGAAAAATATAATGTAAGCGGGTGTTTTTTTGTACTTAGACCCGTGGCCTTCGTAAATATGAATCGTAGATAATGGGGTTCATAATGCTAAGCACATCTAGAGGGGTTAAAAAAATAAAGTGGTTCCAGACAAAAGTATGGAACCACTTTACCAGGTAATTTATACGTGCCCTAAGCGCCCGTTGAAACCTAAAACTTCCTGTATTTTCCTTTTAAATATTGGTTTGCCTCTTTTTCGGAAAACTCGGCTTTTTTACTATCCCAATGTAAGGTCTGGTTAGGAAAACGGCCAGCGATCACTCCTAGCAGGATAGTTTCCGTCAAACGGGAAGCATAGGAAAATGGGGCGCTTGTCTTGTCCTTGCCCAGACAGGCATCCACAAACTGGTGGTAGTGCTTGTCGCCTTCGGAATCATAATCCCTTACAGGGGCTCCTAGATTAAAGGACTCTATATCAATTTCTTTGTATTTTCCATCGACGATCAATTGTGGCAATTTCATAAAGTGGGGTAGATAAAGTCTCCCCTTCTCTCCCATGAACATGGCTCCCTGATCGTGCAGCTCCTCCCCATTCGGCAATTTTAGGTCCTCATGGCTTGGAGGGGCGCCGGGGCCATCGTACCATACCCATTTTAAAGATTCCGCTGTTTGCTTGGTGCCCGGAAATTCATAGGTTACGGTGTTGTGTTCCGGGTAGCTAAACCCGTTGGGAGGCCTACATTCATTTTTAATAGTCCTTGGCACATCCAGTTCTAAGGCATTGTAGGGGGTGTCAAAAATATGGACCCCCATATCCCCAAGGGTGCCGCATCCGTAATCCAATATTTTTCTCCAATTTGCGGGATGGTACCATCCTTCTTTATATGGTCTTTTTGGTGCCGTACCGAGCCAAAGGTCCCAGTTTAGGTTTTCCGGTACGGGATCTGATCCTTCGGGTGCCTTCCCGTCGTATCCCCAGTCTTTGGGTGACCATGCCCTAACCGTGTGGACTTTGCCGATTATGCCCGATTGGATTAAAAGGGTGGCCAATTTATAATCGTAAAAGGAATGCACCTGAATGCCCATTTGGGTCACCAGATTTTTGTCTTCGGCCATTTTTTTCATGGCACGTGCCTCGCTTACATAATGTGTCAAGGGTTTTTGGCAGTATACCGGTTTATTCATTTTCATGGCAGACATAGCTGCTGGCGCATGGGTATGATCTGGGGTCGATACAATGACCGCATCTATTTTATCGCCCATTTCCTTTAGCATCGTTCTATAATCCGTAAACAATTTTGCCTGGGGGTGCAACTTGGCGGCTTTTGCCGTATTGTGGGAATCCACGTCGCACAGTGCCACCACATCTACGGCGCTGTGGGAAGAAATGGAGTTAAGATCGGCTGACCCCATCATGCCAAGTCCAATATGCGCGGTCCGTAGCCTAGTTCCTTTGGTTAAATTCGCTAAAATTGAGGGAGCAAGAGCAGCCCCGATTATCCCTAAACTACTTTTTTTGACAAAATCCCTTCGTCCTTGATTTTTAAGATTCTTACCCATTTTTGTTTGTGTTTTGGTGTTGTTTTTCTTACTAATTTGAAGTCAATTCTTTAATTCTAATATTTCTAAAGCTCACGACATCTCCGTGACCCAAAAAGCCAATATGTCCCGTTTTACGTTGAAGCCCTGGGTGATCTTTATGGTCCATAGTCCCGTTTTTGCTAGCCTCAGTAACGTCTCCCTCAAGAATTACGGTGCCATTTAGAGTTACCTTTATTTTAGAGCCATTGATGTTTACCTCTTCGCTGTTCCATTCACCTACGGGTTTTAAATAGCCCCTTTTGGCCGGTATTACACCATAGACCGAGCCGTGGTATTGATACTGGTGCAGGTCGGCATATTTTTGTGCCGTATTGTCAATAATTTGTATTTCCATCCCTTTGTAGGCGGCATCCCCTTCTAGGGGAGCGCGGATGCCTAGTCCATTATTGGCGCCGGGAGTAAGCTTAAACTCAAATCGCAGTATAAAATTACCGTATTCCTTGGTGGTGAATAGGTTGCCTCCACCTTCACCTTTATTGGGATGCACAACAATTGCTCCACCCGCAACCTGGTAGGACTGCTTATTTCCGGTCCAGCCGTCGAGATCGACCCCGTTAAAAAGATTTGTAAATCCAGCCTCATCCGTTTTTTTTTGGCCGTTGCAGGGAGATACCATTAAAATTAGCGCAGTACATGCGATGGCTGTGATGGCGGTATATAGTTTCATGCCCGTAATTTACTAAAATATTATATATGTGGGTCATTTTAATGCATAAGATCAATTCTAAATCTTTATTTCGGATAAGTTTGTCCGAAATAAACAAATGCGTATCTTTGTGTATGTCGATGGGAGCGTCCGGTTAGTCTCGGAAGGTGCGGTGGTAGCTTTCGGTGCCAGGATGGCCTAGTATAGCGACGAACAAACTGGTGATGGCACCGAGTTTAATAACTTCAATCTACAGTTTATTATAGGTATGGAAAAAGCATCATTGACCGCTAATCTCGAATACGATATAAGCCGTCCGGCCATCCAGGTCTTGTTGGATACCGAAACCGGAAAGGAGATTAGGATAGCCTTAAAGGGGGGGCAAGTAATGAAGAGGCACAGGACCCCGTTTCCAATTGTCGTTGAAATTTTTGAAGGCAGTATCAATTTTGGGGTAAATGGGGAGGTCCTTTTCTTAGACAAGGGAGCCTTGGTCGCGTTGGAAGGCAACGTGCCTCACGATCTTACTGCCGTAAAGGACAGTATTGTGCGGCTGAGCCTAAACAAGGCCGATTCCGCAAAACGGGTAGAGGCCGTAGCCAAGGATTCCCAATGAACGCACTTTATAGCATTATTTAATTTTAAAATATACAATATGAAACGTACAGCGAATGCTGTTTGGAACGGCTCCCTAAAAGAAGGGGAAGGAAAAATAACAACCCAAAGCCAAGTTTTAAGCAATTCTAAATATTGCTTCAATTCCCGATTTGGGGAAGGCAAGAGCACCAATCCGGATGAGTTGCTCGCAGCGGCCCATGCCGGATGCTTCGCCATGGCCTTGAGTCTTTTTTTGGGAAAGGAGGGATATACACCTGATTCGCTGGAGGTAACTTCCACGGTCACCATGGACCCCGATAAACTGCAACTGACCGGATCCCACTTGACGCTCAATGCAAAAATACCGAACATAGATCGGGCTAAATTTGAGGAATGTGCCAATGCCGCTAAGGAAAACTGCCCGGTGAGCAAAGCATTGAGCCTCAAAATAACCATGGATGCAAATCTTGTTTAAATCTTATTAATCATTAAATGTTGGGATAATGGACAATCAGAACGAACTATTTCCACCTGCAACGTCGGAACTTGCCAAGAAAAAGGCTGAACTGGCCCCCGAGAATATCGAGGCCTGGCGTAATTTCAGCAAAACGGTCTTTAAGGCCGGAGCCCTGGACGAAAAAACAAAACAGCTTATTGCTATAGCCGTAGCCCACGTTACGCAATGTCCTTATTGTATAAGATCGCACACCTCCCAGGCAATGCGCAAGGGCGTTACCGGGGAACAGATTATGGAAGCCATATGGGTAGCTTCCGAAATGAGGGCGGGAGCGGCCTATGCCCATGCCTCTATTGCCATGGATGAAATAGAAAAGAAGTCCTAATAAATACACGTGTTTTGGGACGGAAGATTGGAGATCATTTGAGGAAGGCGAGAATGAAAAATCAGAATATGTCAACTAAGGACAATAAAAAAGAGAACGGTTTACCTCCTTTTTTTTCGATAGTGGTCGCGACCTATAATCGGGCACACCTCTTAAAAAGAGCAATGGAGTCCTTGATTGCACAGACCGAAACGGATTGGGAGGCATTACTTGTAGATGATGGCAGCACCGATGATACTTATAGAGAAATTTTGCCATACCTCAAAACTTTCCCTAAAATTCAATATGTAAAGAAAGAACATACGGGAGAAGCGAAGACCAAAAATGAAGGGGTTCGGAAGGCACGTGGCAAATATGTCACTTTTTTGGATTCCGATGACGAATACGCCCCCTTCCATTTAGAATCTAGAAAACGAATTTTAATACAGCATCCCGAAGTAAAATTTCTGCACGGGGGGGTTCGGATTATAGGGGATCAATACGTACCGGATAGGTTCGACCCTTCAAAAACCATCGATCTACGAGATTGTACAATAGGGGGTAGTTTCTTTATCGATAGGGAAACGTTGCTTCTTTTGGATGGTTTTAGGGACATTTTATTGGGAACGGATGCCTGTTTGTTCGATCGGGCAATGGAGGCTCAAATCCATATGATGGAGACCCGCGAGCAGACCTATATTTATCGTCGTGAAGCACAGGATTCCATAACCAAGCAAATGCGTTCTGATTGATCGGTTTTTTGTCCGATCGGTTTTTAAAATAGAAGTAGTGGCACCTCAATAAACAGTAACAGTAGCAATGATGAAACCCAGAATCAATTACTCAGAAGTGGCCCCGGAGGCCGTGAAGGCCATGGTGGGACTTGAAAAATATATGGAGAATTCGGGTTTGGAAAGGCCCCTTTATGAACTGGTAAAACTCAGGGCTTCCCAAATAAACGGTTGCGCATATTGTATAGACATGCATACCAAGGATGCCCGTAAGGCGGGGGAGACCGAACAACGTCTTTATGCATTGAATGCCTGGCGGGAAACGCCATTTTATTCGGAACGGGAACGTGCGGCCCTAGCTTGGACGGAAGAACTGACCGTGATTTCAGAGAACGATGTCCCAGACTCGCTTTACGAGCATGTGGGCACTTATTTTAGCGAGAAAGAAATGATTGCTTTGTCCATGGCCGTAATCGCCATTAACGGCTGGAACCGTTTGGCTATCGGTTTTCGGACCGTACCGGGAACTTATGAGCCAAGGTAGTCGGAAATAATTTGGTAATATATGGATATTGACTCCAAAATAGCGGTCGTAACAGGTGCCAGCAGGGGTTTGGGCGCCGCACTTTCGTCTTCCTTGGTCGCCAAGGGAGCAACGGTGTACGGTCTTTCCCGAAATCGGGCCAATTTAGCGGATCGACGGGCAAAATTGGGTGAAAACTTCGTTCCCGTATCACTAGATATTACGGATCAAACGGCCGTTCATTCCTGGGTGTCCGAGACGTTTTCCAATCTTCGATCTCCCGATATCCTGATCAACAATGCAGGGACGGGCCATTTTGGAAAGATAGACGAACTTTCCCTGGAACAATGGCATGGAATGCTCAATACCAACCTAAACGGATTATTTTACGTTACCTCGCAAATTGTCCCTTTTATGAAACGAAAAAAGGATACTTGCCATATCGTCAATTTGGGTTCTATCCTTGGGAAGACGGGGCGGGCCGAGGGGGCGGCTTACTGCCTTACCAAATACGGGGTACAAGGTTTTAGCGAGGCGCTTTTCAGGGAACTAAGATCAGAGAAGATCAAAGTGAGTTGTGTAAATCCCGGGTCGATAGCGACACATTTTTTTCGGGATTCCGGAATAGAGCCCCATGGAAACATGATCCAACCCAAGAACCTGGCAGATCTGATCGTCCAGATTCTGGAAACACCCGATAATCTTCTTATCGATGAAATTACAATACGTCCCCTGATTCCAAAACCATTGGGCTGACGGATTTACAGGAATTTTAAAGCTGTAGTAATGAACCAAATAAAAATAAAAAGAATCTACGAAGATCCGTCAGAAGATGATGGCTTCAGGATTTTAGTGGATCGTATCTGGCCAAGGGGGGTGTCTAAGGAAGACGCGGAACTGGACGACTGGAAAAAGGAGCTTGCCCCTACCGACGGGCTTAGAAAATGGTTCGATCACGATCCGAAAAAATTTAATGATTTTGCCCAAAAATACGCTAAGGAATTGGAGGACAAAAAGGAAAATCTATCCGGAATTTTAAGGTTGGCTAAGGACAAAACCGTGACGCTTCTCTATGGGGCAAAGGATATCGAGCACAATCAGGCGGTAGTGCTTCAAAATATACTAAACGATATGTAGGAATTGAATTTAAATCGCTTCAATCCAAACGCTAGACCAACTAATAGACGGGAGATGATTTTTAACTCCTTTGTCCTTTAACGAGGGATTTCGCGAGGGAAACACTAACGTAATTTCAATAATATGGATCTCATCGAGAATATAGTCCACTTTTTTAAAACGCCAAAAAAAGAGACCAGGGGTAAGTCTCCGGAAGGCACCTGTCCCGTTTGTTGGGGCTATCAGGAATACGATACCAAAATCCGTCAATTGTTCAAGGACAAACAGATCGATGTGAACAACCACCGGGACAGTTATATGAAGGTCAGAAAATTTATGGTAAAATATGTGGACGGGATACGGTTAAAGCAAGGGGAGGTCCACGAATGCCCTACTTGTGGATATATAAAGGAGAATAACGCAGCGGCCGATTTATCGGAATCCAAGTAATAGGGAGTACCCTGTGGCTTGATCATTTATGGACCTAAAACTAGTATCGAGTTAAATTTTAAAATTATAGAAAAATGAAGCCTATGAACCTATACAACAATTTATTATCCGAATTTGAAAAAGCACAATTGGGCTATGCAACCATTGCAATTATCGCACAGAGTTGTATTGGTGCCATTGCCGCAATGATGATCTTGAAGTACGAATCTTCCCCGTTTCTTATGTTGCCGTTACTTTTTGTGGTTACTTTATTGTGCTTGGGTTTTAACATGTCGGTCCTCATCCATTGGAAACCTAGGCCCATGTTCAATACTTTGATTGCCAGTTTACTGTTCAGTATATTAATGATCGTAGTATACATGATCTAAGTCTTCTTTTGTAAAGACTTAAACTTTTTCTTTTAACTGCGAATTACACATTCCCGCCAGCGCCAGCTCGGGTGGGTCTGTCCCTTGCCCCCATAGTAGTGGGCCGGGGCATCCGGCGCGTATCGAGTGAAGGCCAGGTTTAATTATTCCGGAAAGCTAGATTCGGACAACGGTCCCTTTAGCCCCAAATAGATTAATGGCCATTGGTACAGCACCGGGAGTGGAACTTGGACCAATAATTTAACTTTTGCTTAACCATCATATTTTCAAATATTTAGGTTTATTTCTTATGTTTACCCGTTAAATGCCTATAGACTGAGATAGGATCCGAAAAAAAAAGTAATTTATTATGGGAAGACCCGCAACAAAGCCCACCGAACTAAGGGATGGGTATTATATAGAAGTACGCAACAAGAACCAAAAAAGTGGAATAAAGATACATAGGGAGACCAAAAGACAGCTGTTGCTCGCCATAGAGGAATATGAAAAGAGCAAGGATGTAACCGTTCTGGGCAAATTGAAGAACGGAAAAATGGAGGCTATCCCTGACCTTTAAGTTCAAATAAACGCTTATAAATGGGGGGGGTCCCTGAAATTTGAACGAATCCTTAGGTTGATTTGCCGAAGGCTGTTGCCATGCGTCCTACGCATACAAGTTAATTAAGCAGAACGATGCTCCAGGGGAGTCAATTTAAAAAGGAATTACCGTTCAATTTTCGCTAGACTTGATTTTGCGACGTCGAGAGCTCTAAGGGTGTTCTTGTTTTTAAGGGAATGTCCTTTCATCCGTACAAGAATGTTCTTCAATACTTTAACGGTCTCCACAATGTGGGGACCTTTGTTGAGCATAACGCACTCTGCTTGGGCGCTTATAGTGGCATCGGAAATCTCGGCTCGGGTGGCGATTCCTTTTTTTGCCAAATGATCCAACACTTGTGTTGCCCAAATTACGGGAATATGTGCCGCTTCACAAAGCCATAAAATTTGGTTCTGCACCTCCGAAATCCGCTCAAATCCTACTTCGACGGCGAGATCTCCACGGGCGATCATAACTCCTATATTCCTGTCTTTCATGGCCTCTAAAAGGATCAGGGGAAGATTCTCAAAAGCCTCCCTGTTCTCTATTTTAAGAACGATTCCGCAACCAGAGATCCCCAATTTCTGAAGTTCCCCATAAAGCCTCGCTACATCTTCCGGTTTTCGTACGAACGAATAGCCAAGGGTATCCGCGTGCTCGCCAACGAATGGGAGCAGTTCAAGATCCTCTTGGGTCAACGACGGAAGCGAAAGGGAAGTATCGGGAAGGTTGATGCCCTTTTCCCGTCTCAATTTTCTTTTGTAGGCGTGATTTATAGTGATTTGCAGACTTTTGGAGGACTTGGATATTACCACGGCCTCTACGGCCCCATCGTCGAAAAATACCCGATGTCCAATTTGAAGGTCATCGATAATTTGCGGCAGGGAAACCGATACCTGCGGAATAGGGTCAACATCAATCTTCGAAAGGCCAACGGTATCGCCTTTAAAATCGTCTTTCCTTAGGCAAAGCGGATTGCCGTTCTGGATGGCAATACTTTTCTTGCTGACCCATTTCCCGCTGTTTTCATCGAATATTGATATAGCCGAAACACGGATTTTAGGACCGGGCAGGTCCATATAAATTTTTATGGGCAGACCTAAGGTTTCGCTCGCCTTATGGATATTGCCCAAAATACGCTTCCATAGCTCCTTATCGCCGTGACTAAGATTTATTCGGGCTATTTTCATGCCCGCCGACATTAGGTTTTTCAACAGGTCCAGATCGTCCGCAGCCTCGTCGGGCATGGTAACCATAATTATTGTATCACGTTTCTTCTTTTTCACATCAAAAAGTGAGTTAACGTGGGCTTGTAATAATTGTCGGCTGCCTAAATACCCGATCGATGTAAGATTGCCGTCTTTTTCCCAAGTTTTTCCCTTGAGCAGTTTTATCAGTTTAAGGGCATTGGAGACGTTGTCTAACACATATCCCGCACCACTGCCCAAAGAGGATATACCGAGTTCGGAGAGCCTTCCCTGTATTTTACGGATATCGATGCTGCGCAGTACCAAGTATCTGTATAGGTTTATGGCGCTAGGACGATATCTCTCGTCTACCGCTTTTGCCGTAGCGGTAGCTAAAGGATCACGGTCCAAAATGGTATGGTATATCTTTTCCAGTTCTCTTTCCAGTTTTTTAAGCATCTCGGTATATATCCATTTTGGCGTGGGAAAACTATCGCCCGTTCGTTGTGTTTTTTTTAACTAGATCAATATGGATTGTTGTTCGGATATCTAAGGAATATCTCTTGCAAATTACCTAATTTTATGAAAAATAAGCATATGAATTTACCAAAAAGTTCCGAGAAACGAATAGCCATTATCGGCGGTGGTTTTGCAGGTATTTCCTTGGCAAAAAGACTTAAGAATCTCGATGTCCAAGTGGTCATGGTTGACAAACAGAATTACCATACTTTTCAGCCCTTGTTGTACCAAGTGTCTACCGGTGGTTTAGAACCGGATTCGATCGGTTATCCACTCAGAAAAATTCTAAAAAGACTCAGAAATTTTCATTTTCGTTTAGCGACCGTTCTAAAAGTGGACCCCGACACCCAGGAGGTGTTCACGGATATAGGTAGTTTTACCTACGACTTTTTGGTCATTGCCACTGGAACGAAAACCAATTTTTTTGGGAATACTGAAATCCAATCCTATGCTATGCCTATGAAATATTTGCCCCAGGCGTTGGATATCAGAAGTCTGATGCTGCAGAATTTTGAAGATGCCGATGATTGTCCCGATAAGGAAGAACGGAAAGCCTTGCTAAATTTTTGTATTGTAGGCGCGGGTCCAACGGGGGTAGAACTTTCGGGGGCCTTTGCAGAACTTAAGAAAAATGTTTTCCCAAAAGATTACAGGCATTTAAATATAGACGAGATGGAGATCAACCTCTTTGAGGGAGGGGACAGGGTCCTGCCCCCAATGAGCGAACATGCTTCGGAAAAGGCGATGAAGTTTTTAAAAGGTTTTGGGGTAAAGATACATTTGAACACCCTGGTAAAGGGGTACGATGGTACCGTTTTAACCATGGGGAACGGAGAGACCATGAAGACCAAAAATTTTATTTGGACTGCAGGGGTAACGGGAGCGGCGTTGGATGGCTTTGGCCCCGATCAATTGGTCGCAAAATTGAATCGCTACAAGGTAAACGACTATAATCAAGTGGAGGGGTATGACAATGTTTTCGCTATTGGGGACATTGCATTTATGGTCACGGAGGAATACCCCAAGGGCCATCCCCAAATGGCGCAACCCGCTATTCAGCAAGGGGTATTGTTGGCAAAGAATTTTGAAAATTTACTGGAGGGTAAACCTATGGAGCCTTTTACGTACTTTGATAAGGGGTCTATGGCTACCGTAGGCAGGAACAAGGCGGTAGTGGACTTGCACAAGCTGAGGTTCGGTGGTTTCTTTGCTTGGTTTATATGGATGTTTGTGCACCTTATAGCCTTGGTCGGCTTCCGAAACAAAGTCATCGTTTTTTTTAATTGGATGTACAACTATATCAATTATGACAAAGCTGCCCGATTGATCGTGAGACCGTACCAACCAAAAAAATAACCATAATTTATAGATTTTTCCTTTGGTTCATTTCTATTTTAATATTTTAGCATAGAACTTGTTTAAACACCTGTAGCCAAAGACAAGACCGAAACTAAAAAATGGAAAACCTCAAAACCCAAAAGGCCTACAAAGGACAGCCCAAAATATTGGTGGCTACGGACTGCATCGTATTGGGCTTTGATGAGGGGGTTCTAAAATTATTGGTATTTAAACGAAGGGTGGATCCGTTGGCGGGAGAATGGTCCCTTATCGGAAGCTTTGTAAACGAGGATGAGTCCATTACGGATGCCGCAAGAAGGGTGCTTCTAAAATTTACTGGCTTGGAGGATATCTTTATGGAAGAATTAAGGACCTACAGCGATGTAGATAGGGATCCAGGTGGTCGGTGCATCTGTATTGCCCAATACGCACTGATCAGCATTGCCGATTATGATCGCGGTCAAGTGGAAAAGCACGGTGCCAGATGGTTTACGTTTGATGAATTGCCAAATCTGGTGCTGGACCATAACGATATGGTTGCCGAAGCCTTGAAAAAGGTGAGGGAAAAGGCGCGCCATAGACCCATCGGTTTTGAATTGCTCCCGGAGAAGTTCACCATACCCCAACTTCAGAAGTTGTATGAAGCCATTTACCAAAGACTGTTGGACGACCGTAACTTTAGAAAAAAGCTACTCTCCTTTGGACTACTTATAAAACTGGATGAGAAAGATCGATCCGGATCCAAAAAGGGAGCATTTTATTACAGGTTTGATCATGAAAAGTACGCTAAACTAGAAAAATCCGGCTTCGATTTTGAGATTTGATTCCCGCAAAATAAAGAAGCGATTTCCCTGTTTTCTATCTAAAATGAGTATATTTGCAAGGTTGTGTTGAGCTTCGGGTTAACTCGGAGCAGGTTGTAGTATCAACTTAGGTTGGTTCTAGCCAATGAAAGGCTTTCCTTTGGGGAGGCTTTTTTTGTTTCATTTCCTTAACGACCTCCCAAAACAAGTCCTCAGTTTCAATAAATCCGTAATTTATCGTAATTTTAATATGGAATTTTTAAAAAGGGAAGCTTATGCCATTGTACCACAAACTTGGTCGCATACCACCTAAGAGACATACGGTATTTAAAAAGGAGGATGGTAGCCTTCACTACGAACAATTGTTCGGAACCATTGGGTTTGATGGCATGTCGTCATTGCTTTATCATCTGCACCGGCCCACAATGGTAAAAGGGGTTGGGAAGTCCCTGGATGTGGCCCCGAGGGCCGCGGTCGACCACAATATTAAATCCAGGTTGTTGCACGGGCTGGAAGTACGCCCCGAGGAAGATTATCTGGACAGTAGAAAAATTCTATTGTTCAATTCCGATGTGAATATTGGTGTCGCAGCCCCAAAAAAGTCAATGACCAGCTATTTTTACAAAAATGCCGATGCGGATGAGCTGTTGTTCGTGCATAAGGGAAAAGGCAGGTTGCTATCCCCCTTTGGTGAAATTCCTTTCGAGTACGGAGATTATATCCTAATCCCTCGGGGTGTCATATATCAAATTAAATTCGAAACGGAAGATAACCGGTTGTTGTTTGCAGAATCTTACCATCCCATTTATACGCCAAAACGATATCGCAATTGGTTTGGGCAACATTTGGAACATTCCCCGTATTGTGAGCGCGATTTTAAGTTGCCACAAAATCTGACTACCCGCGATGAAAGCGGAGATTTCTTGATCAAGGTAAAAAAACAGGGAGAACTTCACCAACTTATCTATGCCTCACATCCGTTCGACGTGGTGGGCTGGGACGGTTATAATTATCCGTATGCCCTATCAATTCACGATTTCGAACCCATCACGGGTCGGGTGCATCAACCGCCTCCCGTGCACCAAACTTTTGAGACTTCTGCCTTCGTGGTCTGTTCCTTTGTGCCCAGGTTGTACGATTATCACCCGCTATCCATTCCAGCACCCTATAACCATTCCAATATAGATTCGGATGAGGTGTTGTATTATGTGGATGGGGATTTTATGAGCCGAAAAAATATTGAAAAGGGCTATATTTCATTACACCCCGCAGGGATACCCCACGGTCCGCATCCGGGCACCTACGAAGCCAGTATAGGAAAGACCAAGACCGAGGAACTGGCTGTCATGATAGACACGTTTAGGCCATTGCAACTTACACAAACCGCGATGGATATCGATGATGGACAGTATTATAAATCCTGGTTGGAGGATGCATAGCCATTAGTAAAATTTTATCCGATTGAGGGATTGATATGTTCATTAGTTTATCGTTGTAATATACTAACATTGATTCCCCCCTTAAAGGCCTGCCCGAACAATATGGGCGGGGGCCGGGGATGTTTCTCCAAATCATATTTCACAGCTGGTGCAATACAAAATGCACCAACGAGGCCGCCAATTTGGCGGTTTGGTGATCTAGATCGTAATCCGGATTCATTTCGGCGATATCGAGACTGATCAATTTTTTGGATCGTATAATTTCCTCTAGGCACTCCAAAACAATTTGCGGGTCGAACCCCATTGGGGAAGCGGCACTGGCACCTGGGGCAAAAGCCGATGAGAATCCGTCCAGGTCGACGGTGACGTATAAATAATCCACCTTCTCCATAAATCCCCGGATTTTGGTTTTTATGGCTTCCAAGTGATGTAGGGTAAATGAAGGTTGTTCTAACCAGGACACCCCAAGTGTTTTGGCAGTTTTAAAAAGTTGTTTAGTATTGGCGTCCTTTCTTATTCCCAAACACAAATACTCGAACGGTATTCCGGATATTTCGCAATCCCGGGCTATTTGGTAAAAGGGAGTGCCAGAGTTGCCCGTTTTCTCCGAGTCTTCCATATTGGGAACACGCAGGTCAAAATGGGCGTCAAAGTTGATGATTCCTACTGATTTATCTCCTCCCAAATATTTTTTGATGCCTGTAAAATGGCCATATGCCATGTCGTGACCACCTCCCAATAGTAATGGAAAAGCATTTTTTCTTAGCACTTGGACTACCAGTTCAGCCAAATACGCCTGCGCACTTTCCATATTCCCGCCGAGACAATTAACATTGCCCAGGTCTACCAAATGGATATTGTCATCTAGATGGTTTGGCAATTTGGCCAGTTGACGCCGGATTTGTGCAGGCCCGTACTCTGCCCCGATTCGGCCCTGATTTCGCCTTACACCCTCATCGCAGGCATAGCCTAATAGGGCAATTGTTTTTGAATCGGCTTTCCTGGTCAGTTCTTCGAGTGCCGAACATTCTACCATTTCGTGTAGATATTGTTTTTGGTCCGATTTTCTCCCGGTCCAAAGTTCGGAATCTGCGGGGTCGTATGATTTCATGGGGTTATATAAGGTTATGAGATTAGGGGTTTATACGTTTGTACTACACATGCTGTAGTCGTTTAATCAAAACAATTCATCCAATAGTTTATCCTCGACCAAATTGGGCATAGTCACTTTTAGCGATGGGGTACGGTCCGTTTCCCGTTGTATGGCCGCCAGGGCTCCCGGGTTTCTGGCCCAACTTCTACGGGAAATACCGTTGTTGACATCGTAGAACAACATAGATTTTAATCTTCTTGAGGCATCAACGGAACCATCCAGTACCATTCCGAACCCCCCATTGATGACCTCGCCCCAGCCAACGCCCCCGCCGTTGTGGATGGAGACCCACGTAGCACCTCTAAAACTATCTCCGATGACGTTATGGATGGCCATATCTGCGGTAAACTTGCTGCCGTCATAAATATTGCTCGTTTCCCTGTAGGGAGAATCCGTTCCGCTTACATCGTGGTGATCCCTGCCCAGTACAACAGGTGCCGAAATATGCCCCGATTTAATCGCCTTGTTAAAGGCTTCGGCAATCTTCGTACGCCCTTCAGCATCTGCATAGAGAATTCTAGCCTGCGATCCTACCACCAAACGGTTCTTTTCGGCTTCGGAAATCCATTTGATATTGTCCTGCAATTGTTGTTGTATTTCGATCGGTGCCTCCTCTTTTATTTTTTGCAAGGTCTTCAAGGCAAGCGCATCGGTTTTTTGTAGATCTTTTGGTTTACCAGAGGTACACACCCATCGAAAAGGGCCAAAACCGTAGTCAAAACAAAGGGGCCCCAAAATATCCTGGACATAGCTCGGGTATTTAAAATCTATTTTATTTTCGGCCATCACATCCGCTCCTGCTCGGGAGGCTTCCAACAAAAAAGCGTTGCCATAATCAAAGAAATAGGTGCCCTTGGCGGTAAGTTTGTTGATAGCGTCTACCTGCCTCCGGAGGGATTTCCTAACTTTTTCCCGAAATCGCTCCGGATTTTTCACCATCATTTCATTCGCCTCTTCAAACCCTAGACCAACGGGATAATACCCGCCGGACCATGGATTGTGGAGGGAAGTCTGGTCCGATCCGAGGTGGATCGATATGTCGGCTTCGCAAAATCGTTCCCAAACGTCAACGACATTGCCCAAGAAGGCAACGGAGATCGTTTCTTTTTGTTGGACGGCTTTTTTGGTACGGGCGACCAAGGCATCCATGTCCTCAATGAGTTCATCTACCCAACCTTGGGCGTGTCTTTTTTGTGCAGCCGCGGCATTTACCTCTGCACATATGGTAATGCATCCAGCGATATTTCCAGCTTTGGGCTGGGCCCCGCTCATGCCTCCCAATCCGGCGGTGAGGAATATTTTCCCTACCGGTGTTTCCCCGGGTGGTAGAACTTTTCTAAAAGCGTTCATCACGGTAATGGCAGTGCCGTGAACGATACCTTGAGGCCCGATGTACATATAAGATCCCGCCGTCATTTGACCGTACTGGGTAACACCCAGCGCATTGAATCTCTCCCAATCGTCCGGTTTGGAGTAATTGGGGACCATCATCCCGTTGGTAACTACTACTCTCGGGGCTTCCCTGTTGGACGGGAAAAGACCCATAGGATGTCCAGAATACATATGAAGGGTCTGCTCTTCGGTCATTTCTGCCAAATATTTCATGGTCAACAGGTATTGCGCCCAGTTTTGGAATACTGCCCCATTACCTCCGTAGGTAATCAATTCCTCAGGATGCTGGGCCACGGCCGGATCTAGATTGTTCTGGATCATGAGCATTATGGAAGCTGCCTGGGGGGTCTTGGCTGGATATTCCAAAATTGGCCTGGCAAACATATTGTATTCGGGCTTAAATCGGTACATATAGACCCGGCCATATTCCCTGAGCTCATCGGCAAATTCTTGGGCCAATTCGGCGTGCCATGCCTTGGGAACGTAGCGCAAGGCATTGCGGATGGCCAATTTCTTTTCCGCTGCGGAAAGTATATCCTTGCGTTTTGGGGCATGGCCGGCATTGACCTCATAATTTCTTTTAGGAGGAAGAGCTGTCGGAATACCTTGAAGTATTTGTTCTTTGAAGGTCATTTTTTAAAAAGTTCAAGTTCAAGATCATGTATCAATCTCAAGTTCAAAGCTTACGAATAACCCTGAACTCGTCACTCAAAACAAAATCATTTATTTTTATCACAAACCAATTCTCCTTTTTTCCACACCCTTGAAGGTCCTAAGCTACCCTGATGGTACAGGATTTCATTGTAATGACCCGTCGGAAAAACAAGGAAATCCGCTAAAAATCCTTCGGCCAGTTGTCCTCTGTCCGAAAGCCCTAATGCCGCTGCCGCGCGAAAGGTTATTCCCGCCAGCACCTCGGCGTTCGACAATTTTTCGAAGACTCCAATTAGGGTGGCCTGAACCAATAAATTTCCCATCGGGGCAGACCCTGGGTTATGGTCACTAGCAATAACCAACACTCCTCCGGCATCCAAAATTCTACGGGCGGGAGCAAAACTGCATCCCAATCCTAGAGTCGCTCCAGGCAAAGCGGTAGCAATTGTATCGCTCTGGGCCAATAACCTAATTTCCTCTTCCCCGCTTACCTCGAGATGATCTGCACTTATAGCCCCGAATTGGACCGCCACTTCGCTGCCACCAGTTGTAAACTGATCGGCATGTACGGTGATACTAAAACCCATTGCTTTTGCTTTTTGCAGATAGGGCGAGATCTGCTCCGAAGAAAAAGCACTTTCCTCTATAAAAGCATCTATGCGATGGGCTAGATTTTCTTTTGTGAGAATGGGGAAAAGTTGATCGCCCATAGCTTTTAGATAGGCTTCTGCAGTGCCCCGAAAATCCTTTGGAAGGATATGTGCGGCGAGGCAGGTAGATACCAGATCGGCAGCACTCCTTAGATTTGCCTCTTTGATGGCCCGCAACATTTTAATTTCTTCGGATAATGAAAGACCGTACCCACTTTTTACCTCAATGGTTGTGGTTCCATTTTCTAAGTGCCACCTGGCCCTCTCAAGGATGCCATCGACCAATTCTTCTTGTGTGGCTTGTCGGGTCTGGGTCACGGTATCCCAAATTCCACCACCAGCCTTCGCGATCTCTAAATAGGATTTTCCAGCATTGCGCATGGCGTAATCATTGGCACGGGATCCGCCAAAACAGATATGGGTATGGGCGTCTATAAAACCAGGGATACCCACATTATGTCCTTTCAACAGAAAGATTTCGGCTTTTGGGTGGAGATTCCGAAGTATATCAAATTTTCCGATCGATCTGATTTTTCTGTCTTCCACAAGAATTCCCGAATCTTCCAAAACGCTAAGTTCAGAATCCGCAATTGCTCCCTTGAGCGAGAGCCCGGTCATAGGGAGGAGCTGGGTAAACGGGCCGATGAGTTTGGCTTTTTTCAATTCTAAAATCTATATTATCAATACATTTCAAATTCTTCCGAAAAAGAGGTTTCCAAATTTATATTTTGCTTTTTCCGTACTTTTTCTACCACTTCTAATAGGGTATTGCTTTGGATCATTTGGATACCGATCTCGATATCATCTGCAAATACGCGATCTTTGCTCGCAAAGGCCACCTTTTTCCGGACGTATCTGTGGACTTCCTCAAGGAATAGCCCAGATTTCATTGGTTTACGAAATTCAAATGCCTGTGCGGCGGTCAAAA
The DNA here is from genome assembly GCA_022008415.1 of Cerina litoralis. Classification (GTDB taxonomy): domain Bacteria; phylum Bacteroidota; class Bacteroidia; order Flavobacteriales; family Flavobacteriaceae; genus Cerina; species Cerina litoralis. The sequence continues at coordinate 27,961 of JAIRBC010000007.1, forward strand.
GTTCTATGGCTAGAATTTTTTCGACATTTTCAATGACCTGCAAGGCCTTTCTACTGCTTATAGATCCCATACTAACGTGGTCTTCCTGTCCCAATGATGTGGGAATGCTATCCGCACTCGACGGAAAGCACAGTCCCTTGTTTTCACTGGCCAGGGCGGCGGTGGTATACTGCAAGATCATATATCCCGAATTGATTCCCGTGTCCTTCATCAACAGTTTAGGTACGCCTGGACTGTTGCCGTCCAAAGCCAAATAGACCCTTCTGTCCGAAATATTTCCGAGTTCGGCCGAAGCCAAGCAGGCGTAGTCCAAGGCCATGGCCAAAGGTTGACCGTGAAAATTGCCCCCACTGATCGCAAAGTCTTCATCGATGATGATGGGATTGTCGGTAACCGAATTGAGTTCCACCTCCAACAGCTCCTTCAGGTGCAGCCATGCATTGCGGGAGGCACCGTGCACTTGCGGCATGCACCTTAGGGAATAGGGATCCTGGACTTTTTCACAATCCGCGTGATTCGCCATGATTTCGGACCCTTTGAGGAGCGATTTTATCCTTGCCGCTACGTGGATACTGCCTTTATAGGGCCTAAGCGCATGCAATTCATCATAAAAGGGTTTAATAGATCCTTGTAGTCCCTCGATCATCATGGCTCCTATAATATCTGCCTGCGAAAGACAGTTGTGCATTCTTTCCAATACGGATACGGCGTGGGCCGTAATAAATTGAGTGCCGTTGATCAAGGCCAGCCCTTCTTTAGGCCCCAACTTCAAAGTTTTAATCCCAGTTTTTTCAAATAAATCCGAAGTCGGTATAATTTTGTTTCGGAACTGAACCTTGCCGAGTCCTATCAGCGGCAAGAATAGGTGGGCAAGGGGAGCCAAATCTCCAGAGGCACCCACGGAACCTTGGGAAGGTACCACCGGGATGGCGTCGTTTTCCAAATGCCATAGAATCCTGTCCAAAGTGGATTCGGCTATCCCCGAGAATCCTTGGGCCAAGGCATGGACTTTTAGAATCATCATCAGTTTGGCAATCTCGGCGGCAATGGGCACGCCAACCCCCACGCTATGGCTTTTTAGGATATTGGATTGGAGGATCTTGGTCTCGGACTTGGAAATAATGGTTGTACATAAGGGGCCAAACCCCGTGTTAATGCCATAAACCGGATCTCCTTTTTCAACGATATCGGCCACTATTTTTTGACTGGAGGCTATTTTGACGCGTCTTTCCTTCGTCAATCGCCCTTTAATTTTTCCTCGTGCCAGGGCAAGAGCTTTGCCTGCCGTTAAATGGTCTTCCCCAAAGCGGAATATATTGGATTTTAAATCCATAAGGTCTTTTTTGATATTAAACTCCAGACGAGTTAACGTTCTAAAATTATACATTAAGTTTGATATTGTCCAGTTTTGCGACTTTAAAATGAAGGATTTGCTCCAGGTCCAACCTAACATGGAGAAAACCCGTATTTTTGTTTTTTAAACTGAAACAATGATTTTCGATATTATAAAAAGAAGGCGTTCCGTATTTCCGGCCCAGTATAATAATAGACCCATTGTCAAATCTGACATAGAAAAAATTCTGGAAGCTGCCAATTATGCGCCTACCCATAAAAGAACCGAACCATGGCGGTTTAAGGTCCTTCAAGGGGAATCCAAGGATAAGCTCGGAATCTTCCTGGCAGAAAAATATAAAGAGAACGACCCTAGTCCTAAGGATTTTAAGTATCGTAAACTACTAGACAACCCTAAAAAATCAGGTGCTGTAATCGCTATATGCATGCAACGAGACCAGAAGGAAAGCTTACCCGAATGGGAGGAATTGGCATCTACTGCAATGGCCGTCCAGAATATGTGGCTTCGATGCACCGAAATGGGAATAGGGTGCTACTGGAGTTCTACGGGACTGATAAAATATATGGACGAATTCTTTGACCTTAAAAGCGGGGAAAAGTGTCTTGGATTTTTTTATATGGGCCATTACGATGAGGAGGTTCCAGTGGTTCCCAGGGGTCCTGTTACCGACAAGGTTATCTGGTTATAGGCTGGGCAAAATGTATCTGAATATCGGGGTTCATTTATTTTGGATGGCATACATTTTACGTACTTTTGTAGCCAATGGGGGATAAGATTTCTATATTACCGGCAGAGATTCCTGCTGGCAAGCTGCACGGCTATCTTTTAGGTGCGATCGGGCCTAGGCCTATTGCGTTTGCCAGTACCGTGGATAAAAAAGGGAGGCCCAATTTGGCCCCGTTCAGCTTTTTCAATGTTTTTGGCTCTAATCCTCCAATCCTGATTTTCTCGCCCTCCCGAAGAGTGCGGAACAATACTACAAAACATACCTTGGAAAATGTGCTGAAGACCAAGGAGGTGGTCATAAACATTGTGAGCTTTTCAATGATACAGCAGGTTTCCCTTGCCAGCACGGAATACGCGGAAGGGGAAAACGAATTTGTAAAGGCGGGATTTACCATGGTGAAAAGCGATTTGGTAAAGCCATTCCGGGTGGCGGAATCCCCTGTTCAATTTGAATGTAGGGTCATCAAGGTAGAACCATTGGGACAAACGGGCGGGGCAGGTAACCTAATCTTTTCGGAGGTGGTCAAGATTCATATCGATCCGAATATTTTGACCGGGGATGGCCGTATCGACCAAGATAAAATTGATCTGGTGGCCCGTATGGGCGGCAATTGGTACACTAGGGCAAATCTAGGGCTTTTTGAGGTGCCCAAACCGTTGCACACTCATGGTATTGGGGTTGATCAACTTCCGGAACATATTCGGTTGAGCCCTGTCCTTACCGGAAATGATCTAGGGATGTTGGGAAATATTGAGGAGATCCCTAGCGAGAAGGAAGTAGAAGAGTTTGTTGCATCGAATATTGAAATACGCTCGATTATAAGCGCGGACGACCCTATAAAAATACATCTAAAAGCACAGGAATATTTAACCGAAGCCGATGTGCTTTCCGCTTGGAAGGTACTGTTGGCAAATACATAGAAAATGGAAGTACAAGGAAAAATTAAATTGATCGATGAGACAAAGACCTTTGGCAACAATGGTTTTAGGAAAAGGGAAATGGTGGTCACTACCGAGGAGCAATATCCCCAGCACATAATGATAGAGTTTGTGCAGGACAAATGCGACCTGTTGAATAATTTTCAGGTGGGCCAGCCAGTAAAAGTCAGCATTAATCTTAGAGGCCGGGAATGGACGAGCCCACAGGGCGAGACCAAATATTTTAATTCTGTTCAAGGGTGGCGAATTGAAAACCTGCAACCCGAAACGGCAACTTCCGATATGCCGCCAGTACCTCCTATGGATGCTTTTGAACCCGCGGATAATTTAAATGAGGAAGATCACGATGATCTCCCGTTCTAATTGAGGTGGGGGATGCCGGTAATGGCGTACTACCGGTTGGCGGGTTTATGGACGTAAATTATGGAAGAAGATCCAGATCACAGGCCTATCATTCTATTATCCGAACGATTGGAATTTCCTCCTTTGGATTTCGCCAAGGCCGATGGTCTATTGGCCATTGGGGGCGATTTATCCCCAGAAAGGCTTTTGATGGCCTACATGAATGGGATTTTTCCGTGGTTTAATGAAGGGTCTCCAATTTTATGGTGGTGTCCCGATCCAAGAATGGTACTTTTTCCGCACAAGGTGGTTGTGTCAAAGAGCATGCGAAAAGTAATGGCGGGCAATCAATTTTCCCTGACCTGCAATAAGGCATTTAAAGCAGTACTCGATCAATGTGCCATCATCCCGAGGAAAGGGCAGAAAGGAACTTGGATCGGTGCGGAAATGAAAGCGGCCTATCAAATGCTCCATGCTTTGGGCCATGCAACGTCCTACGAAGTTTGGGAAGGGAATAATTTGGTAGGCGGACTCTATGGTGTGGACCTGGGCCACGTATTCTGTGGGGAGAGTATGTTTAGCAAAAGTAGTAACGCTTCCAAATTCGCCTTTATTCATTTAGCCCGGGAATTGCAGCAAAAAAAATACCGTCTTATCGACTGCCAGATCTATAATCCCCATCTTGAAAGTCTTGGTGCGGAAGAGATTTCGAGGGCGGAGTTTGTCAGGATTTTAAAGGAATGATTCTCCCTTCCTTGGGAAAGGATCTATACGTTGCATTCATTTATTGCATTTAACGGGAAAGCTTGGAATAATTATCCTCTAAACTTCGCTATACCTAAAACAACCGACTTCGTGGTCATTTACCATCCCCGTGGCCTGCATGTGCGCATAGACTACGGTGCTTCCTACAAATTTAAAGCCCCGTCTTTTTAGATCTTTACTAATGGTATCGGACAAAGGGGTGTTTGCAGGCGCTTGCTTGTAATCCTTATGGCGGTTTTTAATGGGTTTTCCGTCTACAAAGTCCCAAATATAGTTGCTAAAGCTTCCGAACTCTTGTTGTACCTTAATAAAAGCTTGCGCGTTTGTAACCGTGGATCGGACCTTCAGATTGTTGCGGATAATACCTTCGTTTTGCATTAGGGATGCTAATTTGGCTTCATCGTAGAGCGCAATTTTTTTATAGTCGAAATTGTCCAAGGCCTTTTGAAAATTTTCCCGTTTGCGCAATATGGTGATCCAGCTCAACCCGGCTTGAAAGGTCTCAAGGATAAGAAACTCGAACAATTTTGCATCCTCCTTTACCGGGACGCCCCATTCCTTGTCGTGATAGGCTTCATATAGAGGGTCGCCCATGCACCAGCCGCATCTATGTTTTTCCATACGTATGAAGGTAGCGAATATTTTCGGAAACGAGCCTACATAGGTTTACCTTGAAATATATAGGTAATCGTCCCTTTTTGTGAAGATCTGTTGGACGTATTGAATTTGGCCTTGTAAGCATAAGCAATTGCATTATCCACGAGGCAACCGTTGGATGTGTTGGAACTTTTACTGTTAAATCCTGCCTCCGTAACATTTCCTAGGGCATCCACCTCTATGTTTACCACCACCATGCCTCCTTCCAAACAGGTGTAGATGGGGGGGGGCAAACGAAAACTATTGCGATCCACCAGGGAATAGGATACCGAAGTACGGCGCTTGGCCAAATTATTGGTTCGTTCTGTCTTTTGGGCATCCTTTTCACCCAGAAGCTTTTGTTTTTCCTCGCGTTTTTTTTCCAGTTCTTTCAGGCTTGCCGCGTAGCCCGATTCGGAACTTAAAAAGTCTTTTGTCTCGTCCGATTCGCTGGCGGTTTCCCTTTCCTCCATCAATTCGTCCAAGGTTTTTAGAGGTTCGGGGTTTCCAAAACTTGGCTTCGCAGTCTCGTTAAAGGCCATATGGCTTTTTATAGGTTCCGCGTTGGCCATATCCTTCATCTCCTCTACCTGTTCCTCGATGGTTTTTTCAAAATCGTCGTCGGCCAGACTTAATTCAATAACGTAGTCGTCCGCTTTCTTGGAACCCAACCGAATGTTGAAAAGGGACAACACCACCAAGGCCATGGTGAGGAAAGTTATCAAAAGTGAAAGCTGTCGCCGGTTTAATTGCATAATCCTATAACCGCATTTTTATCAAATTATTTTATCGATCCGATGAAAGTAGATCGTTACAAGATATTATACTTACTTAGGTTTTGATAACATCGAGGTTTCAAAATCCATAGGTGTTATTGCTTTATCTACGAAGTAATCCCCTATTTTGGTTCTTCGGAGGGTAGAAAGATGCGCTCCCGAGGCCAGGGCCTTTCCATAATCATGGGCTAGGGAACGGATGTAGGTCCCTTTACTGCACACCACCCTGAACTCGATTTCGGGTAGATCGATACGGGTAATATCAAATTTTGATATTTCAATGGTCCGAGGTTTTATTTCCACAGATTCTCCTTCCCTTGCAAATTCGTACAGCCTTTTTCCATCTTTTTTTAAGGCCGAAAAAATAGGGGGAAGTTGTTGGATTTTCCCAAGAAATGATTCTGTGGTTTGATGGAGGAGTGCATCGGTAATATGTTCCGTGGGGAATTCCTGGTCCACTTGTGTTTCCCTATCATAGGAAGGGGTAGTGGCCCCTAAAAAAATAGTTCCCGTATATTCCTTGACCTGTCCCTGCAGCTCGTTCAGCGTTTTGGTTAATTTTCCCGTACAGATAAGTAAGAGCCCTGTGGCCAAAGGATCTAAAGTACCGGCATGTCCTACCTTTATTTTTTTGAGATTAAATTTTGTCCGGATTACCCATTTTATCTTGTTCACCGCCTGGAAGGAAGACCAGCCCAACGGTTTGTCGATCAACAAAAGCTTTCCGTCCAAAAAATCAGATTCGCTCATCAAATAACGGTTAATGGGCCTACAAAATAATGGACGACCAGAACAAGGGCTCCAATTACGATCCGGTAGTAGCCAAACACCTTAAATCCGTGCTTCCCTAGATAATCTATAAAAGTCTTGATGGCCAGGAGGGCGACCAAAAAGCCGACAACGTTGCCAATGATCAATAGGTTTATCTGCTCGCCGGTAAGTGTAAAACCAGCTTGGTAGTAATCGTAACTCTTTTTTAATGTAGCCCCCAACATGGTGGGCACGGCGAGGAAAAAAGAAAATTCTGCCGCAGAGGTACGCGTGAGTTTCTGTGACATTCCCCCAACAATACTGGCGCCGCTACGGGACACTCCTGGAATCATGGCCAAGCACTGATAAAGTCCGATTTTAAACGCTGTTGGATAAGAGATCTCCGTTGTTTCCCCATCGCCGAACCAATCGTCCACTTTGAGGAGGATAAATCCCCCTATAATCAAGGAAACGGCCACGGTGACCGGGCTTTCCAACAGCTCATCTATATAATCGCTCAAAAGCAAGCCAAAGACTACAGCCGGGATAAAGGCCACGAGCAGTTTAAAATAGAAATCGATGCTTTGAAAAAATCGCTTAAAATAAAGGACAACGACAGAAAGGATGGTTCCCAGTTGAATGACAATGGTAAAAAGCTTGGTAAAATCTTCCTGTGCTATGCCAAAAAAGGAAGATGCTATGATCATGTGCCCTGTGGAGGAAACGGGTAAAAATTCGGTAATGCCTTCAATAATGGCAAGAACAATGGCCTGTAGGGTATCCAAATCCTAATTTTTCTTGTGTGGGTTCAACAAAATGGCATAAATCTGAATTCCCAATCCAATAAGTACCAAAGTTGGGGCCAATCTAATTCTTCTAAAGTTGAACATCTCCGGATTAAATACGTTGGGGTCATCACTTCCGCCACCACTCATAAGAATAAAGCCCAACACCAAGAAGGCCAGCCCTATCGCCATAACGATATAATTTTTCCTTTGGAATATAAATTCAGGTTTCGGACCTTGATTTTGATGATTCCTTTGTTTCTTCATGCCGCAAAGTTAATGAACTCATTTAAACTTTTTGGATTGAACCGAAAATTAGCCATTTTTAATCCAATTAAAGTCCTTTTTGGGTTCAATAATACAAGTCGTCTGTCCTTAGATTCAGAAAACGGGATGTGGCAAAATAAGTGCTAATGACCGAAATGAGTATCCCCAACACAAAGACCCCAACAAACAGGGTTGCCAATATGTACGGGTCCTTTAACAGCCGGATTTCCGGGAAACTCTCGTTCACATAATAACAAACCACTCCCAGGGCTACCAACGCCAACGCTGCTCCTAGCATCCCCAATTTTATGTTCGTGTAAATAAAGGGCCTTCTAATAAATTTTTTGGTGGCGCCTACCATTTGCATGGTCTTGATGATAAATCTTTTGGAATAAATAGACAGTCGAATGGAACTGTTGATCAATAGGACCGCGATAAAGGTAAACATCCCGCTTGCCACCAAGATCCAAAAGCTGATCCGTTTTACGTTTTCGTTGAGCAACGAAATGAGGGGCTTGTCATAACTGACCTCCTCCACGTAATTTTTTGAGGAAAGATCGTCGGCAATTTCGGCAATTTGCTCGGCGGAGACATAATCGGCCTTCAATTGAACGTCGATCGAATTTTTTAATGGGTTATAGCCCAAAAAATCCATAAAATTCTCGCCAATTTCCCCACTGTGCTGCTCGGCGGCCTCTTCCTTGGATACATAAGTGGCCGATTTGGTATATTCCGCTAAGGCAAGACTTTTTTGTAACTGGTCCACTTCCACGGGTTTTGCCGAGTCTTTTAAGAAGACGGAGATGGTTATCTGCTCCTTAAAATGATCCGCCAGCTTTTTGGTGTTCAGGACCAAAATACCCAAAATACCCAGTAGGAATAAAACCAGTCCAATACTAAGTACAACTGAAAAATAGGAAGAGATTAGTTTTCTTTTTTGATAACGCTCAAAAGATTTGCCCATATTGGAAAATGACTACTAGGTGGTAAAAATAGCAAAGAAATTGGAATTATTGGAGGTCGATTTCGGTTTAACTTGATTTTGAGTTTTGGTAGGCGTGTATTTTGAATGGCGGATAACTTTCGGCTTTCATGGATTAGGCTTATTTTTGCCCTCCGAATATATCATTGATCCCCTACAGGGTCACTTGGTCCCTTTAGGATTGCGAAAAAACCCGGGATGGATCCAATGGTTTTCAAAAAATACCGAATATGAACTACAATTTCAACGAAATTGAGGCCAAATGGCAAAAATTTTGGAAAGAGAACCAAACCTTTAAGGCTAAAAATCCTTATTCCTCTCCAGGAGAGGGGTTAGGAGAGAACAAGCCCAAATTTTACGTTTTGGATATGTTTCCTTACCCCTCGGGAGCCGGACTCCACGTAGGCCATCCGTTGGGATATATTGCCAGTGATATCTATGCCCGCTACAAACGGCACAAGGGTTTTAATGTATTGCATCCCATGGGTTACGACTCCTTTGGACTGCCAGCGGAACAGTACGCCATACAGACGGGACAACATCCGGCCATAACTACCGAGGCCAATATCAACCGATATAGGGAGCAACTGGATAAAATTGGATTTTCGTTCGATTGGAGCCGGGAAGTTCGTACTTCAGATCCACAATACTATAAATGGACGCAGTGGATATTTATTCAACTATTTAATTCTTGGTACAACAAGGACATAGATAAGGCACAGGATATTTCTGAATTGATCGCCTGTTTTGAAAAGGGTGGCAATACTGGCGTAAACGCGGTTTGCGATTCTGAAGTACCCAGGTTTTCCGCGGGTGAATGGAATGAATTTTCGGATAAGCGCCAACAGGAAATCCTATTGCAGTACCGATTGACATATTTGGCGGAGACGGAGGTCAATTGGTGTCCGGCTTTGGGCACGGTATTGGCCAACGACGAGATTGTCAATGGCGTTTCCGAACGTGGTGGGCACCCTGTAATCCGTAAGAAGATGACCCAATGGAGTATGCGAATCTCCGCCTATGCCCAACGCTTGTTGAACGGATTGCAGCAATTGGATTGGCCGCAGCCATTAAAAGACTCCCAAACCAATTGGATCGGTAGGAGCAAAGGGGCGATGGTAAGGTTCAAAGTCCTCCCCCTAGTTCCCTCGGGGGAGGATTTAGGAGGGGACTTCTATTCAAGTGAAAAAGAAACGCTTCACCCTTCGCAAGTAAAATGGATTTCAGTTTTTACCACCCGACCCGACACCATTTTCGGCGTAAGTTTTATGACCTTGGCGCCCGAGCACGAGCTGGTACCGCAATTAACCACCGCCGAACAAAGGGTAGAAGTGGAAGCTTATATTAAGGCCACGGCCATGCGTTCGGAACGCGACCGAATGGCGGATGTTAAGTCGATTACCGGAGCATTTACCGGAGCGTATGCCGAGCATCCCTTTACCAAAAAACCCATTCCTATTTGGATAGGGGATTATGTTTTGGCCGGCTACGGTACGGGTGCGGTGATGTCCGTTCCCTGTGGGGATCAGCGGGATTACGATTTTGCCCTGCATTTTAAGCTACCCATTCCCAATATTTTTGAAGGCGTGGATATTTCCGAGGAGGCCTTTGCGGACAAGGAGACGACAATAATTGCCAATTCGGATTTCTTGAACGGGCTCGGCTATACGGAAGCTACCAAGAAGGCGATTGCGGAACTCGAAAAAATGGGCCGGGGCGAAGGGATAATTAATTACCGGTTGCGCGATGCCGTTTTTAGCCGTCAACGCTATTGGGGAGAACCCTTTCCCGTTTATTATGACGGCGATGGCATGCCACAGATGTTGGACGAAAAATTTCTTCCGCTAAAATTGCCCGAAGTGGATAAATACCTGCCCACGGAAACCGGGGAACCGCCTTTGGGAAACGCAAATGAGTGGTATTGGATGCAATATGGCGACGCGGGAAAAGTAGTGTCTAAAGAAGAATTTACTAGTTCCTCCCCGGAAGGTCAACCTGAGCGCGGTAAGCGAATCGGTGGGCCTTTAGAACTCAATACCATGCCTGGCTGGGCGGGTAGCTCTTTTTACTTTAATCGATATATGGACCCGCACAATTCCGAGGAAGTATTTTCACAAGAGGCCATCAATTATTGGCAGGATGTGGATCTCTATATCGGTGGGAGCGAACACGCAACGGGGCATTTATTATACGCCCGTTTTTGGCAGAAGTTTTTCTATGATAAGGGTTTGGTTCCAAAGTCCGAGTTTGCAAAAAAATTGATCAATCAAGGAATGATTACCGGGACGAGTGCTTTTGTAAGTAGAATTAGTCAACGTCCCGATATTTATGTTTCGGCAGAAATAATCGATGCCTATAATAATTCCGATACAAACAATAATGCATTTCAGTTGATTCAAGGAATTACAGGTCTCACTTTTGACAATCTCACTTTTGATAAAATTCATGTGGATGTAAATTTTGTAAATCTATCGGATGAGTTAGACATCACAAAATTTAAAAATTGGCAGCCAGAATTTGAAAATGCGAAATTTATACCCCATGACGGGCCAATTAAGGTACTGCGGGAAGTAGAAAAAATGTCCAAATCCAAATACAATGTGGTGAGCCCCGATTCGATCTGTGAAGAATACGGAGCGGACAGCCTGCGATTGTACGAGATGTTCCTAGGGCCGTTGGAGCAATCCAAACCTTGGAACACCGCTGGGATCACGGGGGTGTTTGGCTTTCTTAAAAAGCTGTGGAAACTCTACCACTCCGGCCCCGACGGGGGGTTCCATATAGAAAACTCCCTATCCTTGGACGGGGGAAAGCGGGAGGCCTTGGCGGAATCTTTTAAAACCCTACACAAAACGATCAAAAAAGTTGAGGACGATATTGAAAATTTCTCTTTTAACACCTCGGTCTCCACTTTTATGATCTGCGTTAATGAACTAACCGCCCAGAAATGTAACCATAGGGATATATTGGAGCCCTTGGCCATCATAATAGCGCCCTACGCCCCACATATCGCGGAGGAACTCTGGGAAAAACTAGGGCATACCCAATCCATTTCTAACGCTCCCTTCCCCAAATTCGAGGAAAAATATGTGGTGGAAAGCAGTAAGGACTATCCTATCTCTTTTAATGGCAAGACACGCTTTACGTTAAAATTGCCTCTGGATATGGATAAAACGGACATTGAGAAAGCGGTGTTGGCGCACGAAAAAACCCAAGCACAACTCCAGGGCCGAACCCCTAAAAAGGTCATCGTGGTACCGGGAAAGATCGTGAATATTGTAGGGTAATGTTTCATTCGGAATAAGACATGACGTCCTAAAAAGTTTAAATGAATTCATTTACCCCTTCAAATGCATAAAATTGAAATTTTGGGTTTTGTGGCTGCCACACTAACCACTATGGCCTTTGTGCCGCAGGTGTTCAAGGCATGGAAAGAAAGGTCCACCACGGATATTTCACTGGTCATGTATCTAGTGATGCTGTTTGGGGTGATTCTTTGGATGATCTATGGCATTTACCACGGAAGCCTTCCCATCACCATTGCCAACGCTTTCACGGCTATTCTTGTTTTTATTATGGTGGTACTAAAATTGAAGTACAAATAACAATAATGGACGAAAGGATTAAAGAGCAAGTACGGATATGAAACGCAAAATCATATTTTAGAAGGTATTGGTCTTTATTTGTAATTCCAATACTAACGGAATGTCTTTGCTCCTTATGTCCTTTGCTTTTTTTGAAAGGGTCGGATTTTAATTTTGGAATTATATAAGGGGTGTGGGTCAAATATTTATAGAGACATTTTGTCAGCAAGTGGAAGAGGTATGGGTCGTGGGACGACTCAAAAGGGTTTGGCGGGGTTTTTGTAATTACCGGGGAGACGGGCATGTGGAAAAATCCGTTATATTTATAAAATGTTTAAAATGACAGCGTTATGATGTTCTATTATGTAATAGTTGGTGCCATTGCTTTGGTAAGTTGGCTGGTGAGCAAAAAGCTTAAGAGCAAGTTTAAAAAGTACTCCCAAGTACATCTGAGAAATGGGATGAGCGGTGCAGAGATAGCCGAAAAGATGTTGGCGGACAATGGTATCAGGGACGTAAAGGTGATTTCGACCCCAGGAATGTTGACCGATCACTACGACCCGACCAAAAAAACGGTAAACTTGAGCGAAGGGGTCTACAGTCAGCGCAATGCCGCCGCCGCCGCCGTAGCGGCGCACGAATGTGGGCATGCGGTTCAGCACGCCACTGCCTATAGTTGGTTACAGATGCGTTCCAAAATGGTGCCCATGGTAAACGTGGCCTCTGGCCTGTCCCAATGGGTTATTATGGGGGGGTTGATCCTTTCCGCGACCTCGGCCTTGGGCAGTACGTTAATGCTTGCGGGGATTATTTTGTACGGAATCGTTACGGCGTTTACCCTCGTTACCTTGCCTGTGGAATACGATGCCAGCAACCGGGCCCTGGCTTGGTTAAAAAACAAGAATATGTTGGCCCCACAGGAATACGCGGGTGCCGAGGATGCGTTAAAATGGGCCGCCAGAACCTATTTGGTCGCTGCCATAGGTGCATTGGCCACCTTGGCCTATTTTGTCCTGCGATATTTGGGCAGTAGGGATTAGAATTCTGAATGCTTAGTTTTTGCCTGAGCTAGAAAGTCCGAGAACAAGGCTTGCGAAGCCCGCCTGACAGCCAGCCCGACAATATCATTCTGGCGGGGTACGGGCAGGTTTTGAAAACCAAGGAGTTTACCCGTGTAAATGACTGTTTTTAAAACGAGCATAACGCAGTTATCGGACTTTATAGACGGGCATTGATTAATGTGCTTCTAGCCAATTATGACCTACTCCCAATTCTACGTCCAAAGGAACGGAAAGCTTATACGCATTTTCCATTTCGGATCGTATAAGAGGTTTTAGGGTTTCCAACTCGGGTTTGTAGATGTCAAAAACCAGCTCATCGTGTACCTGGAGCAGCATTTTGCTCTTAAAATCGCCTTCCGATAATTTTTTGTGGATATTGATCATGGCGATTTTAATGATATCCGCGGCACTGCCCTGGATGGGGGCATTTACCGCGTTGCGTTCTGCGGCACTGCGAACCACGGCGTTGCCCGCGTTGATGTCCCGCAAATACCTACGCCTTCCCAAGACGGTTTGCACGTATCCATTCTCCTGGGCAAAATGGATCTGTTCACGGATGTAATTGCGTAATTTGGGATAGGTCTTATAATAGGTCTCGATCAGTTCCTTGGCGTCGGTGCGGGATAGGTCCGTTTGATTGCTAAGCCCAAATGCCGATACACCATAGATGATTCCGAAGTTTACTGTTTTGGCGTTGCTGCGTTGTTCCCTGGTAACTTCTTCCAACGGAATGTTAAAAACCTTGGAGGCGGTGGAGGCGTGGATATCCTCCCCATTTTTAAAAGCCTCGATCATGGTCGTCTCTTCGCTAAGGGCGGCAATGATCCTAAGTTCTATTTGGGAATAATCTGCGGCTAGTAGCGTGTAGTTTTCATCTCGTGGCACAAAGGCTTTACGCACCTCCCTTCCGCGTTCCGTTCGGATAGGGATATTCTGTAGATTGGGATTGTTGCTGCTCAATCTGCCCGTAGCTGCAACGGTCTGCATATAATCCGTATGTACCCGGCCCGTAGCTGGGTCTACTTGTTCGGGCAGGGCATCGATGTAGGTGCTTTTTAGCTTTGCCAACCCTCTATATTCCAGTACGTCCCTAATAATTTGATGGTCTTTGGCCAAGTAGGAGAGTACGTCTTCGGCAGTGGAATATTGGCCGGTCTTGGTCTTTTTTGGTTTGTCGACCAACTTTAATTTGACGAACAGGATTTCTCCCAATTGTTTGGGGGAAGCAATATTAAACTCTTCCCCGGCCTCTTGGTAAATGGTACTTTCCAGTTTCTTGATGTCGCTGTCCAGATCTTTGGACAGGGACCTCAAAAATTTCTCGTCCAATTTTATGCCCTCCAGTTCCATATCGGCGAGGACATGGAGTAGGGGAATCTCGATTTCCTCAAAAAGTTTTTCGGTTTTTGCTTCTTTTAGTTCGGGTCTAAAATGTTGAGATAGTTGAAGGGTGACATCGGCATCCTCCACAGCGTATTCTGTTTGCCGTTCCAGCGGAACATCGTCCATGGATAGTTGATTTTTCCCTTTCTTCCCGATAAGTTCCGTAATGGATATGGGGGTATAATTGAGGTAGGTCTCGGAGAGCACATCCATGTTGTGCCGCATATCGGGGTTGATCAGGTAGTGCGCCAACATAGTGTCAAAACACTTTCCTTTTACCTTGATGTTGTATTTGTGCAGTACTTTGATGTCGTACTTTAGGTTTTGTCCTATTTTTTCAATGCTTTCCGATTCAAAGAAGGGTCGGAGTTCCTCAATTAATTCTTGTGCTTTCCCACGCCCTTTAGGAAATGGTAAATAAAACCCTTTGCTCACTTCCCAACTAAAGGCAATCCCGACCAGCTCTGCTTCCAATGGGTTTAGGGAAGTGGTCTCCGTATCAAAACAAACAGAAGTTTGATTGATCAAATTCTTCAAAAAAAGTTTCATGGCCATTTCAGAGGATACGCTCTGATAGGAATGGGGGATATCTTTTATGGTCTTTCTACTCGAAATCTCTTTTAAGGTCTCCGCAGGGGAATCACCCTCATTTCCAAATAGTGAAAATTGGCCCCCTCCTGCTTCTTGGGCCTGTTGCTTGCCAGAGAGAGTGTTGGTTACCTGCGTAGTTGTTTCCGTGGTGTCACCCGAAAATATTTTTAGGAACTGGTCCCTTAGTCTTCTGAACTCCAGTTCCTCAAAAATCTGCTGTACTTTTTCGCTGTCGGGCATGGAAAGTTCATAGTTGTCGGCATTGAAGGCAACATCGCAATCAATGCAAATGGTAGCCAGTTTTTTGGACAACAGGCCCAGTTCTGCATTTTCTTCCACTTTCTCCTTCATTTTGCCCTTCAGTTGGTCCGTATTGGCCAAAAGTTCCTCCATGGAGCCAAACTCTGCCAAGAATTTCTTAGCGGTCTTTTCCCCTACTCCTGGCAATCCCGGAATATTGTCGCTGGCATCGCCCATCATTCCCAAATAGTCGATAACTTGTTCTGGTCGTTCCACCCCAAACTTTTTTTGGACCTCGGGGATGCCCCATATTTCTATACCATTGCCCATGCGTGCAGGACGGTACATAAAAATATTTTCAGAGACCAATTGCCCAAAATCCTTATCGGGCGTTACCATAAAGACCTTGTAATTTTCCTTTTCTGCCTGTTTGGCCAATGTCCCGATAATGTCATCGGCCTCCAGGCCGTGAAGTTCCACCACGGGAATGTGCATGGCCCGTAGAATTTCCTGTATATATGGGACGGCTATTTTAATGGCGTCCGGGGTCTGATCCCGGTTGGCCTTGTATTCCGGGAAAAGTGCAGTGCGTTCCGTGCTCCCGCCTTTGTCAAAACATACGGCAAGATGATCTGGTTTTTCCCTTTTTATAACATCAAACAGAGAATTTACAAACCCCAATATGGCGGAGGTGTCCATGCCTTTGGAATTGATCCTGGGGTTTTTGATAAGTGCATAATACCCTCGAAAAATGAGTGCGTATGCATCCAATAAAAAAAGTCGTTTCTGTTCTGCCATTTCAAGTGTTGTTGATAGTTTTCAAAGCTACGAAGATCATGGGCCTATTTAAGAATTCATCACTTATTTTTTATTACTCATTTTGCGCATTGTTCCGTTAATCCTGAGGCTTTGGGATGAACCGTACTACGGCTATGCTTAAAAATGTAGCCTTATCCTGTTTCAAAAATCGCTGTTAACCAATTTTGGGGCTAACTACACATTAATAAACGGGCACTATCCTTTTAAATAGGAACCCGCCGGATGGTTTAATTGGCCCTTCGCGGTGAACATGCTGTAGGTAAACCCGGGATGGATGCAATAACCGCCCGTTTCGCCATTTTTATTGATGGCCAAGAATCCTATTTGAAAATCTTGCTTGTCCTTGTTTTTTTCAATGATCCGCTTTACCCCTTCCTCGCAGGCTTCTTGGGGAGACATGCCCTGTCGCATTAATTCTACAATTAAAAAGCTGCCAACGGTCCTGATTACTTCCTCTCCGACACCGGTGGCAGTTGCGGCCCCCACCTCATTGTCGACGAACAAGCCTGCCCCGATAATGGGCGAATCCCCGACCCGACCTGCGATTTTATAGGCCATCCCGCTCGTGGTACATGCCCCGGAGATATCTCCGTTCTTGTCGATGGCCAGCATCCCGATGGTGTCATGGTTTTCTATATTGATGACGGGTTGGTATTTGGAGGTCTTTTTCCATTTTAACCATTCTTGCCTGGATTTCTCGGTCAACAGATTTACTTTTTTAAACCCTTTTTCGTACGCAAATTGTTCCGCCCCTTTTCCCGCCAAAATAATATGTGGTGTGTCTTCCATGACCTTACGTGCCACAGAGACCGGATGGACTATGTTTTGAAGGTACACCACGGAACCACAACGGGCATCCTTGTCCATGATACACGCATCCAGGGTTACATTTCCATCTCGATCTGGACGGCCGCCAAGGCCTACGGTCTGGTTATTGGGGTCGGCCTCTTCTACCATAACCCCCTGCTCTACCGCATCAAGTGAATTGCCACCACTTTTTAGCACTTCCCATGCCCTTGCGGTGGCATTGTGAAAATCCCAAGTACAAACGACTATGGGACGTACTTCCTTTACATTGGCCATCGCTTTGGTTTTCTTGGTGCTTTGTACTTGTGGGGAAGCTAAAATGGGAGCGGAAATTAGGGTTGCCGTACCTAAAGTGGAATTTTTTAGAAAGTTTCTTCGTTTCATGGGAGTCGGTTGTTTAATTTTAAAGTCGTAAACAAAGGGGAGGTCCTAAAGTTTTAAAGCACTCCGATCCTTAAATATAAGAAACCCGAATGGCGGAGCAAAATTAGTTTATGGGTTTAGAAAAATATTTGCCCTTCGCATTGCGCCCTTCGCTTCTTGCCTAAATCTATATGAAGAAGGCGTTGGGCCAGAGGAAAGTTTAATTTAAAATAGACGTAAAGCTATGTTAGTAGAAGTATGTGCCAATTCATTGCAATCGGGTCTAAATGCCGAAAAGGCCGGGGCAGACCGGATTGAACTTTGTTCGGAACTGGGAGTGGGCGGGATAACGCCGTCCTTTGGCCTTTTAAAAAGCACCAGAGAGCAACTTTCCCTTCCTGTACATGTGCTGATCCGACCGAGAAGTGGGGACTTCACCTATTCCGACCTGGAGTTCGATACCATGAAAAACGACATTCTACTTTGTGTGGAACTCGGTTTTGCCGGAGTTGTTTCGGGAGTGTTGAATTCAGATTTTACGTTAGACGTGGACCGAACCAAGGAATTACGGCAATTGGCAAGACCTCTTAAATTTACATTCCATCGAGCGTTCGATTGGGTGAAAGATCCCTTTGCAGCCCTGGCCCAACTAGAAGAAATGGGCGTAGATTATATTCTGTCTTCCGGACAACAGCGCTCGGCCTTACAGGGGATTAAGCTGTTGGATCAATTGCATCGGACGAACCCCCGCTGCGCTATTATGCCGGGTGGTGGCATTAAAGAGGAGAATGCTCGGGAATTTATGAAAAGAGGATTTAAGGCCTTACACCTTACGGGTACCAAATTTCATAAAAAACTGGATAAAAAACCTGAAGTCCCTATGAATTCGATGAGATTCTTGGAAGAGGACGAAATAGCAGTGAGCGATGTTAAGAATATTCAAAATGTTATAAAAGGAGTTAAATAAAGTGTAAATGGGTCAATCCTGCGATTCGAAAAAAATACCTTTGTAAAAAAGCAGCTATGCTACGTTGGATTATATTTCTTATTGTTTATTTTGTATTGGGCCTCTATACCCTTCAGGCCTTAAAAACCATATCCAGGTATCCTTGGGTATATTACATTTTTATGGCCATTGCGCTTTTGGTAGTGGGCAACTTTATCTATCAGTTTACCCTGGGAGAGACGCCAGGCAGGGTATTGAGCCGACCCAAGAGCTACGCCTTTGGATTTCTGATCACTATGATGGTGTTTGAGATGGTCACCATTCTTTTTCTTTTTTCTGAAGACTTATTTCGATTGGTTTCGGCCACATACTCCAATTTTTTTGGTGCGTCCAAAGAATTTACCTTTCCCCAAAGAAGGAGGTTTCTAAGTACAATTGCCTTGGGTATAGCTGCAATACCATTCGGCGCCCTACTTTATGGGATGTATAAGGGAAAATATAATTTTAAAGTCCTCAAGTACACCCTGGAATTCGATGATCTGCCAGACGCATTTGATGGCTATAGAATTACCCAGATATCCGATGTTCACAGTGGAAGTTTTGACAATCGTGACAAGATCGAGTATGCCGTGGAACTCATCAATAGACAAGAGAGCGACGTATTGCTCTTTACAGGGGATATGGTGAATAACATGGCGGTGGAAATGGATCCTTGGGCCGATCTTTTTTCGACATTGGATGCCACGGACGGTAAATATTCTATTCTTGGCAACCATGATTACGGGGACTATGTAGAATGGGAAACAGAGGAAGCCAAGGAAAAGAATCTAGAGGATTTAAAAAAATTACAGAAAGACATCGGTTTTGATCTTTTGCTGAACGAAAGTCGATTTTTACAAAAAGGGAAGGATCGTATCGCTCTGGTGGGCGTTGAGAATTGGGGCAAGGGAGGTTTTAAAAATGCGGGCGACCTAAAGAAGGCGGCGGAAAAGGTTTCCCAGGACGATTTTAAAATATTGATGAGCCATGACCCTACTCATTGGGAGGAAAAGGTGCTATCCGATGATTACCATTACCACCTTACACTTAGCGGGCATACGCATGGTATGCAGTTTGGAATCGAGATTCCTGGGTGGGTAAAATGGAGTCCGGCAAAATGGAGGTACAAGCACTGGGCTGGTATCTATAGTGAGAAAGGAGCGTATATTAACGTGAATAGGGGCTTTGGGTTTTTGGGGTATCCTGGCAGAGTAGGAATATGGCCGGAAATCACCGTAATAACGCTTAAAAAGAAGTCCTTGGTTTGATTTTAACCTTTAGGTCGGTCAGAAAAAAGAGCGCATAGCCAGTCTTTTAACATTTTTTACTACTTTTGATTCAAGACGAGTTTTTAACCCAACGTTGTATATATGTCTAAATTTGGTGAACTTATAGATTTAAACGTCCCAGTATTGCTCGATTTTTATGCGGAATGGAACGAGCAATCAACTGCGATGCATCCTGTTCTTAGAGATGTAGCTGCGGCTTTGGGGGACAAGGGCAAGGTTATAAAAATAGATGTAGACAAAAACAGAGAGCTTTCAAATGCCTTAAGGGTGAAAGGGTTGCCCACTTTGATGATCTATAAAAAAGGCGAAATGGTGTGGCGCCAAAGCGGGGAACAAGATGCAAATACCCTTATAGGTATTCTTAACGAGTACGTTTGATATCCAAACTCAAATGTCAGATTCGAGCTCAACCGGTTTTCGCTGTTTTTTTTGGACTCAAAATAGCTAACGTTAGGCACTGGTGGACATGTGCAAACGGTTTTTGAGTCAAAATTACTTGTCGGATAATCCTGCTACCAAGGTAAATCCCCCCTGCAAACCATTCGCTTCCTTATTTTTTTGTACTTGAGTTTGAGCTTGATACTTGAGTTCGAATTTATTTTACAGGTACCGGTTCCGTACTATCCAGTGCCTCTTCTGTTTTTGTGTTATCCAGCATAATGGAATCCACCACATCGGGATTTTCTTCTGGCATAGGAGGAATAACACTTGGGTCCACATCCTCTTTCTTGTAAAAGTGGCTAAACTTATCTATGTACTCATTAAAGATCAAGGTTTCCTTCTCAGCGGTTTCCTGGTCTTTGTTATCTACCAATATGTCTATATTTCTGCGATACCCTTGCATGGCATCCAATATATCGTCCAGTCTTGTGTACTGTTCATCTAGCGGTATTCCGGCATAGTAGTCTAACCTTTCCTGGTATTTCTTCTTGAGTTTTTGAAATAGATTCCTCGCTTTTTGGGTTTCCCCTACCTTGTAATAGCCATCTACAAAGGGTTCCACAAAGGCGTAATACCCAAACCGCTCTACGGGCATATTTTTCATGGCGATATCTATGACGTCCTTGGCCTTGTCGATTTTGTTTTCCGCAATAAGGGTCTCGGTTAAACGAGCCATATTCCCCCTAAAGGAAAGACTTTGAGAACGTGTTTGTGGATCCAAATAAATATCTGGGTCACCAGAATTTCCCCACTCCCATTTCTTGACGATCTCGTACATCAGGTCTCCATCAATGCGCCCCATTTCGTAAGGGCTTTTATTTTGGGTCTTAATTGGAACCAGTTTGTAGACCAATCCATCTAGCTGCAAATAATCCTTCATCCAAATGTATTCCGCATTGTCAAAACTACCACCAGAAAAGTAGATTGGGCGCTTCCAGTCGTTGTTGGCAATTATATCCAACATCATCATTCTATTCTTGGGCAATGCACTTTGGGGTAGATCTATATCGATATAATCTACGATAAGAGCGGAGTCTTTTTCTTTTACAAGACCGCTTTCCAATACATTTTTTTTATTGACCGGGATGCGGATCTTATTGGTGGGATAATAAACAAGATCCAGGGTGCTTTCCGGATATTCACTTATGTCCCCGCCCTGTTTCTGGATAAGCGATCGGAACTTGGTTTGGGGCTTATCGCTGCCTACCCAATCCATAAAATCCTTAATATTCCACCGGTTATCGGTAATCTTTTGGTAATAAATGGCATCCCTAGTTCCCCATCGGTACTTGTCATGTGTCAACTGCGAAGGAATGGGGTCGCTGGTATAAGCCTTTCGCTTCATTTGGTCAATGTACCAATCCGTCGCAAATAAGCTTGTATTCACAATTCTGGTATCGGTTCGGTATCCTTCTATTTCCTGGACATACCAAAGTGGGAAGGTGTCATTATCGCCAATGGTAAAGAGGATGGCCCCCGCATTTTCTTGGGTAGACATCAAATAATCCTTGGCAATTGCCGTGGTGGTAAAACGGTTGGATCTGTCATGGTCGTCCCAGTTTTGATACCCCATGACCACGGGAACGGCCAAAAAGCAGATGAGGGTTACCGCCGGGGCCAATATTTTCGGTGAAACCAATTTTTTGAATTCATCGAACAGTCCATAGACCCCCATGCCTATCCATACCGAGAATAGGTAAAACGAGCCTACTAGGGAATAGTCCCTTTCTCTGGGTTGAAAGATCCCGGGATTGGTATAAAACTGGATGGCTATACCGGTAAAAAGGAAGAATACCAGAAGTACCCAAAATTGTTTGGGGTCTTTTTTTATTTGGAATAAAAGCCCTACGATGCCCAAAATAAGGGGTAAAAAGAAATAGGTGTTCCTTCCTTTGTTGTCCAATACGTCGCTGGGTAAATTATCTTGACTTCCCAATCGCATACTGTCCACAAAATTGATCCCGCTTAGCCAGTTGCCATGATTGTCGTATTTGCCTTGTATATCGTCCTGTTTGCCGACAAAATTCCACATAAAATAGCGCCAATACATATAGCCAAACTGAAATTGGAACATGTATTTTATATTTTGCCACACCGTGGGAGGTTCAACTTCTATATAATCGCTGAATTCCCGTAAAAATTTAATATATTGGTTAGCGCCAATCTCTCCTTTGGCGAAACCTTCCCTAAATTGGTTTACCGCATTTCGCAAGTCTTCGTTGGACTGGTATTCCCCTTTGATCTTAAATTCCAAAGGATCAAAATATTTGATGTAGTTTTCCGCGTTCTGCTCGCTCCACATGCGCGGCAAGAGGCCAACGTGTTTGGGATCGGGACCTGGAATGGCGTTTTCGTAATGGTTGACGATTATATATTTGCCGTGTTTTTCATCCTTTTCATATTTGGGCTCGTCATCTTTCTCCGGTCCGTTTGGTGCAAACATCGAAGAATAATAGGCTCCATATACCGGGCTATCGACACCGGGATATTGTTCCCTGTTGTAGTACGCAAGTAGCGACCGGGCGTCGGATGGGTCGTTCTCGTTGATTATCGTATCGGCATTAGCACGGATGGGAAGCATAATCCAAGAGGAAAACCCAAGGAACAGAAACATAAGGCATAGCACAAAAGTGTTGGCGATTCTGTAATCGTGTTTTCGGGTATAGTTCAACCCGTAGGCAATGACACCGATAAAAATAAGCCCCATGATTACAGTACCAGAATTAAACGGCAAACCAAAGTTATTTACAAAAAATACTTCGCTCCAGCCAAACAATTTGAGTACGTAGGTCAACGAAAATTTATAGACCAACATCAAGACTGCGATGACCAATATATTGGCGACAAGGAAGTTCTTTACGGTGGTGGTCTTGTAGCGCTTAAAATAATAGAGCAGGCCTATGGAAGGAATCGCCAGGAAACCCATAAATTGTATACCGAAAGTAAGGCCTACTACATAGGCGATAAGTACCAGCCATCGATTGCCGCGTGGACTGTCTAGATTATCGGTCCACCTAATTCCCAACCACAACAAGAGTGCCATAATACAACTGGCCGAGGCGTAGACCTCGGTCTCAACGGCATTAAACCAAAAACTATCGCTATAGGTAAAGGCCAGGGATCCAACCAACCCACTTCCTAGAACGGCAAGTGCTTTATTGTTGGTCAAGTCCCCATCTTTTGCGATTAATTTTTGCATCAGATTGGTAATCGTCCAAAAGAGAAAAAGAATGGTGAAGGCACTGGAGACCCCAGATACATCATTGACCAATTTGGCTACGTGTTCCGGCGCGGAGGCGAACATGGCAAAAAAGGCCCCGATCATTTGTAACAAGGGTGCTCCGGGGGGGTGCCCCACCTGTAATTTTGCCGAAGTCGCTATATATTCGCCCGCATCCCAAAAACTTCCGGTGGGCTCAACTGTTATGGCATATGTAATGAGTGCAATTAAGAAAACGGTCCATCCTAGAAAGGTGTCCCATTTCTCGAAGTTCTTTGAAAACATGTACGATGAGGTTTACCTATGGGGGCGAATTTACTAATTTAAATAGATATGGCCCCCAATTTTTACTAAACCTTAAGGTTATTGATATCAGCACAATTTTTCTTAATCCCAAATTTATGGAACGATACCTTTATAAATGGCCTGGAAATTAATACAGGGGCGTTAAGCGCTTATTTTTTCGGGGCATCTGAATTGTACTGATCTATGACGCCATTGCCCAGTTTTTGGAATTCTTCATTGCCGACCATTTCACGTACTTTTACAGGGTCAAAATTTCCTTTGAAATAAAGGAAAGAACCATTTTTACCGTTGTTGTTGTACATTAAGATCTCTTTTACCGCATTTTTCTTTTCGCGCAAGGAGATAACATGGCGGTTTAGGCCGTCGTTTTTACGATATACCTCAATAAAGGAATTTCCGGTAATGCCTTCCATCTGTCTGTTCAGGTATTCGGCACGTTCCGGTGTTGTGCTGGGAAACTGCATATATCGCAGATCCTTGGTGTTGCCGATCAGGGAATTCATTTCGGGAGATAGATTACCAACCAGTGACAACATAAACCGGGGCACCCTCAACGCCGTCACATGATCGTCATTTTTATGTGCGTTGTAAAAAGTGTCTATGGAATTATAGGAGGAACAGGAGTTTATTAAGACCAATAGAAATAGCAATGAAGTTTTTTTTGGCATAAGCCTGTTTAAATAATTTAATTGAACACAATACGGGTCTAAGATAATGAATATTTCTTCGGGTTTACCACGGGAAGCCCCGCACCTTCCCTGCTATTTTTTGATATTGTGATTAAAAATGTTTGTGCAACTAAAACTTTGTTTTAAATTTGCACGCTCTAAAGCCGTATTGGCCTATGGTGTAATTGGCAACACAGCTGGTTTTGGTCCAGTCGTTCTAGGTTCGAGTCCTAGTAGGCCAACTGTAAAATCCCTTGATTTCATTGAAGTCAGGGGATTTTTGTTTTCTTGGGTACAACATAGGTACAACAAATGGGGTTTTTGCTAAATATTAATACTCTTTTGAAGATTACCTGTTCGTTCACATTCTCAATTGAATACGACCAGAGTTTTCAATGAATGAATTGGTTCATTACTTAAAGGTCACAGATTCAGTAGAGTGAAGGAAGAGTTCTGAAATATGGGGTCTTTTAATTAAGTAGTATCGATAGAGTAAACTACAGAGTTGTTGATACGAGTATTTAATTATCGGTTTTATCCTATTATCATAAACAATCAATGCAAGTCGTTTGCCTTCAGGTAGAGGCTTTCAATGCTTTATTTGACAAGAACTATTGTCTCTATACCAAGAAGCTGAAATCAATGTTGAACATAAACTTGGGCCAAGGGAAGTTGGTCTGGTTGAAATAGTTTCGTCCTCTTATTTTGGCAAAGAAAGAATGGTTGTTAGTTTGTCATGTGCCAGAGGCAAATTTATAAATTGCTCATGGTACAAATTATATTGATTTCAAAAAGAACGATAAAACTCTTTTAGAAACTCGCGTTCTCCCTTCCCCTATTTGGCTTTAAGCACAAGCATTTTTTGGGCGAAAAAGATCATAATGCTGCCATAGTGCAAATAAAGGAATCTTTGAATTACTTTTTGATAAAATACTGACATTGCAAATCAAAGATACAAATAATCCTCAATAGTGTATTGCCTCCTAACCTTATAGAAAGACACCTTTTTCTACTTTTGGATATGACCCAAGGAATTGATACCTTCCTATTTCATAGCATAAAGTTGAAAAATATCCAAACCTTAGATTGTAAACCGGGCTATTAAATTATGAAACGAAGAAACCTTATAAAAAATTTGGGCCTGATTCCGCTAACAGGATTTATGGGGCACCTATTACCGTCCAAGGCTTTTGCAGGAGGCCTCACCGATGGTCTTGTCAGGGTAAATGGCCCCGACCAAGACGCGATTGGCTTGGGGGGAACAAAATTCGATGGGATTTCAAGGACTGGTATTTATGAAAGATTGGGTGTCCGGCCTGTAGTAAATGGAAGAGGGACAATTACGATCATAGGGGGGTGCCGATTGCTCCCCGAGGTAGAACATGCTATGCGGGAAGCTACTCTAGACTACGTTGAATTGGACGAATTGATGGACGGGGTCGGCAAGCGCCTGGCAGAGTTGACAGGTGCCGAATTTGGGATGGTGACCACCGGGGCCACGGGTGCTATGATAATGGCAACTACTGGAATTGTGACCGGGGGAGATCCGGATAAACTATGGCAGCTTCCGGATCTAACGGGGATGAAAGATGAGGTGATCATCCCAAAATATTCGTGGACGGCGTATGAGTCCGCGGTGAGAGGGGTCGGCGTTAAAATGATTACCGTAGATAGCCGCGAGGAACTCGAGGCAGCTTTGGGCCCCCGGACCGCCATGGTACTTGTTTTGGCTGGCCGTAGATCAATGAGGGGTCCGCTTTCCGTCGCGGAGATTTCCTCGATTACAAAACCGCTCGGTGTTCCTATATTGGTAGATGCGGCCGCCGAAGGATTGCCTGTCCCCAATCCACATATAGAATTAGGTGCCGATCTTGTAGCGTACAGTGGGGGTAAATATCTCGGTGGACCGCAGTGCGCCGGATTATTAATTGGCCGTAAGGATCTGATAAAAGCGGCATGGGTCACTAGTTCCCCCCACCACGGTTTTGGCCGAGGATACAAGGTTGGGCGCGAGGAAATC
The DNA here is from genome assembly GCA_022008415.1 of Cerina litoralis. Taxonomy (GTDB): domain Bacteria; phylum Bacteroidota; class Bacteroidia; order Flavobacteriales; family Flavobacteriaceae; genus Cerina; species Cerina litoralis. The sequence continues at coordinate 54,060 of JAIRBC010000007.1, forward strand.
ATGGGTATGCTGGTGGCGGTAGAGATGTGGATGAAACGGGACCACATAAGGGAAAGGGAGATCTGGACCAATAGATTGGGGTATATCGCCAACCGACTAAATAAAATAGAAGGTGTCCGCTCGACAGTACATCAGCCTAGACCAGACCAGTTATCAAATCCGAGTCCATCGTTACTCGTTCAGTGGGATATGGCAAAGATCCCACTTGAAGGCCATGAAGTTGAAGATTTACTGTGGAATGCCAATCCAAGAGTAGCCGTTAGCGGTTCGGGAAGCTTTCTGCCGTTTCCTCCCAACACAAAGCCGAACATAAGGATCAATACATCCCAACTTAAGGATGGGGAGGAAAAAACAATTGCCGATAGGGTCTTCGAAGTATTGTCCGATCCACCAACTTTAAAAAGGACTGTGGTTAAACCTGCATTTGACATTAGCGGTGAATGGGATCTTACAATCAAATTTGCTGCCGGAATTTCAAAACAGACTTTTGTTTTTTCGCAAAAAGACAATGATCTAGCGGGAACTCATTATGCAAGTTACGCAACAAGGGAATTAAAAGGTAATATCCAAGGGAATGAAATTCTGATACGCAGCTCGTATACTTTAAATGGGGTACGACTGAATTTTACATTTACGGGAAGCGTACGGGAGAATCTGAAAATGGAGGGCGATGTGAGCCTCAGTGAATATGGAGAAGCCAAATGGAGTGCTATACGCAGGGAATATACTTCAGCTAACCAATAAAAAGCACAGACTTTCATGGAAAATCCTTCCTTGAATCACAAACGAATTGTTAGAATACGCAGATGAACTGGATACAACCTGTCGATCCGTTAAATAGTCTCACTTTATCACTATTGATGGCTTTGTTGCCAATCCTTGCCATTTTTTGGGCACTGGCCATAAAAAAAATGAAGGGCCATAAGGCAAGTCTTTTGGCCACTTTAACGGCCATACTGGTAGCGACCGTTGTTTACGGAATGCCGGTAAGGCTCGCTCTTCTGTCATTTGGACACGGTGTTTTGTACGGTTTGTTCCCAATCTGCTGGATCGTGATTACGGTCATCTTTTTATTTAACATAATTGTAAAGAGCGGGCAATTCGAGGTAATTAAATATTCAATGGCTTCCATTACCTCCGATAGAAGGCTGCAGGCCTTATTGATCGCTTTTTCGTTCGGCTCGTTCTTGGAAGGGACCGCGGGTTTTGGGGCCCCCGTTGCCATAACGGCGGCCATGTTGGTGAGTTTGGGCTTCAATGCGTTTTATGCAGCGGGTATATGCTTGATTGCCAATACGGCCCCCGTTGCATTTGGGGCGATCGGAATTCCAATAACGGTGGCCGCGCAGGTTTCGGGACTTCCCGAAATGGCCATTTCCCAATTGGTCGGTAGGACGCTTCCCATTTTATCGCTCATTCTCCCGTTTTATTTGATTGTATTGATATCTGGGTTTAAAAGATCCATAGAAGTGCTGCCGGCCATATTGATGACCGGGATCTCGTTCGCATTTTTGCAATGGTTCTCATCCAATTATCTGGGTCCGGCGCTTCCTGATATTATAGCTGGCATTGGATCGATTATCTGCCTGACCGTTTTCTTGAGATTTTGGAAACCAAAAACGATATGGCGGTTTAAGAACGAGCCCGCCCCGGTTATAAGTACAGAGATCAAGTATTCGAACAGGCAAATATTCAAGGCTTGGTCGCCATTCATTTTATTGACGGTCCTGATCATTGCCTGGGGTCTAGGCCCGGTTAAAGCGGTCCTAGATTCTTTGGGGTCGATCAGATTTGCAATTCCGGGGCTGGACAATATAATTATAGACAATGAGGGCCAATTGGTTCCGCACGTATATAAATTCAATTTTTTATCCGCTGCAGGAACCGCAATACTGCTTACGGCCTTATTGACCGTTCCGATTACAGGTATGAAGCTTAATGCTGGGATGAAGTTGTTCGCCACTACTTTGGGCCAATTGAAATTTCCGATACCTCCTCGAATGCACTGTTCGACAAGCTCCAATATGCAACGGCCACTTCTATTGGTGTGGATCCCTTGGTGACCGTGGCTGCCAATTCCTCTGGGGGGGTAGTGGGCAAGATGATATCCCCCCAGTCCATAGCAGTGGGGACCGCCTCGGTGGGGTTGGTCGGGAAGGAGGCCGAGCTTTTTCGTTTTACGGTTAAACACAGTTTGATTATGCTTTTATTGATATGTTTGATAACGTTTGCGCAGGCATATTACGTAAAATGGCTAATTCCGGTTTATTGACCTAATGGAATTGAAACGTTTGATTGCGCCATACCTTCTTGTAATGATTACATTTCCTTACCTGTAAAACAAAACCTCATAGGCAACTTTTTCTTTATTTTGGAATCGGAGATTTTTATTTTATCCTAATGGGAAATCGTCAATTTGCATCTACCCTAATCCAGTTTCTCAGCAACTACCTCGAAAGGGTCAATTTTTTTGTTTAATGAGTACGTCTTGTTTTTCCTATAAGGGTATTTTTATATTATTAATAATAATCTAATGGATTTTTATATGTACTTAATTATCATGTTTATATGTGGGTTTACCACTGGTATAATAACCCTGATATTGCTTGTTCCAAACAATAGGGAAGCCGAAGACCAGATTGAAGAATACCTTTCTGAGCAATACAACAGCCAGAAGGCAGAAATGGGTAGGGGAAAAGTCCTTAAATTTTGAAAGGGAAAAAGTATCAGAAAATAGGTACAGTTACAAATTTTGGAATACGAGAAAACCAAATATTCTTTAAGCTCTATTCCATTTACCCAGCAGTAAAAAATTCGAAGAGAATTTTTGTAGCCCATCACTTAAATTAAATAATATTAATAACACGTAGAAATGGAGGCAATCCTTATTGCACGGAGTGTGCAATTTTTGATAAAAAAATACTAGTGTAGACTTCGAATTTCAACGTGGCGGACCAATTCCCTTAACTTAATCAATAGAGACTTTGATGGGGATAAACTATCCGCGAAATTTAACTTAAATGAGGTAATTATAAGGTTAATTGGACAAACCGATCTGAAGAGTTCCTGCTAACTTTAACGATGTAGATGTCAAGCGACCAGCATCTTTAAAAAATTTGTCGTGAACCTAAAATTACCTAACAATGAGTACTTATAGAGAGGAAATAGGAGAAAAATTAAACGCCCTTTTAGAAAAGACATACGATGCCGAAAAGGGTTACAAAAAGGCCGCGGAAAAGGCAAAACAAGCTAACCTAAAGGCATTCTTTGAGAGAAAATCCAAACAGCGGAATGTATTTGGACATGACCTGAAGTCAGAATTGGTATCTTATGGACAAGAACCCGATAAGGGGGGCAGTGCCACCGGTTCCATGCATCGTGCGTGGATGGACGTAAAGGCCCTTTTTTCTGGGGATAATGACGAATCCATGCTGGAAGCGGCCATTACCGGGGAAAATGCCGCGGTCAATGAATACAAGGATGTATTACAGGAGGTAAATCTTCCACCGAGTACAACTACGCTATTGACCCAACAGATGGGTAAAATAAAAAATGATCTTTCCGTGATTAAAAATTTGGAAGATCTAGCCTAATGCGTAGTCATAGCAAATAGAGTGATAAAGACCAACCTCAAGGGGTTGGTTTTTTCCTATTTGTTATCTACCCTATTTCAATTTAATTATATTTAATGGGATCAAGGCGAATAAAATCTATGTGCAGATCGTACCGACAAAATCAAGGGGAGGTTTTATAAATAATTGTACCCATTTTAATTATTTTATTATCAGTCAATTATAAAATTTTGAGATATGAAAAAAATATTAAGGGCCATTTTAGCTGGGTGGGGAGCCAAGAAAATCGGAGGTGGAAAGTGTGGATGTATAGGGGTTGTTGTTGTATTTCTTATCCTTTACTGGTTGCTAGGATATGTTTTCAATTAAAAAAAATCCGGCGGGTTATTCATTTAGCCCGCCGGATTTCCTTTTAATATTACTTTTTTAATCGTTCCCTAGAGTGCCTTTCTCCCAGAAATAATATTAAAAAGCACGACTACAACTGCGATAACAAGCAGAATATGGATTAGGCTGCTAGTACCGATTCCAGGGATAATTCCCAATAATCCCAAAAGCCAAACAACAATACAAATAACGGCTACAAGCCAAAGAATACTTCTCATAATTTTAGATTTTAATGGTTATAATATTTATTAATTAACAACAAACGGGTATTTATAAACTTTTATGGAATTGAAGGTTATCGATTCCTAATGCTAGGTAAATGGCCAATCATTTAAACGATTGATAGTTTTCCAAGACCCCCGAACCTACCCATTGTTTTATCAAAAATCGTTTCTTGATAATTTTTCCGCTTCGTTGCGAAAGTTTTGTGTCCTTCATGTTTTAGTATAGCGGTCATGTGTCCTAGTTAGTAGACCCAATTGGTTTATAATCGTTCCATACCCAAAACTAAGTAACGATCAATTCCTTTCTTATCACGTTAAGATTTTTTATTGATCCATTTGGCCAACGACACTTTTTTTACTTTAATTATCCTCATTATTGTCATTTTTTGCCAGAGGATGACCTATTTCTCCCAGCCCTACAATTTTTATGATATTCGCTACGGTGTTGTAGAGCATAAGAACAACCACGATAAGCCCCGAACTTAAAATGCTCGAAATCGCCAAAGAGATATAGTAGACCGTGTTAAACCAGTTATTCGGGACGCTGTCCGATTCTGTTATGGGTAAATTGAACAATAAAAAAGATATGATAGCGGCGACAAACACAACGGTATCCAGCCGGGCGATTTGCAATACATACCTGTAATGATCTTTTTTCAATTTGGTTTTTGCATTGGCACTAACCGCCAATAAAGTCAGTAACAAGGCTAGGATGGTGGCCGATGCCAGGGCGACCGTATTGCAAATGGTGTTCATGCCGTCCAAAGAATTTTTTATGAGTACCTTGGCCTCGTAGCCGCTCAATTTGCCTAGCAGTAAAGTACCGGATAAAATAACGATAAGGGAAATTGCTCCTCCGGTCAGGGCTCTTTTTGTGTATTTACTGATCTTCATCTTACAATAGTGCTAAAATTCTACGAATTTGGTCAAGGTCCAAAATTGGGTATTTTAGACGGTTCGTTCTTTCTGCGATTTGGCAATCATATATCCGTAGATTTAGACAAGCGGATAGAATTATATTTTGTATTTTCCCCAAACCAGTTGATCCGTACCCTAAGCCAATAAATTATGCCATTTAAAACCTTGAACGTAATCCTTGCCGATGATGATGAGGATGATAGACTCCTTTTTAAGGATGCAATGGATCAAATAACCATAAAGACCAAATTGATTATATTCAACAACGGCCAAGAGTTGATGGACTATTTATTGAAACCAGAGGTAATATTGCCCCAGTTGATTTTTTTGGATTTAAACATGCCTATTAAAAATGGGATGCAATGTTTAAACGAGATTCGAAAAAACAATCGGCTAAGAAATCTCATCGTTGCCATATACTCCACCTCGTCCTCCGAAAAAGATATTGAGGACACTTTTGTGCACGGGGCAAACATTTATATTAACAAGCCCAATAGTTTTAAGGAACTCAAGGACGTTGTAAAAAAGGTGCTTCAGATTAATTGGCAATATCAGACTTCCAATTTGGATATAGAAAAGTTTTTACTTCGGATTTAAATCCCCTCAACCCCAATTTATTGCCCGGTTATCTTTCCACTGATGAATTCTATAGGTATCGTTTTGGGTTGCGACAAAAAATGTCCCAAAAGCCGCTATTTATTTCCATTCCGGTCGATGACAAGCCCTAAGGTTCCACAAGGTTTCGTCATCCCTTCAATTAGGAATAGATAAAATAGTTCCCTTTTGGGACATCAATATTAAATTAAGAATGTTTACCAGGAATCGATCTCTGCTTTAAGCTCTTCTTTGGTCTTGCCCGTCTTTTCCTGCAGCCGGCCCATCATCTCGTCAAATTTTCCTTCGGAATACTTGAGGTCATCATCGGTAAGATCACCGTATTTTTGTTTAAATTTTCCCTTAACCTGTTTCCATTTTCCTTCTAATTGATCACTGTTCATAAGTTCTTAGCTTTAAATTTAAGTTTCTATTTTCTATTACCGTAAAAATAAAGTACAGGTCCTTGTAAGGCTGATCGTATCGCTACTATTGTTGATCCAAAAAAATGCTCGGTATTGGATTGGGTTTTCCCCTTGGGATTGGTCCAAAAGTCCATCAGTTGAAAAATCTTGGCGCTTACAAATAAAGTTAAAATGTTACCTGGGAAGCTAAATTGTTGGTCTATAAAGGATAGAAAGAATAGTTGCCCGTGATGACCTGACAAAATATCCGAGCGAACAGCATTGTTTTGTCAAGGGAAAAATATTTAAAGCACTTCAATGTCCCGGTATTATGCAGAAAATGGAAAACCGCATGCACGGTGTTCAAAAACCATCAGTGACACTACTTGTCCTTTTGCTCTTTGCCATTCAACAAAAACTCTGCCCTGGATAATGGCGTGTCTTTAATGGTCGATCCGGTCTTTATGGTTTTGAGCATCATATCCTGTAGTTGCCGAAAACCTGTAGGCTTTTTAAGATAACCATTGGCCCCAAGCAAATAGGCCTTTTCCATATCCCTTTCAGAAGCGGAAGTGGAATAAATTGTGACAAAATAATTGGTGTCGGCTATCTTTTCGCGCAAATACTTTAGGCAATCCAATCCCGAAATAATCGGCATGTTTAAATCCAAAAATACGATCGTAGGAATGGCAAGATCAATTTTTTCCATATAATCCATGAACTGATGCCCACTCTCTAGTAGAAGCAATTCTGCCTGAAGTTTAAGGTTTTGGAAGGCATCGGAGAAGATATCCCGATCATCTGGATCATCATCTACCAAAATAATCTTTTTAAATGTATTTTCCATTTGGTCGATTTCAATCTAATCACCGTATAGGATTCAAAAATAGGTACAAAACCGAAATTTAAAAACACTATTTACGATAAATCTTCTAAGGTTTTTTAACATAGGGAATCGGCAGATAAATGGTAAATGTAGAACCCTCTCCGCTGTTGTTTTTGGCGGTAATGAACCCCTTGTGGTTTACTATTATTTTTTTAACGATGGATAACCCTATACCTGTGCCTTCGTACTCGTGTTTTCCATGCAAGCGCTGAAAAACTTCGAAGATCTTGTCCTCCATTCCCGCTGCAATTCCGATTCCGTTATCCCTTACGGTAATTTTGTGATACGAAGCTTCCGTCAATCCGTAATCATTCAGGGTATTTCCGTCCACTTGGCCCCAATTAATGTTGATCCTGGGAGGCCTGTCGGGATACGAAAATTTTAGAGCGTTTCCGATCAAGTTGCTAAAGACCTGGGTTAACTGAAAAGGAACCGCGGCGATAATAGGCAAGCGCGACCTTGTAACTTTGGAGTTTTTATTTTCAATAATCACCGATAAATTTTCCAGGACCTGTTCTACGATAAGGTTTAAATCGGTCGGTTCTAACTTTGCACCTTCTTTATACGTCCTTGAAAAGGATAACAAATCATCGATCAGGGTGCGCATTCTCGATGCGGATAAGGTAATCTTATCGAAATATTTTTTGGTGGTCTCGCTTAAATTCAGTTGTTCCTGTTCCAATATTCTGGAGGTGAACATCTGGATTTTTCGCAGAGGTTCCTGCAAGTCATGACTAGAGACATAAGCGAAGGACTCCAGTTCGTCATTGGCGTTCTCCAGTTTTTTTATGGATTGTTCCAGCCTTTCATTGGAGCTTTGCAACAGTCCCGTGCGCTCGTTGACCTGTTTTTCCAGTTCTCTCGAAAAGTTCAACAACTTTTCCTTGGCCAAAACCTGATCCGTAACATCTGTAACCGTTATCATGACCCCGGTAACTTTGTCATCTAGTTCTTTGAGAGGCAAATAGTTGTAATTTATATAAAATTCAATATTCTCTCCGTTCTTTGCGACGACAGCCTTGGATTCTTTATTTCGGATAGGGTTGCCAGTTGCAATCACACTTCCTAGCTCGGCTGGGTATTGTTGGTCCTTGAGTTCAGGAAAAACGTCGATTATCCTTTTCCCTATGACCTCGGTGAACGTCCTTCGCCAAAAATGATTTAACATTTTTTCGTTGGCCATTTCAATTTTTAAATCTTTCCCCCTTAAAATTGCCATGGCAATTGGCGACTGTAAAACCAGGTTTCGAAATTGGTTTTCATGCTCCTTCAAAATATTCCTGGCCACAATATAATCGGTAACCTCATTGGCAACCAGCATAATTTCCTGGGTCTCCTCATTTTCCAAATTAATGGGGTATAGAATAAAATCGAAATATGAATTTTGAATTTTACCTTTGCGTTTTATAGAAACTTTAAATTCGGTGCCACGTACCGATTTTTGTTTTTGCTCCACTTCTTTGAACAAGGGTGCAATATCAGGTTTCATCTCGGGCAACACTTTAAAAATGTTCTGTCCCAAAAACTTGTCGGCGTGTTTGTCCAGCGCCCTGAGCACCGAATTATTGGCCATTTCTACCCTGTATGTGCTTCCTTTGAATATAGCGATACCCACGGGTGCGTTTTGGACTATATTCCTAAACTGCTTCTCCTCATTTCGGATTTTCTCGTAGGCATCCTGTAATTCTTTCTCAGCTTCTACCTTCTGGGTGACATCCTGGAGGATACCATTAAATCGGATTGCCTTATTGTTTTCGCCAAACCAGGCCCTGCCAAGGGCATGTACAATTTTAATTTCCTTATTCTTTTTATTTTGTATGGAATAGGTAATATCGTATTTGCCATCATTTGCACCGTTCAGTGCTGCGTTTATTTCTTTTGTTACCCGAGCCTGATCGGAAGGTATTATCGCTTTGAGAGCTATTTGCAGGTCCATTTCACTTTTCCGAGGTATGCCAAACCAACTTTTGAGCCGTTGGTTACCAGAGAATTTATTGGTAATGGGGTTGTAATCCCAGGTGCTCAATTCGGCCGCGTTGATCGCAAATGCCAACTGATTTTCGCTTTCTTCAAGTTTTTTGAGATTCAATACCGCTTTTGTTGTTTCGGTACAGGTTACCAAAACACCCCCTACGTTTTCGTCGTCCCCAAGTAGCGCACTGTAGCTAAAGGTCCAATATACGTCTTCCATTTTACCATTGCGGTAAATTGGAATGAGCTGGTCCTCCATCCAGATAGGTTTCCCTGTATTCCAAACTTGGTCTATTAACGGCTTTATAGTGCCCCAGATTTCTGGCCATGCTCGCTCTCCCTTTTGGCCTAGTATAATGGGATGTTTGCCTTCCTTGCCCAAACTGGGGCGGTAAGCGTCATTATAAAAACAGAGTAGGGATTCTCCCCACCAGATAAATTTTGGGAATGCCGTCCTCAGCATTGATCCTATCGCAAATTTTAGGGAGACCGGCCAATTTTCGGGACTCCCTAAAGAGGTGGAGGACCAGTCCTTTTCCCGTATCAATCTGCCCATTTCACCACCTGCCTGAAGAAATTTTGGCGATTTTTGGGTTTTATTGACTTTCATCCTATTTCAATATTGTATTTGCTTATGGATTATCCGTGATAGCCGCTTGGATGCTCCTTTCCAAAATGGATTTCAAAAGGGCAAAGGACGAAGGTTTTTGAACATAAATATTCGCCCCTTGAGAGGCCAGTCTTTTTGCTACTTTAGTAACGAAGGTGGTGGAATATATAACCACCGGGATAAGGTCCAATCGTTTATTGTCCCGGATTTTTATAAGGCATTCCTCACCGTTCATTCCTGGCATATTCAAATCCAAAAAAATAATTCGTGGAAGATTTAAACCCTTATCTTCTAAATGGGAGATCATTTCTTGCCCCTTTTTAAATTTTATTACTTGGGCATCTTTTTGGACCTCACTAATGGCATCTTCGAATAACTCCAGATCGTCCTCATCGTCATCGGCCAGATGGATATTGTATTTGGTGGCTTGCATCTTTAATTTGTTTTATCGGATAAAATACTCCCTCACGATATTTATTGGGGGAATTTATTTGGAAAGAGCGTTAAAACATCATGAAGTGATTTGAACTTTTTCCTTTACCTGCGAATTCCGTATTCCCGCCCGTACCGGTTCGGACGGGTTGCACCATGATTTTGTCATTTTTGAGTACAGTAACTAAAGTTATGCGACTAAAAAATACCTTCATAATGGGGCAAAAGCCTTCGTTCCCGGTTCCTCCCGATAAGTATCGGGAGAAAGAATTTAAATCACTTCCATTGTAAATTGGGCGAATGCCAGAGACTTTTTTGAAAAATTATAAGAGACAAATTGAATCATTTTCCTTGAAATTGATTAACTGTGAAACTTAAAAAATTAATGTGATTGATCAAGAGCTCGCTTTCAGCGTCCAATTTAGGATTCCCATTTTACGATAAAGAAAATTTTATATCGGAGTATCTGTATTTAAATGGGGTCGACCGTATTCTTTATTTCCTAATGGATTTGGCCCAAATAGCGAGTGTTTGTATGCCCAGGGAGAAGTAAAATTAATTTTCCAAAATCCCTCGATTTCCACTTGGAACGGGTATGGCTTCCGCATATCGCGGATCTTGTATGTAGTCCTGTTTTTGCATTTTGACTACCTCGATGCTCAAAAACCCGAATTCACTCACCACTTTGCCGTAAAATCGATAGATGCCCCTACCCCTAAAATTATACTTGGCGGCCACTGGCGGAAATAGTACCGTGTCGAACACCTCTCCTTGCTGATCCATCAAGGTGGCAAAATACATTCGTTTTCCGGTATGCGTGCGCGTATTTTTTACCGTTATCAGATATCCATAAATATCGATATATCTTCCCAAATAACGTTCCAAATCCTTGCTGCCATTGGAGTTCTTTGGGATTTCCTTGAGCAATTGAAACGGACTGCACAGGCAAAATCCCAAAAGCTCTAATTGGGTAAAGGCCGTTTCAAGGTCGGTGGTTCGGAGCTGTGGGATCTTAAAATCTTGACGCTTGGGAGGGAAGAGTTTTGGGTGGTCTATTTTCATGTTCTTGTTCAGGAATAGATGGGCTTTCCACAAGAGTTCGTGTTTGTTTGTCCCGGTGAACCGAAAGGCATCGATCCTTATTAATAGGCTCACCTGATCTATGGGAATGGGCACCCTGTCCAAAAAGTCTTCCAAAGAAGTGAACCTCCCATCTTGCGACCTTTCCCTTAAAATCCGCTCCATTACCCTGCCCTCCAGGTCTCGCAGGTACATATAGCCCAAATACAGGTCTTTTCCGTAGATGTGATTGATTGCAAAACTCTTGTTGATACAGGGAGCGTGTATAGTGGCACCTGACATACGGGCCTCGTGCACGTAGAATTCCGTACGGTAAAATCCGCCGCCGTTGTTGAGTACGGCCACCATATATTCCAATGGATAGTACGTCTTTAAAAACAGGGTTTGATAGCTTTCTACGGCATAGGAGGCGGAATGCCCTTTGGCAAAGGCATATCCTGCAAAGCTGGCGACCTGGTCCCATATCTCGAATATCAACGCATCGGCATATCCTTTTTTTCGGCAGTTGTCGATAAACTTTTCCTTTACCTTTTCAAATTCTTCCCGGGAACGGAACTTGCCGCTCATACCCCTGCGCAGCACATCGGCCTCGCCCAGGGTAAGGTCGGCAAAATAATGGGCTACTTTGATGACATCTTCCTGATACACCATAACGCCATAAGTTTCGGGCATAATGTTCAGCATTACGGGATGTGCTTTTTCCTTGGCCCTATCCTGGTCCCGGTGTCGCAGAATGTACTCGCGCATCATCCCGCTTTTGGCCACCCCAGGGCGAATGATGGAACTTGCCGCCACCAGCCCCAAATAATTGTCCACCTCCAATTTTTTGAGCAACATACGCATGGCAGGCGATTCTACATAAAAACATCCCATACATTGTGCCGTTTTTATGAGGTCGTTGACCATGGGGTCCATTTTAAATTTTTGGACGTCGTGTACGTCCAGTTTCGAGAATTCATCGGGACGGTTATAGGACAGTATCTCCATGGTCTCCTTGATCTTGGCCAGCCCCCGCTGTCCCAGAATGTCAAATTTATAGAGGCCCACGTCTTCGGCGATTACCATATCGAACATGGTGGTGGCAAATCCCTTGGGCGGCAGGTGGGTGGCCGAAAAATAATGCAAAGGCCGTTCACTGATCAAGATGCCCCCGGCGTGGATGCTCAAGTAGTTCGGCATGCCCTTGATCAGTTGCCCGTATTTTAGGACCAGCTGGGAGACCCCGTCCAACCCGGTTATCTGTTGACGTCCTTCGGACAGCGTATCGATCTCTTCCTTGGGCAGCCCAAAAACTTTTCCCAGCTCGCGGATAACCCCTTTTTCCTGAAAGGTGACATAGGAGCCCAACAGTGCCACATTTTGAAACCTATCGAATATATATTGCGTTATTTCTTCCCGGTCCTTCCAGGAAAAATCAATATCGAAGTCGGGCGGATTGGCCCGGTAAAGGTTCATAAATCGTTCAAAATACAGATCTAGGTCTATGGGGTCCACATCCGTGATCTTCAATAGATAAGCTACAATGCTATTGGCCCCACTGCCCCGGCCCACGTAGAAAAATCCTCTTTTACGGGCTTCGGTGACAATATCCCAATTGATCAGAAAGTAGGAGACATAGCCCATTTTTTTGATGAGATCTAATTCTTTCCGAAGCCGGTCATGGATTTTTTGATCGGGATTTTCATAACGTCTTGGGAGTCCTTCCAAACACAGTCTTTCGATCATTTCCTCATCGGCCGATTGGGTATCGTTGTAGGTGTGCAGGTTTTGGGGCTTGCGTCCCTCGGAAAAATCAAAATGGATGTGGCAGGAGTTCATCAATCGTTCCGTATTCTCCAGGATAAAGGAATGTTCGGAGAAGGCTGCTGCCAAGTTTTGTACGGGGTACATTTTTTCGTCTTCACCTGCCTCCTCCGTTTTGGGAAGTTTGCTCAACAACATATTGTTGTCTATGGCACGGAGCAATCGGTGCGCATTAAAGTCGCGCTTGTTCCGGAACGTAACGGGCTGTTGTACCACCAATCTGTCCTTTAGTTGTATCAACCTCGAAAAGGGCAACCGCCTTAGATTGGCAATGGAGACCCCTATGAATTCGTGTTCTTTAAGTGTTTTCTGGTTGTTCAGCACTACTTTTTCAAAGGGATAAACGATATAGGCATCCTTAAAATCGGGGGCGATAGGGGGCAGTTTTTCTTGATGGTGGAGGTGATGGGACAAAAAGGAGTTCAGTTCTTGATATCCGTCGTTGTTTTTGGCGATTCCCACATAGCATTGATCTACCCCGTTCCTAAAATCGATGCCCAAGATGGGCTTGATGCCAAATTCCGCTGCCTTTCTCGCAAAATTGAGACAGGCCGAGGTGTTGTTGATATCCGTCAGGGCCAATTGGGCCACTTGGTTTTGCTGTGCCAATTGCAGCAGCTCCACCTCGGAAAAGGTGCCGTAGCGAAGACTGTAGTATGTGTGGCAGTTGAGGTACATGAAAGTTCAATCCCGTCCCGATAGCTATCGGGACAAGTCCAAGCTCAAAAAGTTTATAGGTTTAGGAGTTTAGAAAATTCGTTTATTGTCATAATTCTGTCATTCATAACTTTTTACCGCCTACTGCCAACTGAGGACTGCGCACTGTCTACTGTGTCCTATGCGCCAACACTACCGGCGGCGATCCATTGAACGGGTTGTGCATCCTGCCGATGGTCTTGGCGCCCATGGCCGAGGCGCGTATAACGCTCTTGTCCCCATAACGGTTTCTGATGTGGTCCATGGCGGCATAGAGGTTCAACGCCTCTTGGGTATCGTCAAATAGGTCTATCTGATAATTGCCACCGACCAGATGGCTGAACTTAACGCCTATCAACCTAACCAATAACCTTTTGTTGTACAATTGGGAGAACATCCCCAAAATTTTTGGGATCAGTATATGATCGGCGCTTGTATAGGGAATTCGCAGCTGTTTGGAATAGGTGTTAAAATCGGAATACCGGATCTTTACCGCGATACAGGCGGTTAGTTTTTCGCCCCGGCGCAGCTGATAGGCCAAATTCTCGGTCATGGCTATAAGGATGCCCCGCAGCTTTATAACATCAATGGTGTCTTTGCCAAAAGTACGTTCCGTGGAAATGGATTTTCGCTCGCAAAAAGGGATTACGGGCGTACGGTCTATTCCGTTGGCACGGGTCCAGATAACCCTGCCATTGGTGCCCAGTACACGTTGCATAACGTCTACCGGCATTTCTTGAATGGTCCGTACCCGGCGCAGCCCCAGATTCCGTAAGGTTTGATAGGTCTTATCGCCTACCATGGGTATTTTCTTGATGGACAGGGGCGCCAAAAAAGACTTCTCATAACCCAGGTCTATTTTTAATTGATTGTTGGGTTTGGCCTCGTTGGTGGCTACTTTAGACACTACTTTGTTTGCCGAGAGCCCAAAGGAGATGGGGAGTCCTGTTTCCCGTACGATGCGTTGTCGCAATTCCGATGCATACTTGTAGGAACCGAAAAAGCGATCCATCCCCGAAAGGTCGGCATAAAATTCATCGATGCTCGCTTTTTCAAAGAGGGGCACATGTTCTTTGATGATCTCCGTTACTATATCCGAATGCTGACTGTAAGTTCCTGCATTGCCCTTAATGACCACCGCTTCCGGACATAGCTCCCGGGCCATTTTCATGGGCATGCCCGAATGTACCCCGAAACCCCGGGTCTCATAACTGCAGGCAGCGACCACGCCCCTGTTGCTGGTGCCCCCTACGAGCAACGGACGATTTTTTAGCTGGCTGTTGAGAAGGCGCTCCACCGACACGTAAAAAGTATCCAGATCCATATGGAGAATAGTACTGTTCATAGAATATAAAAAAGCAAGTAAAATTATGGATAATTTCCAATATATTGGATAATTTCCATAATTTTATTTTATAAGAATGGGGGGTAGCGGATTTTTGGAAGGGGAATCCGGGTTTGTTGATCAAATTTTAGGAAAACAAGAGACGGGTTACTTCTTGCAGAATCCAAATAATTTGTATATTTGCACCGCTGAAAGAGTATTTACGTATTCATGAGGGGACTTTTGTCCCCTCTTTTGTTGGCAATAATCGCTTAATTGGGATACTCTTTTCGGAAGGGATTTGAGGAATTTAGTGTACGATGTTCAAGGATAAGGTAAAGGCATTATTGGAGAAGGCATTAGAGGAAAAGGAAGATTTGTTTCTGATAGATTTCCAGATAGGCCAAGACAACAAGATCAAGGTAATCCTGGATGGTGACCAGGGAGTAACCCTGCAGGATTGTATCGATGTCAGCAGGGCCATAGAGCACAATTTGGATAGGGAGGAAGATGATTTTTCCATAGAAGTGGCGTCCGCAGGCGCTAGGTCTCCCCTAGTCATTCCCAGACAGTACAAAAAGAATATCGGCAGAAAATTGGAAGTAAGGACCGCGGAGCGTAATTTTGAAGGGAAACTTATCGCTGCCACAGAAGAGCACATCACCTTGGAATGGAAGGACAGGGAGCCCAAGCCCGTTGGCAAGGGGAAAATAACGGTTCAGAAAAAGCAAGAGATCGCGATTTCTGATATCCAGGAAGCAAAAGTTGTATTAAAATTTTAATTGTAGAGCAAAATGGAAAATATTGCGCTAATCGAATCCTTTTCGGAATTTAAGGACGATAAGTTCATTGATAGGGTGACGCTAATGGCGATTTTGGAAGACGTTTTCAGAAGTGCCTTGAAAAGAAAATTTGGATCGGACGATAATTTCGATATCATCATTAACCCGGATAAAGGGGATTTGGAGATTTGGCGAAACCGGGTCGTTGTCGTAGATGGCGAGGTAGAAGACCCCAACGAGCAGATATCGCTTTCCGAGGCTCGAAAGATAGAACCCGATTTTGAGGTGGGCGAAGATGTTTCCGAAGAGGTAAAATTGATCGACCTCGGAAGAAGAGCTATTTTGGCATTGCGGCAGAACCTTATTTCCAAGATACACGAGCACGATAATACCACCATCTATAAGCATTTTAAAGACTTGGAAGGTGAAATATACACAGCAGAGGTACACCATATAAGGCACAAGGCAATAATTCTGCTCGATGATGAAGGCAACGAGATCATCATGCCCAAGGAAAGGCAGATTCCGTCCGACTTTTTCAGGAAAGGGGACAACGTGCGCGGCATCATAGAAAGTGTGGAGCTCAAGGGCAATAAACCCATGATTATCATGTCCAGAACCTCTCCCGTGTTTTTGGAACAATTGTTTTTTCAGGAAATTCCAGAGGTTTTCGACGGTCTTATCACCATAAAAAAGGCGGTCAGGATTCCTGGTGAAAAGGCCAAGGTGGCTGTCGATTCCTATGATGACAGGATAGATCCGGTAGGTGCATGTGTGGGGATGAAAGGTTCCAGGATTCACGGTATCGTCAGGGAATTGGGCAATGAGAACATCGATGTCATCAACTGGACTAGCAATCCCCAGTTGTTGGTGACCAGGGCGTTGAGCCCGGCAAGGGTGTCTTCCGTAAAGCTGAACGATGAAAAAATGACCGCTCAGGTTTACCTTAGGCCAGAGGAGGTATCCAAGGCCATCGGCCGCGGAGGTCACAATATACGCCTTGCGGGCCAGCTGACAGGTTATGAGATAGACGTGTTTAGGGAAGGTGTAGAGGAAGACGTAGAACTTACCGAATTTTCCGATGAAATCGAAGCTTGGATTATCGACGAATTTAAGAAAATAGGCTTAGATACGGCGCGTAGCATCATGGAACAGGACGTGGACGATTTGGTGAAAAGAACCGATTTGGAAGAAGAGACAATTTTGGAAGTTGTCCGCATTCTAAAAGAAGAATTAGAAGATTAAGCTATATATTAGCACGAAATTAGAAGAATACGAATACTTGTTTATGGCAGAGAATGCAACGATAAGGCTTAATAAAGTCCTCAGGGAATTGAATATTTCGTTGGACCGGGCGGTGGATTACCTCGCATCCCAAGGATTCGACGTGGATGCAAGGCCTACCACGAAAATATCCGATGAAATACACCAAGTTCTTTTGGATGAGTTCCAGACGGATATGAGCAAGAAGGTTGCATCCAAGGAAGTGGGCGAGGAAAAGCGGAAGGAAAAAGAAGCCCTTAGACTACAACTGGAACAAGAGCAAGAACAAAAAAGATTGGCCCGTGAAAGGACCGGCAACGTCGTTAAGGCCAAAGCGGAGATTTCAGGCCCGAAAACGGTGGGCAAAATAGATTTGGAGCCTAAAAAAGGGACTCCAAAACAACAGCCCGAATCGCAGGAAAAAAAGACCGAAGCCCCTAAAAAACAAGAGGAAGCTATCCCTGCAAAGCAACAAGAAGAGGTCGTTGCGGAAGCCCCCGTTGAAAAAGTGAAAGCCCCGACCAAGCCAGAGGAGAAGACTCCAGCGCAAATAGAAGAGACCGAAAAGGAAGCTGAGCCCGAAACCTTGACCACGCAATACCAGAAACTCTCCGGCCCCAAAATTACGGGGGACAAAATAGACCTATCGAAGTTTGCGAAACCCAAGAAGAAGAAAGAAGCCCCAAAAGAGGGCAGCGGGTCCGATAGAAAGAAAAGAAGAAAACGGATCATTAGCCATCCGTCAGGCACGGATTCGGGCAAGGCCGGTTCGGCTGGTAGAGGAAAAGGTGGCGTAGTTAGAAAGGGCCCAGGGCAACGTTTTTCCACGGTCTCCAAAGCCGAGCCTACCGAGGAAGAAGTGCAGAAACAGGTTAGGGAAACCCTGGAAAAATTGCAGGGCAAATCCAAAAAAGGGAAAGGGGCAAAATATAGAAGGGACAAAAGAGATCAGCACCGACAACAGACCGAGAAGGATCTGGAGCAACAGGAGCTGGAAAGCAAGATCCTGAAGGTTACCGAGTTTGTCACTGCCAGCGAAGTCGCTACGATGATGGATGTGCCCACCACCAAGATTATTTCGGCCTGTATGTCTTTGGGCATAATGGTTACAATGAACCAACGATTGGATGCCGAGACGCTCTCCATAGTCGCCGACGAGTTTGGGTACGAAGTTGAGTTTGTTTCCGCGGATATAGAAGAAACCATAGAGACCGCTGAGGATGCACCAGAGGATTTGGAACCGAGAGCGCCTATTGTTACCGTTATGGGGCATGTGGATCACGGTAAGACCTCCTTGTTGGACTATATTAGAAAGGAAAATGTAATCGCCGGCGAAAGCGGGGGCATTACACAGCACATTGGCGCATATGGGGTTACGTTGGACAATGGCCAAAAAATGGCATTTTTGGATACCCCTGGACACGAGGCGTTTACCGCCATGCGGGCACGTGGGGCACAAGTTACCGATATTGCCATTATTGTGGTAGCCGCAGACGATGCTATTATGCCCCAGACCAAAGAGGCTATAAGCCACGCCCAGGCGGCTGGCGTGCCTATTGTTTTTGCGATCAATAAAATAGATAAACCTACTGCTAACCCGGATAAAATAAAGGAAGGTCTGGCTAATATGAACTTATTGGTCGAAGATTGGGGGGGTAAGATCCAATCCCAGGATATTTCTGCCAAAACAGGGGCAGGGGTAAAGGAACTATTGGAGAAGGTGCTCTTGGAGGCCGAACTTTTGGAATTGAAGGCGAATCCGGATAAATTGGCCAACGGTACGGTGGTCGAGGCATTTTTAGATAAAGGTAGGGGATATGTATCTACGGTTTTGGTACAGGCAGGTACCCTAACGATTGGAGATTACGTACTCGCAGGAACCTGTAGCGGTAAAATTAAGGCCATGCAGGACGAGCGCGGCAAGAATATTAAGGAAGCAGGTCCGTCTACGCCAATATCCATTCTGGGATTGGACGGGGCGCCTCAGGCAGGGGACAAGTTTAATGTATTGCAAGACGAAAGGGAGGCCAAGCAATTGGCTGCCAAAAGGTCGCAGCTAATGCGTGAACAATCGGTGAGGACCCAACGCCATATCACACTGGACGAAATCGGTAGGCGAATTGCGCTGGGCGACTTTAAGGAACTGAACATTATTCTAAAAGGGGACGTGGACGGTTCGGTCGAAGCGTTGACCGATTCTTTCCAGAAATTGTCAACAGATGAAATCCAGGTAAATATTATACACAAGGCGGTTGGGCCCATTACGGAGTCCGATGTGCTGCTGGCTTCTGCCTCGGACGCGGTTATTATCGGGTTTAACGTGAGGCCTATGGGCAACGCCCGAACCATTGCGGAGAAGGAGGAAATCGACATTAGGATGTATTCCATTATTTACGATGCCATCAATGATCTTAAGGATGCTATGGAAGGGATGCTTTCTCCAGAGATGAAGGAGGAAATTACCGGTACCGCCGAGATACGGGAAACGTTCAAAATTTCGAAAGTAGGTACTATTGCGGGTTGTATGGTGACCAGTGGTAAGATATACCGAAACTCCCAGATTCGATTGATAAGGGACGGAGTGGTTGTGTTTACCGGGGAACTTGCTTCGTTAAAGCGATTTAAGGACGACGTTAAGGAAGTGGCCAAGGGTTATGATTGTGGCCTGCAGATCAAGAATTACAACGATATCCAAGTAGACGATATTGTTGAGGCCTTCCAGGAAGTTGCCGTGAAAAAGAAACTGAAATAGGAAAGGATTATCTAAGACAAGCTAAGAAAAACGACCTATTTGGTCGTTTTTTCTGGTTTTAGCAACATGGCCGACGGATATTTTAGCCGCACCTCTTGTAATTCGCGCTGGGCATCCAACTTATTTTTGAACTTTCCGATACGCACCCGATAACTGGGCGATTCAAATTTAATTTCCGAAAACCAACCTGGAAAGTCACTTTCAGCTTGGGCTTTTATTTCTTGGGCTTTGTCCAGCGACCCAAAATATATTTGTATCCGGTAATAGCCCGAACTGTCATCTGCAGCTTTGTACAAATTTACCAAATCCGCGATTTTCTTGTCCTGTTCAATGTGTAAACTGCCCTCTTGCGCCGATCCTGTTGGAATGACAAAAAGACAAAGCATTATGGTGAAAAATAGATTCTTCATTTTGAATGTTTTATTTAATTTTTAAAAGCGATTGGTCCAACTTAGCCTTGGAGCGAAACGGATAACCGCCAATTTTGTACGCCATTTTAAAAACTCGATACGAGTGCCTCAACCGCAATGTCCACTGACCGATTTACAGATGATATTTTAACGATCGCCAATAATTTTTCAGTAAAATTGGCTCCCACAAAAGTATATGTTTATGGAATATATCGCGGAATTATTAATTATTTAGAACAATTATAAATTATAAATTATCATTCCCTTAACATTTCCAAAATAAAGTCTATGTCGTATTTTTGTCGCCAATTTGAACTGCGATATACACTTGTTTTTTTCTAAATAACGTAATTATCGTGCCAAGATTTCGATAGAAATAGTTTTAATATGAAAAAGGTTCCATACCGCCATCCAATTTCTAAATTTTTAGGTGCTTGTCTAGTAGTATTCCTACTGTTTTCCACCGCTCTTTTTTCACAGGACGAAGCCGCCACACAAGGAGATCCGGCTAAAGGGAAACAACTGTTCAACCAAAATTGTGCCGCATGTCACTCACTAGACCGAAAAATGACCGGCCCTATGCTAGCGAACATCGAGTCTAAGGTAATCGATGCGGGAAAAGATCGGCAATGGATCTACGATTGGGTAAGAAATAGTGCCGGACTTATCAAGTCCGGGGACGACTACGCCAATAAAATATTCAATGAGTTTAACAAGGTGCCCATGACACCTTTTCCTACCTTGTCCGATGAGGATATAGACAATATCTTGGCCTATACTGCCGCTCCGGCTGCCACGCCCAAACCCGCTGCTGCTGCTGGAGGAGCTGCCCAATCGGCTGCACCGGCATCATCCGGGATTAACAATACCGTAGTCCTTGGGGCCTTGGTGCTTATTTTTGGCCTCTTGGTAATAATGTTGGTGCTGGTAAATAAAACATTAAGGCGTATTGCCGAGGCCAATGGCGTTGTTTTGGAAAAGGAAAGGGCAGAAAAGCGATTGCCTATCTGGAAAGCGTTTGTGCAAAACCAATTTTTGGTATTTGTGACCGTCGTTTTTCTTTTGTTGGCCGGTGCATATTACGCATTTGGTTGGATGATGCAAATTGGTATCGATCAAGGATATCAGCCTATACAGCCTATTCATTATTCCCATAAAATTCATGCGGGCGACAATAAGATCGATTGTAAATTTTGCCATTCTTCGGCACGGGTTTCCAAGACTTCCGGCGTTCCTTCCCTAAACGTATGCATGAACTGCCATAAATTCATTTCAGAATACAAAGGCAATCCAGAAGGGCCGAGCCCGGAAGATTTGGCCAACGGATATACCAATGAGTTCTATACCGGGGAGATCCAAAAATTATACGATGCGGTAGGCTGGGACCAAGAGAACGGCAGTTATACCGGAAAAACCAAACCCGTAGAATGGGTTAGGATACACAACCTGCCAGATTTTGTTTATTTCAACCATTCCCAGCACGTTTCGGTAGCTGGTGTAGAATGTCAAACCTGCCATGGGCCGGTCGAGGAAATGGAAGTTATGTATCAATATGCGCCCTTGACCATGGGATGGTGTATCAATTGCCACAAGGATACCGGAGTTAAAATGGAAGGGAATGAATACTACGAAAAGATTCATGCAGAACTTTCTAAAAAATATGGAGTCGAAAAACTCACCATTGCGCAAATGGGCGGTCTGGAATGTGGTAAGTGTCATTATTGATCTAACCGTTTAGCGAAGTGGGTGTTTTAATGCTCTTTTTAGGGAAAAACATAATTGCAATTAAAATATTGTTGATTTTAGAATTACGAAATAATTAGGCTGCTCAGTTCCCGTAAAGGAGCGTTCGCAAATCGTAAATCGCAAATCGCAAATCGTAAATCATAAATATCGATATGGCATCAAGCAAAAAATATTGGAAAAGTGGAGCGGAGTTAGATCCCAACGATTCCATTGTTGAGAGGCTAAAGCAAAATGAGTTTGTCGAGGAGATTCCAATAGATGGGTTTTTGGGAGACAAGGATACTTTGGATTCCACTTCCACGAACCGGAGGGATTTCTTGAAGTTTATTGGGTATAGTACGGCTGCAGCGTCATTGGCGGCTTGTGAGGGTCCTGTTGTAAAAACGATACCTTACGTGGTGCAGCCCGAGCGCATTATACCCGGAATTGCGAATTATTATGCCACGACTATTGCCGATGGATTTGATTTTGCCAGTATTTTGGTGAAGACCCGGGAAGGTCGGCCAATCAAAATTGAGAACAATACATATGCCAAGGTTAACGGTGCCGGAAAAGCAAGGGTGCAGGCCTCGGTTCTATCCTTGTATGATAGTACTAGGCTTCAGGGGCCATCCGCTAACGGGGATGCCGTGGAATGGAGCCAGTTCGATACCGAAGTGAGAGCGAAACTGATGGCTGCCAAAGATAGTGGTAGGCAAATCGCGTTGTTGACCCAAACGTATGCGAGTCCGTCTACCGAACGATTGATTGCCGATTTTAAAGCGGCCTACGGAAACGTAAATCATGTAATCTATGATGCCGTAGCCGAGGATGCTGCTTTAAACGCCTTTGAGGCAAAATATGGGGAACGGGCATTGGCCGATTACGATTTTGAAAACGCGGCACTCATCGTTTCTTTCGGTGCCGATATTTTGGGCGATTGGCAAGGGGGCGGGTACGATATTGGGTACGCCAAGGGCCGTATACCGAAAAATGGAAAGATGTCCCGACATATCCAATTTGAGTCCAATTTAACCAATAGTGGCGCCAAAGCGGACAAACGGGTGCCACTTTCTCCCTCACAACTAAAGCTTGCATTGGCAAAATTGTACGGTAAATTGAACAATGTGCCCGTAGCCGGAGAATTGCCCTCCGGAGCCGAGGAAGTGCTGGACAGTGTTGCCGGGCAAATTAGAAAGACAGGGAGCCGGGCCGTCGTAGTAACCGGTCTTCAGGATGAGAACGCCCAAACCTTGGTGCTTGCACTGAATGAGATGTTGGGGAGTAAGGTCTTTGACCCCCAGGCGCCAAAATATATAAGGCAAGGAAATGCCAAAGCAGTGACCCAATTGGTGGCGGATATGAAAGCTGGCAAGGTGGGGGCACTGTTGATGGATGGGGTTAACCCGATGTACACGTTGCCCGATCCTACCGATTTTTCGGAAGGTATTAACAAGGTGGGGCTTTCCTTGATTTTCGCTTTGAATTACAATGAAACGGTTGCGGTTTCCCAATACGTGGCTTCAGCTTCCCACTTTTTGGAATCTTGGGGCGATGCGCAGTTCAAAAAAGGATTCTACAGTCTAATGCAGCCCACCATAAAGGAATTGTTCGATACCCGCCAGTTCCAGTCCTCCCTATTGCGTTGGGCAGGAATTGATAAAACTTACTATGAGTACGTTAAGGAAACCTGGAATACGTCTATTTTGGCAGGAAGCGATTGGGACAAGGCGCTTCAAGATGGGGTCTTTGTTCCGGCGGAAATGCCTATACCCGAAGATGCCGCTCCAAAAGAAAAACCGGGTGCACCTGCTGCAGAAATAGCGGAGGCGGAAACGGTCTCTACGACCATTCCGATCGCCACAGCGGTAAATAGTCTGGCTGGTGCCGACCCCGAGGGCATGGAACTAACGCTCTATACCAAACAGGGGTTGGGCGATGGCCAACAGGCCAGCAATCCTTGGTTGCAGGAATTCCCCGATCCCATTACCAGGGTCTCTTGGGGCAACTATGTAACCGTTTCCAAAGTGGATGCCGACAGATTGAACCTTAAAAATGAGCACGTTTCCAATGGGGCGCTCAATGGATCTTATGTAAAGCTTACCGTAAACGGAACTACCTTGGAGGGAGTGCCCGTAATCATTCAGCCAGGACAAGCCAAAGGCTCAGTTGGTATGGCCTTGGGATACGGAAGGTTGGAAGGCATGAAATCGGAAATGCGCACAGGGGTCAACGCGTATCCCCTATTCCAGGATTTCTCCAATATCCAATCTGTAGAGATAGAGAAAATGAGCGGCATGCACGAGTTTGCTTGTGTGCAGCTGCAAAATACCATGGTGGGTCGTGGGGACGATATTATCAAGGAAACTTCCCTCGAAATATTTAATACCAAGGACAAGGATCACTGGAACGCCGTTCCAAAAGTGGACTATAACCACGGCGAGATTGAAGTAAGGGATAAAAATGCCGATATTTGGAACTCTTTTGATACCGAAATAGGCCATCACTTTAACCTTTCCATCGATCTAAATGCCTGTACGGGTTGTGGAGCCTGTGTTATCGCCTGTCATGCCGAGAATAACGTGCCCGTGGTGGGCAAGGAAGAGGTAAGGCGGTTTAGGGATATGCACTGGTTGCGCGTAGATCGCTATTATTCCTCTGCGGATACCTTTAAGCAAGAGATTGAGGATTTACAAAACCTACCGGCGATGGAACCCTATACCCGGATAGAAACCGCTTCCTATGAAAATCCGGAAGTCGCCTTTCAACCGGTAATGTGCCAACATTGTAACCATGCGCCCTGTGAAACCGTATGTCCTGTGGCGGCAACGTCGCATGGTAGACAGGGGCAGAACCAGATGGTGTACAACCGGTGCGTTGGTACCCGGTACTGCCAGAATAACTGTCCGTATAAGGTAAGGCGGTTCAATTGGTTCCGGTATAACGGGAACGATGAGTTCGACTATAACATGAACAATGATCTGGGTCGAATGGTTCTTAACCCCGACGTTGTCGTTCGTTCAAGAGGGGTCATGGAAAAATGTTCCATGTGCATCCAACTGACGCAAAAAACGATTTTGGACGCCAAAAGGGAGGGTCGGAAAATAGAAGATGGCGAATTCCATACAGCCTGTTCCAGTGCCTGTGATAAAGGTGCCATGGTTTTTGGGGATATCAATGACAGCAGTTCGGAGATCCTGAAAAAGAAGAATGACGATCGTATGTTCCATCTGTTGGAAAACGTAGGTACCAAACCCAATGTGATGTACCAGGTCATGGTGAGAAACACCACAGAAGCGTAAAAATTGTTACAAGTAATCAACTATTAAGAAATAAGTATGTCATTACATCATTATGAAGCACCCATAAGAGAGCCTTTGGTCATAGGGGAAAAGTCCTATCATGACATTAGTGTGGATGTAGGAGCGCCGATTTTGGGGAAGGCCAATAGATCTTGGTGGATTGTTTTCACCATAGCCTTGGTAGCTTTTTTATGGGGCTTGGGCTGTATCATTTATACCATTTCTACGGGAATTGGTGTCTGGGGCCTCAATAAGACCATTGGTTGGGCTTGGGATATCACCAACTTTGTATGGTGGGTAGGTATCGGTCATGCCGGAACCTTGATCTCGGCAATTCTTTTGTTGTTTCGTCAAAAATGGAGGATGGCCATAAACCGTTCTGCGGAGGCCATGACCATTTTTGCAGTAATTCAAGCGGGAATATTTCCTGTAATCCATATGGGTCGACCTTGGGTAGGATATTGGGTGTTGCCCATCCCCAACCAATTTGGATCTTTGTGGATCAACTTCAATTCCCCCTTATTGTGGGACGTTTTTGCGATATCTACTTATCTAACCATTTCTTTGGTCTTTTGGTGGACTGGATTATTGCCCGATTTGGCCATGATCCGCGATAGAAGTACCAAACCTTTTCAAAAGAAAATATACAGTCTTATTAGCTTTGGATGGAGCGGCCGCGCAAAGGATTGGCAGCGCTTTGAGGAAGTGTCGCTCGTGTTGGCCGGATTGGCAACACCGTTGGTACTTTCCGTGCATACCATTGTATCGTTCGACTTTGCTACTTCGGTGGTTCCCGGATGGCACAGTACCATCTTTCCACCCTATTTTGTTGCTGGAGCCATCTTCTCCGGATTTGCAATGGTGCAGACCTTGCTGATCATTATGCGAAAGGTAAGTCATCTGGAAGAGTACATTACGGTGCTTCATATTGAGTATATGAACAAGGTGATCTTGTTGACCGGTGGAATCGTGATGGTGGCGTATCTTACCGAATATTTTATAGGCTGGTACTCTGGTCTCCCTTATGAAAATTACACGTATTTATCATTTGGTGCCGCTACAGGCCCGTATTGGTGGGCATTTTGGGCCTTGATAACCTGTAATCTTATCATCCCCCAAACCCTTTGGATAAAGAAGTTTAGAAGGAATATTGTATGGACTTTTATAGTAGCCCTTATCATCAATATTGGGATGTGGTTCGAAAGATTCGATATCATCGTAGTAGATTTGAGCAAGGATAGGCTGACTTCTTCCTGGACTTTGTTTTCCCCTACCTTTGTGGATATTGGAATATTCATTGGCACCGTTGGATTCTTCTTTGTACTCTTTCTGCTTTATGCCAGGACATTCCCTGCCATAGCACAGGCCGAGGTGAAGACCATTATGAAATCTTCCGGCCAGCGCTACAAAAAACTCCGGCTGGATCATGAAAATGAGCCCATAGAACACGTAGATATGGATCCCTCATCGGTAGAGCCCTCTGCAAATATCCAAGGCGAATATTTTACAGGTAAGGCCGATCAGAAGACAGATTCCGATAGTGCACAAGCCCTGAGCCATAAGAAAATCGGGGATTTGATAGGAACGGTGGGTGCGTTTGACCCCTCGGAGCAGACAGCGGATAACCTTAAGAAAATTAGTGGGGTAGGTCCGGTTATGGAAAGGAAACTAAATCAATTGGGGATATATACCTTTGGTCAGGTCAGTAGGATGACGGATAGGGAGTACGATCTTTTGGACAGTATCATCGGTGAGTTTCCAGGTCGGGCCAAACGCGATGATTGGGCCGGACAAGCACGAGTGCTGGGAGGTAAAAAGTAATTAATTTAAAGAAAACAATATAAAGTAACTAAAAGTTTACGGTTCGGATTTTTTTCGAACTTGGACTTGTCCCGATAGTTATCGGGATTGAACTTGAACTCGAAAGTATGGCAGCAAAGACAATACATGCTATTTATACCGATGATGATGTGCTCTTGGAGGCGGTAAAACGAACTAGGGCAGCAAAATATCACATCAAGGAAGTTTTTACTCCCTTTCCAGTACACGGATTGGATGCGGCAATTGGATTGGCGCCCACTAGGATAGCTATTGCGGCCTTTATATATGGATGTATTGGTCTGGTGGTAGCCATTTGGATGATGAACTATATGATGATTGTAGACTGGCCACAAAACATCGGTGGAAAACCAAGTTTTAGTTTTACCCAGAATATGCCCGCCTTTATTCCTATCATGTTTGAGCTTACCGTGTTTTTCTCCGGACATTTAATGGTGGTCACCTTTTACCTTAGAAGTAGGTTATGGCCATACAAGAAGGCGGAAAACCCAGACCTGAGAACAACGGATGATCATTTTTTGATGGAAGTGGAGTTCGATGGCGATGAGAGGGAATTGAGGGAATTGTTGTTAGACACCGGTGCTGTGGAAGTAAACATTAATCAAAAGTAGATTAGAAAATATGAACAGTTTTTGTAAGATAGCGATGGTATTGGGATTTATGGCCTTAGTTACTTCCTGTGCCAATCCGAATCGGCCCAATTATCAGTACATGCCGGATATGTACGTTCCCGTAACCTATGAGACGTATAGCGAGGTCGGGTTTTTGCCCAGTGGTATGGAAGCGGAACAGCCCGTAGCCCATACCATTCCCCGTGGATGGATGCCTTATAAATACGACAACACTCCGGATGGCAAGGCCGCGGCCAAATTGCAGAAAAGTCCTTTGGATTCCCTAAATACGGATAACGATATTGCCAAGGGCGGTGAATTGTATAATATA
Organism: Cerina litoralis; assembly: GCA_022008415.1. GTDB lineage: Bacteria > Bacteroidota > Bacteroidia > Flavobacteriales > Flavobacteriaceae > Cerina > Cerina litoralis. The sequence continues at coordinate 81,976 of JAIRBC010000007.1, forward strand.
TACTGTGCCATTTGCCATGGAGGCAAGGGGGATGGACAGGGAAATTTAGTAAAGCGTGAAAAGATTTTGGGCGTACCGAAATATAACGATGTTGCACGTGATATTACCGTGGGCGATGTGTACCATACAATTTATTACGGTCTCAACGCTATGGGTTCCTATGCAAACCAACTGAATTACACGGAAAGGTGGCAGGTGTCGGAGTATGTCATGAAATTGAAAAAGGATTTATAAAAGTAATACCAAGAAATCAGGAATATGTACGTTTTTTCAAACAGATTAAAAATTGCCTCGTTTGTATTGATGGCCCTGGGGATTATCGGATTGGCTTCGGGGTTTTTGACCGTTCCCAAAACGGTAGATGAGGCAAAGGCCATTGTGGCCAGTCAGCAAGGAGGGCACGGAGAATCTCACGGCGAAGCCATTTTGGATGAACTTGGGGTGCCGAAATCCGTCCAAAATACAGAGGAGGCCCACGGTGCTGAACATGATCTGCATGTATTGCACCAATTGCAATCCAGGCCTTGGTCCGCCACCATGGTAGCGGCCTTTTTCTTTATGATGATAGCGCTCGGCGCGCTGGTGTTTTACGCCATCCAATACGCCTCCCAGGCAGGATGGTCCCCCGTACTTTACCGGGTCATCGAGGGCGTAACCGCGTACTTGCTTCCGGGCTCGATCATCGTTCTTTTGATCGTTGTTTTTGCCGGCACCCACTTCTATCCCTGGCAGGATAAGGAATTGGTGGCAGGAGATCAGATTTTACAGGACAAAGCGGTGTACCTTAATTTCCCCTTCTTTGTAATAAGGGCCTTGATCTTGGTTGTGGGTTGGAATTTATATCGCTATTTCTCAAGGAGAAATGCCTTGTTGCAGGCAGATGCAGTGGGTTATAAACCGTATAAAGAAAACTTTAAAATTTCCGTAATCTTCCTGTTGTTCTTTTTGGTTACCGAAGCGCCAATGGCTTGGGATTGGTTTATGTCCATGACGCCACACTGGTATAGTACCATGTTTGCATGGTATATTTTTGCGAGTATGTTCGTCACCGGAATTACAGTGGTAGCCTTGGTTACTATATATTTAAAGGGAAAAGGTCTGTTGCCCATGGTAAATGATCGGCATTTGCACGATTTGGGGCTGTATATGTTTGCCTTTAGTATATTTTGGACCTATATCTGGTTCGGGCAGTTTATGCTCATTTGGTATGCCAATATACCAGAAGAGGTCACCTATTTTGTAATGAGGATACAGGAATACAATGGGTTGTTTTTTGGAATGTTGGTGCTCAACTTTGTATTTCCCATCTTGGTGCTGATGAACAGTGATTACAAACGAATTCCTTGGTTTGTGGTAACCACTGGAATCATGATATTAATAGGACATTACATAGATGTTTTTCAATTGGTTATGCCTTCTACGGTTGGCCCCTACTGGCAGTTCGGGATTCCTGAAATCGCAGCGATATGCTTTTTTTCCGGACTGTTTGTATTTGTCGTCGGAACGGCACTTGCAAAAGTTCCTTTGCGGGTCAAAGGCGATCCCTTTATTAAGGAAAGTGAAAATTACCATTATTAATTGGTTTCTAAAGTATAATATCAAATCATACGATGACTGCATTCTTAACGATTATTGTTTTAGTATTAGTGGCAATTGCTATTTGGCAAATGACCAAAATATTTGAATTGTCCTTAATTAAGGTAGACAATTCCCAAGTGGCGAACGATACGGATAACAAAAACAATGGTTATCTCATGGTCGGATTCCTGATCTTTATTTATTGGATCACGTTTTACTGTTTTTGGAAATACAATAAGGTGTTACTGCCAGAATCCGCTTCCGAGCATGGGTACGATTACGACCAGTTGATGCTCATCACGTTTGTGATTTTATTTATAGTTCAGGCGCTAACCCAAACGTTGCTGCATTACTTTTCTTATAAGTACCATGGAAGAGCCGGGCAGAAAGCCCTCTTTTATGCCGATAACGACCGGTTAGAGTTCATCTGGACCATTATACCTGTAATTACTTTGGCCGCGCTTATACTTTATGGTCTGTATACCTGGACCAATATTATGGATGTAAATGATGAGGGCGATCCACTAATAGTGGAACTGTATGGACAACAGTTCAATTGGACGGCCAGATATGGCGGTAATGACAATGTTTTGGGAGAAGCGAATGTTCGCTTGATCGATATAGACCGTTCTAACGTACTCGGTCTTGACGAATCGGATCCCAACGCTGGGGACGACGTTATTGTAAAGGAACTACACCTTCCCGTAGGTCGGAAGGTTAACTTTAAAATGCGTTCCCAAGATGTAATACATTCTGCCTTTATGCCCCAATTTAGGGCGCAGATGAACCTATTGCCGGGAATGATCACGGAGTTTTCATTTACGCCTACCATCACTACGGCAGAAATGCGTCTAAAACCGGAAATTATTGATAAGGTAAAACGGATTAATAAAATACGGGCAGAAAAGGCCGCTAAAGGTGAGCCTAATTCCGATCCTTGGGAATATGATTTCATTCTGCTGTGTAACAAGATTTGTGGAAAATCGCACTACAATATGCAAATGAAAATTATAGTGGAAACCGAAGAGGAGTTCAACAAATGGATGGCCGAGCAGAAGACGTTTCAGGATACCATGGCGTCTACACAATGATCGTTTAGTGACGACCTTAACAGTTCTTTTTTGAATGATAACGCTGGAAAAAGAACAAGTTGGTTGGCAAAATGGGGTTTTATGGATACCCTGTAAGTAATGAATTAATATAATTAAACAAACTACCGGAATATGTCTGCAACAGCACAAGCACACGTAGAAGACCACGCAGATGATCATGGACATCATCACGAGCAAACCTTTATTACCAAATATATATTTAGCCAAGATCACAAAATGATCTCTAAGCAGTATATGTTAACCGGGTTGATTATGGCGATTATCGGGATTACCATGTCCATGTTGTTCCGAATGCAATTGGCTTGGCCGGGGGAATCCTTTACCATATTTGAGGCGCTGCTTGGCAAATGGGCCCCCGATGGGGTTATGGACGCGGAAGCTTACCTGGCCCTGGTGACCATACACGGAACCATCATGGTATTCTTTGTTTTGACCGCCGGTCTGAGCGGAACGTTTAGCAACCTTTTGATTCCGTTGCAGATAGGCGCACGGGATATGGCCTCCCCGTTTTTGAACATGGTGGCTTATTGGCTGTTCTTTTTATCGAGCATTATCATGGTGAGCTCCTTGTTTCTAGAAGCTGGCCCTGCAGCAGCTGGATGGACTATATATCCGCCGTTGAGCGCCCTTCCCATGGCCCAACCCGGCTCTGGAATGGGGATGACCCTGTGGTTGATCTCCATGGCAATTTTTATCGCCTCTTCTTTGATGGGCTCGTTGAATTTTATTGTCACCACGATCAACCTTAGGACCAAAGGGATGTCCATGACCAGGTTGCCATTGACCGTTTGGGCATTTATGATTACCGCGATTGTTGGGGTAGTTTCTTTCCCGGTACTGTTTTCGGCCGTTTTACTCCTTATTATGGACAGAAGTTTTGGGACTTCCTTCTTTTTGTCGGATATCTTTATACAAGGAGAGGTATTGCACCACGACGGGGGTTCCCCTGTTTTGTTCGAGCATCTGTTTTGGTTCTTGGGACACCCTGAAGTGTATATCGTTATCCTCCCGGCCATGGGTATAGTTTCCGAAATCTTGGCCACCAACGCCCGTAAACCTATATTTGGGTACCGTGCCATGATCGCTTCCCTTTTGGCGATCGCATTTTTATCTACCATAGTGTGGGGCCACCATATGTTTATTTCCGGGATGAACCCATTTTTGGGATCGGTATTTACGTTCACAACATTGTTGATCGCTATTCCATCCGCAGTAAAAGCGTTTAACTGGATTACGACCATTTGGAAAGGCAACCTGCAGTTGAATCCCGCTATGCTGTTTTCTATAGGAATGGTGTCTACCTTTATCACGGGTGGACTTACCGGGATTATTATGGGGGATAGTACACTGGATATCAATATTCACGACACCTATTTTATAATCGCCCACTTCCATTTGGTTATGGGTATTTCGGCTGCCTACGGCGCCTTGGCGGGAGTATATCACTGGTTCCCGAAAATGTTCGGCCGTATGATGAACAAGAACTTGGGCTACGTCCATTTTTGGATAACCGCGGTCTGTTCCTACGGGGTATTCTATCCGATGCATTTTGTAGGATTGGCGGGAGTACCCAGACGGTACTACGAGAACACCGCTTTTCCGATGTTCGATGACCTCACCAATCTACAGATTTTAATAACCGTGTTTGCCCTAGTTGCAGGAATTGCCCAATTGATATTCCTCTATAATTTTTTCCACAGCATATTTTATGGCAAGAAGGCAGAAGCGAACCCTTGGCATGCCACTACCTTGGAATGGACTACCCCGGTCGAGCATTTACACGGCAACTGGCCTGGCGAGATTCCGCATGTCTATCGTTGGCCCTACGATTACAGCAAAACCGATGAAAATGGGGAATATATCATCCCTGGACAGGATTTTATACCTCAGACCGTTCCTTTACAAGAGGACGAGGAAGAAATGCTGCATTGATATTGGGAAGTAAGATAAACGACCATTGACAATTTAAACCCCTATTACCGCACAGATGTCGGTAGATAGGGGTTTTTTTGATCTTTTGGCCCAATGATACAAATGGGTTCTTTTTTTATATCTTTATTCGATATTTGATTAAAATTGGAATTTTGAGAAAGATAGCCCTATTAGTTGTTATGCTCTCCTACGGGATAGGTTTTTCCCAGCGAACCCCCAAAATAAAGGGCAATGGCAAAGTTACCGAGGTTGGGGAAGCACTGCCTTCATTTAATGCCGTAGAACTTGTAGATAATCTGGATGTGTTCTTGGAACAATCCAACGAAACAGGTTACAGTATCTCGGCCGATGAAAATCTGATCGACGTGCTGAAGTTGAAGGTGGAGGACAACACGCTTAAAATTAGTTCCTACTACAAGATTACCGGTAAAAAGAAATTGGAGATTACGGTTCGGTACAATGATCTAAACAAGGTTACCTTATCGGACGGTACAATTGGGTCTAAGGAAACTATTATTTTGGACGAGCTGGAACTTACCTGTTTGGGGTATTCCAAGAGTAACCTTAAAGTCAATGCCTCAGTAATGGATGTTTTTATGAAGGACAACAGTACTGGTGATATGAATCTAAAATGCGATTCCTTGAATGTGGATCTACAGGATAAGGCGGATGCCCGGATTTATTCCGTTACCCAAACGAGTAAGGTGCAACTGCAAAAAAATGCCAAGGCCACTTTGGAAGGTACGGTAGATTCTTTGAGTATACACCTTGCCGATAACGCATACGTCCAGGCTTATAAATTGGAGGCCGGTACTATTAAGGCGACTTTGGAAGGTGGTTCCAAAGCGGAGATCAATGCCGTTAACTACCTTCAGCTTTCCTCTCAAGGCTCTTCTAAAACCTACCTGTACGGGGAAGGCAAAATTACAATTGACCAGTTTTTGGACCGGTCCGAGTTGATAAAGCGGAAGTAAGGTTTGGCCGTACTTACCGTTGGGTCATTGAGGTTAATCTAATATCGGAAGCCTTAAACAAGGCTCGGGTATACCAAAGCCATCTACCAAAACTTCGATATGGGGCCGGAGTTCCGAACTAAGCCGTTCTACCCTTTGTTTGATTGCCTTGGATTTTGTTCCTCCCAAATATCCCTGCTCCAAGTACCAGCTGGCATCCTTTTTAATTTCGTGCAGCCCGTAGAGCACGGCAAGTTTTTGGAACAAGAATCGGGTTTTTCCATCGGCCATACCATCTATAAAATCTGTAAAAGTAGTATAGGCGAGCTCAATGCTATAAGCCTTGCCCAAGGCCATCAAATGGGTCTGTACCTTTAAGAAGGCTTGGTAGGGTGGCACACCTTTTTTGATATAATCCCGAATTCGCATCGCCAAGGTGTAAGTTAGCCGCTTGGTGCGATAGTCGAAGGCGTGTTTGTGGAATTTGGGGTCGTATAGATGGTCTTTATCCACTTTATTGGTATAAAGGGGGTTTATGGCGGATAAGCGTTCTCCAAGTTGGCTGCTGAGCAATTTGAGTACGGAAGATATACCGGAGGTCTCATACTCTGCTTTAAAATCCGATAGCACACCTTTGGCCGCCAATTGCATCAACACGGTATTGTCTCCTTCAAAAGTGGTGAAAATATCGACATCACCTTTTAAGTCCGCAATACGATTCTCCATCATATAACCCTTTCCGCCACAGGCTTCCCTGCACTCCTGTATGGTGTCGTTGCAAAACCAGGTGATCAAGGCCTTGAGGCCTGCTACGTGGGTTTCCAATTTTCTGCTGTCGGTTGAAGCGTCGCTATAGGTATTAATCATCCGATCCAAGGAAATATGATATACATACGTCTCGGCCACGGCAGGAATAAGCCGCATCTGATGCGTGGGGTAATCCATGATAAGGTCCTCTTGGATTTTTACATTGTCGCTAAACTGACGACGTTTCAATGCATATTTTACGGCGATGGTCAAGGCCATTTTGGCTCCGCTCAGCGCCCCCTTGGCCACGCAGATGCGGCCACCGACCAGGGTGCCCAACATGGTAAAAAAACGCTTATTGGGATTTTTAATGTCTGAGTGGTACTTGCCGTCCTTGCCAATGTCCCCGTATTTGTTCAAAAGGTTTTCTCTTGGCACCTTAACTTGGTCGAACCATATCTTTCCATTGTCTACCCCGTTTAGGCCCAATTTGTACCCATTGTCCTTTATGGTCACCCCTGGCATCGGTTCGTTCTTGTTGTTTCGAATAGGGACGAGTACTGTATGCACGCCCTCGTTTTTTCCGTTCACGATAAGCTGTGCAAATACGGAGGCCATGGTAGCGTGCAGGGCATTGCCAATGTATACCTTATTATCATCCTGTCCGGGGGTATGTATTATCAAGCTATCCGACGCTTTGTCGTAAGTGGCCGTAGTTTTAATGCCCCGAACGTTGGATCCGTGCCGGGATTCGGTCATGGCGAAACACCCCAATAGATTTGCACTACCCGCGTTCCTTAAATATTGATCGTGATGTTTTTTGGTCCCTAGATTTTGTATGCTGCCCCCGAATAACCCAAATTGTACCCCAAACTTTATGGTGAGGCTGCCGTCTACAAACATCAATGTTTCAAAAATGGAGGCATAAAGGGACATATCGCCCTTTCCTCCGTACGCCCTGGGATAGGCAATGGCCCCATAGCCCTTATTGCCCAAAATCTGTACCTGTTCCAGCACTTTCCTTCGAAAGACCGATTTGTCCCTTTCAATTTTCCAGTTAAAGATGGGATCCGATAAAAATTTCCTGAATCTATCAATTTCCATTGCATCATTTCCTTTTAGGATCTTATCGATTTCAGTAGCATCGAAGTAATGGGATGTCCCTTCATGGATCGTTTCCACTTCAAATAGATGCCTGTAGTGGTTGGGCTGAATGCCCAAATTGACTTCTATTTCCTTGAGGTTTTCATTAAAGGGGCAATCCGCCGCATAATGGCAAACTATTTTTTGACTAAGCGTCGATAATGGAAAGGCTTCGCTCTCTACCAATTTTACTCCCGAATTGGAAATGGTCCGCTTCCAATTTTTAATTTCGTTGTCCAAGGGAGGATTTTCCCGATCCAACCAACCCAATAGTAAAGCTTTGTCTTCCAGGGTGGGCATGGGGTCGTTTTTAATGGCGCGCCGTACCACCGCCACCTCGGAGATGGATAAGAGGTTGTCTGCCCAAATCACATAGAAAAATGGAATATAGTTAAGGGTCCCTGGGGAATAGCTTGTTTTTTGCATAGGTTGAATTTACAAATTTTGATGGGAATTTCCATCACACTGGAACGCGTGTTCCGAAACTGCCCCTGCGCTCCCCTCAAGGGATCATTTGTTACTGGCCACAAGAAAGACTCCCGCAATGTTTCCTTTATTTGGGACTTTCCGATTCCCTACTTATAGAAGGCGGCTGGAAGTGTTGGTGAGACCCGGCATCGAATATTGTAAAAGGAACGGCTATATACTATGCCTAATTTCCTTTATCTTTGATTCTATGAACGAATTCCTAGACCCTTCAGGCGACAACATTTCCCCAGAGGAAATGGATATAGAGCGAGCGTTGCGCCCGATCAGTTTTGATGATTTTACGGGGCAGGAACAAGTGCTGGAAAATCTCAAGATTTTTGTGCAGGCCGCCAACCAAAGAAACGAGGCATTAGACCATACCCTTTTCCACGGTCCACCGGGGTTGGGAAAAACTACTTTGGCCCATATCTTGGCCAATGAATTGGGAGTGGGAATCAAGATTACTTCTGGCCCAGTGCTTGACAAGCCAGGGGATCTGGCGGGGTTGCTCACCAACTTGCAGGATAGGGACGTGTTGTTTATAGACGAGATCCACCGTCTAAGCCCCATAGTGGAAGAGTATCTCTATTCGGCCATGGAGGATTACAAGATCGATATAATGATCGAGTCCGGACCTAATGCACGCAGCGTACAAATAAATCTAAACCCATTTACCCTTATCGGCGCCACGACCAGGTCTGGCCTATTGACATCGCCCATGCGGGCGCGCTTCGGAATTCAGAGCCGGTTGGAATATTATTCCACCGAGCTCCTTTCTACCATTGTGGAACGGAGTGCTGATATTCTTAAAGTGCCAATTTCCTTGGATGCGGCAATTGAAATTGCCGGTCGTAGCAGGGGTACACCGAGAATATGTAACGCTTTACTAAGACGGGTACGCGATTTTGCCCAAATAAAGGGCAACGGCAAGATTGATATGGATATCTCCAAATTTGCCCTAAAAGCCCTCCATGTAGATGTGCATGGCCTGGACGAAATGGACAATAAGATCCTCAATACCATCATTGATAAATTCAAGGGCGGACCCGTAGGTATTACCACTTTGGCAACCGCGGTTTCCGAAAGTGCCGAGACCATTGAGGAGGTGTACGAACCTTTTTTGATCCAACAGGGATTCATAATGCGAACCCCGAGGGGACGGGAAGTAACCGAACTCGCCTATAAGCATTTGGGCAAGATTAAGGGCGGTGTGCAGCCGGGGTTGTTTTAATGGAGAAAATTATCCCCGCTGGTGCAAGCGCCACGCTTCTCTCATCAACTGTTTATTTTATATTTCTATATAAAATGAAAGTAAACTTTTCCAGCTTATTATCCAGATCGAACAAGAGGCGCCCACCATTGGCCATAATTGGTGAAAAATATAGATAAGGGCCCTTTGTCCGTGCCAAAATCATCATTTGACCCATTTGTGCCAACTTTTGACCTAAATGTTATAGGTCTGGTTTTAACAATTTTTTGTAAATTAAGGGTGACAAAAAATTCATTTCTCATGCCCATTTATATGGATCTTCATTTGATGAATGACTTATCGGCCAAGGTTGTTGCTGAGGCCCATTTAAAGGATTTGGAATACCAGAGTGAGTTCCGTTGTCGAAGTTTAACCTACTGGTTTGATGAAAACAGTGGCAATGCGTTTTGTCTTTTTGAGGCCCCGGATTTAGAAGCCATAAATCAGCTCCATATTAAGGCGCATGGTGTGGAGCCGAGCCGTATTATCGAAGTGAACGAAAGTAAGGTAAGGTCTTTTTTGGGAAGGATACATGATCCTGAAGTATGGTACGATATTGAAAATCCCAACCTCAAGGTCTTCGAGGATACCGCTTTCCGGATTCTTATCTATATCGCTACGCAGGATGCTGGACTTTTGCGGTTTAGTCTTGGTAAGGATCAGGCCGAGCAATTGATTTTATTTCGAAACGAAATTATCAGAAAAGAACTGGAAAATCACAAAGGCCGCGAAGTTGAAATGGTCGATAAGGGCTTTTTGGCTTCCTTTGTATCGGGGGTTGATGCTGTAAACTGTGCCTTGGAGATTCAAAAAAAGACATCGTTATTGGTTAAGGAACTGGAGCTGCGAATTGGAATCCATGCCGGAATGCCAGTTGCGCAAAGCGAGGAGCTTTTTGGGGACACCCTTACCGTGACGCGCCGACTGGCCGCCATAGCAAGAAAATTCCAGATCATACTGTCATCACATTTGGGCAAATTGTGCAAGGAGGATTTCCCAGAGGGAGATTACGCCCCAAGCCATCTGTGGTTTATGGATCCCAAGGAAGAAATTATTTTGGAACAATTAATGGATACCTTGGAAGCACACTGGCAGGATCCGTTATTCGGGATAAACGACTATTGCCGTAAAGTGGGTATTAGCAAATCCCAGCTGTACAGAAAATGTATTGCCCTTACCGGTATGTCCCCCAATAGCTGGTTGCGGGAGTACCGGCTCCTAAAATCACTCGACCTACTTAAATTGGACAACAACATTACCGAAACCACCTACTCTTCCGGGTTTAGCAGCCCTTCTTACTTCACCAAATGTTTTCATAAAAGGTTTGGGTTACAGCCCATAAACTATCATAAGGAAGCGGCGCATAATTAATAAATCCTTCTTGGGGCAACCCCTCGTTATTAAAATAAGACTTTATTTATTTACGATCAGCCGTAGGCCATACGCAAGTAAAAAGCACAAAGTGGGTGCATAGCGTTGCCGGTCTACTACACCTAAACCCACCTCCGGTCAGAATCAAAACCCATCCATCTTTAGTCGACCACCGTCTAGTTTACCAACGATTTATAAAGTTGGGACTACTTCTACGATATCATCGGGTGGTCTCCGGTGTACTACTCTAAATCCTAAAATCGTGTTTGTTAGGTGTATGGGCCTATTCAATTATTCGTTCGATTTTTCATTTGATACGCAAAAAGGGCGAAATGGAGCTTTCCCAAAATGCCAAAATTGAGCCATAATTACCAAATCTTGACTTATTCGTCATATAAATTGGGAATAGGATATTCTAATTTTATTACAAAGTCGATTAGGTCCCCCACTTGAATATATTCAAACATTTAGTCCATTGGAATTCTATTATCGGATGAATTCCTACAGTACCCGTTATGTCTTGATTGTTATTGGGTCGGGTAAGAAGTATAAGCACTGAGTTTAATGCAAAAATTTATTATCATGAAAAATTTTGGAAACAAAAAAATGGAAATCTTCCATTTTATCAAAAACTATGGGAAAAGGGAATCGGTTGGAAGCCCGATTGGAGCACCGAAAATCGTTTTCCTATGGATAGTCCTTTTATTGGGACTCCTGATCGGATGCCAAACTTCCGATGACGATGAGCCCCAATTGGAGCCTTACCAGTCCGAATTGGACCAGCTAAAGGCAGCTATGGAACCCTACAAGGATTTTGACAAGGCCGTGGCCGATGGCTACGATATAGATGCTACCGGTTACCGGACGGGTATGGGCCATCATTATGTAAAGCTAGATCTTGTGGACGGTTCATTTGATCTGCTGCAACCCGAAAATCTGCTCTATGTGCCCGATAAAGATGGCAAAATGCAATTTGTGGCCGTGGAATATGTGGTTCCCATAGCGGATATGGACCACCCGCAGCCTGCACCGGAAGGGTTTACCGGAAGTCGGGACGTTTGGGCCATAAATACGGAATTCAATATGTGGACCCTCCATGCCTGGATCGAAATGGATAATCCGAACGGCGTATTCGACCCCATGAATCCGGGAATCCCTGAAATCAAGGAAAATAAGGTGAAATTGCTCCGCCAAGATCCCGGACGCACATTGCCACCAATCCAGCGACATCCGCCTAAAGTTCCTGGCTCCCCAGAATAATTTGGATCAGCTCTTATAAATTGTGCTGATGGGGATTTAGAAGTAATAGCTACTCAAAGTAGCTCAAAGCGGTTCTCAGAAAAAAGATTTCCCCAATTTTAATTAGTCATGAAATTCGCCCAGAAACAATTTCTGGGCGATTTTTTTGTGGAACGAAGCGAAAAATATCCACGAGTTCCTCGGAAACCTATCTTTTTCTTCCAAAAAAACCATAAATTTAGTAACTGAAGATCAGTAGCCTTAATTCCTTGTTTCTGGAACTTGTTTAATTCTTTTTATGTTTGCGGACCATAAAACAATTTCAGATCGGTGGGTATAAACAAATTTAAATTTTTGTGCGACAACCGTAATAATTAAACTTCTAAACTAGATGAAAACCAATTTACAGCACCTAATTGCAAAGAATAAAAAAGAGGAAGAAAACTATAAGGTTTCCAGACAGGCCGAGATAGATAATCCTAGAACTTCCGATAACCGCCGCAGTTTTTTAAAGAAGACCGCCTTGGGAGGTATTGGGCTTTCCAGCTTTATGGGCTATTCCTTTGAGGATACCGTTTCGGAGACCACTTCCAAGGTAAGCCGTTCCTCGGCCCCATCCGAATTGAAGATTACCGACATGCGCTATGCCCTGACGGGTGTCATGGGAGGTACGGCCATTATCCGTATAGACACTAACCAGGATATCTACGGGCTGGGAGAGGTAAGGGACGCGGCGGACGTAAAGTATGCCCTTATGCTCAAAAGCCGTATCCTGGGTCACAATCCCTGCAATGTGGAAAAAATCTTTAAGAGCATCAAACAGTTCGGTGGGCCTTCCCGACAGGCGGGTGGTGTTTGTGCTGTGGAAATGGCCCTCTGGGATATCTGTGGCAAGGCCTACAATGTTCCCGCTTGGCAATTGTTGGGCGGCAGATATAGGGACAAGGTAAGGATGTACGCCGATACCCCCGAAGCAGGGTCTCCGGAAGAACAAAAGAAACTCATAGAATACCGCACCAAAGATCAGGGATATACTTGGCTTAAAATGGATGTTTCAATTGGGGAGCTCAAAGGGAAACCCGGTACTTTGGTAAACGGAAAATTCTGGGAAGATTCCAAGGGTAATCTGAACCAATGGGGCGATCAAAGGGATTTTATGAACTATGGCAATACCATGCACCCGTTTACCCAAATACAGATTACCGAAAAAGGGCTCGAAGAACTGGCCCAAATCGTAGATAATGTCAGGAGTATGGTCGGCTACGAAATACCGATTTCTACGGACCACTACGGTCATTTTGATCTCAATAACGGTATCCGGTTGGCCCGTGCCCTTGAAAAATATAGGTTGGCCTGGTTCGAGGATATGGTACCGTGGCAATACACGAGGGAATGGCGAACAATCTCGGAGGCTATAGAAACGCCAACATGTACGGGGGAGGATATCTATTTGTTGAAGGATTTTAAGCCGTTGATCGATAGCAGGGCCGTGGATATTATTCACCCGGATCTGGCGTCTTCGGGCGGACTGTTGGAGACCAAGCGGATCGGGGATTACGCGGAGGAGCATGGGATCGCTATGGCGATGCACCAAGCGGGTACCCCGGTTTCCTTTATGGCCAACGTGCACTGCGCCGCCGCCACCCAGAACTTTCTGGCCTTGGAACATCATTCCGTGGACATTCCTTGGTGGGAGGATCTTGTGACCACCGTAGGCGGATTTAAAATGATCGACAAGGGCTTCGCCACAGTTCCTTTGACCGCTCCCGGACTTGGGATTGAACTGAACGAGGAAATGGTGAAAAAACATCTGGATCCCAGGGACAAGTCGTTTTTTAAACCTACCGAGGAATGGAATGAGCTACGCTCCCATGACCGAACCTACAGCTAGTGTCCGGCTATAAAGTCCGAGTACTGCGTTACGCTCGTTTTTAAAACAGTTTATTCAACTAAACTTCGGGGGTAACTTCCGGGAATGTTCGGTAGTTTAACCATATCCTTTTAGTCAAAAATTTGATATATTGCCTATTCCCTTTGCCCGAAATAATAATTGATGAATTTTTAAACATACTCTAATCAACCATACCCTGAAATTATGAACAAAAGAACAATACTTATGGCAGTGTGCCTATTTTCCCTATGCGCTGTCGAAGCGCAGCAGGTAGCCTCCTCCCCGGACTATATAAAGACTTTGACCTCCCAATGGAAAGGAGAACGATTCGAAGATGGCCGCCCAAAGGTGTCCGACGCCATTTTAAAGCGCCTTAAAAATGTAGCTATCGAGGAAGCTTGGGGTTACTTACGAGGCCATGGATATAACAATCAGTACGAAGGGGACTGGCAGATCATCCATCCGGACAGTCCTATGACCGGAAGGGTGGTCACAGCTCAGTATATGCCATTGAGACCCGATTTTAAGGAGGTTGTCAAAATACAAGGAGCTGCCGAAAAACGGGATACCATAGGGGGCAGTAATTCTTGGCCCATAGAAATCCTGCAACCCGGGGATGTATATGTGGCCGATGGATACGGACGGGTCATAGACGGAACGTTGATCGGATCCAATTTGGGAAATGCCATCTATGCTAATTCCCGGAACGGGGTCATATTCGACGCCGGGGTCCGAGATCTGGGAGGGCTAAGGAATATCAAAGGTTTTAACGGATGGATTCGCGGGGACGATCCATCCTATCTTCAGGAGGAGATGCTCACCTCCATCAATACCCCTATCCGGATTGGGAGGGCCATCGTATTACCGGGCGACGTAGTGTTGGCCAATCGATTTGGCACCATTTTTATTCCGGCCTTTTTGGTGGACGGATTGGTATTGTCTTCAGAAGTTGTCGCTTTGAGGGATCAATTCGGGTTTCAGCGCCTGCGTGAGAAAAAGTATACCCCGGGACAGATCGATACAAAATGGACCGATGCCATAAAAAAAGATTTTCGGGATTGGGTAGATGCCTATCCCGATAACAAGTTGCCAATGACCCGCAAAGAGCTCAACGATTACCTGAATGCCCATAAATAGAAAGAGGAAAACCCAAATTAAACGTTAATTTTATTGATTAAAACCAAAACGAATGGATACAGTTCAAACCAGATTTAAAACAAATAATTATAGTTCGCTTGTGAGGAATATAAAACAAGCTTACAAGAGGGTGGGTATTTGCCTTTTGTTTTTAACCCTTCTTGTGTTTACATCGTGCAACGACTCCGGTAACGATGCCAATGCCAAAAAGGATATTGCCGCGGCTGTGGAAACGCTGAACAATGCTTTGGTAGATCCAAACGAGGAGCTTTTAAAAAGCATCACTTTGCCCCAATTGACCTATTGTCACTCAAGTGGAGTGGTTCAAAACCAACACGAATTCATGGATCAGCTTCTTCACGGGGATTTCGATTTTATTTCGGTTAACACCTCCGACCAATCTATCCATGTTTCGGGCGATACGGCCATTGTACGCCACATCATGTCTATAGAGGGCAACAATGCGGGGCAACCGGCCTCCGTTAGAATCGGGATAATGCTCGTTTATCAGAAACAGGGAGGCAATTGGCTGCTATTGGCCCGCCAAGCCTATAAATTGTGAAAAAGGGCGCTTTGGTCCCATTTTATAAGGGCACCTAATAGATTCGAAGTAAAACAACCTAAAATAATTCAACCAATAAACTACAGTCATTTTGAAGAAAATAAATATTTACTCCCTTTCCCTAGGCCTTGCTGCCCTTTTGCTATTGATATCACTATATATGTTATTAACCGGCAATTTGGCACACGCGGGGATTATAATAATGGTCTTTTTTGCTGCGTTGGCATTTGGGTTTAGCGGTTTCGACTCACTAAATAGTTATGTGTTTACCTCCATGATATTTGCAGGGGTCACCGTGGCCCTATATTATCCACAATACTTTCTCTTTGTTGGCAGTTTTAAACTGACCGGGCTAATAATTCCCCTTATTCAGATAATCATGTTCGGAATGGGAACGGCCATGAGCCTAAAGGATTTTGCAACGGTTATTAAATCCCCTAAGGGGGTATTGGTCGGGGTTACTGCGCAATTGGGAATCATGCCCATTTTAGGCTTTGCCTTGGCCAAATGGAGCAATTTTCCACCGGAGATTGCCGCGGGAATCGTTTTGATCGGCTGTTCCCCCAGTGGAGTGGCTTCCAATGTAATGGCGTATTTGGCAAAGGCCAATTTGGCCCTCTCCATTACCATTACCTCCATAGCTACGCTAATCGCCCCTTTTGTGACCCCCTTACTGATGAAATTACTAGCCGGGGAATTTGTGGAAATCGATGTGTTGGCCATGATGTGGAGTATCGTAAAAATGATCATCTTGCCTATCGGAGCCGGCTTGCTTTTCAACAAGCTGGTAGGTGGCAAGTCCAAATGGATGTCCAAGGCCCTACCGATCACCTCAATGTTGGCCATTGGAATCATCATCGTTATTATCACCGCAGCAGGCAGGGACAGTCTTTTGGACATAGGGGGACTATTGATGCTCTTGGTACTAATACACAACGTATTTGGTTATTTATTGGGTTACTGGTATGCCCGCCTTGTAAAGTTGTCAGAACGGGATTGTCGGACAATCGCCTTGGAAGTGGGGATGCAAAATGGTGGGTTGGCCTCGGGAATAGCAAATTCCCTGGGAAAGATAGCCACCATGGGCCTCGCCCCTGCCGTCTTTGGCCCCCTGATGAACATTACAGGGTCTATCCTGGCCTCCTATTGGCATAAAAGGATTCCCAAGGAAGATGAAATGACAGCAGAAGGGTAGCGTTGGGAGAGATAGCGGGCCATGATGTTATTGCAAAACCCGGGGGTTTATCAACTTTTCATCAGGATTTCCATTGGAGGACCGGAGAAGACATCGAAAGGGATCATAATCAAACTTCCTAGGATATTCAGCTCTGTATAGCAGATAAAAAATCTTTTGAGACCTGGCTTAGGCGGAAAATACGGTTCTGTTATAGGTGTTAATTTGCTCCTATTTTTAAGGAGTTTTCCGTTCAGAACTATATACCCAATTAACTATGAATAATCATGGTGTTAATTTAAGATCGCTTAGACCCTCCGACAAAATCCAGATGGCCAGGCTCGCCAACAATAAAAGAATATGGGATAATGTAAGGGACGGTTTTGGCCATCCCTATACCGAAAATAATGCGGAAGAATTCATACAACGGCAAGCCAAGAGCGATACAGAGGAGGTTTTTGCCATTGAAAGCAATGGCGAACTCTGCGGCCTTGTCGGTTTAATACTTCAAAGGGACGTATACCGAAAATCGGCAGTAATCGGGTATTGGGTAGGCGAACCTTTTTGGGGCAAGGGTATTGCGACGGCAGCAGTCGGTAAAATTGTCCGGGTTGCATTCGAGGACCTTAAGCTGGTCCGTATCTATGCAGGTGCTTTCGAATACAATACGGGTTCCATGAGAGTGCTCGAAAAGAACGGATTTCTCAATGAGGGCATCGCAAAAAAGGCAGTTTTCAAGAACGGTAAATTTTGGGACGAGCATAGATATGCATTGGTAACAGACGCCTTATGAAGAAAATCATCTACTACGTGGCCACTTCGGTCGACGGCTTTATTTCTGGCCCCGACGAAGATATTAGTGGATTTATGGCCACAGGGGATGGTGTGGCCCGGTATTTGGCCGACTTAAAGAATTTCAAGACCGTAATCATGGGCCGTAAAACCTATGAGTTTGGCTATAATTACGGGCTAAAACCGGGCCAACCTGCTTACCCCCACATGCGACATTATATATTTTCCAAAACATTGAGATTTGAAGATCGGAGCCCTCAGATTACTATTTGCGGGATGGATATTGAAATCATTAAAGACCTGAAAAAGAAATCGAAAACCGACATTTACCTCTGTGGTGGCGGTCAGTTCGCCGGTTGGCTTCTGGAAAATGAAATGATCGATGTTTTAAAGATAAAACTCAACCCTTTGATACTGGGCGATGGTATCCGAATTTTTGGGGCATCGTCCAAGCCATTCCAATTGAGATTAATGGAAAGCGAGATGTTTGACGATGGGCTTTCCATTATAACGTATCGAATCCAATATTAAGGATTATTATAGAGTATCGTACTTCCACTTTTTTTATTTTTTGCAGGCTTTCCTGATCCATTACGTCCCATTTTTATGTTTTGTGGCGTAAAAATAGGGGCAAAAACTGCAGAAATACCTAATTTATAGGACGTATAAAATTTGCTAATTTCCCATGCGAGGGACCAATTCGAGACGAGTTCAATGTAAGGCTAGAAAACTGTTCACCCGTTAGCCAAGACCGACAACTTCGGCCCTCTTTTTCCCTGGCCCTAAAGCCCGCCGGACCACATTCGGGCAAGGGTAAGGGGACCAAAATCGCCTTGGCTCCCCTTAGGGCTAGGGCAAAACATGGGGATTTCGGATTTTGGGCGAACAGTTACGAGGTCAGATACGAAAAGGGTATATGCCTATAAATAAAGGGGTATTGGCTCTGGCGAAAACAGGTAATTCCCCCTTTATATTTATCGCCCGTTTTCCGATATTTGAGAATAAAAGAGCCCCAGATATTAATCCTTAAAAAACAGGGTTATGAAAATAGCGGTAATTTGTGTAATAATGTTGGGTATGACAAATTTGGTGCATGCACAATATGCAAACATGGAAAGCGATACCATAACATTGTCGGAGGTAGAGGTTACCCCGTTAAATTTTGACTATAGGGACAAAGTAGCATTAAAAAACCAGTCGGATCACGTTGCTGTACTGGAAAGGAAAGTCTCGCGGTTCGATATTAGGGAATCGTTTTTTTACGATAAATATTCTAAGATTTTCAAGGTTGATTTTATATCGAAACACGGTGAGATTTCGGCTACCTATAACAGGGAAGGGAAAATCCTGAAAACTGATGAACGGTTCGAAAAAATTGTTTTTCCCCCAATAATACAGAACAAGATCGATGAAGAATATCCCAATTGGGCCGTTCACAAGGATTCCTATTCGGTTACTTATCATCACGAGAATGGCGTAAAACAAATGTACCGTGCCCAACTCCGAAAGAACGGCAGGCGCGTAAATGTAAAATATGGCCCTTCAGGTGAAAAATTGGAGTAACCCAAACCCAAAATAGGCATTTATTAAAAAACAGGAATCTAGCTCAAAATGGATTTGTAACTTAGCCATTGATTCCCGACCTTGTCAATGTAATTGTTTGGGACAGGGAATACAATGGCTACAAGGGAACTTCATACCAAATTGATCAAATCCGAGGCGAGTCGCCTCGGATTTTTGTCATGTGGCATATCCAGGGCTGAGTTTTTGGAAGAAGAGGCCCCAAGATTGGAACGCTATCTCAATCAAGGCATGCACGGGGAGATGGGGTACATGGAAAATTATTTTGACAAGCGATTAGATCCAACAAAATTGGTGGAAGGGTCCAAGTCGGTCATCTCCTTATTGTTCAATTATTATCCAGAAGAAAAGCAAATTGAAAACACCTATAAGGTATCTAAATACGCGTATGGGCAAGATTATCACCATGTCATAAAATCAAAATTAAGGGCACTTCAGGAGTTTATTTCGGAGGAGATCGGAGAGATCAACGGTAGGGCTTTTGTAGATTCCGCTCCGGTTTTGGATAAGGCTTGGGCTGCCAAAAGTGGACTCGGCTGGATAGGCAAGCATACCCTATTGCTCTCCCAACAAGTGGGATCCTTTTATTTTGTTGCCGAATTGATCGTGGATCTGGAACTGGAATACGATTCTCCCGTAACAGACCACTGCGGGTCATGTACCGCTTGTATCGATGCCTGCCCTACACAAGCCATTGTAGCGGATAGGGTAGTAGACGGTAGTAAGTGTATCTCCTATTTTACGATAGAACTAAAAAATGAGATCCCGATGGAATTCCATGGAAAGTTTGACGATTGGATGTTCGGGTGTGATATTTGCCAGGATGTATGCCCGTGGAACCGCTTCTCCAAGCCCCATAGTGAGCCATTGTTCGATCCCCATCCGGACCTCCTTTCCATGACCAAAAAAGATTGGGAAGAAATAACCGAAGATGTCTTTAGAAAAGTGTTCCAAAAATCTGCCGTAAAGCGCACTAAGTTTTCCGGCCTAAAACGCAATATTGAGTTCTTGAAGTGATTTGTAAAATAGTGGGCAGAGTTCAGAAGCCAGCAAGCAGTATCCCGTTGGCGGTAAAAAGTATTCCTTCGGTAGTAACTAAGGGCTATAAAATGAAACAGGTCGAAAATTTTTAAATTTTAATCTTGAACCTGTACTTGAACTTGTACTTGTTTTTCGCCATTATCCCAAGAATACCCTTAAATTTGTGTTATAGGAAATCGATCGAAATGAGCAAACAAAAACAAAGACAAAGACGGGAGGCGTTGGTCTATCACGCTAAACCACAGCCCGGCAAGATTAAAGTTGTG
Source organism: Cerina litoralis (assembly GCA_022008415.1). Taxonomy (GTDB): domain Bacteria; phylum Bacteroidota; class Bacteroidia; order Flavobacteriales; family Flavobacteriaceae; genus Cerina; species Cerina litoralis. The sequence continues at coordinate 102,212 of JAIRBC010000007.1, forward strand.
CCCACAAAGCCCTACTCGACCCAACGGGATCTAGGGTTGGCCTATTCCCCCGGGGTCGCGGAACCTTGTCTGGAAATCAAGAAGAACAAGGAAAATGTCTATAAATATACGGCAAAGGGTAACCTGGTGGCCATCATTTCCAATGGGACCGCGGTTTTAGGACTCGGTGATATTGGTCCGGAGGCCTCCAAACCGGTAATGGAGGGCAAGAGCCTCTTGTTCAAGATATTCGCCGATATAGACGGCATAGACATCGAGTTGGATACCAAGGACGTGGACAAGTTTGTGGAGACGGTAAAGATTATAGCTCCTACCTTTGGTGGAATTAATTTGGAAGACATCAAGGCCCCTGAGGCCTTTGAGATTGAAAGAAGGCTCAAGGAGGAACTGGACATTCCGGTAATGCACGACGACCAGCACGGAACGGCTATCATTTCGGCTGCAGCGCTTCTGAACGCCTTGGTGTTGGCCAAGAAAAAGATAGAAAAGATCAAGATCGTAGTCAGTGGTGCGGGAGCCGCAGCGGTTTCCTGCACTCGTCTTTACAAGGCTTTTGGCGCAAATCCGGAAAATATCGTGATGCTCGATAGCAAGGGCGTTATCCGCAGGGACGCTGAAAACCTATCTAAAGAGAAGCTGGAGTTTGCCACGGAACGTAAGATAAATACTTTGGAAGAGGCCATAAATGGAGCCGATGTGTTCATAGGGCTTTCCATCGCCAATATTGTTACCCCTAAAATGTTGGAATCCATGGCCAAGAACCCCATCGTTTTTGCCATGGCGAACCCAGACCCAGAGGTAGAATACGAGTTGGCGATCGCGACACGGAAGGATATTATCATGGCCACAGGACGTTCCGATCATCCAAATCAGGTTAATAATGTACTGGGGTTCCCATTTATTTTTAGGGGAGCCTTGGATGTGAGGGCCACCAAAATAAACGAGGCAATGAAGATGGCTGCGGTGAAGGCCTTGGCCTCCCTGGCCAAGGAGCCTGTCCCGGAACAGGTGAACATCGCCTATAAGGAGACCCGCCTTTCCTTCGGCAAGGACTACATCATTCCAAAGCCCTTTGATCCCCGCCTTATTGCAGAAATCCCTCCTGCAGTGGCAAAGGCGGCTATGGAGAGCGGGGTTGCCAATTCCCCGATCGTGGATTGGGACAAGTATAGGGAAGAGTTGTTGCAACGATCTGGGAATGATAATAAGTTGGTCCGTCTGTTGCTCAATAGGGCCAAAATGGACCCCAAAAGGGTCGTATTTGCCGAAGCGGATCAATTAGACGTGCTTAAGGCTGCCCAGATAGTGCACGACGAGGGCATAGCCGAGCCAATTCTCTTGGGAAATAGAAGAACTATTACCGAATTGAAGAAGGAGCTGGAGTTTGATGCCGATATTACGATCATCGATCCAAAGACCGAGGCTTCCAAAGAGCAAAGAGATCGATATGCCATTAAATTTTGGGAAGCGAGAAAACGGAGCGGGATCAGCTTATACGGTGCAGGCAATAAAATGAGGGAACGAAACTATTTTGGGGCCATGATGGTTTTGGAAGGGGATGCCGACGGGATGATTTCTGGCTATTCCCGGGCGTATCCCACCGTGGTAAAGCCGATTTTGGAAACCATTGGAAGGGCCTCCAAAGTAAAAAAGGTGGCAACGGTAAACATAATGATCACGGAAAGAGGTCCGCTTTTCCTAGCGGATACCTCCATCAACATAGACCCCACTGCGGAGGATATCGCAGAGATAGCCCAAATGACCGCCAATACTGCCTCCCGCTTTGGTTTTGAGCCCGTAATGGCGCTACTGTCCTATGCCAATTTTGGGTCATCTTCCCATCCCCACGCCACTAAGGTGCGGGAAGCCGCGGGAATCTTGCATGCCAAAAATCCCGATCTAGCGATAGATGGGGAAATTCAAACAGATTTTGCCCTGAACAAGGAACTGCACCAAAACCAGTTTCCTTTTTCTAAAATAGCCGGGAAAAAAGTGAATGCCTTGATATTCCCAAATTTGGAATCGGCAAACATTACTTACAAATTATTGAAGGAGCTCAACAAGGCAGACTCAATAGGTCCCATTCTGATGGGATTGCGAAAACCGGTACATATTCTCCAATTGGGTGCCAGCGTGGACGAGATGGTGAATATGACCGCGGTGATAGTGATAGACGCCCAAGAGCGCGAGATGAGAAAAAAGGCAAGCTCGGCAAAAGCCCCATAGCCTCCCAAAAGGAGGAAGCTAAAGAAGGAAAAATAAGGGCCATTATACCAACTTGAAACCAGGGACAACAGAAGCAATAAACCCCCAAACAATCCATGATAAACCATCTCAAAGGAAAATTAGTCGAAAAAAATCCTACCCATGTGGTCATAGAATGTGGGGGAGTAGGTTATTTTGTGAACATTTCTCTCCATACTTTCTCCCAATTGCCCGAAGGAGAGAGTATTCAAATATTTACCCATCTTCAGATAAAGGAGGACTCCCATACCCTGTTTGGATTTTCAACTACCTCGGAACGGGAGATATTCCGACTGCTCCTGTCGGTCTCCGGTATAGGTTCCAGTACGGCAAGAACCATGCTGTCCTCCCTTGCTCCGGCCCAGGTCAGGGATGCAATTGCCAATGGCGATGTTGCCACCATTCAAGGGGTCAAGGGCATCGGTGCAAAGACCGCTCAGCGTGTTATATTGGACCTAAGGGACAAAATTCTGAAAGTCTACGATATTGATGAAGTTTCCCTTTCATCGAACAATACAAATAAGGATGAAGCGTTATCTGCTTTAGAGGTTCTTGGTTTTGTCCGAAAACAAGCAGAAAAGGCAGTGGACAAGGTTTTAAGCCAAGATCCATCATTGAGCGTGGAGAACATTATAAAACTTGCGCTTAAAAATTTGTAACAAGTTTGAAAGCAGGGGCAAAAACACTTCTTAAACCAACATTTAAGCTACTCTTCCTATCCGTTATTTTTTTTGGGGCAACGCAAATGGTTTTGGCCCAGGATGAAGGACAGGATAATGAGGCCCAGAAAGCCGACTCCGTCAAAACCGGAGTTTCCCTCGGTAGATTAAAATTGGAAAACCCCAAGAGTATTGTTTCCAAATATACCTATGACCCCACGCTAGACCGATATATCTATAGCGAAAGCGTTGGCGATTACGATATTTCCTATCCCATAATCCTTACCCCGGATCAGTATATGGAAATGGTGAGAAAGGAGGGTATGAAGGACTATTTTAAGGAAAAAATCGATGCCTATTCGGGGAAAAAGGAGGGAAGCGAGCAGGCTAGAAAAAACTTATTGCCGAATTTTTATGTCAACAACAATTTTTTTGGGACCATTTTCGGTGGAAATACGATCGAGGTAATTCCCCAAGGGTCAGTGGCTATGGATCTTGGCGTCATTTGGACAAAAAACGACAATCCGGCACTTTCTCCCAGAAATCGCACCAATACGTCTTTTGATTTTGATCAGCACATCAGCCTTAGCATGTTGGGCAAAGTAGGGGAAAGACTTCAAGTCACTGCCAATTACGATACGGAGGCTACTTTTGATTTCCAGAACCTGATAAAGTTGGATTATACCCCTAATGAAGACGATATTATCCAAAAAATTGAAGTGGGGAACATAAGCATGCCACTCAATTCCTCCCTTATAACAGGGGCCCAGAGCTTGTTTGGTGTAAAAACGCAGCTGCAATTTGGGAAAACCACGGTTACTGCCGTTTTTTCCGATCAGAAATCGCAAAACAACACCGTGGTGGCGCAAGGTGGTGGAACTATTAACGATTTTGCCTTGTCGGCCTTGGATTATGATGAGGACAAGCATTTTTTCCTATCCCAATTTTTTAGGGACAATTATGACAGCGCCCTAGAAAACTATCCTTATATCCGGAGCCAGGTACAGATTACCAGATTGGAGGTTTGGGTAACCAATAGAGGACAGCAAACCTTGAATGTGAGGAACGTTGTTGCCATTCAGGATTTGGGTGAGGCAGTTAGGCCCCAAACCCGTATCGGCAGATTGAACGGAGCACCACCCGGATTTTTCAATCCCGCATCTTCCGGGGTGGTGCCGCGAAATAGTGCCAATAATTATGATCCGGCACTTATAGGCAAAGGGGGGGCACTCACGCCCCAGATTCGGGATATTGCTACGGTAGAGGCAGGTTTCAATGTTCCAGGATATACTGTAAACCAGGGTTTTGACTATGCTATTTTAGAAAATGCCAGAAAATTGGAAGAGGGAAGGGATTTTCAATACAATTCCCAATTGGGATACTTTTCATTAAACCAACGGCTCAGCAACGATGAGATCTTGGCGGTGGCATTCCAGTATACCTACAACGGGGAGGTTTATCAAGTCGGGGAGTTTGCCAACGGAGGCTTGGACGCTACCTCCGTTGGCGGCAGTGCCCCAAGTCCGATAATCAACAACAATACGTTGATATTGAAGCTTTTAAAAAGTAATATTACCAATGTCCAAGACCCTATTTGGGATTTGATGATGAAGAACATTTATTCTACCGGCGCTTTTCAGTTGAGCCAGGAAGATTTTAAGTTGAACATCCTATATTCCGATCCCACCCCAAGAAACTATATTACACCTGTAGACGACACGGGCTGGCCCGATCAACCTAAGCCACTTCAGGACCGTATTTTGCTCGATGTTTTTAATCTCGATCGTCTAAATATGTACAATGATGTGCAAAAAGGGGGTGATGGATTTTTTGATTTTGTACCTGGAATTACCGTCGATACCCAGTCTGGTAGAATTATTTTTACCAAAGTTGAGCCTTTTGGGCATTATTTGTTCGATCTCTTGGGTGGTGGTGATTACGATATGGACGACGATCAGGGGTACAATGCCAACCAGCAAAAATATGTGTTCCGAAACATGTATGTGGAGACCAAATCGGCTGCGTTACAAGATGCGGAGAAAAACAAGTTTCAAATAAAGGGCCGGTACAAATCTGAGGGTAGCAACGGCATCCCCATAGGGGCCTTTAATGTTCCCAGGGGTTCTGTTAGGGTAACTTCGGGAGGACGGCAATTGCAGGAAGGGATAGATTATACGGTAAACTATCAGGCGGGTACGGTACAAATATTGGATCCCAGTCTTGAGGCCTCCAATGCCCCTATCAATATTTCCGTGGAGAACAATGCAATTTTTGGGCAGCAGACACGTAGGTTTACGGGGTTTAACGTAGACCACCAGTTCAACAAAAATTTTGTGCTGGGCGGAACTTTTCTCAATCTAAACGAACGGCCCTTGACCCAAAAATCCAATTATGGGTCCGAACCTGTAAACAACTCTATTTTTGGAATGAATGGGGTCTATTCTACCGAACTACCTTTCCTTACAAGATTGGCGAACAAACTCCCCAACATTGATACCGACGTACCCTCCAATTTATCCCTTCGGGGCGAAGTGGCCTTTTTAAACCCCAATTCCCCAAAATCCGCAAATTTTGACGGGGTAACCACTACGTATTTGGATGATTTTGAAGGATCCCAATCGCTTATCGATATCCGATCCTCCTTGGGATGGAGCATGGCGAGTCCGCCAGTCGAATTTATTCAAGGAAAGCAAGATTTGGAAACGGGGTATCAAAGGGCAAAAATGGCATGGTATACCATTGACCCCATATTTTATACCAATCAAAGACCTTCGGGGATTACGGACAACGATATTTCGACCAACGAGACCCGTAGGATCTATATCGATGAGATTTTTCCCCAAGTAGATATAGCCCAAGGGCAAACCACCGTACAAAATACGTTGGATTTGGCCTACTATCCAAACGATAAGGGGCCTTATAACAACAACCCCAGTTTTGATGCGGAACAGCCCCAGGACAAATGGGCCGGTATTATGAGGTCTATGAGCAGTACCGATTTTGAACAGTCCAATGTGGAATTTGTTCAGTTTTGGGTTTTGGATCCCTATGTGGATGGCGAGGCAACAGGCCCCGGAGAATTGGTGTTCAATCTAGGTAATATCTCGGAAGATATTTTAAAGGATGGCCGAAAACAATATGAAAATGGGCTTCCAGGTTTGGGAAGCCAAGAACTGGTCACCCCAACGGTATGGGGACAAGTACCGGCTACCCAATCCTTGGTTTATGCTTTTGATGCGAACGAGACCAACAGGGGGCTGCAAGACGTAGGTTACGATGGTCTGGACGACATAGCCGAAGGAACCATTTATACCAATAACCCAGGCGATGACCCCGCACTGGATAACTATCAATATTACCTGAACCGGGAGGGCAGTATCTTGGACAGATATCTGGACTTCAACAATCCCCAAGGTAATTCGCCGGTACAAGTTACCAATACCAACAGGGGCTCTACTACAATTCCGGATGTAGAGGATGTGGATAGGGACCTAACCATGAACACGGTTAACAGTTACTACGAGTACCGCATCCCCATAAAACCAAACACCACCATAAACGACAAGTTTGTTACCGATATTTCGAATGGGGACACGCCATCATTGCCCAATGGACAAACGTTGAAGCGCAGATGGATACAATACAAGATCCCGTTAAGTGAGTTTACCAATGCTATTGGCGGAATCAGCGATTTTAGATCCATTAGCTTTATGCGGATGTACCTTACCGGGTTTACCAATAACGTAGTGCTTCGCTTTGCAACCTTGGACCTGGTTCGTGGTGATTGGCGCACCTACACCAAATCCCTTCAGCCCGATGTAGACAACAACCCCGCCGACGATGGTACGTTAGTGGATGTAAATGCGGTAAATGTGGAAGAGAACAGTTCTCGGCTGCCCATTCCCTATGTTATGCCACCAGGAGTGGAGCGCGAGCAGCTGAACAACAATAATACGATCATACGCCAGAACGAACAGTCGCTCTCCTTTAAGGTGGAAAACTTGGAACCCGAGGATTCGCGAGGCGTGTTCAAGAACGTAAACATAGATATACGGCAGTACAAATATCTAAGAATGTTTATGCACGCGGAGAAGGTAGCCGACGGGGATTATTCCAATGATGAGACGCCCTTGGTGGGCTTTATGAGGTTTGGGACCGATTTTTCCGAAAACTTCTATCAGGTAGAATTGCCTTTGCAGTTTACCCCGTACGGATCTACATCGCCCGATGTGATTTGGCCAGAGGTCAACGAAATGAATATTGCCCTGGAGGACCTTAACAAGGTAAAGTCTAAGGGGATCGTAGACCAATCCTTGGACCATATCCAATATTACGAAGTGGTGAATGGAGAAGTGAATCCCGTGGACGAATTTGCTCCGAGGACCCCTGGTAGGCCAAGGATAGGAATTCGTGGTAATCCGTCTTTGGGAAGCCTCCGGAGTGTAATGCTTGGGATAAAGAATGATGACAACCTGCCCGCCCGTGGAGAGGTGTGGTTCGATGAGCTTAGAATGGCCGAATTGGACAACAATGGGGGCTGGGCCTCCATAGTGGCGTTGGATGCAAACATGGCCGATTTTGCCAATATTACGGCAACGGGCAGTAGGAGCACCCCCGGTTTTGGTTCCGTTGATCAGACCCCCAATGAGCGTTCCCGCGAGGACGCTACCACCTATGACCTGGTCACCAACGTTAATGTTGGTCAGTTGTTGCCCAAAAAGTGGGGAGTACAACTGCCTGTGAATTACGGAATAGGAGAACAACTGATTACCCCGGAATACGACCCGGTCTACGATGATCTAAAGCTGAACGATCTTGTGGAAGCCGCGAATACCCCCGAGGAAGCAGGTCAATTAAGGGAACAAGCACAGGATTATACCAAGCGGACCAGCATAAACCTTATCGGAGTGCGCAAGAATAGGACCGAGGAGGCCGAACAGCATCCCTACGACATTGAAAACTTTACTTTTAATTATTCGTATAACAAGACCTACCATAGGGATTTTGAGATAGCCAGCCTTCGGGATCAAAAGGTGGTGGCGGGGATGGTTTACAATTACGCCTTTAATCCATCGACCTTGGAGCCATTTGCTAAAAAAGATTCTGTGTTTACAGGGAGCTATTGGAAATGGCTTAAGGATTTTAATTTTAATTGGCTCCCCACCAGTCTATCGGTAAATTCCAATTACAATAGGGCCTTTAATCAACAACGGTTCCGCGACGTAGTGGAACCCGGGGTAGATGCCCTGTCCCTGCCACTTTTGCAACAGAGAAACTATCTCTTTAACTGGCAGTATTCCCTTAATTACAGTATCTCCAAATCCCTGCGCCTTGTTTTAACGGGTGCCAATAACCGCATTATCAGAAATTATTATTCGGATCCGGGAAACCCCGATTCCGATATTGATGAAAGCCTAAACCTTTGGGATGGATTTTGGGATACAGGGGAACCCAACCGGCAATCCCAGCAATTACAGCTGAATTATGAGATACCCTTAAATAAGATTCCCGCCCTGGATTTTATCAACGCCCAATATTCCTATACCAGTAATTTTGAATGGCAGCGAGGGGGCGATGCTATACAGGAAGTGGCTGGCGAGAATATCAATACGGTCCAGAATGCCAACACCCATAATATTACCGTAGAACTGGGCATGCAACGTTTCTATGATTATATAGGTCTTAAAAAAAGGAGCGGAAAGACCTTGGCGAACCAATCCCCTACAAAGAATTCTAGTTCGGGCCAAGAATCTAATCAGGATAACAAAAAGACCAGTACGCTTTTTAATGTTGCTGTAGATGTCCTTACGATGTTGAAAAGGTTCAATATCAATTACAACGAAAGCAATGGTAAGGTACTCCCTGGATATATACGATCTGTTGGCTTTATTGGTACCGCCAAACCCTCCTTGGGATTTGTTTTCGGTAGTCAGGCCGATGTGCGTTTCGAGGCTGCTCGTAAAGGTTGGCTGACCACCTTTACAGATTTTAATCAACAATATATAGAAACCACGAACAAGCAGCTCAATGTTACCGCTACCGCCCAACCCATTAGGGATTTGACCATCGATCTGGTGGCAGATCGCAATTATGCCAGTAATTATCAGGAGAATTTTAAGGTAGAGGAAGTAGCGACCGATCAATACGAATACCAGAACCTCTTGGGGAACCAATACGGCAACTTTAGCATCTCTACGATGATGATCACCACTGCTTTTAAAAAGAGCGATGAATTCTATTCTGAGAATTTTGATAATTTCAAGAATAATAGGATCGTAATTGCAAACCGTTTGGTATCGGATAGGGGCCAGGATACGGGTGTTGTGGATCAAGACGGCTTTCCCGAACGCTATGGAAAGACCAATCAGGACGTGCTCTTGCCTGCCTTCTTTGCGGCCTACACCGGCCAAAATGTGAACAGGGTAAACCTGGATTATTTTAGAAACGTCCCTGTTCCAAACTGGAACATCAAGTATACCGGCCTAATGCGTATGCAATGGTTTAAGGAAAAATTTAAGCGATTTTCGTTGAGCAGTGGCTACCGCGCTGCGTACAGCCTAAACTCGTTCCAGACCAATTTGGAAAGACAAAATGGGGTTATAGATCCCACGAATCAGGATTTTTTACCCGAGCAGATCCTAAACAACGCGGTGCTTACGGATATGTTTAATCCTTTGATCCGAGTAGATTTCGAAATGATTAACTCGGTTAGCCTATTGGCCGAGATGCGAACCGATAGAACCTTATCCATGAGTTTTGATAACGACCTGTTGACCGAGATCAACGGTAAGGAGTATTCCTTGGGTCTTGGTTACCGTATAAAAGATGTAAAATTGGTAACCAATATCGGGGGCCAAAAGCAACGTCTTAAAGGCGACCTAAACTTAAAAGGTGATATAACCGTAAGGGATAATGTCACTATCATAAGAAATTTGGATATAAACAACAACCAAATAACCTCGGGACAAAATCTAATGTCCATAAAGTTTACTGCAGATTACGCCCTTACAAAAAATCTGAACATGATGTTCTTCTACGACCACTCGTTCTCCAAGTTTGCCATATCGACCGCCTTTCCCCAAACCACTATCAATACCGGATTTACCCTGCGCTATAATTTTGGAAATTAAGGGGTATGTTATTGGGTTACTGGGTTGCTGGGTTGCTGGGTTGAAAATTGAAATCTGCGTATGTCAACCTAGCAGTGCTAACTATTAATCCTCTTCCTTATGTGAACTTTGGGATTTAGGTTATTGCTGAACCATTTCTAGATTGATGGTGATGGCTGCCTCGTCCCCCATTGGGATTATACTGCTGCCCACATTAAAGTCCTTTCGATTGATGGTCCCTGTAAATTTTAGCCCCATCCTTGGGTTTCTGCTTTGTGGGTCGGTCGTAATTCTACCCAATTTGCCCTCTAACTCAACGTGTTTCGTGGTTCCTTTGATGGTGAGATTGCCGCCAAGCCTAAAAGTCTTTTCCCCCGTTCTTTTATAAGAAGTGCTTTTAAAGGCCATGGTAGGATAGGTAGCGGCATCAAAATAGTCTTCGTCCCTAAGATCTTTGTCCCTCTTGGAATTGTTGGTGTTAATGCTTGCGGTCGCTATGTTAGCCGTAAATGTGGGGCTGTCAAAATCATCATCGGCGGTGGCTTTGATATCGAATTTGGTAAAACTGCCATTGACCTGGGAGAAAATGAGGTGCGATATGGAAAAATCGACGTTGGAATCGGCCGTATCCGCTTTCCAGGTAGATTGGGCGGAGAGTAAGGAAGATAGGGTCAAGGCGAAGAAGATGATAGATTTTTGCATGGTCCAATAAATTTATGAAATATTATTGGGATTCGGGTTGCGGCGTCCGACGTGGGGAAGTTTTGTCCTACAGTGCCTTTGAGCGCTATGGGCTACAAGTTCATAAACAAATTTACGTGTCGCTACAGGTCTCAATTTTGGCACAAAAACCGATATTATCGGTTCCTCTCGATAGTTATCGGGACCAAAAGTGTAAATCACTTTATTTTTTAGGGTAGAAAAACTAGAATAATATTGGAATATTTCCTCGTTTACATTCTTCGATCATTTCTTCGGGCCATATACTGGTCTGAATCTCTCCTATATGGGCTTTTTTTAATAAAAACATGCATAAACGGGATTGTCCAATTCCGCCTCCAATTGACAAGGGAAGTTCATCGTTGAGAAGCATTTTATGCCACATTAGTTCTTTTCTGTCTTCGGCACCTTCAAGTGCCAATTGCTTGTTTAAGGCATTTTTATCGACGCGAATTCCCATCGATGAAATTTCGAAAGCTTTTTCAAGAACGGGATTCCAGAGAACGATATCGCCATTCAATCCTTTTTGGCCATTTTCGGTTTCGGTACTCCAGTCGTCATAATCAGGAGCTCTTCCATCGTGCTTTTTTCCTCCTGGGAGTTCTGCTCCAATTCCAATTACGAATATGGCCCCATACTTTTTAGCCGCTTCTGTTTCTCTTTCATTTGGTGAAAGGTTTGGGAATTGTTCTGCTAATTCTTGGGTATGAACAAAAGTTATATCTTCGGGAAGAACGGGCTTAATTTCTGGGTAGCGCTCATAAACAACGTATTCAACTCTTCTTAAAATACCATAGATTTTGGTTACTATATATTTAAGGAAATCAATAGTCCTCTCTTCTTTAACAACAACTCTTTCCCAATCCCATTGATCAACGTAGATGGAGTGTATGTTCGAAAAAACTTCATCCGGGCGTAAGGCGTTCATATCTGTATACACCCCATAACCCGTCTCAATTCCCAACTGGGCCAAAGCAAGTCTTTTCCATTTGGCAAGCGAATGAACAATTTCGGCTTCAGCATCGTTCATTTCCTTTATTGGAAAGGTTACGGGTCTTTCTATACCACTAAGATCATCGTTAATTCCGGATCCCTTTTTCACGAATAAAGGGGCAGTGATTCTTCTCAGTCTCAATTCGGAAGATAAACTAAGCTCAAAAAAGTCCTTGATCAATTTAATCGCTTGTTCTGTCTCCTGTATATTTAATTGTGGATAATATCCTGTCGGGATTTGTAATTTATAACCCATTGTGCCAACGTTTATTTATAGGATTGGTATTTCTCTGTTACTACTGAATTTTACGGCAAAAATGCAATAAATAGAATGAATATCAAAACAGTGTTGAACCGAAAGATTATTGAGTTTGCGACAATGCCATGGTATTTGGAATTATAGGCAATCTTTAAGATGTCTGGGCCGGTAAACTAACTTGTAGCGTACTGTACAAAAAAAAGTTTGACAATCACGGTTTTTGGCGTTCATAATTTATTTATTATAATTTGTGTGGGTCCTTAATTAAATCCTCCCATGGATCCAATCCATAAGATATCGATCAAAACAAATTACTAGATTACTGGGTGGTGTTCGGATATCGTCCAAAAAATGGAATCTTTAGTTTTAATGAAGGACAAAATTCATTTATCTTTGCGCTCTAATTTAACAGATTATCGCGGCGTGATCGGGAATCACAATACGTTAGTATTTCGGTATTATGGAGCAATTTTTTTTTGATAATTTCGGCGTAAGTGAGAGCACTTTAAACTACCTGATCATTCCTTTATTAATATTTTTAGCGCGGATCGGGGACGTTTCATTTTCTACCATCCGAATCATTTTTGTGATGAGCGGAAAAAGGAATATTGCACCTATTTTAGGTTTTTTTGAAGCCTTGATCTGGCTCTTGGCCATTGGGCAGATAATTAGCAATATAGATAACGCCCTATCCTATTTCGCCTACGCCGGTGGTTTTGCGGCCGGAACCTATGTAGGAATGTATATAGAGGAAAGGCTTGCCATTGGCCGGGTCGTTCTTAGGCTGATCACAAAAGAGCAAGTCCACGAATTGCTGACTTTTTTGAACGATAATGATTATCGTTATTCTATTTTGGATGCCGAAGGAAAAACTGGAAAAGTCAACGTGGTTTTTTTGGTCTTAAAAAGGGAAGACCTAAATCATTTAACCGCTGCAATAAACAAATATCATCCAAATGCATTCTATACCATAGAGGGGGTAAAAATGGTAAACGAGGGCAATATGGCCGATGGTGTCCCTAAGGGGATAGGGTTCCGGTGGTTGCAATTAAAGCGGAAATAACCCCGGCGCCCTAATGTCTCGTGATAATCGGAACAGCACCTTATCCATTCCACAGTTGCTGCAGCTATAAAATATATCTTCTCACGATCTTGGATTAGGCAGCTTGCATTCCTTCTTAATATTAAATCCCGCTCCAGGCATCTCCATCGAGCTTCATTGAAAGGCGAACCTAGAAAATGTGAATATATTCCCAACACAGCACTAAATATATCGTTGAGGTGAAAAGGGTCCTATCGGTTTCCAAGGAGATAGTGTAGGAATCTATGGACGACTAAAATTTCGATTCGATTCTCTTTTGTTATAAATATAACATGCTAAGATGCTGGTTTTACGCTGCTGACAGTGTTTATGTGGCTTTGGATTGAAAATTCAAATCCTAAAATTTTAGAGATTTGGCAAAACTTTAAAATATATTTACTAATATTAACACGATTTTATGAATCGCGACTTTGCTGTGCCCTTTTGCAACGTAAATTCTAGTGCTTGTAAAGTCAAAAAAAACAACTCTATTAAAACTAACTAAACATTTAATGATTATGATTCAAAAAAGTGATTATCATTCGTTAAAGCCTAAGAGTTGGGGACGGTTGTCCCCCTCTCTTGTAGCCAAGGCTTTATCATGCATGCTTTGTTTTGGAGCACAATTGGCGATCGCCAACACAACTTCAGATTATGAAGAGACCAATGCGGTAGTGACCGTACAAGCAACCGTAACGGGTACCGTTATTGATTCTGATGGGGCTCCCCTCCCAGGAGCCAACGTTTTGGTAAAAGGTACCACCAACGGTACCCAAACCGATTTTGATGGGAATTACTCAATTGATGTAGAGCCCGGGGCAACCTTGGTATTTAGCTACATCGGGTTTGTAAAGCAGGAAATCCCCGTAAATGGCAAAACGGAAATCCTCGTTACCATGTTGGAAGACGCAGCCCAGCTCTCCGAGGTAATCGTAACGGGTTACTCCACGGAGACCAAAAGGGAGACCACGGGTGCTATCTCTACCGTAAAGGCAGAGGATTTGGCCGCTATCCCCACCGCGAACATAGAACAGTCGTTGCAGGGTAGGGTCTCTGGTATCACCGTAATTTCTAACGGGCAGCCCGGTACCACGAGCCAGATCAGGATTCGTGGATTTGGTGCTTTTGGTGGAAACGAACCACTATATGTCGTAGATGGGGTTCCGGTAACCTCTACGGATTTTCTAAATCCGGCCGATATAGACAATACCACGGTACTTAAGGATGCGGCCGCTGCCTCCATTTATGGGGCCAGGGCGGCAAACGGGGTGATAGTTTACACCACCAAACAAGGGGCGCGGTCCAGACAAAAGACCCAGATGACCTTAAAAATAACCAGCGGGGTCACCGATCCCAATGTGGGCGGGGCACCCGAGATGCTTAACCCACAGGATATGGCGGATTGGACCTTTCAGGCCTACCGCAATAACGCTGCTGCAACAGGAACTCCGGTACAGTATACCCACCCCCAATATGGGCCGGGGCCAAACCCAAGGATGCCCGATTATCTGTACGCCGATGGTGCAAGCGGGGTAGTTGGCGCCGTGGACATGAATAAAATTAGGGCGGATTACGAAAAGGATCCACTCAATACCTTTTTGATCAAGCCAAATCTTCAAGGGACCAACTGGTATAAGGAGATTACAAGGGTAGCCCCATTAAATAGGATAAGCCTAAATTTTAGCGGTGGTACCGAAGCGGGCCGGTTTTACATTGGTCTGGGCGCGCAAAGCCAGGATGGGGTTACTATTGGCAATAGCTTTACCCGTTACACTTTAAGGGCCAACTCGGAATGGGACCTTAGGCCATGGTTGGCTATCGGAGAGAACTTTCAGGCGACTTATAGGTCTGCCAAGGGGATTGAAGGTGGCCAAGGAGGTATAGGGGTAGCCGATGACGAATCTACTTTGTTATCCGCTTTCCGTATGCCTACGATTATTCCTGTAAGGGACGAGTTTGGCAGCTATGCCAGTACCAAGGCGGCCGGCTTTAACAACCCCCGAAACCCGGTGCGGGTTTTGGATTACGATCGCGGAAACGATACCAATTTCAATATTAACTTGTTCGGCAATATGTATTTACTGTTAAAGCCTATCGATGGACTTACCATAAGATCCAGTTTGGGAATGCAATATAACAGTTCATACTATACGGATTACAACTACAAATATTTAGGGGATTCCGAGCCTCAGGCCAGCGATTCCTTTTCGGAGGGCAGCGGTTACAACTTCCAATGGGTATTTACCAATACCGCTACCTACGAAAAATTGTTCGGGGTGCACAAGGTTAAAGTCTTGGGCGGTATGGAGGCCTTAAATACAGGGGCCGGAAGATTTATCAATGGTAGGGGTATCAATCCCTTTTCCATGGATACCGATTATGTAACGCTTAACAATGTAAATAGCCCTACGGTAAACAGCGGGTTGTACAGCGGGGTAAATTTTTACTCCCTCTTCGGGAAACTGGATTACAATTTTGACGAGCGGTACTATGTTTCCGGGGTTGTCCGTAGGGACGGTTCCTCCCGCTTTGGAGCCAATAACCGATACGGGGTATTCCCGGCGGCATCGGTGGCCTGGAGGGTCATCGCCGAACCTTTTATGGAAAATCAAAATGTCTTTAGCGACTTAAAGGTCCGTGGTGGATGGGGGCAAATGGGGAACTCCAATAACGTATCCCCTACGAACCAATATTCACTTTATGCGTCTAATTTAGACAGAACCTACTGGCCGATCGCGGGTCAGAACAGCGGTGCCGATGCCGGCTTCGCCCAAAGTAGGATAGGAAACCCGGATGCCAAATGGGAAACCAGTGAGACCTTGAATATTGGTTTTGACGCTTCCTTTTTTGACAACCACCTGGATCTGATCTTGGATTGGTGGAAAAAAGACACCAAGGATTTGTTGTACACCATACAACTACCTGGGGTAGTAGGTAACTTTGCCGCTTCGCCAGCCGTAAACATTGCCACCATGGCCAACAAGGGTGTAGATTTCCAGATCGTGGGACGGGGCAATTTTACCGAAGATCTCTCTTTTGAGGTAACCTTGAACAACTCCTTCCTACACAACGAGATAACGTATCTTACCCCTGGGTTAGATTTCTTTGACGCGGGTAGCTATAGGGGTATTTCCCCTACCAACAGGAACGCCGTGGGCCATTCCCTATCCTCTTTCTTTGGGTATAAGGTGATGGGGTATTTTAATTCCCAGGCAGAAGTGGATAGTTCCCCCGCCCAAGATGGTAAGGGCTTGGGTCGGTTTAGGTATGAGGACGTTAACGGGGACGGTGTAATCACCCCGGATGACAGGACCTTTCTTGGAAGTCCTGTGCCAGCCTATACGGGTGGTCTTACCTTTAATTTGAGGTATAGGCAGTTAGAATTTGAAACCTATTGGTACGGTTCCTTTGGAAACGACGTCTGGAACCAACAAAAGTGGTTTACCGATTTCTTTGGTAGCTTTGAAGGTGCGGCCAAAGGGGTCGCCGCCTTTAATTCCTGGACACCGGAATTGGGCAACAACGCCGGGGCACCGATATGGGAGAGTGCTTCTAACTTAAGTACTAACGGTGCGGGTAACTCCTGGTACGTAGAGGATGCTACCTTCGTTAGATTGCAGCGTATTTCGTTGAGCTATGATTTTGATGTCGCTTTTACCGACCGTATAAATGTTAATGGGCTAAAATTGGGCGTAGCAGCCAACAACCTATGGACCATTACCAACTATTCTGGTATTGATCCCAGTGTTGGGGGTGGTGCCGATACCAATTTTGGGGTAGACGTAGGGAACTATCCCGCGACCCCAAGTTTCACTATAGATTTGGAATTGAAATTCTAGAATGATCAGGATTTAAACAAAAAAACTTATCTTATAAAAAATAAACAAATGAAAACAATAAATAAATTCAAGAAGATGTCGGTTTGCCTGATAGCCCTTACACTAGCGGGGATATCCTGTAAGGACGACTTTTTAGAGGTGCCGCCTACGGGATCCCTGTCCAACGCCCAATTGGCGACCAAACAGGGGATCGACGGGGCATTGATCGGGGCCTATTCTGCCCTGAACGGTGTTTTTGGGAATCGAGGTGAAGCTCCCAACCTATGGGAATGGGGATCTATTCCGGGAGGGGATGCCAATAAAGGTACCGATCCCGGGGATTATTCCAGCATTAACCCCATACAGCGTTATGAAATGAATGCGCTCGACGGAGACAATAATGCGTTGTGGAGAGGTCGTTACGAGGGAATCAGTAGGTGCAATGCCGTGCTGAACTTATTGGCTCAGGCCACCGACGTTAATCCGGCGGATGCCAAAGAAATCTCAGCGGAGGCCAGGATGCTCAGGGGACATTTTTACTTTGACCTTAAAAAGCAGTACAACAGTATTCCTTATATAGATGAGACCGTTCCGGCTGCTGATATTGCCAGCATTCCCAACACGCCCGATGTATGGGATAAGATCGATGCGGATTTTCAGTATGCCTATGACAACCTACCTGCTACCCAAGATCAGGCCGGTAGGGTAAACAAATGGGCGGCAGCTGCCTATATGGGAAAATCTAAATTGTACCAGCATAAATATGCGGAGGCCAAGACCTGGTTTGACAACGTCATTGCCAATGGGGTAACGACCAATGGTATGAAATATGACCTGAACAAGAACTACGTCGATATTTACAATGCGGAAAATGACAATAACACTCCCGAAGTGGTCATGGACGTAGAGTCGGCCAACAATACCGGGAGTACTCAGAACGCCAACTATTTTGACGACCTTAACTACCCTTATAACACGGGCCTCGACGGTCCTGGTAACTGCTGCGGGTTCTTTCAGCCAAGTTTTGAGTTGGCCAACTCCTTCCGTGTAGGCGCCGATGGACTTCCCATGTTGGACGGTTCGTATAACGACCCCTCCAACGAGTTGAAGACCGACTATAACGTGGAGTCCTCCGACCCCTTTACACCGGATGCCGGTTTATTGGATCCGCGGATCGATTTTTCCATTGGAAGAAGAGGTATCCCTTATTTGGATTGGATCCCCCACCCAGGAAAGGCTTGGATCAGAAAGCAGGATTATGCAGGTCCTTATTCGCCTAAAAAGTATGTGTACTACAAATCCCAAGAGAATACCTTTACCGACGGTAGCTCCTGGACCCGTGGCTACGCCATCATGAACTATACGATCATCCGATTTGCCGATGTTCTTCTAATGGCTGCAGAGGCCGAGATAGAGGCCGGCTCTTTGACGAAAGCCATGGAATACGTAAATAGGGTAAGGGCCAGGGCTGCCGACTCCCAATATTGGGTCAAGAATGACGACGGTACCGATGCGGCAAACTATAAAATAGAGCCGTACCCTGCCTCCCAATTCGCGACCAAAGCTTCTGCAACCGCTGCGGTGCGGTTCGAACGTAAACTGGAACTTTCCAGTGAAGGTTTCCGTTTCTATGACTTGGTGCGATGGGGTATCGCTGATTCCGTGCTCAATGCTTATCTACAGCACGAAGGCAAGATTTTGGTAACCATGTTTGGTGGGGCCAAATTTACCGCCGGGAAAAATGAGTATTATCCCATTCCACAACAACAGATAGATATACAAGGTTCGGATGTTCTAACCCAGAACCCAGGTTACTAAATAACCAAGTATTTTAATAAACACCAATTAAAGAAGACTGTCGTAAAAGGCAGTCTTTTTTTTGCTTCTTTGCCAACCTTAATGGATATTTGTATCAGAACGCGTTCTTAACTAGCTAACAAACAATGAAACCTATTAAACTGACCCTATTTGTCCTTGTCACCGCCTTATTGCTTTATGGATGTACCAAGGAAAGCAAAACCTTGTTTAAAAAAATAGAGGCCTCGGAATCCGGGCTTAATTTTTCCAACCAACTTACCGAGAGCGATTCGTTGAACATATTGGTAAACGAATTCGTTTACAATGGAGCGGGGGTAGCCGTAGGTGATGTCAACGGGGATGGCCTGGAAGATCTTTTTATGGCGGGCAACCAGGTAGAAAATAAGCTGTTTCTGAATCGAGGAAAATTGAGGTTTAAAGATATTTCTGACCTCGCCGGTATTCAAAAACCCGATACCCTCAATTGGTCTGCCGGGGTCACTATGATCGATTTAAACCTCGATGGCAAATTAGATATTTATGTGTGCAATACCTTGAGGAAGGAAGCCAAACACCGCAAGAATCTTTTATATATCAATCAGGGAAACAATGCGGATGGGGTCCCCAGCTTTAAGGAAATGGGGGAGGAATATGGTATTGCCGACGACAGCCATTCCTCTCATGCCCAGTTTTTCGATTATGACAACGACGGGGATTTGGATCTGTTTATTGGAGTGAATCGGATAGAGGGCATTAATCCCAGTGTTTTTCGGTTGCTTACGGACGATGAAATGGCAATGAGTAGGGACAAACTATTTGAAAATATCCAGAATGACAGCTTGGGCCATCCCCATTTTAAGGATGTTACCCTACAAGCTAATATTAGATATAACGGCTTTAGTCATAGCTCATTGATCAATGATTTTAACGGCGATGGGTGGTTGGATATCTATGTGGCCAATGATTATTTGACCAGTGATTTAATATATATAAACAATCAAGATGGTACGTTCACCAATAAGGCTAGGGGTATCTTTAAGCATTACAGTTTATCCGCCATGGGAAGTGATGTGTCCGATATCAACAATGATGGGCGGATGGATTTTTTTACCACAGAAATGCAGCCTTACTACAACAAACGTAAAAAATTGTTCCAGGGAGGAAGTAGCTATGAAAGGGAAATGCTCATTCAAAGATATGATTACGAGCGGCAATACACGCGTAATACACTGCAATTGAATCTTGGGACGAACCCAGAAACGGGTTTGCCCATATTTTCAGAGATCGGGATGTATGCGGGCGTGGAGGAGACCGATTGGAGTTGGGCCGCCCTTTTTGCCGATTATGATAACGATGGGTGGAGCGACCTCCTGGTAGTCAATGGGTTCCCCAGGGATGTTATGGATCACGATTTCGGTGATTTTAGGGAATCGGCAAATCGTTTAATCAGTCAAAAAGAACTCATCGAAGCAATTCCGGAAATAAAGACCCCGAATTTTATTTTTAAGAACAACGGGGACCTAACCTTTAAAGACGTCACCGAAGAATGGGGATTTAATTTCAAGACTTACTCCAATGGGGCCGCCTATGGAGATTTGGACAATGACGGAGATATAGATCTGGTTCTAAATAACTTGAACGGCCCCATGATATTATTGGAAAATAGAGGGGATAAAATTGTTAATGACAGTCACTACCTTAGGGTGAAGTTATCCGGAACGGAACAAAATCGTGCCGCCATTGGTGCTACCGTTGAGGTCTTTTATGATAACCTAAGACAAATACATTCCGTTTTGTCAACCCGCGGATATCTTTCTAAGTCAGAAAATACCCTGCATTTTGGCCTAGGTAAATCCACTTTCGTAGATTCCCTTAAGGTTACGTGGCCGGGGGGACGAATTCAAAAAATAGGAAAAACCGAAGGCAATCGGGAAATAAGCATCGCTTATAAAGCCCAAGACCTCGACATTCCGACGACCAAAAATTTGGCAGGGCGGACGATCAAAAAAAAGAATGCCCTATTTTCCAGGGATTCGGTAAATAGGAATTTGGCCTATGAGGACCGTGACAAGGATTTTATAGATTTTAATTTTCAGCGTACACTGCCCCACAAGTTTTCACAATTTGGTCCCTCCCTTGCCGTAGGGGACGTTAATGTCGATGGGTTGGACGACATGTTGGTAGGGGCCAGCCGTGGTTTTAAGGAACGGTGGTTTCTACAGCAGCCCAATGGCCATTTTGTGCAGAACGAAGTTGGGTACAAGAACAGTCCCGAGTTGCACGAGGAAGATGCCGGGACCTTGCTGTTTGATGCGGATAATGACGGAGATTTGGATCTCTATATTGTTCGGGGTTCCGCCCAGTATAATCCAGGAAGCGACCTGTATAAGGATATGTTATTGCTCAATGATGGTGACGGAAATTTCGTCGAGAGCAAGGAGGGTACCATTCCGAAAATTATGGCGAACGGGTCCTGCGTTAAAGCCGCCGATTATGATCAAGACGGGGATTTGGATCTTTTTGTGGGCAGTAGGGTACTGCCGATGGCCTATCCAAAACCAGACCGCTCCTTTATCTTGAGGAACGATGGCAATAGGAAGGACGGCCCACATTTTGTAGATGCCACGGAAGACGTTTCGGCCGAACTCGCCTATCCGGGTATGATCAGCGATGCGCTGTGGACCGACTTTAATGGCGATTCTTGGCCCGATTTAATTTTGGTGGGGGAATGGATGCCGATACGAATTTTTGAGAACAAACAGGGTTCTCTTGTGGAAATTACCCAAACGAGCGGTTTGGAAGACTATCTGGGTTGGTGGAACAGCTTGGCAGCTGCAGATTTGGATAATGATGGCGATATCGATTATGTTGTCGGGAACAACGGTAAAAACAATTATTTTCAAGGGACCAAAGAGGAGCCATTGCGGTTATATGCAAAAGATCTGGACAATAACGGGTCCATAGACCCCTTTATCACGTATTATTTACGGGATAGCATCGGCGTTAGGCATGAATACCTTTATCATCCGTGGCAAGATGTGGTAAAGCAATTCTCCGGTATTCGTAAAATGTTCAATTCTTATGGGGCATTTGGGGCGAGTACCGCCCCGGAAATGTTTGCCAATGGCCTAATGGACAATGCCACGGTCCTTTCCGCCAACTGGATGAGCACTTCTTGGATCGAAAACTTGGGCCATGGCAAGTTTAAAATGCACGCCCTGCCCAAGGAAGCACAACTGGCACCGGTTTTTGGCATTCTTCCCATGGATTTTGACAACGACAATAATATAGATATACTGTTGGTAGGCAATGATTATGGGATGGAAGTGCAACAGGGAAGGGCCGATGCCATGGTAGGGTTGGCACTACGTAATAATGGGAAGGGCGGCTTTACCGCACTTGGTTTGGACGAAAGTAACTTTTTTGTTCCTGGTGATGCCAAGAGCCTTGTCTCCCTAAACCTTGCCGGAAATAAATCGCTCATCATTGCCTCGCAAAATAGGGATTCCCTAAAAATTATTGACCGGCCTAATCCCGATGTTGGCAAGGTAATCCGGCTTAAACCCAAGGAGGTAAAATGTCAACTGAAATTGGAAAACGGCAAGGTCCAAATCCATGAATTTTATCTGGGCAGTACTTTTCAATCCCAATCCAGCAGGACCATTACGGTAGGTAAGGGGGTCAAGGAAATAAGGTTCCTGGACAATTTTGGAAAAGAAACCCGGAAATTGGAATTTTGATGCAAGCGATGCTTACTCCTGCCACCTAAATATTAGAGCCCAATAAAACATGATTACCTTTGAGGAAGCCTATAAAAAAGTAATACATTACCGCCGTAATTACGGTACGGAGACCGTTGGGCTATTGGAGGCAACGGGACGTGTTTTGGCGTTGGATATTAAGGCAGATCGGGATTTCCCTCCCTTTGATCGATCTACCAAAGATGGTATTGCCATAGCCGTGGAAGCCCTTGATGGAGAAAAGAACCAATTGAGAATAGAAGGGGTTTTACCGGCCGGAAATCCTAGGGCCGAATTGTCTGACAAGAACAATTGTATGGAAATTATGACTGGGGCGGTGGTTCCTAAAGGAGCCGATACGGTTGTCATGTATGAGGACATAAATATTGCAAATGGCCTAGCCACCATTAACCAAAATCCGACGCGTGGCCAAAATATTCACGTTAGGGGGAGCGATGTGAACCAAGGAGCCACCGTGCTGTACCAAGATACGAAGATATCGGGTGCTGAAATAGGGATTTTGGCCGCTGTTGGCGTTACGCAGGTAGTGGTTAAAAAGTTGCCGAGTATCACACTGATTTCTACCGGAAATGAACTGGTGGAGGTAGAAGAAACACCCTTGCCGCATCAAATCAGGAAATCCAATATGCAGTCCCTATATGCTGCGCTCCGGGAAGAAGGGATAGTCGCGCAACAGGTCCATCTAAACGACCAATCGGAGGACGTACGGGAGGGTCTTCAAAAGGCACTACAGGAGAGCGATGTATTGTTGCTGAGCGGTGGGGTCTCTAAAGGGAAGTTCGATTTTATTCCGTTGGCAATGGAGGAACTGGGCGTCAAAAAAATTTTTCACAAGGTACTGCAACGCCCGGGAAAACCGTTTTGGTTCGGAGTTCACAAAGCAACTAGTACCTTAATTTTTTCCTTTCCTGGCAATCCGGTCTCTACCTTCGCCAATTATCACGTGTACTTTAAGGATTGGCTAAAGAAGTCCTTGGGATTGCCTATCTTGGGATTTGATGTGATTTTAACCGAATCAATTTTGGCCAATGGTACATTAACTCTTTTTTTGGGTGTAAAAACATTTATGGAGGCAGGGAAATTGAGGGCTTCCCTAGTCACGGAAAATGGATCCGGCGACCTGATGAGCTTGGCCAAATCGGATGGATTTATTCGTTTGGCACCGAGGGATACTCCATACGCCATTGGCGAGGCGGTACCTTTTGTACCAGCACGAAATTTGATATATTAGTTCTGTTTTAAATAGTAAGGGTGATCGAGTGTAAGGCCAAACTATGTCCTTTCGCAATGGCCCTGTAATCTTTCACAAAAATGATGGTGGAACACTTATAAAAATGACCCACGAACTTATAAAGATAATTGGGACTTATAGACAAGCCCGTGCACAAGGCCAACGAGCGGTGTTGGCCACGGTCGTAGCCTTGGAAGGTTCCTCCTACCGAAGGCCCGGGGTAAGGATGCTCATTTTGGAAGACGGCGGTATGGTGGGTGCGGTTAGCGGTGGCTGCGTGGAAAAAGAAGTTCGGAAGCAAGCGACCCCGGTTTTTAATTCCGGTATTCCCAAAATGATGACCTATGACGGTCGGTATCGTTTGGGATGCGAAGGCATACTTTATATTTTACTGGAACCCTTTGAGCCATCTGAAAACCTCCTGGAAGCATTTAGCCAAACACTTCAAGAAAGACTGCCGTTCACGGTATCATCGCGGTTTGAAAAGAGTGATGGAGAAAGCCCGGATTTTGGATCTTTTATCAGAATTAAGGGAGCGAATCTTTATTTTCGTGCTGTAGCCCACATAACCCCGAATAAAAAGAACGTTCCGTTGCTTTGTTTTGATCAGGATATGGAACCTTGTTTTCAACTTGTTATTTTTGGAGCCGAACACGATGCCGTGCAATTGTGCTCCTTGGCCGCTATGCTCGGTTGGGAAGTCACGGTTACAATTCCTTCATCGGAAGGAAAACAAAAATCGGATTTTCCGGGGTCTTCTAATTTTATGGAGATACTTCCGGAAGACTTTCCGCTAGACAGGATCGATTCCAGCACGGCGGTTATGCTTATGAACCACGGTTATGTAAAGGATCTAAAGTGTCTTATAGCGCTTAAGGATATTCATCCGGCGTATTTAGGGCTGTTGGGGCCAGCCAAAAGACGGGAGCGGCTCTTGAACGAATTGATGGAGCTCGAACCGCAGCTGCGAACGGATTTTATGGAGCAGATCCATGGTCCGGCCGGGCTAAACATAGGTGCCGAGACGCCCCAGGAAATCGCTGTGGCCATCCTTTCCGAAATATTGTCCGTGGTACGGAAACAAAATCCAATATTCCTAAGGAATAAACCGGGGAGCATCCATAATTGATGGATACTCCAAAGGAAAATATAGCCATCCTGATCCTCGCAGCGGGCGCCTCTATGAGAATGGGTCGTGCTAAGCAATTATTGCCCTGGGGTAAAACCACTTTATTGGAGCATTCCATCGCTATGGCCATCGGAACCAATGCAGAGCAGATCACCGTCGTATTGGGTGCGAATGCCAATACCATTAAATTGGCCGTTCCTATGAATGGCATAAGCCATATCGTAAACCCGAACTGGGAATCTGGCTTGGGGAGTTCGTTAGCTTGCGGTATGCAGTTGCTGACTAAATGGAAAAGTACTCACGATGGGATTCTAATCATGTTGTGCGACCAGCCCTTGATGGATACCGGGTTCCTCAATTCGTTGATCGAGCAATTTAAGGGTGGGCAAAAGGGAATTGTTGCGACGCGCTATGGGGAAAGGGCAGGAGTACCGGCCATTTTTAGTACTAGGTATTTTTCGGAACTCGCGACGCTACACAAGGATTTTGGGGCCAAGAACTTATTGGATCAAAACAAAAGCGATGTTCTATCCATAGATCCACAGGGCAAGGCGATTGATGTGGATACCTTTGAAGATTATCAAAAACTGGCCAGGGGACATTTTTAAATGCTTAGGGCCAGCCGACCGCTATTGCCAAATGTATTACTAGGTTAATCCTTAATGGTTAAAAGTTAATAGTACTTCCATGCCAACCTCGAACCTTTTTCAGTCAATTTTATACTACAAACTGTTAGATTCTTACTTAGGGGTAATCATAATATGTGCCCTAGGAGTGCCGGGGTCCATCAACCATGGCATTCCCGGTGCATAAGGTTTGTCTGGTAGCCCAGTAGATTCGGTAGTGGCATTGGGCGTGTAGATAACATATCGGAACTTTCCGTCGGCCAGTTCCCCGGTAGCCGGGTTGTAGCCCTCCTGCTTACCGTAGTAGACCAACAACATCCCTTCCTTGGGCATTTTAATTTTGCCAGATTCTATTTCCTTGTCCCTTATTTCTTGCCTTTCCTGTCCTTTCTCCCCAGCTGCACTAAGTTCTCTGCCCCTTGCCATAAAGGCCTCCAATTTATCTGGGTAGCAGGCCACGCTGATACCGTCGTTTTTAGGGTTATCCCCAATGCATATATAATCATTGGTACCATTTCTTAGGGTCACAAAATTTCCATGGGTATCGTATCCATAAACCTTAGCTCCCTCTTTTTTGTCATCGGGTGCCGCCAGCAAAGCTGTTTTTATCTGAATTTCGGCCGGTAGTACTGCGTCTTTTTTTTCCTGTCCTTGGGAAGGTATCGCCAACAAAATCAAACTTAAAAATGTAAAGTACTTCATAGCTTTGTATTTTTTTTTGAATAAAAATTTGGTATCCTTGATACAGGCTCTTAAAGATATGAAAAAGAAACTATTCTGATCGGGAGATTCAAAAATCAATAGGTTTATCCTCAACCAGGCCTTATTGTATATTGCATGGTATCCATCTGTAGCGGCACCGTAAAGCAATATGCGTATGCCGTAAGGCCATGGTTATGGCAGCTTATCTCTCCTGTAGCTGGAAAAACCTCAAAGAAACCGGAATCAACATGAGTCCCGAAAAAATAAAAAGGATAAAAGATATTTTTAGGTTAAAGGCATGGGATAGATATCCAATTAGGGGAGGACCTATGAACATGCCCATAATTCCGTAGGTAGCAATGATGGAAATGGCCATTCCGGCAGAATACTTTTCAGAAGTTCCCGCCAAGGTATAGGTCATGGGGATTATTGCCGCGGTTCCCAGACCTACCAGACAAAACCCTGTTAAGGTGGTCCAGAATAAAGGTAATGTGATCGCCAGTGTAATTCCGAAAGCGATAAGGGAAGCACTTACCGCGTATGTTTTTTTCATACCGAAACGCTGTACAAAACGGTCCGAATAAAATCGGGAAAAGGCCATACAGGCAATAAAAATCAAGTAGCCAAGGGTAAACAGGTCCTCTTTGACGACTTCCTTAAAATAGATGCCGCTCCAATCGAACATGCCACCCTCGCAAATGGCCGCAAAAAAGACCAAAATACCTAAGCAGAGAATCGAGGGATCGGGTTTGCCCAGTATTAATTTGTTGCCCTGTTTCGCCCGATCGTGCTTCAACAGGAAGCCATAAACAAAAATCATAACGCTCGCAGAGAAAAGGGCAACCCCGATCATATGGGTTCTTATCGGAATATCGAGTTTTAACATCAAGGTCGTGATGCAGACTCCCACCAATCCACCGGTGCTCCATACCCCATGAAAGGATCCATTTATCTTTTTTCCGTATGTTTTTTGAAGCGTGATTGCTTGGGTGTTTATCGTAATGTTGAGAATCCGCATGTTAAAGGAAAAAACCGCTATGGAGGCGATCAGTAAAAATGGGGTAGGCGCGTAACCGATACCAATCAAGGCCAGTGCAAAAATGAAAAATGAAACGAGCAACGGTATACGGCTATCAAAACGGGATACCAGCCAGCCCGAAATGGGCAAACCAATGAGCGACCCAACGGGCATTGTTAAAAGGATGTTGCCCAATTCTGCATCGTTAAGTTCAAATAGGGCCTTAAGCGTAGGAATTCGGGAGGCCCAGGTAGAAAAGCAGACGCCCGTTATAAAAAAACATGTTCCTAGCGCAATGCGTTGCTTTACCTTGAGTTCCATTTTTAGTTGAAATAGGTTGCAAATATCCAGAGTAATTGTTGTATTTCATACAAGTCGATCTTATTTTTTCAATTACTTTTTTAACGTGGGAAATAAGGATTGGCACAAAACGGTTAAAAAATAGCATCATGCCCTCTTCCTTTGATGCCAATTCCGTAATTTTGCCGTCTAAGACAGGTGATGTCCCGACCCGGGAAAGAGGTAAAGCGTTGTTGCAGGCATTTCGTAGGGTCGTATAATCCAGAAAGTTATTGCATTAATCTATGAATTATGGCTTTAGATTTCAAACATCCGGTAGATAGGGTAGAAAATATCTCCCGGGAGGAATTTCAGGAAAAATACATGAAACCGCAAAAACCGGTCGTGCTTCGCGGGTTTCTAGGCGATTCCGTATGTTACGACAAATGGTCCTTCGACTATTTTAAAAAAGTGGCAGGGGAGGTCGAAATACAGTGTTTCCGGAATCTGGAGGAGGATTTGGACAAAACCTTGAAGAAGTCAGATATAAAAATGAAATTTGGGGACTACTTGGATATTATTGAAAAAGGCCCTACAGACCTTCGTCTTCACCTCTTTAATGTTTTTAAGCACCATCCAGAACTCTACGACGATTTTACTTTTCCAAAAATTGCCGATAACTTTCTAAAGAAATTCTGCTATATGTTCTTTGGGGGGCATGGATCGGTGGCTAGAATGCATCAGGACATCGACCTTTCCAATGTGTTTTTGACCCAATTTGAAGGCCAAAGAAGGGTCGTTCTTTTTGCACCGGAATATTCGGAATTGCTCTATCGCTATCCATTTAACGTCCATACAGGGGTTGATATTAACAATCCCGACTATGAAAGGTTTCCCGGTTTGGAGTTTGTAAAGGGACAGGAGGTTATCCTTTCCCATGGAGACACTCTTTTTATGCCCGGGGAGTATTGGCACTATATTGAGTATGTCGGTGGAGGCTTCGGCATGAGCTTGCGCACCATGAATCCATATATCAGTAAACGTGCGGAAGGAGTTTACAAAATTTTGGTGCTTTCCAAAATTGATGATTGGATGCGGGGTGCCATGGGGGACAAATGGTTCGAACACAAAAAGAAAATAGCCGACGAACGGGCAGCTAAAGCTATCAAAGAATTGCAGGAGAGTAATTAGGGTCTGTGTATAAAGCCGGATACCTTCGTTGCGATTATTTTGAAAACAGTTTACACCAGTAAACTCCTTGATTTTCAAAACCTGCCCGTACCCGGCCAGAATGATACTGTCGGGCGGGCTTCGCAAACCTTGTTCTCGACCTTTCTAGCTCAGACACACGATCGTATGAAAATCTGCTATTTAGTTTTTTTTCAACCAAAACCATGAAAATAAAGGCCTGTTTTCTTATTCTATCCGTCATTGCCCTTATGGCATTGGGTATGGAATATCCAAAATTTCAACCCATAAAAAACTTGACGGCGGGGGAGGTAATTTCCCGTATCAAGGAGCATGTAGCCATTCCGTGGCAAGGAGAAACGGTCGATACTTACAAGGGAGGCGGACCCGATTTGCCCGTAACCGGCGTTGCCACCACTTTTATGGCGACCCTGGATGTTCTAAAAAGGGCAAGGGCCCAAGGGCTGAACTTGATTATTACCCACGAGCCTACCTTTTATAACCATTTGGACAATAAGGACACCTATGGCCAGGATCCCATAGTGTTGGCCAAGGAAAAATACATTAAGGACAATGGATTGGCGGTCTTTCGCTTTCACGACCATTGGCATGCCATGAAGCCAGATGGTATTTATAAAGGGGTGGTGGACAAATTGGGCTGGCGTGATTACGAACGGAACCAACGTCCGTATACTTATCGATTTCCAAAGATGACCCTACGGGAAATATCGGAAGACCTTAAGAGAAAATTTAAATTGAGCACCATACGCGTGGTAGGAGATCCCGATATGGAAATAACCCAAGCTGGACTTTCATTGGGTTCTGCGGGGGCAAAGTGGCAGATTGCGATGTTGCAAAGAGATGATGTCCAACTACTTATCATTGGGGAATCTCCTCAATGGGAAACGACGCCTTATGTCGCCGATGCCGAAACCCTGGGGAAAAAGAAAGCCCTAATTATTATGGGCCATGAAGTCTCCGAGGAGGCTGGGATGGATTACTGCGCTACCTGGCTCAAAACCTTTGTACATGAGGTGCCGGTAGAGTTTGTCCCGGCAGGAAACCCGTTTTGGGCCCCGGAGTAGTATTTCTTTAGATTTGTTATCCAATAAATAGCAACCGTATTCCAATGGGACAAACGTTTTTCGGTTTTATGAACCTTGTCTTAATTTGCAAGGATACGTACCGTTGACTGCCACTGCGAACTGACTACTATTTCTCTATGCCTTTCCCTGTGGCGGCGTAATAAATGCCCCCGTACAAGTGGTCCAAAAACCACTGATTTTCATAAACCTTGGCGATATGTCCCAGTCCTGTGTAAAAGGCCCGACCGCCATCAAATTCATGGTACCAGGAAATGGGATGGAATTTGCCCATGCCCTTACCTGTTCGGTCGACCATCTTGCCGTTGGCATCCATGTCCCTATTTTTCCATGTAACCACTGGGTTATAGGAGTTTTCGTCCACCCCCACCAGATAGTGGAGCCCTTCGCTTTTTTCCGGGCCGTATTGGTACCATTCGTCCGTCCATAAAAGGGTGTCGGGGAAGTGTTCCAACCCGGGAAAATTGTGATCGACGATTTTCAGTTTTGCGGTTTGCTGTGCGGGGTGTATATAGAACATCCGTCCTACCAGTTGGGTGTACCATTCCCAGTCGTATTCCGTATCTGCCGCGGCGTGAATACCTACATACCCCTTGCCCGATTCAATGTATTTTTCGAAGGCCATTTGCTCGTCTTCATCAAAAATATCTGCCGTAGTACTCAAGAAAATGACGACATCATAATTTTTTAGAATGTCATCGGTCACCTTTATCGCGCTCTGTTGATGGGTGACTTCAAAATTGTGGGTTGCCGCCAATTCATTGATGGCCGATATTCCCGCGGGGATCGATTCGTGGTGCCACCCGGCCGTTTCCGTAATCAACAAAGCCTTGAACTGCTTTTGAGCGGTCGTCGGGTGGGAAACTAGAAAACAAAAGAAAAGCAGCAAGAAAGTTCTCAGGATATTATTTTTTATTTTCATTGGGATTGGTTTAATTAAACGGGATATTTAATATTAGTATAAATTTAAACGATTCGTGGAAGAATATATGTGGATGCGCGTTTTGTAACAAATTTAATGTATTGAGAACTATTATTGGATTATTATTTCAATTTCCAAATTTCACTTAGACCCAATCTTTGCGCCGTCGATCCCGATGGGAAGTTAAAATTCAATAATTTTTTTGTGCTTGGATTAATCCACATGAAAACGAGTTTTTGGTTACATTTGAACAAATGAACCTGTTTCAACAAAACATCAGGAATCTTACACCGGCGTATTTCGCACTGGTCATGGCCACTGGGATTATTTCCTTGGCCTCATTCCTCAATGGGTTCGTTTTCTTTGGAAGGATACTTTTTTACCTCAATCTAGCCTTTCTCTCGGTATTGTCCGTTTTCTTTGTTTATCGCTGTTTCTTCTACTGGAGACGTGTTCTGGTCGATTTTGGGAGCTACAAACGCGGCCCTGGATTTTTTACCTTGGTGGCCGCGCTTTGTATCGTGGGCAACCAGTTTGTGGTATTGGATGGCAATTTCGATGTGGCGCGAATCATCCTGATTATCGCTTCGGTTTCTTGGCTTGTGATCGGGTATGGTTTTTTCTTTAATATTACGGTTACCAAGAATAAAAAATCGATCAAGGAGGGCATCAGTGGTACTTGGTTGGTATTTATAGTTTCCATTCAGGGTTTATCTACCTTGATTTCCTTCCTCTCCGAGGATTTTGGGGACAAGGCATACTTGTTGTTGTTTTTGGCGTTGTGCCTGTTCTTATTGGGCTGTATTTTCTATTTGTATATCATGTCGCTCATTATTTATAGGATCTCTTTTTTCTCGTTGCATGCAAGCGAATTGGGGGCGCCCTATTGGATCAATATGGGGGCCACTGCAATTACTACCTTGGCGGGATCTATGCTTATCCTACATACACAGCAATACAATTTCATAGTAGAGATCCTCTCGTTCCTTAAAGGGTTTACCTTGTTCTTTTGGGCGGCAGGAACATGGTGGATACCGTTGCTGCTCGTACTTGGATTTTGGCGACATGCGATAAAAAAAGTCCCGGTACCCCTCTCCACAAAGGGGTACGATCCATCCTATTGGGGTATGGTCTTCCCCTTGGGGATGTATACGGTCTGCACTTTCCGTCTAAGTGAGGCCCTGCATATAACCTTCCTTCAATATATTCCGCAGGTTTTCATATACGTTGCCATTTTGGCTTGGGTAATCGTGACAATTGGATTTTTAAGACATTTGTCCGCCTTGCCAAACAGGGGAGGTGAAGCGTAGTTTAATGAGTTCAATATAAAAATACCGCTTTGGACCATTGGTGTTTTCAACAATATTATGTTCCGATCTTTGTTCGGTTTATTTTATAATTTGGAAAGGTTTTAAATTAAAATTTTCACAATCAAGTCCTTGACAGACTTCTTGTAAAATGCTTAATTTTAGTGTTCCTGGAAGATTTTGTCCATATAGTATGATCAAATTCCTATGTATAGACTGTTCAAAACATTAAACCGGACTGCGTTCATTAAGGCACTTGTTGCGTCTGTAGTGGTAGTTGTTTTGGTGTTGATCGGCTCTAGGAATCTTCAAAATTTTGATGCCGCCCTGTTTGCCTATCTTGTGGGAACCGTATTTGCAGTATTTGGCATAGCCTATCGCTATTCGGTATGGTTACAGCGACCGCCTACCAGGTTGTACTGGCAAAGGAGCATGCAGTTTTTGTTTAGCAGCATGATTTTTCCGTACTTATTTCGCTCTATCAAGCTTTTCTTTAGGAACATCGTCGGTCAAAGATTCATCGCTTACAGGAGTGGGACCCGATGGATTGGCCATTTTTTAATGGCCACTGGCTGTATGCTTGCCTTTGCCATTACCATTCCCCTGACTTTTGGATGGATCAACTTTGAATTAAAACCAGGGGACGATCTCACGTATTTTGCCAAGGTTTTTGGGTTCGAAGCTTTTTCTTTTTCGCTGGGCTCGCCAATAGCTTTTATTACCTTTCATGGACTCGTATGGTGTTCTATCCTAGTGACCATCGGCGCCGCTATTATGATGAAACGAAGGCTTACCAATGGCGGACTTATCGCTACCCAGACTTTTTCCGATGACTGGCTGCCCTTGATACTGCTTATCGCCATTTCCATAACCGGCTTGGGTATTTCCTATGACTATACTTTTTTGGAGGGACGAACTTATCAGTTCATGGCGGTGACCCATGCCATCGTTGTCATCCTGTTTTTGGTGTGGCTGCCCTTCGGGAAATTTTTTCATATTTTTCAGAGGGTTGCGCAATTGGGTGCCAATCTGTATAAAAAGGAAGGTATGCGAAGGGGAATGGCCGTATGTCCCCATACCAAACAGGAATTTGCAACTAGGACACATATCGAGGATTTAAAAAAAGTCACCGAGGATCTGGGATTTGATTATAACAGGAAGGAAGGGATCAACCATATGGACCTAAGCCCGGAAGGAAAGCGTTCGGCCTTGGCAAAGGCACATTTTGAGGCGAGGAAAAAATCCGGAAAGTTCTTCGGCTAGTTCTAGGGCCGTCCGCCTGTCGCTTAACGCCATACGCTTGGTTTTTGGCGAATAGCGCAAAAGCGTCCAGCGTAATGCCATTGTAGGACCGATCTTAAATTGTATTACAGGTAGTTCCCGTTATTTTCGAAATAAAATTGAAATATCAACACATATAAAAATGGCGAAACTTCCCGTATCTGTCGATAAAATCATAGCGGAATACGGTCCGCATAAGGCGTACCCGCCCCAAGGAGGTTTTTATGGAACCAATGAACCGGACAAGCTTGTTAAGACCCATTGCTGTTACTGTGGTATGCAGTGCGGTATCCAATTGAAAGTTAAGGACAACAAGATCGCGGGCTTTGAACCTTGGATGGAATTTCCGTTTAATGAAGGACGACTTTGTCCCAAAGGGGTACAGCGCTATATGCAGAACAATCATCCGGACCGGCTCTTAAGTCCTATTCAAAGAGTGGAAGGCAAGGGATTTGAACCCTTGGGATGGGACCAAGCTATGGATAGGACGGTTAGTGAAATCAAAAGAATTCAGAAGTCTTATGGCAACGATTCCTTTGCCATGCTTTCCGGAGTTTCCTTGACAAACGAGAAGAGTTATATGATCGGAAAGTTTGCCCGTATCGCCCTAAAAACCGCCAACTTGGATTATAACGGAAGGCTTTGTATGGTAAGTGCCGGGGGCGGAAATAAAAAGGCCTTCGGATTGGATCGCAGTTCTAATAGTTGGGCCGATCTTGCCCATGCCGAGGTCATTATCGTGGCCGGAGCCAATATCAGTGAAACCTTTCCGACCCTTACCCACTACATTTGGCAGGCGAGGGACAACGGGGCCAAGCTTATCGTTGTAGATCCAAGGATGATTCCATTGGCACGAACCGCAGATGTACACCTACCCATCCGCCCGGGTGGGGATTCGGCCCTTTTTGGGGCCATGCTGAAGATTTTGGTGGATAACGATTGGTTGGACCACGATTTTATAGATCAGTATACCTCTGGTTTTGAAGCAACGATAGAGGCCGTTAAGGATTACGATCTGGATTGGGCCGAGGAACAGACCGGAATATCCAAAGATTTGATTCTGGAAGCTGCGACCCTTTGGGGAAAGGCAAAGACCAGTTTTTTGATGCATGCCAGAGGGATCGAGCATCATACCAAAGGGGTAGAAAATGTGTTGAGTTGCATCAATCTGGTATTGGCCACGGGTCGGATCGGAAAGCCGTATTGCGGTTATGGTACCATTACCGGCCAAGGCAATGGTCAAGGAGGAAGGGAGCACGGACATAAGTGCGATCAATTGCCGGGGAATAGGGATATTACCAATCCCGAACATCGAAAATATATTTCAGAAGTATGGGGCATTAACGAGAAGGATATGCCTGGAAAAGGCCTCACTGCTTACGAACAGATAGAGGCCATCCATCGAGGGGAGATAAAAGGATTGATATCCATTTGTTTTAATCCGCTTGTTTCCTTGCCCAATAACAATTATGTGCGCGAGGCACTCGAAAAACTGGAGTTTTATGTCTGTATGGATACGTTTCTTTGCGAAACGGCCCGTTATGCCGATATCGTACTCGCTGGATCCCTTCACGAAGAGGAGGAGGGGACGGTGACCACGGCGGAAGGCAGGGTGGTTAAGATCAATGCCGCGATCACACCTCCCAATAATGCAAGGAGGGATGGCGATATTATAATGGAACTTGCAGCCCGTTTGGGGGAAGGAGACAAGTTTAGCTACCCGACAAGTGAGGATATTTTTAATGAACTGCGGGTTGCTTCCAAAGGGGGAACGGCCGATTATTACGGCATTACCTATAAAAAGGTAGAGGAAAATATGGGCGTTTTTTGGCCTTGCCCATCATTAGATCATCCGGGGACTCCTAGGCTTTGGGAAGATAGAAAGTTTAGGACTCCCGACGGTAAGGCCCATTTTAATCCGGTGGCCTATCGACCGGCATCCGAGGTGACAGATGACGAGTTTCCAGTGGTAATGACCACGGGCAGGGTTGTGTCCCAATATTTGAGTGGCACCCAAACTCGGCGGATTGGAAAGTTGGTCGATCAATACCCCGAACCATTGTTGGAAGTTCATCCTAAGCTAGCCCTTAAGTATGGAATAGAAGACCATGACCTTATTCGAGTAAAGACCAGGAGGGGGGAGGCGGAATTTCCGGCGCATGTGGTGGAGACCATCCGTGAGGACACGGTTTTTATACCTTATCATTGGGGAGGGAAGTTTTCTATCAACCAACTGACCATTGGCCACCTAGATCCCATTTCCAAGATTCCCGAGTTTAAGGTGTGTGCGTGTCAGTTGTATAAAACGGACAGAAAGGGATCCGATAAACGCACGAAAACCGCTTATCAAAGCAGTTTGTAGAACGTGATAAAAGTCTAGCTTTCCGGCTCTTGCAGTCGCGATATTTCGGAGGGATCGACTGTGATAATATATTAAAATAAGTACTATGCCAGAAACAAATTATAATCAGGAAATGGCCTTTTTTGTAGACATGCAGCGATGTATCGGTTGCCATGCCTGCGAAATGGCTTGTGCCGAATGCGAAACCAACGGACAGGAAAGCATGATCCACGTTCACTATGTGGATCGAGCCGTAAGTACACAGACTACGGTACAGGTCTGTATGCACTGTGAGGACCCTACCTGTGCTAACGTATGCCCTGCCGATGCCATTCACCAAGATGATTTTGGGGTTGTTCATTCTGCAGACACCTCGAGGTGCATCGGATGTTCCAATTGCGTGTTGGCCTGCCCTTTTGGGGTCCCAAAAAAGAAGGAACAGGCAGAACTAATGATGAAATGCAATATGTGCTATGACCGTACAAGTGCGGGCAAAAAGCCCATGTGTGCAACGGTCTGCCCAAGCCAGGCATTGTACTACGGTACCCGGGAGGAAATTGAACGGATGCGTCCCGACAGCGTGCCCGTAAATTCATTTCTTTTTGGAAAGCAAGAAGTGAACACTAAAGTGAATATTATGATGCCCAAGGGCACTCATCAGTTGATCATAGAATAATTTTGGATTATGGCAGCAGAAGAGAACGATAAAATTCCAAATTGGAAATCGGATTTTCCGATCCAGTTAAAAAAAGTCACCCACGTAAATCGCCGAGAGTTCGCCAAGTTTCTGGGTCTTCTTTCCGGGGCATTGGCCTTGGGAAATGGAGGGATTGTTATCAAGGCATTGGCTTTCCCGTCCAAACGTTTGGAAGGCGAACACTTTGTGTGTAATGAAAAAGACGTGGCAGTGGGCGAAATGTTCCAATTTTCTATCGAGGGGAGTATGGTAATTCCCTATATTCTCATTCACTTGGAGGAGGATAAATGGCGGGCCTTTGAACAAAAATGCACCCATTTGTCCTGTGCGGTCCGCTACGAGCCCAAAGCGGGAAAGATCCATTGTCCATGTCACCACGGGTATTTTGATGCCGATACCGGAAAGGTGCTCCAAGGTCCGCCACCCCGGCCCTTGCCCCAATTGGAGGTGGTGGTAAAAGACGGCAAGGTCTACGTAAAGGAAGCGGAAGAAAATAAAAATGTATAGGTATGAGCGATTTTAGAACGGCACAGAGCAAGGCACATCCCAACAAGACGAATACCTTAATGACCGGGATTATTTTGATGTTGATCCTTTTTGTAAGTATACAAATCTGGTTTCTTTTCGGTGCCTTGAACAATGCCCTGGAGGATAATCTTTTCTTCGCGGTGATTACTTTTGTAGGATCCTTGCTATTCGCCTTGGCCTCTTTTTGGATGTTGCGATACCTGCCCCAACCTATCAGGGAGGAGCCCATGAAAAAGAAGGCGGAAAAGAATGAAAAGGAATTGGACCAATAGCCTGTATTAACTTCTTCTCTCACCCTTTCTTTGCGTAGGCCCTTTTCGCAGACCGCAGCACTTTACTTTTGGCAGAATGATCGAGCTAGCCCATAACGCGTCTCTCGGAGACAAAGGGTTGATGGTAGTGGCGCTGGCCTGTTGCCTTGTATAAGGCGTTTGCCAAAGCCCCCATGATGGGAGGAAAGGGCGGTTCGCCAAGACCGGTCGGGTCAATATCGCTTTGTACAAAATGGACTTCAATAGATTTTGGCGCCTCGCTATGTCGGATTAGGCGGTACTTGTCGAAATTGTTTTGCTGTGGCACACCATTCTTAAAGGTCAAACCGCTGTACATGGCATGGCCTATCCCATCTACAACCCCACCTTCTGCCAAATTGGTCGCAGCATCTGGATTTACTACTATTCCGCAGTCGATGGCACAATATACCTTTTGTACGGTCGGTTTGTCATTCTCCATCACCATATCCAGTACTTGTGCCACGTAACTATTGTGGCAGAAATAGGCCGAAACCCCTCGATATACATTGGGACTTTCATTCTCCCAGTTTGATTTTTTCCGTACCAATTCCAGGACACCCGCATAGCGTTCGGCGTCGTAATCATTGTCTTTTCCGACGGGGTCATCCTGTGCCCTTTTTAACAGCTCCAGACGAAAATCTATAGGGTCTTTTCCCGCGGCTTCGGCAACCTCGTCTAAAAAAGATTGCTCCGCTCCCGCGATAAAGTTGGATCTTGGGGCCCGAAACGCCCCAACGGTGATATTGGAATCTACCGTCCAATCCTCTGCGAGATAATTGTCTACGGATCCTGCCGGGAATCGGTTGGCAAATAGGGGGCTCTCCGGCACTCCTCCGGTTCGCACCTCAAAACCAATAAGGTTGTTATCGGAGTCCAGGGCCGCTCTATAATGGGCTTCATACGATGGCCGGTAAATTCCGTTGGTCATATCGTCTTCACGGGTATAGACCAATTTTATGGGAGCTTGCATTTTTTGTGATATGACCGCAACCTCCGTGAGGTAATGTCCGTAAAGTCGTCGTCCAAAGCCACCGCCCATGCGGGTCATTTGTATGTCTACTTTTTCCAAGGGTAAATTTAGTCTTGCGGCCACACTGCCTTCCATTATCTCGGGTGTCTGAACCGGACCGGCAAGTTCGGCCTTGTCCGCCGTGACATGGGCAAAGAAATTCATGGGTTCCATAGTATTATGGGCCAGAAATGGGCAGGTGTAGCTTCGCTCTACAATCTTGGCAGCCTTTTTAAAAGCCGCTTCGGGATCGCCATCCTTGCGAACAACCTTCCCTTTCTTGGTAGATTGCTCGGCCATTTTAACCTTGTGGGTATCGGTGTTTTCGAGCCCTGCGGGGAAGTGGACGGCCATGGTACGGCCAAAAAGGTTCATTTCCGTGGTTGTGTCGGGCGATGGTTCCCATTCAATTTTTAACGCTTTCTTGGCGTTCATCGTTTCCCAAGTAGTATTGCCTACAACGACCACTAGCTCGTTAAAAGCATTGTTGTCAAAAGCAGTTTTAGTGTACCCTTCTTCATAGGTCTTTATGGTAAATACATCCTTTATTCCGGGCATTGTTTTAGCTTCAGAAGCATCAAAGGATTTTAGTTTAAGCCCAAATGCGGGAGGATGGGTAATCATGGCGATGAGCATTCCATCGCGGTGGTAATCCAACCCAAAGAGCGGTTTCCCGGTCACTAAATTTAGTCCGTCCACATTTTTGCGCGAAGTACCTATGATTTTGAAATCTTTAAGTTGCTTGAGCGTCACTTCTTTAGGAACGGGAATTTTGGCAGCGGCCGAGGCCACTTCCCCATAACCAGCGGACTTGCCACTGCTCTTATGGTGCAGTACCCCTGCTTCGGTAGTGATTTCCCCTACGGGTACCTGCCAAGCTTGTGCGGCGGCCTCTTGCAACATCCGCCGGGCGGTTGCTCCGGCCATCCTGAGTCCCTCCCAACCAGCTCGGATAGACTGGCTTCCACCTGCCAACTGACGGGTAAAGATTGCGGTGTTCAGCGGTGCTTGTTCCACGAGGACGTCATTCCAGTCCACATCGAGTTCCTCGGCAACGATCATGGGCATGGATGTTTTCACATTCTGACCAATTTCTGGGTTAGGGGACATAATGGTAACCAGGCCATTTTCACCGATTTTTAGAAAACCATTGATTTTGAACCATTCCTTGGGCATTTTTATGAGTTGCTCCGGGGTGGGTTTACAAGAGGCAAGCCAACTGAAACCTAACATCATTCCCCCACCGGCAAGGGCGGTACTCTTTAAAAATGAGCGTCTGCCATATGTTGTTTTTGCAATAGTCATAATCTGTTCTTTTTATGTGTTGTTGGATACACCTCGCCACAATGTTGGCGCTCAATGCTCTTGGGTTTTATAGCGCTTCGGATTTGGCCGCAGACTTGATAGCCTTCTTGATCCGGGTATACGTGCCACAACGGCAAATATTACCGTTCATGGCCGTTTCGATTTCCTTATCGGTCGGATTTGGATTTTCGCTTATAAGTGAGCTGGCGGACATTATCTGTCCGGCCTGACAATAGCCACATTGGTATACATCGTGTTCCAACCAAGCCTTCTGTACGGGGTGGTCTCCGTTTTCGGAGAGTCCTTCAATAGTGGTTATGGCCTTGTCGCCTACGGCCGAAACCGGTAATTGGCACGAACGTACCGCTGCTCCCTCCATATGAATGGTACAGGCCCCACATTGGGCGATGCCACATCCGTATTTTGTACCTACCAATTGGAAATGGTCCCTAAGAACCCACAGTATAGGGGTGGTAGGGTCAACATCCAATTGCCGATTTTCCCCATTTATGTTTAAGTTGAAATTTGCCATGATTAAGATGTAAGTTGATGAATGCGTTGAAGTTAAGGAATTTTTGTTAAAGTAGGAATGGGAAGCTAATTATTTTCTCAACAAGTTTTGCTGCCGCGAGGACGCAAAATATAGTGCGGTGCTGGGCGAAGTTTGCGCTTTGCTAATTTTCCTCAAGAAAATTATTTACCTACAGCGCTTTACCACAATTTTAATTTTAGTGAATGGTATTCAATTCGCAGATACCTGTCCCACAAAATCATTCGGGAAGGCTTGCCTGGAATATTCCTTTTTTTGATCCAAGCAATTCGGGATAGTATCTCACCGGCTCTACTCCTGAATGTTGGATGGTACAATAACTTCGATGGCTTTTTTAACGATTTGAATGGATATCATTCCGTCTTCAACTAAATGTAGCTCTCCGTCTACCTGGGAATCCAGGGATCCGCCATCAACGCTGTGCAACTCCAGATGATTTGTCTGAAAGTATCTGGATTCTTTCAGTAAATAAGGTCTATTGAGCAACAATAATAGACCTAGCCATAGAATTTTTAGCTTTCCGATCTTCGTAATTACCAGGACGTCCAGGAGGCCGTCCTGCAAGGATGCATTTGGCGTTAACGTGAATCTATAGCCCATTTCATTGGAGTTGGAGGCAAAAATCATAAACGGGTTTATCGGGAAATTGAGCCCATTGATATTGATTTGAACTTTTTGGGGCGATCCCAGCTCCTGGAAAGAGGTTAGGCACGCCCTTAAATATCCTGATAGCGTTCGTCTTCCCAACGATTCATAATTTTTTATGACACTCGCATCAAACCCCACACCGGTATTGCAAAAAAAATATTTATCATTTGTTTTACCAACATCTATTTTTATGGAATTTTGATTTTTAATTATTTCCAAGGCCTTTCGTATATTCTTGGGTATGCTGAGATTGGTCGCCAATCCGTTCCCAGAGCCTATAGGGACTATTCCCAATGGAATAGAACTCCCGACAAGACAGGAAGCCACCTCATTGATCGTACCGTCGCCCCCACAGGCAACTATGATATCGGCGTTTTCCTCAATGGATTTTTGGGTCAATGCAATCGCGTGCTTTTTAAAGGTCGAATGTTTTACCGATAGGTGATGCAGACCACTGACAAAAAACTGTTCCAGAAATTGTTTGGACAAAGGTGGGCCACCCTTCCCTGCTATTGGATTTACTATGAAATGGATATGTAGTGAACCATCTTTCAATGTTTTATTTCCAGGCCTTTATGGGTATACAAATAATCTGCCACTTGATACCATGAAATTGTGTTTTCGAGAAAGTCGTTATCCATCGGAAGACCTTTAAGATTATTGTCAACAGGGTTCCATTTGTAAAAATTGGAAGTTTGTTGGTCGCCGAGCACCATTACGTGTTCATCCTTCAATAAACCCAATTTCCTATAGGTCCCAATAAAGGCCCTGCCATCCTCGGGTTTCAATTTTAAAACATCCATCCCAAAAAAGTTGGAGTCATAATCCCATCCCAACAAGCCAAAAAGTGTAGGAAATATATCGATCTGAGAGCTCATTGTTACAACCTTTTTGGGCTGTTCGTTACGGAGGTTATAAATCAATGCGGGAATGTGATGGTTCTTAACATCCAGTTCCCCACGGCCTGCACTGTTAGCACAATGGTCGCTCATTATAACAAACACAGTATTTTTAAACCAAGGTTTGGTCCGGGCTATCCTAAAGAATTCCCCGATGGCATAGTCGGTGTATTTTACGGCCCCGTCGCGGCCGCTGCCGGAAGGGATATCTATTTTACCCTCGGGATAGGTATAAGGTTTGTGATTGGAGGTTGTCATGACAAAATCAAAAAAGGGTCTTCCCATCCCATGTGCCTTATCACTTTCCTTGATTACCTTATTGTAGATGTCGGTATCGCATACTCCCCATGCATTTTCAAAGGTCACTTCATTGTCCTCAATGTTGGTGCGTTTGGTCTTTATACTTTTATCCAACAGGAAGCCCCTCCCACGGTCGATGATATTAAATCCGTTCCCTCCAAAAAAGGTGTTCATATTATCAAAATAGCCGTCGCCCCCGTAAAAGAAATTTCGGTCGTACCCCTTCTCCTTAAAAACTTCCCCTATCGTAAACAGCCCAGTATTGTTCTTTCGTTTTACGATACTGCGGCCCGGGGTGGGGGGAATGGATAGGGTTATCGCTTCCATGCCACGAACGGTGCGTGTGCCCGTAGCGTAAAAGTTGGTAAAAAACACACCTTCGTTGGCCAGGGCATCAATGTTGGGCGTAAGGTTCTGGTCATTGCCCATCGAATTTAAAAAACTGCCGCTTAGGCTTTCGATACAGATGAAGATGACGTTCGGTTTTTGTTCCGTGGTTGCGCTATCCGAATTTTTTATCGTTCGGAGGATTCCGTTGGTCTGGGGATGGACAAAATTGTTACTGCTGCCAGCGAGGGCATTTTTCACTTTTTTAAACGCTACTTTTTCGGGAATGGTTTTATAAAACTCCGTATAGGAAAGTTCATTGTTGCGGAAGGCGGCAAAAAAGGAATAGATCCCTGCTTTTGAAATTTCATTGTTGTAGCGGTTCTCGGACCACTCCGCTTGTTCATTGTTAACGTAAAGCGCAAAGATCACGGAAATTAAAAACCAGGGAATGGCCGCGAATAACTTTTGACCCAAGGTGGTAGTATTGTGATAGGTTTCGCGGAAATAGCCTAGCCTGTGAACTAAGAAAATATTTAATGCCACCAATGCCAAAATAGAACTTATTAATATAGGTAAGGGGTAGGACTCATTGATGTTCTGTACCACTTCGTAGGTGTATATCAAATAATCTACCGCGATGAAATTGAACCGACGATGAAATTCGTCCCAAAAGGTGAATTCCGCAAAAAAAGAAAAGTAAATGATCAAAACCCCCAAGAAGAATCCCAAGACAGTAATGACCTTGTCCACTATTGTGCCATACCATTTTGTTGGGAACAAAAGCAAATAGAGCAGGTAGGGAAGGGTGAAGAAGGAAACAGTTCCTATGT
This sequence comes from Cerina litoralis, assembly GCA_022008415.1. GTDB lineage: Bacteria > Bacteroidota > Bacteroidia > Flavobacteriales > Flavobacteriaceae > Cerina > Cerina litoralis. Next base: position 145,169 of record JAIRBC010000007.1, read on the forward strand.
CGAAAAGCAACCCGGTAAGGAAAGTGTGCAAAAGGTTAAAAATTCCTTGATCTACCTCTTTAAAATCCCATATATAAAGGCTCAGCCGTACCAAAAAGGAGATCGATAAAAAAATTAGGACAAACGCCTTTAGCAAGGCAAAACGCTTCGGAAATATTTTCGACCACATTATGGGATTCGATCTTAATTAGGGCTCAAATGTAGACTGTAATTCTAAAGAGATTTTAAAGTTGGGTTCAAATGTCTAGGTTGGAACAAAATCCGCGGATACCTATACGCCGTTTCAGGCTTAACATAACACTATTTTTAAAAATTGTCGGAACTCGCATCCCGATCCTGGTGTCCTGGCAATCCCGCAATCCGTTAATCCTTGTCCTTTATATCCATCGACTCTTTTTTTACGACCTTACCGCTGTTGTCGATGGCCACTTCCATCATTTGCTCTCCTTTTTCGAGTTCAAACTCGTAAACCGATCCTTCTCTGGTTTCGGATATTTCGGATTCCTCGATCGTATATCCAAAAAATTCCGTGTCGAGGGCTTTCTTGATATTCGATGGAATATCTTTCTTTTTAACCACGTGCTCGGTCTCTTTCCAAGTGCCATCCTCCAAAAAGTTGGCCGAATATTGCTTGCCCTTCATCCTAAATTCAGCTTCCCATTCTGTACTGTTTTCCTTGTCCCATTTTACGGATTTTACCGTGGGAAATGTTTGTACAAAAGCATCTTTGACGGGTTGGGGAACGCTCACGTTTTGCCCATATCCAAAAGAACCGGCCATCAAACCACCAACACATAGAAGTTTTAAATTTTTCATTGTACTTTATTTTTTTATGTTTATCAAACCAAAAGTAAAATGGAAATCTTAAGTTAAGTTCAAGGAAATCTAAAGCGTCCCACGAAAATCCACTTCAAAAATATGTATTGAATCCTTAAACCGGTATAAAATCCCAAAACCGTACATATCACATATTTTTTTTACGATTGCCAAGCCCAAACCTGTCGATTTTGTGCCCGCAGATTCCCTGTAAAAACGGTTAAAGAGTTTTTCGGGATATTTCAACGGGGCGTGGCCATGGTTACTGATAGAAAAGATTCCGTCCTTCATTACAATATGAACGCCGGTCCCATGAGGGCTGTGCCGTATGGCATTGGAAATTAAATTGGAAAACAGGACATTGGCAAGGTAGGAGTCCATATTTGCGATAATATCGTCCTTTTTTATAAAATCTATTTCAATAGTCGATATTTCACGGAAGTCATCTATACTTTTCTCCAAGCAATCTACAAGGTGGATATGTTCTGCGTTAATAAACTGTTGGTTGTCGATCTTGGTGAGCAGGGTAAGTCTTTTATTGAGCTGTGCAAGCCTTTGGATGTCCTTTTGAAGGGAGGTCAAATCTTCATATTGGCCTTGGTCCAGTTTTTCGTCATTTATCAAATTCTCTATCTTGGCCTGGATAATGGCCAAGGGGGTCTGGATTTCGTGGGAAACATCCTCAGTAAACTGTTTTAGGTTTTCGTAATCTGCCCGTACCTTGTCCGTCCACAGTCTGATCTGTTCACTGAGTTCGGAAAACTCAAGGATGTTGCTTTCTTTTAACTCCAACGGGGTTTTTGAAGTTACCTGAAAGCCCTTCATCTGATTCAGATTATGAAAAAATGGCATCCAAAGCCTTTCGTTTGCCCTTGAATTAAAATAATATAAGAACAGAAAGGCCAATAGAAGTATAATGACATAGGAAAGTACGATGGCCATTAAAATATCCTCGGTTTCAACGATCAGGCTCCGAACGGTAATTTTGTATATCTGGCCGTTGATATCCCTGTAAGTGGAAAGTTCCCGGAACAATTCCATTTCATCTTGTGAGGGATCGTAAATTACGGTGTCCTTTAAGATTTCGAACCCATTGGAAGGTTCGCGCACTATTTCCATTACGGGTGGCAAAGAGAACAGTTCCCTGCCGGAAGCCAAAGCATCTTCTATCCTAGCTTCCGTAGAATACAGTTCTTCTTCGGCCTCTCCTTGCAATATTTTTTTAGTGTAAAAATAAAGGGCTACCGTTCCTGCCAGCATCAAAACGGTACTGATCCACAGGAAAGTTTTGGACGCTTTTCTCAGAAGTCCTATTTTATTTTTTAGTTCTGACATTATTTTTGTGGAAGGTTTTTATCAATTTTTATCAAAAAGAACACTATGCCGATTTTATTGGCATTACATCGATCATATTGCGCCATACGCCAATTGCAGAGCGTAAGGCTTTCAGTGAAAAGCGCAAAGCGATCGTGGATGGGGAGTAATTTGTCCAGAAAACCTGATCGCCACTATATTCGTGGTTGTACCTATTTTTCTTCTAGACATTACTGTTCCTCCATAAATTTATAACCACTGCCGTAGGCGGTCTTGATATATTTTGCTCCCTCGTTGGTCAATTTTTTCCTCAAATTGTTGATGTGCACATAGATGAAATCAAAATTATCCAGCAGGTCACTGTGGTCTCCCCAAAGATGTTCGGCAATTATTTCTTTGGAAAGCACCTTGTCCTTGTTGGTCATAAAGAACAAGAGCAGGTCAAATTCCTTGCGGGTCAATGAAATCATTTTATTGTTGATATAAACTGTCCGAGAACGGGTGTCCATTTTTATTTCGTTAAATATAATGGTTTCTTCCCCCCCAAATTTGCCACGCCTCAATACGGCCTTGATACGGCTGTTGAGTTCGGCCAAATGAAATGGCTTGGTGATATAGTCGTCCGCACCCAAATCCAGACCTTCCAGTTTGTCGTCTAGGGAATTGTTTGCAGATATGATGATAACCCCGGTTTTCTTGTTTTCTGCTTTCAATTTTTTTAATACATCCAGACCACTGCCGGATATTAAATTGATGTCTAGAACTATCACATCGTAATCGTAAAGGTCCACTTTGTACGCGGCTTCGGTGTAATCGGAAGCAACTTCACATACATTGCCATCCCTTTCCAAATAAGTGGCGATGGATTGTTGTAAGGCAGTTTCGTCCTCGGCTATTAGATATTTCATACGTCTAAATTTATTATATTCTAACTGACTCCTTTGCAGAAAGCCGACTATTCCCTGATTAATTTTAGTACGGTTGGTAAAACCACCAATAATAGTGGCAAGGCGAAGCTCAATCCACCGATAACCGCTATAGCCAGGGGTTGGTGCAATTGGGCTCCCGCACCTATACCCAATGCCAAAGGTATCAACGCCATGATGGCGGCGAATGCGGTCATCAGCTTAGGTCGTAACCGGGCGGCTATGGCGTATTCAATTTTCTTCCCGTGGCTAAGGGATCCGTCCGCCTCCTGATACTGTCGGAAGGTGAAAATGGCATTTTCCCCAATAATCCCCACGATCATAATAATCCCGGTATAACTACCCACGTTCAATGCCGTCCCGGTGAGCCAAAGTCCTAAAAGGCATCCCGCAACACCCAAAATAGCAATAAAAATAATAGCCAGAGCAATTTTGACCCTTCGGAACAAAAACAGGATTACAATAAATACCAATAGGATTGCGGAAACCAAAATGAGCATCAACTCCTTAAAGGCTTGTTGCTGTTCCTGGTAGGCTCCGGCATATTCGAGGTGGTAGTTGGGAGGAAGGCTAATCTTTTGGGACAAACGATCTTTAATATCGATCAGGGTACTGCCCAGATCCCGATTGTTAAGCCTTGCCGTGATTACCCCCATAGATTTTTGGTTTTCGCGTTCCACCTCTGCAACCCCTTTTTCCAAAATGACCTTGGAAACCATGTCCATCGGTATACTAGATCCACTGGGCAATAGGATTTGGGAGTTCTTGATATCTTTTACGGTTGTTTTGTAGGCATTGGGGTAAATCATCCTGATATCGATGGTCTGGATTCCGTCGATCATATTACTTATCACGGTTCCTTCAATTTGGGTTTGTAGTTGAAGCTGAAAATCGGCCACCGTCAATCCCATCTGTGCCAACACGGGAACGTTGGGTTCCAAATGTATTTCCGGGCCCGCAATAACGATTCCGTCAAAGACATCGGCCGTGCCCTTTACCTTTTCGACCTCAGCGGCAATTTCTCTTGAAAGTTTTTGTAGAATATTCCTATCGTCACCAAAAACCTTGACCTCAATAGGCTGTACCGAGCTCATCAGGTCTCCCAACATATCACCTATGACCTGTCCAAAATCTGTGGTGAGCTGGGGTACTGCATTTTCTATTTTGATGCGAATCTCGTCCGAGATTTCATCGGTGGTCTTACTCCGTTTATTCCTTAGCTTTATCAGATAATCCCCTCGGTTCGGTTCGGTGATAAAGAAACCCATCTGGGTACCCACGCGAGAGGAAAAAGCCTCTACTTCGGGCTGTTCGAGAAGGATATTGTTCACTATGGCAAGCATCCGGCCTGTTTCCTCCAGCGTTGTCCCTGGCGGACTATTGAAATCCAAAACTATGCTGCCCTCGTCCATTTCCGGTAAAAATCCGGAAGGTAATCTAGAAGGCAATAAGAGCATTATCACAATACAAAGTATGGCAAAAGCCGACCCAATGAAAGGTTTGCCCAAGACAAAGTGTATCCAATTAGTGTTCGATCTCCGCTTTGCCTTCGGAGCCTTGTTTCTGGAAAATACGATGGAAAGAACGGGCACAATAAACCAGGTGACAATAAAAGAACAGGCCAAGGCGATGATCATACTAAAGGCCATCACCTTAAAATACGCACCCGCGACCCCTGTCATTAAGATAAAGGGCACAAAAATGACTATAGTACTGAGGGATGATCCCAGCATTGCCGGCAAGAGATGCTCAATGCCCTCACGGGCGCACCAGGTAATGGATTCCTCTGGTTGTTCTTCCCTAATTTTATGGATCTGTTCTAGAATAATTACTACGTCGTCGATCATTAGGCCGATGGCCGCAGCAATGGCACCCAGGGTCATGATATTGAATGTATAACCGACCGCATCCAACACAATTAGGGTCAACGACAGAGAAATGGGGATAGTGAACAGGACGACCATACTCGCCGAAAAAGATCGGAGGAACAAAATAACGATCACCAAGGCAAGGGCCAAACCTATCCACAACACATCCTTTATACTGCGAATACTGCTATTGACAAAATTGGCCTGTTTGTAATAAGGCACCAATGTTACCCCTTTTGGGAGGAGTGCGGATAGCTCGGTCACCTTTTTTTCGATGTTGCTATTTACCTCGATCAAGTTGGCATCGGGCTGTTTCACTACGGCGATCAAGGGCACGTCCTTTCCGTTGGCGTTTATTCTAACGTACTGCTTGGCTCGGGTTACAATTATATCTGCGACGTCCTGTAGACGTATTAGACGCGATCGGGAGTTTACAATGACCAGGTTTTGGAGGTCCTGGAGATTGTCAACCGCATTGTCCGTCAAGGTGAGGTACATCCTGTTATAGTCCGATGTATAGCCATTGGATTGCAAAATATTGGAATTGACCACGGCATTGCGGATAGTGGGAAGCGATATCCCCAAAGATTTCAGTACTTGCGGTTTTAAAACGATCTGGTATTCCTTATCCTTACCCCCGATTACCCCAATGTCTGACACTCCTGGGGTAGCGGCGAGATATGGTTTTACTTGATATTTGGCTATTTTTTTGAGCTCCACCTGTGAGAGGTTGCCCTCCAACGAGTAGCCCATGACAGGCAGAATCGACGGATTCATTTTTTCTACCGAGAAAGTGGTGCCCGGTAAAATATTGCCCTTTTCCTGATTGATAAAGGACTCTATCTGGGACTTTGCGGTGTTGATGTCCATGTTCCAGTCAAGAAAAACAGAAATTTCACAGCTACCCCTCGAAGTTGTGCTCCGAATGTATTGTAGGCCTTCAGTTCTGCGGATGATGTTCTCCAACGGTACGGTTACCGTGGTCATCATCTTGTCTACAGGTTGTTGGCCGGCATCCGCGATTACTTTGATTTTTGGAAAAGTGATATCGGGGAAAAGTCCGGTTTTTAGATTCCGGTAGGTAAATGCTCCTCCCGCCAACAACAAAATGGCGATGGCCAACAAAGGATACTTGTATTTAGAATGTAAGTCTGCCAAAAGACACGATTTATATTAGTGTAATGATTATCAAATCGGAAAAAAGAGCATAGAGAAAAGAAAAAGGACCAGCATTTAGATAAGTTCAATATGGTTATTTGAGTCTTTAGTCTCTGTTCTATATTCTCTGTTCCTTTTTCTTCCCATTTGGCAATTTCAGGGTAATTGAACCCTTACCAACGTGGAATCCTGCATCTGATAGCTTCCTTGGGTGACCACCCTATCTTGGAGCTTCACATTTGGGGAGGAAATCTGAATTAGGGAATCGTTCCGCAACAATGGGGTTACTTTTTCCTTTATTGCCAAGGTATCGTTCACCACCTTCATCACCCAAAATTCGGTGAGAAGTTCGTTTGTTTGTAGGGCCTCATGGGGAACTGTCAAAGCTTTTGGGGATTCTTTGACCGTGGTCTTCACTTGGACGTTTAGGTTTTCGGGAAGCCGCCTGTTTGGCATTTCAATCAAAAATGCCTGCGATTGGGACAGGGGGTCAATCCGGGGCAAGGTGTTGCTTATTTTGGCGGTGACCGATGATTTGTCGGGGAGGAATATGGTACAGGAAGTACCTACGTGAATGGATTTCGTATCCTCAAAAGGCACGTTCACCTGTACCACCAAAGATTGTGGCTGTACGATGGTAGCTACCACATCCCCTTCGGTAACATAATCGTTTCTGTAAAAATTCAACACCGTTATCACCCCTGTTGAATTGGCATAGATTTTAAGCGGATTGGCAAATGCCGCCAAGGAACTATCTATTTTAACGGCTTCCGCCATCGCATCCTGCTCTTTGGTCCGTACGGTGGCAAAGGTTTCATGTTTCTTTATCACAGCCCCAATTTTAAATGGCATCCAAGAAATATACCCGGTGACACTAGACCGGATGTTTTCCTTTTTTAGGTATTGGGTCGTCCCGTTAAAGGTGTGGTATTCCCGAATCGTGTTTTGGGCCACGCGAGCTGTTTTTACAGGGATGGCCACTTTTTTTTCTATTTTGGTGCCCGTTTTGTCCTTGCAGGAAAGAGCCGATAAAATTAAGGTGAATAGCCATAAGCCTAGTATGTGTTTTACTTTCATGGTCACCAGTTTACAAAGTTATATTGGTTTTGAAGCAGCCAGAGATTGGTCTGCATCTGTAATTGGGTATAAACCCGCAGCTTGTAGTTTTGAAGAACGTTCAGGTAGTCGATTATAGATACCTGACCGTACACCAATTTCCCCTTGAAGATTTCCAAAATCTTTTGTTGATTGTTTAATTGGGTCTCCAAGAGGCCCAAATTCTCCTCTAAGGATTGGATCTGCGCCAAAATATTTTCTAGATTGTTATCTAATTGTATCTTGGAATTCTTTCTATACTCCTCTAAACTTTCATATTTTAATTTACTTTGGAGCGCGTTGTACTTTCTCTGGTTACCATCGTAGATAGGGATAGTGAGCCTTAACCCAGCACTGAGCCCAAAATAATGAGGTAAATTATTTAGCGTTACCGCATTTAATCCTGTGTTCCCATAAATTCCCACAATAGGTTTGTATTGATTTTCAAATATTTGCCGATTGGCCATAACCTGAAGACTGTCATTTTTAAATCGTTTTTGATAAAAGAATTCAGATGCATCCGTTTGGTATTCCATTTCCGGGGTTGCCAATCTTTTTTCAGGCTCCGTGGGAATGCCACAGAGATTGTAGAGTTGTGTCATGGTAGCCTTAAAATCGGTATGTATTTGCCGGATTTCGGAGGTCTTGGAATCGACATTCAACTGGACCAACAAGTAATCGCTCTCGGACAATAGGCCTTTTTTGACCAAAAGAGCTATCACCTTCATACGTTTTTCCAGATCCATTTTCATTTTCTTTGTAAAATCTTCCAGGCTTTGTAACTGATAGGCCATAATGTAGGTATCCGTCACATTTTTATTAAGTTGATGGAGTATCTCTTTATAGGATAGGTCTAGGGAGTCATTTTTTAATCTATTTTGGAAGAGCAGATTGTCTACCCTGTTCCCGTTAAAAATATTCTTGGCGATGTTGAGCTGGGCACTGTAGAGTCCACCATTGGTGATGCCCACATCGTAACCATAGGCATCCGGAGAGGGATTGGTGGAGATGTCCATAAACTGGCCGTTGTTGTTAAAATAGGGGGCTACGAGTACTTCCGAGGAGGCACTAATGTGGAAGGCACTGTGCTGTGCAAGGATGACCCTACGCTGTATTTCCCCGATTTTTTGGAGATTTTTGTTGTTCTTTAAATTTGGAAAGTTCCTTTCGGACCGTGCAATAAAATATTCTAAGGTATGGTCTTGTGCATGCAGGGATGCAAGCGAAATTGTAATTAGAACCCAAAATACAAGATGCTTCATCTTTAGGAAAAGGTTTTAAGACGACCAAAAGTAATTGGGAATTCTAAAGAACTTCTAAAGGCGCTAAGATTATAAAAAGTTCCAATTTCCGACCGAGGATGTACCACGGGTAAAAACCTGGTTGGAATTCTTAGTATATCCGGTTTTGATCAGAAAATAGTGGAAATCTATTTTAAGTAGTAACGCAAGCCCATAAGAGGTTAGCGCCCTCTTGTTCAGTTCTACTGCGATATGGTTAGGCTGTTCTTGCTGTAAGAATCAGGACATTTGCAATAAAGCGTATAAAGACTTTTGGCAGCTATTTTTGGCAATTTAGGCTGCTAAAATGGCAAGTCTATAGATTCTGGTTTAATAAAATCTTTGGTATACGGATTTTCGAGAAAGCTAAGCGGCGGCTTTTGAAATTGAAGAATATCCTTTTTTTCAATACCGTAAACCTGCCAATAATTGGAGAGCAGTTGGGCAAATATGTCCTCATCCCAAAACCCAAAAAGAGGTTGCTTGCCTGCTGTTTCTACTTCTATGGCTATTCCATTGTCTTGGGTTTCAATTTTGTACTTCGGTTTGTACTGCAATATATAATCCGAATAATGAAACCTAGCGAACAATTCTTCAAACTGAATGGGATGTAAAACGTGACCTTCCATTTTATCGAGTATATCCCTTTGCTTTTCCCCGATAACCCCATTATCTTGTAAACACGCAATAAAGCCAAAACCATTGACCCCAAATGAGAACATTAAATTTATAGCATCGTCGCGATAACTAAAAATATCTGCAGAATATTTAAGTGGAAATACTGCAATGCTCCACGGTTTTTTTCCTACGAAGGAAATCGGTTCTATCAAGGATTGTAGCATTAAATGAAAGTGGCCAAAGCGTTCCCTGAGGGTGGGAGAAAGCTCAAAATCTTCACCTTGCCTCAACAACCTGTCCCTTTCGTAAATCATTTCGTAGTATAGCAGACCATAGACCATTCTGCCCGTCCATTGAAAAAGCAACTCCTGATCGAGGGACGCCATTCCTTTGAACCCCTTTTTGTATGCAGCCTGAACTTGTAAGTCGAGCTCCTGAAACGCCTTTTTCACCTCGGGAGAACACGGCAATTTAAGATCTTCATAATTATAAGGTTTGGCTTTATCCATCATTTCAATCCTTTCGGCGCCAAACTTAAAATGGTCCATTAGCCATTGCGGGAACACCGTAATGGTTTCGGTGGTAAGGTTGCCGGTAAGGAAGCAAAAGTGCTCGTCAAAAATCAAATCCTTAAAAGGATTAAAAAGCGTTTGGGAAATCAATATGTTGTAAAATTATGTTTAAATTTTTCGCAAAGATAGCCATAAACTATGGTTTACTTTGCCCGGTTTATATAGAATCAAAAAATCCAAAATTTTGGACAGCACCGTATAACCTTCAATTTTTGGCACTCGATAAGGTTAAGTCTCGCTCAAAATCCAACCCGAACTATGCTTAAGCCCCGCCAATCGGGATGAATCCGATTTTGTAGGTTTTTATGGATAAACGGGAAGTGGTGTCCCATTACAAATCTATAGAAGTTGCGTGGCTTTATTTCCCGATGCAATATCTTTCAATCTCTTTAAACAGTGGACTTGGAGAGTACGAGGTGGAAAGGAGGTGAAAACCTTTGGTTACTTTTGGTTGGATTATGCTTGCCATACCTGTTTTATTGCAAAATTATATCACTATTGATATTCAGTTTTTGGTGCAGAGTTTCGGCCATACTTAAAGGAATGTCTCTTTTACCGTTCAAATAATCGCTTAATCTGGAAGCGCTCGTGTTTAAAAGAACGGCCTAAACCCTTTCTCATAACCTGGTGCCTCGACATATTGCAATTGTCCTTCTTCGACAGAGATACACCTTTTAAGAATGATTACGGGATACGCGGATACATATGCCTAGTCAGAAATGTACAGTATTGAAAAAATCATGTTAGAATTCACTATGATAGTAATTAAAATACGGTATACCGCACTCCCAGAAAGCCTCGGATCCCTTGATTGGATGCATATACGTAATTGGGGTCGAACGTCAGCGCATAGGGATTATCGGGCGTAGCGACGGCACGACCATCATTATCGAATATTACATTTTTGTCAAAGGGATCATAGGGCCTTGTGATGCTATTGGCAGGAGGGGTAAAGTCCAACAAGTTTTTCACTCCCCCAAAAAGCTCCCATTGCGTACCAAATTTCTTGGTCAACTGTATGTTTTGTATGCTGTACCACGGAGAGTATGGGTTCCGTGGATCAGTGTCGCTTATCAAGGGCAGGCGCATGGGACCGTAAAGGTTTCCGGTATAGTCCATACTCAACCCGATAGAATTAAGGTCATAGGAAATACTCCACACCCCGCTGAAACTTTCGGTAAGCAATTGTCTTGTACGCACCCCGCTTTCCGTGACAGAAACGTCCATAAGGGTGGCTCCGGCCAAGGCCTTGATTCCGTGCGGCCATGCAATATCGAGATTAAGTGAAACACCTTGGGACACCGAGGATCCATCAAGGTTGGCGTAAATGATCTTGTTGGGGTCTGTCTCATAATCCGGTATGATCCTATTTGTAAAATAGGTGTAGAAGGCGCTTGCATCCAGGCCAATAAACGTGTTGTGTGGGGTTATTATTTTTTTTACGTAGTTGATATTGGCATTCCAGGAAGTTTCCGGTTTCAGTTCGCCGACAAATTCTACCTCCCTTGCACCGGTCAGGGCAGCGTGGTCTTCCGTAAAGATGTTGGCCACCCTAAAACCATTGCCCATGCTTAGACGGATTACATCCTGCTTGTCTTTCGAATTCCATTTATAATTGATCCTAGGTGACAGGATATGGCCGTGAAGACTATTGTAGTCATAGCGCATGCCCAATAGCAGTTTGTTCTGAAGACCAATGCGTATTTCGTCCTGTGCGAAGACTCCAGGGAGATGTGTCACCGAGGGTTTGCTCGTAACTCCGTCCTCTTCCACGGTCGCAAAGGTATTGTCGTCGTAAAACGTAAAGCGGTATGCCGCTCCTACAAGGAGATCATGGGTTTCGCCAAGGAGCCTGTTCCATGTGAACTGTCCAAAGCCAATGTACTGGTCAGCATTAAAGGAATCGGTGCCGTAGAATGAGTTTTGGTCGTGCCCGTTGGCGCTAAATTGGAAGTTGATATTTTCTTTAAGCGGAAGTTGATACGTACCGAATAGCTCCCACCTACTGGTATAGACGCTTTCGCCGTAAATTTCGTCACCGCCCCTGTCCGCAGTTGTCCAATTAACCTCACCGCCCCAACGGTCTTCATATACATAGCGGCCGGCCATGGTAAAAATTCGGCCCTCCCTTCTTTTAATGTTCAATTTATTAAAGATCGAAATCCGGTTCTGAAGGGTAAGATCGGTAAAACCATCCCCATTGTTGTCTATAGGATTCTGGTAGTTGAAATAATTGACCCCCATCAGCCCATCTACCTTGCTGCCCATAATGTAACTTAGGCCTATATCCGTATTTACTTCGCCCCAGGAACTGGCAAAGCTCTCCGCCGAAACTTCCGGGGCACTAAACGGATTTTTGGTTATTATGTTGATGATGCCTCCCACGGCCTCGGAGCCATAAAGGGTAGAGGCGGGACCCTTTACAATTTCTACCCGTTGGATCAAGGATTGAGGGATCCCGGTAAGGCCGTATACCGTTGAAAGACCACTGACGATAGGCATCCCGTCGATCAGCACAAAGGTGTAGGGCCCTTCCAGTCCATTGATATGTATGTCGCCCGTATTGCAAACGTTGCAATTAAGTTGAGGCCTAACCCCATTGACGTTCTGCATGGATTCGAATATCGATGGGACCGGGTTTTTCTTAAAAAAGGTAGGACTGTACACTTCAATGGCCACTGGACTATCCAATTTACTCACAGGCTTTAGGTTGCCAGAGACCACAACCTCGTCCAAGGAGGCACTGTCATCTATCAGATCAAAATCTAATTGGATAGAGGGAATAGTTGACGTTATGGAGATCTTTTGTTTTTGCGTGCGAAAGCCCAGGGCCGAGATTACGATTGTATATTCGCCCTTAGGCACTCCGTTGATACTATAATTTCCGTCTTTGTCCGTTGCCGATCCCTTCTGGGAGTCTAGTATATAGACGTTCACATAGGGTTCGCCGATGCCTTGGTATCTTATCTTGCCGCTGACGGAGCCTATTTCTTGGGCAGATACGGTAGGGGCTGCGGTAAGAAAGAGTGTCAAAAATGAATACAGCTGTATGTAATATATTTTGTTTTCCATTTTTGTTAAATTTCAATAGCAAAACTATAAAGTTAGGTAGACCTAACAAAATATTTTTATGTTTTTTTGTAACAGAACTTTTCATTCCTATTTTTGTCATATGTTAACATTGGTAGAAGAAAATTATATTAAAGCGTTGCTGTACTTAACTTCCAAAGACCGGACAATGAAGCTACAGGAAGGCGTTGGCACCAATGACCTTGCGGTTAATTTGCAAGTAAAACCGTCTACGGTAAACGAGATGCTAAAACGATTGAACGAAAAAGATTTGGTGAACTACGAAAAATACAAAAAGGTGACCCTAACGGAGCTAGGTGAGACCCTGGCGTTGAAGGTCATCCGTAAGCATAGGCTATGGGAGACCTTTTTGCATGACAAATTGGAGTTCGATTGGGACGAGGTACACGAGGTCGCGGAGCAGTTAGAGCATATTCGATCAGAGAAACTGATCGAAAAAATCGATAAATTTTTGGATTACCCCAAATATGATCCCCACGGCGATCCCATACCCGACAGCCAAGGGGTTTTGCCAAAACGCGAATCGACCAGACTTTCCCAGGTAGAAAAAAACCAGAATTACGTGGTACTTGCCGTGAGCGATACGACCAAGGAATTTTTAAAGTACATGGAGGATCTGGAAATAGCCATTGGAACAGAACTTTTGGTAATGGAAAAGATAGCCTACGATGGTTCACTAAAAATCAATAAAAAAGGTACTTTACTGACTCTATCCCAAAAGGTTGCGGATAATATTTTGGTGGGGTAGGGAAGGTGTTCTTTTGTAAATAATGCCGTTTTCGGTGTTTTGCAAAAGTGTTTCGATACTTTCAACAATGGTTTTGATTTCCTTTTCTGTTTTGATCATTGCAGAATTATATCGCTATCAATATTCAATTTTTGATGTAAGGCCTTGGCAACATTTAGAGTAATCTCTCTTTTACCGTTCAAGTAATCACTTATTCTGGATGCACTGGTATTTAATAGAGCAGCTAAATCTTTTCTTTTAAGGCCCATTTCGAACATACGAAGCTCAATCATTTCATGTAAAGTAGGCAATCCAATTGGAAAATGGATTTCCTCGTATTTTTCGATGATGTCACTAATAATCAAAAATTATTTTGCTAAAGGATCCTCTAATAGGGTATTGTCATCGACAATATCTATTAATTCTTCTAAGCGAAGGTTTGCTTTGAGGTATTCTTCGTGTGTTATTAATTTGCCCAAAATGTTATAATTTATCGATATTCTTTATTCTATCGTAATTCTTATGATTGCCGACCCATCGAATTAAAATCTTCTTGAACTTAAATCTTACATTTGCCACAATACGGTAATGGTTTCCCTTGACATTAAAAACAAATCTCCCATTTCCAACATTGTCGGCCGAATTGAAAGTTGCCTTTAAATCGGCAAAACTATCCCATTCTGCCTTATTTCCCGATACAGAAAGTAACTAATATTGATAATCAGATAGTTATGATTTTAAGGTACAAATAAGGTACATGTCAATGCTAAAAATCTGTATTTGGGTGTAATTACGGTAAAAGTGTTTGACGATATGTTGGGGAATATTTGTACTAAATATTTACAATTATTTCACCTCATCTATTTAGAGTTGTTCTAAGCAATACAAACGTAAACTTTCACCATTCTGAAATTGGATAAAAAAAAGAGGGCTTCCATTATGGTTGCCCTCTTTTTAATTTACATTGTTTCGTTAGCACGTTTTCTGCCATTCATCTGATTTATTAACGTGTTGGCAAATCGTTTTTTTATTCAGTATTTTAAACTTATTAATTATTCAACTTCATTTCTCGAATTCGCTTTTATTAATTCTGCTAAAATTGCTTTTTGATTAGTTATAACTTCATCAATTCGAAACATCCACGCTCCAAAAAGTCTTATTATAAATACTAAAATAACAATTACTACAAGTGAAATAATTAATGTCATTTTTATATAATTTAGATTATTTACTTATTAAAAAAATGATACTATTGAAATTCCAATAGCAATTAAAGATAACCAAAAGCAATTTTGTCATTTAGGGAAGCCAAAAGGTCGTTTTGTCCATTCGTTTCAATTAATAATCTTAGCGAGTTCCTTCTTTTTAGTTTCATACTCTTCTGGCGTTATGAGTTCAAGATCTAACTTGCTTTTCCATTTTTTTAGTTCTTCAAGAGCTTCATCGCTTGACAAAATTCTTGATTTTATTTCGCCATTTCCTAAAGCCCCTTCCAAGTTAATTATTTTTAAGCCGTAAACATATCCTTGAGGCCTAGTCGTTGCGACGACAGTGGTCTTACTTCGGATTGAGATTTTTTTAATAGTTACAACACTACCACTAGCAATATTAGGCAAAGGGTAAAGTGCAACTCCTGCATTCTGTTGTATGTAATCAAATTGCTCATTTCTAAATGCAGAGCCTAATGTGATGGTATCTCCTTCTTTGAATTCTTCTCCGCTTTTTGAAATATATGTATCAACCTTGCCCTTGACTTTTTTAGTTATCACGTCATCATAGGTGGCCTTCTGTCCAACGCTAATGTTAATTGTCACTAGAAATAGTACTGTATTTAAAAGGTATAGTTTCCTGATATTCATTGTTCAATATTTTGGTTGGAATTTATTATGAGTAACGAAGTTATATAATCATTGATTATTATCCCATTTTTCAAAGTGAAGATCCTGTCGGTTTATCAAAATATAGCACAAAACCGATAAAAGACCTTAAATATATTGTGCTTATAGAATTTTTCAATAGAAAGTTTGTGTTTATTGTGGTTAAAGAATACTCAAAAAGATGCATTTTAACACTTTATCCTTAAAATACTATCATTGCTAATGGACTTCGAAAAAAATTTCGTGTAGAGTTGAATGATAGGTCTATTAATAGGGCCTTGGGGGCATATGGGGTATATTCTCTATTCATTCTCTTTACCAGAGCCACATGTTAGATTGTAATTCCTAATTTCTTGATGAGTACTCTATTTCTTTTATTATCATAGTGCAATCGTTTAGATTCTAAAAGGAATAACCGTTGTTGGTCCTTGGTGGGCTTCCCTTTGTAGTGCATCTTCCTATGCTTTGAATTAAAGAGTTTATCAATTAAATCATTAATTTTCCTATCAAGTGTATGATATCGTGTATTGTGATATTCATATTTAGTACATAGTTGAGTATTGTAATATAATCTTTTGCCGTACTGCTCTAAATACCAATTTCTATGCACATACTTACCATATCCATAGGCCGAATACAATATTCTTGCTCTTATAGAGGTTTCAGGGCATAGCAAATACAATATTTCCCCTTTGCCTAGATTACTGGGTACGGTAACGAGTTCTATTTTATAATCATAGTTTGTTACCGCCCCTTGCCTATCCGTAATTGTGTAAACCATTCTCACATACTTTTCGATATCGGTATAAACCGTTTCAATTTCTGCGGTGTTTTCACCCGTCCAACTCATTTGCCCCTTCATTGCACATCCTTTTTTTATCCAACCATTTTTTAACATAAAACCTAAATCTAGTTTTCTGCATTGGCTGGTAGACATTACGCCCGTACTTGTTTTTCCCATGGCATTTTTTTTAAAATAACCTTAATCCTTAGGGGAACTTGCCCCTTTAGACTTCGTTTGCCTAGTTGCAAATGGCAATTATGATACTTTCCTTATTTCGTTGCCGTCCCCATCCGTTAAACCAAACTTGTCAATCAATAACCATAGGTTTGGGTTTCTTTGTGCCATTCTATTAACGTTACTTTCCAAATTGGATATTACCGTTGTCCCTGTTTCTGTTAGTGGTTTGTAGTGGGTCGCCACGGCTTCGGGGCTTTGGGGTTTCTTTACCTCATCCAAATACACATCTGCCAGATCCGTACCTTTTGAGTATTCCGCCCGGCCTTCCATCCAGTCGTTTACCGTTATCCTGAAACCAAAACCGTTAAGTTCCATGGCCGTACTTTTCCATTCGTATATTTCCCCTTTGTCCGGGAACGCTATTATATTGAAATCCTTTATTGGTTTTAGCATTTCATATTTAAAACCTCCTTTGCTCCCCGTGGCCATCCAAAGGTATTCAGGTTTAAAAATGCTCATTATGATAGCGGTCTTTTCCCCCTCCACAAGCGCAATTGTACGGGTCTTGTTCTCATTGATGAGGTGCAGCCCGAAAAGGCATTGTTTCAAATTGAAATCCTTTAACCTTTGAATACTCCGTACGCTGCTTATGTATGCCTTTCCCTCCTGGTTCTTTGACCGCTTGCCCGTTTCCGTGTCGTATAACATTATTTTACCGTGTTGTACGTTGTTTTTGTGGTCTATCTGCCAAAAGATGTTTGCCCCTGCCCAATGTTTTGAAGTGCCTATACAGTACGTTAAAATGGCTTGTTTGACATCATCGGGACGGAATACGCTCTTTAAGAACTGTACAAAGTTGTTTTCCCTGAAATTACGGCCACATCGGGAAATCAATTTGGGGTCGTGGTAACTGCTTAATTTGGGCGGTTCAAATTTCATTTCCCTTTTATAATCGGTTTTGTCCAGTTCGGGCAAAAAGGTTTCACCGCATGAATGGCAAAACCCCTTATTGTCATAACCTACATACGGCACAAATTTACCGTCCCGGTTCTTTTTGTTACATGGGCAATATTTGACCCGGTTTCGGTTTCTATCGAATTTTAATACTTCATTTTCCATACTTATTTTTTTACCCTTGGCAATCGTGGCAAAGTTGGCGAACCTCAACGGTAACAAGGGTTTACCGTGGTTCTGTGTTTGGCAAGCATTTGGCAAAGTTGGCAAAGTCCGTAATATTTGGCAAAGTCTAAAATGGTATAATAATTTGATATACAGATATTTATATTCGACTTTGCCACGTTTGCCGTGTTTGCCACTACCTTATGAAATTTTCTTTTTGTACTGGCCTTGTTTCAGTTCCTTATGGGTCTTGTAATTGTAGAACAATTGCCCATTATTTAAAAATCGGTCGCCCGTTCTTTCCGGCATTCCCTTTTGTTGAAATAGGGGCAGTACATCGATTCTTTTAAACTCATCGGGTAAACTGTCGTACACATCCAATTGCATGGCCGTAAGGTTCTCCAAAGGGTTTTTGGTCATTAACCTATCATGTACCTTTAGGGTGTTGCTTCGGAAATATTCTACCAGTTTTATGGCATCCCTCGAACTTTTGTCCTGCAAGGTTGTATTGTACCTTCCCGTTGTGGCTTGGTGCATCATTTCAAGGATCAGGGCCAAACGCCAAACATAGGTTTCCATTTTTGCCTGTATGGCGGTTTCCAAGTGGTCTTTATAGGATTCCCTTGCGTTGTGGTGCTGCCATTCCTTGTAAACTTTAATCGTTGAGGCAGTGGCCTTGATGGTCTGCATAGGTGCATCCAGTAAATTACCTATCAATCTTTTGTAATTCTCTTGGTGTACCGCTTCGATTTTCAGCCCTGTAAACAATATGGGTTTCAGGTTGTCCGGGAACACAAAGAGAAACCTATCCAAAAAGCCGTCTTGGCTTCGGTCGTTGTTGGCCAGTCCCTTTAATACGTCCGGTTGCATACCTCCCAAAATATTTACATTGGTCTGTTCTATGCGTATAGGTTCTTTTGTTACCCTGTCCACCGTTAGACCGCTACCGTTGAAAAGGTCCAGATACATTTGTTGATCACCTCCTTTTTTGTACTGATCAAAAGAATTTATCCACCTCATCAGTTCATCTTGAAATATCAAAACTCCCTTTTCGTTGAACTGTAAGGATTCCGCCAGCTTCTCCGGTGTAAAATCCTTTAGAATGAATTTGGAGTACATAGGCTTCTTGCCTTTTTTGTCCTTGTCGGTCTGCTCGTATTCCGCAAACTTTTCCTTGTACTCAATAAAGGTTTCGTTATCCTTTCCCTCAATGGGTTTCTTTGCGAACTGTAACGGATGGGTTTTACCCGTTCCGGGTCTGCCTATTATCGATAACCAAAGTATCGGTTTTGCCATATAGCTTCCATTGTCGAGGTTTACCGTATTGCCCAAGGCCGTGGCAGCAATGGACAATATCCCGGCACATAGATAGTCCGGGTTGTACCCTACCGTTTTTTGTGCGTTACGGATAAGGTTCTGCAAGGCTTCGGGATACACTTCCAAGGGAAACCCGTTATTTCCTTTGTTCATTGCGCTGTCTATCGCATCACTTAAATTGTTAATCTTTGAGTTTAATTTCCTATCTTTACTCTGGCTTATATACGGGCTGTTATGATGGTTTTCCATTATTTCAGCCCTTTTTTGTCGTTAGACAAATAGGCTTCCGCTTCCGCTTCTATTTCAGCGTTTGACCTTCTTTTGCCCGTTCTTAACCATTCGTCAATTTCAGATTGTAGAAATACAAGGTGTTTGCCGTTTTTGTGGTAGGGAACTTTTCCCCTCGATACAATACTGTACCAAGTGGCCTTGGCTCGTTTTGCGGGGTCGTACTTAACTAGGTCGTCAAGTCCAAGCCATTTATCAGCCTGTTCCGTGGGTTCCGCCTGTTTTTTTAATAACAGGCGTTTAAGTTCGTTAAACTCTTTAAATAGCATTGTTACTCCCTGTGGTAACGTGTCGTGTGTGAAGTTCGTTAAGTCGCTCATAACTATACAATTGTTAAATATTTATTGCATAGATATTGGGTTTTTAAGCGTTATTTGGAGTAGTTGTAGTTGTGGTAATAAACTAGGTGTTTATGGTAATAATTTAGGTAGTTAAATAGTTTGTTTTGGTTTGTTTTTGAAGTTGTTCTTAACTTTTGAGTATTCCCAACCTATAAAATTATCGGTTAATAGTTTTATGAAATCTTCTTGGTATAATCCATACTCGTGAGCGTACTTTTCGTAAAACTCCCTAAACACATATTGAATTTTAGAAATTTCACCTTTTGGCTTCATGTTGAATTTAACCTTGTTTATATCTGCATTGCCTAAAAATGCCCTGTCTATAAAATCGTTAAATTGCTTTATGCTTAAAAAAGGCATGTTGTTTAGTTTGCTTTTAGCTGTTGTAAATGGCTTAAAATGCTCTTTAGGTATAATTATGGACATAGTTCTACAAAATACATTTACGTTGGTCGATTCAGGTTTTTGCTCTGTATTTGGTTGAGGTGGTAATTCATTCAGTTCAGAGACCAAATATGCTTTTAAAAGTTTGTATTTATAATAGGCTTGTACTTCGTCACCAAAATTACTAATTGTAGTTAATGTGTTTTTTTTATAGTAATTTCCGTCAAGAACCCTTAACAATACTACTTCTTTAGCATATTTATTATTGTTGGGATGAGGTCTGTAAATGTCTAACTCATTATTTAAAAGTAATTTTTTGGCTTTTGCTTCAAAATCATTTAGCTGTTTTAATTCCGCTTCAATAAAAGTTGCTTTTAGGTCTGAATTAATTTTATTTCTAAACTCCTCATTATTAATATGTAAATTAAAGGCTTGTTCAGAATTATACTTTAAAAACCAATAAGTAAACTCAGGATTATTTTGTTCATTTTTGAAATATCGATCAAAAACAGGCTGTTGAATAGATAAAGGGGTAATTGGACTACAATTCCCAAAAACACTTTGCCAAAATTGGGTTCTATTATTATCTGTATAATAGTAAATTCTCTCTTCTTTTGAAAAACCTTCAATTACACTTTGGAATTTGTCATAATACCTTTCTTTAATTGACTTCAAATAATCTAATTTATCACTTATGGTATTATAATTCTGCAACTCTTTGATTAATTCATCACTATCTAAAAATCCGATAGTATTAAACTTTTGTTCAAGTACTCGTTTCATTACATATCCAGTTTAATTTTATTTGATGCCGTCCGTTTGGCCTTGTCCACTATTTTGGCATAGACCTGCGTTGTTTTTAGGTCTTTATGTCCCAACATCTTGGAAACGGTGTAAATATCCGTACCGTTGAACAGTTGCAAGGTTGCGAACGTGTGCCGGAAACAATGAAAGGTAATATCCTTTGTTATTCCAGCTGCCCCAATCCATTGGAACAAATGTTTATTATGGTATGCGGAATATTTAAGCCCGTCAAATACGGGTTTGTCCCGTGGCATATCGTTTGGGTTTTCCCTGCCCTCCGTAAAGTTGTACGCCTGTTCCGAAATGGGCAGTACCTCAACGCCCTTGGTTTTCTTTTGGCTAAAATTCAAGAAATAGCCTTGCCCCTCTATGTATTCCAGTTCGCCCCACGTCATTTTTTTAATATCGGAAAACCTCAATCCCGTAAGTGCAGAAAACAGGGCAGCACGTTTTAACAATTCGTTGTTACAGGGCGTTTTCACCAGTTTATTGAGTTCTTCAATGGTCAAGTATTCCCGTCTTGTTTCTTCGGTCTTTATTGGGCTTATTTTGGCGTTGAGGTCGTTGTTTAATATACCATCTTTATACGCTTGCCTTAACGCTGCCTTTATCTTGTTGAAATAGGAGTGGGCGGAATTTTGGGAAAGGGTCGTTTTACTACTTTTTTTACTTTTAGTGTTAAGTAGGTATTCTTTGAAATCTTCAAAAAAGCGTTCGTTGAGGTCTGCAAATTTTATTGTGCCATCGGTGTAGGTTTCAAGGTAGTTGAGTGCAGAAACCCAATTATCATGGTTTGAGTTCTTTCGCTTGTTGGCCAGTTTTCTGAAGTAGGCCACAAAACACATTTCGCCCATTTCCTTAATTCTTAACTGTTCCTTTTCGTACTGGCTATAAATTTCGGGCTTGTTCAGAAAGTTCTCCCGTTTCTGTCTTATGCTTTGGGCTATCTTTCTGGTTTCGGTATTGTGCTGTTTGTCAAAAATGGTTAAGCCTTTGTAAGAGTTGTAAAAATTCTCAAGGTCTTTTAGATCCTTGATTTTTGATTTACAATCCTTATCTTTTTTTTGACTGTCGCCAATTGCTTTTTTCAAATCTAAAATATCCTGCTTCAATTCTTTTTTATCCATGTAGATGTACAGGCCTAAAAATTCCCTGCGTGTGGGTTCTCCCGTTTCGGGGTGGGGTATAGGTGGCCAAAAGTCGAGGTATAGGCTTTTACGTCCTTTGGTAATTTTCTTTTGTCTTAAACTTACTTTGGTTGCCATGGTCTTTTATGTTTTTTGTGAAAACGGTGAAAAATGTGAAGGCTTAAAAAACACTTTTCTTAAGTCAATAATTCATCAATTACCTTTTTGGGTACGTAGGCATACCTTCCGTTTTTTACTTTAGGAATATTGTTCTTTTTTATTAGATACTTTAATCCGCTTTCGGAAATACCAAATTTGTCCTCAATTTCGGTAAGAGTGTAGCCGTCTTTAATATGAAAAGGTATAGGGTCGGCTTTCTTTTTTGGTTCGTTTCTTGGCTGTTCCATAACCTTGTTTAGTTCGCTTCTCTTTATTCTAGTCAATCTTTCTGCAAGGTTTACGGCCTTTATTGTGCCATTTTCTATTAATCTGTAAACTGTTCTAATGGAACAGCCCAATAAATTTGAAACGTCCCGTACGGTCAAAAACTCTTTAGCTTTAATCTTTTCGATGTGTTCGTTTTGGGTTCGATGTGTTTCTTTGTTGGATTTTTCAATTTTTATATTTCGTGTACGGGCTTTGTATGCCCTGCTGCTACATTTCAGGGAACAGTACTTTGTTACCGTTGTACGTGCGATAAATTCCTGTTCGCAAAACTGACATATTCGTTTTATTTCTATATTACTGCTCATTAGGTGTTTTTTAATATAAATAGATATAATTAGGAATATTTAAGTGCCATAAATTGCCCTGCAATGAGGCTTATTTTGTACCTCTTACAATTAAGGTACAATAAAGGTACAAATTTGTACCTTATAAACGCATAACAACGCAAAATAAATATAAATAAGAACACATAAAAATGCCCTAATTATAGGGCTTAATGGTAGTTTTTATTATGTTTTCTATTTGTTTGTTTTGTAGCGGTTACTTTCCGATACAGAAATTGGCAAAGATATTCCCCAAAAGTTCGTCGTTCGATACTTGGCCGGTGATAAGCCCGAGCTGATAAAGTGCCTCCTTAAGGTCAATGGCCAAGAGATCGCTCGGTATGTCTTGGTCCATCCCAATTTGTACCTTTTCTATTTCTTCCTGAGCCTTGATCAACGCGTCGTAATGCCGTGTGTTCGTAACAATGGTCTCGTTGTTCCTTAGGGCGCCGGTGTTAACAAATTCGAGCAGTTTGCTTTGGAGCGTATCGATACCTTCTCTGGTTTTGGCCGAAAGTGGCAATAATTTAGAGATTTGGGACTTGAGGTTTGAGATTTCCTTTTCTGAAAGGTTATCGACCTTATTGGCAACGATAATGAGATTTTTCTGCGGGTATTTATTTTTGATGGTCTCAATTTCAATCTTAAATGTTGAACCTTGAACTTTAAACTTTTCTGCATCAAAAAGGTAAATAACTATCTGTGCCTTTTCAATCTTTTCAAAAGTTTTTTTAATTCCCAATCCTTCCACAACATCGACGGTCTCCCGAATACCGGCGGTGTCTATAAACCGAAATCCTATTCCCCCGATAGAAATCTCGTCCTCTATGGTGTCCCTAGTGGTCCCTGCAATGTCGCTTACTATAGCTCGATCTTCATTGAGCAATGCGTTTAATAGGGTCGATTTGCCCACATTGGGCTCGCCTACGATGGCGACAGGAATCCCATTTTTGATGACGTTGCCCACGGCAAAGGAATCGATCAATTTTTTCAGGACCTCGCGGATTCGCTTCAGGAGGGCATTAAATTGGGTGCGGTCGGCAAACTCCACATCTTCTTCGGCGAAATCGAGTTCTAATTCTATCAACGAAGCAAAATTGAGTAGTTCTTCCCTCAGATTCCTAATTTCCGTGCTAAATCCGCCCCGCATCTGCTGCATGGCAATCTGGTGGCTGGCCTCATTTTCGCTTGCAATGAGGTCGGCCACTGCTTCGGCCTGGCTCAAATCTAATTTGCCGTTCAAAAAGGCACGAAGGGTAAATTCTCCCGCTTCTGCCATTCTACATCCGTTCCGCAAAAATAATTGGATAATCTGTTGCTGAATATAGGCGGATCCATGGCACGAAATCTCTACCACGTCTTCCCCGGTATACGAGTTTGGCCCTTTAAAAATAGACGTCAGCACTTGATCCAAAATTCGTTCCGCGTCAATAATATGTCCCAAGTGGATGGTGTGGCTCTTTTGATCCAACAAATTTTTTCCACGGACCGATTTAAAGAAAGGAGCGACAAGCGAAATAGCCCCTTTGCCGGAAATACGGATCACTGCAATGGCCCCGGCCCCGGAAGGACTGGCAAGGGCTATGATGTTATCTTGGTGCGTCATGGCACAAATGTACAAATTACTTGAGTTGATAAAAGACCACAAGTTTTTTGGAAATGGACTGGCCTAGGGCAGGATGCCCTGAGGGTGGAGAGGTAGCATTTGTAAGACTTTCCGATTCCATAATGAACTTTAGGGTGCAATACACCTAATCACTCAATAATCGGTAACTTAATAACTCCAATTAGTGTAACATTTTCACCGATTGTTCGTCTTATATTTAAAACCATAAAACACCAAAAAGATGGAAGTCATCAATCAATCCGAAAAAGTAATCGATAGACAATTATTAACGCTGACCCATTTATCCCAACTGCTAAATTATGTCACTGGATGCGGTGGACTGATCGTGCCATTGATCCTTTGGCTGGCCCAAAAAGATCGGGTAGAGGGAATGGACGTTCACGGTAAGGCGATCGTCAATTTTCAATTGAGCTTGTTGGTCTATACCCTGATCAGTATTCCTGCCATACTCTTGTTAGGCTTGGGAATCCTTGCCCTGATAGGTATTGGGATTATCGGCTTTGTGCTGCCCATTGTGAATGCCATCCGGTCCGGTAATGGGGAGGAGCCCAGCTATTTCCTAACGATTAGGTTTATCCCATAACTAGAGCCAAGAGCCAACCCCGAAGATTCGGGGAAGACAAAAAAGTCTTATGTCCCTGTCACTTAGTGATAGCGGTCTTATGTCTCTTGCGGAGCTTACCCGTTCAACATCACTGGCATCACCAACATGGTCACTTTCTCCCCTTCGTCCAGGCCATCGGTAGGGGTAAGGATGCCGGCCCTGTTGGGCAAGCTCATTTCCAAAGAAATATCGTCCGAATCCAAATTGTTCAACATCTCGGTCAGAAAACGGGAGTTGAACCCGATCTGCATATCGTCCCCATTGTAGGAACAGGTTAGGCGTTCTTCGGCCTTGTTGCTATAATCTATATCTTCTGCGGATATATTCAATTCTACACCTGCAATTTTCAATCGCACCTGATGGGTAGATTTATTGGAGAAAATTGAAACCCTTCGCACTGAACTCAAAAACTGATTTCTGGAAATCGTCAATTTGTTGGGGTTCTCCTTTGGGATTACGGCTTCGTAGTTGGGGTATTTCCCATCGATCAATCGACAAATAAGTTCGGTGTTGTCAAAAGTGAACCTGGCATTACTTTCGTTGTATTCAATAGTAACATCACTTTCGCTTCCTGTGAGGATTCCTTTTAATAGGGTCAACGGTTTTTTAGGCATGATGAATTCGGCAACCTGAGAGGCGGAAACATCGGAACGTTGATATTTTACCAATTTGTGGGCATCCGTAGCCACAAAAGTGAGCCCTTCCGGGGAAAACTGAAAAAATACCCCGCTCATTACCGGCCTCAGATCGTCATTACCCGCTGCAAAAATGGTTTTGTTTATGGCCGTGGCCAAAATATCGCCGATAAGGGTAGTGGAACTGGGATCGGCAATTTCCACAGCCTTT
The DNA here is from genome assembly GCA_022008415.1 of Cerina litoralis. Classification (GTDB taxonomy): domain Bacteria; phylum Bacteroidota; class Bacteroidia; order Flavobacteriales; family Flavobacteriaceae; genus Cerina; species Cerina litoralis. Next base: position 170,698 of record JAIRBC010000007.1, read on the forward strand.
GGAAATTCGGCAGCGTCGGCATAAGCCAACGCATATTTACCGTGGTCGGAACTTATTTCTACCGTATTATTGTTTTCTACCACAAAGGCCAACGGTTGCTCTGGAAAGGTCTTAAGGGTTTCCAAAAGCAATCTTGCCGGAACGGCTATGATGCCATCGCTGTCAGAATCCACATCTATAACGGTACTCACGGTGGTTTCAAGATCCGAGGCGGAAACCGTCAATTTTCCCTTCTTAAGATTCAACAGGAAATTATCTAAAATTGGCAAAGTATTGCTGTTATTGATGACCCCACCCAATACCTGTAGCTGCTTTAATAGATAGGTGCTCGATACTATAAATTTCACACGTTTAAATTTTAGTAATTCATTAGTAATAAATTAATCATAAAATTGAGAACGTGTGTAACCACTTCGTTCTCTCATTAAAAATTTTATACATTATATTTAGGGAAAAAATGTATTAAATTTATTAATGCTCGTTTCATTGATCGTATTTTATTTTCAAATTATCCAGTTAACTGAAGGGTTGCACATAACAAAACTATTTCTAGCCAATGATTCTTTAAATTGTTGCGAAATAACCCCAATCTTCTTCAAAAACCCTGAGAAACAAAGATATTTTAAATGTCCTTTTTAAGGAAACAAACTTATTAACACTTAGGATCCGTATTTTCGTTTCCTAAGGTAGGCGTAAAAAACACCTACAATGATGCTTAAAACCACTGGCAGGCCTATGTTAATCAGTTGCCATTTAAATTTTTGTTGCATTACTTTTTCTTGATTTAAAAAAGGAATCGATACTTTTTTGTTGCGAATGTTTATAAGTCCGGTATCGTCCAACAGGTAATTAATGCTATTCACTAGAAATTCCTTGTTGCCGTAAAAATTATTAGTCCACTTATCATAGCCAAGTTCCAAAGGACGGCCATTTCTCACTTGGTTCTTTATAATGTCACCATCGGCAACGACCAACATTTTGTTGTCCGGCCCTTGATCTAAAGGATTTTTAAGGTCAATCGGCTTTACCCTATTTTTAAAGGCGGATTGAAATTTACCCTCTATCAATACCGCAAGGGGTTGGTTGCCATGGTTATAGGTTTCTTTGTTTGGTGAGGTCTTGATCAGGTCCAAGCTTATTTCTTTTGGGGTTCCTTCAACCTTGGAAAGAGGGGAAGACCAGTAAAGAATAGTCTTTTTGTTGGCATTGGCCAAGGTATCTATATTATTTGCAAACTGGAACCGCACCGCCTGCAAGTTGGTATTGATGGGGTGGTTGTTCCTGGAAAACACCATAGGACTGTAATACCACGGAACGGGTTGGTATTGGGTATTGCTGTCCTCCCCGTTGGCTAGCACGATCTGTGTAAAATATAGATCGTTAATGAGCACAGGATTGATACGTACCCCATAATTAAACAAAAAATCGTTTAGGTTAAGGTCCCTCGGGAAAGCAAGGGTGCTGCCCTTTTCGTTAAATAGACTGTCGAGCTCTATAGCGACTTGATCTATTAAAAACACGCTTTTTCCTCCGTGAACAATAAATTGGTCCAGCACATATTTTTGGGGATCGGTGAACCGTTGGGTGGGCTTGGCTATCAGGGCAAGATCATACCCTTCGAGTTGGTCCAAGGTCTTCTGCGGATTGGTGGCGACCGAATCCAGGGTAATGGCCCCAATGTTGTAATAGTCCTTTATGGTGGTCAGAAAGTCCGCAATATGGAGGTCGTCCAATTCCCCGTTCCCCTTGATTACGGCCACCTTTTTCTTATTCTTAAGCCCCAATTTCGTGAAGGCATCTGCAAAGGCATATTCCAAATGTTGTACCGAGTTATTGACGCGTTGTTCCGAGGATGCGCCCAATTTATTTTTTAATAGGGCTACCTTCATGGTTTTGTTGTCATAATTGACCATGGCCCATGGGAACAGGATCTCTTGGGACCTCTTACCGTTATCTTCTACTGTAATGCTTGCGGGCTTTAGCCCAAGTCCTTGGAGTTCTGTGATAGTGGCCTCGGTTTCTTGTCCTTCGTCCAAAGGGTTTACGAAGCTAAATTTTATCTCTTTGTTTTCAGCGGCAAACGCTTCAAGCAACTGTTTGGTCTCCTCTTTGAGACGCGCGAATTCAGGGGGAAGTCCGTCTTTCATCAACACGTCTACGATGACGGGGGAACTAAAATCCCGCACCGAATTGATGGCCGGTTGCGACAGGGTATATCTGTGATCCTCGGTAAGGTCAAAGCGTGTGTTAAAATAATGACCTATAACTACAAGTGCGACCAAACCGATGAATGCCTTGGCAATGGACAAGATATGGTTTTTCTTCGATGCCATTATCTATTCAATTTTTGGAGTTGTAAAACCGTAAGGTAGAGGAAAAACAGGGTCAACGCAATGAAATACACTAGGTCCTTGGTATCTATGACGCCCCTTGCAATACTTTCGTAATGGGCTTTCATTCCCCAATTTTGGATAAGTAGTGAAAAATCCCCATTAGAAAATAGCGTAGATATACCTTCAAAGCCATAATAGAGGACAAAGCATACGATCAAGGCAAACAAAAAGGCCACGATCTGGTTTTCGGTTAGTGTGGAGCAAAAAAGTCCGATAGCAGTGTACGAAACAATGAGGAACATCACCCCAAAGTAAGATCCCAAAACCACACCCATATCTATATTATCTACCGTTGTGCCCAGTCGCGAAACGCAGTAGACATACAGCAAGGTGGGAATCAAGGCCAGAATGGCCAAGGTAACCGTGCCCAGAAATTTTCCGATTACCGTTTGCCATAAGCTTATCGGCTTTATAAATAGAAGTTCCAGGGTTCCTAATTTGCGTTCTTCAGAAAAACTTTTCATCGTAATTGCCGGGATTAGGAAAAGGAATACCCAGGGTGTCAATAGAAAGAAGTGGTCCAGGTTGGCGAAACCGGCATCAAAAATATTAAAGGGTCCCTTAAAGACCCATAAAAACAGACCGTTCAAGGTTAGAAAGAGCCCGATTACCAGATACCCAATGGGCGAGGTGAAAAAAGACTGGACTTCCCTTTTAAAGATTGCTAACATGTTTTTTGTTCTGTTTGTTGTTTATAGTTGGGGTTGGTTTTTTGCAGATCTAGTCTTTCTGGAGGTACAAATTTAAGGTTTCAAGTTCATTTCAATTTTAAGTTATCACCTCTCCTATTCAAACTCCACAACAATGGTATCCCTATAATCCAACCCCAACAGGGTAGAGGCGCCTCCAACGGTATTGAGGTCGCTCTTATAGATGGCAAGCTCTACATAGCCTGCCGAATTAAAAAGGGCCAACAGGTCCCCAGGGCCTTTGCGCTGGTTTTTGTCAAGGTCAAAATTGATGATATCACTGTATTGATTATGGATTTCCCTAATTTTTTTATTTCGTGCGTTCAAGGTGAAGTTTCTGGCCTTTCTTTGGGTCTCGAACATTTTTTTCTGGATATTGGTGACCACATTTCCGTAGTTGTCAATATAAATAACGCTGCCTATGATAGAGTTGCCATTGTCCGATATTCTAGGAGCGAATTCCTTTAGGTCTGACAGTTGGTCAAAGGGTCGGCCAATTACTTCCAAAGTACCTCCCCTAGCTATATGGCAGGCCACTTGTACAAAAACATCCAAAACAGGGAATGAACTTTTTACTGGATTCGGGATTTGGATTTCGACAATTTTGTCGGGGACGATCTCTGAGGTTATGAGTCCGATGACCCCATTATTGGCCGCAATAAAATAATGATTATCCAAAAGAACGGCAATATGTTGGTTTTCAGGGGTAGGATCAGAATCCACCCCAACCACATGAATGGTTCCTTCGGGAAAAGTTTTATAGGAATTTTTAAGGATATAGGCACATTCCTGAATATTGAAAGGACTTATGGAATGGGAGATATCAACAATCTTGGCATCTTCCAATTCCCGATAGATAGTTCCCTTTATAGTGCCAACAAAATGATCCTTATGCCCAAAATCAGTGGTTAACGTAATGATTGCCATACAGCACTGTTGATATATTTTTATTGAACTAGTTTAAACTTTTAGAATTCGTATAAGAATTAGGCATTTTGTGCTCAATTGAAGCCTTTTTTACGTTATATTGCTGGGTACGCAACGGAAAAAAGACAAAAAGGAGGTGCAAAAAGGTAATTCCTGCCCGTCCGTTGGTCCGGGTTTTGGCAAATGGGAAAAGTTTGAAGCAGATCATGGAGTCAAACTGATTTTTACTTAAGTTTGTTGAACAAAATTACACAAAAAAATAGCGAACGGAAATTTATCTTTAGCACGGTGCACACAGCAGGTAGATTTGCGGTAGAAATTAATTTTAAATCCAGGATTTATTGAACGAACTAACCTTAGAACTAACGGAAATTAGCCCTGTTGAATTTTTCGGAAGGCAGAATTCAAATATCGACTTATTGAAGAAACATTTCCCTAAGTTAAAAATAGTTGCCCGTGGCAATAAGATCAAGGCGTATGGGGACGATGAACTTTTGGAGGAGTTTGACAAAAGGATCGACATGCTTACTTCCCATTTTGCGAAGTACAATAAATTGGATGAGAATGTGATCGAACGCATTCTCACCAGTACCAGCAAGGAGGATTATGCATCCTCCGAAAGTAGCGGTCGGGTGTTGTTGCATGGCGTAAACGGCAAGCTCATAAAGGCCCAGACCGTTAATCAACGAAAATTGGTCGAAGCCGCGGAGTTAAACGATATGGTCTTTGCCGTTGGTCCGGCAGGAACAGGGAAAACTTATACTGGGGTGGCGTTGGCCGTAAGGGCTTTGAAGGAGAAACAGGTAAAACGTATCCTATTGACCCGTCCCGCGGTGGAGGCCGGCGAGAACCTCGGATTTTTGCCCGGCGATCTTAAGGAAAAGCTTGATCCCTATATGCAACCGCTCTATGATGCCCTTAGAGATATGATTCCTTCGGAACGATTGGTTCAATATTTGGAAAATGGAACCATTCAGATTGCGCCAATGGCCTTTATGCGTGGCCGCACCTTGGACAATGCTTTTGTAATACTGGATGAAGCCCAAAATACAACCCATGCCCAAATGAAAATGTTCCTAACACGGATGGGGAAAAATGCCAAATTTTTGATCACGGGCGATCCAGGGCAGATCGATCTACCGAGAAGGTCCATTTCTGGCCTTAAGGAAGCACTCTTGATTCTCAAGAACGTGGAAGGCATCGAAATGATCTATTTAGACGATAAGGATGTCATAAGGCACAAGTTGGTCAAAAAAGTAATCGAAGCTTACAAAACCATCGAGCATCAAAATTGATGTTTTTAGGCCAACTGTTTAGAGAAAATCCGTCATATAGATTCAACTCGATACCGTGATACAAGGTTATTGCTGCAGGTCTATACCTTAAGTCAATTAAAGACCATGGCAAATATTCATTCTACTCCCCTATACGGATTAGTGCTGGCTGGAGGTAAAAGCACCCGGATGGGGCGTGATAAAGGTATTATAAACTACCATGGAATCCCCCAAAGGGAATATCTGTACCATTTGTTGTCGCGTGTCTGCGATGAGGTTTTTTTGAGCCTTCGATCGGATCAACTTCAGGAGTTGAAGGGAAAGTTTAAATTTATTGTGGACCAGGATCGGTACAGTGGTCCATACAATGGCTTGCTGAGTGCACATCATCAATTTCCCCAAGTGGCTTGGCTGGTACTTGCTTGCGATTTGCCACTAATGGATTTGGAGGGCCTAAAGCATTTGGTCGCCCATAGAAATCTGTCCAAAATGGCGACGGCATTTGCTTTAAAGGAAAAACCGCTGCCCGAACCTCTGGCGGCGATTTGGGAGCCAGATGGTTTGGAGCAATCGGAAATCCAATTTAACAACGGATCAAGCACCTCGCTTCGAAAATATTTGATAAATTCGTCTGTTGAACTTGTGTTTCCAGAAAGAAAGGAAATATTGCTCAACGCAAATTCCAAGGACGAATATGCTAAGGTCCTTGCAAAATTTAAATCCATTTGAAATATACTAGGTATATACGGCAGACCCGCCTAAAAGATTTTGGAATGGCAGCCCAACAAAAGTTGGGCGAAGCACGGGTTTTGGTCGTGGGGGTCGGTGGTTTGGGAATACCGGCGTTACAATATCTCAATGCGATGGGGGTGGGTACGTTGGGTCTGGTAGAATCCGATATCGTTGAACTCAGCAATTTACAGCGTCAGGTTTTGTTCACTGAGAACGATTTGGGTAGCCCTAAACTGGGAGCTGCCCTGGAGAAATTAAGAGCGCAAAATTCTGAAACTCTTTTTAAGACGTTTAATTGCTACCTAAACCCAGAAAATGCACTGGATATTATTTCCCGATTTGATGTAGTTGTGGATGCCACGGACAATTTTGCGACTCGTTATTTGATAAACGATGCCTGTGTAATTTTAAAAAAACCTTTTGTTTATGGAGCTTTGCATGGGTTTGAAGGGCAGGTATGTGTGTTTAATTTCGATGGCGGTCCTACCTATCGTTGCCTGTTTCCCAAAATTCCTACTGGAGCGGAAATACCGGATTGCAACGAAAATGGGGTGCTGGGGGTTATTCCTGGAATTATCGGAAATCTTCAGGCTTTGGAAGTGGTAAAATTAGTTACCGGGGTCGGAGAGGTGTTGTCCGGTAATTTATTGTTGTTCAATGGGCTGGATCAGAGTTTTCAGAAAATAAGGTTACAGCTTAGGCCGGAAAATCGGAACATTTCCAAGCTTTTGCAAAACTATGAAACCGAGATTTGCGGTGATGTTCCAACCATAACTTCCTCGGAGTTAAAAAAACTGATTGCATCAGGGAAACCGATCCAGCTGATAGATGTGCGCTCCCATACGGAATTTGAGACGGGTCATTTGGATGCATCGGTCAACATCCCTCTGGATCAATTGGAAGATCGCAAAAAGGAGGTTAACGCCAACCTTCCCGTGTTCCTGCTTTGTCAATCTGGAAAGCGAAGTAAGGAGGCTTGGGAAAAGTTGAGGAAGGATTTTAAAAAAACTCCGATATGTAGTGTCGCCGGGGGTATCAATTCTTTTAGATTGATAAGATGATGGTCCTTCCGGAATTTATTGGACTCATGTTCTGCTTTTTTTTCATCGCTACCCTGTATTCCTCCGTGGGATTTGGTGGGGGGTCTAGTTATCTTGCCATTCTGACCCTGGTCTTTACCCAATTCTATGACATTCGGACAACCGCGCTGCTGTGCAATCTGGTCGTAGTGAGTGGCAGTTGCTATCTGTATTATAAAAAAGGGCATATGGACTTTAGAAAGTTTGTTCCTTTTATAATAGCCAGTATTCCTTTGGCCTTTATCGGGGCTTCTTTTCGATTAAAGGAAAATGTCTTTTTTATTATTCTAGGTTGCGCCCTCATCATTTCTTCTTTTGCCCTAATCGTACAAACCCTTAAATTACATCGGAAGGAGGAACAAAACAAGGATTATCCGGCCTTGGTAACTTATGTTTTGGGAGGTAGTATTGGCTTTCTTTCGGGTTTGGTCGGTATTGGCGGCGGTATTTTCTTAGCTCCGGTACTAAACCATATGAAGTGGGAGCGTTCCATTAAGATTGCGGCCTTGGCGAGTTTCTTTATTTTGGTAAACTCGGTTTCCGGGTTAGTAGGCCTGGTGGCTAACGATACTTTTCAAATACCGTGGCCTGAAGCCCTGGGGCTGTTGGTCGCCGTATTTCTTGGTGGGCAATTGGGTATCCGAATCAGTCTGAGCAAGCTTACCGGGAACGGAATCAAACTGGTCACTGCCATCTTGGTTCTTTTTGTGGGTCTACGGGTGCTTTTGGTCAATGGCCTACAACTGTAGTTGTAAACCGGCCATGATTAATTGGGTTAAATTCCTTCCTTAAAAGGGTCAAGAAGGCTTTTTTGTCTCGTTTTGATTCAGGTTTGGGCTTGGCAGGTGTTCAAAATCAGGGACTTGAAAAATAGGCCCATAATTATTGTAAAATATAGGAGTTCTAATTAAAAAAGGTTTGTACATTTGCACCCTCAAAAATAAGTAATATTGTTTTTTGGGAGCTTTGTTACAGTAAATGCGACGATCATTTGTTTTGTTATAAAACATTTATTGAAAATAGTTTGGCAAGATAAAAAAGGTTCGTACATTTGCACCCGCTTTGAAAGATAGCGAAGGAAAATTAAAGATTGAATAAGTTCATTTGATATATTGGAAGACAGCACGGGACATTGCATTTTAGCGAATGTGGTGTCCCGAAAATTTGAGAATGGGCCATTGGAGCAAACACAATTTTGGTCGTTGGAAGTTATTTACAGAACAACGATGAAGAGTTTGATCCTGGCTCAGGATGAACGCTAGCGGCAGGCCTAACACATGCAAGTCGAGGGGCAGCATTTCCAGCTTGCT
>JAIRBC010000080.1 GCA_022008415.1 Cerina litoralis
AACTGAAAGCAATTCACAACGGTTTCGGCCTTCTTTTCTTCCGTAAAAACCTGTGATTGATCCTTAAAATTAAAGAACTGAAAGCAATTCACAACGCAAACCGATAATGGAACAGATAGGAAAAACCTGTGATTGATCCTTAAAATTAAAGAACTGAAAGCAATTCACAACAACTACATCTCCAGGTTGACAATCATACGGCCTGTGATTGATCCTTAAAATTAAAGAACTGAAAGCAATTCACAGTTATTCTTCCGTCTCCCAAAAAACTCGCAACTGCTCCTGTACTTCATCCAAATCAAAGGCATTCTCATCCCACTTCTGTCCTTTTTTGAAGTCCATCCAATCCCTCCAATGTTTATGCTCCGGGTGTTTGGAATCGTTAAGGGCCTCTACCATGTGGTAATAACCCCAGATACCGCCACAGTCCTCTACGGGCGCCTGTGCCTTTCCTCCCATGCAAAAGGGGTTCAAGATTTTTTCATCGGTCACCTCGACCAATTCCACGATATGCCTCCAATCATCCCCAAAATCGTATATATACACCATCTTTTGCTTAAGGGAATGCCAATACTCTTCCAGTTTAATCTTGGAAGAATCATAACGTTCGCCATAGGGCCATGTTTCAGGGTCACTAAAAGGTGCCTCGTCCCAATCGGACTCACTCTCGAAATTTTCCTGTAATCGCGGGACACTGCCCCACCCTTGGGGTGAAAATTGGAATAAGTGTATGTTCTCCCAATTAAAGACTCCTTGAATGACACAATGCAACTCCAAAAAAGTAAAAGATTCGCTAACCTTTACCTTGCGCCAAATGGGCGGTTTTGAGGAGCCATCAAGTTTTATCTTAAATATAAAAGCCATGTTCACATTCTTTTTAAACCTCCTTTATAGTTGTTTTAGCAACAGGACCAATTAAGTTTGTGGGCAAAAATAATCCTTATTGTGTTTACGAAGTTAGGGATTATCTTAAATAGCTATTAACAAAAATAATAATCCCATTAACATTAAAGAGCTGATTATCCAAGTTAATCAACTCATTTTTTTATTATATTTGAGCTGAATACATGATTTAATCGGCTCATGAGATATAATTGGCAACAAAATGATTGGCCACACTTCCGCTATGATACAACAGGAATTGAGGATCTGTTGTTCCAATTTGCCGAACGTACCGGGCGTATCAGTGGCTTTTTCCAAGGACTGCCACAACATTTACAATCGGACGCCATAATCGATATGATGGTGTCCGAAGCCATAAAAACTTCTGAAATTGAAGGGGAATATCTGAGCCGAAAGGATGTGATGTCCTCCATAAAAAGAAATTTAGGTCTTAATCCTGAACTCCCATT
>JAIRBC010000081.1 GCA_022008415.1 Cerina litoralis
GGGAGTGTATTCTAAACTCTGTCCGCTCCACCTCCCCTGCGGGGGGTACCCCCCGCAGGGGAGGTGCTCAGATCGAGCGGCATCCGTCCCTCAAATTTAATAAATAATTGTTGGGCGGTCGTTGCCCAGTTCTGTAATGGCGAGGTCCACTTCTTCTTGATGTTCATGGTCGCCAGGTAGATCAGCTTCATAAGGGCCATGTCGCTGGTGAACGCGCCCTTTGTCTTGGTCACCTTCCGCACCTGCCTGTGGAAGCCCTCCACGGCGTTCGTGGTGTATATTATCTTCCTGATAGGGGCGGAATATCCAAAGTAGCTCGAGAGGTGCTCCCAGTTGTCGTTCCAGCTCCGGATGACCACCGGGTACTTTTTGCCCCATTTTTCTTCCAGTTTCAACAGTTCGTCCTCCGCTTCCCCTTTGCCAATGGCACGGTAGACCAATTTCAGGTCGCGCATGAACTCCTTTTGGTCCTTGGAGGCCACGTACTTCAGGGAATTGCGTATCTGGTGCACGATGCACAGTTGCACGTCCGTCCTGGGGAATATGCTCAGGATGGCCTCGGTAAAGCCCTTCAGGTTGTCCGTACAGGCGATCAGTATGTCCTTGAGCCCCCGGTTGTTCAGGTCGGTAAGGACCTGTAGCCAAAAGTTAGCCCCCTCGCTTTCCGAGATGTACATGCCCAGGACCTCCTTGTATCCGTTCCTGTCGATACCCAGTATGTTGTAGATCGCCCTGTGGCGGACCTTGCCTTCTACCTTGACCTTGTAGTGCATGGCGTCCAGCCAGACGATGCAGTACATCGCGTCCAACGGCCGTCGCTGCCAGGCCTTGATATCGGGTATGATGCGGTCGGTGATCTCGGTCAGCACGCTATGGGAGATCTCGGTATCGTACATCTCCTTGATGTGGGCACAGATGTCCCGGTAGCTCATCCCCAGCCCGTAAAGCCCGATTATCTTGTCGGACAGGTTGTCCGCCAAGATGGTCTGGCGTTTTTTTACGATCTCGGGGTCGAAGCTGCTGTGGCGGTCTTGGGGCGTTTTTATGTCAAAGGTGCCGACCCCTGTCTTGAGGGTCTTGCTGCCCTTCCCGTTGCGCTTGTTGCCCTTGGAACGCTCATCCTCGCCAAGATGGGCCTCCATCTCGGCCTCGAGGGCCTTGTCAAGGAAATTTTGGAGCAGAGGCGCAAAAGCACCGTCTTTTCCGAATAGGCTCTTTCCAGTAGTAAACTGTTCGAGTGCCTTTTTTTCCATCTTGTCTAATTCTTCCTGTGTCATTTTTAATTTCTGTTTGAATGTTAATATAAGAATCATTCAGACAGAGTTCAAATTACACCCTC
>JAIRBC010000082.1 GCA_022008415.1 Cerina litoralis
GTTCGTTTTTTTGGCGATGAAAAAAATGAACAAGCATGAATTGTGGGTTAAATTTTGAAGCGAAGCGGTGATACGGTGATACCCTGATGCGGTTAAGCCGTGCTACGGTTATAAGTTTCAAGTAAGATGACCTACTAACTCCGGACCCATAACTTTTGTCTAGTCTCTAGTCTCTAGTCTCTAGCTTTTTGTATCTTTAGAGGATTGGAAGAATCAGAAACCCTCCAACCCTTATCTCCAACAACCATCAACCCATAACCCATAGCCCTTCCCCTTTCCCCCATAACCTTTAATTATTAGAGAAATTACGCTCATTCCAACGTTTTTATTTAGATTTGTAATTGTTTGGAGCTATACTATAATATAAATAACCCCGTTCTGCTTAAAGCCTTGGATTCGATCGGGTGCGGTAGCGATAAAAGAAATTTGAAATAAAAACGGATGAAGAAAATTGTTTTTATTGTGGGTATCCTATGTGGATACTGGGGACAGTCACAAATCAATCCACCGGGCGGATATAAGCCCTACGACCGTATTTCCGCCGAGGTGATGTTGGGGTACCACGTACCATTAAGTCCTGGAAACGGTATTCATAAGTTCGATTACGCCGGGTTTAAACACTTCGATATTGGGGGGCGCTTTATGTTCAACCAATTGTTCGGCCTCAAAGGAAATTATGTGTACGACCGGTTCGAAGATCGGAATAACAGGGACATGGGGAATACCTATAACAGAATTGGGGTAGAAGCCGTTTTTAACTTCCTCCGGGTACTGGACGTACACCAATATTATTTGGAAAAATACGCCATTCTTGTCCACGGTGGGTTGGGACTGACCCTAGCCTATCCCGATAGCCGAAAAGTATCGGCCAATAGAGGGCTCAACCTGTTTAAAAATGATAGAAACGAGCGGTTGGGGAGTATTATTTTTGGGGTAACGCCCACCATGCGGCTCAACGACGTATTGGCCCTCGCGCTAGATATGACCATGAACAGTGGAACCGCCCAACAATACGGCTATGATGGGGAAACCGTCTTTCCGGATTATCGCGATAAAACCGTAGGCACCTATATGACCTTCAGCGTCGGGCTACAATTCAGCATTGGCCAATATAGGAGGCATGCCGATTACTACTAGGCTAAAGGTAGTTGATGGAAAAGGCGAAACTAGAAACTAGAAACTAGAAGATAGTAGGCAGTGCCCAGTTTCAGTTGGCAGATAAGGTTCAAGGTTCAAAGTTGAGGGGTCAAGTTCTAAAGTGAGTCTTGAGATAGAGATTATTACCAATTTCTCCAATTTTAAAAACCAAAACGAATCT
>JAIRBC010000083.1 GCA_022008415.1 Cerina litoralis
ATGTTCGTTAAGATACATCCTTTACACAAGTTATAGATTAGGGTTTACACCAAATTAGTTTCTAACCTTACCGATTGTTCTTTAGTTCTTAATTCATTTTCGTTAAAGTAACCCAAAAATACGTTTCTATAAAATACTCTCCATATTCCATTGCCCATTTCTAAAGCACCAATGTATTTTCCTTGTAAAGAGGCAGATACATAAACCCAATTGTAAGAACCCCATCTTACCGATCCGTTCTTGGTTACTTTGAGCACTCTCATCTCTGGGCCGTAGTCAAAGTTCGTGATTTTCTCAGGGAAAGGTCGGGTCTTAAAATCATGTACGGTAGCGGGTGTTTTCATGTCCAAAGCTTCGTGTGGTCTTACATTATTATACTCTTTTACAAATCGGTTCAGACGTCTTTGTTGGGCTTTTAGATCATAGGCCGAGGGTTTGGCGCAAGCAGCCTTCAGATCACGATGCATGCGTTCGTGTCTTCCATTTTGCTCAGGGTGTGAAGGATCGGAATACACCGGCATAATTCCAAGTTCAATGAACCAGTAGGAGAGCCTGGTAAAACGCTGTATGGCCTTTACAGAGCCAAAGGGACTTCCATTGTCGGTATGAACCTGTTTCGGGATGCCGTATTTTCTAAAGATCCTTTTAAACTCCGCCTTTGCGGAGTCAAAGTTCTCTCTGTAATGGCCCTTTGCCGTAAACACAAATCGGCTTTTAGAGTCGGCAATGGTCAGGGGGTGGCAATAGATTTTATTGCCCATTAAAAACTTTCCTTTGTAGTCCGCGCTCCAGACCTCATTGCACACTTTTGGGTCAAAGATCGGATGAATCGGCTTTACCCTTCTTAATCGTTTTTGAGGCTTCACCAAACCGTGTTTTTTGAGGATGTTGTGAACGGTCAAGACAGATGGGACAAGTTCATCCGGAAAATCGTTATACAACAGTTTGCGGATTTTTTTAGCCCCCCACAACTTGTGTTTTTCCTTTAAAGAGAGAATTCCATTTACAACAGTTTCTTGGGTGGCATTAGGGTGCAATCCTTGAGGTTTTCGACTGAGCTCTTTAAGACCTTCATAACCTTCATTTTCAAATCGAGCTATGATTTTATAGGCAGTCGGACGTGAAATTTCAAAGCTCCGACAGAGCTCCGTAATGGTGTAATTACCAGTTTTCCATTCACAGATAAATTCAATTTTTTGTTCCATAATCGTTGATTCTTTCCAAGGCATGACAATCTGAAGTTTGGTTCAAATTGCAAGCTAAAAAGTGTAAACGATGTTTATATAACTCTGTAAAGGATGTCCCTTTAACGTACC
>JAIRBC010000084.1 GCA_022008415.1 Cerina litoralis
TAGTACTGATGCGTTAATACTTAATTGTCAAATAAATTCATTTGTTCATTGAAATTTTGATTTGAAAAATCTTCTGTAAGCAGTTCTGAGATGGACGTTTTGTCCATGGCGGATATACCAAGTATTTTTAGTATCTCGTATATCGATAGGTTGCTGCGTAAGGTGTGTTTGATGTCCGCTATGATCAAGTGGGTGCAAATTGCCGTCCATACATGGATGTTGACCGCATTCTCCGAATGCCCCCATAGTTTCTTTATGGTCAGGTTTTGTTTTATCCACTTGAAGAACACCTCTATTTGCCACCTGTTCCTATACAGTTTTGCTATTTCAAGAGCCGAGACCTCATGGTTGTTGGTCAGAAAATATAACGTTATATCCTTTCTGCTATCGTGGTATTCCACCAATCTAAGTGGTTCGGGGTATAACTTTTTAGACTTGTACCCATTGAGCAAAATGGTCTTGTCGCTTCTCAGACCTGTTTCCATGTTTATGTTGTAGTTCTGGCAAGTGACGGTATAATCCATATTGGACTTGGCCCTTGACACGAAGAAAGCGCCGGCAAGATCTATATTGTAAAGTGCCTCGAAGTCAATATAGGCCTTGTCCATCAGGTAGATCGCCCCGAATACGGGCACTAGTACGTCCAGTACATTGCTATCGTGATATTTTCCGTCCGTGACCAGCACAAAGGAAGGGATGTTACCGCGTAGGTCGAGCAGCGTATGTATTTTTATGGCCCCTCTGGAATATTTTCCCGGTGCCCATTGAAAAAGTACCAGGCTAAGTGAGATCGTAGTCGAATCCAACGCGAACACTTCATTGTCCAATTTGACATTAGGTATGGGGGTGTCCGCATAAAGAGGCCGTACCTGACCGATCAAGTACTGTCCAAAGTCCGCGAATATCCTCCAATTCCTGTTTTCATTGGCGCGTGATAGCGAGGACTGATTGACGTGGGCGCCCGTTCCCAAATGGTACAACTTGTTCTTATGCGCTTTGAGGCATGTAGAGATGTCCCTGAGAGAATTAAGGGCGGTCAATTGGCCAAAGAACAATTGGACGAACTGGTTCCAACAATTGAAATCGCTAGTTCTATGATCACCATTGTACCGCTTGACACATTTCCCGAACTCATACCTGTTTACATGTTGTAGGACTTGGGCAAAAATGTATTTTCCAGAATTCATTACGGTCTCATTTAGACCGCTAAGCTAAAATTCATTTCAAATCAAAAAATCAAAGAACGTTTTGAGTGTACTGTAAACATTGAGATACAACAAAAAATTAAAAAGTTAACGCATCACTAGTAATTA
>JAIRBC010000085.1 GCA_022008415.1 Cerina litoralis
CACTAGTGGGCATTAAACATTAAACTAAGTTCTTTGAAATTCTTTGTATATCGTATCTGCGGCAGTTTTTGATAGCGTGACGATTTGAATCAGAAAATGTGATTTTTGTCAAAAAATCACATGAACCAAGGAAAATATGTCTTCGCCCAGATTACCGAGTTCCTTCCAAGGAGGGTCTTCGACCGTATCGTCGAATCCCATCATGGAAACAAGTACGTAAGGAGCTTTACCTGTTGGAACCAGATGCTCTGCATGGTATTCGGCCAACTGACCGCAAGGGACAGTATGCGCGACCTTATGCTCAGTTTGGAGGCCCATCGTCCCAAATATTATCATTTGGGGTTCGGGACCACCGTTTCGCGGCGCAACCTGGGGACCGCCAACGAAAAAAGAAGCTATAGGATCTTCGAGGAGTTCGCCTATGTCCTTATCGACGAGGCCAGGAAAAGCTGTTATCGCGACGATTTCGAGATCGACCTGGAAGGCAATGTATACGCCCTTGATTCGACTACGATAGATCTTTGCCTTAGCGTTTTCTGGTGGGCGGAGTTCCGAAAGGCCAAGGGAGGGATAAAGCTCCATACCCTATACGACGTAAGAACGTCGGTGCCGAGCTTTCTGCTCATATCCAAGGCCAGTCTACATGATGTCAACGTGCTGGATGTCATCGTCTACGAGGCCGGAAGCTTTTATGTCATGGACAAAGCGTATATCGACTTTGCCCGCCTATTCAAGATCCATCTTCAAAAGGCCTTTTTCGTTACCCGGGCCAAGGAGAACATGCGGTTCAGGAGAATGTACTCCATGGCGGCGGACAGGACAAACGGGGTGAAATACGACCAAATAGGCAGATTGGAGGGCCATTATTCCAAAAAGGACTATCCCGAAAAACTGAGGCGCATCAAATATTATGACAACGAGAGCCAAAGGGAGTTCGTCTTCCTGACCAACAATACCGACCTCGATGCTAATGAAATAGCGCTTTTGTACAAGAAACGCTGGGAGGTGGAACTGTTTTTCAAATGGATGAAACAGCACCTCAGGATCAAATCGTTCTGGGGCACCACTATCAATGCGGTCAAGATACAGATCTATTGCGCAATCATCGCCTATTGCCTTGTGGCAATAATAGGGAACAAGCTCAGATCACGACGTAGGATCTACGAAATATTACAGATATTGAGCATATCGCTACTCGACAAAACGCCTGTAAGAGAGATACTTACGGATTACGACTACAAAGATGTCAAAGAACTAAGTTTTAAACAATTGAAAATCAACGGGTTTTAAGTGCCCACTAATG
>JAIRBC010000086.1 GCA_022008415.1 Cerina litoralis
ATTTTCAGTTTGAAAGGTTCTGAATACCGTCTGATCACTTTGTCATTTTTGTACATAATGTTTGAAATTATGTAGCCTTTATTCAGGACGGGTCATAATTTTTGCCAACGGTTTTGTATAAGATTAGTTGCGTATTTAAGTACCTAATTTAGCAAATACAAACTGAATAGAAAATCCGAGAGGATTTTCGTAAGTAGGCTTGCACTAGCAATTAATTTTATACGGTGTTGGCGTTAGTTATTTCTTCCCAATTTGTATGGTCAACATCTCCATTTTTATACTTTTTTAATATGTATGCTAATTCAAATTTTGAATGTTGATTTGTGTGTGCTAAAGCAAATTCTTTAAGATACTCAACATTTGGTTCAATTGTTATTATTCGCAAAAGTTCTTCACCAATATTTGAAAACCTATAAATAGAAATTTTTTGTTTTGACGATTTTGGCTGTAAAATCTGTTTTAATATTATGTTGCCACTTGTATGATAAACAAAAGTTTCTGAATCAGTTTCATTAGCAGGTAAACTTCTTGTTATTAAGGAATCTGGCTGAAGTAATCCAACTTCAATTAATAATAATCTATCGTTAAATCCTGAACCATATTTATTTAGAAAGTCGCCTTTTTGATTTTTACCTTGATAAATACAAGGACTATTGAATGACGAAATGGCCAAATTTGCCATTCTATTAAATGTTTCAGCCTCCTTTTTGGAAAGATTTTTTAATAATTCGAGAGTTCTTAATGAAAAACTTCCAGGGTTAACTACTTCGCCTGTAAGAATACGTGACCATAAATTTTGCATTTCCTCATTTGATACATCTTGTGCAATATTAAAAAATCGTTTAGTCCAATCTTTATCAACTGGTTTTTCTGAAATTATTGGTTCATTTTCTAGTTGATTAGCTGTTTTTTCGGCAATGCTGTCTATGTTGTTCTGTCTTTCTGTTTCCTTAAAGATTAATCTTTCTTGGATTCGTATATAAGTTTCCGCTTCCAATTCCTTTCCTTCCGAAAGAGCTTTGGCTTTAGCATTTTCTAAAATTCCAATTTCATAGGCTTTTGCGTCAGCATCTTTTCTAATTGAGCGAGGTCTATATAATGTACCTATACCATTACTAATTACTTCGATTAGTTTCTCTAATGGCTTTCCATCTAATTTTATTAAATTAATTTCGGGCATATTTTGGTTTTAATTAACGCCAACGATTTGTATATGGGACGTGCCCCCTTTTTTGGGCATGTTCCATATGCGCAGTTCTGTGCAGTAATTTACCACGTTGCACTGGTATTTCCAA
>JAIRBC010000087.1 GCA_022008415.1 Cerina litoralis
ATTATAGCCGCACATTTTGGACCACTATCGGCCAAAAGTCTTATTTTCGATTATATTTAAACAATCCGGCAAGGTTTTTAGACAGACTGCCGTTGGCATTTATACCAAAAAAACGATCCCGCACTACAAAAAAACCATCGTTCGATTTGGAAAATGTTGCCTTTTCAGGTAACTTTACGTCGGAATCTATAAACCGACAGAATTGGCCGAATTCAGAAGAGAGATAATCCCGTTCGAAAACCACTTTTGGGATTTTTACAACAAACTCGACCCGAAGACCCAAGAAAAGTTTGACTGGACAATTTCCCTGATCGAGCGGACTAAAATAGTTCCCAAGCAATATTTCGACCATATGACGGGAACCGATGGAATTTGGGAAATAAGGGTGAAAGCGGGAAATGGAATCTTTAGGGTATTCAGTTTCTTCGACAAGGGGAACGTTATCGTATTGCTCAACGGATTTCAAAAGAAAACTCAAAAAACACCGAAAAAGGAAATCAAGAAGGCCGAAATGCTCAAAAAGAAATATTATGAGAACAAGTAAGAACCCGAAAAGCTGGAAAGAACATATCGACCAAAAATATGGGGCGATAGGAACCGAGACAAGGGAAAAATTCGAAGAGGAGTTCGAGACCTTCCGAATAGGTGCCTTGATCCAAGAGGCCCGAAAAAAACAAAAGCTCACCCAACAACAACTTGCCGACAAGGTAGGAACTACTAAAAATTATATCTCCCGGATCGAAAACAATGCCAGCGATATAAGGTTATCGACCTTGATGAGAATAATCCGGGAAGGGCTCGGAGGTAGTTTAAAACTATCGCTGGACGTTTAAACCTGTGTGTCAGGTACAAAATGCCAACACCGTATATAGCTCATAGCTGGGCAAGGGCTCGAGGAAAGGGCTTGGGCAAATTTACCAAGTCCGCCAAAACCTTGTTTTGGCCCATTGGGAAAGAAAAGATAACGGCCCGAAAACAAGGTTTTCGGCTAAGTACTAGACCGAAACGAAAGCGCAAATCTATACGCTACAAGCCATATACAAAAACGTTAGCCACAAGCTTGACCCGTCCTGAATAAAGGCTACATAATTTCAAACATTATGTACAAAAATGACAAAGTGATCAGACGGTATTCAGAACCTTTCAAACTGAAAA
>JAIRBC010000088.1 GCA_022008415.1 Cerina litoralis
TCGGCACCGGCATCTCCCTTATCTCCTTTATCTCCCTTGGGACCCTGTGGACCTTGTGGGCCTACTGCTCCGTCTGCTCCATCCGCACCATCAACGCCATCTGCACCGGCCGGACCTTGGGGTCCCGTCAATCCTATCGGGCCTTGAGGACCTTGCGCTCCCGTATCACCCTTGTCTCCCTTGGGGCCTTGGGGACCAACTGCTCCATCCGCACCATCAGCGCCATCGGCACCTGCGGGACCTTGGGGTCCTGTCAACCCTATCGGGCCTTGAGGGCCTTGCGCTCCCGTATCCCCCTTGTCACCTTTGGGACCTTGAGCTCCGTCTGCACCATCGGCACCATCAACGCCATCTGCACCGGCCGGACCTTGGGGTCCCGTCAATCCTATCGGGCCTTGAGGACCGGTAAGATCGGAAGTTGTAAATGCCGTATTGTCATCGTATGTCAAGGTAAACGTCCCATCGCCGTTATCCACGGTCGATTTAATACCATTACCTTTTGCGGCTATATCCGCAATGGGTACGGATACTGTATTTCCGTCTTCGATACTAATTTCCAAGTTTGTACCATTGACCTCGAAATTCTGTAGATTTTGATTATCTGTGTCTACGGTGTGCGAAAGATCCGAGATTTGACTTTCCGTAATTGTAAGATTGGCTTCGTTGATATCAATATCGACCTCATCGTTCCCGGAATCGTCTGTAATCGTTACTTTATTGGAGCCTGCATTTAAATTCTTAAACTCCAAGTCCGCTCCCGTCTTTCTTGCAAAGATGCCCACTCCTCCGTTACCTACATTGGAAGCTGTATTGGTCTGGCCAGCAATCGCGGCAAAGCCATCAATGTCGGTTTGAAGTTCTTCAATTGCGGCTTGAACATCTGTGCTAGACGTATTCCCTACCGGAGTAAATGCTACCTGCGAGGCGACTTGGTCAAGGCTGGACTTATCACTCCAATTAACTATGCCCGAAGCATCGGTCACCAATACTTTATCGTTGCCACCACTAAGAATATTTTCTGTCTGTACAGCGCTGTCGGCCAATTGTGCGTTGGTCACCGCATCGGCATCCAGTTTGGCCGTGGTGACGGCTCCGTCAGCAAGTTTTACCGTGGT
>JAIRBC010000089.1 GCA_022008415.1 Cerina litoralis
CAAGGCATGACAATCTGAAGTTTGGTTCAAATTGCAAGCTAAAAAGTGTAAACGATGTTTATATAACTCTGTAAAGGATGTCCCTTTAACGTACCGAATAACACATAACGGCCCGGCTATGGAAAGTAGCGGATCATATGCTTTATCCTACTTTTGCCGAAGTTGCTGTTACTGGTTTATAATCTTCAATTTTGTTCCTTGTTTAGCTGTTTTCTATAGCCACTGTTATCTTTAGTGCTTTCTACGCAACAGTAAATTCCGAATCGTTCATTTGGACGCTAAACTTAATGTTTGCCTTTAACGCGTTAAATACTTTTAAAATAGTTTCAATAGTTACGTTCTTGGCACTTCGTTCTAATTTGGATATTTGCGATTTTTGAACTCCGATCAATTCCCCAAGTTGCTCTTGGGTCAATTTTCTTTCTTTTCGGACCGACTTTATCATTTCTCCGAGAACCTCCATTCGTAGATCGAACTCGTACTTGTCCCGTTCCGGCGTTCCGACTGTTCCGATGTCCTTGTCCTTCATTTGGTCAAGGGTCATCATTTTCATCTTTTTCTTTTTAGTTTCCATAACCTTGATTTTTATTGTTCGAAATACTCTGTCCGTATCTGTTTTGCTTTCTCGATTTCCGACTTGGGGACTTTATCCGTTTTTTTGACCATCCCGTGTGTAGAGACCACTAAAGTTTCGGTTTTCCCCGTCCTGTCCCAAAAAGCGAATAAACGGTATTGGAGTCCGCCGTATTTTGTCCTGAACTCCCAAATATCCTCCGTTAATTTTTTAAATAGTTTCGGGTCAAGTCCGAGTTTGGCCTTATCTAGATTGTAATAAATTTTTGCTTTGGCTTTCTTGTCGACCTTTGACATAAATTCAATTGCCTGTTCAAGAAAAATGACTTCGAACCTTTTCCCCATTCCGCTTATTTGTCCTTTTACAATACAAATATAAGCAATAAGGTTGAATTATATGGAAACTTTTTTAATTTTGGACCGCATGTCTTGTCCTGAAATAAGGCTACAGGTTAATAATTAATTTTACGCTGTATTTAAGTATACCATATTTGGTGTTTTGAAATCTAAAGATAAGTGT
>JAIRBC010000008.1 GCA_022008415.1 Cerina litoralis
CGGGCCTGCCCGAATGATGTGTTCAGGCGGGCCTGCCCGAATGATGTGTTCAGGCGGGCCTGCCCGAATGATGTGTTCAGGCGGGCCTGCCCGAAAGATATGTTCAGGCGGGGTTTCAACTAACGAATGTAATCAATGAAACCAGAAAGAGCAGAGGAAATTCTAATCGGGATAAAACAGGTAAATGTTGCCGTTTACGGGGATTTTTGCCTGGACGTCTATTGGGATATGGACCCCAAGGGTTCCGAGGTTTCGGTAGAAACGGGCCTAAAAGCCGAGTCTGTTGAACAGCAAAGATATTCCCTTGGGGGTGCTGGCAATATTGTCGCCAATATCGCAGCCTTGGAGCCCAAATCGATCAAAGTAATCGGCACAATTGGCAACGATATTTTTGGTGCGGAACTACAATCCCAATTAAAAAGGCGGGGAGCAGATACCTCTAGGTTGATGCTTCAGGAAGAAAAATTCAACACCTATACGTACATCAAACGGATGTACGGGGAAAGGGAAGACCCTAGGATCGACTTCGGGTTGCACAATATCCGTAGCCAAAAGACGGATACAGTCCTCCTAAACCATTTAAGAAGGGCTCTTGAAAGCTGTGACGTGCTAATCTTTAACCAGCAGGTGGTAGGCAGTATCTCCAATCCCGATTTTATTGAGGCGGCGAATGTACTTTTTGAAGAATTCGGGGATAAGGTTGTCGTGTTGGATTCCCGTCATTACAATCGGCAGTTTCATAACGTCTACCGCAAATCCAATGAGATCGAAACGGCGGTCCTAAATGGCGTTGATGCCCAACCTCGTGACTATATACCCTTAATGGATATTAAAAAACACGGGGCTTCGGTCTATAAAAAATTTGGAAAACCCATTTTTGTAACCTGTGGGGACCGGGGAGTCGTCACTTTTGACGCCTTGGGTGTCCACGAGACCCCCGGTATCCAGATCCAGGGTAAAACAGATACCGTAGGGGCGGGCGACACCTTTTTAAGCGCGGTTTCCCTGTGTTTGGCAGCCGGCATTTCACCTTCCGAAGCGGCCCAATTTGCGAATTATTCATCGGCGGTTACCATCCAAAAGCTTTTCACGACCGGCACGGCATCGGGGTCCGAAATACTGGCAATTTGCCAGAATTCCAATTTTAATTTTCGACCAGAATTGGCAGTAGACATGCGCTTGGCCAACTATTACAAGGAAACCGAGATCGAAATTTGCGAACCCAAAGTGGTCACTGAGCTCGGGGATGTAAAACACGTGGTTTTTGACCATGATGGTACCCTGAGCACACTGCGGGAAGGATGGGAAGCCATCATGGAACCGGTGATGATCCGGGCAATTTTGGGCGATAAGTTTCCAACGGCCGAACAAAAGGTCCTCGACGAGGTAAGATCCCAGGTACTCGAGTTTATAGATCGGTCTACGGGAATCCAGACCATCGTACAGATGGAGACCCTTGTAAGTATGGTGGTTGAAGCTGGCTTCGTCCCCAAGGAAGCTATTTTGGACAAATTCGGTTACAAGGAGAAATACAACATCGCTTTGATGGAGATGGTGGACGAGCGAATCGCCAAGCTGAAAAAAGGCGAGTTATCTGTTTCAGATTTTGAGGTAAAGGGGGCAATTTCTTTTATGAATGCGCTTAGGGAAAAGGGAGTTACCTTGTATTTGGCCAGTGGAACCGACAGGGACGATGTTGTCAACGAAGCTCGTGCCATGGGATATGCCGATTTTTTTGATGGGGGAATCCATGGTTCGGTGGGGGATATTAGCAAGTATTCCAAAAAAATGGTGATCGAGAAGATCATTGCGGACAATCGGTTACGAGGAAATGAATTATTGGTAATCGGCGATGGTCCCGTAGAAATAAGGGAGGCGCGAAAAGTAGGAGGGACCGCCATTGGGATTGCAAGTGATGAGATTCGTCGCTATGGATTGAACGAGGATAAAAGAAGCAGGTTGATCAAAGCCGGGGCACAAATAATAATTCCCGATTTTTCACAGAGACCCGCGTTACTCGCCTTAATTTTTAATAGATGATAGAAGGTAAATAGTTAGGTGCAAAGTTGAAGATTTTTTAAAAGAATACATTCTGGATCCTGCCCTTTTTTCAAGGGGAGGTGCCGATAGGCAGAGGGGTCTCATGGAGATTATCGTTGTTATATATTCGTATTAATTCCCCCTTTGAAGGCCTGCCCGAACAGTATGGGCGGGGGGCAGGGGGATGTTTTTGCGTGAAAAATGTTTCTCTTGTATTACAAAACACTCAAATATGCCCCAATGATTTACGAAATTAGTCAATAGAAGCTTGCCATGCTGAGCGTGTCATGCTGAGCGCAGTCGAAGCACAATCGAAGCACAAGCAAACGCATTTAACTAAAAGAAATTTAATATTATGAAGTCAGAAGACATCCTCAAAGATCTGATCCAGCGGTATCCACCGCTGAACACCTGCCGGGAATCGATTTATGCAGCTGGGTCAACCTTGATCGATTGTTATAATAAAGACGGTAAATTGTTGGTATGTGGCAACGGTGGAAGCGCGTCGGACTCCGACCATATCGTGGGGGAGCTGATGAAAAGTTTTTCGAAAAAACGTCCGCTTGCCGATGAATTGGTTAAAAAGCTGGAAGGGATTTCCCCTGTAAAGGGACCTAAACTGGCCGCAAAATTGGAAAGGGGACTGCCCGCAATCGCCTTGCATGCCCATGGTGGCTTGGTTTCCGCAATTTCCAACGATATTGGGGGAGATTATATTTATGCGCAACAGGTTTTGGGTTACGGTAAAAAAAATGATGTGTTATGGGTAATCACCACCTCGGGCAATTCCGTCAACGTGTTGGAAGCCTGTATTACTGCCAAGGCATTAGGCATGAAAATAATAGGCTTGCTGGGGGAATCCGGGGGAGAGGCCAAATCGCTATGCGATGTGGCCATTTGCGTTCCTGCCACAAGTACGGCGAAGGTACAGGAATACCATTTACCGGTATACCATGCGCTTTGCATTATGGTGGAAGAAACATTTTTTTAGGATGCTATCAGGCGGGCTTTAGAGACGGGGAGGAAAGGAATTTGGCTTTGTGGCTTATCCAATGTTCGCGTTAAGATTTATCATTGGAAGAATCAGGCCTTAACTCCCACCACTTGAATCTGACCCGATAGCGGCATCGACCATAACTGTATAACAATAAAGAATTAACATCAATCCATTAAAAATGACAACCTCAAGAACATTGCGATTATGGCCCTTGGCCCTCTTGTTCGCTCTTGTCGGTTGCAAACAGGATAAAGAACCCAGACCCGGTAATATGGTAGAAAAACAAATAACCTTTAACCCAAAGACCCATGCCTTGGACAACAACGATAATTTTTCCCCGGATGGGAAGTTTCTTTGCTACGATACGCGATATATGGTGTACAACACTAATTTGGGCAATTCAAAGTCCATAGAAAAGGTCGAGATAGCAACGGGCGAGGAAACCGTTTTATGGAAACCCGAGTCGGTTTCTGGTGAAAACGCCGCTCCCGGAGTCGCCGCGGTCTCCTATCATCCCACCGAAAATAAGGTAATCTTTATCCATGGCCCTCAATTGGTCGAGGTCGGTGCTAGGGGGTATTACGGGATTAGAAATCGGAGCGGTGCGATGGTAGACGGCGAAGGGGAAGGTCGCTTTGTCCGGGTAGATTTAAGGGATGTAGCTACCGACCGACCTACCATTCCGGGGGCACAACGCGGGGGTACCCACCGGCATGAATTTTCGAGAAACGGAAAGAGAATCGGATTTACGTATGACGATTTTATACAACAAGACTACGACCGTACCATTGGATATATGGAAGCCAATGATATGGTGGAAGAGGGATATACCGATTACTTTGCGGTACTTTTAAAGCCGTCGAAAAAAGGAAAATCAAAACCAGGGGAGATCGAGAGGGCCTATGGCGATTCCTGGGTAGATTCTTTAGGTTCAAAACGGGCATTTATTGGTAAAGTACGCGCCCTGAACGGCATAGATTATGAAACGTCGCTCTTTGTCGCCGAAATTCCGGACAGCGTGGATATCACGTGCGCGTATTCCGGGGATGCGGATACCTATCCGGAGCCTCCTCCAGGGGTGCAAATTAAAAGATTGACCCATAGCACGACGGATGATGGCATCGTAAGGGGATCTTATGATGGAAGGCGAATCGCCTATTTATCCGATGATAAAAATGGCGTAAAACAGGTCTTTGTAATTGCCGCGGAGGGTTCGGATAGATCTGGAAATCCGGAAGAACGACCCCGACAGGTTACCAATTTCACCTCTGACGCCGGGTTTGTACGCTGGCACCCTTCGGACGAATGGCTTTTTTCTATAAGCGAAGGAAAGATTTATGCTTCTTACGTAGGAAGTAGGGGAGATTTTGGAAAATCGATTTTACTCACGCCCAAAAATCTAAACCGCGAAGCCTTGGTAGTTTCCCAGGATGGAAAAATACTTGCTTACAATGTACTGGTGCCCGATAAGAACACATCACGTATAATCGATGGAAAGGAGGATAACGAATACTATCAAATCTTCGTTTTGGAGCTCGGGGATGTCCTAAGGTTGTAACCGAGGTACGGATTGATTTAAGGATTAAAAAAATTTCAAATTAAACAAAACCTTTTTAGAAGTATCCATGAATTTGTCGAAAATTTAAATATCGACACCTTGTAAAATTGTAAGTTTTCAAACTTCCTTTGCCCCGGCCCTAAAGCCCGCCTGAACGAATTCGGTCAGGGACGAAAAGTTTGAAATAGCCATGGTTCCCTTTAGGGCTAGGGCGGAACAGGTCTATTTCAAACAATTGGCAAACTCGAAACAGTAATATCGAGTTTTAGCCTCAGAATTAAATGTGCAACATTAAATATAAATTTCGGAAAATTATAACACTAACCAAAACTATACAAATTGAAAGACCACACACCAACAAATCGTTATAAGGGAGCCTTTGCATTAATGACCTCCCTTTTCTTTATTTGGGGGGCGATTGTCTCCCTAAACGACATTTTAATTCCGCATTTCAAGGGGTTGTTCCAGATGAACTATACCCAAACCATGTTGATCCAGTTTTGCTTTTTCGGAGCCTATTTTTTAATGGCGATACCGGCTAGCTTTTTGATCGAAAGGACCGGGTATAAAAAGGGGATATCCGTCGGTTTGATCACGATCGGACTTGGAGCCCTGATCTTTATACCGGCATCGCGATTTGTTTCCTACCCTTTATTTTTATTAGGACTTTACACCATGGCTACCGGCAGTGTTATTTTACAGGTGGTAGCAAATCCGTACGTCATTATCCTGGGCCGCCCAGAAACGGCCTCCAGCAGGTTAAATTTGGCACAAGGGGTCAACTCCTTGGCCACCACCACGGCGCCGCTGATTGGGGGGATGCTCATACTCGGGGAGTACGATACCCAGCAAGACGCTACGGCTGCAGTGGAAGGTCCCTATTTAGGCTTGGCGATCTTCGCTTTTATGATCGCGGTCATATTTTATTTCTTAAAACTGCCCAAGGTACTCGATACCGATGGGGAGAAGGTAAAGGGGAATGTTTTAAAATTTAGGCAGCTGCGTTTAGGGGTCATCGCATTGATGCTGTACGTTGGGGCCGAAGTGGCCATTGGAAGTTTTATCGTAAACTTTTTGGGGGAACCCAATATCGCAGGTTTTGCAGAAAAAAAGGCTGCGACCTATATTCCGTTATACTGGGGCGGATTGATGATCGGTCGGTTTTTGGGATCTGCAATACTCCAAAAGGCCAGCGCACAAAAGGTGTTGTTTTTTTCTGCCCTTGCTTCGGTAGTGCTATTGGCGATCACCATTCTTTCGAATGGCTATGTGGCGATGTGGTCCATGTTGGCGGTCGGACTTTTTAATTCGATAATGTGGTCCAATATTTTTGCCTTGTCGGTTAACGGATTGGGCAAGTATACCAACAAAGCCTCGGGAATTTTGGTTATGGCGCCCGTTGGAGGAGCTATTTTACCCTTGATGCAAGGGGTCTTGGCCGATATGCCCGCCGTTGGCCTACACCTCTCCTATATTTTACCGCTTGCGTGCTATGCGTTTATCATTTATTATGCGGTAAGTGGATATAGACCAGGGGCAAACGAAATGGCAGCCGTTGAGGCGGGGTTGTAAAAAAGAAACAAGACCCACGAAATTTCGGGGCTATTAGAGCCAAGATTCTTTTGGCTTTACGCTAATCGCTTTGCGCCATACGCCCAGTATTTAGCGCAAGGCGTATAGCGTATAGCAATTATAAATCTAATCCCCCAACAGATGATGGTAGGCCGCAAAGTAGTAGGGCAAAAGATAAAAAGTGCCTTCCTGTTCCGAAAAGCCATTACCCTCGGAATCGTGGAGGTCAAAGGCATCCCGGTCTAGCCGAACGTGGCCCCGTTCGTCTATGGGTAGGGCATAAGTGTCCACTCTCCATCCCATGTCCTTTTTTTGTCCGGGCGTTGGGTCAAAAAGAATATCCAAGCGATGGGTATTGTCCATTTCATATCCAATGAGGTCCAGCGGAATTCTCTGTAGTGTTTCCTTCATATATTTTGGATCCAAACTGCTTTTACCGTATTCTTTGAGAGCCGATTTGGCAAACAACGGATTTTCCTTGAATAAGTCATCGGTATGGAAATATCCGTTCCTTACTTTTTCGTTGAACGAATTTGCCATCGCCCCGTATAGTCCGTCCCAAAAGGCATTCTTTTGTTTGCTGACGTTTAACCATGCAAATTCTAGGGAAATGCGGTACATGATGAGCAATTCGGGGTCTTTTTCATAATTCAACAGACCGTAAAAACTCATCAATCCCAGGTTGTTATCCCATGGCACTACGTTTTCTGGCGGAAAGTATTCCTTGGGGTGCATGGCGTTAATGTGATAGTGTTCCTCATCCCTGAGTTTTTTGGCAACTTTTTCGTATTTGGGATTTCCGGTCACATGGCTGGCGACATTTAAAAAGGAAAGCATCATCATAGAGTTGAGCCCTCGTTGATCCCAGCCCCAGATGGAGTTAAAATAATCCGAATCAAAACTGCCCCATCGCGTTGGTTTGCCGTCGTAATCTACCAATTTAAAACCATGTCGGATCAAGTGATCTGTCATATCGGCGACGACCTGTTTAACGGCTGCCTTTTCTTCCGGAGTTTCTGCGACCAGGTCGTAATAGATGCCATAATAGAAATAATGTCCCGCAAGCTCATCGGAACTGGTGTCGCATTTCCATCGGTATTTTCCATCGGCACTCAACGGAAACCGGGGATAGATATCCTTCCAAAAGGGATCGTTTTCCTGTCGCTTTTTGTTGTATTCCCTACTGTATTCCTCGTTGACGGGTTCGTGCCAGTCGACCGGAATAATGACCCGTGCCGGAAAACCGGGTTCCGGGGTGATGTCTACCAACCATTTAAGGGCCTTAAAACTTCTATCTGCCAATTCCTTGGCCTGTTTGTCCCCCGTAAGGGCGTATCTAAAGGCCTGGGCCGCTCCGTACATGGCGGTATATTGGCCATCGTTGTCGGATATGGCCAATTGGGAAGTGGCAATGTCAAATTGTTCCAACAACTGACTTTGGCATATAAAGCCCATCCTATTGTGACGATCCTCCACCTGCTTTGTAAAATAGGCCGCCTTTTCCGCATAGGTCATCTCTTGGGCAATAATTTGGCTGATACCCTTGTTCGTCGCGATCCAAGCGGTACCGTCATGGTCCACTGCGATATCCCTTACATAATTGTTGGGTAGCCAACGTCTGGATGTCCGGTAGTAAAAATAATCGTTTTTGGCCCTGACAGCGCCATTCTCGGTGCCGAACCACACCTCTCCGTGAGACCCCGGGCTCGCACAGGTAAACCGGGTATAAGGCACGCCTTCCTTTCCGGTATACAAGTGCCATTTGCCATCGACGTTCTTTCCAATGCCTTCCTTGGAACCGAACCACAAATTCCCGTTTGAGTCTACGGTAAGGGCAGCTACATTTTTTAGGGCCCAGCTATAATTTTCGTCCGCCGGAAGGACTTGTTGCCAAGCGTCCTTCGGCTTTTGCACGAAAAGACCATTTTCACATCCTACGTATACCTTCCCCATATAGGTTGTCCGTGAGAGTATTTTTCCCGAACCTTGGGGAAGGTTTTTGACGACGGAAAACGTTTTCCCTTTTTCCTCGGTATTGGATTTTACCCATTGGTCGCCGTTCCATAGGTACGAATTTCCCAATGCAGTGGCCATGGGTCCAAGCTTGGAAATCTCGATGTGATCGATGGCTCCTTCGGGCAATCCGTTGGTTTTGCCGTGCATCACGGCAACGTCTTGCCGGAATTTTTCATTACCGGGATCCGATTGAAAGGAACAACAAATAAAAACAATGGCAATGGATAAAATAGTTCGCATAGGGTATTGGTTTTATCAAGAAAGGTCCTTTGGCCCCTTTCTTGGTTCTTTCCCGAATGCACGGGATGGAAGCACAGCGGTCTTTGGTCCAAATAGAAGAAATTTACGACTTTGGCTCACCGATGATGCCCAGATATCGGCCCATCCAATACGGGAACAACCAAATATCCCCAGCGGAATATTCCTCTCCGCCGTCATTCCCGACCCGATCCAGCCTAAACATGTTGGCGTTGTGTCTTTGCACCGGCCTTTCATCGGGGGGGAGTACCTCCTTGATCGTCTGCTCCCTAAAATTGGGAGCGATAAATTCTATGTCTTTTCGTTGACTGTTCTTGATATCCCATGTTACCAGATCCATTGGGTGTTCCCGCAGGTACCACGCCGCTTCATCGAGGTCAAATTCATCAGTACCCGTAAGCGCCGTCATTATGTTCCAGGCGCCTTCCTTTTCGGGTCTTTCTGCCTCCCAGTGATCTATAATGGCGGCTTTGAACTTTGTTTTTAGCGTGTCGTTAAGGGCATAATTATACAAGCCCCAATACCCTAGAAAGTACATCTCGTCGTCGGAGTGGTTCCATGATTCCGACAACATTTTGCTCCAATCGTCTGCATCGTCCGAAGCCACTCCTATGTCCTTCATGGGGCGCATCAGGTTTTCGAGATACCCGTAATTCTCCATCAGATCGAGGGCTTTCTCCTTGTATTTTTCTTTTTTAGTAAAGTGATAAGCGGTCTGCAACATGGCGATGATGTTCGAGGAATTGATCTTTCTGTCCCCGACGTTTTTTGGTCTGGCGTTTACATATTCCGGATTCCATTTGCCCCAAGTGGTGGGCTTTCCATCGTAATCGATCATATATAGGTCGTTGCTCACCACGTGGCCCATCAAAGTGTCGATCAGGGCGATGGCGCGATCCTTCAGGTCGTTGTCCATTAGATCGGCCATGACGCCGAAGGCGAAGATATGACCGATGGCTTCGTCGCTACTGGTAGTGCCCTTCCAATCCCACTCCGGATCACTGCTTTGGTGCCATCTGTCCGGGTCGTGCAGGATGTCTAAATAACCACTACGATCAAACGAACGGGAAGGAAAGCCCGGTACACCGTTGATGGTGTAGAGTTTTTCCATGGCATCCATGGATTCCCTGCAATTTTGCAACGCGTCGTCCGATTTTGTGACGGCGTACCTAAACACCTCCCCGGCCAAATACATGCTAGTCCATAGGCCGTCGTTATCGGAGTCTGAAAGACGGCCCGAATCTACATTCCCATTGTCCAGATCTACCAAAGTGGCATTAAAACCGTAGCGGATATGCCTATCGCGAACTTGTTGTTCGTAGTATTGGGCCTTGTCGAACAAGGTCATCTTTTTAAAGTCGATCTTCCCGAGTCCACCATCTGTAAGAATCAAAACAGAACCATCCTGTCCCTTGGAAATATGCTTTACCACGTTCCCCGGCAACCAGCGTTTGCCGTAGTAATAATCGAATTTGCCGTCCTCTCTCAACTTAAACGCCCCTTGAGCGGAACCGAACCACAATTGGCCGTCTATCGCCTCGACACACGTAATTGCGGGAACTGGTAACTTGTTGTGCACTTCCCCTATTGTCTTTCCTGTTTCCGGGTCAATTTCCAAATAACCGTCTCCGGTGCCTATGATCACTTGGTCCCCAAGGAGGGCAAAGGAGGTCGGATTTTGTTCGATTTGGGTGGTTTTAAACGAGTTATTTGTAGTATTAAAGCTCGAAATACTGTGCTGTCCCAAGATCCAAAATATTTTTTTTGACTCGGAATATCTAATGTCCATAACACGATCATCACCCAAAGGTTCTTCCCAAGGACCTTTGTCCTTGGACAGAAATTGAAGGGTTTCCCCGTCGCTGATCATAAAATCGAAATGGGATCCTGCGGTTATGATATTCGCATCCGGAAGATCGTGCTTTAAATATAAGTTTCCTGCCCACGCGTTGCTGAGTACGGCCTTATCCTCCAAATAGACAAATTGGTCTTGGAAAAGTGTCATTCCCGAAACGTTTTTCTCGGTCAGCGGAAGGTAGGTCTTGTCCGCCATCAATACACCTGGATATAGGAACTCCCCGTCATGGGTTCTAAGTACCCCCTTGGAAGAAAGTACCTGGATGACCTTGTTTCGGTCTACATAAACTTTTGCGAGATCGATACTGTCCTTTAGATCGTATCTAACGCTGAAATCCTGTAGGTAGGGAACGTCCTCGTAGACGGACTGGGCTGTCGTTCTAATTCCTTCCTTGTTTTGATGGGAACACGATAGGAGTATAACGGAAATGACTCCTAGGTAGAAACGATTTACTTTTTTCATAATATGGATAGGATTACGTTGATTTTTCGAAAAGCTTTTAGCTGCCCAATGAGATTTGTGGCCATACGCTGACTTGCTTACAAAGAAACCCCTTTTTAAAATGCATAACCTCCTAAATTTAATTAGGTTTACATGGTATTTTAACCCAATAATTTAGGATTGATAAAATTTAATCGTAAAAGGGTAGAATAATTGTAATTTATAATAGGTTCTTCCATTATTCTTGCGGAACGATAATGTGGAGCTTTCTCAAAAAAAACTCCGTACCGGTTTTTTTGGCATTGCGATGATGGTACAGTGAAAAGCGCACGGCGATTGTCGATAACACGTAAATTATCCCGAAAACGGATCGCCTCAATATTCGCGGTAGAACCCTATAATTTAGTGGTCATTGACGGTGGGGCCTTTTCAACCCCCCATTGCTTATTGGGATCGGGCCCCATCTGAAACTGTAATGTACCTCCTTGATTAATTTCTTCCTGGGTTATCCAGGTGCGGTCGAACGGCTCTCCGTTTAGCGTTGCCGATTGGATATATACATTAGCTTCCGAATTATCTAACGCGAGAATGGTAAACGTTTTGTTGTCCGCGAGGTGTAGGGTCGCTTCCCCAAAAAGAGGGCTTCCGATCGTATAGGCGGTGCTGCCTGGCGTTACGGGATAAAAGCCCATAGAGCTCAGTACAAACCACGAGGACAAAGAACCCATGTCCTCGTTGCCACATAGACCTCCGGGCCCGGGGCGATACATTTCCCGCATCACCTGCCTTGCCCTGTATTGTGTTTTCCAAGGTTGGCCCGCGTAATCGTAAAGATAGGCCACATGATGGGAAGGCTGGTTGCCCTGCACGTATTGACCAATAGTACCTACCACTCCCACGTATTTGGGAGGGGTAATTACAGGGCTCATATCAAAGAAGGCGTCCAGTTTGTCGATGAATTGTCGGTTGCCGCCAAAAAGATCGATCAGGCCTTGAACATCGTGTTGCACGGACCAGATATACTGCCAGGCGTTTGATTCGGTATAATGACGGTTGGGCCGCCTACCTACCAATAAGGGATCAAAATATTTGTAATAGCTGTGGTCTCCCTCTTTGACGATCTCTTGCCGGTTTTCGCCGAGCTCCGGCAACCAGGTGCCATCAAATTTTCTGGGGCGCATGAACTCCGTTTTGGGGTCCCAAACATTTTTGTAGTTGTACGCCCTGGACATAAACAATTCGTAGTCTACGGTTTTATTGAGAGCCTTCGCCAATTGTGCGATACACCAATCGTCATAGGCCAATTCCATAGTATTGGGAACAGATTCCGTAACCTTATCCACAGGGGTGTACCCCAATTCCAGATAGTATTGCAATCCGGATCTTCCAGCTTCTATGGGTACTGGGGGTTTGGGAAATTCCAGCGCCTTTTTTCGCATGGCATTGTAAAGCAGCTCAACGTCATAGTCGCGGTATCCCTTTATATAGGCGTCTACAATGATAGGGATCAAATGATCGCCGACCATCGCCTCGCCGTAGACATTTAAAAAATGTTGGGCGGGCAGCCAACCATAATTTTCTACCTTGGCCGCAATAGATTTGATATAGTCGTTTACATGCTCCGGAGAGATCAATGTCATCAGGGGGTGCTGTGTACGGTACGTATCCCAACACGAGAAGGAACCGTAAAAGTCGTACCCATTGGCCTCATGGACCTGCCCATCGGAACCAAAATACTTTCCGTCCACGTCCTGGGAAATATATTGGGCCAGTAGGGAATGGTATAAGGCCGTATTGAAAATTTCTCTCTGATCGTCCGTGGCACCATCAATGGTTATTTTGGAGAGTTCCGTGTTCCATATTTTACGGGCGTTGTCCTTGACCCCATCAAAATCCCAATTCGGTATTTCTTTATGAAGATTTGCCCTGGCGCCTTCGATACTGGTATACGAAATGCCGACTTTGACCATTACTTGCTCGTTTTCCTTGGTATGGTACTGAACAAAGGCCCCGATCTTGTTGCCTACCTCGGCGTTCTTATAGGGGAAAACGCTGCCGTTGGATTCCGGTGTTTTGTAGGTGGCATCGAACGTACCGTAGTACAAAAACGGTTTGCTGAACTCGGCAACAAAGTAAACATTTCCAAGTCCTGCGGCCTTCACCCCCTCGATACGGTCGTCATTTACAATCTTAAGTTCGGATAGTTCATTGTGCGTCATGTCGCCTATTTGGTGTCCTACATCCAAAATAATACGCGAATTATTGGATTTTGGGAAAGTGTACCGATGAAATCCGGCCCTTTGTGTAGCCGTGAGTTCTACGTTTACGTCATAATCCTTGAGTTTTACGGAATAATAGCCCGGGGAGGCCGATTCATCGCCGTGGTCGAATCTGGATCGGTACCCCGCATCGGGATCCTCCAACGTGCCGGGGACAATTTGTAGTTTATTATTTGTTGTGGGCATCAGCAATATTTCACCGCCGTTGACCATGCCCACGCCACTCCAATGGGTGTGGCTGAAACCCATGATGGAGCTTTCGGAATAGTTATACCCCGCGGCGTAAGTCCACCCCTCCGTATGTATATCCGGGCTTAAATGAACCAGGGCATTGGGCAGGGATGCCCCGGGAAAAGTATGCCCAAAAAAGTCGGTGCCCAAAAAAGGATTTACATAGTCTACCGGTTCTTTGGGCAGCGATTGGTTGTTCTGGCAGGAGCCGAAAACCAATACTAAGGTCAACGTGCAAAATAATTTTAAAAGGTATTTCATCCGAGCTATGGTATTTAGTTGTTGAAGTGATTTAAACTTAAAGAATATTGTCCATTCGCACAAAGATAATTATCAAGTTATTATCAGTAGGTTAAGATATCATGTAAACGGAGCAAAATATCGGAGACGAGCGACACATTATTAACCTTATATTTGTGAGATAAGCGGTTTTTTGCCTTCAGATGTCCGTCTGGGGGGAGGAATTGTTTCTACTTCTAGCAACCGATAAAAAATTAGGGGCAAGCAAAATGAATACAGAATTATCGCAAAAAATTAAAGAGAACGGGACCGTTTATGGGACCTGTATCGTATCTACTTCCCCAATATGGTCCAAGGTATTGAATGGGTCGGGATTGGATTTTGTTTTTCTGGACACGGAGCATATTCCCTTAGACCGGACCGAACTGACCTTTTTGTGCCAAGTTTACAATGCCAATGGCCTATCGCCCATAGTCCGTATTCCCAGCCCCGATCCCTATTTGGCATGCACGGCCAAAGATGCGGGGGCGGTAGGGGTACTGGCGCCCTATGTGGAAAGCGTATCGCAGGTACGGGAAATGGTCGGCGCTACAAAATATAGACCCTTAAAAGGGGAGCGTTTACAGGGTGTATTGGAGGGAAGGGAAAAGTTGGAGCCGGCGCTCGAGGCCTATCTGAAAAAATATAACCAGGGAAGTCTGTGCCTGGTAAATATAGAAAGCAGGGCAGCCGTAAAAAATTTGGATGAGCTTTTGAATGTTCCCGGTCTGGATGGTATTATAATAGGTCCCCATGACCTTTCCGTAAACATGGGGTTGCCAGAGCAATACGATCACCCCGATTTTGAAAATATGGTCCAAGAAATAATCACGAAGACCCGACGAAAAAATTTAGCGGCCGGAATCCATTTTCCAGCGGGTCCCGAACGGCAGGTAAAATGGGCAAGGAACGGGGCAAATATCGTTCTGCATAGCTCGGACATGTTTCTCTTTGCCCAAAAGCTAAGAGAAGATCTTACCTCCATAAAAACGGAGTTGGGAGACCGTATAAATCTATCGGAAGATAGTAATTTAGCGATATGATGGAGTTGCAGATCATTGGGATGGAAAGGGGTTGGGTTGGGACGAAAGGTCTTTTAACCCAAGCCATAATCTTCATTTTGCTGATAGGAATGCCGAGCGCGCTTAATTCCCAAACAATGGATTTGAGTGCTTCCAAAATTGTTTGTTTCGAGAAAAAGGATCCCCTTGTCCTAAAATCGATTTCGGTACTCAGGGAAGAAGTAGCAAAAAGGACGCAAATAGAACTTGATCGAACCAATAAATGGCCGAAGGATAACCACCCAACCATAATTATTGCCCTAGCCGGAAAATTGGAAAAGATTCCCCAAGAATTTCGGGAAATTCTGGAAGCTATGCCGGATATCTCTGATGAAGGCTATAAAATTGTAGTCGTCGAGAAATCAAAAATGGTTATCGCAGTTGGAAAAGACCCACGCGGGGTGTTGTACGGAATAGGAAAGTTACTGCGTAAAATGGAAATGGGCCCCGGCACGATATTGCTGCCATCCGACCTGAAAATTGCATCGACGCCAAAATATCCCATCCGGGGCCATCAATTGGGGTATCGGCCCAAGACCAACTCCTATGATGCGTTTTCCGTCTCCCAATTCGATAGCTATATTCGGGATATGGCGGTTTTCGGCGCCAACAGTATCGAGATTATGCCTCCCCGAACGGATGATGATGTTAGCAACGTACACATGAAATTGCCGGCTGTTAGAATGATCGCCGAACAAGCGAGGATAGCCGATAGTTACGGGATGGACGTTTGGATGTGGTATCCCAACATGGGGAGCGATTACAGTAGCCCCGATTCCTTAAAATTAGAAATCGATGAACGACGCAAGGTGTTTAGGGCGGTACCTAGATTGGATCATCTTTTTGTTCCCGGCGGCGACCCCGGGGATCTAGATCCCGACGAACTTTTTAAATGGCTGAATACCCAAGCAAAGGTATTGCACGAATTTCATCCGAATGCTAAAATTTGGGTATCCCCACAGGTTTTTAGGCCAACTGCCAAATGGTTCGAAGCTTTTTATGAACAGGTAAACAAAAAGTATCCTTGGTTTGGGGGAATCGTTTTTGGGCCCTGGATAAAAACCCCGATAGCGGAAATTCGGGCAAGAATTGGCCCCGACGTGCCGATAAGAAGATATCCCGATATCACCCATAGTTTAAGCAGTCAATACCCCATCCCTAAATGGGATCTGGCGTATGCGATAACCTTGGGGCGCGAATGCATCAACCCACGCCCCACCGATGAAAAAATAATCCACAACGCGTTTGATCAATACGCCCAGGGAAGCATAAGCTATTCCGAAGGCACCAATGACGACGTCAATAAAATGGTCTGGAGCGATCAGGATTGGGATCCGAATACCCCCGTCGTTGAAACGCTCAGGGATTACGCCAGATATTTTGTGGGCCCTAAGTATACGGAGGGGGTGGCCCAGGGCTTGATGGCATTGGAAAAAAATATTCGGGGTCCGCTCCTCACCAACGACGGGGTTTTGCGAACCCTACAGCAGTGGCAGAAAATGGAACAAGGAGCTTCTGGGGACGTGCTCGGTAATTTCCGTTTTCAGATGGGGTTGATCAGGGCCTATTTCGATGCGTATCAATACCGAAGATTGCTCTATGAGACCCAACTGGAACAAAAGGCGCGACAGCATCTATTGCTCGCATCCAAAACAGGTTCTCGAATTGCCATTAAATCGGCGAGGGAAACCTTGTCCCGAGCATGGGAAGAACCGATAATGGCCGAATGGAAGAAACGTTGCTATCAGCTGACCGATGATCTGTACAAGAGTATTGGAGCCCAATTGACGGTGGCGAAGTATTTTGCGGCAGCGGGGCGGGGTAATTTTATCGATAATATAGATTTGCCCTTAAACGATTCTATGTGGCTTCTCGATCAACTTTCCATTGTTGAAAAAGACTCCGATGAGAATGGCCGTCTGTTAAAAATTGAACAAATGTTACACCGTACCGATCCGGGACCGGGAGGGTTTTACGACGATTTTGGGAGTCCGGGGAGTTGGATCCGGGTGGTTGCCGACCACAGCTGGGACGAGGATCCAGGAGGCCTTTCCACACCGCGCGTAAGCTTTGGCGTTGGTTTGAAGGGCGAAGAGTGGGTCCATGAAATAACGGCAAAGGGATTTGACGGACAGGCGACCCCCCTTTCATGGATGAACCAAGTAACCTCGCTTTATGACCGACCCCTTAAGATCGTTTACGACAATCTTGAGCCCAAAGGCACGTATATCATTAAGGTTGCTTATACGGGACGATTCCAGTCCAAAATAAAATTGACGGCAAAGAATATTCTCGTTCACGACTTTATAAAAACTGGAATCCAGCCTATTTATGAATTTCAGATTCCCCCAGCGGCCATCGTGGACGGTGTCCTGCAATTGGATTGGACTTGCGGGGAGGGCGAGCGAGGATCACAGGTTTCGGAAATCTGGCTTATTAACGATACAAACCAAAACTAAATATTCTTACTATGAAATCAAAAATCTATGTTGTCCTGTTTGTTCTAACGCTTTCATTTTCGTGTAAATCCTCGAAAACCGGCGTAGATATGCCCAATACCGACGTGGCGGCAACGGGGGTAAGTACGATAACCAATAAAGCACCTTACGATCCCAGGCCAGGTATGAAAAAGCTTGAAAGTGAAAATGTAAGGGTTAAGTCCGACGGGGAGATAGAATTAAAAAAACCCTTGTATTTTTTGGTCTTTGGGGATTCTAAAGGGAGTAACCACCTGCCCGACGTGTTGAAGAGGGCAGATTCCCTAAGCCCCCAATTTTGTTTAACCACGGCCGATCTTGTAAACCGGGGGGCCGGGGAAGAAGGGGAAATTTTGTACAAAGAACTGGATGCCGATGCCGGCTGGTTTTTTAGAAAATATCCCACTTGGCCTACCTTGGGCAATCATGAAGTTTCTGGTTCTAAAAAGAATTCGGGCGAAGAGAACTACGATTCTGGCGTAAAGAACTTCGGCGACTTTTTTGGTTTAAAGGATCCGGTATACAGTTTCACTTATGGAAACGCCAAGTTTATTGCACTCGATTGGAAAAAGGCCTCCGAAAGCGAGGAAAGGATGAAATGGCTAGAAAATGAACTTGCGGAAGCCCAGGGAAAACTAATATTTGTTTTTAAGCACAGGCCTTTTTATACCGTAGGTAATAAAAGTTATTCGGATGTCGAGGGCAAAAGTACCGCGGTGACCCGACTCTTTGAGAAGTACAAGGTAACGGCCGTATTTTCGGGGCACGACCATCTGTACTACCGGACTGT
Organism: Cerina litoralis; assembly: GCA_022008415.1. Classification (GTDB taxonomy): domain Bacteria; phylum Bacteroidota; class Bacteroidia; order Flavobacteriales; family Flavobacteriaceae; genus Cerina; species Cerina litoralis. The sequence continues at coordinate 17,858 of JAIRBC010000008.1, forward strand.
AAGGGATGGGGTAAACTATATTGTATCTGCTGGGGCAGGGGCCAATATCTATCAACTAAAAAGAAGGGATGATGCCATACCGGGCGATTCATATTATGGCCGTAGCGTAGATAATGAGAACGAATTTCTATACCAGGGATCCGATGGCAGGGAGGTAAGGTTTAGCGAAGCCATGTATTTTGTTGTTTCCGTTAAAGTAAAAGGGAAAAAGGTCACTTTTAAAATGATCGACACCAAGGGAAAGGTGTGGGACAAATTTACCTATGATCTGGATATTTAAACCTTGCAAATAGGTCTTGTAGTATGGGAAACCTACAGGTTCTTATCTGTGTTCCAAACTTTCAAATAGGGGTACGGAACAAGCTATCTTAGTGTGGTGGCCACCAAATTCGCCTCTTACTTTCATCACTCTTTTTCCTGCTGCGGTGTTAAAATTTTTAACCGTAGCCGCGCTATGCTTATAAATTTTGCCTTGCATAAGAAAAAATATCAGCAAGAGTTCAGTATGCCAATTTAGCAATCACCACACGCGCCAAATAGATAGCCGTTTTTTCTTCGTGGGAAGAGTAATAGGAAACCAATAACGTATCGTCCTGCATCAATAATCCCGGATAGCTACAATCCCCTCCACTGGGCAAAGTGAGAAGCTTTGTGGCTTTGCCGGACGTCTGTACTTTGGCTATGATCGTTTGTGCCTTGGAGGGAAGATATTCCCTGGTGGCACAAAGCAGGGAGCCATCATCCAGGACCATTAAGTCCGGGCCTCCCAAACGTATTCCCAGTTCGTTCCATCGCCAATTTTTATACGGTGGAGGGCTGACTCCGATCGCCCCGTTATTTTTTCCGCCACGCCTCACTACGGCTATCATTTCGTCATTTTTGTTAAATCGAAGGGTCGTTTCGTTCCCATCGTTAACGTCAAAAGTGGTGAGGTATTTGTAGTCCACCCCGTCCTCGCTAACAAGCAGTTGTACCGATTTTTCCTTACTAGGTTGATATACCCCGGCGTAGGCTTTGCCATCGTGCCAAGTTGCCCTCCACAACCAATCCTTACCGGTCTTAATGACGGGATCTATAGCAACATTTTGAGGGGAAGAAAACGCTGCTCCATTCGGGTTGCTAAAACTGACCTTGGGAGACATGGCGGTGAGCTTTCCTGCCGTATAGATAGACCCGCCCATATTGAGCATGATCCTGTGGTCCGGGGTAACCGATAATTGGGGATCCCTTAGATCGGTACCCAGTTCCGAAACCAATGCTACCGATTTCCAATTCTGGCCATCACCCGAAGTGATGACCCTTATGCTTCCATTGATATCCGATACATGGCCTACGCTTTCCCGAAAGGCACAGTAAAGCTTGCCGTTAAATTCGATGAGGCTGGTAAAGGCATTGTGCATGCCGCGATCCCAAATTCGCTCGACCGATAGGATGGCATCGTGCTCCGGGGAATTTTGAGAATGGGTATAAAACGGTAATGAAATTAATAAAAGGGTGAGGATGTAGATCTTTCTAGTCATGGTATCGATTTATTTCAAGAGCTCGTTCATACGTGCGATAGATTGGACGGCGGCGCGTATGCTGTGATAGTTTATTTTCCAGTTATGGCCCATGTGCTGCCAAATGGGCTCTCCCTGCCTTGTCAATAAAGGAATCCATTCGCCCACCTGATGGTCGATTATTTTATCGTAGACAAAACGGTGTACATTCTCATATACTGAGAGGTATTTCTCCGGTCCAAAGACGATACAAGCCTGCAACAAAGCAATGAGCATTTCGGCATTCTGCCAAAATTCCTTTTCCCGATCGGTTACCCCGCCAGCATGCGATCCTTCCACATAAACCCCGCCGTATTCCCAATCGATACCATCGGCCAGGGCATGATCAAATTGCTGTTGGATGACCTTTTTATGGATGTTTAACGGAATATCGGCGATTTTCATGGCGTGCATCAGGAGCCAGGCGAACTCTACATTGTGGCCATAACTGGTATTGTCCTCGGCGGAGGCTTTTACCCCATCCTCAGAAAATCGATCCCATCCCCAAACGATTTCGAATTTTATCTGCGGTGCCACCTTCCAATCGATCGTAAATTGGGGTATTCCGGTCAGGTATTTGGGATGAATTATTCTTTTGGTCAGAACGTCGATGGTCTCTAGTAGTTTTCTCTTATGCACTTCTTTGCCGCTGCACTCGTAGAGCGTGGTAAAGGCCTCCATCAGGTGCATGTGCACATCGAGCGTCTTTCTATCGCCCCCGCTGGCCCCCGGGCCTTTTAGGGTCCAATCCCTATGGAACATTTCGTAATAGCCGCCGTACATGGTATCGGCCGCATATTTTTGAAGTAGGTCAAAGCATCTTTCGGCATATTCCAATCCGCGCGGATCTCCCGAAGCCAGGGTGTATTCGCTAAAACTATAAATGATAAAACTATGCCCGTATATGATCTTTTCATCGATCAGGACATTTCCCCTTCTATCCGTCAACCAGTAAAAGCCCTCATGTTCCCGGTCCCACATTTTATCAAGGACGAAATCGACCCCGTGCCTGGCCAACTCCAAACATTTTCCGTCCCCGTAACCTGCCCTATGGGCGGAAGCGAAACTATAGATACACCTCGCTTGCCCGAGCATCGATTTTTCATCCTTCCCCGTGTCGTTTCCGTCTTGGTCAAAATGGGTAATGTACCCGCCATTTATATCGTCCTTACAACGATCTATCCAAAAGGGAAGCAGCTCTTTGGTCAGATGTGCGCAAGCTTCGTTTTTAAGTTTTTGGATTTTGGTCTTTACATCGCTCATACTAAGGGACAGTAGTTGGTTCAACAATTATTTACAAGGGCAAAGTTACTGGCAAGTGCCAAACTCAATCGATGCCCAGATAGGCCATAACCGCTTCGTCTCCCTGCAAGGCGGTCACCGGTCTTGGATTATCTTGGGTAAAAACTTTTAGATCGTCTTGGGGAAGGACCGTTACAAAATCTTCGTGTACCCCATTCGTGATGGTAACATTATGTAATTTTAGTTTTAGGTGGTAGGCAAAAAACGTATACGCCGCGGCGCGTTTGGAATAACCGTAATCGTGTTTCTCCATGGGTAGATGTACGTTCTCTACCTTGTGTTCGGCATTGTAAAGCGCATACACCTTTTGGATGTAGGGGTATTCTACCCTAGGGGTGTTTCTCGTCCAATCCGATCCGTCCGAGATAAGCAACAAGGGTCGTGGGGCACAGAGCGCGGCTATTTCCACGTTGTTGGTTTGGTGTGTTTTGTCCTTGTGTATCGGCATACCGCTTTCGCACACACAACCCCCAAAAAAATGGGCGGAAACCTGGACCGCTGGCACCGAAACTTTTATCCGATCGTCAATCGCTGTAAGTATAAAGGTTTGCGTACCACCTCCGGAACCCCCGGTCATCCCGATTCGATCCGGATCTACATCGGGACGCGATAACAGGTATTCCAGTACCCTTTTACTATTCCAGGTTTGCAGTAACAAGGCGATGGGCATTTTGTGGTTTACTTGTGTAGATTCAGCATAGCCTACCATATCGTAGGCAAAGACAATGGCGCCCATTCTGGCTAGGACAGCGCAACGGGTCTGCACATCTTCCTTTAGGCGTTTGTCGGCCAGGTGACCATGGGGCGATAGGATGGCCGCATTTGTTTTGTCGGGATCGGCGGGAGCATAAATATTGCCGGTGATATAAAACCCCGGAAAGCTTTCTATGGCCACATTCGATACGGTATACCCGTCCATAATCCTTTTATTGCGGATGATCGGATTGAAATTGCCAGTGATGCTCGGCATTTTATCTAACTGCATACCGTTGATGATCCCCGATTTGATGACGGCTGCCCGGGACTCCCAGGATTGAAGGTCGCTCCATTGGCTGGCAAAGTCCTTCATCATCAAATTGGCCTCATCCTCCGTCCAATAGGCCCCTTGGCAAAGCATCCCGTTTTGTGCGTTTAACGCGGTCGTCATAAGTATAAAAATTAGTATCTTTCCCATATCCTTGTGTTCTTGTATCGTTACTGTTGTTGACCTCCTTACAAATATAATCCTATACCCATTTATTTGTTACTTCTATTTTGTTCTTTTTGCATTGAATTTTAGCACTTCGGAGCTTAATTGTTTTTTTTGGAAATTACATACCCATGGCGGGGATGTACTTTATGTACTGGTTGTCAGTTGCAAAAGTGAGCGACAAATGATGAAAATGTACAGGTTAAATGACTATGTAAATAAGGTAAAATAGTTGAAGCATGGGAACGACATTTTAGCTTCCTTTGTTAAGGAACACATTTTATCCAAAAAATTTGAATAGAAATATACCACAATCACAAATTATAGTATCATGAAGAACAAGATTACAAGAAGAAGCTTTGTTAAGAAGGGATCGGCAGGTCTGGTAGGGGCGTCCGTACTTTCTAACAGTGCACTTTCCTATGGCCGAATCCTCGGTTCCAATGATTCCCTGCAAATGGCGGTCATAGGGATTAGGGGAAGAGGGGGATCCCATATCGAAAATTTTGGAAAGATGAAGAATGTTCGGTTAAAATATCTGGTCGACATTGATGAAAATCTCTATAAGGAGAGATTAGACCAGGTAGAGCAATTCGCCGGGTATCGCCCAAAAACGGAATGGGACATGCGCAGGGTGTTCGATGACAAGGAAATCGATGCCGTATCGGTGGCGACCCCTAACCATTGGCACGCCCTGGCGACTATTTGGGGCGCCCAGGCCGGAAAACACGTTTACGTGGAAAAACCTTCTTGCCACAATGTCTTTGAAGGTCGGAAAATGATAGAGGCCTCCCGCAAGTACAATGTTTTAGTGCAGGTAGGTTTTCAAAACCGCTCAATTGCCAATACCCAAAGGGCTATAAAGTTTATCCGTGATGGCAAGTTGGGAGAGGTTTATATGACCCGGGGCCTTTGTTTTAAACCCAGACCCAATATTGGGATATATCCCGATGGTCCCATGAAACCGGGTGAAAAATTCAGGATGAATTTGGAGTCGGACCATTATCTTACGCCCTATACACAACCCTATTTGGACAAAGTACATTACGATATGTGGATGGGACCCGCTCCGGAACGTCCTTTTAACCGAAACAGGTTTCATTACAATTGGCACTGGAACTGGGATTATGGAAACGGCGATACCGGTAATCAGGGACCCCATCAATTTGATGTTGCCCGTTGGGCCTTGGGCCAAGATGATTTGCCGGTAAGGGTAAATTCTATGGGAGGTTATTATGGGAAAAAATCTGCCCAAAACACGCCTAATGTGCAAACATCGATGTTTGAATATGCGGATGGAAAGATATTGGAGTTCGGAACGCGGGGGATCATGACAAATCCGGAAGGAGTCTTTTTGCCCGATGTCAATATCACGGGCAATGGAAAGATATCGGCTTACAGCAAAGCTACTCCAATTAAGATCGGCACGATAGTTTTGGGGATGGACGGTTGGATGCAAATTGATTCGGGTGGAAATTGGCAGACCTTCTTTGGAAGAAATAATGAACCCGGACCTACCTCGGGCGAAAAGGACGATTCCTATGATCCAATGGACCTTACTGGTGGAGGTGGGGGAGAAGCGATCTTTCAAAATTTCATCGATGCGGTCCGTAGCAATGACAGATCCCTACAGACGTGCGATATCACAGTCGGACATCAATCGACCGTACTACCTTTGATCGCCAATGTGGCGTACAGACTGGGACGGGAAGTAAGACTCGATGGTAAGAACGAATCGTTTGTCAAGGACAAGGAAGCCGATAAGATGCTCACTAGGGATTATCGTAAGGGATATGTGGTGCCGGACAAGGTTTAAATTATCTTAAAACAGTACCCGGTAAAAAAAGAACAGAGAGAATACCCGCCTGAATGCAGGGCAGGGAATAGAGAGCATAGACTATAACGTCACCAAAATTTAACGGGATATTGTAATTATTCCTTTTCTATATTCTATTCTCTCTGTTCTCTATTTTATCCTCCTTGCAACAATTTTCAAACAGTTAAATTAGATTTATACGTATGAAGTTGATCAAAACAGTTCTTCCCATCGTGGTTTTGATATTTTTTGCTGTCGATTGCAAGGAAAAAAACAAGACGGTCCGGCAGGAGGAAAAGGAGGTTAAAAACGCCGTTACTTTTTTCGAAAACGACGAGGCGCAAAAAGTCGACATTCTGGTCGATGGAAAATTGTTTACTTCCTATTTGTATGCCGATGACCTGCCGGTTCTCAAAAAACCGGTCCTCTATCCCATTATAGCGGCCAACGGGAATATTATTACCCGTGGCTATCCCCTGGATCCAAGACCCAATGAGCGCACCGATCATCCCCATCATATTGGTTCTTGGCTTAACTATGGGGAGGTAAACGACCTTGACTTTTGGGGCAATTCCGACGCTATTCCCGAAAAGTACCACAACCAAATGGGAACCATTAAAAACGAGAAAATCGTGAGCCTTAAAAATCAAGGCAATAGTGCAGAATTAACAGTGGATGCCAATTGGTTGAAACCAGATGGTAGCGCCCTGTTAAAGGAAGTAACCCATTTTACTTTTTGTGCAGGGGATGACCGTAGGACAATAGACCGGGTTACCACGCTAACAGCATTGGATGCCCCCGTCCTATTTAATGACACCAAAGAAGGTATGTTTGCTATTCGGGTGGCGCGGCAATTGGAACACCCAAGCGACAAACCCGTGACTTTGAGTGATGTTCATGGAAATAAAACGGACGTACCCATCCTTGATAATACGGGTGTTACCGGACATTATCTCAGCAGTGAAGGAATTGAGGGCGAGGATGTTTGGGGCACCAGGGCCAAATGGGTGGCACTTTATGGTACCATCGACAAAAAAGACGTTACCGTGGTTATTATGGACAGGCCCAGCAACCTTGGTTACCCAACCTACTGGCATGCCAGAGGTTATGGTCTGTTTGCGGCCAATCCGTTGGGGCAAAAGGTGTTCAGTGACGGTAAGGAAGAGATGAACCTTTCATTGGAACCGGGCAAATCCGTAACTTTTGACTATCGAATTGCGATCTACGACGGAAAGGTGGACAAACTTCGCTTGGAGGAGGATTGGAACAAATTTGCCGGTAACTGAAAAACTAAAGATAGGTTTGATAGGTGACCTATGCTTCTCGGCCAATTGCAAGAGTTTTAATGGGTTCAATAAAATACATTGCTGGAGATGAAAACTTTGCAAATGCTTGAAATCCGCTTGGATCGGGCGTGCATTTCGGTATGGGTCTTATTGCTGTGCCACACTGTCCTTGCTCAAGATATGAAGAACCATTTTCTAACTCCCAAGAATGGCAGCACCTATGTTATTGCTCATCGCGGTGCCCACCATCACGCACCCGAAAACAGTCTTTTGGCCTATAGAAATGCTATTAAAATGGGTTGTGATTTTGTCGAAATCGACCTTAGAAAGACCAAAGACGGGAAGTTTGTAAGCGTTCACAACCAAACCGTAGATGCCTACTTTGAAGATAAAACTGGAAAAGTCAAGGACTTTACCCTCGCAGAGCTTAAGCAAGTACCCTTAGCGGGGAATAATCTCGGCCTTGAAACCCAATACATCCCGACCTTTGAGGAAATATTGGAGTTGTGTAAGGGTAAGATCGGTATCTATCTCGATTTAAAGGAACCGGATATAAAAAATCAGGTCCAAATTATTGAGGAATACGGGATGGAACGCGATATCGTCTGGTATATCCCAGCTTCCGATCACGAGGCAATAGAGCGACTTAAAATGTATTGCGGAGAATGCTTTGTGATGCCTGATCCTGGCAAGGAAAAAAATCTGTTGCCGGTTTTACAAAAAATACAGCCCAAAATTATAGCAACCGATATGGGCCATCTCAGTGCTAGCTTCGTGGATACTTCCCATAGGAATGGGGCAAAGGTTTTTGTGGATGATAGCGAGGCCACCGAAACGGAATGGTCCCACATTATAAATATTGGAACAGATGGCATTCAGACCGATAGACCGGAAAAATTGATTCAATTTCTTAAAAAGGAGGACAAGAACTGAAGGTTTAAAAGGGTGCAGTACCTTTACCTATCTCAAATTATTTTAACTCTTTCCGTTTTGCCCGACAATCATAAAGTATTTCCCCCAAGCTATGGGTAAAATTTTTCTGGATTATTACCATTTTAGAGGATTTTTCCACCCTTTAGGGCCAGGGGAAAAGAAAAATACAGCCGTATCCGCTTATTTACTTTTTGGTATTTTCCAGTAGGATTACGGACGGACTTTCCTCTAGCCATTTTTTGCTCAGTCCCGTGGTATCCCCTTGGGCCAAAAAATAGACAAAGGAACCCAGGGCCAGGTCAATGTCCCCGTCGTTATCAATATCTCCCGCATCCATTACGATCCACCGACCTTTGGTAGCTTCTGGGAATGTGAAATCTTCATACGTTAAATCTCCCTTGTTCTCCAAATACACAAAGCTTTCTTCCGGATGGTCGCGATAATCGGGGAAAAAGGAAATGGCGGCGATGTCCAGATCTCCGTCAAGATCATAGTCACGTGCCATGGCCTTGTAGGCGCCGTTGAGCTGATAGAAATAAGCTTGCTCAAAATTGGTATTTCCGTCGTTCAAAAAAATATAGACCCCGTGATAGTCTTTTAGTATCGGACTTTTGTCGGCGTTGTCCCCACAGACGTAAAGGATATCCAGATGGCCATCCGAATTAAAATCGGCTAGTTCCATGTATTGGCTCCCGTTAAGGGGTGAAAATGTAAGCAATCTTTTTTCGTTAAAAGAGCCCCCGCCCTGGTTTTCATAGTAAAAAACACCTTCATCCCCTTGGGCCATTAGTACAAAAATATCGTTTAGACCGTCCTTGTTGTAGTCCCTGATAATTGCGGTAATGGCTCCGGGGCTAGTTTTTAATGGCCGTTCCACGTACTTGTTTCCTCCCTGATTTTCGAACCAAACCAATTTACCCGTGAGGTCCCCGTATTCGCAGGCGACGATATCTTCCCTGCTATCGTTGTTAAGATCGCCGTAGGCCATGCAAACCGGTCGCTGAAGATGCGAGAGTACAGGGGTGGCAATCATTTGGTCTTTATTTTGCCTGGATTCTGTAATTTTAAGCATTTGCCCATCGGGGGTATCGCTTGGAAATATATTCTTGCCGACGGTTGTCAGGTAAACGGTATCTTTTTTTTCGTAAAAATTAATGGGCGTATTGGTGAAGAGCAGATTTCTTTCCAGGTTAAGATCTGGGTCTAGAAAGGTCAAGACGTTGTTGCCGCGTTTACCATCACTAAAGACGAGCCCCTTTCTTTTCTCCCGTATTTTCACCATGGAGGTTAATGGAGGCCGGTGTACGATAGGAATCTCCTTATAAGCAAAGTGCTTTAGCCCCATTTTTATTTTATGTTCCCGCTTGGGGGGTAAAATGGTATCTGTGGAGTTGGTAGTGTAGAAGGCTACTATTTTTTGCCAATCCACTCTAGAAATGGTTGGTTTCTCGGGGAAAATATTCGCACTTTTTACAATCTTCGCATTTTCGGCGGAACCAAAAATACTGTCGGGCTGGTGGGCCCCCTTAAAAATACCCATCCGGTGTCCCATGGCCGGCAAGACATCGTTTTTCCAGATGCCTTTTGGCAACTTGTCCGGCGAGACATAACTGTGGCAGGAGGCGCATCGTATTTGGGCAAGTCGGTCACCGCTAAGTCCCGAAACCGGAATATCGGCGGGGGAAGGTGCCCTTGTCTTATTTTTTTCAACACAGGATAGTCCCGAAATCAGTAATAGGGATATGACAAAGGATCGCTTCATAAAAAGCCCAAAAGTTACGTATTGCATGCGCACGAACAAAGAAAAAGTGTAAACTACTTTGAAACAAGAAGTTTAAATCCTGTCAGTTGCGTTTATAAGAACGATGGGTCGGGTATCAAGAATGGATAAAACCGTTCCGTATTCCATCAAGAAACTATGTGTTTTAAATAAAATATCCGAAGCCAATGATAACGGAATGCGATATATTTGGACCTAGTCTATTTATACCGCAATCCAGTTTGGGGTTCTGGTAATTGTTGGCCTTATGTCATTTTAAATCAAAAATAATCAGTGTTATGAAAAGAATTTTATCGATATCGCTTTTATTGCTCTTCAATCTTGGTCAGTCCCGAGCTCAATCTGAAAAGAAAATTGCCTTCGGACCCTATATACAACAAATGGGCACCAAAGATGCAGCTGTTTGTTGGTCCACGCTTGTAGGTAGCATGACGGTTACGGATCCTTCCGGAAAAACGGATACCATTAGGGAATACAAGCAGCATGCCATCTATTTTCAAGGCCTTAAACCAGATACCAAATATTCTTACGATGTTTTAAACGATGGTTCTAACGAAGGAAAAGGAACCCTGACCACCTTCCCCGACAAGATAGTTCCTTTCAATTTTGTTGTTATTGGTGATACGCGAACCCGGAACAATGTCCATAAAAAGATAATCGAACAGGTAACTAAAAGAGATCCGCGATTTATCGTCAACTCTGGCGATCTGGTCTCCAATGGTTGGTCTATGAAGAACTGGGAGTCTTTTTTCGAGATCAATCACGATTTTATGAAGAACACCCCCTACTACCCTGTGTTGGGAAATCACGAAAAGGATTCCCCGTATTACTACAACTTTTTTGATCTTCCCAATAACGAACGCTACTATTATTTTACAGTTGGGGATGCGCTATTTATTGTTTTGGACAGTGAAGGACACCGTACCTCCATACCCGCTTATACCACGGAAGGCAATGAGGATGCCTACTGGGAGCAATCTGGCATAGAATATCTAAAAAAGGAGAAGGAATGGTTGGAGCAGGTTTTGAAATTAAACCATCAAGCTGGATTTGTCTTTATATTTCAACACCAGACCTTATATAGTGTAAAAAAGAGCCGGGTAGAGGAATCCAAAAAAGTCCGTGCTTTTTGGGGGGATATTTTTTCACGATATGGGGTACAGGTATTTCTCAACGGTCACGACCACCATTACCACCATGCCTATGATAAAGGAGTTCATTTTATTACCTCGGCCGGAGGCGGAGCCCCTTTGTACGATATTGATGCCCCACAACCAGAAACCGTTAACTATAAGAAAATTGAACACTTTATAAACGTTGAGGTGAAGCTGGACGAGGCCGTTTTGCACGTAATCGATATAGATGGGAACGAGTTCGATACGATCAAGGTCAAGAGACGGGATGTAAAATAGCTCCAGTTTAAGGCATCATTAATTTCTTATCATGATGAGAATACCCTTTATCCTAATTCCCTTTTTCTTGCTCTTGTTAGCGCAGCGTTCGAACGCTCAAAAGGAGTGGGTTACGCAAACCTTGGAACCCCATCCTTATCTTGAACTAGGCGAGTGGTTGGCCCATGAGGGAGACCTCTCCTTGGACAAGGTGATGGCCGATAACCCTAAACTCTGGAAGTCAGAAACGTTGAACAAACCTTTCTGGGAGAAAAATGGCATTAAATGGTTTAAACGTGAGGTTACGATTCCAAAGAAACTAGAAGGACTCGATATTATTTTGCATATTAGCGTTGATCCGGGAGCGAATGTTTTCGTAGATGGAAAGGAGCTTTTTACGACCAGTGGATATGGAGGAAAGGGAATCTTGTGCCGATCGGCAAAAGCGGGCCAGAAATACAGTATACAAATTAAGACCAAAAATGGAAATTACAACAGTCGCTTTTACAATGCCCGTCTTGTCGGCATGCCCATTGGCTATGGTCAATTTTTGGCGGGTATCGATTTTCCCTTGCCAAAGGACGGATTGCGATTGACCGATTGGAAATATAAGCACAATGCAGATCAAGGGTCTTCCGAACCCGATTTTATCGATACGTCGTGGGAAGATAGAAGTACCGGGGCAAGTTGGAGCGGGGAGTACACGCACGCGTGGTATCGGACCAAAATAGTTTTGCCAAAGACCATAGATACTTTTCAAGTTGTGGGAAGGGCCGTTCGGCTATTGGTAAATGCCAACGATAAAGGAGAAATATGGGTAAATGGCAAGTTGCGACAACAATTTACAGAGGGGGAGGGCAACATAAACCTGAGCAGCTCTGCAAAGGTGGGAGAAAGTATCTCGGTTGCCATAAAAGTCAGGAACGAATGGGGGTCCGGTGATTTGCGGGAGGTTCGCTTGATCACCGATGAGGCCTTTCAACTCAAAAAGACAATGGGAGAGGTCCGATTGGCAATAGATCGGCTGGATCGATATTGTGAGAGACACCCGAAACCCAATATGGCCATCGTTAATAATGTTTCCAAAACGATGAAGGATTCCAGGAACCTGGACTTGGCCGAGAGATTGGCCATCACCAACAGTGTTTTGAAAAGTGTGAAGGTAGCGCTGCAAAAGGAACCTGCATTTTTAATATTGCCCTATTTACAAAACGTACAGGAAGATGCCATTACGATCATGTGGGAAACCGCCTTCCCAACTTTTGGTAAGGTGGTTTATGGACAACATGGACAGCTGAACGCTGAATCGGTGGAAAATGAAATACCGAAGTCCATGCACGAGATTACCTTGGTAGGCCTAAACCCTAATGAAAGCTATGAATACAGGGTAGAATCCGGGAACTTGCGGAGTGAGGTGCGTACGTTTAAAACAAAAAAACCAAAGGATGCGGCCATAAAAATCATAGTTTACGGGGACAATCGGTCTTATCCCAAAGTACATGAGAATGTGGTTAAAATGATGGCTGCGGAACAAGCGGATATGATCTTGAACATCGGCGACGTAGTATCTAAGGGGACCAACTTAACGGGATGGATCGATGAATATTTTTATCCCCTTAGGCATGTTAGTGGGTCGGTCCCAACCTATATTGCCATAGGCAACCACGAATATGGGGGATATAGCGAACAACGGGTAGTTCCCCCTTTTGAAAAGTACGTAGATCATCCATTGACCTCACCCGGCAGCACAGAGTATTTTTACTCCGTCGATTACGGTAATTCCCATTTTATATTTTTGGACCCCAACAAGTCGAATTTCGAGGAAGGGGAGGGAATCACCATAAATAGCCAGCAATACAATTGGTTTGTCAACGATTTAAAAAAAGCCAAGGGAACCAGCGAGTGGATCTTTGCCTTAATGCACCAGCCCCCGTATTCGGAAGCTTGGTCTGGCGGGCCTTATGACGGCGAGCCCCCTTTGCGCAAGTATATCGTTCCCCTTATGGAAGCAAACGATGTAGATGTCGTGGTAAGCGGCCACACCCATGACTATGAACGCGGGTTGCCCCACCCGCCTTATGACCCCGAAACGGGAAAGGGAAACAACGTTACCTATATCATCTCTGGGGGAGGAGGTGCCAATCTGGACAACCATAAATATCACGAATGGGAGCAAATTGATTATCCAGACCATAAAGCGGTTAAAAACAGCGATGCAACCGATGCGGGTGAATTTTATGCCTACCATTACGTGGTGTTCGAGATCGATGGAAAACACCTAAAGTGTACCGCTAGAAAGATGAACGGGGACGGGTCCGATGGGGGAATCTTGGATAGTTTTGAACTGCGGCACAAATAATAATTTTGAAAAAGAAATTATTTCCCCTTAACGGAATTGTCACGGTCCTCAATACCCCCTTTGACATTGATGGCAAAATTGACTTGTTTGCCCTGAAAAATAATGTTAAGGAGGCATTGAAAGCGGGAGTAGCTGGTTTTTTGGTTCCCGCCATGGCGGCCGAAGTTTACAAATTGTCCGAACTGGAACGGATACGAATGGTAGCCAAGGTTCTTGAAACGGTATCAGGTAGGGTTCCAGTAATCGCCGGTGCCGGGGAAAGCGATTTTTTGAAAAGCAAAAAATTGTTGAAGGCCTACCAAGACGTGGGTTGCAGGAATGTACTATTTCAAATACCCTTTACGAACGAAGATCAGTTTAAGGAACAGTTTATGAAACTGGCGGACCTAGGGCCGGACATGATCATGTTACAAGATTGGGACGCCACGGGTTACGGTCTTTCTGATGAATTGATTTTGAATCTATTCGAAAATGTGGGGGCATTCCGTTGCCTAAAGATAGAAACCGTTCCTGCTGGAATCAAATATTCCCGAATTTTAAAACTGACCAACGGTTGTTTAAACGTCAGTGGAGGTTGGGCCGTATCCCAAATGATAGAGGGACTACAGCGGGGAGTCCATGCTTTTATGCCTACGGGAATGCATTATATTTATACGGAGATTTATAGAAGGTTTGAAGCGGGAAATATGTTAGGGGCCCAAAGTTTGTTCGGGCAAATACTTCCGGTTTTGGCATTTTCAAATCAACACCTGGATATCTCCATTCATTTTTTCAAGCGATTGTTATACCGCCAAGGCATTTATCCTACCCCTAATGTGCGCCTGCCGATTTTGCCCTTTGATTCCCTACATAAAAAAATATCCGACGGACATATTGACCGTATCCTTGAAATTGAGGCGAATTTAAAAAATAAGATATGATTACCACTGTAATCTTTGACATGAACGGGGTCATTACAGACGACGAGGAATGCCATGAACTGGCGACCAAACGTGCATTCGAACAGGTAGGTTTGGATGTTACCCCGGAAATCTACAGGAGATTTTGTCTGGGCAGGACCGATCTTGCGGCATTTAAGGAGCTCATTGAAATATACAGCCTTTACCATGTAAAACTGGAGCGGATCATAGCCGACAAAACTAAAATTTATTTGGAGCTGATCCGGCACGAATTAAAGATATACCCCGAGGTGGTGGACCTTATCGATCGGCTTTACAAAAACTATACCCTGGCCCTGACGACCAGCTCAACCCTAAGCGAAGCGCAAACGGTGATAATTAAGTTGAGGTTACAGGATAAGTTTAGAATCGTTGTTACTTCGGAAGACGTTGTCTATGGCAAGCCACATCCCGAGCCATATCTGCTAACAGCAAAAAAATTGGGGGTTGATCCAAAAGCGTGTTTGGTTATCGAGGATTCGGAAAACGGCGTACGATCTGCCAAAGCGGCGGGCATGAAATGTGTCGCCATAACCAATTCCGAAAAGCGGGACAAATTGATGCTGGCCGACCATATCGTAGACCGTTTTTCTGAGATTACGGACGAATTTATTCGACAAATCCCCAACTAGAAAGTCTTTCGTCCTTTAGCTCTGAAGTTTCAGAGTGGTCGTTAATCCTTTAGCGACAGAGGTCCTTTTATTTCAATTCTTCAATTACCTCGATGAGTGATTTATAGATCAACGGGGCAGTATCGGGACCAAGGGAATTTCCTTCCCCATAGGTATCGCCCTTATCGTTGTACAAATAGGGTTTTTTAACGTCCCATTCACTTTTAGGGATGATATAGCCGATCTCATCGTTGGAAAGTCCCAAGTAAAATTTGTACTTGTCCTTGATAAAAGTCTGTAGAGGGGGTACCTCCACGGGTTGTATGTCAAAATCCCTCCCAGGAGGTGCTTCCACGCCGCCAAATACGATTTCTGGATAGATTTCCCCAGGAATGCTTAGAAATAGGGCAGGACCTATCCGTATGGCACCAACTTCCGTTCGTTTCTCAAAATACGCGGGCATCCCCATCTTGATCAATCCGATACCGCTTGCGATTATAAAGGTAATATTATCCAACGGAGCCATCAAGGTCTTCGCACGGACCGATATTTTTGTGTCGGCAACGGTATCCCCGCGTTGCCGTAAGGCTTCGAGGGACATCAGGGCAATATGGTCCCCAAGTGCCTTTGTCTTTTCAAAGGTAGGCTTGGAATAAGGTTCGCCCGTAAAGGGATCGTGAATGGCTATGGACGGATGGGGGGCCATGAGTCCGCCTA
Organism: Cerina litoralis; assembly: GCA_022008415.1. GTDB lineage: Bacteria > Bacteroidota > Bacteroidia > Flavobacteriales > Flavobacteriaceae > Cerina > Cerina litoralis. The sequence continues at coordinate 33,718 of JAIRBC010000008.1, forward strand.
TGGTGCCAGAGAAGTAGACCGCCACACCGCCCAAGCCTTCCTGCATCAATTCGTTTCCATTGTAGACTCCATTTTCAACGGCTTCTCGAACGTAATGCGGAAAATCGGAACTGATCAGCAGATTCTGGCTCCAAAGGGTTTCTGGATGGTTGGACCAATTGATCAAGGTTCCCATGGTCTTGTCCGTGCCAGCATCTAATACCTGCATTAAATGGATTCCCGGAGCCTTAACGATGGGTTTTCTCGTATCTTTCATCAGTACGGAGTCCTTGCCCGACAGGTCTTCGGCAAAGACTAGTTTGGCGGGCCGTAGTTTTTTTGTCGCTTCCACGATGGATGCGACCGTTTGTTCCTTTACGTATTCCATCTGATCCGGATTTACCCCGGAATTGAACATGTTTTCTCCCCAAATACCAACCAGATCATTGCTTTCGTGTGTATGGGTAGATGAAATAAGGACATAATCGAGGCCCAATTCCTTGGGTACCCGATTCCTGATATCTATGACATCCCCTAACAGAAAACCGATAGCATCCATTGAAACCATGGCGATGCGGTGCTGGCCGTCGTCCAGGACCATGGCCCGTGACCAAACGTCGTCATGTACTCCTTGGGCCGGTTTGGCATTGCTCATCCCAGCGATCCAAAAGGCATCGAACTTGCCGTTGCCGTTCACGTCATTGTAGGTGTCGCCGTCCGCTTTATTGTATTTATGGTCGTTGTTGGCATCGTTCCAGGTATCGATTATCGTCGGGGTTATCGGTTTTTTAGAAAAACCCGCGCTGACTTGCTGGGGACTTTCGTTGGTAAGGCTTATATCGATATGGTAGCCTGGGTGGCGATCGCGCCAGTTGTACATAAAAATACCCCCTATTACCAAAAGGATCAATACGATTAGAATCCCAAAAATTTTAAAAAGTTTCTTCATTTCTTTTCATTTTTGATTGATAATGGTCATGCTATTACCCATGTCTTGTTTCCATTATTGTTGCTATTTACCTACAACTTGAAATTCGCTTGTTTTGCCCCAACCCTAAAGTGTAACAATCGAATTTCGAGTTTCCTCCTTTTAGGGTCGGGAATAGAAACCTTGAAGGCACTATTCTAGGGAACGTTGGTCGGTTGCTTTTTTCATAAACACTTAACCAAACTTCACAAATATCCCCTGCGCCCGCCCGTACTGTTTGGGCAGGCCTTTAAAGGTGGAATCAATGCTGACACCCTAACAAAACAGGTAAAATCAATATATTTCTTAACCTAACTAACTTTTACTCCGACAAACTCATAAAAATCGTTTTTATATAAATTTGGATTAAGAACTGGCTTAAATTGAAAGTCTTGTTTCTTTGTTCTTGTTTATACTCATTGTCCAATAAGTCTTTTTTCAATAAACTCGGGTGTCTGAGCTAGAAAGACCGAGAACAAGCATAACGCAGTTATCGGACTTTATAGGCGGACACCAGTAAGTGCATTGGCCATCCTAAAGTTAAGTTCCATCAAATAATCCCCCATGCTAGGGCCGTACCAACCCATCAAACGAGCTTCGTAGGTGTCGTAATAGTAATATTTTTGAGGTACTATATACCCTAGATACTGTCCATTGAAGCAGGTAAGCGCCGAATCGTACCCTTGCAGTTCCAGGGCATTCTTTAGGTCGATACCGTATTCCCCGCTCAGTTCGTAGGGCATGGCGATCCACACAAAATTATTCAATTTAAAGCCCTGAAGATATGGGGATTCCGGTTTTGGTATCAGTAGCCCTCCTGCCATAGGAGACAGACGCAACCGATCGGTGATATAAAAGGCCTGAAGTTTTGGGATTTCCAATTCCGTTGCCATTGGGGTCAAGGATACGATTGAGTCGTATTTCATTTTTTTGAGCAGTATTTCTGCGGAATCTGCCAACGTTTCCCCAATATATTTTGCCTTATCAAATTTTTCTCCCTTGCCCATGTTCGATTGGCTTCCAACCGTCCCCGCAAAAAATAGGGCCAAGTCTACTGCGTTGGTTTCCAGGGATCGCTGGAAATATCCAGGATAATCCCCGCTAAACTTGTCGTTCCAGGTACCAATGGTGGTGGCATGCGCAGAAAAAATTCCGATTACGGCCTTTTTACCGCGGTCTTGAACCACAGAGAAAAGGTTTAATTTGTCATTGAGTCTGCCAGTTTCCCCAATAATACGATTGCGGACCAAATTGGGGACGCTTATAAAATCTGACGCGAATTTTGCTGGTCGTTTGTCCGCGAGGGCCTCTGTGATAACTTGTGTAAATTTATCACTGAGCCATTGTACGACTTCGGGTTGGTACTCGCCCCCAAAGCTCTTCCCCACCACTCCCGGAATACAATTTCCTACGCTGGAATGGGTGTGGGTGGCACCAAAAATAAGTTGTTCCCTAGAAACGCGGTCCTTTACGTTTTCCTTCACTTTGGCCACTACCGATTCTGGCATAAACACCAAGTCGGCACTTATCAGAATGAGCACTTTTTCCCCGACCTGGAGTGCAATGGCCTTTGCATAAAGGGAATCGTGGACCCCTTTGGCTATTTGTCCATTTCCAAAACCTGCCATTTTGATAGCAGTGAATTCGCCCTTCCCGGGATTAGCGGAACGATCAACAATTTTTGGGGTGATGTTCACTTTAGAAAACCCGGCGTGTAATACACCATTGGTTTCGGCCATGGAGTTCGCCTCGGCATTCATTTTTTCAATGGTTTCCCCGTAATAGGCCGTCTTAAAATAAGGGGTCGTATCGATGGAACTTACAGCAAAAATGCGCAGCAACAAAAAGAGAATGGCCAAGCTTATAAGCACCTTTATCGATCTCCGCTGCCACTTCTTGGTTTGCATCTACTAAAGCTTGTTGGGGTCCAAAACGATATATTTTATTGTTTTTCTATTCCAAGTATAGACAATATGTACCTTGCCGTCTTCCGCTTGAACGACGGTGGGGTACGAATATTCTTCACCGGCCTTATCCGTCGTCTCCCGCAGGGGTTCTAGATCTAACACTCGGTCCCAATTCTTTCCGTTTGTGGAAAGTCCTACGCTTAGAGGAACCCGATCGCCCCAATTTTCACCGGTAGGATTATAGACCAAGAGTTGGCGCCCATCCTTTAAGGTTACCCCGTCTATTCCCGAATTGGGGTTGGGAAGGGCGGTGGGCGTCATTTTACCCCACGTTTCCCCGTTGTCGTCGGACCAGTTTTGGGCTACAAAATCGTTTTTGGTACGGCTCAACAGTTGCAATTTTCCATCCCCATAGTTTAGGACAACGGGCTGTATGGCGCCAATTTCGTTCGGATCGTTTAAGGGTCCGGAACTGGCCCAGGTCTTGGCACTGTCCTTGCTGATTTCCACGTGGATCGTCCATTCCCCGGATTTTGTTTCATTGCTCGAAGGGGATAGAATGGCTCCGTTTGCCAGTTGGACGGGTTGATTTTTTATGGGCCCCAAAATTCCGTCTGGAAGCCTTACCGGTTTGGACCAAGTTTTCCCATCATCTTCCGAGGTTATATAGAGCCCCCACCACTCCTGCGGACTGGGTCCCACCTTGTAGTACAAATAAAGAGGTTGTCCTTTGGGTTTAAACAATACAGGATTCCAACAAGGGTAGCGCGTGCCGTCTTCCTGGACACCATCGGCTACCTCTACAGGGACAGACCAGTTTCCGTTGGTATTGCGGGAAATCCATATGGTCACGTCCTTATTTTTCTCTTTGGTTCCCCCAAACCATGAGGCAACCACCACGCCGTTACTTACTTCTACCGTAGAGGCATGGCACTCCGGGGTCGGGGCATTATCCAGTTCATATATAAACTCTTGGGTAATCACTGCAGGGTCGTCCAATAAAATTACTTCGGGCAATTTAAACGATTTATCCTTACACGAAAAGAATAGTAGTGAAAATAGGAGCAAGGCAGATAATTTCATGATTTAATATCTTTATTAGAGGTTATGATTGTTTGTCTTAAAAACGGATAAACGGTTAAATAGCCAATAATTACGCCCTATCGTTGATCTTGGGCATTATCGGTTTCGACAGTTTTAGAATTTACCCCCAAAGGCTTTTTGGCAAAAATAATTAGGGCCGCCGAAACGAACATCAATAAGCCGTAAATGGCCGGCACTATAGAAAACTCGGCATTATTCAACGCAATGGTGGCCAAGGTAATGGCCAAGGTGGCATTTTGGATCCCGGTTTCAATGGATATACTTATCGCCTGGGGCCTGGTCAATTTAAAAAGTACGGCCAAGCCAAAACCAACCGACATGGTGATAACATTCAACAAGATTGCAGGTAATCCGGCCTCGGACATATAACTCATAAAAACATCCTTAATGCTATAAGTGATCCCAACAACAACCAAAACAAAAATGATGGCCGATGCAATTTTTACTGGCTTTTCCATACGGGATGCAAACGCTTGAAAAGTCCGTTTCACCCACATCCCCATAGTAACGGGTATCACCACGATTACTAAAAGTTGTTTGACCATGGTCAGGGCGTCTACGCTTACGGTCTGACTTTCATTTGAAAATACTTCCAAGGCGAATTGGACGATAATGGGAATGGTGATAATGGTCAGCAAACTCGCGACGGCCGTCAAGGTGACCGATAGTGCCAAATCTCCCTTGGCCAAGTAGGTGAGCATGTTTGAGGTGGCACCACCAGGGCAGGCGGCTAAAAGCATTAGGCCGATTGCCGTGGTAGGGGAGAGGTGCAGGGAAGTGGCCAACGCATAACCGATCAGCGGCAGGAGTATCAGCTGGCAGAACAAACCGATAAAAATGGCCTTGGGAAAAAGAAACACCCTTTTAAAATCGGCCAATGTCAGGGACAATCCCATGCCAAACATAATGATGATAAGGGAAATGGCCAATATAATTCCGGAGGTAGAGTCCATACTACTAACTATTTGAAATACCTACAAATAAACCCAATAAATCAACACGAGGCCAATGCTATTTTATTGGTTATACATTAAATATTGTTTTTTCGGGTCAAATAATGTACAACGTATTTTCATCCGAACATTCCCCAATGGATATTTCTCTGTAGTCGGTTCCAAAGGTTTTTTATTTGACGAATTCTTCAGCGGATGCCGAAGCCGATGATCCTCATTTCTGCTTCTCGAATCGTTCCATAATTTCCTTCCAATTGGTAAAAATGATATCCTCATCCCTAAAAAATTGAATAAGATCGGGATCCGAAAACATTTGGGCCTCCCATGCCCGCTGCTGCCAAGAATTGGTTATGGTCTTCAGGTTTTCCGTAAGGACCGAAGGGTGGAATATAATTTCCGTAAGTCCGGGAGGAACGGAGTTGACCAAGGCCTTGAATTTCTCAATTTTCCCTTCGTAGGTTTCGGCTTTTGGGGCACTTGAGAAATAATCGAGCTTAGGAAGGGTATATCCGTCCACCATTTTTACAACCCTGTCATCCAATGGGTAGCCCTGGCGTTTGAACTCCGCCAACACCTCAGGTTTGGAGATGTCAATAATATTTGCGGGAATTCCATATTCCTCTGCCACTTTGATGAATACTTTTACGTAACCTGGGTCGGCGTACAAGGTCCCCATATGGGTGTCCATATGGTCCGGCCTATACCCCCACGTAATGGATTGCTCTATTTGGCTCCTTATTTCTTTTTCTACCTCTTCAGCAGAGGCGTGTTGCACCACCTGTGGAACTTCGTGCCACATTTTATGGTCTTCGTCCAACAGACCTGGTACTTCCGCAGCTGGGGTTACCGTACCCCATCTATAGGTCTTCCATTCGCTTGTAAGGGTGAGATGAAGACCAATATCCATGGCAGGGTGTTCAGCGGCCCAGGTAATGGCTTCCTTTGCATTGGGACAGGGGATCATAACGGCAGCCGATTGGATAACCCCATCTGTCAGCATTTTTTTGGCGGCAACATTGGCCTCTGGGCACATTCCTATATCATCGGCGTGCAAAATGATTACCTTTTTGCCGGCCGGCCAACCCAATTTTTCGGCCCATGTGTTTGCAGTGGACTTTGTTGTGGCTTCCACTGCTGCCGTTCCGGATTGGTCGGTTTGCGATTTTTTATCCTTACATCCGACAAAAAATATAGCGAGGCAAAGAAAAGCCGGTAAAGGATGTATAAGTAGTTTTTTCATGATTATAAAATCTATTTAAAATTATCGATGTTTTTCCAATGAACCTAGAATCAAGAACCAAAAATCAGGTCTTGTCGCTGCCAATTGGCACGGTATTTTTTATTGAGATCAAGCTCGAGATAAACTCATAAACTGGTTCATCATTGTTAGAAAAAGTTTGCTATCCCTGGCCTTAGAACTGGGTAAGCGACATGCCACCTCCGTCTTAACTCTTGACTCTTGACTCTTTCTTTCCTATAAATACTTCTTAAACCAACTCAACCCATCCCCGTAGATGATGTCCAAAGGGGCATCTCTGTGTTTGGCGTCGTACCAGATTATTTCTTTGGGTTCCCCAGCCTTTTTATAAAGCAATTTGCTCATGGTCGGTGGTACAATCTCGTCATTTTTGGCGTTGAGCATTAATAAGGGGCGTGGAGAAATGTCCGTGACAAAATTAAGTGGTTCTATAATGGACAAGAAATTCTTGGCTTCTCCGGAAAGTGCATCCTGTTTGTAAAGCAAGTTCAACTGTCCGCCCGCCAAGGCAATAACAGGAACTTTTACCCGTTGCTCTACCCCACAAAACACGGTGCCGATAATGCCCCCCAAACTTATTCCATAATACCCGATCCGTTTGGAGTCCAATTCTGGCCGTGTTTCGATAAAATCGACCGCTCTTCGCAGGTCAAAAACGGTCTGACTTACGATATTGCGGGTCCAGTATTTGTCGGGCCCTGTAAGATCAAAATCATAGAATTCCTTTTTGCGATCTCCGTGATCGCTAATGTCTAACCGCAGCACGGCAAAGCCGTTTTTTAGTAATAGCCTGTTCCCGTATTCCACATAATCTACCGTTTTACGATCCCCCAATCCGTGCATCAAGATTACGATCGGGATCGGTTCCGGTTGGTTTTTGGGAATACTCAGTAGGGCCGTTACGCTCTGGTCGTGAACGCTGGTATAAGAAACCTCGAACAATTTAAAATCCGTGGTGTCCGTAGCCATTCGAACCGAGTCGTGAAGTGGAATAGCCTTATCATAGCCGTAATATTCGGATACGGGAAAACACGTGCTCGTTTCAAAAACGGATTTGAGCAGCAATAGGGCCAGAATAATCAGGGTCCCCACAACCACCGACCAATTGCGAAAAGATTTAGAGAACCTCATTTGCATCGGTTAAGTACATACGGGTACTTTTAGTATAGGTGCCTCCATTGGGATCCTTGTATTCTAAATCGATGTAAAAGGACTTGAATCCTTTTTTCGGGAAGGGAATCTTCTCTTTTACCGCGCCTTTTATGGAAGGTTTTAATGGAATGGAATCCCATTTCTCGTCCCTAAAATCGCGATCTTCGGAATCTGCGGACCACAGATAGGCCGATACGAGCTCCTTGGAATCGGATTCTACGGAAAGTGTGGCCGAAGCTTTATCGGTACTCAGTTGATATTCCAGATCGGGATATGGCTTTTTCTTTAAGGTATATTCCCAAAAGGCACTTAGGGACTTTAGCGCTTTGGCTCCGCCCGCCAAATCATGTCCGGCATTGGGAGTGTACATTACAAAGTTATTTCCGGGAATACTATCGATATAGTTTTTTATGGCATCCACCGGCCAGTACTCGTCATTGGTGCCAATAAAAATTAGTTTTGGCATCGTTAGTTTATCGCGATAGGAATACGGGTCGATCATTTGGGTCAGGGCATTTCCTTCTGGGGTACTGACCGTCTGTGGGATTTCCAATTTGGTATAATCTTCAATTTGGACGCTGTATTCGTTCCAGGCAGTCAACTGGTAATCTAGGCTGACCGGCATGTTCAATACGTCGATAACCATGGGCCCAATGGCCTTTACCCTTGTATCGTTTGCCCCGGTAAGCCATGTGGTCCAACCCCTTTTCGAGGCTCCCGCAACGGTAAATCCCGTGACGTCTTTCTTTAATGTGTTTTTGGAAAATTCCTGTATGGCGTCCATTCCCCGGACAGCACTCTTGACCATCGGAAAGAGCAGGGGCCAGGTGAGATCCTTGTCATTTTTATATTGATGTAGCGTATATGAGATCAATTGATCCTCCACCAGATCTCCATCGTATAAAGGTTGCATGGGAACTTGCCGTATTATGGCCACAATAGCTTTGTTCTTTTCGGCCATCTGTGCCATAGGAGCTGTTTCCTTTCCCGTCTTTTCTTTGGTTTTCCAGTTTGGCATTCCATCCTTTACACTGCCACCGGTAATGAAGAGCAGTGCTCCGTCATAATCAATTTCAGAGGGCACCATTATGGTCAATTGATGCTTCCAGGTAAAATCCCGCCATTTTTGTGAGGTCAACAAGATGTCATACGCCTTTACCTTTCCTATTTCAAAAGTATCCTTTATCTCCCATTTGAAGGTGGTATCCTCATTGTTCAAATAGCTCTGGAGAGCCGTTTCTGGCGTTGGTTTGGTCTCCTTTGATGGAGCCAATTGGGCCGTGCTTTTTGGACTTTCCCTGCAGGCCGATAATAATAGGATAGGAATCGCAAACGCAATGGCCAATCTTTTGGCCATACTAATAATTGTTATCATATGTTTATTTGATTTTTTGTGGATTAGGACTTTTTTCAATTAAATCGAGGGCATCTGAAATCAGTATCTCGCCGGTCATCTCTCCCAGGCTGGTCTTAGTGATATATTTGTACCTGTCAAAACTATTAAAATCGACCTTGGTCAGGATATAGCCAAACGCGTCGTTGGTAAGCCCGAAAAGAAACGGGGTGTCCGTGTTCATTTTGCGTTTGAGGTAGTATCCTATGTTGGGCAAGGCTTCCCCTGGGATTGTCAGTACCTGCGCGGTCCCGATATTCAAAAGGTTCATTGTAGTACTCGCGATACTGTCGTTGCCCGTTCCCATAGAAAGGGGCGAATTCTTTAAAATATAGCGCATCATTGGCGAATCTATTGGAAATTCTACCTTTTTAGAAGTGCAGTAGAGGGAAGCGTTGTGCTGCGGGACTGCATTGGCCACAATCCGTAGCGCCTCGTCGGCCAATAGATCCCCGATCCTTATACATTCTTGCCAATCGTTGGCTTCCTTCCCGTTTTCCAATCGGTTATCGGCGGTCACCATTCCACCTTGTGCCCCGTTCATAAAGATAGACATGCCCCCTGTTTTTTGTTCGATCCTGTCGTTCAGGGGCCCTACAAGATCCGGACTTAGAATCCCCTGTTTGTTGCCAATAACTTCGGGGTGTATGGCATAGTTTACCAAGGTGGCAATAGGTTCCCCTTTCTTCTTGCCAGTTGTGGCAATGGCTTGTAGGACACTGCAGCGGGGATCGTATAGCTGGGGCGCGTAATAATTATAGGATATCTTTCCTTCCGCCTTGCCCATGGCGATTTTTAAATCGGCAGGCTGTAGATTTTTCAGGGCTTCTTTAATGGCATCGGCAATTTGTACGGTACACCAGTCCAAATATTTCAGGTCCGCTCCGACATTTCCGTTCTCATCGGGAAATGCATAAGCATCCGGGGCGCTATGGGTATGCGTTGCACCTATTACTATGTTCTCAGGCGGGATTTCACTAACAAGTTTTCTAGTCCTATCCCCAAGGGCGGCGGGCCATCCCAGATTGTCTATGCCCACGATCGCTATTTTTATATTTCCCTTGGCGATAACCATTACGCGGGCGTAGAGGTCTCCCTTTTTAATTGTGGCCGGCCTGGGTATCCCGACACCTCCGGACACTGCAAGTAACGGGTCGGGGGTCAATTTGCGTTTGGCACTACCGACCATTAATTCTTGTGCCGAACCATAGGACAAAAACAAAAGGCCAAGACAAAACACCAAAAATTTGTTTTTTGGCGCTGACCGTATGACATTGTTCTTCATTTTAAATGTTAATAAAAAGTTATTGTTAATCTATTTCCTACATATTAAGAATATTGCCTCAAAAAGTAAAATTAAAACTAATAAATTAAATACAAGGGCAATATGCTATTGGTTTATGATAAAATACATGATATAGATTGAACGGATTAGTATTAGATTTGGTAAAGTGTAAAATAATTTAACATATCTATAACGTTCAATGTTTAAGGTATGCCAAAATACCGCCCCTTTTTTAAAGGGGTTGGGTTTAAGTTGGAAAACTCCTAAGACAGCGGTTGTTTTTTAAATAGGTCTATGCTATTGTTGTGTTGCTTTTAGATTTTGGCTAAACCTAATTCTAGTCATTAAAATGAATTACTTATGAGAAAAAGACATGTAAACCTTATTATTGGAATCCTTTTTTCTGCATCACTTGTACTGGTGTCTTGCAGTTCGGACGATGACGATGGAAATGGGAGCTTTCCACTTTCCGCCGATATTTTCCACTCGGTAAATGGAAAAAAGGTCGCTTTTCAAGGCCTGACCCATAGTGCCACCACTTGGAGTTGGGATTTTGGTGATGGAACCACAAGCACCGCACAGAACCCAGTTCATGTATACAAGGATGGCGGCTATTACGATGCGACGCTTACTGCAACGGATGCCAGTGGGGCTTCCGTGACTAAAGATGTGAAACTTGCGTTGGATATTACGCCATATGTATTGTTGACCGGGGGTGCTACGGCAACGAATGGCAAGACCTGGAAGATTTCCAATGGACACTCTGCCAATGACTATTTTGCCAATGCGGATGCCGACCTGACCCCGTTCGATGGTGCTCCCAATCCCTTGCCTGGCGGCATTTTTGGATCCGGGCTCGGTATGGCGGAAGTATATGACGATGAATTCACCTTTTATTTTGATGGCGATTACAAACATGACGTGAAAGCGGATGGGGCGGCGTTTAGTGGATTGCTGTACCAGTTTGTTACGACCGGGGGTGCGGGTATCGTAAACGATGGCGGCGCCGATTTTGGACTCTGTACCGGTAAGTATACGCCCGAGTCGGGGGCCACTTTTACGTATGTAGAGAATGAGGATTTTACGACAACTTCGGTTTATGGCCCAGGGGGCGCAATAACTTATGGAGGGGTATCCACCCTCAGTTTTTCGGGAACCGAGTTTATTGGCCTTATGGATTTTGAGCGAAAGGTCATCATTCAGAATATCACCGATAAATCCATGCGTTTGGTCATGTTTTTGGCGGCTTCCCAAGATTATATTGGGGTGAACACCAATGCCGTGATATTGACCTTTGAAGTAGTTGAATGATTGTTAAAAGATAACCAAATATACACATTGAATATGGAGATGCACTATTCTATAAAAGACCATGTGGGGAAATTTATTTGTTCCTTGCTTATTTTGACCTTGCTTTTGGCCGGTCATTCCTTATCGGCCCAAACTACCTTTTTAAAGGTTTCGGGTACGGTCACTTCCTCCGAGGACGGCATTCCCTTGCCCGGGGTAAGTATTGTTTTAAAGGGAACCAATACGGGTAAGATCACCGATTTTGATGGCACCTACAGTTTGGATGTGCCAAACGGTACCGGCACTCTTGTCTTTTCCTATCTTGGGTTCGAGACCCAGGAGATTGGAGTTAATGGCCAGTCGACGATCAATGTCGTCATGGCACCTGGCACACAAGCACTGGACGAGGTCGTGGTTACTGCCTTGGGGATAAAGCGGGAAGACAAGTCCTTGGGGTACTCGGTTGAGAAAGTCGTTGGACAGGAACTGACCCGGGTCGCCAATCCAAACGTATTGAATTCGTTATCCGGAAAGGTTTCGGGGGTGACCATAAACAGTACCGGGGGTACCGGTTCTTCGGTAAGTATGGTAATCCGCGGGGCTATTTCCCTGAGTTCGGACAACCAACCCCTTTTTGTGATCGATGGGGTGCCTGTAGAGAATACGCTCAATAATATTGGCGGGTTTGGAGACAGGAATCCTGTGGATTACGGAAATGCCATTTCCGACCTTGATCCGGAGAGCGTGGCCAACGTCACAATCTTGAAAGGAGCCAGTGCAGCCGCACTTTACGGAACCAGGGCTGGTAACGGCGTTGTGCTGATTACCACCAAAAGAGCCAAGGAAGGTGAAAAAATGAAGGTGGAATTTACCTCAAATACGGTCTTTGACATCCCATATAAGTTTATCGATACCCAATCCCGATTTGCTACGGGTTATTTGTCGTATTCACCCGAATCCGAAGGCGGGAGCATGATCATGCCCGATGCGATCCCTGCCGGTGGAAACGGGGGACCCGAACTGGATAAGGGCTATTTTGCCGTACAGTGGAATTCACCTTTGGATGCCAATGGTCACCCGATCCCGACCGAACTTAAAGGTTATCCGGATAACATCAATCATTTTGTCGATACGGGCATCACAACAACCAATAGTCTTGCCATTACGAACAGCTCTCAGTGGTTGAACCTTAGATTTGGGGTGTCTACCATGGACAATACGGGGATAATCCCGAATTCCGACATGCAGCGGAATAGCTATAATTTGACCGCCTCTTCCAACCTGAACAACAGACTTACAGTAAGTACTAGCGTAAACTTCGTGCACAGCTACGCCAAAAATAGGCCCGCCTCCAACAGGGGTACCAATCCTCTGGATGCGGCATATCACGTACCGCCGAGTATTAATATCATGGACATAAAGGACTACAAGCTGCCAGGCAACAAAGTATTTAATTTTTCGGACGATTACGCGAACCCTTGGTTTATGGCCAATGAGATTAATAATGGTTTTTCCAGATATCGATTGTACGGAAATATGGCGTTGGAGTGGAACATTACACCCGATTTTAGCGTGAAGAGCAGCTATAACCTAAACACGTACAATCAGACCGAAGAAACCAAGATGGCTCCCGGATACAGTAGGGAACCCAACAATGGTACTTATGGTATCGCCAAGACCGATGGGTTGGAGACCAACGTGGATATCCTGGCCACCTATACCAAAAAATGGGACAAAATGGATCTATCGATTTCGGGGGGTGGTAACCTGATGTACCAAAAACACACGGGCCTCAGTAATTCGGCATTTTCAAAGGCCGGGCTTATTGTACCCAACCTTTTTACCGTCGATAATATCGCGCCTTCTTCCTTAAATTATTCCAGTTATTCCGCAGAACGGGGCATCAATAGCATTTACGGACTAGCCAACTTCGGGTTTTGGGATATGTTGTATCTGGATCTGACCGCTAGGAACGATTGGTCCAGTACCCTGCCCGTAGAGAATCGATCTTATTTTTACCCTTCGGCGTCTCTGAGTTTTTTGGTCAACGAGGTGGTGGATATTCCAAATGTCGATCTCTTAAAGCTGCGGGGAGGCTATGCCGTGGTGGGTAACGACACGGATCCATACCAGCTGGATACCTATTATAACAATGGCGGTATATGGGGAGATGCCATTTTATACGGGGCAGGTTCATTGAATACCCCAGGGTTAGAACCAGAGAAGGCCCACTCCCAGGAGTATGGACTGGATTTGGCAATGTTCCAGAACCGGTTGCGATTTTCTGGAACCTATTACATCGTAGAAAATAAGAACCAGATTATACGGGTGCCCATATCGCCCTCTTCGGGAAGTTCCAGTGTAGGCATTAATGCCGGTACCTTGGAAAGCAAGGGATTTGAACTTTCTCTGGGACTCACCCCGCTTCGATCCGAGGATTGGAATTGGGACCTCAATTTTAATTTCACTACGAACGAATCAAAAATTATTGCCCTTGCGGATGGGGTCGATTATATCGAGTTTTGGAGCGATAACAAAAGCGTTTCCCGAGGATATGTAGCTAATCCTGCAACGGGCGAGGATGGAAAGCTCGGTAATATTTATTCCCCAATGATCAGAAGGGTAACCGATGTAAATTCGCCCTATTACAACTATCCAATTCTCGGCAAAGGAGAAGATGCAGAATGGGAGGGTTCCGAGGAAAGGGTAAAGGTAGGCAATTATAACCCGGATTTCATAATGGGCCTGCAGTCTAGCCTATCCTATAAAAACTTCACCCTTAATTTGACCTTCGACTGGCGTTCCGGTGGCCAATACATGTCCCAGACCTCGAGATATTTGGGAGATGATGGCTATATCAATAGAACGTTGAATAATATTGTCAATCCTGGCATTGCCGAGGCCGGACCAGAGCTTAAGCAGTGGGTCTTGGATCATGCGGATGAATTTATTTACGGCGAAAATTTTAAATCGATCGGTGGGACACCCGGTAATGGTGGTTTCCCCGAAACCTTGAGCGGACGAACAGTCTACGATGGTATTTTTAATGCCGGGGTACGCGGGGATTACGATGAAAACGGCAACTTTATAGTGGAACATGAAAATTTAGGGGATGTCGGTACCGATTTTATTCCTTTTTCCGTACAGAATCCATGGGATTTAGGGACTCCGAATATGTTCGACGCCGATTATATAAAGCTCCGGGAGATATCTTTGAGCTATAATCTGCCCGATACATTTGTTGACCAAATTGGCCTGGACAACCTGGTATTGTCACTTTACAGTAGAAATATAATGCTATGGACCAAGGATTCGGCATTCGGGATAGACCCGGAAAGAGCCTTTCAAGCCGAACAAAGTAAAGGCAATAGGGGTACCCAATTTAAGCAGGGTATAGAACGGTACAACGTAGAACCTTGGTTGGTTCCTATTGGTATAAAAATTGGAGTGACATTTTAATAAAAATTAAAACTGAAATTGAGATGTATCAAATGAAAAGCAAACTTACAATACTGGTTTTGGGAGTTATACTAATGGTTTCTTGCCATGGTCTGGAAGACCTGAACGTTAACCCGAACAAGATCGGTGGTGAAAATGTAGATCCCAATCTCTTGGTGCCCACCGTAATCAACGGGGTCGGAAAAACCGTTGTTGACCTGGGTTTTGGAGACGTAGCGGGAGTAATGCAGCACACACAAAAAGATGGATGGTCCAGTGGCCATAATGCTTATAATTGGGACAATCGATCCAAAAGCTGGAGGGGATATTACCAGATATTGTACAACGACAAGACCTTGATCCAAAAGGCGGAAGACGATAATCTGGATTTTCATCGGGGGGTGGGACTCGTGATGAAATCCTATATGTACGGACTTATTACAGACCTCTGGGGCGATGCTCCATATACCGATGCGCTCCGCGGGGATGAAGGTCCCGAATATTTTGATGCCGCATTCGATAATCAGATGACCATTTATGAAGGAATTCAATCCGATTTAAAAACGGCCAACGCCTTGTTGTCTGGAAGTCAAGGCTCCTATCTCGGTATTGATCCAAGCCAGGATATTCTCTTTGGGGGCGATGTGGCCAAGTGGCGGAAATTTGCCAACTCCCTGTCGCTACGCTACTATATGCGCCTTTCGGCAAAAGATCCATCGTGGGCAGAACAGGGCATCAAGGGCATTGTTAACAACCCGAGCCAGTTCCCATTGATACTAAAGGCCTCCGACGATGCCAATATGGCCTATATAGGAAATACCAGTAGTGATTCATGGCCGTCTAATACCGATTTTGATACGAGTCCGCAAGGCGCATATTTTAGACTAAAAATGGGAAAGCCTTTGGTGGATAAACTACAAGAATTGGACGATCCAAGATTGGGTGTGTGGGCAGAGAAAGTGGCGGTTCCCATTGTATTGTTGCAGGGCGCCCCGGATGGTACAGATTATACCGAGGACGGAAAAAGATATGTGTCACAGGATATAGTGGATACATACGAGGATCCGGTGGACGGGGTTGGCTATCCGGTAGATTACGATCCGGAATACGTCGGATACCCTCCGGCAATGACCTTTGGAATCGCCTATAATTTAAGCACGAACACCAATCAGGGCGCGACCAACCTTCACGCTTCCCAATTAAATGCTATCTATAAGGAAGCCAGTGGCCCGTTGCTTCAGTCTAGGTTGATGTCGGCCGCGGAGGTCAATCTTATTCTCGCCGAAGCTGCCTTTAATGGATGGATACCTGGAACCGCCCAGCAATATTACAACGAGGGCGTTAAGCAATCGCTAACGGCTTGGGGGGTAGGAGCCGATTATGGCGACTATATTTCGGGCCCTGCCGCTTTTTCGGGGTATGCCGATATCATCGTTCAAAAATGGATTGCCAGTTGGACCGCTGCGTCCGAATCTTGGTTCGATTACAGGAGAACCGGACTCCCCGACCTACAGGCCGGACCCGCCTCCAAACGGCTGGCTTTACCGTTGCGGTTTTATTACAACATCGATGAAATGGATACCAATCCGAATGTAGAATCCGCCATCGATAAATTGGAACCGACGCAATTTAAGGGCGACGACGTAAGCAACAACAGTGCATGGTCCAAAATGTGGTTGTTGCAAGGAACAAATGAACCGTATTAAGAGGAGAGGTTTTACAGAACTTTATTAGTTTTTGAGTTAGTTAGATGCAAAAGAAAAGGGACTTTTCTATATGAAAGGTCCTTTTTTGATGCTACCCGGAAACCAATCCCTACCATCCAGTTAATCCCGCACCAAATAGGAATTCCGGGATTTTGGGGAAACTTCCCGACGGTTCAGAATGGGTTATCCTTTTATTTTTCCCCTATCCATTCGTTTTGACAGGAATTCCTACTTTGCCCGATCAATGTTGCATATCAATTTTATTCAGCCAATGCAGAACGGGAACATAAAGAATTATAGCGAAACCAAAATGGCGAAGAATACTTGGGTATATAGATAGGCCATGGCTTATATGCTAAAATATGATATGTTTAGTACAAGATTATGGTGGTTTTAGCTATTATTTTAGAGTTAATTTGTTTAATCGATAATACAATAATATATGCAGCTGCCCTTAAGAGGTATTATCCCCCCAATGGTGACCCCCTTGCTCGAGAATATGGAGCTAGATAGTAAGGGTCTGGAAAGACTCATTGAACATCTTCTTCGGGGCGGGGTACACGGTATCTTTTTATTGGGGACCAACGGGGAAGGACCTAGTTTAGGGTACAACATCCGCAAGAGGCTCATCTCGGAGGTTTGTGCCATTGTAGACCGCAGGGTTCCGGTTTTGGTGAGTATTTCGGATACGTCTTCCGAATCTGCCCTGGAAATTGCTGAGCATTCCAAAAATGCAGGGGCCGATGCCCTCGTTTTGGCTTCTCCCTACTACTTTCCTATTTCGCAAAAGGAAATGATAGATTACCTCAGATTCTTGGCCCCCAAACTACCTTTGCCCTTTCTCCTGTATAATATTCCGAGTTGCACAAAACTTCACCTATCATTGGAAACAATTAAAGAAGCAAAAGAGCTTGGAGCAATAGGCATAAAAGACAGTTCCGGAGATATGGGTTCATTGTATACGATTATTGATGAATTTAAGGACCAACCCGATTTTTCGATTATTGCGGGGGCCGAACTATTTTTGTCCGATACTATCATAAACGGTGGACATGCCGCCGTAGCCGGAGGGGCCAATATTTACCCAAGACTTTTTGTCGATTTGTACGAGGCCTCTTATTCCAAGGATTTGGAAAGAGTAAAGGAATTACGGCATCTGATACTCAAAATGCACAATACGCTCTATAGTTTTGGAAATACGCCCACCAAAAGTATCACGGCCATAAAATGCGCACTGGCCATTATGGGAATATGTTCGGAATATATGGTGGAACCCTTGCATAATTTTGATGCCCAAACCCGCAAACAGGTCGAAACCTTCTTGGGGGATTTTAATTATGGCGGGGCATACCATACAACGGTTCAGGTGGCAGCGAATGAAAAAAGGAAAATTTAAACATATTACGACCGTTGCGCCCTTAGTTTTTATACTGGTATTGGCCACGGCATTTCATTATGAGGTGCATTTAACAAATGCTTTGACTTCCCTACCTGCGACTGATTTCGGGGTAAAAGTACCGTTTTGGCGGATTTTTTTTGAACCGTTTCTAGGCCCTCTTCTCTTTTTTAACCGGTCTATCTACGCTTTAAAGGAGTTGCCTTTGGCCCTGCTTTGGCTTTTGATATTTTATCTTGCCTGGGTTGGCGTTCGAATCTTTAGGAAAGGCGAACAAAGAAAGACCTTGTTATTGAACCAGCTGGCAAACGTACCGCTTTTGCTAGGTATCTGCTTTTCGATATTTGTACTGATATTATTTGTTCCCCTGCCTAATAATAAGATTGTCAACAATTCGGCCCATTCCGTTTTGGTAACCACCCATGATCATACCGAGTTCAGTCATGACGGACTCATATCCGAAAAAGGTATGTGGAAATGGCATAAGAGAAATGGTTTCGACGCTTTCTTTATTACGGATCACGCCAACCATAAAAAAACACTCCGGTTTGTCCAAGCCCAGCGAAACGGGGAGTTTCCCATAGAACCCTTGGTCATGGTAGGACAGGAATACTCTGGCAGCAACCATATGAGTCTGTTGGGGCTCAATGGTAAATTCCAGACAAAAGGCCTGACCGATAAGATGGTAGTGGATTCCGTGCACAAGTATGGCGGGGCCGTTATCATAAACCATTGGTTCGACGGCAAGGGAAAAGAGAAGGAATTTTATCGCGATTTGGGAGTCGACGGGTTCGAAATTGAGAACGTGGGGAGCGACCTTTACTACGACCGTGGAATCTTCGTCGAATTAAAGGAATTTTGCGAGGAAAATAATCTGATGATGGTCGGGGGACTCGATTTTCACGGTTATGGCAGGGTGAGCTCCATCTATAATGCATTCGAGATACCCAACTGGGATTCTATGGGCCCAGGTGAAAAGGAGCACGCGATATTGGGGATACTTAAACACGGTCCTCAAGAAAAATTAAGGGTTCTCCTCTACAAGGATCGCCCCTTTTACTTGGATTCCAATTTAATTTTCAGGCCTTTTTTAACCCTGATCAATTATTTTAGGACGTTGAATTATTACCAGGTCCTATCGTGGTTTATTTGGCTGGTCTTATTGCGATTGATCTGGAGAGAAGGCAAAAAAAGGAAATTGGACGGGGATAAAATAATGGTTTGGCTTTCCTGTACCTGCTCCTTGTTTCTCTTGGCCATGGCCCTTTCCTTTTATTTAAGGGAGGAAGCGGTAAAAGGCTATAACGAGATTTATGCCGAATATTTCGGAATTCTAGGCCCCATAGGCCTCGTATTATTAATTTATGTTTTGATTTTGGCGTATTTCCGCTTTATCAGGACACCAAAAAAATCAGGATGAGGTATAAGTGGTTGAGAATCACATTTTATTCCTTGGGCATCTTATTGCTGCTCTCCTATTTTTATTTCTTTCTACCCGTTTGGGGTATTCCCTTTAATGCACAACGACATGGTAATCCGCCCCTTACGCCGGCCTGGGCCTTGGAATGCTGGTTGTGGGAGGACGATGTGAACACCGCGGAATATGTAGATGAATTGTTGGCCGGATATAAGGCATACGATATACCCGTGCGTACGATATTGTTAGACAGTCCCTGGTCCCTGCGATACAATGATTTTACAGTCGATACAATTCGCTATCCGGATCCCAAGGTCTGGTTTCGACATTTGGAAGAGGAGGGGTATCGGGTAGTGTTATGGATGACTTCTATGGTGAATAGTTATAGCAAGGATACCCAAATTAAAGAGGATATGGATTGGTTCGACAGGGCCACGGAACGGGGTTTTTTGGCAAAACCCCCAACGCCTTTGGAGTGGTGGAAGGGTAAAGGTGGGTTTATCGATTATTACAACCCTAAAGCCATGGACTGGTGGCATGGCCTACAGCAAAATGTCTTTGATCTGGGCATCGATGGTTGGAAATTGGACGGTACCGCTACCCTTTTTCGGCAACAATGGGGTCCGATTCCATTTTTTTATAAAAGAACGACAAAGGGAATCACCTCTACCAGAAGTTATATGGATCGTTATTACCGCGACGAGTACAACCATGGTTTGAGCCAAAATTCCGATTTCGTGACCCTTTCGAGGTCTATGGACCGCGGTTTCCATCCGGAAGGTTTTGCTCCCATCGATGCCTCGCCCGTTAACTGGGTTGGCGATCAAAAACACGAGTGGGTTACCGACGAAATGATACAAAATAGCGGAGAGTCAAATAAGGACATCGCCTTGGAGGGGATTCAAGGATTCGAATCGGCCATAAAAAGCATATTAAAGAGTGCCGAACTGGGGTATAACGTTGTTGGATCGGATGTTGCGGGTTTCTCAGGGCGTACCATCCCCCCAAGACTTTATATTCGTTGGGCACAGTTTTCCTCTTTTTGCGGTCTCTTTCTAAATGGGGGTCACGGGGAAAGACGACTCTGGAAACGGTCTGCCCAAGAATTGGAAATCATCAGGAAATACGCTTGGCTGCATACCGAGCTCGTACCCTATATGTACCACTATGTAGTGACGGCCCATGAGGGCGGCAGGAGATTGCAGACCCCCCTAAAAGAGGGCAAATATCACTATATGTTCGGCGATGATTTCCTGATCGCCCCCATATATAGAGACGACAAAAATAGGCAGATATCCTTGCCGGAAGGAGAATGGAGGTATTTCTTTGGGGACAAAGGGATATTGCAGGGCCCACGGTTGGTAGACATGGAGTTTTCACTAGACGAATTTCCCGTATTTATTAAGGAGGGGGCCATAGTGCCCTTGAAAGTAAAAAGAGGATATACCGGACTTGGAGATAACACCTCGGACGGGTTTATTACCATCCTAATCTATCCGGACATTCAAAATTCCTTTGTCTATTATCACCCAGTTACAGCAAAAGAGACCCGAATTAGCTATATCCGGGAAGCCAGCGTGTTAAAAGTGGGTCTGGAAGGTGCAAAAATACCACATATTTTAAGGATTCATTCCCCAATTCCCCCTGAGGGTATTGTTTTGGATGGTCTAAAGTTATCCTCGGATTCTTGGAATTACGATAAAGACCAAGAGAAAATCATCATCAAAACGGATTCCGATTACAAGACGGGAAACTACAGCGTAATATTTCAATCACAAGATCTTAAATAGGCACTAATAATAGCAACTATGGATTTCAAGAAACAACGAATGGGAATTTTGATTGTGGCCATTTCACTCGCAACGGCCTGGGCGATCCGGGGAAAATTTGGTCACGAACAAGGAGCGGCCTGGGCAGGGGCTATAGGAGCACTCGCCCTAGTGCTGGTAGCACAAAGAAGGGACTGGTACAATAAAATGTTATTGATAGCTTTGGCATCCGCTTTAGGGTGGGGAGCCGGTGGCATGATAAGTTATGGCCAAGTAGTAGGCTATGGCCGTTCCATAGATTTCCTCAATGCCTACTATGGGCTAGGGATGCTGTTTGTCATTGGGGCACTATTCGGATTGCTTGGTGGGGGACTTGTAGGGCTGGTCCTGGATTCGACCAAGGATCGGAGGGTTAAATGGGGATCCCTGGTTTCGGAAATGGTGGCGGGCGGACTTATCTCTTATTTTTTTCTGATAGAACAGATCGGTATTAAAATGACCCCTCCAAGATCCGAGGCTTGGGCCATTATCTTGGGAGCAGGATTGGCAATGCTCTGGTACATGGCACGTGAAAATAGAAATTCGCCCATTAGGGTGGCTATTTTTTCTGCGCTAGGGGGCGGTTTTGGTTTTGCTTTTGGAAATTTTTTACAAGTTATGGGCCATGCCTGGCAAATACCTTTCAATATGTGGAACGTCATGGAATACAGCATTGGATTTTTTGGGGGAACGGGGATGGCCTATGGTGTATTGTCCTCCGTTTGGCCTGTTGATGATATAAAACCTAGAAAATGGATCAATAGGGCAGCCCTATTCATTATACTCGTTTTTGTTCCCTTTATCGTATTTCGGGAATCTATGGCGTATGACCAAATTTTGAAGAACTTGGGTGAAATGCCAAATCTGGAGAGATTGGCATCTGAAAGTAGCGGGTTATCGGCCATAGTATTGCTTCTAATGGCGGTCGTTTTAGGTTGGCGGTTGCGTAAAGGAGAATACTCAAGGAAAGAGACCGCTTATTTATTTTATGTTTATTTTGGGGTTTACCTGCTAATGAGCTATGTGATCAAAGGGGTTTTGGGCGGTCATCTGATCTTGGAAAATCATTTGTACGTTCTCAATATCATCGTCATCTATTTGTTGCTCAAAAAGCGGAAAATTGGACCGGTAGTGGGGACCTCCAATGAAATTAATACTAAAAATTGGATCGTATACCTTTTTGCGATAGTGTTGTTTATAGGTTTGCTTTCATTGATCGCTATTAATGTCCATGGTGAAATTCCAGGGGCCCATAATCGATTTTAAGAACTTAAGAAAACTGCCAACTTTTAAAAGATAACGACAAAATGGAGATTGCCCCAAAAAAAAGGGAAATTGCGGATAGGATAATTGTTCTCGTAACAATAGTAAGCGTTGGTTACGCCGTATTGAGGTACAATATTGCGGGGGAAGTACCTTGGAAAGATGTGCCAGTTTACGTTTTTAATAAGGGCATCTCATTAGCTTCATTTTTTTTGCTGGGGCTGAGTTTTTCGATCGGACCCCTAAAAAATCTTGGTGCCCCAATTTCGGATAAATTGTTGGGAGCTCGAAAATCATTGGGTTTAGCCGGGCTGATGCTGGTGTTCGTCCATTTTATATTGAGTATCACCATTTTAAACCCGTTGTACTATGACGTATTTTTTGAAGAAAACGGATCACTATCGCTGCAAGGTGGGCTTAGTCTTTTTGGAGGTGCAATGGGCCTTGTGCTTTTGTGGATCTATTATTTCACTTTTCGGGAAAATATTGTAAAAATATACCCTATCGTCGCAACCCTTACCTCCAAAAAAATAACTACGATTTTCTTTCTTTTTGTCGGCGTGCACTTATTTTTCATGGGGTACGCGGGCTGGATTACCGTTGATAAATGGCAGGCTGGGTTGCCCCCAATTAGTTTGATTTCTTTTGTTATTTTCTCGGTTGGTCTTTTACTCCATTTGGTCGGAAAAAAATAAGAGCCTAAGGTTCGTCCTTCTACCAGGTTGGGAGACCAGGCATATAGGATTGGTAACAAAGCTTGCGAATTTATATAAATAGGGGAGTCTTATCGGTACACGAGCACTGACCTAGGCACCGACCCGTATAATTCAGTGGGACCCGGAAGGTATAGAGGGGTTTATTAAATCCGGTGTGTCGCTGCTATTGGACTTTTTAGGCGGACGCTATCTAAAATTTTTTCGATAATCGGAAGGCGTTTTCCCCATGTTCGCTTTAAAGTAATGATTAAAATTGGCCAGGTTATTATACCCGCTCTCAAAGCAAATCTGGGTAATTTGCTTGTCGGTTTCGGCCAACAATTTTGCCGCGATACCAACGCGTACATTCTTTACGTACTCCATAAAGGTAAGGCCTGTCTTCTTCTTAAAAAACCTGCAGAAGGAGCTCGGGGCCATATGTAAAACGGCCGAGGCTTCTTCCAGCTTAACACCTTCCTGGATATTTTGAAAAACGTATTCGTATACCTTATTGATCTGTTCGATATTCTTTGAGAAAACCGACGACTGGTTCATAGGGTTCGAAAGCGTAATCCTTTCCGTGATTTTTATCAGACTATTAAATACCTTGAGCAAACCAATGTAGTATTCCAATCCCCTACTTTCTGATAGTTCCGTTAATATTTGCCGTATTTCGGAATCGTCCTCGGATTTAAACCGAATCCCATTGTGGGCGTCTTTCAGTAAGGCCACGACCCTCTGGAGTTCGGGCATTTTAAAAAAGTCGGAATCTATAATGTTCTCCGAGAAGTGGGTAACGATACAAGTGGGCTCCTCTCCATTTTCGCTATCCAAAACTTCCCAGCAATGTGGTAGTTCGGGCCCCAATAGGACCAAATCGCCCTTTTCAAAACCGGAAATATTATCGCCTACAATACGACGCCCGGCACCAGAAGTTATATAATTTAGCTCAAAATTTTTATGGGAGTGTATCCTGGCATTGGAAGACAGGGGCAATTTCCTTGAAATGAAAGAGTGGTTGCTCGGAACATATATTTTTTCGACAACGAATTCCATATCTATATATTTTAACTCGTTTCATCAATATTACGCAAAATAATTGAGATATCGGGTTAATATAATATGTGATTTATGTAAAATAATGGTGGTGGGAGGAATCTAATTCATTTTACTTTGTAATGCATAGTGAAGTGGTTTAAACTTTTTGCCCAGATAACTATCGGGACGAACCGGGAATAGAGGCTTCCCGTCAGTACCGGATCGGGGCGGGTTGCGAGCTGATAAAGTCATATTTATAGTTGTATTGCCTTAGCTACGGTACTTAAATATGATAAAATAGACACGTAAAATACGTCCGGAACCGTCGGGACGCAGGTAAAAGAAAAAGTTTTAACCATTTCGGTAATAGAACAATATGAATATAGACTTAAAGGGGATTATTCCTCCAATGATAACCCCCTTGACGACTGAAGGGGAATTGGACAACGAAGGCCTGGAACGGTTGATCGAACATATGATTTCCGGAGGGGTGCACGGTATATTTTTATTGGGTACCAACGGAGAGGCCCCTAGTTTAACATATGGGTTGCGCAAAGAATTGATCTCCAAGGCCTGTAAATTAATAAATCATCGTGTCCCGGTTCTCGTTGGCATAACGGATACTTCATTTCAAGGGTCCATTGAAATTGCGGAGCATGCCAAAAGGTCTGGTGCAGACGTTGTTGTTATTGCACCGCCGTATTATTTCCCGATTTCTGAGAACGAAATGATCGATTACCTCGATGCTTTGGTGCCAGAATTGCCGTTGCCGTTTATGCTTTACAATATGCCGAGTTGCACAAAGATGCAAATTTCGCTGAAAATTGTCCGTCGTGCCAAAGAATTGGGTGCACTGGGTATCAAAGACAGTTCTGGCGACCTGGAATATCTGTACTCCCTTATCGATGCATTCCGGGATTCGCCAAGGTTCTCTATCATCGTTGGGACGGAATCCTTTTTATCGGACACCGTAATTCACGGCGGACACGGTGCCGTGGCCGGAGGAGCCAATTTTCTTCCCAACCTTTTCGTAGACCTATACAATGCATCATTGGAGAATAACACAGGGGTTATGGATGTACTTAACCAAAAGGTGAAGTATGTTTATGACACCATTTACAGTGTTGGTAAATATGAGTCGCGCGTAACCAAGGGTATTAAGTGTGCTTTATCGATAATGGACATCTGCGGTGATAGCATGGCGCTTCCTTTGCGAAAATTCGGTGCGGAAGAACGGGAGAAGATCAAATCGTATTTGGAAAACCTGGAATTATTGCCAGCATAATTTAGAAAGCACTATGAACTATCAATTGGGTATAATAGATACAGTTATCCTTGTCCTTTACGGAATGGTCATGGTAGGTATGGGAATCTACTTTATGCGCAAGACCAAGACGTCAGAGCAGTTTATGGTCGCGGGAATGGGGATTCCGGCATGGGCAGCAGGGATTGCCGTAATGAGTGCCTATACCAGTAGCATTTCCTATATTGCGGTACCGGGCAAGGCCTACGATGAAAATTGGCACCCTTTGATTTTTGCACTTACCGCTTTACCGGTTACTTGGTTCGTTACCCAATACGTTATACCCCATTACCGCAAGCACAAGATAATCTCTGTATATAAATATTTGGAGGACAAGATTGGCGATTGGGGCAGGGTATACGCTTCCTTTTCGTTTGTGCTCTTTATGGTTGGGAGAACGGCGGTAATCCTATATCTATCCTCACTTTTGCTTACCTCTTTCGTCGATATAGACATTAAAACGCTGATTTTAATTATTGGTATTTTAACCATTGCATATACCTTAATGGGCGGGATGGAAGCCGTTATCTGGACCGATGTAATTCAGTCCGTCATCATGATCGGTGGCCTCCTATTTAGTGCCTATATCTTAACGACCGATGTTTTTTCTAAACCCGATTTTTTGATTCAGAACGCGTTCGACGCGAACAAGTTTAGCTTAGGGGACACCTCTTTTTCCTTGAGTGGCCGTACCATATGGGTGATGATTATCTATGGGATTACCGAGAATATTAGAAACTTAATGGCCGATCAAAACTACACCCAGAAATACAGTTCCGTGGCTACCGAAAAAAAAGCCAAGAAATCGGTTTGGATCGCCATGCTTATTTATTTGCCGTTAACCATAATATTCCTTTATATAGGGACCGCCATGTTTGCGTTTTATTCCGGGGCGGGCCATGTTCTAGACCCTTCGATTGTAAAGGGCGATGAGGTTTTCCCTTATTTTATTGCTACCGAGCTGCCGGTGGGCATCAAAGGGCTGATAATTGCCGCGATCTTGGCCGCTTCGATGAGCACCGTCGATTCTGCCCTGAATTCATCCGCAACGGTACTCTATCTAGATTATTATAAAAAGTACTTTAGACCCAATGCTTCGGAAAAAAGTAGTATCGGCTTTCTACGCTGGACCACGGTGAGCTGGGGTGTTTTGGGGATCATTTTTAGTTTACTGTTGATCAATGCGCAAAGTGCGCTCGATATTTGGTGGCAGATATCGGGGATATTCGGTGGTGGCATATTAGGGCTTTTCCTTTTGGCTATTTTCAACGTAAAGATAGCGCGCTGGCAGGGCATCGTTTCTGTTATTTTTAGTGTTCTGATCATTATTTGGGGCACCTTCCTAAGAGATCTGCCATCGGACTTTGACTGGTTGGAATGTACGATAGACCCCATCATCATAGGGGCCATTGCTACCGCCGGATTAATTTCCTTGGCGATGCTGTTTGTAGCCTTTAATAAGCTGAAGAAATAGCAACTGATGAATATTTTTCGGATCTATGATCTTACACTCGGATAAATGAAGAAAAAAATACAATGGGGTATTCTAGGTACGGCGGCTATTGCGGTAGAACAGGTTATTCCGGCCATTCGAAACAGCGAATATGGCGAGATTTTGGCAATTGCTTCCCGAAGCCTTGGGAAAGCCGAGAAATTGGCAAACGAATTTCAAGTTCCAAAGTTTTTGGGAAGTTATGAAGCGCTTCTTGCCGATGACGAGGTACAAGCCGTCTATATTCCGCTACCCAATCACCTTCATGTGGATTGGGCCATAAAAGCCCTAAAAGCAGGTAAACATGTGCTCGTCGAAAAACCGATCGCCATGAATTGCCACGAGGCCAAAACATTGCTCGAAGAAGCTAAAAAACATCCCGAACTTAAGGTCATGGAGGCCTTTATGTACAAATTCCATCCCCAGTGGATCACGGCAAAGAAACTGGTACAGGACGGGTCTATCGGAACTTTAAGGATAGTACAGGCGTCTTTTTCTTTTTATGAGGATGACCCAGACAGTATTGTCAACAGCAGGGACTTTGGAGGTGGAAGCTTGATGGATGTCGGTTGTTACCCGGTTTCAATTTCCCGATTTTTGTTCCATGCCGAACCTATTCGGATCGTATCTTCCTTGGAGTACCACCCGGAATTTGATATCGATATTCATGCGTCGGGTGTACTGGAGTTCGAAAAGGGGCGTACCATTTTCTTTTCTTCCATTCGGCTTGTAGAAAACCAAGCGGTTAAGTTGTTTGGAACGGAGGGTAGTATCGAATTCGAAATCCCCTTTAATCCGCTCCCGGGGCAACGTGCAAAAATATGGCTGACCAAAGATGGCACCAAGGAAGAAATCGATTTTAAGCCGTGTAACCAGTACACGCTACAGGCCGATGCTTTTTCAAAGTCGATTTTGGACAATACTCCGCAACCGGTTTCTTTGGAAGACGCGTTAAAAAATATGGTTGCTATCCAAGCCGTGAGAACAAGCGATCGGTTGGACAAAGTGATCCATTTATAGTCCACCTTAACTTAACAATAGGTCAAGTAGGTCCAATAATTTGAAATTTGCTGCGACAATTATTCGCGACGGAAAACAAAAGCAACCTTAAGCACATTTATTGACAGCTTACTCAATTGTTGGTCCAATAGTAGAAATAGCCGTCCTCGGCCCCCAAAAGCAAGTCTGGTTTTCCTGAATGGTCCCAGTTTACCAGGGTTGGACTGGTTGAGTGGCCGGCCAATTTTTTGTCCGAGAAATTATCGTGGTATTTAAATTCGACCTTGTTTGGTGATTGTCCAACGTTTTCCAATAGCACCGCGTTGAGGCCGTTTATTATGAGGTCTACATCCCCATCGCCGTCCCAGTCCCCAAAGGCGAGTTTACGCCTACCGCTACTTCCAAATTTTTTCTCATTAAGCCTCAGGAGACCTGGCAAACTGTCGATCTCCACATTTTTCAGGTCGTAGGTCCCGTTTACGGAATAAAAAATGCGTTTTCCGGGTTTTAATAAAAGCGTATCGTCGTTACTAAAGCGTTCAAAATAGCTCAGGTACCCATCTTTGTCGAGCATTACCAGGTCCGTAAGTCCGTCTTGGTTCCAATCGATGGCCGTAGGTGTGGTCCGCCATTGCGTTACAAGCGTATGGGGCTCCGGATCCCACCAGAACCATTCCGGTTTTGGGGATTGGCTTCCCCATTGTATTTCGATAGGTTGTTCTTTGTCCATTATCGGATTTCCTTTGGAGCCAATGTTTTGGTACCACACCACCTTTCCCCAGATCGAATTTACGATAAGATCTTTTAAGCCGTCCTTGTTCCAATCGGCGACCGATAAGGTAGTGTAGCCCCATTTGGCCTCGCAAGGCCCTTGAATGGAACCGTTTTCACCAGCTTGTATCCGGATAATTTCACCCTTGCTTTTTACATATTTTGGGGCATTCCATTTTGGAGATTCCCCTCCACTTAGATTTTCAATAAACGAAATATACCCGGCAGAATTTCCACTGATTATATCTTCATCCCCATCATCGTCCCAATCCGTGCTAAACGGAGTGGCGAGTGCACCGAATTTTACATCCTTAGCCTTTTGCTTAAAATAGGCTGGATTCTTAAAAGTGGGCATATGATCGACAACGCTTCCCGTGTTTTCAACCAAGGCGACCCTGCCATCCTCATCGCCAACGACCAGATCTACATCCCCGTCCTTGTCCCAATCCAGGGATACCGGTAGGATCATTTCCAAGTCCATTGCAATAATTCCGGTTTCATTTTCAAGGTATTTTCCTTTGGCATATACTGGTTTCTCCCTGGTTCCGATGTTTTCGAACCAAGTGAATTTGTCCAGAAATTCGCCGCAGATAATATCGAGGTCGCCATCGCCATCAAAATCGTCAAAATTGGGGGAAGGGGCTCCGTATACATCAATTGGCTCGTCACCGGCCATAATCTTATCCTTTAAATGGAATGTACCGTTAACGTTTTCAATGAGATAGACATAACCGTGAAGCGGGCCATTGGTCCACTCCCCTTTGTCATTAAAGGCATTGTCCCATCCGTAGTCCTCGCCATCCTGAATCCCTACTATTATATCCAGATCCCCGTCATTTTCATAATCTACGTACTTCCACTGATTAAATCGGATCTTATTGTGCAGTTTATCAAAAACGTCCCCCGGGAAAAGCATCTTGCCCTTTCCGGTAAAACCAGATTTAAAATCTAACAGCTCCTCTCCCGGTCTCAGAAACCTGGGTTTTCCATCGATGTAGGAAACCTGGATATGTTTTACGGGATCGCCGATCTTTACGGGAGGTTCAAACACGGGAAAGGCCTCCCCGCTAGAGTTTTCAAATAAATAAATGCCGTTAAAGGGTACATCACTGCAGGATACCAAAAGATCCATATCCCCGTCATCGTCGTAATCCACGGGTAGGGGAGAAGCCCAAAGTCCGACTCCGAGATCTACGGTCAGGCCGGGATTATTGTAGGGCATCCGTTCAAATCTTTTGGTGGTTTTCTGTGTGACAGCCTTGGAAGTATTTCTTGGTTTGCAGGCTATAAAGTTGATCGCCACGAGGAGCAATATCCATTTAATCCAGGTCATCTGATAACTATTCTTTAAAGAGTTGGTTGTTGTATATCTCTGAGCACATGGTATAGAATAAACTCGAAAAATCAAACCATTGAAAATAAGCACCTTAATGGGTACTCCACTTTTTTCAAGGGGAGCCAGCCCTACAATCATTCCCGTCCGAATGGCACGGGCGGACCGGCGGGGTGCCGTCCCGATAACTATCGGGAGCGGAGGGGTCAACGATGGCAATTGCTTTGATGATATTAGATTTTATTCTTGTGCACTAAACGTAAATATAAGGATTGCTTTGGCCAATATTCCCTTGATAATTGATCTATTTACATAGAAAATTGACTCGGGCGGATTTTTATCCCTTTTTATGGATAAAATATGCTGTGGGTACGCTGCCGTAGATTTTATAGCAATTCAGGATTAATAATTGACAACAAGTTTTGGCCCTTGCTTTCAAAATGAGGTGATAAGATTAAAACAAGGGATAATATTTAACGTGTTTTAATCAATTATGATGAAATCGGGGGGACGGTATTTTACTAATTTTATAAGCGAAAATAAATCCAGTTCCCATGAAGTTTTTTAAGTATGTGGCATCCGCTGCCCTTGTTTTACTCTTGTCCTGTGCGAGCACCAAGACTGTTACCGACCTTTCCACTGCCGTAAACGTATTTCACGACCCTAGTTCAAAGACCGTACTTGTTGCCGCCCATAGGGGAGCCCACATGGGCAACTATGAAAACTCCATTGCCTCTACCAGGCAATCCATTAGATTGGGGGTAGATATTATTGAGGTAGACGTGCGCACTACCAAAGATGGCCACTTGGTGTTGATGCACGATTCCAGAATTGATCGGACAACTACAGGCAAGGGAAAGGTGGAAGATCTAACCTTGGCGGAGATTAGAAAATTCCGCCTAAAGGCGCCCTATGGTAGGATAAGTAAGGAAACCGTACCGACTTTTGAGGAGTTTTTAAAGGTGGCCAAAGGCAAGATCATGGTAGATGTTGATATGAAGACCGACAACGTAACGGGTATCCTTGCTGCGGTAGAGGCAACTGGGACAAGCGACGATGTATTTTATTTTGATGACGACTACGACCAGTTGGACAGGATAAAGGATCTGGATGCTTCTGCCCAAATTATGCCTAGGGCACGTTCCTATCAAATGGCCGATTCGGCCCTTACCAAATTTGCACCCCCGGTGGTCCATATCGACGCTGGTTTTTATTCGGAAAGACTTGCGGACATGTTGCTGCGGCGCAAGGCCAGGATTTGGAGCAATACCTTGGGGGAGGCCGATTGCAATATCCGCTATGGCAATGGGGAGGAGGTGCTGGAAAAGCTGTTGAAATACGGCGTAAACATGGTACAGACCAACGAACCCGAACTATTGTTGCAATTGTTGCGATCCAAAGGGCTGCACCAATAGTCCATACCGCTCCTCGGCAATTTTTTTTAGGAGGATCGCGACTTATTTTCTAGGGTAATCAAATTATCGCATTTAAGCCTCAACTCCCTTCTATTTTTATAACTTTGGGCGTATGGACAATATAACCCAAATCCCGGCAAGTTTTATTGAGAAAAATACCCATTTTCCAAGTTTGATCGAGGCGCTCAGATCCGCTTTTTCGGATCAGGACACCTTGGTGCCCATGAGGCACCATCCCGATTTTCCAAACCCCGAGGTACAAGAAGATTCTACCCTGCTGCTAATGCCGGCATGGAAACCTGGAAAACAGGCAGGAGTGAAAATTGCAACCGTGAGTCCAAAAAACGGAAGGTTTAACTTGCCAGCAATACAGGGTACCTACATCTATTTGGATGCGTTAAAGGGAGGAATCCTCGCACTTCTGGAGGCCAAAAGTTTAACCGCAAAAAGAACGGCCGCCGCCTCCGCTTTGGCGTCTCAATATTTGTCAAATAAAAATTCCGATTCGCTACTGATGATCGGTACCGGAGCACTGGCCTCTAATTTAATTTTGGCCCATGCCAGCGTACGGCCCATGAAAACCGTCTACGTTTGGGGCAGGGATCAATCCAAGGCGATAAACCTATGCGAAGAACTAAAGGATGCCCCGTTCCATATAGAACCCGTAATGGACATCGAGGATAAAATTTCTGAAGTAGATATCATTTCCACGGCCACCCTTTCCAAGGACCCCCTTGTTTTGGGAAAATACTTGAGACCCGGACAGCACGTAGATTTGGTAGGGGCCTACAGGGTCGATATGCGGGAAGCAGATGATGAAACCGTAAAAAGGGCGGAGGTATATGTCGATACCTTTCAAGGCGGACTTAAGGAAAGTGGCGATATTGTTATCCCACTTAAAAGCGGTGTTTTAAAGGAGGCGGACATTAAGGCCGATTTATTCGAGCTCGCTTCCCAAAAGAAGACGGGAAGGAAGGGCGATGGGGAAATTACGATGTTCAAGTCGGTCGGACATGCCTTGGAAGATCTGGCCGCCGCTACCTATTACTATAACCTGTTTATGAGCAATAATGTATAATAAAATACGTAAGACTACTAGTTTTATAGCTCCAGAGGGTTGGCTCCAGATCAAAACGATCGATATGCATACCGGGGGAGAGCCGTTGCGGGTCATATTGGAGGGTTTTCCCGAATTGAAGGGGAATTCTGTTTTGGCATATAGGCAGGATTGTAAGCAAAACCACGATTATCTGCGAACGGCGTTCATGTACGAGCCCAGGGGCCATAAGGATATGTACGGCTGTGTCTTAACGCCCCCTAATGATGAAGGAGCAGATTTTGGCGTTCTTTTTTTGCATAACGAAGGATATTCTACCATGTGCGGCCATGCAATTATCGCTATCGCTACATTAGCGGTAAAAATGCAATGGATCAACGCCAAAGAAGGGGACAATATACTCAAGATCGACGCTCCCTGTGGTAGGATTACTTCGTTTGTAAACATAAAAAATCAAAAAATAAACACTGTCCGGTTTCACTGTGTGCCGAGTTTTGTGGTGGGGTTGGATAGGCGGGTGAAAGTTCCTGGTCTGGGGACTATCACCTACGATTTGGCCTATGGGGGTGCGTTCTATGCCTATGTTGATATGGAAAAAAACAATTTTGATTTTTCGCTGCTGTCCGAAAATTTAAAGGAGATCACACGGGTCGGTATGGAGATAAAACATGCCGTTGTCGAAACGGACAAAGAGATTGTGCACCCATTCGAACATGATTTGAGCTTTTTGTATGGCACCATCTTTATAGAGAAATCGGACCAACCCGATATCGACAGCAAAAATGTATGCATATTCGCCAATGGCGAGGTAGACCGAAGTCCGACGGGCTCTGGAGTATCGGGAAGAATGGCCATACACAAAGCACGTAAAGAATTGGAAATTGGGGATTCCATGGCCATCCAAGGTATTACGGGATCGGTATTCCGAGGTTCGATCATCGAAGAACTGGAATTCGGTAAATTCAAAGCTGTAATCCCCCAAGTCAGCGGTACGGCTTATATCACGGGAGAGCATAATTTCTTGATCGATCCCGAGGACCCGTTTGCAGCTGGATTTTTATTGGGGTGACCAATAGTAGTGGAGGTCAACTATGCCGGGGATAATCCGGTTTAATAATTTATATTACCTCGTATTTCGCATCTCGTGATTTAATAACGGATCCCAAAAAGCAGGTTTGGGCCCCTCGCTTGTCTAGGAGAATATTACCCGAGCAATAACTCCTCAATATCGGCCATTTCTATGGGCATTTCCTTGGTGAGATTCTCGGCCCCATTTTCCGTAATCAGGTACATATTCTCTAGACGACATCCCAAATTCTCTTCCCGGATATAGATTCCCGGTTCGCAGGTAACAACCATTCCGGGCTCTAAAGCACGGGAATATAGCCCTACATCGTGAACGTCCAAACCTATGTGATGGGCGGTTCCGTGCATAAAATATTCTTTGTATAAAGGATTGTCCTTGTCCTGGTTGGCCACTTCCCCTTCATTTAAAAGTCCCAATTTTATAAGTTCCCTTTCGATGAGGTTGGCCATTTTAATCTCATATTCGGGCAGCAGGACCCCAGGTTTTAAAATTTTACTTCCTTCTTTTAAACAATTTAACACTGCCGAGTAAACTTCTTTTTGACGTTGGCTAAATTTGCCGTTCACCGGGAAGCAACGGGTAGTATCACTGTTGTAATGTGCATAGCAAACCCCAAAATCCATCAAGACCATTTCACCATTCTTACAGGCTTGATCGTTTTCTATATAATGCAGAATACAAGCATTTTTACCGGATGCAACAATGGGCCTAAATGCATGGCGTTCTGCACCAGACCTGGTCAGATTATAGGTTAATTCGGCCTCTAAAACGTATTCTTTTACGGAAGGTTTGCAAGCTCTTAGTGCGTTTTTAAACGATGTCAAACTTATTTCGATGGCTTTTTTGATCAGTGTTATTTCCTCGTCCGATTTTATTTGTCGCAAATCCCTAGTAATAGTGGCAACCCTGTAATATTGGTGTAAAGGGTATTTCTTTTTGCACCATTTTATAAACCGGTCCTGCTTTGTTTCCTTGTCTTTCGTTGCCCTCTTTACATGTTCATTATGTCCCAAATAAAATCCGTTTGCCTCAAAGGCCATGGATTGCAAAATTTTCTCGAAATTTTCAATAAACTCTACCCGGCCGACCCCAGATATCCCGATGGCTGTTTCCTTGGAGATGCCTTTCCCATCATAGACAATGGTTTCCTCATCGGATCGATTGATGAATAGAATTTCTTTATTTTCAACCTTAAATGCGTCGGGATAAAGAAGAAGGATCGTATTCTCTTGAGTAATGCCCGTGAGGTAAAAAAGATCGCTATTTTGAACGTAGTTGGGTACATCATCCGCATTGGTATGTTGGGCATCGTTACCTGTTAAAATTGCTATCGTGTTTTCGTGTAGTCGACGGGAAAAATTATTTCTGTTCCCAATGAATAGATCACATTTAATATTGTTATACCTCATTTTAAAATAAATATTCAAGGTCGGTTCTTGGTTCTCCCCATATCGGTATGTGATTGCCCCAACGTATTACCATTTTCCTTATAGATCTAAATCGAACTCCTGTCTTAGCTTATCTATTACGGGGTTTTTCTCCCGTAGCTTTTCGTATTTCTCTTGTGGGGTAAACGCAAATTTTTTAGCGGTGTCTTCATTTACGGTGATCTTTAGCTTGATGGAATGGTTGTTGAGCTTTTCTTTTAAATAAACCATCAGATCGTATTGTTCTCGCTCTACCTCTTTTTTCATGGTTTTGTTGGGCAATTCTATCCATATGGTATGGTCGTCCCTGAGCTTGGGAATATCGGTTTGCAGATTGGAAGCCAATATTTTTCTGCCTTCGCCGTCGATTTTAGCGACAAAATCGGTCCAATGTTTTTGCATTTCCGCTTCGGTAAAGGGAGATTTTGGTAGTTTGCTTTCGTCCAGGGTCTCTTCCTTTTTATTGAGTTGGTGTTCTTTTTTGGTTTTTAGACTCGAGAGGGACAGGCCAGACACTCTATTGGAGGGGATATTAATATTTAGTTTCGGGGCCCCAGCTTCAAAATTTTCACCGGCTTTCTCCGTGGGAATCGGAGGAGCAACCGAGCTGTCTTCCGCTTTATCTACAGATTGGGCAGGTTGGACGTGGGAAGGGGCGATCGAATTTCCCGCGTTATGGGATTCTTTTGGTGAAGGGGATGCCGTACCTTGGGTGCTTCTGTTCTTATAATAGTCCGCGGGCGCTAACGCGCTCTCCTCCGCTACGGAATTGGAATCAAGGTTTTTTTTTTCTCCATCAAAATCGATGGAGGCCAGCTTCATTAATGTAAGCTCCACCAACAAGCGTTGATTTTTACTGGCCTTGTATTTGAGGTCGCAATCGTTGGCCAAATCGGTTGCTTTTAACAAAAATGGTTGAGAAGTTTTTTGGGCTTGCTCCAAGTAGTTTTTTTTGGCCCCTTCGCCCACTTCCAATAATTCTACCGTGGCTGGGTATCTACATACCATTAGGTCTCTAAAATGAGAGGCCAGTCCGGTAATAAAATGGTGGCCTTCGAAGCCTTTTGCCAAGGTCTTGTTGAACAAAATCAACAAACCGGGGATATCGTGTCCTAGGATTAGATCTGTGGCCTTAAAATAGGTGTCGTAATCCAGAACGTTGAGATTTTCGGTTACCGCTTTCCGGGTGAGGTGCTTTCCGGAAAAACTGACGACCCTATCAAAAATGGACAATGCATCGCGCATGGCGCCATCTGCTTTTTGGGCAATGATATGCAACGCGTCATCCTCGGCCTCTATCCCTTGGTTTTCCGCAATATATTTTAGATAATTGGCAGCATCTTTAACCGTAATCCGTTTAAAATCAAAAATCTGGCAACGGGATAGGATGGTTGGGATAATCTTGTGCTTTTCCGTGGTGGCCAAGATAAAAATGGCGTGTTTGGGCGGCTCTTCCAACGTTTTTAAAAAGGCATTGAATGCCGATTGGGACAACATGTGAACCTCGTCGATTATATACACCTTGTATTTTCCTGATTGGGGGGGGATTCGTACCTGGTCAGTCAAATTCCGTATATCGTCCACAGAGTTGTTGGAAGCCGCATCGAGCTCAAACACGTTGAAGGCAAAATCCTCACCATCCTTTTCCGTACCATCGGAATTTATTTTTTTAGCGAGAATCCTGGCACAGGTCGTTTTCCCTACTCCTCTTGGACCACAAAACAACAGTGCCTGAGCTAATCGGTTGTTTTCGATGGCATTGGTCAGCGTGTTGGTAATGGCCTGTTGCCCCACCACGTCCTTAAAGGTTTGGGGTCTGTATTTCCGAGCCGATACGATAAAGGGTTCCAATTTGTTTTAGTTATTAGGTTATTGATTGTGTCACTGGGTTATTAAGTTGTTTGGGATTTATGTTTTGGAGTTCTTGGTCCGTAAAAGTTCAAGGTTCAAGGTTCAACGTTTTTCCACGTCCATGCCTAAATAGACTTGTTCCATTATAATTTGAAAATATTCAGAAACAAAGCAATGCCAATTGCAACCGCATGCCGAACACCCCATAGGCATCTTTGCAAATATAAAGATAGCAATTGCATAAGCGGTTCAATTAAGAATATTTAGGGAAATTTTTATCAACAATAGCGGTATATTTGCCACAAGCAGGTCACCTTATCGCTGCATGCTGAACTCGTTTCAGCGCCTTTTCGAGACTTGTAAAGTGTTGAAGTGGTCCCGAATGGAGTTCGGGATGAAGAGGAAAGTCCGGACACCGCAGTGCAGCATAGCGGGTAACACCCGTCCGCCGTAAGGCGAGGACAAGTGCAACAGAAAGCAAGTACAGTTCGGCTGTAGTGAAATCGGGTAAACTCTATGCGGTGCAACGCCATGTATATCAGCGTCAAGGGCTGCACGTCCGTGCTGAAGGGTAGGCGGATCGAGCCTTTGGGCAACTTCTGGCCTAGATAAATGATAGGGATCCGTTTTTCGGAAACAGAATCCGGCTTATGACCTGCTTTTTAATGAAACCCAAGTTATACAAGCGCAAGCGCAGTAAAACTTGATGGTTGAATTAACCCTGAGCGAAGTCGAAGGGTCTTTTGAATTTATCTCAAAATTTGAAGGTGCGGGAAGCCGAAGGGTCTTTTGAATTTATCTCAAAATTTGAAGGTGCGGGAAGCCGAAGGGTCTCATGAAGCAATCTCAAATATTCTTAATGGGATGGGCCGAAGGGTCCCATGAAGCAATCTCAAATATTCTTAATGGGATGGGCCGAAGGGTCTCATGAAGCAATCTCAAATATTCTTAATGGGATGGGCCGAAGGGTCCCATGAAGCAACCTCAAATATTCTTAATGGGATGGGCCGAAGGGTCCCGCCTTGGGTTTCCCGGGCAATGTCAGGAACACGGTATAACTTGATGGATGAATTAACCCCAGAGCACTTCGACTGCCTGCCCTACTTTTATCACTCCGATGGGCGCTCGGCAAAACGATATATTTTCCACAATTGTTGTTGATAACTTCGTGCCTTAAAAACAATGAGAACACCATATATCATGCGGTATTGCGTATATTTGTAGGATTGCCAAATTATGAACTAACAACGCATTTGTTATATGAGCGAAGAAGAAAAAAAAGACGACGAAATTAACAAGGAAAAAATGCCCGACAAGGGCGAAGAAAAAGGAGGTAAACTGTATTCTGCCGATAGTATCCAAGCGCTGGAGGGCATGGAACATGTGCGTAAGAGGCCATCCATGTATATTGGCGATACGGGGGTACGAGGGCTTCATCATTTGGTCTATGAGGTAGTGGACAACTCCATCGATGAGGCCATGGGAGGTTATTGCGATGCCATTAGCGTTATCATCAATGAGGACAATTCTATTACCTCGAAGGATAATGGCCGCGGTATCCCGGTAGATATACATAAGAAGGAAGGCGTATCCGCTCTCGAGGTGGTTATGACCAAAATTGGGGCAGGAGGTAAGTTCGACAAGGATTCTTACAAGGTTTCCGGAGGACTCCACGGTGTTGGTGTCTCCGTGGTCAACGCGCTTTCTAACCATTTAAGGGCAACCGTTTACCGAGATGGCGTGATCTGGGAACAGGAATACGAAAAGGGGAAACCCCTTTATCCGGTAAAAAGTATTGGGAAGACCGCGGAGCGTGGCACGGTGGTGACCTTCACGCCGGACGATTCTATTTTTAACCAAACCACGGAGTATAGCTACGAAACTTTGGCCAATAGGATGCGGGAACTGTCCTATTTGAATAAAGGGGTAAAGATTACCTTAACGGACAAAAGGGTGAAGGACGAGAAAGGTGAATATCTTTCAGAAACTTTTTATTCTGAAGAAGGTCTAAAGGAATTCATAAAGTATCTCGATGGAAATCGCGAACCTCTCATTAAAAAAATTATCGCTATTGAGGGGGAAAAGAATGACATCCCCGTGGAGGTTGCTATGGTCTACAATACCTCTTATACGGAAAACCTGCATTCCTATGTTAACAATATCAATACCCATGAGGGGGGGACCCACCTATCCGGTTTTAGGCGGGGACTAACCACGACCTTGAAAAAATATGCGGATGCTTCCGGGATGTTGGAAAAGCTAAAATTTGAGGTATCCGGGGATGATTTTAGGGAAGGCCTCACCGCGATAGTCTCGGTTAAAGTCCAGGAACCGCAGTTCGAGGGGCAGACCAAGACCAAGTTGGGCAATAGAGAGGTCTCCGCGGCGGTAAGCCAGGCGGTATCCGAAATGTTGACCGACTATTTAGAGGAAAACCCAGACGATGCCAAAACCATTGTGCAAAAGGTAATCTTGGCTGCCCAAGCACGCCATGCGGCTACAAAGGCCCGGGAGATGGTTCAGCGAAAGACCGTGATGAGCATTGGTGGATTACCCGGGAAATTGTCGGATTGTTCCGAACAAGATCCTTCCCTATGTGAAGTATTTCTGGTGGAGGGAGATTCGGCAGGTGGAACGGCCAAACAGGGAAGGGATCGGAATTTCCAAGCCATTCTTCCGCTGCGAGGTAAAATTCTGAACGTAGAAAAAGCGATGCGCCACAGAGTGTTCGAGAATGAGGAAATCAAGAACATCTATACGGCTCTCGGGGTTACCATAGGTACGGAAGAGGATAGCCAAGCGCTAAATCTGGATAAATTGCGTTATCACAAGGTAGTCATTATGTGTGATGCAGATGTAGACGGCAGCCATATCGAGACCTTGATCTTGACCTTCTTTTTCCGATATATGAGGGAGCTTATCGAAAATGGACACGTTTATATCGCCACTCCCCCCTTGTATTTGGTAAAAAAAGGAGCCAAAAAAAGATACGCCTGGAGTGAAAAAGAACGGGACGAAATTGCCGATAGCTTTAATGGTACCGTCTCCATTCAGCGCTACAAAGGTCTTGGTGAAATGAACGCGGAACAATTGTGGGACACTACGATGAACCCCGAATTTAGGACTCTAAGGCAAATCAATATAGATAATGCAACCGATTCCGATAGAACGTTCTCCATGTTGATGGGGGATGA
The DNA here is from genome assembly GCA_022008415.1 of Cerina litoralis. Taxonomy (GTDB): domain Bacteria; phylum Bacteroidota; class Bacteroidia; order Flavobacteriales; family Flavobacteriaceae; genus Cerina; species Cerina litoralis. The sequence goes on from JAIRBC010000008.1 coordinate 73,696, forward strand.
GGTACCGCCAAGGCGTGAATTCATAGAAAAGAACGCCGTGTATGCGAATATTGATGCGTAATCGGTTAGTTTGATAAAAATTAAAAAGGCCCCGACGGTATGTTGGGGCCTTTTTTTTTCACTGCGATTTACCTATTCCCTTATTTTGCGCGTATGATTTTTGGTGGAAATTGCCGGGCGTCCAAAACATCCGCGATTTTTTAAATGTGGTTCAATGCTGTGTATAATTGGCATGGTGAATAGCGACCATTTATTGTCACATAGGTTATAAGTCCACCGTGGATCGTGTTAGTCTCTTGACTTTTATTTTTAAAGCGATGAAGGAGAGTATAAATGCTACAACCGCAATGATCAACATATTAAGGATGTAAGGATAGGTAAGATGCACTGGTCCGTTCTCAACGATAAGAATTCTAAATGCCTGCAAAAAGTGCGTCAACGGAATAACGTCTGCCATATACTGCACCCAAAGGGGCATCTGACTTAAAGGCCAAGTAAAGCCAGAGAGGATAAAGCTAGGGGTAGCGATTACCATTAGTACCTCTGTTGCCTTTAGTTGGTTTGGCAATAATATGCTTACCAGTATGCCCATAAAGCTAACCGAGGTCACCAATACACCCGCAATCAAGGTCAATGCCCCTAGGTTTTCCGTAAAGGGTATTTTAAACCAAACAGTGAACAATCCATACATTAGCCAAATTCCAAGGCTCATAATTAAATAAGGTATCACTTTCACCATAATCAATGAGAAGGTGTTTTTGGTTTGTGCCACCAGATTCTTAAAGGTGTTATTTTCAAATTCCGAAGCAAATGATAAAGCCAGACCCAAGAGTAAGACTTGTTGCAAAACGGTTGCCAATACCCCTGGCCACAAGAAATACATATAGTTGGTAGATCTATTGTTCTTCTTAATAAATGTTGTTTTGAATGGTTCGTATTGGCCCATCAATAGATTTTCTGGTACGCCTTGTTTGCGCATGCCCTCCAATTGTGTGCCTACCTTTAAGGTCCCAAACACCAACTGTAATGCCGAAGAGGCGTAATTTGCCGTAAGCACGTTTGACGTATTTACAATTGTGGTCACTTCGGGATAGCGTTTCGTCAGAATATCTTTCTCAAAGTCTTTTGGAATCAGAACAATACAAGCGGCATCTTCCTCGATACTTAATTCAGTAAGATTGCTACGGTCTGTTTTTAATAAAACGATGTTGAGGACCTCATTGTCGTTCATCATTTCAATGGCTTTATGGCTCATGGCGCTTTGATCTTCGTCCACTACTACAATGGGTAGTTGCGTAATCTTTCCCTTGCCGTACACATAGCCGAGTAACATGCCGTAGAATAGGGGTGCTCCTATAAAAAGAAGAACCAACACCTTATTTCCCCAAAATAATTTGAACTCTCTCCGGAGTAGTTTAAAGAAGATTTTCACGATTTATTTTTTAATGGTTACCGTAGTTTTATTCAAAATTTCCTTGGCTTGATCCGCGTTTTTAGGAGCCACTATAATTTCAAATAATGAATCTTGCATTTCATAATCGGGATATGCTGTGGCAATATTGGCATAAGCACCAATTTGCTTTACGTTTCTAATGGTACATTCTACTTGAAGATTATCCAAATAGGGCACCGAAACAGTAATATTAGAGCCTTTTTTGTATCGGCTTAAGCTACTTTCTGGGACCGTAAAGCGGAAATAAGTAGAATTTTCCAAAGTACCATTAAATAAAGTATACCCGGGCAGAGCCAATTCTCCAACATTTAAGGTGATTGTTTCTATCGAAAAATCTTGGGGGGCGATAATATAACGCTCGTTTTCAGCAGTTTCTACTTCTAACAAAGCACCTTCTGCCCTGTCCTTTTGACCTAATGCCATCACTTGTTGTTCCATACGGACGCCGTATTGAACATCGGCTATTTCAGCGTTTACTGCACTAAGTTGGGCTTGTGCACCTTGATATTTTGCGAAAACTTCGTCGTACTGCTGTTGCGGAATCAGGGAATCTTTTACCATTGCATCCAATCTGTTCAAAGATTTTTTGACAAAGTTAAATTGCTCTTCCAAGGCTTTTTTCTTGGCTCCCAATTGTTTTAACTGATTGGCCGTAGCACCATGTTGCGCCATTTGATATTGTGCATTTGCAGAGGTTAAGGCGCCTTCTGCCTGTGCTCTCTTGGCTGCAACTTCAGGAATATCGAGAATAGCCAACGTGTCCCCTTTTCGTACAAAATCACCTTTATTGACTTGAATGGCCTGTATCCTGCCAGCGAGTTTTCCGACGACAGCTATTTGTTCTTTTTCCGTTTTTCCTTGAAGGATGTTCCTTGTACTGTCATTGCAACCGCAAGCGGTTAATAGAAGGCCCCCTAAAATGGTCGGTATAATCTTTCTCATTGTTTTTTATTTTACTTGAATAAAATTTTCTAAAGGTTCGGCTGCTGAATAGGCATCCAACGCAGCTTGTCTTTGGTTGATCAAGGTCTGTACTTTGTTCAAGGAAACCTCATAGATATCCGTTTCGGCCACGATTCTTTCGGTGACACTGATAAGGCCCAACTTGTATTGTTTCTCGGCCGTGATCAAGTTATTGCCGGCAATTTTCATTTTTTGATCGGCGATGGCCAATTGACTTAATTGGACATTGTAATTGACCATATTGTTTCTCAATTGAAGGTTCATCAGGCGTTCGGTGTCTTCTTTTTTATTGGCCAGTATTTTTTGGTCAATTTTAACGGACTCAATTCTGTGTTTTCTTTCCATCCTTCCAAAAATTTCCCACTTCATTTGTGCGCCGACCATCAAATTTGGGGAAAGGGTGGCCTCATTCAGCTCCAATATGGTTTGGTTTCCAGAAATAGGCAGGGGTATGGTGCTATTCGCATCGAACAAACTTCCATAGCCGTAGCTTGCAAATGCCCCTATAGAGGGTAAAAGACTGCCTTTTTCTTTCTTTAAATTATACTCCAGTGCTTTTGAAAAGGCACCCATCGCTCTCAATTCATTGCGATGCTGAATATCGAGCAATTCCGTGATCATTATGGGCGCCAAAGTATAAACCACGGCATCGATTTGTACAACATCATATCCTGTAAGGGAGTTGATCTTGATATACAATAGTTGTTTTTTGCCTTCTATCTCTGCTTTTTTTGATTCGAGATTTAGACTTGCCAATTCAATTTTGTCACGATCATAAGGTACCGCCAAGCCTTGGGCAATGGCTTTTTCTACGCGCTGTTTTTCTTTGTTCAACCGAATTTCACTTTCATTTACGAAACTCCTTGCATGGTCCAATAGCCTTAACTGATCAAAGGAATTTACAATGTCCTTTACTATTTCATCCTTTTTTATCTCGGATAGGTATTTTGTGCCTTCATTTTTAGCGCCCATGGCTTTTGCCCCGTTCATGATCTGACCACCGCTGAACAATACCTGCTTTGCATTTAGTGCAGCTATGAATACGTTCCCCTCATTATGAATATTGGTACTTCCTTCAAATAACGGGGTTCCTGTGACAGGGAGAAGAACGGTTGGGATGTCCAGTTTTAAGTCATTGTTAAGGTAGGCATAGGTTGCATTTGCGGATAATGTTGGAAGGTATTTGTTCAAAACCGTTTTGCGGCCAAGCTCTGCCTTTTCCAATTCTAGGTCCTGATTTTTTATGGTGCCGCTATAATCCAATGCCACATCAATGGCTTCTTTGAGAGAAGGGGAAACCATGACCTGGGCAGAGCAGGGTATGATCCATATACAGATGGTGAACAACGCCGATAAAATTCCTTTTTTCATTCTATTATCTTTTTTCTATGTTCGAATAAATTGTTTTAAATACTTCCCTCACACTTTGCATCTGTTTTTCTGTGAGCCTATCGGTAAGGTTGGTAAACGTTTCGTCTACAACCGCCATGATTTTTTTCTCTGATTTTACTCCTTTAGGGGTTAGGAAAATGGAATTGACCCTTCTATCATTTGCGTCTGCACGACGTACGATGTAGCCTAATTTTTCTAAGTTGTCCAAAAGACGGGTAATACTTGGTTTATCCCTGCCCGTTTCGTCTGCAATTATATGTTGGGGTACACCATCATGCTGCCAAAGTACCGCCAAAACGGTCCATTGCTCTTTGGTGATGTCAATTCCCGAGGCCTTAAAATTATGGTTCAACAAACGTGTTGTATGCATAAATATGCGGCCCGTTAACAAATTGTATTTTTCTTCGAAGGAAAGTTTAGAAGTCATCGTATCATTTATTTTCGACACAAAGTTAGTGCACTAATAGTTAGTTAAACAACTAAATAATGTTAAATTTTGTTAAACAATGATTTTGGGGATATTTCCAACTCTCAAAGAGTCCAAAAAATAATCTAAATGGTTATTATAAAATAGAGCTACCCATACAGGTCGCAGACCAAAACGGATTAATTCTGTTGCAAACTTTCCTCCCCTGCCCGAATACGTTCAGGCGGGCTTTAGGGCCCGGGTAAAAAAGTTTGAAAATTGATGATTTACAATGTATTGACAAACACTTTTCGGAGTACTAAATAGGTAACCCGAACATAAAATTAAAGTAGAGGGCGTTTACCCTAAATGCAGGTGGTGGGGCAAAATAATGACTGCCAAATAACTTGGAACCAAAGCAGATTTAGAATACCAGGTTTTTTTATTTTTGTACCGCCCACGCAAGACCGTCTGGTGTGCCTCCGACATCGAGGTGGCAAACGACCTCTAAAGTTTTAAGGTCGACGATAGCCAGGTAATTATCTGCCGAACTGGCGACAAACACGCGGGAACCTACGGGGTCCATCAAAATCCCTGCCGCTCCACGACCAATTTTCAATCGCTTTACTTCGGTGCGCGATTGGGTATCATAAATGGTCAGTTCTCCGGTTCGAAGGCTGGAAATAAAGACTCGCTTTCCACTCGGGGTAAACTTCAGTCGGTTGGCACCCATCACCTTGGCATCAATTTTAGTAGACAGATTTTTTGTCCCTAGATCAATGATGGAAATTGTTCCATCCGCGCTCGACGCGGTCCACAATTCACTCCCGTCTGGCGAAACATCGAATCCCTCGGAGCCCCTTGCGGTCGGTACGACGGTTTGATGCCATTCTTTATGTGGTTTATTACTCGGTGAAAGTATTTTATCCTCCAGGATACTGACCGTGCCGGAATTGACATTAGTCGTATAAACCTTTTTTCCATCGGGAGTTACGTAAATCATATGGGTCCTGTCCTGCCCCGTTCCCATAGACCAGTCCAGTTGGTCCGTTTTAGGATCATAGCGGCCAACCGCTTTAGAGCCTTCTGCCGTAAACCAGGCCTTTCCGTTCACAAAGGTTATATCATGTGGACCAAACAGCGGTCTTGTATCAATATTTCGCAAGGGCTTTTGTGCAACAAGGTCTATACTATTTATTTCATGAAAACTTCCCCCTCCATATACGCTGACGTATGCGATTTTTCCATCGGTAGAGGCAATTACTTCATGTGGATCTTCCCCAACAGGAATGCGGGCAACAATTGCCAACGTTTCGGGGTCGACGATTGCAAGCGTATGGTCGGCTTTGGAAAGCGCGAGCAAGACTCGATTGGGTGTAGCTTGGGCATTGCAGTCCATTATCGGTAATGCCAAGGCCATTAGAAAAATACTTCCTACAAGTAACGGACGGACTTTTCTTTTAAAACGCTTCATCACCTAAAATTGTTTAATTATTTGTGCTATTCCAGTTCTCGCCCTCCGCCACTGCCAGTCCCGATAACTATCGGGAGCAACTGGTAGATAGGCAGGCTTTCAATATGAGGTGCAACACCTTGCTTACTCCACCAAAATCTCCAAAATCTGAATCGCGGCCTCGCTGATCTTTGTTCCAGGTCCAAAGACGGCCACGGCACCTGCATCGAATAAAACCTGATAATCCTGTTTGGGCACCACACCACCAACGATGACCATAATATCTTCACGACCGAGATTTTTAAGCGCCTCTATAACCTGCGGTACCAAAGTCTTATGCCCACCGGCCAAAGAGGAAACCCCCAATATATGGACGTCATTTTCAGCGGCCTGTTGGGCCACTTCATTGGGCGTTTGGAAAAGAGGTCCAATATCTACATCAAAACCGAGGTCGGCGTATGCGCTGGCCACGATCTTTGCACCGCGGTCATGACCATCCTGCCCCATTTTGGCGATCATGATCCTGGGTCTTCTGCCTTCCTGTTCGGCGAAGCGATCGGCGAGCTCCCTCGCTAGTTTAAATTCTTCGTTTCCCTGTATTTCTTTGGAATACACCCCTGTAATCGTTTTTGTTTCTGCCCTGTGCCGGCCAAAAGCCTTTTCCAAAGCACTGCTGATCTCTCCCAAGGTAGCCCTGGCCCTCGCGGCTTCTACTGCTAAAGATAACAAATTTCTACCCCCATGCAGATGGGGGTCTGTTTCTTTTTTGCCCAAAGTTTCCTTCCCATGCAGATGGGGGTCTGCTCTTTTTTGGGCATTATTTAATTTAGTCCGTGCCAATTCCGTCAATTCTAAAAGTAGCTTCTCAACAGTATTGGAATCCCGCTTATTCTTCACCGTTTGCAATCTTTCCAATTGTAATCTTCTAACGGCGGTATTATCGACCTCCAGAATCTGGAGCGGATCCTGATCGGTATTTCCGTATTTGTTGAGACCCACGATAATATCCTGCCCGCTATCTATACGGGCCTGTTTTATAGCCGACGCCGCCTCGATCCGCATTTTAGGGATTCCCGTTTCTATGGCCTTGGTCATGCCCCCCAATTCCTCTATCTCTTGTATCAGTTTCCAAGCTTTCTGGGCCAAATCGTTGGTCAGCCCTTCTAAAAAATGACTGCCGCCCCAAGGGTCTACGGTTTTGGTAATCTTGGTTTCGTCTTTCAGAAAAAGCTGGGTATTCCGAGCAATGCGGGCCGAAAAATCGGTGGGCAGCGCAATGGCCTCGTCCAGGGCATTCGTATGTAGGCTCTGGGTACCTCCAAATACCGCCGCTGCAGCTTCTATGGTGGTCCGGGCTACGTTGTTAAATGGGTCCTGTTCGGTAAGGCTCCAGCCACTGGTCTGGCAATGGGTTCGGAGCATAAGGGATTTTTCGTTCTTAGGGTCAAATTGCTTTACCAATTTTGCCCAGAGCATACGACCGGCCCTCAGTTTGGCGATTTCCGTAAAGTGATCCATCCCAATGCCCCAAAAGAAGGAAAGCCGGGGTGCAAATTGATCGATGCCTAACCCCGCGTTTAGCCCTGTTCTAATATACTCCAGCCCATCGGCCAGAGTATAGGCCATTTCCAGTTCGGCCGTGGCGCCGGCTTCGTGCATATGATATCCGGAAATACTGATGCTGTTAAACTGGGGCATATTTTTACTGCTGTACTCAAAAATATCGGATACGATCTGCATCGAGGGTTTGGGAGGATAGATATAGGTGTTCCGCACCATAAACTCCTTGAGGATATCGTTTTGGATGGTTCCGGCGAGTTGGTCTGGGGATACGCCCTGTTCCTCCGCTGCCACGATGAAAAAGGCCATTATGGGCAATACCGCCCCGTTCATAGTCATAGAGACGGAAATTTTGTCTAACGGGATGCCTTCGAACAAAATTTTCATATCCTCGACGGTGTCGATGGCTACTCCTGCCATTCCAACATCGCCGACCACCCGTTCATGATCACTGTCATAACCACGGTGGGTGGGCAGGTCAAAGGCCACGGAAAGTCCTTTTTGTCCTGCTGCCAAATTGCGACGGTAAAACGCATTGCTTTCCAAAGCCGTGGAAAAACCTGCGTACTGCCTGATGGTCCACGGTCGTTCTACGTACATCGTAGGGTAAGGGCCACGGAGGAAGGGTGGTATCCCGGCGGCGAAATTGCTTGGTTCAAAGTTTAATGTTGAAGGTTGAAAGTTTTCTTTTTCATCCGAACCTTGAACCTTGAACTTTGAGCCTTGAACTTTGAGTTTTACGTGTTGTAGATCTTTCCTTTTCATCGTTCCCACTTTATCCTTCTTTGTCCAAACGTTCTTTTTCCAAATTTTCTGCCATCCTTCTTTCAATAATGGGTTCTACCAAGGTCTTTCGTGCATTGGTCTTTACGAACGGATAAAGTTCCAGTTCATCCTTCATTCGATCGTTCGTGTTTTGATACTTGTTGGTGCCCACTAACACTTCCTGGCCTGCGCTAAACCTCTGTTGTTCCCTTTGGGCACTTTCCTTGATTTTTTTCTGTAGGGTATGGTTTTTGAGCTGCGTCAAAAAACCGCCTCCCGTTTCGATAGATTTAAAGAGTTCCAACCCTTTTTCGGCCAATTGACGGGTCAGGGTCTCAATGTAGTAGGAACCGGCTGCAGGATCTGCACCTCTATCAAAATAGCTTTCGTTCTTTAAGATCAACAATTGGTTGCGCGCCATTCGTTCCGCAAATTTGTTGTCCTTGTGATATACAGCGTCGTATGGTAGATTGAGAACCGTATCGGCCCCACCCAGGATGGCGGACAAACATTCTGTGGTTGTCCGGAGCATGTTGGTATTGTAATCGTATAAGGTCTTGTTGCGCTTGGTCGGTTGGGCGATGATATGGCAATCCGAAGAAATCCCATATTCCGATGCCAAGGTACCCCATAGCAATCGCAGTGCCCTTAATTTGGCGATTTCAAAGAAATAATTGCTCCCGACGGCCACTTTAAAAAGAATAGGTTGAAGGGATTTTGCCTCAAAATAATTTAGATATTCATTGGCATGGGCAAGGGAATATGCCAGTTGCTGCACCATATTGGCACCCGCATTTTGGTACCGGGTTGCATCGACGCTAAGTGACGGAAAGTCTATTTCACTTAAAATTTTCCCGACGATACGGTGGTCCTCCTTTAGGTTGTAAAACCAGTTACCCGTACGGGCCAAATGACCGATGATATCGGTTTGAAACCTTAATTTATGGGGTGTGCCCTTTAAAAAATTGAAAACCTTTCTTACATAGGAGGTCGATAAAAATTGTAGGTCAAAAAATAAGGGAACCCGGCCAATATCGATTCCGGAAAGCAGGGTTTCTAAAGAAATATCGTCCGAAGGAATCTTAAAAACAAGGCTTTCCGTTCCGTTTTTAAGCGCGGTTTGAGCTTTTTTATTGGCTAGTATCGCATTCCCGGCATAGATTTCTTGCGCAATCGTCCAATGTCGGGGCAGGGGGCACGAGTATTTGGGCTGCCCTTCCATATCTTCTGCGTGATAAAAGGGTTTTATCTTGATCCCCTCTGGAGATTCCCAAACCAAGGTCTCGTTGTAATCGGCGCCTCTAAGCCCGTACTGGATCTTCTGTTTCCAAGCCTTTGCGGAAACCTCAGGGAATTCGCTAAAAAGACCTTCCTCATTCATCGTTTTTGTTTTTGATGCTGTCCTCGTACTCGATCAGGTATATTTCCTCGTTCTTTTTCTTTAGATAATATTTTTCCCTGGCAAATTTCTCCAGTTCTTTTTTGTCGGATAGGTTGTCCAACACCTTTTTGTCCTTGGAAATTTCGTCTTTCAAAAACTCCTTTTGCCTCTCCAGTTTGTTGATTTCCTTTTTCAGTTCCATATGGATCAAAAGGGAATTGGTGTCGAAAAAAAACATCCATATCACAAAAACGGTTAGTACCAGTACGTATATATTGGTGACGATGCCAAACCATCTTTTTTTTCTTAGACTTTTGAGGCCCATAAGTACTTAGGTTAAATTTTCGTTGATAATAGTTCTTACTATATCCACTGCCACGGTATTGTATCGATTGTTGGGGATAATGATATCCGCAAATTCCTTGGTGGGCTCAATAAATTGATCGTGCATGGGTTTTAGGGTGGTCTGGTATCTGTCTAGCACTTCATCCAGGTCACGGCCGCGTTCGTGGATGTCCCTTTTCAACCGTCGGATAAGGCGCTCGTCGGAATCGGCATGTACAAAAATCTTGATATCAAATAAATTGCGAATATCGGGATGCGTGAGGATTAATATGCCTTCCACGATCATTACCTTTCTGGGATGGGTGACCAATGTGTCGCTCGTTCTGTTGTGCTTTACAAAGGAATATACGGGTTGGGCAATGGTCTTCCCTTCCTTCAATTGTGACAAATGCTCCGCCAAAAGATCAAAATCTATGGCTTTGGGGTGATCAAAATTTATTTTTGACCGTTCCTCATAGGAAAGATGGGATAGGTCTTTGTAGTAAGAATCTTGGGAGATGACCACTACTTCCTCGTGGTGCAGTTCATTGACGATCTGGTTTACCACCGTTGTTTTACCACACCCTGTGCCGCCTGCAATTCCAATAATCAGCATGCCATTTTCTTTTGCTCAAAAATACGGATTTGGAACGAGATATTGGTTCTCGTAACCTGGTGAACCTGTTTTTTACTACGCTCTTTAGTTTTGTAAAGTCCCCCGAAAGGCGATGATAAAAACTCGAACGTATTCTAAACACGCATTAAGATTAATTAACCTGCAACGATCTACCGCTAGGCAAATGGGCTTTTCTCAGGGTTTGGTATTTTCACCCTTCAACCATACTGGAGTGGTATCCGAATCGTGTTTCCTTCCAATAATGTCTTTGTAGAGTTCAGGTCTGCGGGCATTTTTGTATCTATAACCTCCCGATAGCTGAATTTTTTCTTTGGTAATTTTTGAAATTGCAATGTCGTTTTCAAAAGATCTTACTTCAGATAAAACTTCCCCATAAGGGTCGATTATCATCGAATTGCCATTTTTCAAATGTTCACCATCATAACCGATCGGGTTCGTAAAGGCGTAATAAACCCCATTGTCGTACGCCCTTGCGGGTAGCCATCGCATTAACCATCGCCTCCCTTTTGGACCGTCAAATTCCATCCGAAGCGATACCGGATCGTTTACCCGATTCTTCCAATATTTGTCGGCTACATAATCCCGATGGGGCATGGCGGATGGCGTACAGCCGGTAACATGGGGAGCGAAAATTAATTGTGCCCCCAAAAGACTGGTAGCACGGACGTTTTCAATTACATTATTGTCATAACATATCAATATCCCACATTTCCAACCGAGTAGGTCGAACACGCAATATTCGTCCCCGGCAGACATGTATTTACTGATAAAGGGATGTAGTTTTCTATACTTGGCGACTACTCCATCGCCCGTAACGCAAATATACGTGTTGTAAATTTTCCCCCCCGACTTTTCCACAAGGCCGGCTAGAATGGGTATCCCGAATTCCTTTGAAAACCCGATCAATTGCTGCGTACTTTTCCCGCTGGGCACCTCTTCCGACAGGTCGGTCAGCTGTTCAAGGGTTAGATCCTTGGTAAAAGTATAGGCGGTAATCGACATTTCGTGAAAACTGATCACGTCCGCTCCTTTGGATTTTGCTTTCTCCGTAAGAGTTCGAATAATCGATAAATTATAGGCCTTGTCCCCGTCCTTGGGTTCAAATTGGGCAACAGCTAGCTTCATATTAGTGGTAATAATGTATTTTATTCATGTGTATTTTACTCCTCGCCAGGGACGGCGGTCCGGTGGCGTAGATTGGGCCGCAACCAGGGTCAAAGGTTTTTGGTCCTTTTTAGGGGGCATACAACCAACGCAAATATAGCAGATTATCAACGTTTCAATTAAAACAATTAAAACGAAGGGAGGTAAAGGACCCCTCCAGTACAATCTCTTTTTGCCCCGGTGACCGAGCTTAAGCAGTTTATTTTCCCTTCCCATCGCAGTACGCCCATCAGGGCGAAGATCAGGGCTTCCTTATATTCTATCACCGTTTTGGAGGGAAGCACGACCTCCGCCCTGTTTCCCAATTTTTTTTGCAAGGTCTCCATTAAAAAATCGTTTAGTGCACCACCGCCGGTGACCAATAGGGAACTTGCCGGTTTCTGGGTATTGTTCAATACCTGTGCGGCAATTTGCTCGCAGATATGATGGATGGCGGTATGGAGCAGGTTCTCCATACTATCTTTGGCTTCCGTTACCGATGGGACCACCTCCTGTACAAACCATTCGTATCCAACGGATTTTGGAAAGGGTAAACGGTAGAATTCCAGTGCATTTAATTTTTGGAGCAGGTCCGAATTTATTTTTCCCGATCGAGCCAAACGTCCACCCGCATCATAGGGCAACCGATGTTGCTGTGTGATGTGGTTAAGTATCATATTGGCCAGGCCTATGTCATAGGCAATGCGCTGACCCTCCTTTTCAAAGGAAATATTTGCTATCCCGCCCAGATTGAGACAAAAATCATAGCCCCCAAAGAACAACCGATCCCCTATGGGCACGAGAGGTGCACCTTGTCCACCAAGCGCCACGTCGTTGGCCCTAAAGTCACAGATGGTCTTGAGGCCGCAGGCATTGGCCAAATGCTGCCCAGATCCGATCTGAAATGTAATCCCTTTTTGTGGTTGATGGTGGGTGGTATGGCCGTGGCTACTTACAAAGTCTACGCTTAGATTCAAATCCGAGACGAACGCCTTTACCTGTTTCCCTAGCCACGTGCCATAAATATTGTGAAAAATTAGGAGTTCGTCTGCTGGAAGATAAATAGAATTTTTAAGTTTGTCCCGCATATCGTCATCATAGGCAACGCTCTTGGTCTTTTTGATGTCGTACTGCCACCGATTTTCGGTTTGCCAGATATGGCAATAAGCGAGATCCAGACCGTCCAAAGAGGTGCCGGACATAAGACCTAAGGTTTTGTACGTTTTTGATTGATGCATATTTTGGCGGAGTTAGGTGTTTTTTTAGTCAGTATTGATTCCCCCTTTGGAGGCCTGCCCGAACAGTATGGGCGGGGAGCAGGGGGATGTTTTTATGAGTATATAAAATGATAGATTTCGGATAGTCAGTATATTAAATATCTGATTGATGAATAATATTTATCGGGCGATCGTAACGGGCAACTTCCCCTTAGCCTCAAATTTACCCAAAAAATGCTCCGCGGCAACCATTTGAAAGGTTTCAAAGCTTTGATAGGCGACAACAACCGTTTTCGCCTTTTTCAAATTCAACATATTCAACACAAACGGATTGCCAAACAGGTAGAGCACTACATTTTTTGTATCGATGAGTTCTTGTATCCATTGCAATTGGGCATCGGAAAAATCAAAATTGTTCTGGGGCTTTACCTTAGGTGGAAATAGGGCCAACAGGATGTTTTCGGCGCTTTTAAAGTTGGACTTGATTTTGAAAATGCAATCTTTGTCGTCCGAGATCGTTGTAAATCCAACCTCCTCGGCAATTCTATTGAAAAAGGCGTTGTCCTGTTTCTTTCCAAGGGAAATTGCGTGGTAGTCAACTTCACTTGTAGTGTCAAGTTTAGGGGAATTATCCTGAAATAAGGTAAGACATTCATAGGCCAATTTTTTATTCAATTCTGACTCATCCATATACGGCCGTGTGTTCTTTGATAGGGTGGAAAAGACTTTTTCCTTGAGATGCCACACCCGTTTAAAGCTGGACTCGATTCTTCTTTGGGGGGTATTTCTCAGAATGGTCTCTATGCCTTCCTTTACGTGCTCGGCGAAGCATAGAATGTCGTTGCCGGCATCGAAGGCCAGCCACTCCAGTTCTCCCTTTGCAGGATAAAGTTTAGATACGCTGTGCATGTTTAAGGCATCGGAAATAACCACGCCGTCAAAACCGAGTTCTTTTCTTAAGACACCGGTGATAATCTCCTTGGAGATACTGGACGAACCCGTTTTTCCCTGGGTTAGGGCAGGAACCGATAGATGTCCCACCATGACGGAATCGGCCCCATTTTTTATAAGCTCGATGAAGGGATAGAGCTCATTTTCGTATAGTTCCTCTTTGGATTTGCCGATTACGGGAAGTCCCAAATGCGAGTCTGTGGCCGTATCCCCATGGCCCGGAAAATGCTTGATGCTCGTTAGGATTCCTTCGGCTTGCATTCCCTTTGCCAATGCGGTCGCTTTTTCCGCGACATTTCTTTTGTCTTCCCCAAAGGAGCGGTACCCTATCACCGGATTGTTGGGGTTGTTGTTGATGTCCACCACGGGAGCCAAATTCCAATGGATGCCCGCTTCCCGACAGTCCCTCGCAATATTTCTGCCTACTTCAACGAGCAAGTCGGAAGTATCCCCGCTAGCCCCAAGCGTGATGGCATAGGGATATTGAGGGGTGTTCTCTATGCGCATGGCAAGCCCCCATTCCGCATCGATACTGATCAGCAGTGGATGTTTTGCTGCCTTTTGATACCTCTGAATTAATTTTTTAAGCGTTTCCAAGCCTTCCGCGTTGTAAACAATTTTTTTCTTTCCTTCAAAGTTGGTAGCGGCACTTGCCCGACTGTGGAAAAAGCAGAGTCCGCCGATACCGCTTATTTTGATGAGATGTTCTAATTCTTGTATCTCATCTTCGCTATCGTTGATAAAAGCTGCGGGCATAAAGAATTGCCCCACTTTTTCCCTTAAGGAAAGGGTGTTTTTCGCTTCCAAGAAGGCTAGCGGATTATAGATGTTTATCATCTGGGCTTGATTTTTTGCCGTAATCGGCTGGGTATTTTAAAAACTTCAATAAGAACAAGCTCGGTAAGGCTGCAAGGACCACCCAAACGAAAAATCCGTCATAACCCAACCATTCCTGCACGTAGCCACTGATCATGCCGGGCAACATCATTCCCAAGGCCATAAAGCCCGTGGCGATGGCATAATGGGAAGTTTTGGAGATTCCCTCAGCAATATAGATCAGGTAAATAAGAAAAGCAGCGAAACCAAAACCGTATCCAAACTGTTCCATGACCACAGTGCCCGCAACGGCAACAATACTAGTGGTCTTGGTAATGGCCAACAGGGCATACAGCGCATTGGGGATATTGAGGGAAAGCACCATGGGCAACATCCATTTCTTTAGTCCGTCCCTGGAAATGAGGATACCCCCCAAAATCCCCCCTATAGACAACATGATTACCCCAGCGGTGCCGTAGATGGTACCAACCGCTTCGGTAGAATAGCCCAAACCGCCCACCTCTACCTTGTCCAACAAAAACGGGGAGGCCATTTTCACCAATTGTGATTCCCCCAGTCGGTAGGTAAGAATAAAGGCTAGCGCTATACCAATGTTGGGTTTTTGAAAAAAACTTGAAAACACCTGCATAAAACTTGAGGGCTTAGGTTGTGCTATAGCCGTTGAGGACTCATATTTTGGGGTGACAAAAAAGTTGGAAACCGTCAAGGTCAACATCAGCACGGCCGCTGCGATCATTGTAATGGACCAGGCCTTGGTATTGTCTCCGTACCTATTTTCCAAAAATCCCGCAAGGATAACAATAAGCCCCTGTCCGGTAATCATGGCCAAACGATAGAAGGTACTACGCATACCTACGAAAAATGCTTGTTTCTTTTCGGTAAGTCCCAGCATATAGTAACCGTCGGAAGCGATATCATTGGTCGCCGATGCAAAGGCGGCCATCCAAAAGCAGGCTAGGGTGGTCACAAAAAAAGAATTGGTGGGCAAGCTGAGCCCGACCCCCAGCAAGGCCAAGGAGATTATCAGCTGCATGGTGAGGAACCAATTTCGTTTCGTACTTTTTAGGTCTACAAATGGGCTCCACAAGGGTTTTAGGACCCAGGGAAGGTATAGCCAGCTGGTATACAAACCTATATCGGAATTACTGATGCCCAGTCTTTTGTACATAATCACCGAAACGGTGACTACAAGGACGTAAGGGATGCCTTGGGTAAAATAAAGGGTGGGGACCCAGGCCCAGGCCCCTTTGTCTTTAAGAATCATAGTTGGTCGTTAAGGTTGATCGGTACGGGTACACTCTCACGACCATTCTGGTCTAGAAAGGTAATTGCAATATGTTTTTTCCCATTTAGCAACAATTGTCCCAGGGTAAAGGATTTATTATTTTCCAAATCAATTTTGTCTACCAACCATTTTATTTTTTTCGACTTGAGCTGCCTTGCATTTCGGGCGGCATAGACCAAAACATATTTTGAGGCATCGCCTTCGCCTTCCGGTCGGTCCAGATCGAATCGTAGAATTCCGTTCTCTTCTTTGATTTTACGTACCGTGGGCCATATTTTGCGCGATTTATTTGCCAAAGGGGATATCGGGGTAAGGGCGGGGTGGGCGTAATATTTTTTCTTGAGATATAACAATACATCGGAGTTGTCCTGCATCAAAGACTTGGCACTGAAAAAAACATTGCCTTCGATTGCCGAATTTTTCCGCGCTAGCAGAATTTGGTTCGGCAGTTCTTTTTTTTTGTCCCAGGCCTTGTCCGCATTATTTCGAACCTTGTAGGCCCCGTTGCCAATATATAAATTGGTCCGGGTTTTGTTCTGAGCCCACCAATCTGCGATTTTCCTATATGAGGCCACCGGATAGTCCATACTCCAGTAAATTTGGGGTACCAGATAGTCGATCCAACCCTCTTGCATCCACATCAGGGGATCGGCGTACAGGTCGTCGTAATTGGTCTGTCCCGCTTCTGTATCCGACCCCCTTGGATCGGTCGACTTGTTTTTCCAAACCCCAAACGGACTGATGCCAAACTGTACCCAAGGCTTGCGTTTTTTTATCGTTTTGTGAATGTCCTGCACTAGGGAATCGACGTTGGCCCTACGCCAATCGGCCAAGGATTGTTGGGGCAGGGCATAGGCGGCGTAGGCTTGGGAATCGTCAAACGTCTCGTCCTTAATTTTATAGGGATAAAAATAATCGTCGAAGTGGATGGCGTCTACATCGTAATTGGTAACTACTTCGTCCATAATGGTGATGAGATGTTGGCGGACCTCGGGTAGCCCTGGGTTGTAATAATACTTTGAACCATATTTTATCATCCAATCGGGATAAAGGTTGTAATCGTGATTTTGTGCGAGAATTTCGGTGTTTTCGTTCATGGTAGCGCGGTAAGGATTTAACCAGGCATGGAATTCCATACCCCTTTTATGGGCCTCGGCGATCATCCATTCTAACGGGTCGTAGTAGGGCTCGGGGGCCTCGCCTTCGGTTCCCGAAAGAAATCGGGACCATGGGGCCAGTTCTGTTGGGTAGAAGGCATCCCCGGCATCGCGGATCTGTACTATGACCGCATTAAAGTTGAGTCTTTGGTAAAAGTCGAGGATGTCGATAAAATCCTTCTTTTGCTTCTCCACGTTATCGCGACCGTTCTTGGGCCAGTCTATATTGGCCACCGTAGCGACCCAGACCCCTCGGAATTCCCTTTTGGGCTGGGGAATGTTAGATTTGAATACCCCACAGGAAGTAAGGGTCAGAAGGGATAAAACCAGTATTCTTTTTATCATGCCATTAAAGTAAAAGGCTTATTATTTGACTAAAATAGGCCTTTTAAAACATTTTTGGGCCTTTGTTAATTGAATTTATACCTTACTTTTGTCCGTGCCTTTTATACCGAAAGCTAAGCTAAAGATCCAAACCTGCGGCCTTAATACAATAAATTTGGTGGTTGAATCGAACTCAACGTATTGCAGCGTGCAACGCAAAGGGCGAAAAGCTTAAACCAATCATTTTATCCGGGTATAATTATCCTGGAACTAACTTTTGCGTTAAATTAGTGATAAAACCTAAACTTAAGAATTACTATGTCGGACTATAAAAAAATCACCGAATCCCCTTCCAATTATGATGACCTAGAAAAGATGGACACCGCCTCTATCTTGGTAAACATGAACAATGAGGATAAAAAAGTAGCAGATGCTGTTGCGCTGTGTATCCCACAGATTACCAAATTGGTAGATGCCCTGGTAGAACGATTTGAGAATGGAGGTCGTCTTTTTTATATTGGGGCGGGCACGAGTGGGCGATTGGGGATTTTGGATGCTTCCGAGATACCTCCTACCTATGGCCTGCCGCACGACCGCGTCATCGGACTCATTGCGGGTGGGGATGTCGCGATACGAAGGTCCGTTGAGCAAGCTGAGGACGACCCTCGTCAGGCATGGAAGGATCTGGAAACCTATAATATTTCCAAAGCCGATACGGTTATCGGGATTGCAGCCTCGGGAACTACTCCCTATGTTATCGGTGGGGTTAAATCGGCTCGAGAAAATGGGTTGCTAACGGCCTGTATAACCAACAACCCCAATTCGCCTTTGACCGAAGCGGCAGAAATACCCATTGCCATAAACGTGGGTCCAGAATTCGTCACTGGTAGTACCCGAATGAAAAGCGGTACCTCTCAAAAATTGGTCCTCAATATGATTTCAACGGCGCTTATGATCCGAATTGGGAGGGTCAAGGGGAACAAGATGGTCAATATGCAGCTCAGCAACATCAAATTGGTAGATCGCGGTGTGCGCTATGTGATGGAGGGACTCAACATTGACTATGACAAGGCCTCGGTCTTATTAAAAAAACACGGTTCGGTGAAAAAGGCTTTAGAGGCGGAAAGATAGAGATTAATAGTTGAAGTCATATCCGATTGTCACGTTGAGCGCAGTCGAAATGTCTTGGTTGCCAAGATTATAAAGTTTTCGACTGCGCTAAAACCGATCAGTTTTATGACTTTTTGGACAGCCACCATCCCGCGACTGGCACCTCGTACTTCGAACTTTCACTTTTCCGGCTCCAATCTGTAGATTCCTTTCCCTTCCACCGCCACGTAGATATACCCATCCGGAGCTTGGCGTACGTCCCGGACCCTACCGATATCCTGTAACAATTTTTCGCGATAGACGACCTTGTTGTCCTTGAGCTCCAAACGTTCCAAATA
Organism: Cerina litoralis; assembly: GCA_022008415.1. GTDB lineage: Bacteria > Bacteroidota > Bacteroidia > Flavobacteriales > Flavobacteriaceae > Cerina > Cerina litoralis. The sequence continues at coordinate 92,392 of JAIRBC010000008.1, forward strand.
TTGAAATTTTAAAGAGCCAACGAGCAGGTTTCCTTTCCATTGTGGATATTTGTCAGAGGTTACATAGGCAAAACCACTTGGTGCTATGGAGGGTACCCAATAGTACAGGGGTTGTTCCATTCCGGGCATTTCGGTCTTATCCGTGATAGGGGTGCCGCTGTAATTAATGCCATACGTAATTACGGGCCAACCATAATTTTTTCCTTTTTGGATGATGTTGATTTCGTCCCCGCCTTGCGGACCGTGCTCGTGCTCCCATATTTCTCCGGTCTGCGGATTTTTTATCAAACCTTGCGGGTTTCTATGACCGTAGCTGTAAATCGCTGCTTTGGCCCCGGATTCGTTTACAAAGGGGTTATCGGCCGGGATACTTCCGTCGGCGTTGAGACGGTAGATTTTGCCGTTGTCCCTCGTGATATCCTGTGGATTGATGTCTCTTTCTCCTCTTTCCCCTGCCGAAAAATAGAGGTAACCTGCGTTGTCAAAGGCGATTCGGGAACCAAAATGGTTGCCACCCGTGGTATTGGGTGTTGCTTTGTATAATAATTCCTTGTCTACCAAGGAATTATCTTCAAATTTTGCACGCATAATGGCGGTGTTTCCCCCTTTATCGTCCCCTGCTGGCGAGGCATAGGAAATGTAGATCCAACCGTCATTGGCGTAATCCGGACCGAGTACTATATCCATAAGTCCACCTTGGCCCCGGTTATAGATCTCGGGCACGTTGGAAACCGTCGTTTTTTGGCCATTCTTAAAATGGATAAGATTCCCCGATTTTTGGGTGATGAGCATACTGCCATCAGGCAGAAATGCCATCCCCCAAGGATCGTTAATATCCCCTACGACCAATTCTGGGGAGACCAGTATTTCCGTGGGTTCATGTATTTCCTTGTCCTCTTTTTGGGAACAGGAATATTCAGACAAAATCGAAACAAAAACTAGAAGGGCAATACTTTTTTTCATAATTGTACGTTAAAAGAATAATAATATAGTCATATTCGGCTAAAGATAAAAACAAAATTATAGTATAAACAATTACACCAAAGAATATCCTGATCCCAAATCTAGTGTATTCTTACCAAAATTCGACTTAACCTATGCTTCCTAAAAAAACAAGGCATCTTTTGTATGCCATACTGTTGTTGGTACTATCCATTGTAGGCACTACGGCCATTGCAAAAACCAAAGTCTACGACCTTTTTACCAATCTTCCGGTTTTAAGTGAAATTCTAATATCCCTACCTAGTACGGGCAACGGGAGCGGAATTGAATTGGACCCAAAATCTTCCGGTGCGAATATTGATATATCCGATAATTTGGCTAAATCGTCCGTTACTGTCGGGACCGCCATGTTCGCTACCATCATAGCAAATGCCGACGCCGTGGTTTCCTGTACCAATGACGGGAGTTCCGTGGCCCGTTTTAACCTCTGTGGAAATTTTGACAATAGGATTATCGCCCTTAACCAAGCGTATAGCACCTACGAATGGCAGCAATTGTCTGGCTGTACTTTTGATGTAAACGACGATTGCCCCGCCTATTCCTGTCCGGCTTCGGCTTGGCAGACCGTGGGGAGCTCCTCTACTTATACGGTAGATGCGGCCACGCTTTCGTCGACTACCGGTGGTGAATTTCGGGTACGGGTAAACGGAGGTGCCTACTACTATTTTAAAGTAAAGAAAAGTGCCATTAACCAAACCTACGTTAAAGAGGATTTTATCTGTGGTAACCCAGGAAGGATTCAAATCACAAATCTTTCCAGTTCCTATGAATACAGTATGGATTCGGGCAGTGGGTTTGGGCCATGGCAGGGTGCCATTTTTGATGGCCTAAATCCGGGCACCTATTTAGTGAAGGCCCGTTTAAAGAACACGCCCAACAGCTGCGAGTATCTATATGAGCCCATAACCATAGAGACCAAGGATATCGATATCGACGTCACCTTTGTGGATGCACAATGTAGCGGGGATACCGGAAGTATAACCGTAACCGTAAACAACGTACCAGGCCCTTACAAATACACTTTGTTAAATTCTAGTGGCCAACCCCAGGAGTTTACCTCCTATATTGCCAGCAACACCAAGACCTTCGCCGCGGTGGGATTTGATACCTATACGGTACAGGTGGAAACCCAAAAATGTAAGGGCGACCCGGGGAACGGTATTGATCCCCCGACCGAGGCCTACGACATAAATGGCAACCCCATTGTAATCGGGGACGGACTCGTTGCCTTACTGGCCTCTACCGAAGTGAACAACAGTTTTGGTTGTAACGTCACAGATGTGGATATTACGGTCCGGACTTCTGGAGGTGCTCCGCCGTATACTTTTATAGTTAATGGTGCCGGTCCGTCCAGTCCTTCCTATACCAATTCCACCACGTATAATGTCACGGGCCCGGGTACGTACGATTTTTTGATTACCGATAGCAACGGTTGTACCATAACCGCTTCTGCCGATGTCAAGGAACTTACTCCGCCCGTTGTTACCGTAACCGGTACGGATGGAGATTGTACCAACGGGGGCGCCAAGTTAGATATTAATGTCGTCAATGCAAAAGGATACAACCTATCCTTTAGGGCGACAACTACGGATCCCTGGAGCAATAATCCACAGTTATCGGTGCCTGCAGGAACCTACAACGTTCAAGTTCGTTATCAACAAGGATCATTTGACTGCGTTTACACTATTCCTGGCTCCGTAACGGTGTCTACCACGGGAGTTATAAATGGGAATGCGGTAAAAATCGCCGATCGGACCTGTAGCCCAGGGGGAACGGTGGGCGGCGAAATAGAATTTCAAGGACCGTTTTCCGGAGGATCGGGCAGTGGTTATCAATTTAGTATTTCGGGTGATTCCGGCTTTTCCGGCACTACTACGTATACGGGGCTGGCACCGGGCACCTATACCCCTATCATCCGGGATGGAGGGGGATGCCGTTTGGTGTTGACCGACATTACCATTGGGGATGTAAATCCACCAACGGATATTGATTTTGATCAGAGCAACATCAGTTGTGCCGCCGGTACGTCGGACGTACAACTCACCCCGACCAGTACCAACCCCATCGTAAAATATGAGGTCATCAGTCCGGTCGCCATCGATAACGGAGGTAACGATACCTTTACGGGCCTTAACACCAACACGGCCTACTTGTTCCGAATTACCGATGACCAAGGGTGTTCGTATACGGACGGTTTTACCCCCGTCAACATCAGTTCTATCAGGGCTCGGGTTAAATCGGGCGGGGATTTTAAGGTTTGTCTGGGGGCTAGCGATGGTTCGGGTACTTTTATCGTAGATGGCTTTGCCAACAACTATACCTATAATATAAATAGTGGGCCCGAGAGCGCTCCCCAGAACGATAGGGATGTATTTCTTTCGGCATTGGGAGCCGGCACCTATATCATCACCGTAACCGATGCCGATACAGGTTGTACCGATACGGCCAGTTTTGATATCGAGGAACCTGCTACAGCACTTACATTAGGCGGAAACGTCACCCCCATGAGCTGTGCCAATGGCAATAATGGGAAAGTCGTTGCCAATGCCAATGGGGGGTGGGGAAGCTATAGATATACCTTGACCGAACCCAATGGAAACGTGAAAGGACCCAAGTCTGGACAAACCTTTGGCAACCTTTCCCAAGCCGGAAGTTATACGTTGACCGTTACGGACGTGGAAGGTTGTACCGAAACGTTCAATTTTAGTCTTACACCTTTAAGTTCCCCTACCATTGCCTTGAACAGCGGCGCATCGGACTTTTGTTACGTACCTGGTACCGGGGCTACTTTGGTAGTGTCCGCCAGCGGTGGGGTACCTGGACCTGGTTACGAATATCGGATCAATGGCGGTAGTTGGGGACCTAGTTCCACATTTTCCAACCTAAGTCCGGGAAATTACAACATTGAGGTTAGGGACGGTAATAACTGCAAGGATAACGTAAACGTAACCGTTAGACCCCAGGTGAGGGTAACGGCCAGTGTAGATTCCGAAATCCCCTGTGGGGGTCCCGATGGCAGCCTATTTGTAGACGTGAGTGGAGGATACCTGTCGGGTGCCGGAATTAAACAATATGAGGTCATCAGGGACGGTTCCCTTGTCGATACACAACCCTTAACCTCCAATAGCTTCAACTACGATACTAATACAGCCGGTGTTTATGTGTTCCGGGTAAGGGACAACCAGGGCTGTACGGCCGAATCCAACCCCGTGACCTTGGATCCGCCCATGGCCATCGCCGCTACGGCCGAGGTTATCGATGCCAGTTGTGGCGAACTCGACAATGGCATCATCATCATTACCCCCGATGCCACTATAGGGGTACCCCCATATGTAATCAGTTTTGACGGTGGCCCCTTTGGCGGCCAGAGCACTTTTTCTAATTTAAATGCTGGTCAGACCTATAACTATATTGTAAGGGATTCCAGAGGATGTTTGTACAACGGCAGTGAAACTATTGGGACTAACCCCAATCCGGCACCCGATGCCGTAGTAAGTGCTGTGGGCGCTACCTGTAATCTCAATGTAGTTTCCGGGGATATCAATATAACCAATGTGACCGGGGGAACCCCCGACTTCACTTATATCGTACAAGATCAGTTTGGTGCAGAGGTAACGCGTACCGGACCTACAGCAAGTACTTCTCACAGTTTTACCGGGCTAGCTCCGGGTACTTACACCGTGGTGACGGTAGATCACGCGGGCTGTAGGGATGAAGATACCGTAACGATTGATCAAAATACGGTGACCATTGTTCCGGATCCGGTACCATTGCCCACTTGTAGTGCTACTGGGTTTACAAATACCGTCACCATTAATGGTGGTACAGGTCCTTTTGAAATTCGTTTGGTGGAGGTTCCCGTCAATTCTTTTGTACCAGTAAATCTACCACCAAGAAGACATACGTTTAACGGCTTGCAATTCGGAGTTTCTTATACCGTTGAGGTATTGGATACGGCCACAGGTTGTACCTATGTGGACATTATCGATCCAGTGGAAGGACCTTCCCTATTGGATGTGACCGCAATTTCTACAGTCGGGTTCTGCGATACCAGCAGAAACGGAGAGATAGTATATACGGTAAATGGCTTCACGGCAGGGGACAATCTACAGATAGAATTGGTTAACAACACGGATGGGTCCCGATCCATTTTGGAAACGGTTACCCCAGGTTCTGTTCCATATTCCAATAATTACTTGACATTGGCCGGGGACTATCAAATAGTCGTAACCAATTTAACCGATTCCTGTACGGATGCTACCGGTATAATCATAGACCAAAATCTACCTTCCATCGATATATTGGCCGAACGGCCGGCCAACTGTAATTCGGACGGACAAATAACCGTTCGTGGTTCTGGTGGCGATGGTGGTCCTTATACCTTTGCATACATGCCGCAGGGAACACCTCCTACCGCTGGGGATTATACCTCTGTGACTACCTTTTTTGCACCGGCAGGAAATTATGACGTTTACGTAAAAGACGCAAGTGATTGTACCTCTTTTGATATTGCTACGGTAATTGGTTTAAATCCAGTTTTGGTTCCGCCTACTCTAAATGTGGTGAATCAATGCGATGTAACCGCAACCTCCTTCCAGATTACGGCATCTATGCCAAGTACCGTAGATACACCGAGGTTTACCTTAGGTGGTGTTTCCGGATTTGGGGTGCTAAATTCGGTGATTACGGGTGCCCATCCGCTTCCCACCTATGATTTTACCTTCACGGTAAACTCTCCCGGTTCCTATCCGGTAGATGTGATAGATGCCAATGGCTGTACCAGTACAGGAACCGCTGAGGTCTATCAATTTTTATCGGCCTTTGGCGACTTTACGACCCAGCCTACTTGTAATGATCCAGATGGTACGATTACCGTAACTCCCGATGGCGGAAGCAACCAATTCAGCTACCAGTTGCAGGACGGCGGGGGAACCGATATCGGTGGTCCAATATTGGGAGATAGAACCCAAGGTGTATTTACCAACGTAGCCCCTGGAGACTATCGAGTAGTGGTAACCGATACGGAAACGCTTTGTACGGCAACCGCAACCATGAGTTTGGTCCCTGCCATACCTCCCGTGATCGATTCGGTTGCGGAAACCGATATCAGCTGTAACGGGGAAAATGATGGTAGTATCAGTGTAAACTTGCAACCGGGAACCGATGTGGACGGGCCTTTGGTATTTCGTTTGTTGAATTTTGATACCCGCGCGGAAATTACTTCGAACAGTTCGGGTACATTTAATGATTTGCCAGTAGGCCGCTATGATGTAGAAGTAGTATCCGCAAGAAATTGCTCCGATGATTGGGGGCTGATCGAAATCACCGAACCCCCATTGTTTGCCATCACCGCCTCTGCACCACCATTTGCTTGCGAGGTAGGTGCCAACAGGTTTAGTACTACGATTATCACGGTGGTAGATCCGTCAACTACGGCTACACCTGGAACCCCTGGTTATAAGTACAGCATTACGGGTTATGAAAACTATCAGACCTCGAATACCTTTGAGATCGTCGATACCGGATCCCCACAAGACATTACCGTTTATGCGGTAGATGCGAATGGGTGTACTACCTTCTTTGATTTGCCGACAATTGCTATACCATCCGATGTGACTTCGACCTTGACGGTCCTCAGTGTTTTGGATTGTAAAGACCCAGAACGGGTGCGTATCGATGTGGTCGGGACCACTAATTTTACGGTTAAAACCACGTCCGTTGCTTCCATATCAGATGTGAATAGTGGAGGGAATAGTTTTGTGGAGATCAATTTGCCAGCTTCGGGAGACTATCTTTTTGAAGTTGTAGACAATGCCGGGGGCTGTACCTATCCCTTGCCCAAACACCATGTTGACGAACCTGTAAAACCAACGGTTGCCATTAACGAGGCCAAGCCGGTCACTTGTTTTGGCGCTGACGACGGCGAGTTGAATATTACGGTAGGGGATTACACCGGGCAGTACGACTACGACGTGTTAATGGTAGACCAGGCCGGAACGGAGACCTCCGTTAAAACGGGCACTTTCGACACCGCAAATAACCCCGAGACCATCACCGGCTTAGGGGGCGGAAATTATATCGTCAGGGTAACCTCCCAAGGAAACCCCTTCTGTTCAGCCCCTAGTAACGTAGCCACCGTAAGGGCGCCCCTTGCCGCTTTGAATATTACTTCCACGGAGGTCGGCAACGTAAGCTGTACCGATGATACCGGTAAATTAGTCGCCAATGCAACCGGAGGTTGGGATCAATCACCCTATGAATATCAATTGTCAAAAGACGATGGCACCGGAACCTTCGTGGAGGTAGTGCCTTTTGGTGCGATCTATGAGTTTGAAAACCTTTCCAGTGGCAGCTATCGGGTTACGGTGAAGGATATTCAGGGATGCGAAGCTACTTCGAATATAACGCTAGATCCGGTTCCACCTATCACGGCGGGAATTCGGGAGCCGGTGGGACTTGTCTGTCCAGATGGCAACAATGCGGTATTGGAGGCTTACCAGCTTTCAACCGGGAATCCGGGTGCCGAGGGTGGCGTAGCAGGTGCGGGCTACAAATACCAGTTGCTGTATTTGAACAGCGCCGATAATACCGATATTGGTTCAACCAGTGGTTTGCAGGATGTACCCCAGTTTAGTGGTGCCACGGGCGGATTTATAAGTACGGGCTGGTACGCCATAAAGGTCGTTTCCGGATATGGTTGTGAGGGCGTCACCGATCCCTATTTGGTGCAACCCCCCCCACCGCTTATCCCCAATTTGGTACAGGTACAAGCACCGGGTTGCGGTGGACAGGGTCAGATGCGATTGAGCATTGAAAACCCACAACCTGGATTCACTTACGAATATCGTTCCGTTTCGGCGGCGGTTACGGATCCATTTATTCCATTTACGGGGTCTTCGGTACTGATCAATGGCAATGCAGGGTTCTATCAATTCAACGTACGCAAAACAGGATCCCTGCTAACCTGTAAAGAAATAAAATCCCCAGGGGTGACCTTGGTAGATGCGGAAATTGTCCAATTAATTACGAATCTGCCCGATGATATTTCCTGTTACTCAGAATTGGATGGAAGGATCGAATCCTTTGCCGATGGGGGGGTGGGCAATTACAAATACACCTTGTACGCAGGCGATCCGGGCACAGATCCATTTAACCCGGCTGCTTCAGCGACGGTGGTAAGGTCTGCCCAGGATTATGGTACCTTCGAAGGACTGCCCGAAGGATACGAATATTACATCGGGGTTACCAGTGGCGCTTCCTGTGGGGATGTCCAGGGCCCGTTAGAAATTAAGCGTCCCGACCCCATAGTGTTTACGGCCACGGAAAGCCCTGTGACCTGTAATGGGGAAGGCAATGGATCCATCTCAATTGAGGTCACCAGTGGTGGGGTCGGACTCATACAGTTCGCCATATCGCCCAATTTTAGCGAGTTCTTTAGCGATCCCGCGAATCCTGGTAAGTATGTGTTCGACGATCTTTCGCCCGGAACCTATGAAATATTGCTCCAAGACGAAAAAGGTTGTTCCGAAAAGGCCACCTTGATCATTGAGGAACCGGACCAATTGAGCAGTACATCGGTACAAACACCGGAAACCTGTATCAATGCGGCCGACGGGACCGCCCAGTTGACCATAACCGGCGGAACGCCATTTACGGCGGTGGACGGAACCCAATATTACGAAACAAGTCTAAATTCCTCCGATGATGCCGATTTTGTTAGGAACGACAATCTTTTCTTTGAAAATCTGGTAGGGGGAGAAACCTATGTCGTATTCGTTAGGGATGCCAACGGCTGTACCACCAATGTGATCTTCCCCATAGAAATAGGGGTGGATCTTACTTCCGAGGCCACACCGGAATACGGTTGCCAGGGCATTTTCCCTACCAGTACGGTGACGGTAAAAATGAAAGACGAAAGTTTGGTGCCCCAACTGTTGTTCTCCTTGGATGTTGACGACATAGCGCAAGCCGATACCCAACGTACTTTTGGTGACCTCCCGGCCGGGGACCACACGGTTTATATTTACCATGAGAACGGTTGTGCCACCTTTGTGGAATTCACCATCGATGCCTACGAACCATTGGCCTTGGATGCCGTTAAAACAGGCCCCAATGAGATAACCGCGACCGCAACTGGAGGTTTTGGGGGATACGAGTATTCTTTCCAGGGCAAATCCACGGGCAGTAACAATGTCTATACTTTGAATGAGGACGACAATGTAACCGTAACTGTAAGGGATGCCAAAGGATGCGAGGTGACGGTCACCATTCCGTTCGACTTTACGGGTATGGTAGAGATTCCCAATTTCTTTACTCCCGATGGCGATAATAAAAACGACGTATGGGCTCCGAAAAATATGGATTACTTCCCCAATATCGAGGTCATCATTTACGACCGATATGGTAGGGTAGTGGCACACCTAACACAGGTAACCTCGTGGGACGGAAAGTACGATGGCAAGGAATTGCCTTCGGGCGACTACTGGTACGTAGTTAATGCCAATGATAAAGACAAACAGCAGTACGTAGGGCATTTTACCCTCTACAGATAATTTGGGAATATCTTTTGTTTGTTAAGTCGAAGAAATGGGTGCTGGAGTATTTCAGCACCCATTTTGCTTTAGTGGTGGATTAAACTTTTTATTTTAGCTGCAAATACCACCTTTTTTCATGAAAAGTTGTTTTAAAGCGATGAGTATACCTGACCAATCGGGTAAACATGAATAATTGGTTTCAAGAATTTTATTTTATTTACATTTGAAGCCAATTAGGGCTGGATTTGCCAGACCCGATATGGGGCGCACTTACAAGCGCTAATTAATTATAAAAATTTAAACGCATGCAAAGATTATTATACTTCTCTTTGGCTATTTTGTTGTTCGGGGCGTGCGAACTAGCTTCTGAAAAGGATTTAAAACATACAACTATCACGGGAATAGATTCATCCAAAAAACCGGGAGATGATTTTTTTACTTACGTCAACGGCATTTGGTACGATACCGTACAAATACCGCCCAGACAAACGGGCGTAGGTTCCTATTCTTTTTTAAATTATCCCCAGCGATTAAGACTTCGAGGGATATTGGACAGCATTTCGGGAATCGATAATCCTGTGGGAAGTATTGAGCAAATGGTGGGTGATTTTTATGCTTCGGGAATGGATACAACGGCCATTGACAAACGTGGATACAAGCCCATCGCACCCGTATTGGCGAACATCGACGCCGTGACAGATGTGCCTTCTTTGTTGAAATTGGTGGTCGAAGAACTAAAGGTGGGGAATCCCTCCATCATCGGATTTTATGTAGGCCCCGATGATAAAATGAGCAATGCAAATATTGTCCAGTTATACCAGACAGGGATTGGCCTGCCCGAAAGGGAATATTACTTTAAGACGGATTCGTCGACAACTGCAATTCAAAAGGCTTACAAAGAATACCTCTCCAACTTATTTGGTTTGATCGGAATCGATGCAGCCACCGCAGTGAAAAGCGCCTCGGTTGCCTATGAAATTGAAAAGCAATTGGCTTCCTCCCATAGAACAAATATAGAACTCAGGGACGTGAAGGCCAACTACAATAAATTAGCCGTTGCTGATCTTTCAAAAAAACAACCCAATCTCGGCTGGACAATTTTATTAAATGACTTAGGTGCGGCGGTTGATTCGGTCAATATGGGTCAGCCTGCTTATTACGATCAACTCAATACGATGTTGAAATCTGTTGCCATTGAGGATTGGAAGATCTATTTAAAGGCCATGGCACTAACCAACTATTCCAATTTCTTAAGCCAACCCTTTATTGATGCATCGTTCAAATATACACAGGCCCTAACAGGACAAGCTGTCAAAAAAACACGTGCCGAAGAAATGACCGAAGCCACCGATCGCTATCTCGGATTTGCCTTGGCTCAGTTGTACGTAAAACAATATTTCCCGGAAGATGCCAAAAAACGTATGGGTGTGCTGGTAGGCAACCTTAAAAAGGCCTTTGAAGAGCGCATCAACAATTTGGATTGGATGAGCGATTCGACCAAGGTAAAGGCCAAGGAAAAATTGTATGCCTTTACCGAGAAAATAGGATACCCTGACAAATGGAGGGATTATTCGAACGTGGAGGTGCAAAAGAACACTTATTTTGAAAACGTTTTGTCGGCCACCGAGAATGATTACTTGTACCACTTGGCCAAACTGGCAAAGCCAGTAGACAAAACGGAATGGTTTACTACTCCGCCTACCGTGACAGCTTATAGCAATCCTACACAGAACGAAATTGTTTTCCCCGCAGGAATTTTACAATCTCCTTATTTTGACCTGTATGCCGACGATGCCCTTAACTATGGAGGTATTGGTATGGTGATCGGTCACGAAATAACGCACTCATTCGATGATCAAGGGGCACAATACGATAAAGATGGCAACGTGAAAAACTGGTGGACCAAAGCCGACTATGAGAAATTCAAAGCGAGGACACAGCAGGTAATCGATCAATACAATTTATTTACGGTGCTCGATTCCGTCCATGTAAAGGGACCGTTAACGGTGGGTGAAAATACTGCGGATATTGCCGGGGTTGCCATTGCTTACGACGCTTTTAAATTGACCGAGCAAGGAAAGGACAGCACAAAGCTGGACGGTTTTACACCCGATCAACGTTTCTTTTTGTCCGTAGCGAGAATATGGCGAGTAAAGACCAGGGATGAATTTTTACGAACGTACGTAAACACCAATCCGCACGCACCTGCCCAATGGCGAGTGAACGGTCCGTTGATGAATTTCACGCCCTTTTATATGGCATTTAACGTGCAACCGGGCGATAAAATGTATAAGCCCGAAAATGAAAGGATAACGGTATGGTAAGTTTTTTAAATACCGTGAAGTAGATAAAAAAAGGGTCGGGATAATTGTTTGTCGCGACCCTTTAAGTACAAATTGACGTTAAATGGAGGCTACCCCAAAAATGGATATCTATAGTCTTCGGGGGTCACAAAGGTTTCCTTGATCAACCTTGGGGAGACCCAGCGCAACAGATTTTGGGCCGATCCGGCCTTGTCGTTGGTGCCGGATGCCCTGGCACCGCCAAAGGGCTGTTGGCCCACTACGGCACCCGTGGGCTTATCGTTGATATAAAAATTTCCTGCAGCATTTTTCAAGGCTTTAACAGCTTCCTCGATGGCGTATCGATCGGTTGCCAATACCGCTCCTGTCAGGGCGTAAGGCGATGTGGTGTCTACCAATTCCAAGGTTTTGGCCCAGTCCTTATCGTCATAGACGTATACGGTGACCACAGGACCGAACAGTTCGGTTTCCATTGTAGTGTAATGGGGATCAGTGGTCAATATCACGGTAGGTTCCACAAAATACCCCTTGGATTTGTCGTAACCTCCTCCGGCAATAATTTCGGCGTTCTTATCCTTCTTTGCCTGGTCGATATATTTAGCCAGTTTGTCAAACGACCCTTCATGGATTACTGCGGTGATAAAATTGGACATATCTTCCGGAGATCCCGGTTTGTTGAACGACGCAATGTCCTTTTTCACCAATTCCAATATTTCTTTGGAAAGGGATTTAGGCAAATAAACCCGGGAGGCAGCGCTACATTTTTGTCCCTGGAATTCGAACGCCCCTCGGGAAATAGCAGTAGCCACTTGTTGCGGTTTGGCGGTGGGGTGGGCCAGGATAAAGTCCTTTCCCCCCGTTTCGCCAACGATTCTTGGATAGGTTTTATAGCGGTGTATGTTGTTCCCGATCTGTTTCCACAATTCCTTGAAAACGTGGGTAGAACCTGTAAAATGGATTCCGGCAAAATCCGGACTTGCCAAAACGGTTTCGCTGATCATTACCGGGTCGCCGTAGACCACGTTGATAACGCCTTCTGGAACGCCGGCCTCCCTAAACACATCGACTATTACCTTGGCCGAAAACACCTGGCTGTCACTAGGTTTCCAAATAACTACGTTCCCCATTAAGGCCGCGCTTGCGGGAAGGTTCCCGGCTATTGCCGTAAAATTGAAAGGGGTAATGGCATATACAAACCCTTCCAGAGGCCTATATTCCACACGGTTCCAAACACCTTCAGAGGATTCGGGTTGGCTTTCGTATATATGGGTCATGTATTCTACGTTGAAGCGGAGGAAGTCTATAAGTTCGCAAGCGGCGTCTATTTCCGCTTGATGGATGTTTTTTGATTGTGCGATCATGGTCGCCGCATTGATCTTGGCCCTGTAGGGACCGGCGATAAGGTCTGCCGCCTTTAGAAAAATGGCGGCCCGTTCTTCCCAGGCCAGATTGGCCCACGCCTTTCCGGCGGCCAAAGAATTCTTTATGGCTTCGGAAACATGTTTCTTTTCTGCAAGATGGTAGTGTCCTACAATGTGCTTATGATCATGTGGAGGGGAAAGCGGCTTGGTGTTACCGGTTTTTATCTTCTCGCTGCCAATATAAAGGGGAATGTCCTCCTTGTTGTCAAAGTACTCTTTGTACTGCTTTAATACGGCCTCTCTTTCCGGCGTGCCCGGAGCATAAGACCTTATTGGCTCATTGATTGCGGTTGGAACTTGAAAAAATCCTTTGCCCATTTCAGTAGTTTTTGAATTTACATTTTATTGATGGCAAAGGTACTAAAAGCAATATCGGAATTGAAAGGAAATAGGGTTAAACTGTGGCCCATATAATTTTGGGAACCGGAATTTTGAGACAGGGATAATTGGGTGGAATCACCCCGGACCTAATTTATATTAAAAATAAGGTAAGCCAGGTTTTTAGAATCTAGATTTCTTAGTTTAGTGAAAAAGGAGCATTGAACTTGAAAGTGGGGACATAGACCCTGAACTTTTCCGTAGATCCTAAATTAACCATATTGTAGTGGCCTTTCATGGCACCAATAGGGGATGTTAGCAGACAGCCCGAGCTATAGGTATGGGATTCCCCGGGATAAATAACCGGTTTCTTGCCAATGACCCCCTCCCCGTCTAAAACCTCCCGTTCGTTTAGTGAGTCATAGATCTGCCAGTGTCTAGAGGTGAGTTGGACAGAATCCTTCCCTTGGTTCTCTATGGTTATGGTATAACCAAAAGCATAGTGCATCTTGTAGTTTTTAAAGAAGGTGCCTTCAAAACTAGTCTGTACCGAAATTTTTATCCCTTTGGTTACCTGTGTAATCATAGATTTATGTATATGTTTAGCAAAACCCGGCTAACGGACCTTATTGCCGGACACTAATATGTGAATAGGCTCCCTGTTAAGAGGACAACAATTCCCATTCCTGCTAATATAAAAAAAATGGTGTTCAAAAATAGATATTTAACAATTGTTATGAAAATGCCCTGATCATAGAATTTCCGCATGGCCTGAAAGAGGTATATCGAAAAAATGGTCAGAAAAATCCAATTGCTATCCGTTTTAAAAACCAAATCAATCAAATAGCTAATAATGAGCAAGATAAAAAACAGGGACGTATTATGGAAACTAAATATAAGATGATCGGCATAAGTGTATTTTTTTCTGATATACGTCAACCAAAGGAACAATGCAAACACGGGCAAAAAGAAAAAGATGGCAAAAGGCAGCCTGGATATAACAGCACTGGCAAAAGTACCGGGCTGTTGACCAATTTTTGATAAGCCCCTTGCCATTTGAAAAGCCATACGGTTTTCAAAGGTATTCGGGATGCCTATTGAGTCTGTGAGCCGATTGAAATTGACCCCGGGGTCCTTTCTTATAAACGTATTAAAAAACCGTTCCTTTCGTATAAACCTGGTGCCAATGGCACTATCTTTTATGGATTTAAAATTAGCTTGGGGCTTTTGCAAGATCAACGAATCCCTTGCCGCTACCGCATCCCCTACTTTTTTTGAGAGCTCAATCGAGTCTAACTTATTTAGGCGAACAGGAGGTTTTAGATCATCCTGTAAATCGAGGTTCATGTTTACAAAATCTGCCCCGTTATCGGTCCCCAACCTTTCTAGTTGGTTAAAATCCCGGGTTATGTTGAACATCAAGAAATAGACAATGCCAAGGCTTAGCAGAAACCGAAAGGGATTGGTATACGAGGTCCGTTTACCAGCAATATAGTCTTGCGTGATCCTACCTGGCCGGAGCAAAAGGGCCGAAAGTGTTGTCCAAAGCTTTGAATCATAGGCTATAAAACTCGCGAAGAACTCTTCCAAAAAATCCTTTATCCCCAGTTTCTTGGTGCTGTTGGCCTGGGAACACTGTGGGCAAAACCTATCGCTGATGTCTAGGTTATGGCCACAGTTAAGGCATTTTGTACCCCGATATCGCATGAGATACCTGCCTTTTTTCCAGATGGAGGGTTTTGTTTTCAATGGAATCAAAGGATTAGTGTAATAGCGGGTTAGTGAATTGGTTGTCGATAATCTATGTTTCCTACTGGGTTTCGATTTTTATTGAACTCGAGCTAATGCTTAAACCTGAACCTGAACATGTGCTTGAACCCGGTCGTTTTGCGCCCGCCTGAATGATACATTCTGGCAGGAAACCGAAGCATGTGTTTCTAGTTGGTAATATCTTGGGAATTACCGGTGCCAATACCGATAATGCTATCGTACAGATCACCAAAATGGCGATAGTAGACCAAAACCAGATAATTGTTTTCGGTGTGGTTAAAGTTACCACATACCGCACCTAGATCTACGGTGCCATCTTCCTTTTTTACCACGTATTTATAGTTGTAGAATCCCTGCTTCATTTCTATAGAAGCCTCCAACATGCCATTAGATTCATTATAGACCATTTTATTGGCATCTGTAAGCTCGTAATTGTTGAATTTCCCGAACACATAAACCTCATCCAGCCCTAATTCTGGATGATAGGGCAAACTAAAATGTACAATTGTATATTCCGATTCCGTAGACATATCTTCCCCTTGTAGCGTCCGGATTTCAAAATCCCCGTTGATGTCCGGATTATATGTGTATTCCCGGTTATATCTGTAATAGCCTGTAAATAGATAATGTTGATACAGCTTGTCGCCCAGGGCCACCCTTGCAATAGACGAAGAGGAGGCATAAAGGTCTTTTGTGTCAAAGTTGAAAAACTCATTGCCTCCATTAAAAGCGGTCTCTTTATCATATTTGTACACCAAATTTTGCCCCATGGTAAACTGGGGCAAAATTCCCTTTTTGGCAGTAGGCCAATAATAGTTTTGTAGAATGGCAACCTTTATCTCCTGTTTGGGGTTGACAACCTGTATATTGGCTATATTGATGTTGAACTGTACCACCTGTTTTTCCTGAAAGTAAGTGAGGTCCCGGGAATTTTTTAGAACCACACCGACCACGGCCCTGTTCTGGTACACCACAAATCGTCTTGAAAACTGAAGATCATTGCGGTTGTTGAAAACTTGTAGAACGTAGTTGCCGCTTATCTTTAATCGTATATTTTCGTTGGGAATGGTAAGCTTGTAATTGGAGTAGGACTGCAGGGTGTTAAAACTGTTCCTATAGCGTGTTATCCGTTGGTTGTCCAGTCCGGAAATATATTGGGACTTTAAGAGCTTGGAAGACTCCCAGTTGTAATCGCAATGAACAATTTTGTAATAGTAATCCTGTTCGTTGCCCAACAAGTCATCAAATTCCAAATTTATGGGTTCGTCCAAGGTTACCACTGGAAATTGATCTTGGGTCGGTCCTTTTAGAATAATGGTCTTAATATGTTCCGGAGGAATTGCCTTTTCCTCAACCTGGCCAAAAGTGGATAGGGTAAGAAACACGAAAACACAATATAAATAGTGCCTCATAAATACGTTGACTTTTGGGCAAAGGTAAACAAAAAGGACACCCATTAAATTTACATCGGCATAATGCCAAATTTATAGGTAATAATTATGATAACTTTTTTTTAAACACTAAATTTGACCCTAAATTTTGTTAACCTAAGGTCTACGAGCACATGTCTAAAGACATTCGAATTAAAAAGGGCTTCAACATTAACCTTGTCGGTGCTGCCGAACGTACAACTTCCAAGGCTGCTTTAAGCAATGTTTACGCCATAAATCTAAATGATTTTCACGGAATTACCCCAAAAATGTTGGTAAAGGAGGGAGCCGAGATCAAAGCAGGCGAGGCTGTTTTCTACAACAAGGATAGGGAAGAAATGCTTTTCGTTTCCCCGGTGAGCGGGACATTGGAAGAAATAGTTAGAGGTGCTCGAAGAAGGATTCTTTCTTTAATAATCAAAGCGGATAAAACCCAGGCCCATGTGGAACACAAAATAGTAAATCCTGAAAGTGCCTCTGCCCAAGATCTTAAGGCAATTCTATTGAAATCCGGCTGTTGGCCATTCATAAAGCAACGGCCCTACGATATTATCGCGAATCCTGCCGATACTCCTAAAGCTATTTTTATTTCGGGATATGTCACGGCCCCATTGGCTGCCGAACTGGATTATGTCTTAAAGGGAAAAGAGAAATTCCTACAGGCGGCAATCAGTGCCTTTGGTAAGCTTACTCCTGGCAAGGTCCATGTTTCGATCGGAAAAAAATCTAAATCACCTTTGGCAGATCTTAAAGGTATTGAGCTTCATAAAATTTCAGGACCCCATCCTGCAGGGTTGGTGGGTACTCAAATAAATAAATTGGACCCGATAAATAAAGGTGAGGTTATTTGGACGATAACCCCACAGGATATGGTCATTATTGGGGAGTTGTTACTTACCGGAAAATTCAATGCGGACCGTACGGTGGCACTAGTGGGTTCTTCGGTAAAGGCGCCAAAGTATTATACTACCAAAATTGGCGCGGAGGTTTCCACCTTCCTTTATGCAAGCGGGGTGAACAATAAAAACATTCGCGTAATTAACGGAGATGTGCTAACCGGAACCAAAACCAAGCCGGACGGACACCTTGGTTTTTATAACAACACCGTTAGTGTAATTCCCGAAGGTGACGACTACGAGCTGTTTGGTTGGAACAAACCTGTCTTCAATAAAATCTCGGCCACTAGAGCTTTAACGTTTTCCTGGTTGACTCCCAAAAAGAAATACGACCTCACCACCAACACCAATGGTGAACATCGGAATTTTGTGGTCACAGGGATGTACGAAAAGGTGTTTCCCATGGATATTTACCCACTTCAATTGTTAAAGGCCTGTATGGTTAAAGACTTGGACAATATGGAACAGTTGGGGCTTTACGAAGTGGCTCCGGAAGATTTTGCACTTACCGAGTTTATTTGTATTTCCAAGCAGCCACATCAGCAGATCATAAGGGACGGATTGGATTTATTGTATAAAGAAATTGGATAAAAGATGAGCGATAAAAGATTGACTCTTAAAAAAAGGCTGCACATTTTAAAGCACCATTACCGGGATACAAAATGGGCACCTGCTTTTAATGCGTTGCATACCTTTTTATATACCCCTAACGAAACTACCCATTCCGGTTCGCATATTCGGTCGGCCGATGACTTAAAGCGCACCATGAACACGGTCATAATGGCCTTGATTCCGGTATTGTTGTTTGGGATTTTTAATACTGGTTTTCAGCATTATGCCGCTATCAATGGTTTTCCTTCGGATTTTTCCGTGATGCGCGATTTTCTTACCTGGGACAATTTTTGGTTGGGATTTATAACGGTCCTGCCTTTGGTCATAGTATCCTATGGGGTTGGCCTAGGGATCGAGTTTCTGTTTGCCGTCATCAAAAAGCACGAGGTAGAGGAAGGGTATTTGGTCACGGGAATGTTGGTTCCCCTAATCGTGCCTATCGACATCCCATTGTGGATGTTGGCAGTTGCCGTTGCCTTCGGGGTCGTAATAGGAAAAGAGGTCTTTGGGGGGACGGGGATGAATATCCTCAATCCTGCCCTGACCATTCGCGCCTTTTTGTTTTTCGCCTATCCCACCTGGATGAGTGGAGATTTGGTGTGGGTACACGGTGCGGTAGAAAACGCGGGTACCCCCGATGCTTTTTCCGGTGAGACCGTGTTGGGCTATTTGGCGCAGAACAATGTAAGCGAGTTTGGCCATACCGTATCCGATATGTTCTTCGGATTTATTCCGGGTTCCGTGGGAGAAACTTCAACATTCTTAATCGTACTGGGTGGACTTTTTCTGATCTTTAGCAAGATAGCCAGTTGGCGAATTATGGTGAGCGCCGTAATTGGGGCGCTAGCCATGGGATTAATCTTTAACGGCGTCGTAAATGCCGGATGGATTACCGATTCTAGTCCGTTTTACGGGCTGATGAGCTTTCCGTTCTGGGAGCACCTGATCGTGGGTGGCATTGCCTTTGGGATCGTCTATATGGCCACGGATCCGGTTACCGGGACACAGACCAACAGGGGGAAATGGATCTATGGATTTTTCATCGGATTTATGTCCATCATGATCCGCGTATTCAACCCGGCCTATCCCGAAGGGGTGTTCCTTGCCATCTTGTTGATGAACGTCTTTGCACCTACCATTGATCACTACGTAGTTCGTGGAAATGTAAGGCGTAGAATGAAACGTTTAAAACATGCAACGATTATTGCAAGTACCGATAACGAAATGGAAAAACTAAAAGCGGAAACGATATAATTATGGCTATCAACACAGATAAAAACCTATATACCGTAGTCTTTGCTGCAATCATGGTTATCGTGGTAGGGGCCACGTTGGCTTTTGTGGCTTCTTCCTTGAGCGGGAATATTGCGGAGAACCAACGCTTTGAAAAGCAGCAGAACATCCTGTATGCTATGGGGATAAATGATAACGACGACGAAAGCAATGTAAATTTTATCCCTACGAACCAAGTGGCAGAGCAGTTTAAAAAGTATATCACGGAACAGCTTGTCATTGAAGGGGATAAAATTACCCCGGACAGTAGCGCATATCTTCTAAACGTAAAGAAACAGCAGGATCTTGTAAAGGAAGGTAAATCGGGGAAATTACCTTTGTTCATCGGCGAGAAGGACGGTAAAAAATATTATATCCTACCCATGTACGGCAAGGGTCTTTGGGATGCCATTTGGGGCTATATTTCCCTGGATGACCAAATGAAGGTAGTAGGGGTCTATTTTGATCATAAAGGGGAAACTGCTGGGCTAGGGGCCAATCTGAACCAACGCTATTTTATGGACGACTTTGCAGGCGAAAACATTATGAAAGGTTCCAAATTTGAGGGTATAACGGTTTTCAAGGGCAATAATGATCCCCTTAACGAAAGAAAGGATGACAATAGGGTAGATGCGTTGGCGGGTGCCACGATTACGAGCAATGGAATTACCAACATGATACATGCCACGATTAGACTTTACCAACCCTATTTGGAAACTATAAAAGCTAAAAATTAATATTATGGCACTTTTATCAAAGAAAGACGCAAATTTGATCATGGATCCCTTGGCGGATAACAACCCGATTACCGTACAGGTACTCGGTATCTGCTCCGCCCTCGCTATCACCGCAGAATTAAAGGCTTCCATTGTCATGGCCTTATCGGTCGTATTCGTACTTGCTATGGGAAATGTGGTCATTTCCTTGATGCGAAATATTATCCCGTCGAAAATTAGAATTATCGTTCAATTGGTGGTCGTAGCGGCATTGGTGATCATTGTGGATCAGGTGCTCAAGGCTTTTGCCTATGAGCTGAGCAAGACCTTATCGGTTTTTGTGGGGTTGATCATTACCAACTGTATTATCATGGGACGCTTTGAGGCTTTTGCCCTGGCCAATGGCCCAAAAAGAGCTTTTTGGGACGGAATAGGAAATGCCGCTGGCTACGGGCTTATTTTAATTATCGTGGGATTTTTTAGGGAACTATTGGGATCGGGGACCCTTATGGGCTTTAAGGTGCTTGGAGATCCCATTACAAAGACAGGGCTTTATGCCTTGGGCTATGAAAACAACGGGTTTATGTTGTTGGCCCCTATGGCCTTGATCGTTATAGGAATCATTATCTGGATACAACGTTCGCGCAATCCGGCCCTTATAGAAGAGAATTAGTACTAAATTTCACTAATTACTATTTCACTATTTATTAAATTACTAATGTTATGATGGAGCATATCGAATTATTTTTCAAGTCCATTTTTATAGATAATATGGTATTCGCTACCTTTTTGGGAATGTGCTCGTATTTGGCCGTGTCCAAAAAAGTGGCAACCGCTGTTGGATTAGGGGCTGCGGTCATTTTTGTTTTGGCCGTTACCGTGCCCATGAACTGGTTGTTGGATCAGTACATTTTAAAGGATGGTGCACTGGCCTGGCTGGGACCGGAATATGCAGATTACAACCTAGGGTTTCTCTCTTTTATCCTGTTTATCGCGACCATTGCGACTATGGTACAACTGGTAGAGATTGTGGTAGAGAAGTTTTCTCCTGCGCTTTATAACTCCTTAGGTATTTTCTTGCCCCTCATAGCCGTGAATTGCGCCATTCTTGGAGGTTCACTGTTTATGCAATCCAGGGAAATACCTAGTTTGGCCTTGGCTTTTAACTATGGTCTAAGCTCCGGAATTGGTTGGTTTTTGGCAATTTTGACCATCGCGGCCATCCGTGAAAAGATTAGATATTCCAATGTGCCGCCTCCGCTACGTGGTCTGGGTATTACTTTTATCATTACCGGTCTTATGGCCATTGGATTTATGAGTTTCGGGGGTATGCTAACCGGTGGTGACGATAGCGCGCCGAAAAAAGCGGTTGAAACCCAGACCGCTCAAAAGAGGAGCGGGGTAAATGCACCTTCGGTTCGGCTAAGTGACGAAACAGGGCAAGAAACGACAAAGAAGATTAAAAAAGCAGCCGATGAGAATACGGTTTCTTTTAACAATGTGATAAATAAATAAAAATGATCCTAACTACAAGCACTCTTGGTACAGTCGTCATAACGGTGGTTGCCTTCATGGTTTTATTGTTATTATTGGTGGCTTTATTGTTGTTTACCAAGGAAAAACTATCGCCCTCTGGCCCTGTAACGATTACCATTAACGGGGAAAAAAAGTTAGAGGTTGGTTCTGGGGGCTCCTTGCTCTCCACATTGGGTAACCAAAAGATATTCCTTCCTTCCGCTTGTGGTGGTGGAGGCACCTGTATTCAGTGCGAATGCCACGTAATTTCAGGCGGTGGGGAAGCGCTGCCTACCGAAACGCCCCATTTCTCTAAGAGGGAATTGAGGGAAGGGATACGTTTGGCCTGCCAGGTAAAGGTGAAACAGGATATGGAAATCACCATTCCGGAAGAGGTCTTTGGAATTAAAAAATGGGAAGCTACGGTGACCCGGAATTTTAATGTCGCCTCTTTTATCAAGGAGTTTGTTGTAGAGATTCCTGAGGATATGAACTATAAGGCTGGGGGGTACATACAGATCGAAATACCGGAATGCGAGATTAAATATTCCGATATCGATATCACGGCACACCCTAAGGAACACGAAACTCCGGACAAATTTCAGGCCGAGTGGGATAAATTTAACCTTTGGCCTTTGGTGATGAAGAACCCCGAGGTTAACGAAAGGGCATATTCTATGGCCTCCTATCCTGCCGAAGGAAGGGAAATTATGCTGAACGTTAGGATCGCTACTCCACCGTGGGACCGGGCTAAAAACGGCTGGATGGATGTGAATCCGGGGATTGCATCATCTTATATTTTTGCCCAGAAACCTGGAGATAAGGTTATTATTTCCGGACCCTATGGCGAGTTTTTTATCAATGAATCCGATGCCGAAATGCTTTATGTGGGAGGTGGAGCCGGAATGGCCCCGATGAGATCGCATCTCTACCATCTGTTCAAAACCTTAAAAACCAACCGAAAGGTTACTTTTTGGTACGGGGGACGTTCCAAAAGGGAGTTGTTCTATCTTGAACATTTCCGGGAACTGGAGCGGGAATTTCCAAATTTTAAATTTTACCTTGCCCTTTCCGAACCCTTACCTGAGGACGATTGGAAAGTAAAGGAAACCCTGGATGGTCCGGGTGACGGTTTTGTTGGCTTTATTCACAACTGTGTCATTGAAAATTATCTGAACCACCATGAGGAACCCGAGGATATTGAACTCTACTTCTGTGGGCCACCTTTGATGAACAAGGCCGTACAGAAAATGGGAGAGGATTTTGGTATCCCCGATGAGAATATTCGCTTTGACGATTTTGGAGGATAAATCCCGATCTAATTAAATTACAGACCTGGCAGATTTTAAAACCTGTCAGGTTTTTTTAAACTATGCAGCCTTTAACCGAACAGGAACTACATAATTTGGCGATGAATTTGGTCGGTCACAAACTGGAGGACCAAGGATACGAATTTATGGGGGTGAACAGTAAACTTAAAAAGAACCCCCAATTTGTCTGCCTAAAGGATAAAAAACTTCATTTCATTGTAGTCAGAAATGTTCCATACCCGGATGATCCCAAAATTTACGATTTGGCGGTGATGCAAAAAGTAAAGGAACACGCCCAGAAATTTGACGCCAAGACTTATTATGCTGGCGTCGGGCTATCAAATGCCGCGGATCAAAGACTACCGGTTTATTTAAATGAGGACTATATCGTAGATTATGATGGGCTCATAGAAGTGTAGTTGTTCTTTTGAATGTTTTATAAATAATACTTGGTAAAAGGTGGGAAACATAGGAAAATTAAACAATTCGGTTAGGCGTTAACCATTGTTATTTACCTTTTACAATTGGCTTGTAATTTTTCTCTTTTACCTCTGTTCTTTGCTCTTTACTCTAATCTTGTTCCTTTATAATTAAATCTGAATTGCACCTTGAAGAAAATAGGTTTATTATTGGTAGTGCTTTTGTCCGTTTCCTGTGGAAAACACGGAGCTTTGGTTAAAAATAGGTCCAGTGGGGGAGCCTTAGGAACTATGTATCACATCACTTATATTTCGGATAGGCAGCTAGACTATCAACCGGAAATCGATTCTGTATTTGCCGCGATCAACCATTCGATGTCTACCTATATTCCAGGGTCTGATATCTCCAAAATAAACGATGGCGACTCTACGGTTGTAGTGGACCAGATGTTCAGGGATGTTTTTGAGCTTTCTAAGGAGGTACACGACAGTACTGAGGGATACTTTGATCCTACGGTCGGCGTTTTGGTCGATGCTTGGGGTTTTGGGCCAGGGAAACAGATTACGCTGGATAGTGCCAAAGTGGATAGCTTGCTGGATTACGTGGGTTTTGAAAAGGTAGGGATTACGGATGACAACAGAATAACAAAATCGGATTATCGAATTCGCTTTGATTTTAATGCCGTTGCCAAGGGTTACGCTATAGATAGGTTGGCCGCCATGCTCGATGCAAAGGGAATTGCAAACTATTTGGTGGAAGTAGGAGGGGAGATCGTAGCCAAGGGGAAGAACGTTATGAAGGAAAAGCCCTGGGTGGTAGGTATAGACAATCCAGAGGGGAAGGACAGGAGTAAACCCATTGTTTTGCTGAGTTTGGAAAATGAGGCTTTGGCATCCTCCGGAAATTACAGGAAATTCCGAATAGACACTATAACCGGCAAGAAATACGTACATACCATAAACCCAAAAACCGGCTATACCAAGAATTCCAATGTGCTTGGTTCCAGTGTCATTGCGAGCAACTGCGCCATGGCCGATGCCTATGCTACGGCTTTTATGGCCATGGATCTGGACGATTCCATAAAGCTCCTTGTACACGAAAAGGATATGGAGGCCTTTATCGTATATCTCGATGAGGATGGAAACGTCGAAGAATTTATGACCGATGGATTTAAAAGACGACTAGTAGAATAACTCGGAAATTCTACTAGGGTTAAATTAAAATTGAAATGACGTATTAGGCAATCATGGTCCCGATAGCAATCGGGATTGTTGCAGACCTAGTTAAAAAATCATTGCATAGCCGTAGCTACGGAATTCTTTTTTAACGACGGGATGCGGCTAAAGACGTATTGGATTACGCGATACTTTTGGCCTAACTTAACACTAGATCGAATTACACTATTTTTGAACAAATGGAATTATTTCACCCTTTGCCAAACGATATTCTTCCAATTGTTCTACAGGTAATTCGGTGGTATAGTCCTCTTCCCTGACGGTAAATCCAACCTCTCTCAACTTGTCAAAATAATCCCTGCCATAAATCCGAACATGATCGTATTGTCCAAATATTTCGGCCCTTTCCTTTCGATCGGTAATGGAGTCGTCCTCAAAGGTAACCGCCCTTTTTAAATCTTGCGGAATTTGGAATATACCCCACCCCCCGGGTCTTAACACACGGTATAACTCCTTCATGGCACTGATATCATCGGGTATATGTTCCAGGACGTGGTTGCAAAGGATAATATCAAAGGAACCGTCAGCAAAAGGCAGGTTGCATATGTCCGCCTTAACATCGGCCAGAGGTGAGTTGAGGTCGGTGGTAACGTATTCCAGGTTCCCTAACTTCCGAAAGCGGGTGTAAAAGGCCTGTTCCGGGGCAAAATGCAACACCTTGTGGGAAGAGGTAAAAAAATTGGTCTCGTTTTTTAGAAAGAGCCATAACAATCTATGGCGTTCCAAGGAAAGGGTTGAGGGGGATAGAACGTTATCCCTTGGATTTTCGTAACCGTAGGGCAAAAATTTGCGAAACTTCCTGCCGTCTATTGGATCGGTGTACTTGCTTCCTTTATACCATAAAGCTAGCAACGGGCGCACCAGATAACTAAACTTGATCAGCACGGGCCGGGGAAAAGTGTTGAGGATCGATTTAAAGAGTCTGGACACGGATTACACTAATTTTGTCGCCCGAAACTCTGCTTCCTCATCGCTCTCGATACCTAAAGCCTCATAGATATATTGAAATGTGGATAACAATTCCGGTCTGCCATTGACCAAAGCCACATCGTGTTCAAAATGGGCACTGGGCTGTCCATCCGCGGTCAAGATGGTCCACCCGTCCTTTAACTGTTTAATTCTATGGGTCCCCATATTGATCATAGGTTCTATGGCGACCACCATTCCTTCCAGAAAGCGCTTTCCACGTCCGCGTTTCCCATAGTTGGGCATTTCCGGGCTTTCGTGTAATTTTTTTCCAAGTCCATGCCCCACCAGTTCCCTTACAACGCCATATCCATGGTTTTCACAATAGTTTTGGATAGCGTAACCTACATCGCCCACCCGATTCCCCTTTTTAAATTCACGAATCCCGATATACAGGGATTCTTTGGTCACTTGGAGCAATTTTTTGATTTCAGGAGCTACTTCCCCTACTTCAAAAGTGTAGGCATGGTCACCGTAGAATCCGTTTTTATAAGCACCACAGTCCACGGAAATAATATCCCCATCCTTTAAGGGGTCTTTGTTCGGAATACCGTGAACTACTTGTGCATTGGGACTCATGTTCAAGGTGTTCGGAAAGTCGTACATCCCCAAAAATCCAGGCTCCGCCCCTTGGGAACGGATAAAATCCTCCGCCAAGTTATCCAGATAAAGTGCATTGACCCCCGGTTTTATTTCCGAGGCCAACATACCCAGTGTTTTAGAAACCACGAGGGCGCTTTCCCGCATCAATTCTATTTCTTCAGGTGATTTTATTTTTATACTCATTTTAGATGGAAATTTTGGAAATTTATTTTTTTTTCACATGGCATCCCCGACGCTTCGGGGTCTAGCAAAGCCTAATCTACTTTGAAAATTTTAATCCCGAAATTTCGGGAGGAAAGGTAAAAAGAAAGACACTAAAAGCCTAATTTTTGGGTGGAAGGACATCAACATAATTGCAAAGGTAAAACATTGGCTCAAAAGGTGCGTAACACGGTTATCGGACTTTTGGCTGAGACCGATTATTTTGCGCCATACTCCCTTCTTTATTCACCAGGGGTTCTTTTGGTGATGGATTTAAATTGTTTGTTTAAATTGGATAAGGTAAGGGATCTACTTTCATAACAGGCTTGTGTACTGTTCGTTTTTTGCCCGGTCAACGGTTTACAGGCAAATCCTATTCTCAGTTCACTTATAAAGTCCGAGAAAGATATGTTGGTGTGATTTTTAAAGGAGTGGCTAATTGGGAACCCGAAATTCCCGAAGAAGTCGAAAGTCCTGATTTCGCCAAATTGTTGCCAGAGGCTATCCCCCATTTCACCACGCAAGGGGTTTACAATTTAGATGAACATCCGCATCTTTTCTTTACCCAACGGGCAGGCCATTAAGGATCTCGACCCCATTTGGTGCATGAACTCGTATCTTCCTTGGCGAACAAAACGACACCGTACCCCAACGCAAAACAGTCGGCTAATATTACCTGCGTCGGTATTCCGGCAAACAAACCGGCCAAAAAAGGAGGGGAATGGATGAGACTACCAGTATTTACGCTGACCTAATATGGTATTGGACAATTTATTTTATTACAGACCCATGAACAGCGTTCAGTAAGAACACGGGTAGGTATATATAAAGATTTACCCCACCGTACTGTGTTTACAGGTCCTAGGATAAAATAATTAAACCTCAATACCTCCATCTCACAAAGGCCTCCATGGCGGCATAGCGGGCCAATCCCATGGCATCGTATATGTCCGCGGTTTCCCTATTGCGATCTTCGGCCCTTTGCCAAAATTCTCGACTATCCGTACCTTGGAAAACTACGCCGTCCTTTTGGGATTGATGCTTAAAGATACCCTTTCTCTTTTCCATAACTTGATCAGGGCCCATAGGTACGGCCATTTCAATTTCTTCAATGCCCCATTCTTGCCAGGCTCCACGATATAACCACACCCAACAGTCCTTCATAAACGGCTTGTTCTTAAGTCTTCTAACCGCTTCAAAAATAGCGTCAAGACATACCTTGTGGGTTCCGTGGGGATCCGCCAGGTCTCCAGCAGCATATATTTGATGGGGCTTTATCTTTTCAATAAGAGCCATTGTCAAAGCGATATCTTCCTCGCCTACGGGGTTCTTCTCTATTTTTCCCGTTTCGTAAAACGGAAGGTTCATAAAATGAATTTGATCATCGGTCAGCCCAATAAAATGACTTGTAGACCGGGCCTCTCCCTTTCTAATCAATCCTTTGATATGCCTTACCTCTGGAATATCTATTTCACTTGCTTTCTTGTTCTTTAAAAATTCGTTTGCCTTTTCATAAATAGACTGAGCCTCCTCTAGTTCAATATCAAACTGATCGTTGTAATCACAAACAAATCTGGCAAAACGAAGGGCTTCATCGTCGGCAACGGCAATATTGCCCGACGTTTGATAGGCTACATGAACCTCGTGTCCCTGCTCGTGCAATCTTTTAAAGGTGCCGCCCATGCTTATTATGTCATCGTCCGGATGTGGACTAAAAATAATAACTCTTTTCTGTGCTGGCTTCGCACGTTCTGGCCTATTGCTGTCATCGGCATTTGGTTTTCCACCGGGCCATCCCGTAATCGTGCTTTGAAGCTTGTTAAAAATTTTAATATTGATGTCGTATGCGGGTCCGGAATCGGCTAGCAGGTCGCTCATCCCATTTTCAATATAATCCGCATCGGTTAACATTAAAATTGGCTTTTTAAGGTGAAACGCCAATCCAAGTACAGCTTTCCGAATCATTTCATCGGTCCACTCTACCTGTTCTACCAGCCATGGGGTCATGATTCGGGTCAATTTTTTTGCGGCAGCCTTATCGATTACAAAGACTACATTATCGTGTTCCTGTAAAAAGGAAGCCGGAACCTTATTCGTTACCTCCCCCTCCGCAGATGCGGCTATAATATTCGATTTTCCTTCTCCCCATGCCATTAAAATGACCCGCTTGGCCTCCATGATTTGTTTCACGCCGATGGTAATCGCTGTCCTTGGAGTATTGCTAAGACCGGAAAAATCCTTGCTGGCCGCTACCCTGGTAATATGGTCCAGTGCTACCAATCGCGTTTTGGAGTTTTGCAGCGAGCCAGCTTCATTGAAACCAATATGGCCGTTACCCCCAATTCCTAAAATTTGTAGATCGATACCCCCAAGGGATTCAATTTTTTGTTCATATTCCGCGCAGTATTTGGAAATTTGTTTTTTGGTAAGGGTACCATCGGGAATGTGGCAATTGCTTGGAAGAATATCAATTTGGTCAAAAAGTAGTTCTTTCATAAACCGAACATAGCTATGGATAGAATCGGGTTCCATCGGATAATACTCGTCCAGATTAAACGAAATCACATTCTTAAAACTCAAACCATCCTCCTTGTGCATCCGCACCAGTTCTGCATATAGCCCTTTTGGAGTGGAGCCGGTCGCTAACCCTAAAATACAGTGGTCATTGGTTTTTTGCTTTGCTTTGATAAGTGTAGCGATCTCTTTGGCGACCGCTTTTGAAGCGGAGAAAGAATTTTCGAAAATTTTGGTATTAATATTCTCGAACCTCTTTTCAAAACCCGTGGCTTTGTCAATTTTGCTTTCTAACATGCTAAAATGTGTTGATTTTATTGAATTTTAAAAATATAGTACGGTGTCCGGCCTGTTCCCAAGAAGAGGAGTAATTAGTTTCCAAACTAAAACGGATAGAAACCGATTTCAAAAATAACCAAAATATGGTTCATCCCGCCGCTATCCCAAAAAATTCATTCTATTTACTAAAAATGGTTGCTTATTTATAGAAATTGACAAGCGAATGGACGTTTATTTGTGATTTCATGATTTGAGACCAAAGGTGCATGGGTGCCCCACCCGTTCCCCGCCAGAAATTTTTCTGGTTTTTGGTATACCCGTGCTCTACCTTGGGGTCGCTCGGTTTTTAGAAATTAATTATAGTGTAAGGGAGCTAATAATCTGAAAAAGTCATATCTTGTTATCCATTAAATAAATGGGATTGGTATCCCAAAAATCGGTTTTAAATGAAAAATTCAAAAATAAGGACCATATCCCGACGTAAATTTATGGGAACCTCGGCTACCATGGTAGCTGGTGTTTCCCTAGTTGGCCCGTCACTTTTTGGAGCGACCTCCAAACTCGAAATCTATAAAAAGCCCAATTCCTTGATCAATGGGGTGCAAATCGGAGCGATTACCTATTCTTTTCGGAGTATGCCAAACCAAAGCGCCGAGGCTACTTTAAAATATGTGGTCGATAGTGGTATAAGTGCTATCGAGTTAATGGGCGACCCAGCTGAAACTTTTGCAGGGAGGGTTAAGAATCCGGTAGATTGGCGCGCGTATTATACCGTGAGGGAAGCCAGAAAAAAGGGAACAATTTCCGGTGACCAGGAAAAGGAGCTCGATGCTATGGAAGCAAAAAGAACCGCTTACAAAAAGGAGGTCGCCTCCTGGCGCGCTAGAGTTTCTATGGATAAATTTGAGCAACTCGGAAAAATGTACCTCGATGCAGGGGTATCCATTTATGCGTTTAAGCCGAGTGCTTTTGGAAAGGACAATACGGATGCCGAGATCGATTGGGGATTGAGAGCCGCCAAAGCCATGGGAGCCAGTCACGTAACTCTGGAACACCCCGGTGACGATGCCTGGACCCAAAAATTGGGTGATATGGGAGAAAAACACGGAATCTATGTGGCCTATCACGGTCATTTACAACAGACCCCCACCTTATGGGATACTGCCCTAAAACAATCTAAATACAATGCCGTAAACTTGGATTTGGGTCACTTTGTGGCCGCCGGCAACGCGGCTCCCTTGGAATTTATCATCGCCAAGCACGACCGTATTAAAAGTATGCACGTAAAAGACCGGCAAAACAAGGTGCACGGCCAAAAAAATCTTCCTTGGGGCCAAGGGGATACCCCTATTGCCCAAGCCCTTCAATTGATAAGGGACAACAACTACAAATTTCCGGCCTCCATAGAATTGGAATATGAGATTCCAGAAGGGTCTAATGCGATCCAGGAAGTCACTAAATGTCTAGATTATTGTAAAACAGCCTTGACGTAAAGATTTCGGTTTGTACTCAAAAATTGTATGGGATGATTTATAATGGACTTGTTTGGTTATTTCTTCTTGGTGCTTATACTGTATCCATTCAAATCCATAAGCCTGATAATGATAAAAGTCATTTAATTAAATCCTTGGAAACCGCTGCCAAAGAACAACTGTTGGACAAATGGTATCCCTTGACCGTGGATCAAGATGATGGCGGGTTTTACAGTGAAATCACCTACGATTTTAAGATTGGGGAGCATCAAAACAAAATGATCGTGACCCAGGCTAGGCACGTATGGACCAATGCTAGGGCAGCAGAAATTTATTCGACGAATAAAAATTATCTAAAAATCGCCCTACACGGTTTCGAGTTTCTTAGGGATAAAATGTGGGACAAAGAATTGGGGGGCTTTTTTACTCTTGTAACCAAACGGGGAGATCCCATTTTAAACACCGGGGTAGTAAAGACGGCCTATGGCAATTCTTTTGGCATATACGGATTGGCCACCTATTACGGGGTATCTGGGAATACGGAAGCCTTGGAGTTGGCGAAAAAAACATTTTATTGGTTAGAGGAGCATAGCCATGACCCGGTTTACAAGGGTTATTTTGACGCTATGGAGCGAGACGGAAAGGTGTTGAAAAGGACGGAAGAAACACCTTCTACATCGGCTGTGGGCTTTAAAGATCAGAACAGTTCCATTCATTTGTTGGAATCCCTGACAGCGCTTTATCATGTTTGGCCCGACCCCGTGGTCCGTGAACGTCTTAATGAACTATTATTGCTTATTAGGGATAGAATAACTACGGAGAAAGGATATTTGACATTGTACCTGCAACCCGACTGGACCCCCTTAACATTTGTTGATAAATCCAAGGAGGAAATCAAGAAGTACTACAATTTGGATCACGTTTCTTTTGGACACGACGTAGAAACGGCATACCTTATGTTGGAGGCCGAAGAGGCACTCGGCCATAAAGATGATGCGATAACCTTAAAAAAAGGAAAAAAAATGGTCGACCATGCCCTTAGCCATGGATGGGACGACCAACTGGGCGGATTTTATGACGGCGGATATTATTTTAAGGGAGATGAAAACCCTACCATTGTAAATAGTGATAAGAACTGGTGGTCACAGGCGGAAGGTCTAAATACCTTATTGTTGATGTCGGACTATTATCCCGATGATTCTCTGGCGTACCGGAAACATTTTGATGCCCTATGGGAATACACCCAAACTTATCTTATGGACCCAAAATATGGAGGATGGTACGAATGGGGACTAGATGGCCGCCCAGAATCCAAGACCGCTCCCAAGGGCCACATCTGGAAAGCCGCTTACCACAATTTTAGGGCATTGAGCAATTGTGTGGCCCTGTTAAAGAAGAGTGGAAATTGATGGATTTACTCTTTAAGATCTACACGTAACACGTCTTGGTCCGCGGTCAAAAACAATTTTTTTTCGTCGCCCGAGAACGCACAGTTGGAGGTTAAACGACCGGTATGTATTCTTGCGATCGCTTTTGCTTCAGGATTAAAGATCCATAACCCACCTGGTCCGGAAGCAAAAACATAGCCGTTGTTGTTAATTTTCATCCCATCGGGCAGACCTTGCTGCCCTTCAATTCCTATAAGGTTGGTTACATCGTAGAACAATTGCTTGCCATTGACCTCTCCTGGGGCAACCAAATTATATTGGTACCAAACCGCGTGTTTTTCATCGGAAACGGCTACGTACAATTTTTGTTCATCGGGTGAGAGGGCAATTCCATTGGGTCTGGTGAGGGTGTCTAACAGGATCGTCACCCCTGTTTTTAGATGGCAGTAAACACCCTGGAAATTAAGCTCCTTAGTGGGGTCGTCCATGCCTTTTGGAAGTCCGTACATTGGGTCGGTAAAATACAGGTTTCCGGCCTTGTCGTAGACAGCATCGTTGGGGCTGTTCAATTTTTTCCCTTCATAATTGTCTACGATAGTGCTAAAATTCGGTGCTGGGTGATCCAAGGGGGCCTCCATTCGGGCAATCCTGCGATCGCCGTGTTGCGCCAAGACCAAATGGTCGTTAGAATCGAGCAGGAGCCCGTTGGAACCTGGTTCCTTTCCCTTGGGGTTGTTCCCCGTAAGTCCTGACTGTTCCAGATAGACCGATACCTTGTTGTTGGAGTCTAGTTTAAGAACCCGATTATTAGGGATGTCCGAAAACAAAAGATAGCCGCCCTCCTTAATCCAAAGGGGTCCCTCGGTCCATTCAAAACCACTGGCGACAATCTGAATCCCGGCTTTGGGGTCTATGAGATTTAAGGCTTCCCGATCCAATATTTCAACAGAAAAATCTGAAGACTGCCTCTCCATTATCTGTGATTCCTTTTTGTTGGATTGTTTACATCCCAAGAGAAAAAGAGTTCCTAAAAGGATAGTACAAAGGTGCTTTTTCATCTAATTAATTTATCTGAAAATGAGGATATTAATATTTTTCAGTACAGATCAACCGCTTCGCTCCCGAATAAAAAATTCGATTATTTAGGTTGGTATGCAAAAATTTAATTTCGTTTATGCTCATTTTATACGAATAAATTTGTGCGATCAATGGTTCACTCCCGGGTGTAAATTATGAGTTCTTAATGCGATCGACAATTTCTTTAACTTCTGCAATATTGTTTTGTTGTTCTCCCGTATTGCCGGTAGGTTTGGCCAGACTACTCCCAATACCCACTCCGGCGGCCCCTGCATTTAGCCAATCCTTGAGGTTGTCTTTGCCGATTCCGCCTACTGCAAAAAATGGCACCTGGTTAAATGGGGCCTTGATGGCCTTAAAGTAGTCCAAGCCCAGAGGTGCGGCGGGAAACAGTTTTACAATATCCGCCCCAGCTTCTACTGCGATGTTGATCTCGGTGGGCGTTGTCGCTCCCATAAGTACCGGTATATCGTAATGGTGGGCCAACCTAACTATTTCTGTATCGGTGCTTGGGGTAACGATAAATTGTCCACCGGCTTTGATGGCCTTCAGGGCAAGATCTGTAGAGGTGATCGTACCCGCACCGATTAGAATTTTAGGGTATTTATTTCTTGCAATTTTAATTTCTTCCGCAAATCCTGGAGTATTGGAAGTGATTTCCAATACTTGGACACCACCTAGCACCATGTTTTCCAAAACACGGGCTACCTGATCTTGCTGCTGCAACCTAACGATGGCTACCAGTTTGTTCTTCAACAAGGTCTTGAGGAAGTTCTTATTATTCATTGTGTCCAAGATATGGAATTTCCTCCATTCTGGCTTTCATATTAAAGATAGATGTTTTAGGTATCGTTTACCCGGTTTATAATTGTTAAGAAAAATACTAATAATCTTGAAGGAAATAGTATAAAAAGTAAATCAAATAGGTTGTTAAAAGTTTTTTTTGTATTATCTAATACATAATTAAATGTTGTTTTTTTGTATGTTTTTAAGAAATTATGATACATTTGTTTTTATGTTAATTTAACAAAAACAACAACTAACTTAAATTCTAACTAACATGAACAGAAAAATTTATCATTTTCTATTGGCCACTGCATTCCTCTGTTTTCAGGGAATCATGGCCCAGAAAAAGACGGTTACCGGTATGGTGACGGACGTCATGGGATCTCCCTTGCCGGGGGTAAACGTGGTGGAAAAGGGGACCAACAACGGTACCTCGACAGACTTTGACGGAAACTTTTCCATAGATGTATCGGGACCTTCCGCCACTTTGGTGTTTACCTATTTGGGGTTTTCTTCACAGGAACTTTCAGTAGGTGCCCAATCCACAGTCAATGTTTCCATGTCCGAGGACGCGGAACAATTGGGTGAGGTGGTAGTAACCGCCCTTGGTGTAAAAAGGGAGGCAAGGTCCTTGGGTTATGCAACTACCCAGGTAGACGGGGATGAGCTCTCGACAATTAAACAGACCAACGCCATCAATTCCTTACAGGGTAAGGTAGCCGGGGTGCAGGTCACCCAGAATTCGACCGGGGCCGCTGGATCCAGTAGGGTAATAATCCGGGGCAACAATACGCTCACAGGGAACAACCAGCCCCTTTATGTGGTAGATGGTATACCGATCAGTAACGACAACAATGGGTCTGCCGGTCTTTGGGGAGGGTCCGATGGGGGAGATGGTATTTCTTCCATTAACCCGGACGATATAGCTTCCGTCCGTGTGCTAAAAGGTGGTGCAGCCACCGCGCTTTATGGCTCACGAGGGGGTAATGGGGTTATTATTCTCACAACGAAAGACGGTAAGGCCCACCAAGGATTTGGGGTGGAATTGGGAAGTTCCGTGACCTTCGACAACTTTGACTCTACATTAACGGATTTCCAGACCTCTTACGGTCAGGGGACCCGGGCAAGAATACCTGCAAACCAAGCGGAAGCATTTGATCTGGGCAATAGTTCCTGGGGAGCCAAATTAGACGGTTCACCAGTGGTACAATGGGACGGGGTGGAGAGGCCCTATTCCTATGTTGGGAACAATCAGGAACACTTTTACAGAACGGGTACCACCTTTATCAATTCGGTGGCCTTGGCAAGTGCCACCGATAACATGAACTACAGACTTTCTGCTTCCAATCTGGACAACGCGGACATTGTACCCAATGCCGGGATGAACCGAAAGTCGTTTTCCTTAAATGCCGGGGCGGTCCTAGGTGAGAAAATCACGACCCAGGTAAACGCCAAGTACATCGTGGAAGACGTTAAAAATAGACCGAGATTATCGGATGCGCCCGGTAACGCGAATTATACGGTTGCCCTGTTGTCTCCCAATGTAGACGTACGGAATATGCAGCCAGGCGCTAAACCCGATGGTACGGAAAACGCCTATTCTGCCAATATTTATTCACAGAACCCTTATTTTGCCGCGTATAACTTTAGGAACGAAAGTGTAAAGAACAGGTTGATAGCCTCAACCTCCGTAAGATATGATATATTGGATTGGCTCTACCTGTCCGGAAGGGTCGGAACGGACCACTATACCATTCGGGGCGAATCCGTTGAACCGTTTGGTACGGCATATAAGCCAAAAGGAGGAATGTCCGATTGGGAAACCAGGTATACCCAGGTAGATGCCGATGTTATGCTTGGAGTGGATAAGGATATTACGGACAAGTTTAAAACTTCAGCCTTTGTCGGGGCCAACAGCAACTCCATAAAATACGAACGACTGAATTTGGGGGGCAATGATTTTATTGTACCCGGTTTTGAGGATATGTCCAATTTGGCGAGTCAATCCCGTTCACACAGTTTTAGCGAGCGGAAAATAGGTTCCCTGTACGGATCTTTGGAACTCTCGTGGGACCAATGGGCATTTCTAACCTTTACGGGACGGAACGACTGGTTTTCTACCTTGTCCTATAGCGGCAAGGATACACCAAACGATGTGTTCTATCCCTCGGTCAACTCCAGTTTGGTACTCTCCGATGCCCTTGAACTTCCCGAAGCCATTTCCTTCTTAAAATTAAGAGGAGGTTGGTCCAAGGTAGGAGGCGGGGGTGATACTGCGTATCAATTGGCTCCCACCTACGAAATTTTTGGACAAGGCCATTTGGGCCAGCCCTTGGGCAGGATTACTGGCAGTACGGTCCCAAATGCCAATCTGGTGCCATGGACCAAGGAAGAAACAGAAATAGGTATCGACCTTCGAATGTTCAATGACCGTTTGTCCTTAGACTTGGCGGTGTACAAGAATAAAACGAACAATGACATCGTTAATGCCACTACCTCGATTTATTCGGGATATTCTTCTGCCTCTGCCAATTTAGGGGAATTGCAAAATAAGGGTGTCGAGGTGCTGCTCTCGGGAACACCCGTTAGAATGGACAATTTTAGCTGGACGACGAGTATCAACGCCGCGTTTAACGAAAGCCTTATCGTTAGAACCAATGACGAGGGCCAACCGGTAAGTTTGGATGAGCCCAGGACCCGAAACGTAAGGATACAACATATAGTTGGTGAACGTTACGGAAAAATCGTGGGGGTAAG
Organism: Cerina litoralis; assembly: GCA_022008415.1. Taxonomy (GTDB): domain Bacteria; phylum Bacteroidota; class Bacteroidia; order Flavobacteriales; family Flavobacteriaceae; genus Cerina; species Cerina litoralis. The sequence goes on from JAIRBC010000008.1 coordinate 129,189, forward strand.
TTATGTACGTGATAATGCGGGCAATATTGTGTACGACATCAATTCGGAAGGAGTACCAAGGGCCCAGGAAGGCGAACGGATCATTTTAGGGGACGGTGTCCCACCGTGGAGCTTGGGCTGGTCCAATAGTTTTAGATTGGGCGATTTTAGCCTGAATTTTTTAATCGACGGCAAATTCGGCGGCCAAATATTCTCTGGAACCAACGCCATTGCCACGGGAAGTGGAATGACCAAGTTAACATTACCCGGAAGGGAAAATGGTCTACAGGTCTCGGGTATAGACGGGGCTGGCTTCGATGCCGAGACCGGGACAGGGCAGACCTTTAATACAACGATTGCCCCCGAAGACTTAGCGATTTATTATGGCAGGATGTCTGGCATAGCCGAACAATTTGTGGAAGATTCCGATTTTATCAAGTTTCGGGAATTTAGCTTGGGCTACAGTTTTCCTAGCAAAATGTTGGACAATATTTTCCTGACCAACGCCAATATCTCCGTAATAGGACGCAATTTGTTCTTTCTTATGAGGGAAACCGAAAATATAGACCCGGAGAGTGCCTATAACGTGAGCAACTCCCAAGGATTGGAATATTTTGGGGTACCGTCTACCAAGAGTTATGGACTCAGTATAAATGTTAAATTTTAAAGATATCGATGATGAAAAAAATAATATATATATTGTCCTTTGCTCTTTTATTTACAGCATGCGACAAGGGGTTCGAGGATCTCAACGTAGATCCCACAAAACCAAGCCAGGTACCGGTGACCAGCAAGCTGACGGCGGCCCAATTGAATACATCTGGTGGCCGCTACGAAAACTGGCGCGCAAATTTGATCTACCAATCTACCATGATGCAACATTTTGCCACCACGGCTGGGTATTGGTCGGGGGATAAGTATACCTGGAACAAGGGTTACGCATCTTCATTATTAGATTCATACTATGGGTCGGCGGTAAAGTCCATTGAGGATATTTTGGTACAATTGGATAACGAAGGGCATCCGGAAGAAATGAAGTCCATTGCCCGTATCCTTAGGGTGTTTATCTATTCCAGGCTAACCGATCTTTATGGAGATGTCCCGTATAGCGAAGCCGGCAAGGCGGTTATTGAAGGAATCCTTCAGCCAAAATACGATGCGCAAAGCGCGATTTATGCCGATATGCTCAAAGAATTGGAGGAAGCGACCGCCGCTTTGGGATCGGGGACCTCTGGTTTTGGGGACGCTGATCTGTTCTATCAAGGGAACCAGGCACAGTGGAAACGTTTTGGATACTCTATGATGTTGCGCCTTGGTTTGCGATTGATTAAGGTAGATCCTGCCGCGGCCCAAAGTTGGGCCACCAAGGCCATAGCCGGTGGGGTAATGGAATCTAATGACGATATCTGCTATGTACAGCATACTGCGGGTCCCGAAGGGATAAATAAAAATGGAAACGGGGAAACGTTTACCGCCGATGGTTCTATGCGTATGAGCAAAACTTTTATCGACTTTTTGCAGGACGATCCCAGACTGCCCATATTGGCGGAAAGGCGGAGCGATCAGAGCACCGCTCCTGCTGATTTAAAGGGACTTCCCAATGGTTTGGATTTGGAAATGCTTCAGACAGATACCGGAGAGGAAGATACCAATGCCTACGCCGAACCGAACAGGAATATTATTACCGGAGAGGATGCACCCATGTTTTTCCAAACCTATGCCGAAGTAGAATTTATGTTGGCAGAAGCTGCGGTTAGATGGGGTCTTGCTGGTGGCGACCCAAAACCCCATTACGATAAAGGGGTCTCGGCGGCTATGAAAATGTTGGAGCTGTACAAGCCGGAAGCAGCGATTTCCGATGCGGACATAGCGACGTATTTGGCGACCAAGCCTTTTGATCCCAACAATGCCCTGGAGCAAATAAATACCCAATACTGGGCAGCTACGTTCTTAAACGAGTACGAAGCGTTTTCCAATTGGAGAAGGACAGGATTTCCCGTCTTGGTGCCGGTTAACTATCCCGGTAACGAAACGGGGGGCACCATTCCGAGAAGGCTAACCTATTCCGTAGGGGATCAGGCCAACAACCCGGCAAACTATCAGGAGGCCGTAGACCGTCAAGGCCCGGACGTATTGACCACGAGGGTTTGGTGGGACAAACAATAGGTTGTTCAGCCTATTTTTACAGTATATCTATCCAAATCGGATTATTTTTTAAAGGAGGGGAAACCCTCCTTTTTTCGTTTAAATAAAAGGGTATGGTGTCATACCCATTTTTGTTGCAGGGATAGTAACTCATAGTATCGATTCCGATGCTGGATTTAAGGTATTTTGACGATGGCAATATTAAATTGGTAACCCCAAAGAAAAGTGGGTTTTTTGCTAAGTAAGATCAGAATAAAATTAACGCGATAGTAATTAATGGATAAAGGCCGATACCCCTTTGCAACGGTCCTGAAAAAATCACAAGGCTTTATGCTGCATCTTGAACCCAAATTTGCTGATATTCAAAAATCACACAGATAGGTTTCAACTTTTTTGAATCATTCCATTTTTTGGGAAAGGAAATATCGTTTATAAGTTTCTACATTCCACCTTTTCTTTCTGGCTCCCTTGGTACGGGCCAAGTTTGCGGTTTCCCGGTTTTGTCGTCAATGGGCAAAATTATCTTTTCCCTAGAGGTTTTAGAGGTGTCTTCTGAAGCTAAATATACTAGGATTGCGGTTAGGACGGCATTGCTTTGTACGTCGTCAAAGACAATTTTATCATAGGAGTCCCGATTGGTGTGCCAAGTATAAATTCCATAATCCCAGCTGAGGGAGCTCAAATTGAAAGCGGGTGCCCCAGCGGCTACAAAACTTGCATTGTCCGAGCCTCCACGGGCCGGCTTCCCTGGAAAAGTCGTCTCAATATGTCTTCGGATGGTATCCGGAACGGCGTTTAGCCAGCGAGAGAGATAGTCATAAGATTGTAGAAATCCGGCACCGTTAATGCTGGTTACCCGCCCTGTACCATTGTCCTGGTTAAAAACTGCCTGGATGTTTTTTACGATATCTGGATGGTCTGCAACAAATGCCCTGGATCCGTTAAGACCTTGTTCTTCGCTTCCCCAGTGGCCTACAAGGATGGTGCGTTTTGGTCGGGGATATACTTTTTTTAGAATCCGCATCGCCTCCATCATCACCAAGGTTCCCGTTCCATTGTCGGTGGCCCCCGTGGCACCGTCCCAAGAATCAAAATGTGCGGATAGAATAACGTACTCATCCGGTTTTTCGGTTCCTTTTATAGAGGCGGTGGTATTTAAAGTTGGAACGACCCCTAGATCTTTGGATCGTGCGACTATGTGGATTCTTGGATTGTCTCCGTGCTCCGCCATTCTAAAGAGCATAGTGTAGTCTTCCAGGTCGATATCTACGGTAGGGATCTTTTTTGTCCGGGCTCCAAAAATCTTATCCACCCCGAACCCTTTAGACCAATAGTTGTCCAAGATTCCGACGGCTCCGGCCTTTTCCAGAACAGGGATGATGCTTCTCGAATTATAACCACTTCGCTCTATGTTTTCCTTCCAAGTTTTGGAAGTTGTTTCCCGTTCATTTTTCATTTTTTCGAAAGATTCGGGCGTAGCGTATTCTTTCCAGTTCTCGTCCGGCCTCCCTGTGGGCTGTTTCATGGCTACCATAACAAATTTACCTTTAACTTGTGGCAACCACCTTTGAAAGGAAATGGAATCCCTTATCTCTGGAAGAATCATTAATTCTGCAGTTACTCCCTTGGCGGAAGTGCTGGGGCTCCAAGCCAATTGCGTTCCTTTTAGGGTTTGGACCCGTGGCGAGATCATATCAATATGTGTGATACCGCGTTCCCAACCCTTCCATTGGCCCCATTGTTGATTTTCAGCATAGACCCCCCAACTTTTATACTTTTCCACGGCCCAATCGTGGGCTTGTTGCATTTGTGGAGTCCCCACCAATCTAGGGCCAATATCGTCTAAAAGTTCATGCGCCAAAACCTTTAATTGCGAATTTCCATAGGCTTCATCGACAATAGCCTGGACAATGGGATCTTTTTCCTGGGCCGAAAGCGAAATTGTGAAAGAAAGCAGGATGGCTGAACAAAATAGGGAAAGACTATTCACGTGTTTAAATTTTAAGTAGTTATTTGATAATGCTCGTTTCATGTCTTGATATTTGGGTAAATGTTTATTTTGCTTAAACACATATAAATCTACAACATATTTTATATTGTGTCGGATAAATAGCTAAAAGTCACTTACGAACAGGGTGGAATTATATTTTAAATGGTAGATATTGTGCGGACGATACGCTAATTTTTTAATTGTGGGATCCGTTCAGCAGTGCATGGGCCTGCCTAGCGATTTCTAGCTCTTCGTTGGTTGGTATTACTAGAATTTTGACGGAAGAGTCGCTTGTGTTAATTTCCCAGACCCCATCGGATTTGTTTCTATTTTTTGATTTGTCCAAACGGATACCCATATACTCCATGCCTTCACAGACCATAGCTCGTAAAACGTTGGAGTTTTCCCCAATTCCGGCGGTAAACACCAAGGCATCCAGTCCGTTCATAGCGGCAACATAACTTCCGATATATTTCTTGATGCGGTAGGCATTCATTTGCATGGCCAATTGACAATCTTTGTTGCCCTTTTCGGCTTCACGCTGGATGTCCCTTAGATCTCCGTGACCTGTAAGCCCCAACATACCGCTTTTTTTTAAGAGGAGCGTATTTACATCTTCCAAACTATAGCCCAGGGAATTAACAAGATAGAAAATAAGACCGTGATCGACATCCCCGCTTCGGGTACCCATAATGAGGCCGTTAGAGGGTGTAAATCCCATACTGTGGTCTATACTTTGGCCGTTTTGTACCGCCGTGACGCTGCAGCCGTTTCCCAAATGGAGGGTGATGATCTTGGATTCCGATTGTTTTAAGAACGCAATCGCTTTCTTGGAAACATAGTCATGGCTTATACCGTGGAACCCATATACCTGAATTCCCTTTTCAAAGAATTCATTGGGAATGGCATATTTTTTAGCCTTAGTGGAAATGGTCTGGTGAAAGGCGGTATCGAACACGGCCACTTGTTTGGCCGAACTAAATATGTGTTCGGCCATAAGGATCCCTTCTAAATTAGCAGGATTGTGCAAGGGGGCCAACGCGCAGAGTTGCTGTATTTTGTTTTTCACTTCGGATGTTATGCGTGCTGTTCGAGAAAACGTATTGCCACCGTGGACCACCCGGTGTGCGACTATTTTGATTTCCTTGGAATCTTTGATGACCCCTTTTTTAGGATTTAAAAGATAATCCGCTATTTTTTGTAGCCCGACTTTATGGTTTTTGATAGGTTCGGTTTCCAGAAGTTCCACAAAATCTGTCCTGTATTTAAAAATGGTATCGGAATAACCAATACGTTCCACTATTCCAGTGCATCTGATTTGCTGGGAGGGCATTTCCATCAGTTGGTATTTTATGGAAGAACTGCCCGAGTTGATAATAAGTATTTTCATTGGATTAGGTAAGTTATTGGTTAATAGTTAACGGTTAACAAGGTGAAAGCTACGATTAACAAATAACTATTAACCGTTTTACGATAATCGGCCCCTTATCTGATTTTTTGACCTCGTACGTCGATTTAAAGGTCCTATCTTGGCGTTTGCCCATCTAAATCCCCTGCGCCTGTATGGCCGTAATAATGACGGTATTGTATATATCTTCAACTGTACACCCACGGCTCAAATCGTTCACGGGTTTGTTGAGTCCCTGTAGCATTGGGCCAATGGCCAAGGCCCCGGTTTCCCGCTGAACGGCTTTGTAGGTATTGTTCCCTGTATTCAGGTCTGGGAAGATAAAAACACTGGCCTTTCCTGCAACCTTGGAATCCGGCAATTTGTTTTTTGCCACTTGTATATCCACTGCCGCATCGTACTGGATGGGACCTTCCACTTTTAGATCAGGTCTTTTTTCCCTTACCAATTGGGTGGCCATCCTTACCCGATCAACATCGGCACCGGCACCAGAGCTACCAGAGGAGTACGAGAGCATGGCAATCCGGGGCTCTATTCCAAACGCTTCGCTCGTAGAAGCGGACGAGATGGCAATCTCCGCCAGCTGTTCTGCCGTGGGATTCGGATTGATGGCGCAATCCCCAAAAATGGACACGCGATTGTCCAGGCACATAAAAAAGACAGAGGATACAACCGATACTTCAGGCCGGGTTTTTATAAATTGCAAAGCGGGCATAATCGTATGCTGGGTGGTATGAACGGCTCCCGATACCATCCCGTCGGCATGCCCTTTGTAGACCATCATGGTGCCAAAGTAGGATACGTCTTCCATCAGATCACGTGCCATGGCCAGGTTTACGTTCTTGTGTTTGCGCAATTCATAAAGCGTAAGGGCATAGTCCTCAAAATTATCGGATTCCGTTGGGTCTATGATATGGATTTTGTTCATATCCAAGGCAAGATCTAATTGGATTATTTTAGATTCTATTTTCTCTCGATTACCCAATAAAGTAAGTTCTACTACTTGGGTTGCCGTCAATTGTTGGACAGCGGTAAGGATGCGATCGTCCGTACCTTCAGGGAGTACAATGTGCTTTTTATTGGAAAGGGCTCGTTGATAAAGTTTATACAGGAACATGCGTGGTGTAATGCCCTTGGCCTTAAACGTTATCAGGCGTTCTTCCAGTTCTTTGATAGGTATAAATTTTTCAAAATCCTGAATCGAGGTCGTTATTTTCAACTTGTTTTCGGCATAAACCTTGGGTTTTATAGATCCTATCCTATTGGTGATAGAAAAAGTGCCCCCTTCTACCGAAATTATCGGGATTACTTCCGAAAGCCCTTCTATCAAACTAAGGATCGAATCCTCTGGGATGAGTCCGCCCGTTAGTATAATTCCGGAAATGGACGGGTAGTTGGCAGAAATGTTGGCTTGTAGTGCCCCAAGAATGATATCTGCACGATCCCCTGGGGTTATGACCAAACTGTTCTCCTTTAGATGGATCAGATAATTGCGCAACTGCATCGCCCCCACGCTATAAGCTCCCGCTGGATTGTTGATATAGGATTCCCCAAACAGGATATTGCCATTTAAATTCTCCATAATCTCCTTTACCGTAGGATTGGCCAAGAAAGGATTTAGAGGAATGGCCCCGACCAATACTTCCGGGGGAAATTTATTTTTAAGACCGGTTATTACCGAAGGTGTATTTTCTGGCTGTACCTTATTGGCCACGACCAGAAGGACCTCGACTCCTTTTTCCATAAAGGAATCGTAGGCCATATAGAGGTTGCCGACAAGTTCCTCCAACGATTTGCCAACGCCCCCGGCAATTATTAATGCCGGGATGCCGAGATTTTTTGCGATCAGTACGTTGATGTCCCATTCCATGATCGAGCCTTCGCCAGAAAAATCCGTGCCTTCCACAAGGATAAAATCGAAACGGTCTTCAATAGCTTTGTATTTTGATATGATGGTGGCGAGAATTTCGTCGTCCTTGTTCAAGTTTTTTTGTCGGACTATTTCACTTCGGGTATAAGCATAGGCCTCCCCAAACTTTAACTTTAACTCAAAATGGGTAATCAAGGTTCTAATGTGATTGTCTACGCCATTCCCCTTATCGTCTATAATGGGCCTAAAATAACCGACTTTGGCCGTTTTGCCTAACAGTAAGTGCATAAGCCCTAATGAAATAATAGATTTGCCACTATTGGGTTCGGTTGTGGCAATATAGATGGCTTTGTTCATGAATGGGAAAGTTTAACGGTTTTGAAAAAAGCTAAAATTATTCGAAAAGTATATGGACTTGAATTGTTCAAGACTACATACTATTTCAATAGAAGCCATAAAATTAAGGGATTTCACTCGCACTTTAGTAGAAACAAGCCTTCATTATGGAAACAATTTGTATCTTGGAAAATAAATTTAATAGTAATAAATAACGACTATAGAAATGGGGTCACGCAGGGATTTTGTACATAAACTTACAGTATCGGCCGTTGGTTTACCGGTATTGGGCTATTCGACCAGCCTTGAAAATTACTTGCCAACTTTTAATAGCGCTGCCCAGTTACGGGTGGCCATAATGGGCCTCGGCGGTTATGGCACAAGGGTCGCCAATGCTATGGAATCCTGCAAGCGGGCCAAATTGGTGGGAGTAATCAGTGGTACACCGTCAAAAATCAAGACCTGGCAGAGTAAATATGGGATTCCCGAAAAGAATTGCTATAACTATGAAAATTTTGACAAGATCAAGGACAATCCGGACATAGACGCGGTCTATGTCATCACCCCCAATGGCCTGCACCACGATCAGGTAATCCGCGTTGCCAGGGCGGGCAAACACGTGATCTGTGAAAAACCAATGGCTATCAACGCTGCGGAAGGCGAGGAAATGGTTAAAGCCTGTAAGGACGCAGGGGTTAATTTGTTGGTCGGCTATAGAATGCATTTTGAGCCAAGGACTTTGGAGGTTGTCAATATGAGACGGAATGGGGAGTTTGGAAAAATTATGTTCTTTCAGGGGCTGTCGGGATTTACTATTGGTAATCCCGACCAGTGGCGATTGGATAAAAAACTTGCCGGTGGGGGAGCTATGATGGATATTGGAATTTATTCCATCAACGGGGCCCGTTATATGGTTGGGGAGGAGCCCATTTGGGTAACGGCCCAAGAGACTAAGAATGATCCGGTCAAATTTAAAGAGGGTGTGGATGAGACCATTCAGTTTCAATTGGGCTTCCCCAGTGGGGCGGTAGCCTCATGCCTATCGACCTATGCCATGAACTACTTAGACCGTTTTTTTCTGAACGGAAAGGATGGCTTTGCCGAAATGCAACCTTCCACGGGGTATGGCCCGATCGAGGGACGTACAAATAAAGGCCCATTAACGGCGCCTATCGTTACGCACCAAACGGTTCAAATGGATGCCATGGCAGGGATAATTTTGAACGGTGAAAAGCCTCCTATTCCGGTCGATGGGGAAGAAGGCGTCAAAGATCTAAAGATTATCGATGCAATTTATGAGGCCGTTAAGATTAATGGTAGGGTAATATTATGAGTACTGAGTACTGATTACTAGGTACTAACTACTCCTTTTTTCCTGATCAATAACAACCCAATAAAGGTCAATAGTCCATTGATTGGCAATAACTCATAACCTACCTCATAACCGCCCAAACTCTCCGGGGGAATGTTCGCCATGCCCATCATAATCAAAACCGAGGTTAACGCTACTACCCATACATAGGTATCCTTGATTTGATATTTGGTAAAAATACCAAAGGCAAATAGCCCCAACAGGGGGCCATACGTGAAGGTAGCTACCGTGAGCAATCCATCTATCACGTTTCTATCCAGAATATATCTAAACGCTATGATAACCAATATCAGCAAAACGCTCATTCCTATATGGGTCTTTTTCCGTAATATTTTTTGATTGGCGACCTCCTTTTTTTCAATCCCTAAAAAATCTACGCAAAAGGAAGTGGTCAGAGAGGTCAGGGCACTATCGGCACTACTGTAGGCCGCCGCTACAAGCCCTAACATAAAGGTTACCGCCACTACCATGCCCAGACCACTATTTAAGGCAATTTCTGGAAAAAGAAGATCTGCTTTTGGGGTACCATCCATCAAGGGAGTGGCAATGTTAAACCTGTCGGCATAAATAAACAGTAGGGCCCCGAGTAGCAGAAATATAAAATTGACCGCTATCAAGACCAAGCTAAAGGATACCATATTTTTTTGGGCGTCCTTGAGGGACCTGCAGGTAAGGTTCTTTTGCATCATGTCTTGATCCAGTCCAGTCATACAGATGGTAATGAACATGCCACCAAAGAAGGATTTAATAAAATTGTTCTTGGCAAAAAAATCGTCAATGACAAAAACCTTACTGTATTCCTTTAACTCGTCGGAGGCCAAAAATTCCGTAAAGTTCCACCCCAGTTTTTGATTGATAAAATAAATGGAAAGGCCCAATGAAGTCAGCATGAACAGGGTTTGAAGCGTATCGGTCCACACAATGGTCTTAATGCCTCCCCTAAACGTATAGATCCAAATAAGAAGAATGGATAGGATAACGGTGACCTCAAAGGGTACGTTCCATGCATCAAACACAAATTGTTGTAAGACCATGGCCACTAAGAACAGGCGGAACGAAGCTCCTAGGACCCGGGAAATAAAGAAGAAGAACGCCCCCGTCTTATAACTGACGATGCCAAAACGCCGTTCCAAATATTGGTAGATCGAAGTTACGTTCAGACTATAGTAAATGGGCATAAGTACATAGGCAATGACGAAATAGCCTACTAAATATCCGAATACCACCTGCATATAACTAAACTGGGACGACTCTACCCATCCCGGTACCGAGATAAAAGTAACCCCGGACAAGGAGGCCCCTACCATCCCAAAAGCCACCAAAAACCAAGGGGATTGTTTGCCCGCCTTAAAGAAATCGGCATTGGAATCGTTTTTTCCGGTAAAGTAGGAGATGGTCAAAAGCAGTAAAAAATAGCCCCCGATCAAGAAAAGTATATGCGTAGCCGTCATAGTTTGGTTTTGTTAAGGCGACAATGTACAAAAGTTAATGGATAACCGAAATTGGTCCCTACGTATTTTTGATTAAAAGCGTGCAGTCGCCTTTTGGATAAAATAGTTTTTGGTATTTTTACAAGTTTACGAACACCTACAATTTAGATGCAACCAACACGATGGGAGTACACAACAAAAATCCCGAACCACTTCTATGGGTGACCGATAAAAATATATAAATGAAATACATTGTTTGTGAAAAACCGGGGAAATTCTTGATCGGGGAAAGGGACATCCCAGTTAGGAAAGATAACGAGGCGCTAATACGGGTCAAGAAAGTGGGTATTTGCGGTACCGACCTGCATGCCTATGCCGGGAATCAGGCCTTCTTTACCTACCCCAGGATCTTGGGCCACGAATTGGCTACAATAATCACAGGGATAGGCGAGAACGACAAGGGACTCCATATCGGTGATAATGTGGTGGTCATGCCATATGTAAGTTGTAAAAAGTGTGTGGCGTGCCGTAACGGAAAGACCAACTGTTGCACGGACATCCAAGTCTTGGGAGTACATACCGATGGTGGAATGCAGGAGCAAATTACCGTGCCCATAGATATTCTGATCCCCGCTCAGCAACTTTCGGACGAACAGATGGCGGTAGTGGAGCCTTTGGCGATCGGCGCACACGCTATTAGAAGGGCCCTATTGCAACGTGGGGAGACGATCGTAGTCGTCGGGTGCGGACCCATTGGTATCGGAATTATGAAACTTGCCCAATTGGCTGGAGCAAAGGTTGTAGCAGTGGATGTTAACCGGCAGCGCTTGGAATATGCGAAAACGAATTTCGGCGTAGATCACGCGGTTTTGGCCGACGAAAATGCGGTAGCCCGTGTTTCCGAGATTACTCAAGGCGATCTTGCCACTGCCGTATTCGATGCAACCGGAAACAAAGGGGCACTGGAAACGGGCATAAAATATATGTCTCACGGGGGAAGATATGTGCTGGTGGGACTGTCTAAAGGTGACCTTACCTTCCCGCATCCGGTAATTCACTCAAAGGAAACGACCTTGATTTGTAGTAGAAATGCTACGTTGGAAGATTTTGAGCAGGTAATCGATATCTTGAAAAGAGGAAGATTTCCAACGCATTCTTTTATAACACATACCGTGGGTTTTAAGGAAATGATTGCTAATTTTGATAGCTGGTTAGATCCTAAAGCCGGCGTAATAAAAGCCATAGTGGATTTTTAAAAATCTTCAGGCTAAATAAAATCTGATAAAAACCAGTTCATAACAAAAAAAGTCAAAAAAAATTAATGAGCGATAAATATCTGCAAATTCATCCCGACGATAACGTCCTGGCGGCGCTACGTAATTTATACAAGGGAGATAAGGTAAAACACAACGGGGGAGAATTCGTCCTGGCGACAGATACGCGTGCCAAACATAAATTCGCCAACCGCGACCTTGCGGTAGGGGAATCCATAATTATGTACGGAACTTTGGTAGGGAAGGCGGTAAGCCCCATTTCGAAGGGCGAAACCATTACTACGGATAATGTGGTGCACGCATCGGCATCGTATGGGGTAGGGAGCGAGAGGTCAACCTGGACGGCCCCGGATGTCACAAAATGGAAGGGTCGTACCTTTATGGGGTACCATCGCGCGGACGGCGGCGTTGGTACCGCCAATTATTGGTTGGTCATTCCTATGGTATTCTGCGAGAATAGAAATGTGGAAGTGATGCGGTCGGCCTTGCTAAAATCCTTGGGCTACGATACCAACAGTGATTTTATTGTGGATACGGAAACCTTGGTCCGACAATATAGGAGCGGGGCCGACGAGACTGAGCTGTTGGGCTCGGATTTGATAAAGACCGCAGCCCAGATAAAACAAGATCGTATTTTCCCCAATGTGGATGGGATAAGGTTCCTAAACCACGACGGAGGATGTGGTTGCGATCGTGGTGATTCCGATGCCCTTTGCCACCTATTGGCGGGCTATGTCACAAATCCTAACGTGGCCGGGGCCACGATTCTAAGCCTTGGTTGTCAAAACGCCCAGTTTAAAATTATGGAGGAAGCCATTATGGAACGGGACCCCGATTTTTCCAAACCTCTGTACGTACTGGAACAGCAAAAAAGCAAGAGCGAACGACATTTTATTGAGGAAGCCGTAAAGAAGACCTTCTTAGGATTGATAGAAGCCAATAAACTCGAGCGACAACCCGCTCCCCTTAGTAAATTGGTAATGGGATTGGAATGTGGCGGATCAGACGGGTTTTCGGGGATTTCAGCCAATCCGGTACTGGGCTACGCATCCGATCTATTGGTGGCATTGGGGGGAACGACTATTTTGTCGGAATTTCCCGAACTGAACGGGGTAGAGCAAGAATTGATCAATCGTTGCAAGACAAAGGAGAGTGCGGAAAAATTCTCTGAATTGATGCGAGCCTACTCCGCCAGGGCAACGGCCGTGGGCTCGGGTTTTGAAAACAATCCTTCCCCCGGAAATATCAAGGACGGACTTATCACCGATGCCATGAAGTCGGCCGGGGCCGCAAAAAAGGGAGGTACTTCCCTGGTCGAGGACGTTTTGGAGTATACGGAGAAGTCTACCAAAAAGGGACTGAACCTGTTGTGTACCCCTGGCAACGATGTGGAAAGCACAACCGGTTTGGCCGGGTCCGGGAGCAACGTTATTTGTTTTACAACAGGTTTGGGCACGCCTACTGGAAATCCCGTGGCCCCGGTGATAAAAATATCCAGCAACAACGCACTTAATAAACGAATGAAGGATATCATCGATTTTAATACCGGGACGATCATCACGGGAGAGGATACGATAGAGACCAAGGGAGCGGAACTGTTGGAGTATATTATCCAAGTGGCCAACGGGGAAACCGTCCCAGCGGCGGTTAGACTGGGACAGGAGGATTTTATCCCATGGAAACGAGGAATATCGTTGTAGGCCTAGGCTCTTTGAACGCCTTATACGTGACGAAGACGATGCCCAAAAGAGAATTTAATTTATGGTAAGGACGGTTAACAAACGAAAGGGGTAGTTCGCTTAAGCCTTTAAATGGAATCCTGACAGAAAAATATATGCATATACTAAACAGGACAACACAAAATATCCCGGCACAGCTGCCCATAAAGGTCATGCAATTTGGAGGGGGCAATTTTCTGAGGGCCTTTGTAGACTGGATGATTCAAATCCTAAATGAGGAAACCGATTTCAACGGGGGAGTGGCCGTCATTAAACCAACGGAAAGGGGCGATTACAATGAACTGAAAACACAGGATGGCCTTTTTACGGTGATTTTGGACGGGGTAAAGAAGGGGCAATTAATCGCGGAAAAAAAATTGGTTTCCGTGGTTCAAAAGGTTGTCAATCCGTATACGGAATGGGATGCATATCTAAAATTGGCCGAAAGGGAGGAGTTAAAATTTATCGTTTCGAATACCACTGAAGCAGGGATCAGATTTAATCCCGACGACAAGTTTACGGGTACCCCACCGACCGAGTTTCCGGCGAAATTGACCAAATGGCTGCACCATCGCTATCTTTTTTTTGGGGGCAACCCTTCAAAAGGGTGTATATTGTTGCCCTGTGAACTAATAGAGAACAATGGTCATACGCTAAAAGAAACCGTTTTAAAGTACGCCGATCATTGGAATTTGAACCCGGATTTTAAGGCATGGATAGCCTCCGCCAATCATTTTTGTGGAACCTTGGTGGATAGAATCGTATCGGGCTATCCGCAAGATCGGGCCGAGGAAATAGAGCTGGAGCTGGGTTATGGGGATAAATTATTGGTGGCGGGCGAATACTACCACAGTTGGGTGATACAAGGCTCGCAGGAAATTCAGAAAAAACTGCCTTTTGCCCAAACGGATCTGAACGTTCAGTTTGTGGAGGATCTGGTACCTTACCGGAAAATGAAGGTCAGGATATTGAACGGGGCGCATACGGCCATGGTACCCGTGGGCTACCTGGGAGGCCTCCGATTGGTAAGAGACGTAATGCAGGAAGAAATAACCTTTTCTTTTGTGGAAAACCTGTTGACGGGGGAAGTGATAAAAACCTTGGATTTCCCAGTTGAAATAAAACGCAAGTTTGTGCAGGAGGTGATGGATCGGTACCGCAACCCCTTGATCGACCATCAGCTGATCAGTATCTCACTCAATGGCACCTCCAAGTTTGTTACCCGTCTGTTGCCCGCTTTAAAGGGTTATCGCGCTTTGACCGGTACGCTTCCGGCAAGGATCGTTTTTTCCCTTGCTGCCTTGATCTTGTTTTATAAGGGCGAATTTAATGGGGAAGAAATCGAGTTAAAGGACAATAAACAAGTACTGGATTTCTTTCAAGATCATTGGCGACGTGTAATCGACGGAAATTTGACGATAGAAGAATTGGCACAGAGCATTCTGGCCAACAAATTAATCTGGGGAGAGAACCTTAACAACTTTCCGGGCATGACGGAAATGGTATCGCATTATATTGCCGAAATTGAAGCCAACGGTGTAATGGCAACTTTAAGAACCATAGAAACCGGCTAAAATAATATCGATTATGAGAATAGATTCCCATCAACATTTTTGGAAGTACGACCCGTTTAAGCACCAATGGATCGCTGATAATATGTCCGTTATCCGAAAAGACTTTCTTCCAATAGATTTAAAAAGGGTTTATGGTAAGCACCAAATCGACGGATGTGTTGCGGTACAGGTAGACCAGACCGTGGAAGAGAACGATTTTATGTTGAATTTGGCCGAAAAAAATGATTTCATCAAAGGCGTTGTGGGGTGGGTAGACCTCCGCTCTCAAAAGGTCGATGCGGTTTTAGAGGCTTATGGCAATACAAATAAATTAAAAGGTTTCCGACATATTGTTCAGGGAGAACCTGATCCAAATTTTATGCTGGGACCGGATTTTGTGCGGGGCATATCGAGCTTGGAAAAGGGCGGTTACACCTACGATATTCTGGTTTTCCCCCACCAATTAGGCGCCGCACTGGAATTGGTGAAGAAGTTTCCCAGGCAGAAGTTTGTGATAGACCATATAGCCAAACCTTATATCAAGGATGGTTTCTTTGAGGGCTGGGCGGTTCTAATGAAGGAATTGGCCAAGCACGAAAACGTATATTGCAAACTCTCGGGCATGATTACCGAGGCTGATTACAAGAATTGGACTCCCGAACAAATCCACCCCTATATGTATCTAATTTTGGAGGCGTTTGGTGCGGAACGGGTTATGTTCGGATCGGATTGGCCAGTGTGTTTGGTAGCGGGTAATTACGGGGAAGTCCTTGCTTTGGTAACCGATTTCATCACCCCATTGAGCAACCACGAGCAAAATGCCATAATGGGACAAAATGCTATTCAATTTTATAATTTAAAATAGGAGACGATTGAGATTTATTTTAATTATTTTTCTATGCCACTTTTTGCACATAACTTAGTTTTCCCGACTGGTGAGGGATGAACCATAGCGATGCTATCCTTAAAAATTTCGCATCTTACTACATCAATAATCGTTTTTAAAAATTCTAATCAAATAATTCATAACAGTCTTTAAACAATGGAACTAAACTTAAAAGGAAAAGTAGTATTGATTTCTGGCGCGGCCGGAGTCAGGGAAAGTATAGGGGAAACCATCTTACAGGCATTGGCCAAGGAAGGTGCCATCCCTGCCATCATAGACCGTAACGCCCGAGGTTTTGGGTATGTTGCGGAGTTGCAGAAGAAAGGGATCGATGCCTCTTTTTTTCAGACCGATGTTACAGAACCCGATCAGATAAAGGCCGCTGTTGCCGGCGTTGTTGAAAAATATGGCCGTATCGATGTAGTAATAAATAATGTAGGGGTAAACGATGGTGCCGGATTGGATGCTTCCTATGAGGAATTTATGAATTCCCTAAAGTTGAATCTTGTCAGCTTCTATTTAGTGGTAAAGTATGCGCTGCCCCATTTAAAAGCTACCAAGGGTAATATTTTAAATATAGGTTCCAAGGTGGGATTAACGGGCCAAGGGGGTACTTCGGGTTATGCAGCTGCTAAAGGAGGCGTGTTGGGGCTTACCCGTGAATGGGCGGTAGATCTTGTAAAGTTTGGGATCCGGAGCAACGCCATTATTATCGCAGAAAGCTGGACTCCATCGTATGATACTTGGATCAAAACCTTGGATAAGGGTGCAGAAAAATTGAAATCGATCCTCAATAAAATTCCATTGGAACATCGTATGACTACCCCACAGGAGATTGCGGATACCTGTTTGTTTACCATTTCGGATAAATCATCCCACACCACAGGTCAATTTATTTTTGTGGATGGGGGCTACGTGCACTTGGATCGGGCGCTATTGTCCGAATAAACGGTTGCCCTTTGATTCAAAACTGCAATTTTGATTTTAATAAATCCATGGAATAAGATGATAACTATTATCCATATAGACTTTATAATCCTGACCAAATTGTTCTATTAATACCTTTTCCTCGATTTTTATCCTGTAAAGAAACACTAGGGTTACTGGTATAATTATCGTCAAAAAACTTATCCAATTGTTGATCGATATCCCAAATCCTGCGAAGAAAATTAGGGAGCCAAGATAGGAGGGATGGCGAACCCAGCCGTAAATTCCGTCCGTTTTAAGGGTATGGTCCTCCCTTATCGTAACATCTACGGTAAAGAATTTCCCTAAGGAAGAAATCGAATAAAATCGCAACAGCATCCCTAAAACTATAAGGATCGTCCCGGAAATAATGAGAGTTGGTTGAGTACCAAGGGGAAGGTCGATGTAATAAGATAAAAATATGCCAATATTAATAGAAAGGATTATCGTTATCCAGATCATCCATAGGGAGCCTTTGTCCTTTTTCTTTTTATCACCTGTTGTGGAACGCAGAAGCCTGTTCAGCAATATTTCAGACAGCAACCAAAGAACCCAAACTATTTTCAAAATAATCATATAGGCGAAAATTAAATCTGGATTTAGATAAAGAAATACATCACCCTAACGAAACTAAATTAGCAGGCTTTACACCAATGCTGTCCGTGTCATCAATTTCGGTTGGGGTATACCCATCATTTTTAGGATGGTCGGGGCAATATCCCCTAAAACGCCGTTTTCCACTTTTTTAATTTCCGGATCCACCACGATCAATGGTACAAGATTCGTTGTATGGGCCGTATTGGGGCTACCATCTGGGTTGATCATGGTATCGCAATTGCCGTGATCGGCTATGACCAGGGTAGAATACCCATTTTTCAATCCGGCTGCTATTACGGCTTCCGAACAACTGTCCACCGTTTCACAAGCTTTTATGGCGGCATTCATATCCCCGGTATGCCCTACCATATCGGGATTGGCAAAATTGAGGCAAACAAAATCGGCCTCGCCTTTTTCCAATTCGGGGATAATGGCATCGCGAATATCATAAGCGCTCATTTCGGGCTTTAGGTCATAAGTGGCTACCTTGGGAGAAGGGCATAAAATCCGCTTTTCCCCGTCAAACGGAATTTCCCGTCCCCCGTTGAAGAAAAAGGTTACGTGGGGATACTTTTCGGTCTCAGCGATTCGAATTTGTTTCTTATTCGCCTTGGAAAGTACCTCTCCCAACGTTTCAGAAATGTTGTCCTTGTCATAGATCACATGAATACCTTTATAGGAATCGTCGTAGTTGGTCATGGTCACATAATACAAGTCCAGTTTGTGCATGTTGTACTCGTGAAGGTCTTCCTGACTAAGTACTTGGGTGAGTTCACGGCCACGATCGGTCCTGAAATTAAAGAAGATAACGACATCCCCTGGGTTAATGACCGCCAATGGGGTTCCCTTGTCATCGACATGTACGATAGGCTTAACAAATTCATCCGTAGTGCCTTGATCATAACTATATTGCATGGCTTTGGGCAGGTTCGGGGCCTTTTCCCCTTTCCCATGCACCAATAGGTCATAGGCCTGTTTTACACGTTCCCATCTTTTATCCCTGTCCATAGCGTAATACCTTCCAATTACAGAGGCTATTTTTGTCTTCTTGCCGGAACAGAAATTGATTAGATCCTCCAAAAAACCCTTTCCACTTTTGGGATCAACGTCCCTGCCATCGGTAAATGCATGGACAAACGTGTCTTCTAAACCATAACTTTCAGATGCCTCGATAAGTCCCTTTAAATGCGAAATATGGCTATGAACACCTCCGTCGCTTAACAAGCCCAAAAAATGTACTGGTTTATTATTGCTTTTGGCATAATGAAATGCATCTTTTAATTCCTTTTCGTCCTTGAGTGTATTGTCTTTTACCGCCAGATTGATCTTGGCCAGATCTTGGTAAACTATCCTCCCGGCACCCAAGTTCATATGGCCAACTTCACTGTTTCCCATCTGTCCCTCGGGAAGGCCCACATTCATTCCAAAAGTCTTCAGGTTAGAATTAGGGTATTTTTTATATAGGGAATCAACGAATGGGGTATTAGCCTTTTCAATTGCCGAAACTTTTGGGTCGGGAGACTTCCCCCAACCATCCAAAATCATCAGGATTACTTTTTTGTTCATTGGTTTCATAAGTTAGTTGAAATCCCGCCTGTACTAAGTCGGGCAGGCCCGCCTGTACTAAGTCGGGCAGGCCCGCCTGTACTAAGTCGGGCAGGTTTGCACTTAAATGCAAAACTTTCGGTTTCTATAAATTTATTCGTTATAAAAGTTTTTATGCCGTATCCCGCCTGCACGCCCGTGCCGTTCGGACGGGAATGACCAGTCGGGCAAGCCCGCCTATACGAGTAGTCGGGCGAGTTTATTGAGTTATTAGTGCGCGGGGCCTAAATAACACAGAAACCCAATTACGGTTTGCAATTTCATTGCTTTTCTGTCTCGATACGTATCGGGACCATAGATTTTCAAACCATAACGTGGTTTGGTTTAAACGGTACCCCAAAAATAAGGCGATTTGCCAAGTATTGCTATTTTTTGAGGTTACTTTTCCACTTTTTTTGGCGGGAATTTCACCTTGGCGATCCTCGGTCGACAAAAGTCTCAATTGTTAAAATTTTGTTATTTACCTACCTAATGTGAAACAAAAAAAAGGAGAAGTCGTCTATTAAATACAATCATCATTCATTAATCAAAAAATCATTCATCATGAAAAAAACAGTTCTTACCGTGGCCATGGCCTTTGCGCTAATGGCCGCAAGTGCAAACACCGAAACGGGTGTACACTACACCAATTTTACTTCTACAATTGGTAGTGAAGTAACGAAACCTGGTCCCGATTCCTTTTGTAAAGCCATTATGGAAGGAGATGTGGAAATGGTACAACGTATGATAGTCCTAGGGGAAGACGTGAACCAAAAATCCCTGGGAAAGACTCCTGCAATTTTTGCCGCTCGATACAATAAGGCGGAAATAATGAAAATTCTTATTGCGAATGGCGCCGATCTATCCATTAAATGCGATAAGGGTTTCACGGTTGAAAAATATGCAGAGCTATCGCATGCTACCGAAGTATTGAAGGTCCTTGCGGAATACGATCAAAGCGAAAAGTAAGAACCAAAAGGTCTTGGCTTGTAGTTTGCCCAAGTTGTCCTTTGATTGTTATTTAGGTTTTACGGTACGTTCGCAAAAATATTTGTCTACCCGTTAAATTCTAGGTTCAAACAGACGCTTTCCCTTGTGGTATCCCTCTTGAGTTTTATTTAAGTTATAGCAGATATTTCTGATGTAGAACACCAATTTTTTATCGGTAGGGGGCATAAGATATTTAGTCCCCTGAAATGTTTTTCACTTTATTTTGAGGTACCAGGTCAAAGTTAATTGGTCCACAATCAGGGGATCCGCAAGGTTACTTTAGAATTATGATTATAGAACGTATCAAGTTTCTGTC
This sequence comes from Cerina litoralis, assembly GCA_022008415.1. Classification (GTDB taxonomy): domain Bacteria; phylum Bacteroidota; class Bacteroidia; order Flavobacteriales; family Flavobacteriaceae; genus Cerina; species Cerina litoralis. Next base: position 149,603 of record JAIRBC010000008.1, read on the forward strand.
ATTGCAAAAGTTTAAATCGGTTCTATGATAAAAGGAAGCAACACGTAAGGTAAGTGGGCTTTCAATGATCAATTTCCCAATTAGTATAAATCGGATAATTATAAAAATTTAAACGTATGAAAAGTTTAGTAATCGGCACAATGTTGCTAGGATTTGCCGCCCTAGGATATTCACAAAATTCGGATGATTGTAGCAAAAACGAAATTGCTCTCTCCGAGGTAGAAGTTTCCCCCATGGATCAAGCTTATTTTGATGAGGTTGCCGAAGGGGTAGTGTCAACAAAGGTTTATGCGCTAGAAAGAAAGGCGTCTAGATACAACGTTAAAAAGCACCCTTATTTTGACGATAACGACAACAAGGTGTACCACGTTAGGTTTAACAAAAAGAAGGCGAAAATTCTAGCTACCTATGACAATGACGGTAAAATTGTTTATGCCCATGAGACCTATGAGGACCTTACCCTTCCGCCGGTAGTGAGAAACTCGGTATTTAAGGAACATCCGGACTGGAAATTAAACCAGACATCCTATGTTGTTTTTTACAATGGGGTCGATGCCAGCAAGACCTACCGGGTAAAGTTGAGTAAAGAAAAAATGAAGAAAAACTTGAAATTTGACGCCTATGGCAACAGAATAAAATAGAGTTCATTTTTGGGTGCAAAATACACCTAAATTTAAATACGGTAAATTGAATTAGTCAATCAATTAAAAGCCCCGTCCAAATATTTAGTACGGGGCTTTTTTCAATTTATTTACTTTTCTATAGTGTTCAGGTAAAAGAGCAAACAAAAGGTCATTTAAAATCTAAATCCTGTAAAGGCCCTAAACAAAAATGCGTAAATGGCCATTAAAAGCATGGCAGCACAAAAAATTGAATAAATCTTCAACAGATTCACGACAATCTCTGGTTTGCAGTTGTCAAATGCTTCGGAATAAATGTTCTTGAAATGTAATAGTGTTCCCATATAGTCTCGTTTAATGATTATTAATCAAAGCTAAAGGGTTAAATCTGGGACGATTAAAAGAATGGGGATGGTCAAATATAGGTAAAAAATATTGATAAGCAGTAGTTTTGCCTAAATTATGCTGTGGGATACGGAGTTATTAAGTTACTGGGTAATTGTGCAATCATCAACTTAATCGATCTAAAGATTCCCCGATGGCTCTGCCTCGGGGTTTCAGATTCACCTCTCCTTGGGAGAGGTCGGACCTGCCTTTTTCGGCAGTTCCGGGTGAGGCAAAATAAAAAATTTCGGATTTTAACCCCTTCGACCAAAATAAAACCGGCGAAATACTTCTATAGCTCTGCTTCGACGATAGTCGGTTTTAAGAAATTTTTTATCAAGAGAGAATGGTTATGAGTTTTGGGTTATGGGTTCATAGTTTTTTAACATCAAGCCTTGATCCTTCAACCTTCAAAATCCCTAGAGCAATTCTCGGTTGATATCCAAAATGTTGTCCTGTATATAACTCCTCAATAGTCCCGTTGTAAAGTGGTCGCTGCCCATTATTTCCTCTTTGGACAATAGCTTTAAGATGTTCTTTTTCCTAAATTGGGTTAGCATTGGGATAGATAGGGGGGCGTAACTATAGTGCCAAGGTTCGTATTTGAAACCTCTCCTCTTTGGATTGTCGGTATATACCAGGTAAAAATCGTATTTTTTGGAATTTCCATCCATCCATTTCTTAAAAGAAGCATAGGGTTTCCCCACTTCAAATTTTTCGGGATCTAGGACATCGCCATCTACCTTTTGGTATCCGTCAACCAGGTCAATATCGGTGCCCCAATGGTGTCTGCTTGTACCTGGAATAGTAGAATATTCAATGATCTTGTCAATGGCGTCCAAGGGCTCAAGGCCTTCGTCGTCTACATAATTGATGTATTTTCTATCCCAAATTCGGGCCTGGTGCTCAAAACTTCGATAACTGGAAACCACCTTTAGGTCTATTCCATCGCTGTACGCCGCTTTTTTCATGTTAGTAAACGCTTCATACGCCTCTTTTCTAAGTTGTACGTCTTTTCCAAACAGCTCTATATTGGCTTTGCCCATAAGTTCCTCAATAGTGTACTCCGTTGTTGTCGGAAATGCCAAGTTGGGCAGAATTGTGAAAGCTAGCCCGGAAACGCTGCATTTTTGTAAAAAGGATCTTCTTTGCATAGTTATGATAGGTTTTTGAGCATTACAAAATGAATTCCAATCCCAGGGATTATAAAAGCTTTTCCTATGGTGTTGTACCCGCAATTTTTGTAAAAGGGTACGGCAATTTCCCTAGCGTTCATCCATACGGTCTTAATACGCCGATCTAAAAGGAGCTTTTCACCAAAATTAAGCAATAATTTCCCAAATCCCCTTCCTTGATATTCTTTTAGCACTGCCATTCCTCTAACCTGGACGGCAATTTTTGATTTATGGTCCAATTGGTTGTGTTCCATAAAAGTGGCGACCGCTACCAATCGATTTTTATAAAATCCACCAAGATGGAAAGTAGTAGGGAAGTCGTCTCCGTCAAAGACACAGGACGCTAATGGTTTTCCCGGTCTTAAAACCGGTTGCCGGATTGGGTAGGTCTCCGCGGCACTTATACTATTTATTTGGAGACCGGTATCCATACGATATTAAAAATTGGGCACAAAATATTGCCTGCAGCCCGCTTATTCCTAATAAAATGCGCATATTATTATTTGGCCGGTTCCTCGTCCTCCATATATTTTTTCAATGCCTTGCCGTATTTGGATTCGGCCACCGCTGGTGTCAGCTTTTTATATATGGAATCAAGAAACCTAACATTAGTGCTTTCTATATTTCTCAGGGCCACGTAGGGAGCTACGTATGAATCGGGGTTGTTTATGACAAAGTTAAGGGAATATAGGTATTCCCGGACCGCATTTTGATCACTTAACTTTTTAATGGAATCTATCGCTAGGGAGTCCGATCTAAACTTTGGGTCATATAGGGCCTGCATATAATCCAGGCTTTTTTTGCTGAACTTGGAAATTACTTGATTGTATTCTTCCAATTTCTTTTGGCTTTTAGAACCTTCTATATCGGCACCGATATCAAAAGTGTTCCAGGAAGTATTGATAGTGATGGTCCCCGGCTCTCCGAAGAAAGTGATCCTATCGTTAATATCATTATTGTCCTTTTTGATCAAGTACAGGTAAAAAATCTCAGGACTTTCCAATTCTGTTTTGAAGGTAAAGTTGCCGTCCCCTTCAATTTTAAGCGAATCTACGTTCACCAAAACGGAATCGGGAATATGCTGCAGAAAAAGTGTTCCCTTTTTTAATCCTTTTACATTTCCGGTAACGGTCATGGTTTTTTTAGTCTCTCGATTGCATGAAACAAGCAGACCAATAGTCAACCCAATTAGTAATAAGTTCTTCATTTAGTTGTATTATTTTTTAAGAGAATAGAATATAGAGGAGGGGAATGGGGGTTATGCTAAAAAGCTAGTTCGCGGTAAACGATCAAATATGTCTCTCTATATTTTATGCTCAATGTTCTCTTCACTTTTAACTCGATTAGAGCGGCACAAATATCAACAAACTTTCGGTATTTCTAAACTTTAGAAGCGATTTCCATAAGATAGGCGCACAGTAAGGCTCCGAAGGTTCCTACCACATATCCCAAAACAGAAAGTAGGACGCCTACCGACGCCAAGGAAGGATGGAACTCTGCGGCGACAACGGGTGCAGAGGCGGCCCCACCCACATTGGCCTGGCTTCCGACAGCTAGAAAGAAATAGGGGGCCTTGATCCATTTTGCTACAAGAATCAATAATAGTGCATGGATAGTGATCCAGATAAAACCAATTGCCAGTAGTCCGGGATTTTCTAGGACTTTTCCCAAATCCATCTTCATCCCAATGGTCGCCACCAAAATGTAAATGAACATTCCCCCAATCTTGCTTGCCCCGGCTCCTTCGTAATTTTTGGCTTTGGTGAAAGAAAGCGCAATGCCAACCGAAGTGGCGAGGACCACCATCCAAAAGAACTCCTCGCCCAAAAAGGACAGGAAACTTTCCTTATTGCGTACCGTATCTACGTTTTCTACCAGGAAATCACTTATATGATCCCCGAAAAAATGGGACAGTCCAACAGCGGCAAAACCAAAGAAGAGCAGCATCATATAGTCTTTTAGGGTAGGTATCCGGGCAATTTTTTCTGTAAAAGCGGATACTTTGGTTTTTAAGGTCTCGATGGAAGAAACATCGGCTTTGAGCCATCGATCTAGCTGGCGTGTCCTGCCGACTCCAAGTAGAAGTATGGCCATCCATACGTTGGCCACTACAATATCCACCAGAACCAGGGCACCATATTTTTCGGGATTGTATTTAAATATTTCTAGCATGGCCGCTTGATTGGCACCCCCGCCGATCCAACTCCCAGCTATCGTTGAGAGCCCACGCCAAACAGCATCAAAACCTACACCGTCCAAGGTTTCGGGAGAAAAGATAGACACGATCAGTATGGCCAGGGGTCCGCCTATAATGATTCCGATACTTCCCGTTAAAAACATAATCAGGGCCTTGCCGCCCAAGTTGGCTATCGCCTTAAGGTCTATGCTCAAAGTCAACAACACCAAGGCTGCCGGCAATAAATATCGGCTTGCCATAAAATAGAGATTAGAAGTAGCATCGGAAATTATGCCCAAGCTAGATAGTATTGAGGGTAGTAAATAACACATTAGTACGGCGGGAACTACGGAATACAATTTTTTCCAAAAACCCGTCTGGATAGATGAGGTGTAAAAAACAAAACCGAGACATAGGGCAAGCAGTCCAAATACCACGGCATCATTGGTAATCAAAGGTTGGGTCATTGTTTTTGTTTCGTGTTATTAGGTTGTGGCTCTCAACGAGCAAACAATAGCTCATAAACTTACATATTTTTTCTTTTGGCAGATACAATCCAAACATCGAAAATAAAAAGAGGCACTATCGACACCCAAAGATCATTAAACAGTGTTTGGCTATGCTGCCCGTTTTTTGCCTAAAAGATTAAATTTTGTTGGATCCAATGGGCTACTCCGTCCTCTGTGTTTTTTAACGAAACCTCATCGGCGACCACCTTTACCTCTGCCCTTGCATTTTTAACGGCGACCCCGCAGCCTACACTTTGGATCATTTCCAGATCGTTGTAATTGTCCCCAAAGGCGATGACTTCCATTAAAGATTGACCGGGCTGTAAGAGTAATTTAATAGCGGAAAGCTTAGAGACCGATTTTGGTGCCACTTCGATCAAGGTGTCGTTGGAACGGTACAAATGTAGTTGCTCGCCAAACTTTTTTACTAGAAGTGGAAAAATTTGGTCCGTTGATTCTTTGGTGCCCATAAGCATAATCTTGTGGGCACTTACGTTTCTTACTTTCCAATCGGACAGGGTGGTCGCGGTTGCCCTAAAAACGGGAGTAGCCCGGGTATCCCTTGTTTCTTTCTGTACCCTAGCGCTATCGGTCTCAACGTACCATTCCGTTTTAAAGTATAAACCAAGTTTTATGTTGTATTTCTTTGCTTCTCGATAGATTCCTTCCACGAGTTCTAATGGCATGGTACGGGAGAATATCTCATTCTCCCCTTCCATTATTAGGGCGCCGTTGTAACAGATGATCGGTTCTTCCCCAAGACCCAATCTTTCTTGGAGATAAGTCATGCTCTGCGGCATTCTGGCCGATACCAGTATGATCCTCAGCACATTTTTTATTCTGGCTATTTCGGAAACGGTAAAATTTGATACGTCGTTTTGGTTAGACAATAAGGTGCCATCAATGTCGGAACAAAGGATTTTGAAATTCGATTTCTTTAGAGGGATAAGGTTTTTCATAGAGAAATGTGCGCAGAGCGATTATGTAAAAAAGTAAATATTCCTAAAGGTCGGGCAGACAAAATTAGTTTTTTTTATGGCAATGTAAAGTTGAAACCACTACAATTGGGTCGTATAAGGGTATTTTACATATATTTTACCGCAAATTATTTTAATGCTAGTCTACCGTACTTATCCCGCCCCAATTTGCTATTTTTGATTGGGTTAAACCAATAAAATAGGGTATCAATGAAAAGGGACATGGGTCGTTTTTTGGGTTTTATACTGGTCTTTTTTTCGATGCAGGGATGCAGTGCCCAAACTCAAATCGTGGAAGGGGAAATGCATACCGTTTCTCGTGAGGATCTTAGCTACTATCTGTATTTTCCCAAGGATTACGAAACAAGACCGAAGGAGAAGTTTCCGATACTGTTGTTTCTACATGGAGGCGGGGAGTCTGGAGACCGTCTGGATAGCATAAAAAAGAGTGGGCCGCCAAAACTATTGGCCCAAGGCAAACAATTTCCCTTTTTAATACTTGCACCTCAAAATCTCCATAAAAAGCAATGGTGGAATACCCGGGCCGTCATCCAGCTTTTGGATTCGATCGTTGCCGACAATAGGGTGGATAAGAATAGGATTTACCTAACCGGATTAAGTAGGGGCGGGGGAGCGGCGTGGGAAATGGCCGTAACCTATCCCGATAAATTTGCAGCGCTGGCGGTTGTCTGTGGAATGGCTCCGGTTCCCTATGCTTCCTGGATTAATAGGGACATGCCGATCTGGGTATTTCACGGGGAGGAAGACAAATCTATCCCAATTTCGGAATCTATAGCAATGGTGGCTAAACTAAGGCAGATGGGTTATGATGTAAAGTTTACCAAATACCCGGGCGTCGGCCATAACGCTTGGGACAAGGCCTACACGACCCCGGAGCTCTACAGTTGGTTAATGCAACAGGTGAGGAAATAATTGAATTAGGACCGGTCAACTTCAAGATATTGCTTTTAGCATGACTTAGCCTTCATTTGATCGGGCAATAGTGTTTATTTTTGCCGTTTAATTTGTGAATGGTACAAAATTGATAAAAAAGTCGGGCTAAACGGAGGAATTTTAGTACTTTTCCCGAGAATTTTTTTGAGGTGTAAAATTGACACAATAAACTAAGGCAAGTACAATATAGAATTACCTTATTTTTTGGTTTTAAAATCTACTTATTGCACTTGGGCCTTAACATTTGGAGTCTAATTTCAACTAAACTGTAGGAAGAAATGAACTATAGCTTTGTTTTGAGGCAACCCCTAATATACAAGACAATCTTTGTCGTATTATTACTCGTTGTTGTTTCTTGCAAGGAAAATCCAAAACAAACGCAAACCGAGTCAGAGGAACACAAAACGATTGTAAATCCTGAAGGGGGAATAGGATTAAAGGATGTCATTTCTTCCGATAGAAATACACCTATAAAAAGATATGGACAATTAAAGGTGGTGGGGAACAAAATTCTAAGTGAATGCGACAAACCAGTTCAGCTGGCAGGAATGAGCCTGTTTTGGCATCAATGGTCGGGGAAGGAGTTTTGGAATGCCAATGCCTTTAGATGGCTACGGGACGATTGGAAGATCCAATATATCCGGGCTCCCATAGGAGTAGAACCGGAAGACGGGTACCTCGAGGATCCATTAACCGCACAAACCATTATAAATAACGCTGTAAAAGCGGCGATCGACATGGAAATTTATATCATAGTAGATTGGCATGCCAATGATATACACTTGGATCAGGCAAAGGATTTTTTTGGAAGAATCGCCAAAGAATACGGCGGTTACCCAAACGTTATTTACGAAATTTTTAATGAACCGAGTGGCAATACCCCTGAAGACCTTGATGAAAAGTGGCCGCAACTGAAACAGTATTCCGAGGAAATCATAACCACCATCAGGGAATACGATCCGGACAATATTATTATTGTGCCCACCCCTTTTTGGGATCAATTGGTAGATCAGGCGGCAAAAAATCCGATTGCGAAGGACAGCAAAGGAGAACCCGTAAAAAACATTGCGTATTCGCTCCATTTTTATGCTAGGGAGCACGGGGAGCAACTTAGAAAAAGGGCCGATTTCGCATTGTCCAAAGGGTTGCCGATCTGGGTTACACAATGCGGCAGGGTGGGGGTCAATTTTGCCAAGCCCAGATTCGAAAATGCAAACCTTCCCGATATTAAATCGTGGAACCTTTGGCAGAAATGGATGGACGATAACAATATTAGCTATTCCAAATGGTCATTGGGCACAAAGGATGAGACAAGTTCCTCCTTATATCCTACGGCCAATCCCAACGGTTATTGGACCAATACAGACCTAACGCCGGAAGGTATTTGGAACCGTAGCCATTTTAGGGAACGGTATAACAAAGGATGGTCACCCGGTTGCGATTAGGTACATTTATCTTGCCCTAGCCGTATTTGAAAGATGTGCAGGCAATATGTCCTTTGTTGCCCTAGAATATTTGCCTCCTTTTGGAGAACGGATTTTGATTTACAAGTTCACCGAAATTAATAGTGGCAAAAACCTCAAAACACTATTAATTTGTTATTTAATGGTCCCAACAAAAAAGACCGTAAAAAAATGGCTTATTTGGTAACTCCTTTCTTTCGAAAATTACTAATTTCCCGATTTGAGTATAATTCATGGTGAAAACCATTATTCTGGAAGGAAATGGTTTATTCTGGTTTATGAATGGTGATGTTGCAAATGTCCCAAAAATATCTTTTTGAAAAAGTATATGTATAAGAAGCAATTTTTATTATTTGGTTTCCTCCTTTTTTTGAATATTGCACTATTTCCCCAACGATCCGATTCCGGTAAAGACTACACGGAAAAGATTGCGGGCTCGGATCTGGAAATTGCTATGGTTTTTATCCCAGAGGGAGAATTTACGATGGGGAGCAGCCTCGAGGAAAAAAACCGAAAAGAAGATGAAGGTCCGGCACATAGGGTTAAAATATCTTCGTTCTGGATGGGAAAATATGAGATACCGTGGGAAGTATACCTTCTTTTTGTCAATAGGCAAATAGACGGTGTGGCCACAGAAAATAAGGGCAGTGAAGTAGAAATGGCCGTGGATGCCGTATCGGGGGCAACCGTTCCCTATGTGGATATGAGCCTGGGCATGGGGAAAACGGGCTATCCGGTAGTTAATATAACCCAAAAGGCCGCCTCTAAATTCTGTGAATGGCTCTCGGCAAAGACAGGCCGTTTTTACCGACTCCCTACCGAGGCCGAATGGGAATTCGCTTGTAGGGCAGGAACTGAAACCGCCTATTCCTTTGGAGATGATGAAGCCTTACTTCCCGAATATGCCTGGTACTACGAAAACAGCGATGGAGGTTATAAGAAAGGGGGACAAAAGAGACCCAATCCCTGGGGTCTATACGATATGCACGGCAATGTAGCCGAATGGACCTTGGACCAATATTTACCGGACGGATATGCCCAATATGGGGAAATAACCGTTGATCCTATAGATTTCCCGAACAAGCTTTATCCCAGAGCAGTCCGTGGGGGCTCGTGGGATGACGATAGTGATATGCTCCGAAGTGCGGCCAGACTGGGTTCCAGTTCCGAGTGGAACAGAAGAGACCCCCAACTGCCCAAAAGCGTATCGTGGAATACGGATGCCGGATTTGTAGGTTTTCGGATAGTTAGACCAGCTGAGGTACCTGCCAAGAAAGATTTTGAAAAATACTGGGGACCAAAAATTCTTAAGAAGTAATAATATAAACGAGTTCACTGATAAAGTAGCTATAAATAAAATAGCCATGAAACGAGCATTAAGTCCCGAATACCTCGGGATTGGAAATTACTTCACAAAGGCGATGTTTAACCTCGAAACTTCAGGGTTAATGCGAGCCGCCCGTACCGAAGGGTACGTTCGGGCGGGAGCGTAGCGGTTACGTACTTTCTCGACCTGCCCGACTAGTCATTCAGGCGGGTTTTTTAATTAATTTATTATCAGGTAATTACAAAAAATTTAGATGTATGAAAAATTCAAAAAACAATCAACCTATGGAGACAAATCCCTCAAATTCTAGACGGAAATTTTGTAGAAATACCGCCTTGTTAACGGGGGCCATGGTGTTGCCCGTTACGCCTATGCACAGTATGATGAACAGCGCTAACGATAAAAAACTGAAGCTTGCCCTTGTGGGTTGTGGAGGCCGTGGTACAGGTGCCGCCAGTCAGGGTCTAACGGCGGATGATAATGTAGAATTGGTCGCTATGGCGGATGCCTTCGAGGACAGGCTTCAAAGTAGTTTGGAAAACCTTGAAAAACAATTTGAAGGAACCAAAAAGGTGAATGTGAAGAAAAAACACAGGTTTGTTGGTTTTGAGGCAGCGCAAAGGGCCATGGATATGGCAGATGTTGTCATTTTGGCCACCCCTCCTGGATTTAGGCCACAGCATTTTGAATATGCCGTGAATACGGGCAAGCATATTTTTATGGAGAAACCCGTAGCTACAGACGTTCCTGGAATTCAAAAAGTTTTGGCGTCCGCCAAAATTGCAAAGGAAAAGAAATTAAACGTAGTAGTGGGGCTACAGCGACATTATCAGAACAACTACATTGAAATGGCCAAACAGATCAAGGATGGCAAAGTCGGTAAAATAGTTTCGGGGCAGGTCTATTGGGACAGTAGTGGGGTATGGGTCAGGGAACGTCAGCCCGGACAGAGCGAACTGGAATATCAAATGCGCAACTGGTATTATTTTAACTGGTTGTGCGGGGACCATATTTTGGAACAGCATATACACAATATAGACGTAGCCAACTGGTTTTTGGGGGAGTATCCCTTATCTGCCCAAGGTATGGGAGGCCGACAAGTGAGAACAGGCAAGGAGTACGGGGAAATATTCGACCATCATTTTGTGGAGTTTACGTATCCTAGCGGTGCTGTTATTGCGAGCCAGTGCCGGCATCAGCCAAATACCTTTAACAGGGTAGGAGAGGTATTTCAAGGGACGATGGGATCAATCGAAATGAATGACGCCGGTTCTGCTTATATCAGGGACCTGGACGGTGCCGATGTATTTAAGTACCGAGGGAAGGGAGACCCAAATCCTTATCAAGTGGAACACGACAGATTATTTGCTTCTATCCGCAACAACGAGGTAATTAACAATGCGGAATATGGTGCCAAAAGTACGATGACCGCCATCATGGGTCGTATGGCCACCTATTCTGGAAAGGTAATCCTATGGGAGGAAGCCATTAATTCTGGTTTGGTACTCGTCCCCGACAATCTAACTTGGGATTCCAAACCCCCGGTATTGCCCGATGCGGATGGTTTTTATAAAATCCCTATGCCGGGGCAGACTGTAGTTATGTAATAAGGCATAATGGTTTATCAAGGAATTTACGGAAATTTCTAAGATTTGGATAATGGATTTTACTTAAAAAAGTGCCTCCTCAGTTAGGCTTTATTGGGCAGATGCGCTTTTGACCAAGCTTTTTTGTAAAATGTGGGATTGCCTTGATTTAACCCATTTAATTCCCCGAGGCATGTCTCTCGGCGGTTCATTTTGGTTTTAAAAATTGGCATTGATACTTAAAGTAGGCCCCTTAAACTCTAGGAAGAAAGACCCATTCCATCTTTCCCGATTTACATCGCCGTAAATCTTAAAATACCTGTAATCCAAATTTACGCTGAAGTGCCTAAAGGCCTGAAATTGCACGCTGGGACCAACATCCCAGATTCCGCCGCCGTAGTCCCCCAAATTAATGGCAAGCCAATCTATCTTTCCGGACAGGGACCATTTATCGTTTATTGCGTAGGTATACCGCAGAATAATATTTGGTAAAGGCGCAACGAAATTGGTGTTTTTATTTTTGTAGTGGACTGTCTGATCGTTGATGGTAGCCTCGCCTTCTAGATGCGGTCTAATCCCCAGGGTATGGGCGCCAATACCGATGATCAGATTTTGGTTGGTTTTGTCCATCAACGCATAGCCTACAAGAGCCCTGTAAACATCAAGCCCAAGCCCCCCCTTTACATAAGTCCCAGCTTTAAGGGTATAGTCCTGCCAATGGAGATCCTCATCCAACTTACGCTCGTTGGATTTATCAAAACTAAAATACTCCCCATATAGCCGCCAACGATTAAAAAACCTCCACATTAAATAAACATTCGGCCGGTAGCTCCTACTTTTTAGGTCGAACGCCTTGCCAAAGTCTATTTCATCATTTACCGTGGATCCGTTGGCCCCTAGGCGTATAACTTGGGAAGGGGAAAAGACGCCCAAGCCAACTACGAATTTGGAAGTAAGTATTGGATTTCTAACATCCGTATTCTGTGCCTTGGCCGAAGGTTGGTTAAGGAGGCATACCAAAAGGGCAAACATCATTGCGGTTTTGGAAAGAAGGGTTGGTCTCATGTTTGATTCTCTTAGAATTCCTATTGAAGGATCCCTATAAAGTTAGTTAATTTTTGTCATTTTTATGAAAAGAAAATTGGATTCAATCAAATACGCGTAAGTTTATGATAATCCTATCACTTTAAGTACGTACAGGGCCCGATAATGAAGTCTTTAGTTGTTCTAAATGTCGAGCAAAAAATAACCCGGATAAAAACAAAAAGGGGCGATATTATTTAAATTGCCCCTTTTTGGCTTCTGGATTAGATGATCTCAATCTAAAGAAAAGACCAACCCCCCTCCCAAACTGAATTGAAAGATGGTGGAATAACTACTGACCCCGGTTGCCACACCTCCCGAACCAAAATAGAATCCACCACCAACCGCTTGCACTGCCGATAGGAACTGCATTTGAAGTTTAATTCCGACGCTCTCCGATGCCCAAAATATACCGCCTAATTTACCGCCCCACGCAAATTTGGTTACGTTAGATTCGTTCCCGTTATCCGGATTGGAAAGACCCGCGGTAAAGATTCCGGCACTCAGGCCCCCAAAACCTTCAAATTGGGAATTTGGTGCCCGAAAATATTTATTTCCTCCCAACATAATGTAGTTAATATCAAGGTCAAAATCGGTGGTTTTCACTACGAGTTGGCCTGGCATTAAATAAGTGGTCGGGGAATGTGTGTCCTGCCTAAAATACGAAAGTTCTAATCCAACAGCGGGCTGTACCCTAAATTCTACGCCTACTCCCCATTGGAAACCACCCTTAATTTCTCCGTTGTAATATTCGTACGGGTCGTAGTAAGAATCAAACTTGCTGTTAAAGGCGTAGGCACCATAGGCGCTTAGATTCACGTTTTGGGCGTAGGTGCTAAAGCCCGTCAGGCCCAAAAAGGCTATTAGAAATGACTTTTTCATAGGTTAATGTTTAATTTGGATATAATTAGGTTTATAGAGGTCAGTAGATAGTTGCCTACTTTAAACCTTGGCAATATGGCACTCAGGGTGGCTATTTTACAATTTGATAGCTCAACATGACCGTCGAGACCCCTCCGGCTATCGCCACCTCCCCTTGGAAATAAGGGGAGGACCCATTTAAGGGTGCTTTTTGTCAGACGTAATATGTATTTAACTACTGACCTCTATAGGTTTATATTATTATAATTAAAATTGGCGATAAAATACTAAAATCTCCATTCAACATATAGAACTCGTCCTAGTTCATATTTAAAAGAAATAATCGCAAAGCACCTCTCAATCGATCGATGAATCCACAAAAACAGAATGACACCTAAAAATAAGGAAGGGTCGCTCTAGATTGGTGCTTAAGCCCTCAGGTTCAGGAGTCTACTCCTCCTTTACTTCCACGATTTCATACATGTCCTTGCCGTCTACTTGAACGGGTTGATAGTACGTTTCGCCAAACTGCACATACGTTTGCTCCCCTATTTTCACTTCTTCCCCCCCTTCGGGCAGGTTAGGTACAATAGTTCCAGCCGTTGGTGGAACTACCTTGTATTTATTACCATCTTTTTCGTAATAGCTGCCGCCGTAGTAATAGTTATTTGTAGTCTCATTTACCTTTACGGTTTGGGCTTCCTTGGGCAGTGCCGAAACCGTGGCACCTACGGGAGCTTCTACAACAGTATATCCACCATCGGATTGTATATAATAAACACCTTGGTCATAATAATATTGTTGATTTTCAATACTTACTATAATCGCGGTTGTGGCAATCGTTGCAATAAAAAAGCCCCAAGGATGCCATACTGGCCCCCAGTAGAAAGGCCTGTATGGGTGATAATAATAAGGATGAAAACTGTAATAGCCACGGCCTCCGTAATAGTATGGAGGACGGATGTAGGCTCTAGATGGAGCGACTACCCTGGTGTTTCGGGTGTTATGGATATTGGTATGCCTACTATTATCTACATTAATGTTTACATTATTGCGATTTTTACTAACATCGACCCTGTTACCTACGTTATTGTTCTTGGCTTTATTCCTTACATTTTTATTTCCGCTTGCATTGTTTTTAATATCAGAGGTTAACGGACGGTTGGTAGCACGGTTTTTAGTACCACTCCGATCTACTTTAGGTGAGGTCTTTATTGCAGGCTTAGTACGCGAAGGTGTCTTATGACTTCCCCCATTGATGGTTTTGTGCGATGCCCTGGATGGTTTAGAATAGTTGGATCTGCTTGGAGCAGAATGCGATGGGGCAGGTCTGCTCATGGCACTTCCACCTCGGTGGACTCCACCACCACCTCGCATTCCCCCTCCACCAAACCGCTGGGCTTGAATGGAAAGAGGTGCCAACAGGAGGATGAGCCCCAGTAACAACCCGGGTTTTATTGTTTTGGACTTTTTAAGTGTTCCCATGTGTAATATTTTCAAGTTAATATAAAAACGGTTCAATTTAGGATTGGGGCAATATGGCTACTTCCCTTGAGCTTGGGGGAGGCAGAAAATCAAATACGGTGTTGGGAATAACCGGATTTAAAATCCAATCGCTAAACGTGGCCTCGAATTGACGGTTGTCTTTATTCTTATATGTAATTAAAAACTTTTTCGGTAAGGTAATGGCTCCGTCATTGATCCAGAACTGTATATTGACATTCTTATTGGTGGCCATGATGTAAAAACAGTCCTGTCCCTCAATTTTCCGCTTTCCTAATAGAACGATGTTGTCAAACTGGGCGACAAGGTCGTCCGTAAAAGTGGGGTTAAGAAAGTCCGCGGCTGGGAAATCCACGCCATAGTCGTGATGTATGGTGTCTATCATATCAATAATATTGTTCGGTGCTTCCACAATGGTATAATTGTTTTCGTTATAGTTGTAGCGGGCTAGGTATTTCCCGTTATACCAAAAACCAATGTGGCCCCTATCCCCATGAGTCTGTACGCTCATCTTATTTGGCCCTACCAATTGCACTTTGTCGGTCGCAAAGTGTTTTTCCGGGCCGTAAGCGTTTACCAAAACATCTTCAGACCGGTGTAGGGTGTAGCTGCAGGATTCGAGCTCTCCTATAACGGAGGCCATACGGTCAAATAAATACAACGCGGATGAAGAATCCTTTTGCACTGCTTGAGCCTCCATAAAAACAGGTGCTACAACGGTTACTATTAGGAGTAATCTTTTCATGTTTTCTGTTTTACAATATTTTAATTCGTGATTGTGTCAAAGCGTATTTCTAAAACCCGTTTATGATGGACAACTTGCACTTTACATAAAGAAGCCACAGGTGTTGCCAAGGCATTATATTTGGATTACTTCGGATGATTTTAGAAATAATTGCTAAATTGAAAAAAAGTAAAACTAATACATTTTGTTTATTATGAAATTATTTTAATTAAATAACAAAAAAAAAATAGTGTTCAAAATAATGGATTTCGATAAATCCAATGCTATATTTGTTTCGCTAAAATATAATCTCGCCGTTGATTATTTAATGAAGATTTATTGTCAAATTTCCTCATCCCTCCCATTTCAAATCAATATTTTGACTACAAGATCCATGGTTTCTAGAATTAAACCCATAAAATGGGTATTGTGTATTCTTTTATGGGGAATTGTTTTAGATTCATACGCTCAGGAAGACTCCGACTTTACCCAACAACTTTGGGCGAGCTTCAATCCTTCCTATAAATTGACCGAGAAAAAGCAGATCAAGGGGGACCTTGGTTACAGGACCATATCCCCTCCCAGTTGGAATAGGCTCATTGCAAGGGGAGGGTTGGAAGTTGTTACGGATGGGTTGATCTTAAAGAATTTTAAAAAAATTAAGACCCAGGAGAACTACACCTACGGGGCCGGAATGTTTTATTTAAACAGCGATACGGGCTCCAATTCTTTTGAGATAAGGCCTTATCAAGGTTATCGGGTATCCTTTAATGTCAGCAATCGCCTGGCATTTGGCCAGTACATAAGGTTAGAGGAACGCTTTGTTTTCTCTAAGTCGAGTGGCAATGTATTTGGGGTTCGTTTGCGCTATCAGATATTAGGTAATATAAATTTGGAAGGACTCATTTTTCAAGAGGGAACGGGCATATATTTTCCGATAGGGGTCGAATTTTTCTTCAATATTAGGAAGACCTCACAGTTTAACGACGTTCTCCGGGTTTCCCCTGGTATAGGGTATCAGATAAATCCTGGATTTAAAATTCAGGGGGGCATTGCCTATCACTATACCCAAGACGAGGCGGGAGAAGTAGCAAAGAGCAACGATTTTATTTATCAGTTCAAATTGTTTAAGACTTTGAACTTCGGTAAAAAAGCACCGTCAGTTGAGCCCGACCAACCCCCTGGGGAAACCAACTTCCAAGAACTTTGACCCTCCTATTACGTTTCGGTTTATGTTCGGCGCAGTAGGAAAAAAGTGTATGGTGAAATGCTGGTAATTGATTTTTAGTTTTCGGGGTTACCTCTTAAACTTTCTGTTATTTCGGAATCGGTTTGCGGCATATATTACAATCAACACTAGAATGAGCAATGGAAACATAAACCTGCCGTTGACAATGGATAGGTGTATCATAATCATCTATTTTTAAATGCAATTAGGGATTTTTTGGTTTCCGGGGAAAGGGCAAGTTTGCCTGATTGTTCGGCACGTTCCATTAAAAGTACGTCCCACTGCTCGCAGCCTTCCCATAATGCCATTTTCATTTCAGCCAATGCATGTGGATTAAAGGAACTCATTTTTTGGAGGTAGAAATCCAATTCCTTGTCCATTTCCTTTACTTTTTCAAAGACCTTGGTAAACAATCCTTTTTCCTTGGCCCAATAGGCATCTTTCCATTCGGTTGGTGCAAAGGCCAATTCAGCCAGTGCTGCTTTGCCTATTTTTCGTTCCACGACGGGGGCTATGACCAAGGGTGCGATCCCAATACTAAGCTCCGAAAGCCGTACGGATGCCTCCTCTACCGCGAAGACATAGTCACACGCTGAAATTAATCCTACCCCGCCTCCGACCGCCTTGCCCTGGACTCTTCCAATGATGGGTTGTGGACAAGAGCGCATTGCGTTGAAAACCTTTGCAAATCCACCAAAAAATGCCTTTCCCTCCGCCAAATTAGAAACGGATAGGAGCTCATTGAAGGACGCGCCGGCACAGAAGGCCTGATCTCCTTCCGATCGAAGAACGATAAGTGAGATTTCCTCGTTTTTGGAAAGTTCTTGAAGCGATACAACAAGCCTATCCAAAAGTACCGACACAAAGGAATTGCTGGCCGGATGCCCAAATTCCAATGTGGCTACCCTGTTGTTTATTTTAGTGTAAAGGCTTCCGTTTTCTCGGGGAGTGGACATTTTAGGCTACGGGTTATAAAGTTTTTAGTCAATCCATCCGTCGGATGGATTACGGATTAATAAACCAAAATTAGTTGTTTTGCGATAGGAGGTAAAATTTTTCGGAAATTTTTTGCAGAATAGCGGGGGCAATTCAAAGATATTGGCCCACAAATCTGTTCAATTGAATAATTCATCTTAATAGTTCCATTTCCGCTCTGTTGGATTTACAAAGGAATTCGCTAAATTTGAGTAGTTAAATTATAGATTATGAGCGATACCAATAGGTCAAAGCTAGACGCGATTACCGCCTTGCTTGATAGAGATAAGATTAATTGGCAGGAGGTTCTTGAGGAAGTGGTTAAGAGCTTTGATTGTACAACCGGAACGCTCCATTTTTTGGATGGGAAAACAAATCTTCTAATCTTGGAGGCACAACTGGGGATCCCACCTTTCCTGATACCCAAGGTTTCAAAGATTCCAATAGGCAAAGGCATGGCCGGCATTGCTGCCGAACGTCGGGAACCTGTAGAAATGTGTAATCTTCAGACCGATGATTCTGGCGTGGCAAGACCGGCAGCCAAAGAAACTAAAGTGGAAGGTTCCCTCGCCGCACCCATGATGTTAAATGGGGAACTTTTTGGAACCTTGGGGATTGCAAAACCCATTCCTTATGATTTTAAAGAACAGGAAATATGGGATATATTATCCATCGGTGAGAAAATAAGCAAAAAAATCAAGTAATTTCTGGGCCTTTTTGGCTAATGTTCGGATAATAATTGCATCAAACTAGGGGTTGCGTTCGCAATATTGTCAATTTGCAATATCTTTGTCGACGGCTAACGATTTTATCCTTCGCTGGTGAATTAATTAATTTTAATATATTTTTTGGGTTCGGTCCCGAAATTAGAAATTAAATATAAGTTATGAAGAAAATATTGGTTCCCATAGGCACCTCCCCGGATGCCCACGAAACATTGCAGTACGCGGTAGATTTAGCCTTGGAATTTTCCTCCCAGGTATATGTAATGGAAGTTTTCAATGCACAGTCGGGTGCAGGGAGTTTGACAAATATTGAGGAAATTGTTGCCGAAAGCAGCAGAGAACATTTAAAGGAGGTCATTGATAAAGTGAATGCCAAGAATGTTGATATCAAAATTGCGACCTATAATGGGGATTTGATCGATGGTCTTAAGGATATAGATATCGAATTGGGAATTGATCTTATCGTTATTGCCCCAAGAAGCAACGATATAAGAGAAGAGTTGTATTTGGGCTACACCTCTGGAAAAATAATAAAAAGGACCGATATACCCACGTTGATAGTTCCAAGGGGAACTGCATTTAAACCCTATAAATCCATTTTAACCGCTTTTAAGTCGGGAATCTTAAAACGCAAGAGAATCCTGACCGCCCTAATAGATATTAAGAAGAGGTTTAATGCAAAGGTAAATCTTCTCTTGGTGAAGACTCCTGGTTATTCGGATGACGATTTAAAGATAGATACTGCACTTTTGGATATCAGTTCACATCTTACCTTGACCGAAAACTCTACTACCTATTTGGGTGTTTTGGAACATTTTCAGGTACAACATCCCGATCTGCTTTGCGTTTTTAGAAGAAAAAGGGGATTTTTTAAAAATCTTTGGGAGAAGAGTACCATCCCCAAAGCGGAATTTTCTTCCCGCATCCCGGTGTTGGTACTCAGTGTTAAAAAAGATTAGTTATAAGTTGTATTTACTTGGCATTGAATTTTGTTAACTTGCCAAAAAGTATTTTCTTTGCGCCACGCTTTGGGGGATTAGCTCAGCTGGCTAGAGCGCTTGCCTGGCAGGCAAGAGGTCACCGGTTCGACTCCGGTATTCTCCACCTAGTAAACACAGGGCCTCCAAGAGATTGGAGGCTTTTTTATTTTCACCGAAATCATCGTTTACGCACACTTTACGCACACTTTTGATTTTAACAGAACTTTAATATTATTTGTACTGTTTTGGATCAGTTTGGATTCGTTCAAGTCAAATAGTGGCGAATCATTTTAGGAACTGGCACTTGCTTTTGTAAACAATCTTTAATTTCAGATTTTTTTCTATGTTCGATTTCTCGAACCTTTTTGTTCAACCCTAGCCTTGTTAATTAAAAGGATTAAGTAGATTATTTCACTTTATTGTTAAGGGAATTACCTACCAATTCAGTTTCGAACCATAGGCTGCAACTCATCGAATATTCTTAATGTTTTGTTAATAGTCCAATTTTATATCCTACATTGTCAATAGGTTATCTCAAAAATTCTTAAGGAAATGGTCTCTAAGGACACCATTTTAGGTTTTCTCGACCCCTATATATAAATGATTGTGCACCTATGAAAAAGAAAGAACTTTTTCCAGATAAATTTAGAATTGTTGCTTAAAACATATCTTATGTTTAGAAGAACGCAATTTCCGAATTATCGTCAACTGGACCAGATGGACTGTGGTCCCGTATGCATTAAGATAGTGGCTGCCCATTTTGGCAAAGACCTGGATTTGGATTATCTGAGGGATTTGTCAGGTCTACAAAAAGGAGGTGTTTCCTTGGAGGGAGTTTCAGATGCCCTGGAGACCATTGGTATTACCGCATTAGGCATTACCGCATCTCTTGATGAACTTATAGAGGATATCCCACTTCCGGCTATCGCACATTGGGAAGGACAACATTTTGTGGTTGTCTATAAAGCAGATAAAAGGAACATTTTCATTTCGGATCCCGCTTTTGGATTGGTTAAATACTCCCATGCTGAATTTTTAGAAAAATGGCAGGTCCCATCCAAGGCAACGGGTGTGTTACTTTTACTTGAGCGCGAAAGTAGGTTTGGTAAGGTTAACAAGGATTCGATCTCAAACTACAGTCTTAATTTTCTATATTCTTATCTACGGCCATACAAGGGACTAATCGGGCAATTGTTTCTAGGACTTTGCCTTGCCTCGATTGTGCAGCTCATTTTCCCCTTTCTTACCCAAAGTTTAGTGGATTACGGAATTGACTATAGCAATATTGGATTTATCCATTTGGTAGTCATAGCCCAAGTATTCCTTTTTTTGACCAAAGCATCTACTGAAATTGTAAGAAGCTGGATTCTACTCCATTTGTCGACCCGGGTCAATGTTGCCATGATCTCGGATTTTTTGGACAAGATCATTTCCTTGCCCATTTCCTATTTTGAATCCAAGACCACAGGAGATTTTATGCAGCGGATCTATGACCATCATCGAATCGACGATTTCCTGAGTGGACGTTCCCTTTCCATCATATTCGATTTTTTTACCATACTGATTTTTGCGTTCGTATTGGGTTATTTCAATTTCGATATTCTGCTCTTTTTTGTGATCGGCACCGTTATTTTCATGGGTTGGTCCCTACTTTTTATGAGGAGAAAGGCTTTTCTTGACCATCTTCATTTTAATCTGGAACGGAATGAACAGTCTATTCTTATACAAATGATTAGGTCCGTACAGGAGATAAAATTGAACGGATCTGGAAAAAGGAGAAAGTTGGAATGGAAAACCAATCAGGTCAAAAGTTTTCAGTTGCAAACTCAAATCTTGAAAACCGATTTGGCCCAACTTAAGGGTGGTGCTTTCATAAATGAATTGACCAATATCCTCATTATTTTTTGGTCTGCAAAAGCGGTTGTCTCTGGACAGATTACCATGGGTGCTATGTTGGCCATTCAATTCGTTATTGGAAGTTTGTCCGTCCCGATTTCCAATACATTGACATTCATTACGGGGCTCCAACATGCCAACCTTTCACTAAGGAGATTATCGGAAGTTCACAATCACACTAATGAGAATTTGGTGGGTAACGATAATTTCGAAATAAACTCCGGGGATATCCGAATCGAACAATTGTCGTTCAGCTATAGGAATTTATCCGCGCGACCATTGTTATTCAATTTCAATGCATTGATCCCTTATGGAAAGACAACGGCAATTGTTGGGTCAAGTGGTTCTGGAAAAACGACACTTTTAAAGTTATTGCTTAAATTTTATGAACCGAACAACGGAGATATAAGAATAGGTAGTGAGAGCTTAAAATTTATTAATATCGGGAAATGGAGAGAACAATGTGGTGCGGTACTTCAGGACGGAACTCTTTTTAACGATACCTTGGAACGTAACATTACCGAATCCCGGTCTAACAGTCCCACGAATATTAAAAATCTTCGGAATGCAGTTAAGATGGCCAATTTAATGCAATTGGTGGACTCCCTCCCTTTGGGATATCAAACGATTATTGGGGAGGAAGGGAATCTGTTGAGCGGAGGGGAGCGGCAAAGGATATTGATCGCAAGGGCCATCTACAAGAATCCGGACTATTTATTTTTTGATGAGGCGACCAGTTCCTTGGATGCCGAAAATGAAATGATAATAACCGAGAATTTAAGGAGGGTCTTTAGACATAAGACCGTTGTTATAATTGCCCATCGTTTGTCAACAATAAGGCATGCAGATCAAATTTTGGTGATGGACAATGGAGAAATCGTGGAACAAGGAAGTCACGCGCAATTGGTTTCTCAGGGAGGGAACTACCACAAATTGATCACCAACCAGTTATGAAAAATTTCAACAATAATGGTATGGAATTGTGGGAAGTGAATTCCTATCTAAAACGTGAACCTCATTGGATCGCAAAATGGGGAACGGCCGTGTTTTTCGTTTTCTTTCTATTAGTACTTTTCTTTGCTTCGATTTTTTCTTTCAACGAAGTGGTTTCCACACAGGTTATGGTAACAACTACTTCGCCTCCTTTACATATACTAACAAAACAAACAGGACGGATTTCATCCGTGAATTATTTTCCGGGAGATACGGTGCAAAAGGATGCCGTTCTAGGAGTTTTGGAAAATACCTCCGAAACGGACGATGTTTTGGAAATAGAAAAGAACCTGCTTTCGGATTCGGTTGGAATTAAAGATTTGGAAAATCTAAATCGTCAATTTCCTCCCGATCTTACTTTGGGCCTAAAAATTCTTCCAGCCTATAATCAGTTTCTGACCTCGTACCACCGATTGATTTTATATCGCTCCCTTGACGACAAGGGCATTCAGGAGCTGGAACTTAAAAAAAGAACGAATAATAAAGACTTGGCTATCGCTAATAAGCAAGAAGAATATCACTCCATTCAACGCAAAATTATCCTAGCCGAGACCTCACTTGAACGGTATCGGTCACTTTATTCCAAGGGAGTGGTGTCTCGTCAGGATCTGGAATTAATGGAGGTAAATCTTTTAAATGCAGAGAGAGAATTTAGGGTTCTTAACCAAAATCTTAATCAGCTTCGTCTAGAAAAAACCACATTAAACCGGACGCAAGATCTGATGTATAATGAAGAATTCAAAAAGGAGAACGTATTTATATCCGACTTTTTATTGGCGAGACAGAATCTTAGTGCTGCAATATCGGAATGGAAAGAAGAATATTTGCTAAGGAGTCCCATTACCGGTAGAATTTCGTTTTTTGATGTATGGGGCAAATATCAGAATGTAAAACAAGGGGAAACGGTTTTTACGATTGTTCCGTTGATCAAGGGACACTTTATTGGGAAGTGCAAGGTTCCCATTCGGAATTCTGGAAAAGTTAAAGAAGGTCAAAAGGTTTTGATCAAGCTGGAAAATTACCCGTATCGGGAATGGGGATTGCTAAGTGGAGAGGTGCAGACCATTTCTGAGGTTCCCAGCTTGGATGATAATCCTGGATATGTGGTATATGTCAAGGTAAATGGGCTGGTAACATCCTATGGAAAGAAACTGGAATTCAGACAAGAGATGCTCGGAAACGCGGAAATTTTATTGGAAAAGATGACCCTTTTGGATAGGATATTTTATCGGTTCAGAGGTTTATGGTCCAATGCGCGATCTTAGTAAATTATCAAGAAACTAAAAGTTCAATATGGACAAGTTTTACAAATATCTATTATTCGCTTTCGTTTATCTGGGAACTTGTCATGTAAATATGGCCCAAAGCAAGGTCGCTGGATTGGACAAGGAACTATTGATGGGTAGAAGTTATAATGAAATTGAGCTTTTGGAAGATGAAGCTTATAGCGGGGACCGATTGGATTTGCTAAGAAAATATAGCGATATCCATGTGATGAAGGCAAAGAGGGAGGACAATGAGGTGCAGATAGGTCGAGGCTACTATTATAGAACAATTATTGAAGATACTCCATTGGCGTTGGCATACTCCGATTCAATTATTTTGGCCACTATGAAGAGCTCGGATCCTGATTATCCTACCCTGGGGTTTATTCAAAAAGGAGAAATTTTATTCAATGTTGGCAATTTTCAATTAGCTCTTGACAATTATTTGGAGGCATATAATCTATCTCTTGAAAAGCAAAATTTGGGAGACCAACGCTTAACCACAGAAGCTATTGCGGCAATTCGAAATATTAATGGACAACCGCATATTGCTGCTGACCTCTACAGGCGCTCTCTTGAACTGTTAAAATTGGAGAGGGACTACGGAACGGTTCATTATAAGGAATACATTATGCTATTATACAATCTTTCATTGGCACACCTGCGTTTGTTCCAATTGGATTCGGCAACATACTATTCCGGAATTGGCATGAATAAATCACTATTGTCCAAGGATACCCTGGAGTATATGGATTTTGTTTTTGTGGATGGAGAAATAAATTATTTCAAAGGGAATTATCAAAAGGCAAGGGATTCAATTTTAAAATATGTTGACCGGGTTGTGGGAACAGAAAGGGCAATCAAGCTGTACTACTTAGGAAAAATAGAGCTACAGGCAGGGAATAATGAAGAGGCTGTGAAATATTATCTGAAAATAGATTCCATTGTTGCTATGACCGATGATCCATTTGATGAATTAAAGGATGTATATCAACAATTGGTCATGGAATCCAACCTCAAGGGAAACGGAGAGATGCAAATCTATTATATCGGAAAATTAATGCACTACGACAGCGTCCTTTCATCCAAACAAAAGGGAATTGCCCAACGGGCCACAATTGCGTACGATATTCCTTTTTTGAAACTTCAAAAACAGATTGCTGAATCTCGATTGGAACACAAGAATCGATGGAATAAGGTCTTAGGTATTATTGCGATGTTGGCGGTATTGCTCGGGATAATTTTTTATCTACGCGCAAGAATTATAAATAGGAGGATTCGGAATCTTTTGGATGGTCCCAAAATAACATCGGCATCCGATACTATAATAAACGCTCATAGTACTTCTGTTCCCAGGAATATCCGGCAGGATATATTGCAAAAACTCAAAGAGTTCGAAAATTCTGAGAGGTTTTTGGGTAAGGAGATAGACTTGCCTAGCTTGGCGCAGGAGCTCGGCACCAATACCATGTACCTTTCCACATTGATAAATCACTACAAAAAAATGAGTTTTCCGAATTATCTAAAGGATCTAAGGATTACAGCTGCCATTAATGGGCTTTCTGAAAATTCAGACCTTTTGAAGTACAACTATCAGGGATTGGCTGATATTTTTGGGTTTAAGACGGTAGAATCATTTTCTAAGACCTTCTATCAAAAGACAGGGGTGTACCCTTCCAAATTTCTGAAGGAGTTAGGTGCAAGAAAAAAATCAGATCATTTATAAATGACGACTTACACATTTTGGAATTAGTGCTATAATCGACTATTTTGCAATTGAATGAATAACGGGTATATAATTTAAAATTAGAGAACCATGAAAAAGACTTTAAGTGAGTACAGGAAACGAGCCTTAAAAAATTTAACAAAATTTAGAGGTGGTCAAGATGGGCCGATTGACAGGGATAAGGTTTTGCGCAAGGGCAGACGACAAGGATGATTTCGGAAAGAGCAGGTTTTAAATTAGGATTTTCTCTAGGTGCAACCTTCATTTTTTACTTTAGGCGAGCAG
The DNA here is from genome assembly GCA_022008415.1 of Cerina litoralis. Lineage (GTDB taxonomy): Bacteria > Bacteroidota > Bacteroidia > Flavobacteriales > Flavobacteriaceae > Cerina > Cerina litoralis. The sequence continues at coordinate 175,018 of JAIRBC010000008.1, forward strand.
GTATCCTGCTTTTTTGTCTAGGATTAAATGTAGCTTGTAATCAGGAAAAAGAGAAATCCCGATTGGCTTATCCAAAGTTTGTTGCTGTACCTAAAACTGAACTTTTCTTTGGAAAGAGGGTAGAAGACCAATACTATAATCTTATGGATTTAAAAGATCCAGAAGTAGTGGCCTGGTTTAGAGCGGAGGATTCTTTGGCTGAGAGGTATTTTGCAGAAAACAAATTGATGCCGGAGTACCTAAGTCGTTTCGGCAATCTGGAAAATAGATCCAATCAGAATCCAAGTAGGATAACGATAAGTGAATCAGGAGATTATTTTTATCTTAAATATGACGACTCGACGAAAAATGATAAGTTGTTTTTTAGGAGTAAGGACACATCCCAAGAGGTCGAATTATTTGATCCTTTGCAGTATGAAGATGGAAGTTTCCAAATAAGTGATTTGAGTCCATCGTATGATGGATTAAAGATTGCCATTGGGCTTAAAAGAGAAGGAGAGTTTGCATCGACTTTTGTTGTTTTTGATAGGGCCTCCGATGAATTACTGCATGAAGTAATTACCAATGTAAATCCAGATTTTGGAGGAATTGAATGGTTGCCCGATGGCTCAGGATTTATCTATCTATATTTTCCTGTAGTCGATAAAAACTTGCCTGGATATAAGAAGAATTCATTTTCTGTATTGTATAAACTTGGTAATAAACCAGACAAGCGCACTCCTGTTTTTGGGAAAAGCACAGCGTTAAATATTTCGGATGATTTTTATCCAAAAGTAAAAATAAGTTCCAGTCAGGATAAATATGTAATCGGCTATGTTGCAAGTTCAGGCGATTTTTATGATGCATATATTACCGATATTGAGGACATCTACCTTGGAAAGCCAAATTGGAAATCTTTTTTCACCTCTGAGGATAAGATTTACTATGACCAAGGGGAAATCCGTGGAAACCAATTTATATACCGCCAAGCCGAAGCAATTGGAAATCGTTTATGTATAGTAGATCTGAATCGTCCTAATTTTAAAAATCCTGAAATCATCGCCGGGGCAGATGCTGATGATCCAATTACTAAATTCACTGTCACAAAAGATGCCGTTTATTTTTGCAAGTCGCATTTTGGGGTTGATGTTTCACTATACCACGTGGATTCAACACTGAATATCGCTAAATTGACCCTTCCCTTTCGGCCAGGGTATGTCTCATTTTTCGGCTCCTCTTCTTTGCACAAAAATATAGGGGTAGGAATGGACGGTTGGACATCCGATTTTAAGAGATATTACATAAAGGAAGATGGCACATTTGAGCTTGAAGATTTGGTTAAAAAAGCGGATTATCCCGAGTTCGATTCCTTGGTTTCGGAACAAATAATGGTAAAATCCTATGATGGATCCGATGTCCCGCTATCCTTAGTCTATAAAAAGGGATTGCAGCGAAACTCCAAAAACCCTGTCTTTTTATATGTTTATGGTGCGTATGGAGAGAGCATGAGTCCATTCTTCTTTCCGATGTTCCTGGATTGGGCAGCCCAGGGAGGAATATTGGCCTTTCCGCATGTAAGGGGAGGAGGGGAGAAGGGGGAAGAATGGCATGTCCAAGGCATGAAAACCTTAAAACATAATTCGTGGAAGGATTTGGTTGCCTGTACAGAAGCATTGGTCGACCAAAAATGGTCAAAACCAGGACAGATTGCATTGTACACAAATAGTGCAGGTGGAATTACGGCCGGTATGGCAGTAAACGAACGTCCAGATCTATATGCTTCATTTATCGCAGAAGTTCCTCGAATGAACCCTTTAGGACTGGAATCCTCAAGTACTTCAAGTAGTACCAGTTATTTGGAGTATGGATCGGTAAGGGATAGCCTTGAATTTTTTGGGCTTCTACACATGGATCCATATCAGAATCTAGTTCCCAATAAAAGGTATCCTGCAACTTTGTTATTTCCGAGCTATAATGACGATCGCATTCCGCTTTGGGACAGTGGAAAGTATATTGCAAAACTCCAAGCTTATAATATTAGTGAAAATCCAATTTTAATGGACATAGACTACCAATATGGCCATGACACTTATAAAGGCAATGAGGAGTCCATTGTGCTACACAGCAAAATTTTCAGTTTTGTCAGGACCAATATGAGAGATTAACCTATTTATCTTCTATTCCAGTAAGGCCGTATTCGTTATCAACACCATCTATTTCACGGCGATTTATAAATGACCTACCTCAATTTATAAATTGCGGTATTTTCGGTTTTTATCCCAGATCTTTATGTCGGATATTTAAATGACAAAATTTATTGGCTCCGAAATTCTTAGAAGTATTTAGGAGATTACTTGTCATCAAAATCCAAGGACTACATTATGGAAACGATTACGGAGCAAGATTTGGAATATGAATTAAGGAAAATTATACAATCACAAAATGATAGGGCGAAGGCGGTTAACGATGCAATCATTTATTGCCGAAATATCCTTGAAAGCTACAGATCTAACCTGATCCAAAATGGTTTTGAGGACGAATCTTCGGAAATCCAATTTTTTAAGGAAGAAAAACAGGTTCCATTGAGCTATCTTATATATTATTCCATGGTTCAATCCTTTGAATTAAAGTTTGGCCTTGTGAATATAGAACTCGTCAAGGTAGACCTGCAGAATCACATATCCGATATCAATCGTTTTCGTACTGAGCACCAGAGTTTTGTACAATATATGAATTTGGATCAAAATTACCTGGACCGGTACTACTTTACGCGAGAATTTCAGAATACCATAATATTTCCCAAAACCGAATTTTATCCATTGGATCAGGATTTCAATTCGGCCTGTGATTTGTTGTTAGGAAAATTAAATGCATATAGCAAGTTCCATTCTTATTTGATAAATCGTGCCAAAGGAGATTTTATTTGGAATAAAGGAGCGGGCCAGCCCATTAGACTTTTGGAGTGGACAGCTTCAAAGGTATCTTTGACCGAATTGGCCTTTGCCCTTAAACACGCCGGGGTATTTAATTACGGTAAAGCCAGCATCAATGAAATTGTACAATGGGTTGAAAATGCTACAGGTTTCGATTTAGGAGACTACCACCATACTTCATTGCGATTTAGAAATCGATCCAATCCTACCAAGTTTTTGGATGAACTCAAAGGAAAACTTCTCATCTGGATCCATTCCTTGGATGCATAAAAAAAACAGCCCAGTGGGCTATCACTGGGCTGTTTTGGCAGATCGGGATAAAACAGCCCTTATTTGGCGTTTACACCATAAATTTTGGGCCATTTTGCCCCGATTATCCCTCTAAACCCCTTAAAATAAAATTTAGCCCACTGGGCTATGACTGGGCTGTTTTATCAAAAATTCCATTTCAACTTTGTCAATGGAAACTATAGGGCCGTTCCGGTCCTAGATCAAAACTCTTCGTTATGCCGTTAAACATTCTTACCACGGAAGACCTTAATGAGTTCAAAATGGAACTTTTTGAGGAGATACATCAGCTTTTTGCTATCGAAAAAAGCAAAAAGCGGCCCAGCAACTGGATCAAGTCCTC
>JAIRBC010000090.1 GCA_022008415.1 Cerina litoralis
AGCGCATTGATGTTCTCGTGGAGGTAGCGGGAATTGGTGTTGATCAACGCCATCTGTTCCTGGCCGGCCCTGACCACCGCGTAATGCTCGTGCCCCACATGGGCCACGTTGTTGACGGTATCCAGATATTTTCTCCCGTACTGGTCGATCAGATATTGCCCTGCGCCCCTAACCATTTTTAAGGGCACCTCGTATTGCAGGCTGAGGCTCTTGCCCAGATGTTCCTTGCGGTATTCGATCAAGGATGTATTGGAAATTCCCTTTGGCACGGCCAAGGCGTCGGATCTGAACAACAGGTTTGGATCGGGGCAAATATTTTCCCAAACCTCCACTTGATCAAAGTAGGCCACTCCGGGGAAATCGTCTTTGTAATCCAACAGGGAGAGCATGGTTTGAAAATGAAGGTGGGTCGCCCAATTTCCATTTTCGTAAGTCTCGCCCAATAGCCCGATCCGGCCCCCGGCTTTAAGTTGGTCGCCAACTTTGTTCCCGGTAGCGCTCTCCACGGATAAATGCCCATAGAGGGTGTAAAATACCAGTTCGTCTACCTTGTGTTTCAAGATTACCAGGCCACCGTATTCCTTATCGCCCGAATTATCCACCGCTGTGACCACCTCCCCGTCAAAGAGGGCGTGCACGGGTGTTTGGGCGGGCAGCCAAAAATCGATTCCCAAATGGATGGTGCGGCTTTCGCGACCGCTGTTCCCGATTTTATCGTAGGCCTCGCTGTTGTATAAGGCCCTGGGTTCCAAATAACCGCCTGCCAAAATCCTTTCGGGCATCTTTTTTTGTAGGCTATCTATCTTAAACTGGAAGAGGTCCAGATCTTCAAATTCCCTTTGATGCCCCAGCCAGGTACTGGACACGCTCAGATCCAGTGAATGGATGATGTTTTTTGCAATAGTAGGGAACAATTGTACTAAGGAAAAGTTGTTTTTTGAGGCCCAGGAACCATATTTTTCCCGATCTGGATGTGCCGGGAAACCACAGGCCTGCCGAAAACTGAAATGGGCAAAATCCGGATCGATGTTCCTCCATTTCCTGAGAAGGTCCCACGCCG
>JAIRBC010000091.1 GCA_022008415.1 Cerina litoralis
TGTATATTTGTTTCCCAAACAGGCTATAACAATCATTATTATAACCTATGAATTTTGAAATTATTTTTCAAAAACACAAAATTTTGGATAAACTCGGGAATGCCTTAAAGATTAATGTGTTAAAACATTGATTATTAAATATATATAAATCGGATGTGGTTTCTGCCACCCCGACCTGATTGTCAGAGGTTTATGAATTAATTTTCATAGGCCTCTTTTTTTTGTGCTTATTTATTGGTCATGTACGAATTGATTTATTCTATTAAAGGGGAAGTCTGCCTTGTAGTATCTTCTTTCTTAAACCTCAATTTCAAATCTAAAAGGAGCTCTCGATCATGGTTGTAAAAGACGCCTGGATGGAATTGTGTTTTTCTAAAACCTCTTGATTGTGCTGCCGGTTTATTTTGTTTATGCGTGGATTTCTTATAACAACCCTTATAAAGTTTCTTAGCGACTCTTATTTGATCCAAAAAGTGAGGATAAATAATTTTATATACCACACTTTTTAATGTATTCACAACATAAATAGGCACTTGTTGTAAATTTCATCGAGTATTCTTGCGGATTATAAATGTAATAATTACCATTGTAGGAAATATCTTTAATAGAATTTTGTTTTTTTTTAATGGAATTTTGTTTATCGATTATTATTATTTGAGTCTTTAAATATGTAATAGCTATGAAAAGGTTACTGTATATCGTAATATTTTTGATCTTTCTGATTTTCATTGGTACCAGTGTATTGCACGCCACCGTAATTGAAAAGGAAAAAAAGGCGCTCCTTGATCTCTACCACAGCACGAACGGTCCGGGCTGGACCGATACGTGGAATCTGGAAGCCCCTGTTTCCCAATGGCACGGGATCAAGACCCATGGGAACCGCGTCGTGGAGATAGACCTGTTCGAGAACAATCTTGTAGGACAGCTTCCCGAGAGTTTGGGCGAACTGCAATACCTACAAAGTCTTAACCTGGCCTTCAA
>JAIRBC010000092.1 GCA_022008415.1 Cerina litoralis
CCCAAAATTATAGCCGCACATTTTGGACCACTATCGGCCAAAAGTCTTATTTTCGATTATATTTAAACAATCCGGCAAGGTTTTTAGACAGACTGACGTTTATGTATAAGGATAGTTGCGGGTTTGTATGCGAGGATTTTCCGAAGGAAAATCAGATGCAGGCAAACACGCAATTGCCTTTGTTTAAGCACTAAGCCGCAATTATTTTTATACGGTGTTATGCCACGTTTTTGTTTCTTCCTTTCGGATATTTTAAATTTTATTTTCCCATTCTTCTTTAAGAATACTGTAGACATAAGTTCCTTTGCTTTCTCCATAAGATTGGATATTGTAATTTCTTAAAAGTCCTTCTTTAAAAGCTCCAATTTTTTCTACCGCCTTTTGAGATTTTATGTTATTTATGTCTATTTTAAATTCAACTCTTCGTAGATTTAAATTGTCAAAACAATAGTCTAAAAGTAGTCCTTTACAAATTCCATTAATACCAGTTCCTTGAAATTTTTCGCCAATCCAAGTCCAACCTATTTCTATCCTTTTACTTTGAAAACTAATATTTCCAAACATTGTCAATCCGATTGGGTTATTATTTTTCCGATTTATAATTATTAGAGGATATAATTCTTTTTCTTTTTTTGCTTTCAAACAGAAGTCAAAATAATCGATTAAATCATTTCTATTTTTTACTCTTGCTCCAAATTCGCCTAATTCTTTATTGTAACTTATTTGTTCAATTGAGTCAATATCATTAATCGATAAAGGACGCAATAAAATCGAATCATTTTCAAGAATCAATTCTGATGAGAAAAATTTTTCTAAAGTCATTTTTTTAATTGCGTAATTTTTGGTTAATGTGGCATAACGTTTTGTGTATTAAAAGTTGCGGATTTGTATGCGAGGATTTTCCGTAGGAAAATCAGAAGCATGCAAAAGAGCAACAATTTTTGAATTAGTT
>JAIRBC010000093.1 GCA_022008415.1 Cerina litoralis
ATAAAAACTTCTGAAATTGAAGGGGAATATCTGAGCCGAAAGGATGTGATGTCCTCCATAAAAAGAAATTTAGGTCTTAATCCTGAACTCCCATTATCAAAAGATAAAAAAGTAGAAGGCATTTCCGAATTGATGATCGCGGTAAGAAATAGTTTTATGGAATCGTTAACGACAGAAACTCTCTTTTCATGGCATTCTATGCTTATGAAGGGATCAAGGAAGATTGAAGTCGGGCAGTGGCGAAGCCATGAAGAACCTATGCAAATTGTTTCCGGGGCCATGGGTAGGGAAATCATCCATTATGAAGCCCCTCCCTCCAAAAAGGTACCCACCGAAATGGAGGGATTTATAAACTGGTTCAATGATACTTCCAGTGAGGGTGTAAATGCAATTAAGAAACCCATAATACGGGCTGCAATAGCCCATTTATATTTTGAAACCATACATCCCTTTGAGGATGGCAATGGCAGGATTGGAAGGGCAATCTCTGAAAAGGCATTATCCCAAAGCATCCAAAGACCTATATTGTTAAGTCTTTCAAAAACCATTGAGCATAACAAAAATACTTATTATGAAGCCCTACAATCCGCTCAGCGTTCCAATGAAATTACGCCTTGGATTACCTATTTTGTAAATACGGTCTTGGAAGCCCAGCTACAGGCAGAGAAAGAAATAGAATTTACCCTGAAAAAAACCAAGTTCTTTGACATTCATAAAAGTTCACTCAACGACCGCCAACTAAAAGTAGTCAGAAGAATGTTGGACGAGGGGCCCTCAGGGTTCGAGGGCGGAATGAACGCGAGAAAATACATAAGTATTACTGGCACATCAAAAGCAACGGCTACAAGAGATCTCCAAGATCTGGTAGAAAAACATATCCTATTTCCCATTGGAGGTGGCCGGAGTACGAGGTATGACCTAAATTTTGAAGGGTTTTAAAGGTCTTGGGTCT
>JAIRBC010000094.1 GCA_022008415.1 Cerina litoralis
TGACCCGTCCTGAATAAAGGCTACATAATTTCAAACATTATGTACAAAAATGACAAAGTGATCAGACGGTATTCAGAACCTTTCAAACTGAAAATTTTAGACGAACTTACCACCGGAAAATTAAACAAGTATCAATTGGGCAAGGCGTACGGTATTGCGCCCACAACCATTAACGAATGGATAAGGAAGTATAACCGTAAGGACCTCATGAACACCAGGATAACTGTGAAGACCAAAGACGAAATAACCCGTATCAAGGAACTTCAGAAGGAAATTGAACAGCTTAAAAAACTACTTCTAAAAAAGGATATGGATGCCCTAGTGGATGAATCTTACCTTGAAGTGGCCGCAGAACAGCTTGGCTACAAATCAGTGCTTGAACTTAAAAAAAAACTAAATATCAAGCCCTGATAAAGGCCAGGGAAAAGTCCAGGGGGTCTGCTTCTTTATCTACCATAACGGCCTGTTTTGGTCTAAAACGCGATGCTTACTACAAATACAAATGTAGGGAAGACAAACGTTTGGAGATTGAGAAAAAGGTTGTGGAAATTATCAAGAACAGACGCAGATCCCTTCCCAGGGAAGGTGTCAGGAAGCTTATCCGGTCACTGGACAGAGAGTTTGCAAATGCCCATCTAAAAATAGGCAGGGATACCTTGTTCAACATCCTTAGAAAACACAATATGCTCACGCTCAGAAAGAAATACAGCTGTAGAACTACAAATTCATTACACAGGTTTTACAAGTACAAAAACATCATTAGGGACTTAGAGATCAAAAAGCCCAACCAGGTTTGGGTAAGTGACATCACATACATTCGAACCATCAAAGGCTTTTGCTATCTGGCTTTGATAACCGATATGTACAGC
>JAIRBC010000095.1 GCA_022008415.1 Cerina litoralis
TTAAGTTACGGCCCAATGGACCGGAAGTCAAGATCTCCGCTCAAAAGTAATCAACAGGGTTATCAAGAAAAAGGAGGTTTTTAGACAGTCTGACGTTGTACGTAATTAAAAAAATGACCGAAAAAGAAATCCAATTAATTTTAAAAAACCAAAAATTACCTAAAGATGAATTAGATGATTTCTGGGATAATTTCACCTTTTTATTTTTAGTTACTTCAATCTTAGGAATTTCAATTTGGGTTAATTATAAAAACTACTTGAATGAAAATATCAATGCTGAAAATATTCTCTTTTTAGTATTTGGTATTTTATTATTTGTATACACTATTTGGTCGAAAAAAAATGAAAAGAAACTTAAAGTAATAAAAACAAACCTTAACACAGTTCAAAACATTAAGGCAATTAAAAAGCTTTGTGAAAGTGAAAAATGGAAAATAATTGAGCAAAAAAATTCATTTTTTGAAATCTATCTATATACTTTTTTCAAAGCTAGAACTCATAAATTAATTTTTATATGTAACGAAAATGAAGTTTTATTTAATTTAAGAAATACTGGTTCATATAAAGGGAGAATGCCTTTTAACTTTGGAATTGACACATACAAGGAAAACAAAATAAGAAAGAAGATAAAAAACTACGTACAACACCGTGTATAATTAATGGCTAGTTCTAGCTTACTTACGAAAATCCTCGCGGATTTTCTATTTAGTTTGTATTTGCTAAATTAGGTGCTTAAACACGCCACTAATCATACACAAACACGTTCGGGTGCAATAGGCCCGTCTTTGCTGTCTTCCCCTGGTATTTTATTTAAAGGGACATGGGAAATATGGTATTGGAGATAAAACCAATGTGG
>JAIRBC010000096.1 GCA_022008415.1 Cerina litoralis
GGACCAACTGCTCCATCGGCTCCGTCAGCGCCATCTGCACCGGCCGGACCTTGGGGTCCTGTCAATCCTATCGGGCCTTGAGGGCCTTGGGCTCCCGTATCACCCTTGTCTCCCTTGGGGCCTTGTGGACCTTGTGGGCCTACTGCTCCATCGGCTCCGTCAGCGCCATCGGCACCTGCGGGACCTTGGGGTCCTGTCAACCCTATCGGGCCTTGAGGGCCTTGCGCTCCGTCTGCACCATCGGCACCGGCATCTCCCTTATCTCCTTTATCTCCTTTGGGACCTTGAGGGCCTTGGGCTCCGTCAGCGCCATCCGCACCGGCCGGACCTTGGGGACCAACTGCTCCATCGGCACCGGCATCTCCCTTATCTCCTTTATCTCCTTTTGGGCCTTGGGGACCAACTGCTCCATCGGCTCCGTCAGCGCCATCGGCACCTGCGGGACCTTGGGGTCCTGTCAACCCTATCGGGCCTTGAGGGCCTTGGGGTCCCGTCAATCCTATCGGGCCTTGAGGGCCTTGGGCTCCGTCCGCTCCATCTGCACCGGCCGGACCTTGGGGTCCTGTCAACCCTATCGGGCCTTGAGGGCCTTGCGCTCCCGTATCCCCCTTGTCCCCTTTGGGACCTTGAGCTCCGTCTGCACCATCGGCACCGGCCGGACCTGCCGGACCTTGAGGTCCCGTCAATCCTATATCTCCTTTGTCACCTTTTACACCCTGAAAACCTTGGATGCCCTGGTCACCCTTGGGGCCTTGGGATCCTTGTGGGCCTACTGCTCCGTCCGCTCCATCCGCTCCATCGGCACCGGCATCCCCCTTATCTCCTTTATCTCCTTTGGGGCCTTGGGGACCAA
>JAIRBC010000097.1 GCA_022008415.1 Cerina litoralis
TACTGTATTATGACACGCAGAAAGTTCACACCGGAGTTCAAGTTCAAGGTGGTGCTGGAGGCACTATCCGAACGTTTTACGATCCAGGAGCTGGGTAGGAAGCACGATATCCACCCTGCCCAGATTACCAATTGGAAGACGCAGTTCCTGAAGAACGGGGAGGCGATCTTCGAGAAAAGGGCCAAGGATGCCAAGACCGAGGCCCAGGAAAGGGAGGAACGTTTGTTCAAGACCATCGGGCAGCAGAAGATGGAGATCGATTTTTTAAAGAAAGTCTTGTCATGAAGGAAGATGCGAAGCAAAGAAGGCCGCATGTTGACAAGGCGGGAAAGCTGAGCGTGGTGTGCCAGTGCGAGCTGTTGGAGATCCACCGAAGCGGCGTCTATTACCAACCCGTAGGGGAGACCGCCCAGAACCTGGAGCTCATGCGGCTCATAGACGAAAAGAACCTGCTGCACCCTTGGCTGGGCGTTCCGCGCATCGTTACGTGGCTCCAAAAGGACATGGGGTACAAGGTCAACAAAAAGCGGATCGAACGGCTGTTCCGCCTTATGTGCCTGTCCGCCACGGGTCCGAAGCCGAACACCTCCAAGAAGGGCAAGGGCGAACTGCACAGGATCTATAAGTATCTTTTGAGGGATCTTAAGGTAGAACGGAGCAACCAGGTATGGGCAATGGACATCACCTATATCCCCGTACAGGGCGGCTATTTGTACCTGTGCGCGGTGATCGACCTGTTCAGCCGTTACGTGGTCGGCTGGTCGCTATCGAACACCATGACATCGGACTGGTGCAAAAGGACCTTG
>JAIRBC010000098.1 GCA_022008415.1 Cerina litoralis
ATGGAAGAGATACCCTATATAAGGGCCGGCACGACCTATTACAAAATGGTGATGTCGCCGACCATAAACGGAGATTTCAACGAGGTACTGGTCCCTTGGACCTTGGAGACCATAAGGTTGGACCTTGGCAACCAATACCTTGGCAGAATCCCCAAGTACGACGGGTTTACCTGCATACCCAGCCATGTGGACTTCAAGAAGGTCTATTATGGATTTTACAATACCTATTCCCCTCTGGACAAATCCCCTCAACAGGGGAGCATAGAATATTCCCTAAGGTTCTTGCAACATATCTTCGGCCAGTACGTAGAACTGGGACTGGACTACCTGCAACTTTTATATCTACGCCCACTTCAGAACCTTCCCATTCTCTGCCTGGTCTCCAACCAGAGGACTACGGGCAAGACCAGTTTTTTAAAGTGGTGCAAGGAGATCTTTAAGAACAATATGACCTACCTGACCAATGATAGCTTTAAAAGCCAGTTCAATGCGGATTGGGCCAACAAACTACTGATCTGTATCGACGAGGCCCTCTTCCAAAAGGAGGAGCTGACGGAAAGGCTCAAATACCTGAGCACCACCAATATCAACAAACTCGAGGCCAAGGGCAGGGACAAGCGCGAGGTGGAGTTCTTCGGCAAGTTTTTGATGTGCAGCAACAAGGAGGACAGCTTTATAAAGATAGATGCCAACGAGAACCGGTTCTGGGTGATCAAGGTGCCCGTCATTAAAAAGGAGGAGACCGATTTCCTGGAGAAGCTGATAGCGGAGATACCGGCCTTTATGTACCATCTGCA
>JAIRBC010000099.1 GCA_022008415.1 Cerina litoralis
TGCAGATGGTACATAAAGGCCGGTATCTCCGCTATCAGCTTCTCCAGGAAATCGGTCTCCTCCTTTTTAATGACGGGCACCTTGATCACCCAGAAACGGTTCTCGTTGGCATCTATCTTGATAAAGCTGTCCTCCTTGTTGCTGCACATCAAAAACTTGCCGAAGAACTCCACTTCGCGCTTGTCCCGTCCCTTGGCCTCCATTTTGTTGATGTTGGTAGTGCTCAGGTATTTGAGCCTTTCCGTCAGCTCCTCCTTTTGGAAGAGGGCCTTGTCGATACAGATCAGCAGCTTGTTGGCCCAATCCGCATTGAACTGGCTTTTAAAGCTATCATTGGTCAGGTAGGTCATATTGTTCTTGAAGATCTCCTTGCACCACTTTAAAAAGCTGGTCTTGCCCGTAGTCCTCTGGTTGGAGACCAGGCAGAGTATGGGAAGGTTCTGTAGCGGACGCAGATATAAAAGTTGTAGGTAGTCCAGTCCCAGTTCTACGTACTTGTAGAAGATGTGCCGCAGGAACATCTTCCTCCGCTAAAAGATCCGTAAAGGACACCGAAAAACCTGTAAATCGTTGATTTGCAGGTTTTTTCATTTTATTCAATATCGTTTGATATCAATTAATTGCAGTCTAAAAGGGGCAAATTCGGTGTCACTTAAAAACTCGTTACAACTGACACCGAATTGAGTTTAACGTGTTGATAAATAGATATTTAAAATTGAATTGATTTAGATTATATTTACTAAATTGAGGTAAATTTTA
>JAIRBC010000009.1 GCA_022008415.1 Cerina litoralis
TTCTGATTCAAATCGTCACGCTATCAAAAACTGCCGCAGATACGATATACAAAGAATTTCAAAGAACTTAGTTTAATGTTTAATGCCCACTAGTGGGATAGATTAATAAAAACGAATAAAGAGTAACGCTGCAACTTTTTATCCCGAAACCAAAAAAGTGTAAAACAGTTCATGCTAATCCATAAAATACGTAATCTTTTACTTGTGACCATTTCCCTAACTTCTTGCGACCACCCCAAAACGAAATACAAAAGTTTTGAAGACTATCCGGTTACCAACGATAATCTTTGGTCGGAGTACAGCAAAAAAGCTACCGTATTTAAAATCTGGTCGCCCAATGCCGAAAATGTTCAATTGCATCTGTACAAAAAGGGCCTTGGAGGGCATCCCATCGCATCCTATGATCTGCACCGTAAAATGGATGGGGTATGGGAAGTAAAATTGGAGGGGGACCTAAACGGCACCTACTATACCTATCTGGTAAGAACAAAGGATAGCTCGCTTAAGGAAACCCCCGGGATCTACGCCCAGGCCGTAGGCCTGAATGGAAAAAGGGCTATGGTGCTAGATCTCAAAAGCACAAATCCCGAAGGTTGGGAAGAGGATAAGGGCCCAAGAGTAACCACCCCTAACGAGGCCATTATCTATGAAGCCCATGTAAGGGGTTTAAGCATACAGCCCGAGTCTGGCATCCACATGAAAGGGAAGTATTTAGGCTTGGCCGAAACAGGTACAAAAGGGCCAAATGGGATAGCAACGGGGCTAGAACATATTAAGGAAATGGGGATAACCCACCTGCACTTGTTGCCCACTTGCGATTTCAATTCTATCGATGAGGCCAAATTGGACACACCACGGTACAATTGGGGATACGACCCAATTAACTACAACGTGCCGGAAGGCTCCTATTCTACCGACCCTTACAACGGAGCGGTTAGAATTAAGGAATTCAAAGAAATGGTCAAAGCCCTTCACGATAACCGTATTGGTTTGGTACTCGACGTGGTATTCAATCACACCGCCACTTATAGGGATTCCAATTTCAATTTGGAAGTTCCCGGGTATTACTACCGTCATTCGGAAGATGGCACGCCGTCTAATGCATCGGCCTGTGGCAATGAATTGGCATCGGAAAGGGCAATGATGCGCAAGTTTATTGTGGAAACGGTTTCCTACTGGGCCAAAGAGTATCATGTAGACGGATTCCGATTCGACCTCATGGCCATCTTGGACGTAAAGACAATGAATACGGTCTCCAAGGCCTTAAAAAAAATAAATCAGAAAATCATTATTTACGGTGAAGGCTGGACACCTGGCGATTCCCCATACTCCCGGAAAAAAAGGGCGTTTAAGTTCAATATCGGCCAAATGCCGGATGTCGCCGCCTTTTCCGATGAAATAAGGGATGGACTTAGGGGTTCCGTTTTTAAAGAAACGGGCTTGGGATTTGTCAACGGAGGGGATAACTCCGAAGAATCGGTAAAAATGGGAGTTGTAGGTTGCATTGAGCATCCACAAATAGATTATAACAAGGTTAATAAATCCCAGAAGCCTTGGGCAAACAACCCCTGGCAGTCTTTGGTTTATGTCAGTTGCCATGATAATCACACGCTTTACGACAAGCTTAAGGTCTCGAGGCCAAAAGCTACCGAAGATGAACTGATCGCTATGGATAAACTGGCGAATGCCGTTGTGTTCACCTCGCAAGGCATAGCGTTTATACAAGCCGGTGCAGAATTCTTACGAACCAAGCAAGGGGAAGAAAACAGTTATAGATCACCGGACAGTATCAACCAAATTGATTGGCGCTTAAAAATAAGGCATCCCAAAACGGTGGCCTATTATAAAAACCTGACCCGTTTGCGAAAAGAGCATCCCGCCTTTAGAATGAGAACCGGGGATGAGGTTCGCAAAAACCTCGAGTTTAAAACCTGTGAAAACGGCCTTATCGGGTATCAGATCAGCAATCATGCAAATGGCGACACTTGGAAGAATATCTACGTTATCTACAATGCGAGACCAGAAGTTGTCGACTATAAACTCCCCGGTAAATGGTCATTGGCGGTTGTGGGAGATAGTTTCAACACCAATACAACAACCGTTGAAGGCGTTTTAAAAGTACCCGCCAGATCCATGCTTATAGCTTTTCAACAATGAAAGCGAAATTTGATGGGCTTTCGGATAACACTGAATAAAATACAAACTAGAGACGTAATAGAGCCAGCACAATACACTAGTAACCGTTGTACGAGCCCCCAATCCGATAAATCAAGATAGAACCAAGCCCTTTTGCGAAGGTCTTTTATTGATTTTTTGGCTCGTGAGATATTTTCTTACTAACCATCCTGAGTACGCTATTCTGTATTAAAATCCAAAATTTACAAACTCCATGTTTCACTTAAGGGAAACTTTCTTATATTTGAGCGGTGGATAAAAATCAGAAGCATAGAAAGATTAGGTTTTACAAGAACTACTTTCAAAATTTCTTCGACGGACAATCCAAGAAGGTAAAAGCAAAGATTATTTGGACTTTTGAATTGATTGAAGACTTGCAAAGGGTTCCCGAAACGTATCTTAAACACATTGAGAATACCGATGGTCTTTATGAAATTAGAGTTCAGTTAGCGAGTAATATTTTTCGGATTTTCTGTTTTTTCGACCGTGGGCAAATCATTGTGCTAGCAAACGGTTTTCAAAAGAAAACACAAAAAACGCCTAAAAAGGAAATTGAGAAAGCTCTCAAAATTAAAGCGGAATATGAAAATGAGAAATAAAGACTTAATGTCACTTGAAGATTTTAAAGAAAAAAATTACGGGAAACGGGGCACTAAATTGCGTGAAGAACTTGAATCTGGTTATGAAAATTTTAAAATAGGGGCTTTGATCCATGACACCCGTATTGAAATGGGAATGACACAAGAACAACTTGCGAAAAAAGTAGGCACGAGCAAATCCTATATTTCAAAAATTGAGAACAACATCAAGGAAGCTCGTATTTCGACTCTTCAAAAAATTGTTGAAATCGGTTTTGGAGGGCGTTTAGAACTTTCGATTAAAATATAAGGCTACCACACTAAAGCTAAAAGCCATCATGAAAAACAACACCTTGCCCGAAGCTTGGCTCCGAGGTCCTATCCCCGGTATCCCGCCCCTACTCCAACCCGCGGCCCATGCGCTGAAACAGGCCAATGAGGATGTGGAACGCTATACGACCGACTTTCCAGAGGCGTTGCTTTGGGACCGACCTGCGGGGCGGGCTTCGGTGGGGTTTCATCTACAGCATCTTACCGGAGTATTGGACCGCATGCCTACCTATGCCAAAGACCAACCGCTTTCTGAAGAACAATTCACCTACCTAAGGGCAGAAGGGAAGGCTGGTGTAAAAACCACCGTTCAACAGCTCGTTCAAAATTTTGACGACAAGGTGAAAGAAGCCTCGGAATATTTTGAGACCCTTGCCGATGGCGAACTCACCCAATTCCGAACGGTTGGCCGTAAAGAACTTCCCAGTACCGTAATCGGGCTGTTGTTCCATGCGGCAGAACACAGCCAGCGCCATGTTGGGCAATTGTTGGTTACCGCTAGTGTGGTGAAGCAGGAACAGGGTTAAAGTCTATGCTGATAGTCTTCAGTTTTCAGTAGGCAGTGGGCAGTGGGAAAAAAGTACGAAATACGAAGTACGAAATGCGAAGCACGAAATGTAAAGGGCGATATGCGCATGGCGAACAGCGAACAAAAAAAAACTCTTTAATAATTTTTTTAGTTCGTTAAACTAACTATATTTGCACCTGGCGATATTGCCTTCACTTAAACTCATTTCTTATGACAAATGCAACATTTTATCACGCGGGCTGCCCGGTATGCCTTAGCGCCGAACAAGAACTATTGAACTTGGTAGACACTGCCAAAGTAAACGTGGAAATCGTACATCTCGGGGAACAACCCACGTGGATACCCAAGGCCGAAAACGCCGGTGTAAAATCCGTACCAGCCCTTGTATTGGCTAACGGCAACGTGCTTCACATCAACCACGGAGCGACTATGGCAGAAGTAAAAGGATAAAAATTTTGGCCCATATAGTTAGTTTAACTTACTTTATGGGCCACTAAAAATGAAAATCGATGAAACAAATAAATTTCAAAACAGCGACCCTATTGCTATTCCTGCCATTCGCAATGGCATGCAAGGGGCAAGAAACCAACGAATCCCCAGATTTTAAAGCCTCCGATGACCTCAAGATCCAAAGTTCCGAGGTAACATACGATGCCGATCTGCAACACCTCATCTTTACCATCACCGTAAAAGGCAACGCCGGAAAAAGCGTTCCGGAAAAAGCGGGGCAAATGGACGGGGCTCCCGTATTGGGATACGTTTTCCCTACAAGTCTCTCTCCAGGGGACGTGGGCTTTTCAGACACGGAAGGGATCGTAGCCCTGGCCGTTACCTCCCATCCGGATTTTGACGACACCCCGCTTTGGGACGAGAACTCCAATGCTATTTACGATGATGACGGCATTGTATGGCATCCGCATTGGGTGGTACTTCACAAAGACGGGAGGGTCGCGGGCGGTCTGTCGGTAAAAGAGTTCGACAAGTCGGACGCCAAGGTAAAACTACCCCCTACGAATCCGGGAATGCCAATGTACATGGATTCGCCCGGTTTTCCCGTCATCACCAAGCGCAATACCGTCAAGGTGGTGGTTCCGCTTTACCGAATAAACCGCCGCACGGATTTTAAATACGACGGCGTAGCCGCCTACATGCAGGTGAATACTTCTAACGCTTCCTTGCCCATGTTGGGAGTATATAGTGTTTATAGCGTGGCATCGGGGGATCTATCCCTACCCTATTCGGTCATCAATAAATAAAATTTTATCCCAAACAGTTAGGTTAACTAATTGTTTGGGATTATTTTTGAATTATGGAAGCCTTTAATCCCGAATACCAGAACGCACATTTAGAAAGCAAGATCGTGGTGGCGTTGGAACGCATCTCCGAAGCCTTCCGGGTGTTGCTGTGGGACGCGGGCAAGGAATACGGGCTTACCCCCATCCAACTGCAACTGTTGCTATTCTTTAATTCCCACCCCCCGGAATACTGCAAGGTTAACTACCTGGCGAAGGAATTTAATTTAACCAAGGCCACTATCAGTGAGTCCGTAAGGCTTTTGGCAAAAAAAGAGTTGATCTTTAAGGAAACCGATGCCCGGGATACCCGTAGCTACTCCATATTTTTAACCGAAAAAGGTAAGATGATCGCCTCCAAGTCGGCTTCTTTTTCCAAAGCCTTGGAAAAACCCATCCATTCCTTTTCGGAGGACCAAAAAAAAGATTTCTTCCACAGCTTGCTACAACTCATCGAAAAACTCAACAAAGTGGGGGTCATTACCGTACAACGGAATTGCTTTTCGTGCAAGTTCTACCAACCGGGCGAAGGCAATGACTATTGCAATCTATTAAAAAAGCCCCTTTACCGATCCGATATTCGTATCGACTGCCCCGAACATGAACCGGCTTCCCGATAGCTACTTCTTCAATTCTAATTTCTCCGCAAAATAATCACAGAAATCCTTCATGGTGGCCGTCATCTTCTCGTCTTGAGTGGCTTTCATAAAGGTATCGGACAAGGAGACCAAGGTCTGATGAAAGAAAACCTTCATCTCATCGACGGGCATATCCTTGGTCCATAGGTCTATCTTTAAGGATTCCTGATTGGCGCTGTCCCATACCGAGAGGAGCATGGCCTTGGCCTCCTCCTTTACAATGCCACCGTCCTCTGCAGACCAGGTAAGTTCTTCGGGAATCCTATTCTCGTCTAGACCTACCGTCAATTTTATTTCCGAAGTGTGTAGTATTGCCATAATTACTTCTTTGGTTTGTAATTAGATTTCTTGAATATTTCATCCGCCGGCAAGGACAACATCTGTTGCAGGGAAACATCGTTGTTTTTCATAAACGACCTTACGATCTGCCATCCCATATACCTTCCCAGACCCCCTGGGGATTCATTATCCAGTTCCAGCCCAAATTTGGTAAAGGGTGCCGGGTCTAAAAAACGCTGCCTCAATTTTTGATCGGTACTGTACAGTAGCTCCCTTTCTATAAAATAACGCCATATCTGCTCCTCGTTGGCCTGGGCCCAAGCTAGCTGGTCTGGTTCATAACCTATTTTTTGGGCATCCGTATCCTGGGGAATCAACTTGTCCTTGAGGTATAAAATCTTTCCGTAATAGATTATTTGGGACAAAAAATTACGGTTGTGTGGGAGGGGAACTACTTTTTGTGCAAAGGCAGAGACCACGTCGCTAATCATAAACCGTTTGTCCAATCCTGAAGCGATATAATTTTGGATACCGCTGTAAAATTTATGTTCCTTCCCCAAATAATTATCCAGATTGATCAACAACAAGGTATCTGCCAGTACGATCTTGTTGTTGTAATCTACGTCCGAAGCCAAAGTGACCACCTTGGGGATTTCATAGTCGGGGAAATAGTACAGGATGTGCTTAAACAGCAGATCTAACTTCGAGCTCTCTTCCCCAAGGTTTCCAAATTGGTTTTCTGCCTCTGCCGACAATTCGATTTGTATGGTATCCTTAATTTTTGCTACCCAAACGCTATCCGCATATTGGGAGGGAAAGAGATAGGGATACTTTTGTTTTAAACGTGGGATATCCTCAGGTTTGGCTTTGGCAAACTCCCTATCAAAACGTGAAATCTGCATGTTGGTATCGATCTGGGCAATTTCCTTTTCAACCTTGTCCGTACGTTGGCATCCCAAAATAAACAAGAATCCAAACGAGAAAACAAAAAAATACTTCCCCATTGCAAAGTAATCTCCAAGATGTTTCATATTCTAAAACCTACGTGTTATTTTTACGGGACCAAAGTTAACTTTTTATATAGGAAGTGATTTAAACTTTTTCATTTACCTGCAAATTTTGTTTCCCCGTCCGTACCGGATCGGGAGGTTTGCACTTTAATACTATCGTTTTTTAGAACCGCAACCAGGGCTATGCCACCAAAAAAACCTTCATCGTGTAACAAAAGCTTTCCTTCCCGGTTCCTGCAGATAAGTATCTGGAGAAAGAACTTTAATCGTTTCCGTAACCGATCATAAGAATGCAAACCGAAAAAGTTGTCGACCACATTGTCCAATGGCTAAGGGATTACGCCAATAACGCCAAAATGAGGGGTTTTGTCATCGGAATTTCTGGCGGGATCGATTCTGCGGTCACCTCTACCCTATGCGCCCGGACAGGATTGGAGCTCCTCTGTCTGGAAATGCCCATCCACCAAGCGGAAAATCAGGTCACCCGTGCCGTTGGGCATATCCAATGGCTACAGGAAAATTTTGACAATGTAACAAGACGGTCCGTGGAATTAACGCCGGTCTTTGACAGTCTTGTCTCCGTATTGCCCCAAGTAGATAACGAAGAAAGAAAGTTTATGCCCCTCGCCAATACGCGCGCCAGGTTAAGGATGACAACACTTTATTATTTTGCGGCATTGGAGGGTTATCTGGTTGCGGGTACAGGGAACAAGGTAGAGGACTTTGGGGTGGGGTTTTACACCAAATACGGGGATGGAGGAGTGGATTTAAGCCCCATAGCGGATCTCTTAAAAACCGAAGTCTATAAAATTGGCGAGTATTTGGGCATTGATCGAGAGATACTGAAAGCGGCACCCACGGATGGCCTTTGGGGCGATGACAGGACCGACGAAGATCAGATAGGCGCTTCCTATCCCGAATTGGAATGGGCCATGGCAATGGATGCCTCCGGAAAAACCTTGGGAGATTTCACCGGCAGGGAGAAAGAAGTCTTTTACATCTTTAAAAAATTTAATACGGCCAACAAACATAAGATGATTCCTATACCCATTTGCACAATTCCAAAGCGTCTAAAACTACCGCTTGACCATAAAGAAGGCAACTAAAACGAATATAATCGGAAATAAATTGTTATTTTATCAAAAATTTTCATATTTGACTATGAAATTATATTATTTAACCTTACATTTCGTGTCAGTCTTTCTACACGATTTTATAATGGGATAATCCTTTAAAAAACTAACCACAATGATTAAAGTATTAATTGCCGACAACCACCCCATAGTTAGAATGGGCATCGATCGTGTCCTTTCTTCAGCTTCTGGCTTTGAAGTTGTCGACACGGCCAGAACCACCACCGAATTGTTCAAGAAACTTGAAAAGGTGACCCCGGACGTGATAATTCTGGAAATGGATATTCCAGAAATAAACGGTATTGCAGCCCTTAGAAAACTAAAACAAGAATATCCGGATATCAAAGTCCTGATCTATAGTGGGCAATCCGAGGATGTATATGCCTTGAGCACCATAAGGGCCGGGGCCTTTGGCTATCTTTCCAAAGCGGCCGATCTGGACTACATCATATCTGCGGTAAAAAAGGTAGGGGAAGGCAATATGTTCATCACCAACGAGCTTGCCCAGCGACTTGCTTTTGACGAGGGTACACAAAAACCACGTAGATTCTTTAGAAAACTGTCTACCAGGGAGGTAGAGGTCCTAAAGTTGTTAGCGAGCGGTAAACGCAACAAGGAAGTTGCCCAAGGCCTAAACCTAAACGAAAAAACGATCAGCACCTACAAGGCCAGGTTGATGAAAAAATTGAACGTGGACAATCTGGTAGACCTTTTACAACAGGCCAAAGCCTTAGAGCTCTACTAGTATTGGTTAACCATAATTAACCACCGAGAAAGCCTTGACAAATGTCAAGGCTTTTTTTATTTACCCAAATCCTTCGTATTAAAACTACCCCCGATCGGCCAAATAATTTAAAATGAGCTCCTCATGGGAACACCCGGTTCAATTTTTGGTTTAACAGCTTATTTAGCTGAAGGTAGTTCATTATCTCTTCCAATATCTCTCGGTGATCTCCGTTTATTTCCTTGGTGCTCTCCTGTAAAACGGCGATTCGCCTCTTCACCAAAAAACAGCGCAAGGTAAGTATGGTTTCGCTCACCAATTGCGAAACACCCACCTTTTTTTCCTTGGGATAAATATCCTTTCGTTCCCATTGGTGCAGGGTGTATTTTTCGTCTTCCATTAAAATGGAGGATATCTCGGAAATCATTTCCTGATCTAGATCAATCATAAAAGAATTGACGGAAAAGACTTCCTTTTCGTTCAATTGCTCGATGAGTTTGGAATAGATGTTCCTAAACTTTTCATTGCTAAGTTCTATTTCATCCTCGTGAAGATCCAAGTATATTTTTTCGTACACCTTGGCTTCAATCGACTCCTTCTCCAAAATAAGGTCGCCGCCCTCGTTCTCCTTTAATACAAGGTCTTCAAATTCTTCCTGTTGGTTCCCGTACAGCAAGAGCATCCCGATTATCTTTCGTTCCAATTCGTACTGTACATCGACCTTTACCTGCGGCTCTTCATCCCTGATTACTTCGAACGCCTTTTGCTGCTGCCGTGTCTTTTTATTGGCCTCGGTAATTTCCATTCGTCCGATCTGCGCCAAAGTATTGAACAAAACCCCCTCTGAGATGTTCATGATCATGGCACATTCCTGTATATAGACCTCTCTTTTTATCCGATCCGGAATCTTGGAAATACTTTGGACGATATCGCGAATGGTATCTGCTCTTTTTATGGGGTCGTTGGCCGCTTCCCGGACCAGCAAAGATGCCTTGAACTGAATAAAATCCTTGGAATTTTCCTGTAGATAGGCAACCACCTCCCCATACGCGTTGTTCTTGGAAAAACTATCGGGGTCTTCCCCCTCCGGAAAGGTGCACACCTTAACGTTCATCCCCTGCTCAAGGATAAGGTCTATTCCCCGAAGCGAAGCCCGAAGTCCGGCGGCATCCCCATCAAAAAGTACGGTGATGTTCTTGGTGAGACGGTTGATAAGCCTAATCTGGTCCGGGGTAAGCGCCGTGCCGCTCGAAGCGACCACGTTTTCTATGCCCCGTTGATAAAACTGGATTACATCGGTATAGCCTTCCACCAGATAACAGTTATCCTCCTTTGCGATGGCCTGCTTGGCAAAATAAATACCGTAAAGCACCTTGCTCTTGTGGTAAATGTCGCTTTCTGGGGAATTGAGGTATTTGGCCGCCTTTTTGTCACTTGTCAAAATACGGCCCCCAAATCCCAGCACTCGGCCACTCATAGAATGGATGGGAAACATAACGCGGCCCTTAAACCTGTCGAAAGTTCTGGCCCCACCCCCTTCAGAATCCTTCTTGACGATGGTAAGTCCGGTCTTTTCCAGATAATCCAGTTGATAACCCTTCTCCAAGGCGGTCTTGGTAAAGGCGTCCCATTGGTCCAGACAATAGCCTAGGCCAAACTTTTTAATGGTCTCCTCCGTAAAACCGCGTTCCTTAAAATAGCTGAGCCCTATGGCCTTCCCCAATTCATTTTTAAAAAGAATTTCCGAGAACTGCTTTTGGGCAAATTCGGAAACCAAATACATGCTCTCCCGCTCGTTAACAGCTTCCTTTTCCTCGTTGCTCTGTTCGGTTTCCTCAACCTCGATGTTGTATTTCTTGGCCAAGTACTTAATGGCCTCGGGATAGGTAAAATGCTCGTGCTCCATTAAAAAAGCGACAACATTGCCCCCTTTGCCGCTACTAAAATCCTTCCATATCTGCTTTACAGGCGAGACCATAAAACTAGGGGTGCGTTCATCGGTAAAGGGGCTGAGCCCTTTAAAATTGGAGCCCGACTTTTTCAACTGTACAAAATCGCCGATGACCTCCTCCAATCGGGCGGTCTCGTATACTTGGTCTATGGTAGATTTTGATATCAAAACAAAAATTAAAAAGGGAGGTTAAAGGTAACCAAATACCTTTGCTTTGAAAAGGGAAATACGTTGAAAAGCGATTTCCTAATTTCCGATAAAATACGTAGTTTAGATAGACAAACCTATCCCTATGTTTTTCCTTTTCTTCGGCACTAGGCCCGGCAAGACCGAAACCCGAACGTTGCACAACATAGCCTGTCCCTACTGCGGACAAACAAGTACATTGACCGCTCTAAGAACACCAAACTATTTTCACATTTTTTGGCTCCCACTTTTTAAAATTGGCACTTCGGAAACCATGGAATGCTCCCATTGCAAAAAAGCCTATTTCAAGGACGAATTTACCGATGAAATGAGAAGGGAATTGGACCGATTGAAATGAATGGCACGGGCGGATCGAGGTATCAGAATCGAGACCGCTGCGCTAAAAGAGGCAAGAAACTAGACCTTTTTGTCTTGGCTCCTGGTTCTAGACTCTTGGTTCATTGCATATCCTGATTATCTAGACGCCAAACCCGAGATGGAGCCTCGGGGAATTCTATTGATTAAAACTTAAATTCACCTGCCAAATTCCACCCAAGGGCATCTAAGCACTTCATTTAGTTTAACCTAAAAAGCGCACCGCGAAAAGCGTATGGCGTATAGCATTAAATTACTTCTTCCGTTCCACGACATAATCGACCATCAAATGAAGGGAGTTCTTAAAGTCAGATTCGGGATAGGTATCCAACAACGCAAGGGCCTCCTCCTTAAACGCAAGCATTTTACCCACGGCATAGTCGAGTCCGCCCTTTTCCTTAACAAAGGCGATGACCTCCTTGACCCTTTTTTTGTTCCTGTTGTGATTTTTCACCGAATTCACCATCCACCTGCGCTCTTCCTTGGAACAGTTGTTGAGGACGTGTATCAAAGGCAAGGTCATTTTCTGTTCCTTGATATCGATTCCCGTCGGCTTGCCGATCTTCGTCTCCCCATAGTCAAAAAGATCATCCTTGATCTGGAAAGCCATCCCGATGAGTTCCCCGAACTTTCTAAAGGTTTCCACGTCCGGGGAATCGGGTTTTACAGAACAGGCTCCTAGACTACAACAGGCCGCAATAAGGGTGGCCGTTTTTTGTCGGATGATATCGTAATAAACTTCCTCGGTAATATCTAACCGACGCGCCTTCTCTATCTGCAGTAGCTCCCCCTCGCTCATTTCGCGTACGGCGACGGAGATAATCCGAAGCAGGTCAAAATCCCCATGATCAATGGACAGCAAAAGGCCTTTGGACAGCAAATAATCCCCGACCAAAACCGCTATCTTATTTTTCCAAAGGGCATTGATCGAAAAAAAACCCCTCCGCTTGTTACTTTCGTCGACCACATCGTCATGGACCAAAGTAGCGGTATGTATCAATTCTATGACCGATGCCCCTCGGTAGGTCCGTTCGTTGACCTCACCTCCGGACACCAATTTGGCAGTGAGAAAAACGAACATGGGGCGCATTTGCTTTCCCTTCCGGTTTACGATGTAGTAGGTAATTCTATTGAGAAGGGCCACTTTGGACGTCATGGATTCGTAGAACTTCTTTTCAAAAAGTTCCATTTCCCGATTGACCGGGTCCTTTATTTGAGATACGATTTTTACCATTGCCGTCCGCCCGACAAAATCGCGGGTATGTTTGGTTTTTTTGGTTTGGTAAAACTAATGAAAATAATAGGATAACGAGGGAAGGAATAAAAAGTTATGAGTTCGGGGTTATGAGTTCGGAGTTATAGAGTTTTGGGGTGTGATATTTTCAGAAATAGTCCATTTATGGAGATGGAAGTTAGCCGAAATCACGTATGCGAAATCATCACGATTTATTCGCCAATTGTCCGCAGGCGGCATCGATATCCTTGCCCCGTGACCGACGTACCGTAACCACTATACCGTTGCGCTCCAGCGTGTCTACATAAAGGTCTATGGCCGTATTCGAGGCTTGCTTAAATTCTCCATCATCGATGGGGTTGTACTCAATTAAATTCACTTTTGAGGGTGCAAACCGACAGAAATTGACCAAGGCATCGACATCCTTTTGGGTGTCATTGATGCCATCCCACACCACGTATTCGTAGGTAATCCTTGTCTTGGTCTTTTGGTACCAATATTCTAGGGCCTCGCGCAAATCGGTCAAGGTAAACGTGGCATTGAAAGGCATAATGGAAGTCCGGATCTCGTCTATGGCAGAATGGAGGGAAACGGCCAATTTAAATTTCACCCCGTCATCGGCCATTTTTCTGATCATCTTGGGAACACCCGAGGTAGAAACGGTGATACGCTTTGGGGACATCCCGAGACCTTCGTCCGATGTAATTAAATCGATCGCCTTGAGCACGTTGTTGTAGTTCATCAACGGTTCGCCCATACCCATAAAAACAATATTGCTCAGTGGCCTACCAAAATACAATCTGCTCTCATTATCTATGGCCACCACCTGGTCGTAGATTTCGTCAGGATTTAAGTTTCGCATTCGCTTTAACCGGGCCGTAGCGCAAAATCGGCAATCCAAACTACAACCAACCTGACTGGATACGCAGGCGGTCGTTCTGGTTTTTGTAGGGATCAATACCGATTCTACAACAAGGTCGTCATGTAAACGAACGGCATTTTTTATGGTGCCGTCTGAGCTCCGCTGCATCTGATCGACCTTGATATGATTGATCACAAAATTATCCGACAATTGCTGCCGGGACTCCAGTGAAATATTGGTCATGGCCTCGAAAGAATGGACAGACTTCTTCCACAACCATTCGTATACCTGATTTCCCCGGAACGGTTTATCGCCTCGGCTTACAAAGAAATCCCTGAGCTGCCCCTTGGTCAACGCCCGAATGTCCTTCTTTTTTACTGGTTCCATTAGATTAGTTTATGCAAAACAACAACACAAAATAGAAATCAAGACCTTATTTTCGATAAAAGTCCTAAAACGGTGGTCCCCTCCTTCCAAAGGAGGTGGTGCCGAAGGAGGGGTGGTTATCCTTTAAATTTGTCCCTTAACTGAACGTTTTCTAAAAAAAATCCCACTTTCAATTCTCAGCGAAAAAAAGCGGGATCGGGATTTCATACTTAGATTAAACTAAAGATTCCCTCCTTCGAAGGAAAAGATACAAACTATTATTCTTGTTTGCCTATACAGCGTAGTGTTTGATCTAGAAAGTTCGGGAACAAGGCTAACGCAGTACTCGGACTTTATAGACGGACACTGTTTAGATGATCAACATGGCATCACCATAAGAATAGAACTTGTACTGTTCCAAGATGGCCTCCTTGTATGCTCTTTTCATTAAATCGTGTCCCATAAACGCGGAAACCATCATTAACAAGGTAGATTTTGGCAGGTGAAAATTAGTGACCATGGCATTTGCAATGCTAAAATCGTACGGAGGGAAAACGAACTTATTGGTCCAGCCATCAAAGGTATTCAACTTGTGTTCTGAGGACACCGCACTTTCCAACCCTCTCATAGCCGTGGTTCCCACGGCACATACCCTTTTCTTTTTTGCCTTGGCCTTGTTCACAATCTCGGTGGCCTTTTCATCGATGACCAATTCCTCGCTGTCCATTTTATGCTTGGACAGGTCTTCCACCTCAACGGGATTAAAGGTTCCCAAACCAACGTGGAGGGTAATTTCGGCAAAATCGATGCCTTTAATCTCCAACCGCTTTAGCAAATGCTTGGAAAAATGTAGTCCGGCCGTAGGCGCGGCTACAGCACCTTCATATTTTGCATAGATAGTCTGATAGCGCTCTTCATCCTCGGGTTCTACCGATCTTTTAATATATTTGGGTAGCGGCGTTTCGCCCAGTTCCTTGAGTTTTCTACGAAAATCCAAATAAGAACCATCGTACAAAAAACGCAGGGTCCTCCCCCTAGAGGTTGTATTATCAATGACTTCGGCCACTAGGGTCTCATCATCCCCAAAGTACAATTTATTTCCTATCCGTATTTTACGTGCCGGATCCACCAAAACGTCCCATAAACGCTGCTCTTCGTTGAGTTCGCGTAACAAAAACACTTCGATCCGCGCTCCCGTTTTTTCCTTGTTGCCGTACAAACGGGCAGGAAACACCTTGGTGTTATTTAGAACCATAACGTCGCCCTCATCAAAATAATCAATGAGATCTTTAAACATTTTGTGTTCTATCTTCCCGGTATCCCTATGGATGACCATTAGTTTAGCTTCGTCCCTGTGCTCCGATGGGTACTCTGCCAATAATTCCTTGGGAAGTTCAAAATTAAAGTGTGATAGTTTCATACGTTAAGATCTATTGATTTTTTTGTTAATGAACCCGTCCCGGCTTTTTCAACTACCTCCGATATTTCCATTTTGCACCCTAATTTCGTCTTTTTATAGAACCGTAGCCCAGCCAGGCTACTCAAAAAATCTTCAATAGAGCACAAAAAAACAAAACATCTCGGTTATTTTCAAAAAGCCGGGACGGGTTTAGCGATTTTTGCGGCTGCAAATATACGACCACAAAGGGGCGGATGTCAAGTAAATGATGGTTTAAATAATCGGGCCGCGTTTAGAGCCGATTTGGAGCGCTATAACTTCACCTGGAATAGCCTTTAAACCGTCCTTATTCCTAATTGCAACGTATCCAGGTCTTTCCAAAAGTCGGGGTAGGACTTGGTTACCACTTGGGCATCGTTTATGAGTATAGACGTTTTAAGGGCCAACGGAGCAAAGGCCATGGCCATCCTATGGTCGTTATAGGTATCGATGGCCACCCCACTTTTAATTTTGGGAGAGGGTTGGAGGGTTAAATCCTGGTCCGAAACGGATATTTTGGCCCCTAGCTTGGAAAGTTCAACTTTTAAGGCCTCGAGCCTATCGGTCTCCTTTATTTTTAAAGTGTGCAGCCCTGTCAGGTAACAACCTATTCCCAATCCAAAACAGGTTACCGCGATTGTTTGGGCGATGTCGGGAGTATTTGAGAGTTCAAGATTCAAGGTTGCCGGTTTCTGGTCGGATATTTTACTTAATCTGATCCTGTTCCCCTCAAAAAATGTTTCCACACCTAATTGTTCATAGATTTCCGAAAGGACACTATCGCCCTGTAGACTATTTTTTTTATAGGCAGATAACATAATTTCGGTGCCGATATCGGCAAGGGCAACGATGCTGTAAAAATAAGAGGCCGAACTCCAATCAGATTCCACGACGACCTCCATTGGCCCTACCGACAATTTTGGACCAACCTTGACCGTATTTCCCTCAAAGGAATTTTTGACCCCTATCTGAGTCAGCAGGCCCAAGGTCATTTTTATGTAAGGAACGGAGGTGATCTTGCCCACCAGTTCCAGTTCCATTCCATTTTTTAATCCAGGGGCTATCAACAACAGTGCCGAGATGTATTGACTGCTGATGTTCGCCGGCAGACTCACCTTGTTTACGGTCAATTCCTTTCCCTTTATAACCAAGGGGGGATAACCGTGGTCTTTTAAATACTGAATATCCGCGCCCATGCTTTGCAGCGCTTCGACCAGCACCTGTACTGGTCGTTCGGTCATTCTTTTGGAACCCGTCAGCACCACTTCCTTTCCCGCTTGGGAGGCAAAATAGGCCGTCAGAAATCGCATCGCCGTACCGGCGTGGTGGATGTCCACTTCCCCCGTGTTCACCTTTAACCCCTTTTCCATAGCCTGGGCATCATCTGAATTGGACAGGTTCTGGATAGATATAGTTGGAAATATGGCGCGCAAGAGCAATAATCGGTTGGTCTCGCTTTTGGAACCGGTTATCTCAATATCAGAGTTTATCAGGGTATTCGGAGGGGGTGATAAATGTAGTTTCAATCCAGTAGTGTTTTATTAGGTCTATTTTAATTTTTCGTTGTTCCGGTGCCTGTCGTGATCCCGCTTGGTTTTTAGGTCCAATTTTTTGTCAAACGCTTCCTGAAGATTTATTCCCGTTTGGTTTGCCAA
Source organism: Cerina litoralis (assembly GCA_022008415.1). Lineage (GTDB taxonomy): Bacteria > Bacteroidota > Bacteroidia > Flavobacteriales > Flavobacteriaceae > Cerina > Cerina litoralis. The sequence continues at coordinate 16,756 of JAIRBC010000009.1, forward strand.
GCACAGCACCACAAAAACCACATCGGCCAATTCCTCTCCCAGATCCATTGATTTATCGGATTCCTTTTCACTCTGTTCCCCATAGCGCCGAGCAATAATTCGGGCCACTTCGCCCACTTCCTCCGTTAGCTGGGCCATGTTTGTGAGCTCGTTAAAGTAACGTACCCCGTGGGATTTTATCCAATTATCGACGGTGTGCTGCGCATTCTGTAAGTTCATCATTCCTTGTTTTTAGTATCCATTATTATCGTGACGGGTCCATCGTTCAACAGGTCTACCTTCATATCAGCCCCAAAAATACCCGTTCCTACCTTTTTGCCCAAATCTACCTGCATTTGCCCCACAAATTTTTTGTACAGAGGGATTGCGAATTCGGGCCTGGCCGCTTTGATATAGGAAGGTCGGTTGCCCTTTTTGATCGAGGCCTGCAAGGTAAATTGGCTAACCACGATTACCTCGCCCCCCATTTCTAACAAAGAGCGGTTCATTACCCCTTGTTCATCGTTAAAAATTCTAAGGTTAACGATTTTCCGTGACAGCCAATAAATATCTTCTTGATCGTCGGTTGTTTCAATACCCAACAAGACCAATAAGCCATTGCCAATTTGGGAAATTAGCTTGCCTTTGACTACTACACTGGCTTTTGAAACTCTTTGGATTACCGCTCTCATAACCTGAAATACCTCATTGTAAAGGGTTTACAAAATTGAATTCAATTTTTACGTCCATAAGCGTCCACCCTGTAATTTTCATCTTCCCCGGTTATCAGCTGTTGGTAGCTTTTATACCGGCTCCAGGCTATTTCATCCCTTTCCAAGGCCTCCTTTACGGCACATTGGGGCTCGTCTAGATGTAGGCAATTATTGAATTTACATTCCTCCTTAAGCTTAAAAAATTCCGGAAAATAATACCCTATTTCTTCCTTTTGCATATCAAAAATTCCAAAGCCTTTGATACCGGGGGTATCTATGATCCTGGCCCCGCTGCTCAAATCGAACATTTCGGCAAAGGTGGTCGTATGCATGCCTTGGGAATGCTGTTGGGACAGTGCGGCGGTCTTTAACCCCAATCCGGGCTCTATAAAATTGATCAAGGTAGTCTTTCCGACTCCGGAGTGGCCAGAAAACATACTGGTTTTCCCCGACATCAGTTCCTTTACCTTGTCTACATTTTTCCCCGTAACCGCCGAAATCCCCAGACAGGTATACCCAACTTTTCTATATAATTCTGCCAAGTACCTTATTTCGGCCAACTCTTCATCATTATAGGTATCTATTTTGTTAAAGAGCAGGATCGCAGGAATCGCGTACGCTTCGGCCGTCACCAAAAAACGGTCTATGAAACTGGTAAATGTCACCGGGTTGTTCAAGGTAACCATTAAAAAGACCTGATCGAGGTTGGCGGCTATGATATGGGTCTGTTTAGAAAGGTTTACCGATTTTCTTATGATATAGTTTTTCCTATCCTGGATCCCCGTAATGATGGCCAACGTCTCGTCCCCGACTTTTTCAAGTTCAAAATATACCCTATCCCCTACTGCTATAGGGTTTGTACTCCTTATACCTTGGATACGGAATTTACCTTTGATCCTACATTCGTAAAACCTTCCATCACCATCCTTTACAGTGTACCAACTCCCGGTAGATTTATATACGGTTCCCTGCATGTGATGCACAGTTTTTAAATTAAAAACGATACAAAGAAACAATTTTCTTTTTTATCAAATTTGTCACTATATTGTATCACACTTATTAACTTTTAACTATATGAAAACCACAAGACTATTCTGCACCCTACTTCTTACAATGGTTATTTCGGTTTCGTACGCACAAGAGACCATTACCAATCAAAGTGTGATCCAAATGAAGGAGTTGGGCTTTGATGATGCTATGATCATGGATAAGATCAACACCTCTAATGTAAAATTCGATGCCTCGATCGATGCGCTCAGTAAATTGAAAGATGCCGGAGTATCTTCCGAAATCATTTCCCTGGTCATGCAAAAATCCAAACAAAACACAAAATCCAAGACCGGGATCTACTATGTGGCCGATGACGGTAATTCAACGTTGATACAACCGACCGTTTTCTCAGGAACCAGCAATGACAACGCCGCCAACAGATTGGTCTCCGGTTTTATTCCTTCTGTAAAAAAAGCCAGATTGTCCGGCGCTAGATCAAACAATGTAATCAAGGACGGCAATCCCGAATTCACTTTTATATTTGACCCTTCCACTACGGAGGTAGACAACCTACAAACGGGCCAAGGCGGTTCTAATGGCGCTTTCGACTGGTGGTTCCGTACTGCCAGTTCTCCCAATGAATTTGTTTTAGCAAAACTGGACGTCAATGAAAAACGAAACCTGAGGGAGGTAATTACAGGAAAAAGTAGCATCGTAAACGACAATCAGGGCATAGACCCAAAGTATGCCATTAATTTTGAAATAGAAACCATCGAGGGCAACAAATTTAAGGTCACTCCAAAAGGATTAGAACCCGGTGAATATGCCTTTATATACCAAGGTGCCGTTCCGGCAGGAAGAACCAATCAATCCGTCTTTGATTTTTCTATCCAATAAAGTGGCTCTGGAAAATAGGTCTGAAATGAATCTGTAAAAAAACCCACCGAAATGGTGGTTTTTTTTACATCAAAGGTTTAAGCGTTTACTATTTTCTCTTGATGATTGATAGATTCTTGGTGGATAGCCTTGAACAAACGCAACACAAACTCCTCGCTCAATCCCTTTGCCTCTCCTTCCAATATCATTTTTCCCAAAATAGTGTTCCATCGGTTGGTCTGCAGCACCGCAACATTCCTTTGCTTTTTCAACGCCCCTATCTGATCGGAAGTTTTCATCCTTTTGCCCAAAATATCGATCAGTTGGTTATCTATCATGTCGATCTGCGCCCGCAATTGGCTCAACTTATTGTTATAGTCCATCTCCTCATCGGTTACTTTCCTAATCTTAAGATCTTTCATAATCTGGATCAAGGAGGCCGGGGTCACCTGCTGGGCGGCATCGCTCCACGCTTGGTCCGGATCATTGTGGGTCTCTACCATAAGCCCGTCAAAATTAAGGTCTAGAGCGGTCTGGCAGACATCAAAAATCATATCCCTCTTGCCCGTAATGTGCGAAGGGTCGTTAATGATTGGCAGATCGGGGAACTTACTTTGCAATTCCACGGCCATTTGCCATTCCGGAATATTTCTGTATTTGGTCTTTTCGTAGGTAGAAAAACCTCGATGGATTACTCCCAAATTTTTAATATTGGCCGTATGCAACCGCTCCACAGCACCCAACCAAAGGGCCAAATCGGGATTTACCGGATTTTTCACCAAAACGATCTTATCGGTTCCTTCCAGAGCATCCGCAATTTCCTGAACGATAAATGGGCTGACCGTAGATCGTGCCCCGATCCATAAAAGATCTACATCGTACTCCAAGGCCAAATCTACGTGCGCCCTATTGGCGACCTCCGTCGCGGTCTTAAGACCGGTTTCCTCCTTCACCTTTTGCAACCACTTTAGGCCTATGGCTCCCACACCTTCGAACATTCCCGGTCGGGTTCTTGGTTTCCAAATGCCGGCACGGAAATAATTTACATCGGTATCTATTAAATCATGCGCAATTTTTAGCACCTGTTCCTCTGTTTCGGCGCTACAAGGCCCGGCGATTACCAATGGATGGTCCAATTTCATATCGTCCAACCATGTTCTCATTTGTTTTGAATTTTCCATGTTAAGTATCTATTGTTTAATAAGTGGTATTATTCCTTTAAGTATTTCCCTAATTTTATTGGTGTTGTTCATTTCGTCATAGATGGCCCCGTATTCGTCGGCAATGAGCATCCGTTTAAATTCTTCCAGATTTTGGATATACTCCTCCAAGGTCTCCACCACGTTTTGTTTGTTCTGCTTAAAAATCGGCGTCCACATGGCAGGGGAACTCTTGGCCAAACGCACGGTACTTTCAAAACCACTGCCGGCCATATCAAAAATGTCCCTCTCGTTTCTTTCTTTATCTATAACCGTTTTACCCAACATAAAAGAACTAATGTGCGATAAATGCGATACATAAGCGATGTGCCTATCATGGGCCTCCGGGTTCATATAACGGATCCTCATTCCCAATTGCTGAAAAAACTCCAGCGCCCTTTCCTGTAACTTGAAGGCGGTTTTTTCCACTTCACAAATAATATTGGTCTTGCCTTGGAAGAGACCTTCAATAGCGGCCGAAGGCCCGGAATATTCCGTTCCCGCGATGGGATGGCACGCCAAAAAATTTCTTCTTTTGGGATGATCCTCCACCGTCTTGCATAGCAAAGACTTAGTGGAACCCGCATCGATTACAACGGCATCGTCCTTTACGGCATCCAAGATTTTGGGCAATTCTGCTACCAAGACATCTACTGGAATGGTAACGATAACCATATCTGCCTTTGGCAAATCGGAATAAGTTGATTTATTATCTATAATTCCCAGGGCCATGGCCTCTTTTAAATGGGCTGGGGATGTATCGATACCATAAATAGCAACTTCCGGCCGTAAACGCTTAATATCCTTGGCCATGGAGCCACCGATCAATCCGATTCCGATTACAAATAGGTTCATTTTTTCTTGTGATAAAAGAGAAAAGACTATAGCATAAAGACAAGGAGCCCCTTCTCTATTTTCTTTTCTCTATGTTCTATATTCTTCTTATAGCTTCCTTTATTCGATCTTCCGTCACACATAACGAAAATCGGATATATCCTTCCCCGTTGCTGCCAAAAATAGTCCCCGGAGCTATAAAGATATGCTTGTCGTATAAAACACTGTTTACGAACTCTTCCGAGGACGGGCTGCCATCTGGCAATTTGGCCCAAACGAACATCCCCGCTGAATCACTGTCATAGGTACAGTCTAATTTATCGATCAACCGAAACATTAAATCCCGTCTCTTGGCGTACAATTTATTTAGCTGGGCAAACCAATCCGCACTACTTTTCAACGCGGTTATGGCACCTTTCTGAATTCCATAAAACATCCCCGAATCCATATTGCTCTTCACCTTTAATACAGCATTGATATGATCCACGCCTCCCATCACCATGCCGACGCGCCAACCAGCCATATTAAAGGTCTTGCTCAACGAATTGAGTTCCAGGGCCACTTCCTTGGCCCCTTTCATTCCCAAAATGCTTATAGGGTTGTCGTTTAACACAAAACTATAAGGATTGTCGTTGATCAGTAGTATATTTTTCTCTTTTGCAAAATTGACCAGAGCCTGCAAATCCTTGTTGTCTGCGGTCGCCCCCGTTGGCATATGGGGATAACCGATCCACATTAACTTTACCCGGGAAAGATCTTGGTTCTCTAAGTCTTCCAAATCGGGAAACCAGTTGTTCCGGGCCGTTAAGTCATAATATTTGGGAATTGCACCCACCAAATTGGTCACCGAGGAGTAGGTTGGATAACCAGGATTGGGAATGAGTACTTTGTCCCCGGGATTTAAAAATGCCAAACTAATGTGCATAATTCCTTCTTTGGAACCCATCAAAGGTAAAATTTCCCGTGCCGGATCTAGAACAACCCCAAATTTGGAACTATAAAAGTCCGATATTCCTTGTCTAAACTCTGGCAACCCTTGGTAACTTTGATATTGATGTGCCCCAATATCGGTTACGGAATTTTTTAACGCTTGCAAAACCGTATCGGAAGGTGCAAGATCGGGGCTGCCTATTCCCATATTGATGACAGGCTTACCCTGGGCCACAAGTTCCCTAACTTCCCTCAATTTTTTGGAGAAATAGTATTCCTCCACGGACTGTAATCTATCTGCGATAATCATAATGTCCTTGCATTTTTATATTCTCCCAACACTTTAAATTCCTCGGCCATAATCTCCAAAAGGGATTTTGCCTTGGTATAATGCTTGTATTTTTCAAAGGTGACATCCACGAAAAAAGCATACTTCCAAGGCGTTTCTATGACGGGTAACGACTGTATCTTGGTGAGGTTTAGATTGCAATCGCTCATCACGTTGAGTACCGTTGCCAAGCTGCCTCTTTTGTGATCTAGCACAAATCGCACAGAGGCCTTGTTTATTTCCTCCTCCGGCCAAATTTTATTCTTTGTCTTCACGACAATAAACCGGGTAGAATTAATTTTGATGGTCTGAATCCCAGCAGCGATGATCTCTAAGCCATAAAGTTCGGCGGCAACTTTTGGGGCAATGGCCGCTATATTGGTCAATTGGTTCTCCTGGATCCGTTTGGCGGTTTCTGCGGTATCTACATCTTCTACCAACTTGATGTGCCTATGATCCCTAAAAAACTCCTTGCACTGCAAAAGAGCCATGGGATGTGAATGGACCTCTTTAATATCCTCAAGTTTTTGACCCCTCAATACCATTAAATTATGGTAAATGTTCAGGTACTTCTCCCCTATAATATTAAGGTTGTTGTGAAAAACAAGGGCATAATTTGGAATGATGGATCCCGCAATGGAATTCTCTATCGCCATAATTCCCTGATCAGCGGTCTTATCCAGTAATTTATCTACCAATGCATCAAAGGACATACACTCTACCAAATCGATATCGTTTCCGTAATAATCCATAGCCACTTGGTGGTGGTTGGAACCCTTGGTACCCTGTATTGCGATCTTTAACGCCATCTGTTATGCACTTACTCCCCTTCGCTTTAACTTGGCTAAGCAAACCCGGAAGAACGTTTAAATTAAATCCTTAACATATATTCAAAAAAAAAGTCCCGGTTTTCACGGGACTTCTCTTAAACTATATTCTTAAAATATACTAAAACAGTCCCTTACCTCCCTTAAAAAAGAAGTAAAAATAAAAACCGTTCCAGAAATATTGCTCAGTCATTTTCTATAAAATCTCGGCTAAGGTAATTATTAAATTTATAAAACAAATAGGAAGGTGTTATTTTTTTATTTTTTTTGAACAATAATCACAATTTAGGTGAGTATTTTGTTATTTATGCGGGGTACACCGATTTCCCCATTCCCGATAATTGTCCGGTAGGGGAAGGCGTACTATTGGGAGGATAGCATTAAAACAGGCTCTTGACTACCTCAAAATTAATTTATCTTCACCCAAGCACACAATTTGTTTATTTTTGACAAAACTTTTGTTACATGTCCATAGTTGTGAGGAACATCACCAAGCTTTTTGGAAATCAGAAAGCCTTGAACAACGTTTCCTTTGAAATAAAGAAAGGGGAAATTGTTGGTTTTCTTGGCCCTAACGGGGCAGGAAAATCGACCTTGATGAAAATACTGACCACTTCTATCCAGGCCGACGCAGGGGAAGCCGAGATAAATGGGTTTAACGTAAGGTCCGATAAAAAGAACGTACAGAAAAGCGTTGGATATCTACCGGAACACAATCCACTGTACCTGGATATGTACGTAAGGGAGTATCTGGCCTTCAACGCAGAGGTGTATCGCACGGACAAGATGCGGATTGGCCAGGTAATCGATCAAACGGGACTTACCCCGGAAGTTCAAAAAAAGATCGGGCAACTGTCCAAGGGCTACCGACAGCGGGTGGGATTGGCAGCGGCCCTACTGCACGCCCCGGAGGTGTTAATATTGGACGAGCCCACCACGGGCCTGGATCCCAACCAGTTGTTGGAAATACGAAAACTAATCCAACAAATTGGCAAGGAAAAAACCATTTTACTTTCAACCCACATTATGAAAGAAGTAGAGGCGGTTTGCGACAGGGTCCTTATTATTGATAAGGGGGTTTTGGTAGCCGACAAGAAATTGGAGGAACTAAGGGAAATGACCGAGCAGATTATAGAGGTGGAGTTCGATTACCGGGTAGAGGAAGTCGTACTAGAGAAACTTCCCCATGTTGTACAGGTAAAAAATATTGTCGGATTTGTTTATGAAATCACCTTCGATACCGCCAAGGATATGAGGTCTGCACTGTTTGATTTTGCCCATGATAACGAATTAAAGACCCTACAGTTGAGCCGAAAAAACAAAAATTTGGAGAGCTTGTTTACGGAGATAACAGGGAAAAAAGAATACAGAGAATAGAAAGAAGACTGTAGAATTCGCGCACTTCAAAACTTTAGTGCCAAACCCACCCCGTTTTCATTGCTTGTGGGAACCAGATGAAACGACACTTTCTTGCCTAAACTATCGTTGTACTCCAAAATGGCCTTCTTTTTATTTTTAGAGGCCGAATAGTAAATTATTGAACCTATAAGCCCTGTACCCGCAAAGGCAACAAGCGGTGCCGTAACCGGCTTATCGTCCATTTCGTTGACGACAAACCATATGGCAGACCCCAGATTGACAGTGCCTACAGCAAGGGTGGCCAACATTTGTTTCTTGGATTTTTGCCAGTATATTTCGGCATCCTGGTTTTGCGTCATTATTTCGTTAATCTCCTTCCAACTGAGTTTTTCTTTGTCCTGATAAAACTCGGTGCCCCAAAAACCCGAAAAAGACGTAATCTCCTGCGCCGCAAGACCACTTGTAAAAAGGATAAGCGCGCCCGTTACTACAAAAGTTTTCATTATTTGCATGACAAAACGATTTACATTTTTATAAAGTTAACCATTTCAGGATGAAATATTGACTGTAAAAATTTAATTTTTAGCACAGGTACCTAGAGCCCTAGTAACATAATTGAGTTAAGGTAGCTTGCAAATTGAAGGTAACAAAGTTGGGATAGTGGTTATAAATTTTATTCACTATAGATCAACCTACCCTTATATAACTCCTCTACCTCCACTTGGACAGGATGGCCGAAACTGAGGACATCCCCCGTGCCCCTGATCACACCTTTTAAGGATTGCACGGGATAAACAAGCATATCATTGGTACCACGGTGGTTAAATCTGATGTTTTGCGCCGTTAAATCCCGCGCTTCCACGCGGGAGTCCCCGGCCGCCAAGGTAACGGTAAAATTAATCGTCTTTCCCGTAAGGTGAAAGTAGGCAATACCGTTTGAAACAATGCTTAGGTTCTGACAGTCCAAGTCCAAATGAAACTCACCACTGGTATTGTCCGCTTCCGGATCGTTAAAACGTTCCGACAAAAGAGAGAGTGAAGGATAGGCCAGAATTCCATCACTGGTAATCGGAAATCCGGTACTGCTCCTAATCTCAGTAAGATCGGGAGCCGTAATATAGATGGTTGTAAGTCCGTATTTACGCGTAAAATTGCAGTAGTTAGTATCCCTCAACAATAAACGGCCGTCCTCTACGGTGGCGGAAACCTCGTTGCGCAAATATGATCCGGTCTCTATTTCGACCTTTTGTTCCTGTCCTTGCTGTACGATTAAAGATACATTGTTAAACGCTGTTATTTTTGTAAATGGAGCCACTTCGACTTCCCACTTGACCAAATTTCCAGCATTTTGGAAGCAATCGGGCACATTGTCCCCATTGCAGGCCAATAGCAGAGACGCCAACACAACAAAAGTTATCGCGCTTGCGAATCGGGTAAAACCCAATTCCCAATTCCCCAATCTTAAATTTATGTCCCTCTTGTTTATCATTGGTCTTACCTGCTATCTAGTATCTCGAGCTTGTCCCGATAATTATGGGGATTGAGCTTGATGTTTGTATTTGTATTTTCACAGCCTTACCCCTATCCCGAACTCTACCGCCTCGGCCTTCGCCCCATGTGATTTAAGGGTAATCGCGCCAAAAATCTTTTTGTTAAAGTAATATTTCATCCCTATCCGAAGATAGGTCCTTCCCTCAAAATCATAGGGATAGTACACATAGTATCCAAACTGGCCCAAAAGGGACATCTTGTTTATAAAAAGCTCATATCCGGCAAAGAGCCCAACCCGCTTATAATCCGTATCCGGGTCTACCGACTCCTCCGGAAATGAGATCGACTGATATAAGATCAATTCCTTTAAGAAATTAGAAAAGAATACGTCTCCTCCCAATTGTACGGCACTTTTACGACTCAGTCGTTTATCTGCATATGCCGAGAGTATATAAAAGGGGAACTGCCCCGAGTTGACCACGTCGCTTTCATTTACTCCTGACCTAAATACCAAATTAAGACGCACCGGTTCGGAAATCTTTTCCAATTCCGTTGGAGGAACGTAATAGGCCGCTTTCCCCCCGTCCAGGTCATAAACCAATCCTAGATTGAAGGCGATGGTATTGGTAGAGGTATTGGGTGCCTTTACATTGGCATTGGAATAGTGTACCAAAGATATCCCCGTCTTAAAACCAAGGCCATCGATGATATTTTCCCTGTGGTAGTTAAGCATTAAGTAGGTAGAACTCAATATATGCGAACCGTAGGCATTGTTCCTAAAATTGTGGTTTTTGTCGTAAGGATGCGTATTGTATGCCAGTCCCTGAGCAAGTCTAAACTGAAGGTTTCGCTTAAAAAAATAAAAGTTGTAGTGGGCATATAATCCAAAGTTGCGACCTAATGTGCCATTGTTCATCTCTTGATAAATGAACGAACCGCCCACATCCGGATAGTTATAGGCCTGTTCCCATTCCTTGAGACCGTAGGTTTTTTTATTATAACTCAAAATAACGCCCATGGGATGGGCGGTGATCAAATGGGAGATATCCGGATTGTGCAACAGGATAGAGCCATAAAACTCGCTAATATCCACGGTAGATTTTCGATGTCTTTTATCGGTCTGGCCAAAGCAAAAAACAGCCGACAAAAAAAACAAGATCAATAGGCGTAGGCTCATGGAGTGCAAAAGTAATGAAATTCAAAAAACCCCTTCCGCAATGGCCTTAATATTGTCGGATTTTCCCATAGAATAATAATGAAGTACGGGCACACCGGCAGCCTTGAGTTCTTTGGACTGCTGTATGGCCCATTCTATACCCACCTGGCGAACCGCGGCATTATCCTTACAGGCGTCCACCGCATCGATAAGATTTTGGGGCAGGTCTATCCTAAACACTTGCGGCAGTAGTTGCAAGTGCCTTTTTACTGCAATAGGTTTAATCCCTGGGATAATGGGGACGGTAATACCCAGCGCCCTGGCAGCTTCGACGAACTTAAAGAACGGTTCATTGTCAAAGAACATTTGGGTCACCACATAGTGCGCTCCTGCATCTATCTTTTCCTTTAGCCGTTTTAGGTCCGATTGCAGGGAAGGTGCTTCCAAATGCTTTTCGGGGTATCCGGCAACCCCGATACAGATCTCCGCAACGTTATGGGACTCGATAGACTGGTTTAAATAATGGCCTTGATTTAAATCGGCTATCTGCCGCACCAGCTCGGACGCATAGCAATGGCCCCCCTTGGCGGGAACAAAATATTTCTCATCCTTCATGGCATCCCCTCTCAGGGCCATGACATTTTCGATACCCAAATAATGGCAGTCGACCAACAGGTATTCCGTTTCCTCCTTGGTAAAGCCCCCACACAATACATGTGGTACGGTATCTACGTTGTATTTATGGGAAATGGAAGCACAGATACCTATGGTGCCAGGCCTCATCCGTGTCATTTTCCTTTCCAGAAGATTGCCCTTTTCTATATATATATACTCCTCCCGAGAGGTAGTGACATCTATAAACGGGGGATCGAACTCCATAAGGGGATCTATATTGTCGTAAAGTTCCTGAATACTCTTCCCCTTTACTGGTGGAATTACCTCAAAGGAAAACAACGTTTTTCCCTTGGCATTTTTTATGTGGTCGGTTACTTTCATCCTTCTTTAGTTGATGGTTGTTGGTTGTTGGTTAATCATCAGCTATACTCGGAGCCAACCATTTAGAAGCCTCTTCCACGGATATTCCCTTTCGTTCGGCGAAATTGACAACCTGATCCTGTTTAATCTTACCTATACCAAAGTACCTGGCCTCCGGGTGGGCAAAATAATACCCGCTAACACTCGAGGCTGGCCACATGGCCAAACTTTCGGTCAGCTCTACCCCTATTTTTTCCTTTACCCCCAAAACTTCCCATATCGTCAATTTTTCTAAATGATCGGGACATGCTGGATATCCCGGAGCCGGACGGATGCCTTTGTAAACCTCTCCTATCAGTTCCTGATTGCTCAAATTTTCATCGGCGGCATAGCCCCAATATTTGGTCCTGACATCCTTGTGTAGATATTCCGCAAAGGCTTCCGCCAATCTGTCCGATAAGGCCTTTACCATTATGGAATTGTAATCGTCCAGGTCTTTCCGGAACATTTCGGCCTTTTCCTCGGTCCCAAAACCAGTTGTTACGCAAAAACATCCTATATAATCCTGAATGCCCGTTTCCTGGGGTGCAATAAAATCGGCTAGCGCAAAATTCGGCTTCCCGGCATGCTTTTTCAGTTGTTGCCGCAAAGTACGAAATTTGAATTTACGCGCTCCGTCCACCAGTTCTATGTCGTCATCATTCACCGTATTGGCAGGGAAAAGTCCGTAAATGGCCTTGGCTGTTAACCATTTTTCCTCAAAAATCCTACGGAGCATCCCTTGGGCATCCGCAAAAAGTTCGGTTGCCTGTTTACCGACCAATTCATCGTTCAAAATGTCCGGGTACTTGCCGTGGAGTTCCCAACTTCTAAAGAAGGGTGTCCAATCTAATATCTCCTCCAATTTTCTCAGATCGAAATCCTCAATGATCTGAATTCCTAGCTGATAGGGCTTAGTGATATCCGAGGCCTGCCAATCTATGGCGTATTTATTTTTTCTAGCGTCGAGAATGGACAAATATTCCTTGTGCTTGGTACGCTTAAGGAACTGTTGCCTAAACACCTCGTAATCGGCCTTTACGGACTCCGTATATTTTTGGGAAGTTTCCTTTTGCAAAAGGTCACCAACAACGGTCACCGCCCTGGATGCATCGTTTACATGAACCACTGTATTTTTATATTGGGGATCTATTTTTACTGCGGTGTGGGCCTTACTGGTGGTCGCCCCTCCAATTAGCAAAGGAATCGAGAAATTTTGTCGTTCCATTTCCTTGGCCAAAAATGCCATCTCATCCAATGAAGGGGTGATAAGGCCACTTAGTCCAATGGCATCTACATTTTCATCGACGGCGGTCTGTAGAATTTTTTCTGGGGGCACCATTACCCCAAGATCAATAATCTCGTAATTGTTACAGGCAAGGACCACACCGACAATATTTTTACCAATATCGTGGACATCGCCCTTTACCGTAGCCATTAGAATTTTGCCGGCGTGCCCATTCCCATCCTCGGATTCCGGACTGGCCAATTTCTCTTCTTCAATAAACGGCAAAAGATAAGCCACCGCCTTTTTCATCACGCGGGCCGATTTTACTACTTGCGGAAGGAACATTTTGCCGCTTCCGAATAGGTCGCCCACCACGTTCATCCCGATCATCAAATGCCCTTCTATGACCTGTATGGTCTGAGCGACGGATTGCCTGGCCTCTTCCACATCCTCAACGATATATTGATCCACACCTTTTACAAGGGCATGGGTTATACGGTCCTGCAATGAATTTTTCCGCCAGGAAAGGTCCACGGTCCTTTCTTTGGCATTGCCGACAACGCTCTCCGCAAAATCCAACAGACGTTCGGTGGCATCATCCCTCCTGTTCAAGATTACGTCCTCTACGCGATCCAATAAATCCTTGGGAATGTTGTCATAAACTTCCAACATGGACGGGTTAACGATACCCATGTTCATTCCGGCCTTGATGGCATGGTACAGAAAAACGGAATGCATCGCCTCCCGTACAGGATTGTTGCCGCGAAAGGAAAAGGATACATTGCTAACGCCCCCACTTACACTGCAATGGGGCAGATTTTTCTTTACCCACGCGGTTGCCTCGATAAAATCGAGCGCATTGCGCTTGTGCTCGTCCATTCCGGTAGCTACAGGGAAGATATTCAGGTCAAAAATGATATCTTCCGGAGCAAATTTTACCCGGTTCACCAAAATATCATACGATCTTTTGGAAATTTCCAATCGCCGTTCGTAATTATCTGCCTGGCCATCCTCATCGAAAGCCATTACGATAACGGCCGCTCCGTAACGCTTTACCAACTTGGCATGACGAATAAACTCTTCCTCCCCTTCCTTAAGACTAATAGAATTAACTACACATTTGCCTTGCACCACCTGAAGTCCGGCTTCGATAATATCCCATTTGGAGCTGTCGATCATTATAGGAACACGGGCTATATCGGGTTCGGCCATTATGAGGTTCAGAAACTTAACCATGACCTTCTTCCCGTCCAAAAGACCATCGTCCATATTTACATCGATGATCTGGGCCCCACCTTCTACCTGTTCACGGGCAATGTCCAAAGCCTCCTCGAACTTTTCTTCATTGATCAACCGGAGGAATTTTTTGGATCCCGCCACGTTGGTCCGCTCCCCTACATTAACGAAATTACTTTCCGGAGTAACGATCAAGGGCTCAAGACCACTTAAAGTAAGACCACGCCTCTTTGGGGTTTGCCTCTCTATTTCTGAATTTAATTTGTTCATTGTTTATTCTGTAGTACAAATTGAGCCGATTTTTCTCGGATCATACAATTTTGCCAAGTCGGCCAAGGCTTTAATATGTTCTTCCGTAGTCCCGCAACAACCCCCAACAATGTTTACCAGTCCTTTTTCCAAATACTCCTTTATCTGGTCGGCCATCTGTTCCGGGGTCTCGTCGTATTCTCCAAAGGCATTTGGCAACCCTGCGTTGGGGTGGGCAGAAATGGCGGCATCCGATTTCTGTGACAGCACCTCCAAATATGGAGTTAATTGTTTTGCCCCTAAGGCACAGTTCAATCCGATCGATAGAAGAGGAATGTGTGATATGGAAATTAAAAAGGCCTCTGCCGTTTGTCCAGAAAGTGTACGTCCAGAAGCATCGGTGATGGTTCCGCTCACCATGACCGGCACCGAAATGTTCCGTTCCTCCTTAATTTCTTCAATGGCAAACAGGGCTGCCTTGGCATTCAACGTATCAAAGACGGTTTCCACCAACAAGACGTCTACACCTCCATCGAGCAAGGCCTCGGCTTGTTGTTTGTAGGCTTTTCTTAGCTCCTCAAAAGAAATTGCCCGGAATCCGGGGTCGTTCACATCGGGAGACATACTTGCCGTTCGGTTGGTAGGTCCCATGCTGCCCGCCACAAACCTAGGTTTATCTGGGCACATCGAAGTAAATTTCTCCGCCACTTCTTTAGCGATCCTGGCCGATTCATAGTTTAAATCGTACACCAATTCTTCCATGTGATAATCTGCCATTGCAATAGTAGTACTAGAGAAGGTGTTGGTCTCCAGAATATCGGCACCAGCTTCCAAATATTTGCGGTGTACCTCCGCAATCGCATCTGGCTTGGTCAAGGACAACAGATCATTGTTTCCTTGTAGGGGATAAGGCCAATCCTTGAAACGCTCCCCGCGAAAATCTGCTTCTGAGAAATTGTAACGCTGTAGCATGGTCCCCATCGCACCATCCAAAATCAGGATTCGCTCTTCTATAATTTTTTCGATATTTCCCATAGATTTATTGCAATTAAGCTGATATGCGATTTGGTCGGTCGAAACGGGGAAGATCCCAATAATTCTGACTTTGCAAAGTAACGGCATAGCACGGTCAAATACAAGGGAATCGGGCTTTTTGGACCGTATAAACCCACCTTATAAATCGCATAACAAAAAGCCCGCCTAATTTGAGAGTCTTCTACTAACTCCCATCTCGGCAGGCCGTGTCCCGTTATAAATAATTATCGCATAGACCTAATCCAAACTAGGCCATAATACTCTGTACCACTTCTTTTTTGGCTTCTTTTTTGGTGCCGTCAAATCCTTCCACCCCTCCCACAGTGGTATATTTCATTACGTAACGTTTTCCCGGGTTTATCAATTGATAGGCACTCTGACACATTACAGCCGCTTCGTGGAAACCGGAAAGTATCAATTTTAGTTTGCCAGGGTAGGTATTTACATCCCCGATGGCGTATACTCCGGGAATATTGGTCTGATAATCATAGGCATTGTTTACCTTGATAGCATTTCTCTCTATCTCGAAACCCCAGTTTCCGATGGGTCCCAACTTTGGGGAAAGTCCGAACAGGGGTATGAACGCATCGACCTCCACATAGGTCTCGCCTTTCTCCTTATCGTTGTGGGTGACAATAACTGCTTCCAGTTCTGTCTTACCGTGTAGGGCGGTAACCTCGGCTTCGGTAAAAAGTTGAATTTTGCCCAATTTGGCCAATTCGGAGGCCTTTTCAACGGAATCCAACGCTCCTCTAAACTCGTTTCTTCGGTGCACCAATGAAACCTCGCTCGCGATTTCCGCCAAATATATGGCCCAATCCAAAGCAGAATCCCCACCACCGGAAATTACTACTTTTTTATTTCGGTACACTTCGGGATCCTTGATCATATAAGCAATCCCCCTATCTTCAAAATTCTGAATATTCGGAATCAAAGGCTTCCTGGGTTCAAAAGAACCGAGGCCACCGGCGATTACAACAACGGGGGCATGGTGCTCGGTTCCTTTGTTGGTCGTAACTATAAAGGAGCCATCCTCTTGCTTATCCAACGTTTCCGCTCTTTCACCAAGTGTAAATCCAGGATCAAAAGGCCTTATTTGATCCATAAGGTTCTTCACGAGATCCCCGGCCAATATTTCTGGAAACGCGGGTATATCGTAAATGGGCTTCTTTGGATATATCTCGGAACATTGTCCACCCGGCTGGGGCAAAGCATCGATCAAATGCGTTTTTAGTTTTAACAATCCAGCTTCAAAAACGGTGAACAACCCTGTTGGTCCTGCACCAATTATTAAAATATCTGTTTTTATCATTAGGTTTGACTTAATTGTGGTTTTATAAATTCTTCCCTTAGGCCAGTTTTAAACAGGGGAAAGGGCTTCTAATTTTGAGCGATGGTTTTCGGCCAGTTGTATCATAATTTTCCGATGGGCGACCACTTCCCCGATAACAATAATGGCCGGATTGGCCAATTGTCGCTTCCTGACCACTTCTTCAATGGTAGCCACGGTAGCGACTCCGATTTTCTCATCCCAACAGGTCCCGTTCTGGATAACACCGATAGGAAGATCGGATTTTCCCTGCTTTTTATACAAGGTTACGATTTCCGAAAGTTTGGACATGCCCATTAAGATAATTACGGTAGCTTCCGATTGTGCAGCCAACGCTACATCGTTGGACAACTTGTGCTCCTTGGTCGTTCCGGTAATGACCCAAAAGCTTTCCGAGGATCCCCTTTTGGTCACTGGAATTCCCTGATAGGCAGGTACTGCCGTACTGGACGATATCCCTGGGACCATGTCGACCGTTAGGCCATGGGCAGCGGCAAATTCCATTTCCTCGGCACCACGGCCAAAAACGAAGGGGTCGCCTCCCTTTAAGCGTACTACATGTCTATGGGACCTGGCCCTACTAACGATCAATTCGTTGATCTGTTCTTGGCGATATGCATAGCAACCTTTCCGTTTGCCTACAAAAATATGTTCGGCCTGGGGGGCATACTCTAGCAATTCAGGGTTTACCAAGGCGTCGTAAAGCACCACATCCGCACCTTGCAAAGCTTTTATAGCTTTTAGTGTGATGAGTTCTACGTCGCCAGGGCCAGCTCCTACGACCGTAAGAAACCCCATTGTCCCCTCTCGGACAGGATACTCCTTGCCCGCTGCTTGTTTGGCAACGGAATTACCCGCTGGGATGGATTCGGCGATATGTCGACTCTTATGGTTCATGGCTTATGCTTCCGCAAGTTCTAATTTTCTGTAGGCCTCCGCTTTCTCCAAAAAAGTTCTGGTGTCTTCCAGATAACTTTTTGCAAACGCTTGGGTGGGTGGATTTTGGTTCAATTGAAGTATAAACTTCTCAAATGAGGTTCCCAGATCGATCTTATTGACGGATACGAAGAACGCATCAAAATCTTCTATGATACCAATGTGGGTATTGGTCTTTTTATTCTCCGCCAACAACAGGGCCTTGGCAGAATTTATGATGGAAGAGTACGAATGATAGATACTTGCAGCCCATTTTTGATCGTTAAAGGCAGTTTGGGCATTTTCAATTTTCTCCTCACTCTCGGTAAACAAGGTTGCGATCAAATCTATGATAACACCGGCACATTCCCCTACCCCAATGGCTTTTTTGTATTGTTCATTGGTCCCCCAATCTATAAAATCCTCGGGGGTAAGGCTTTCTGTGTCTGCCAAAGGTTTTAAAAAATCGTAGAAATAGATTTGACCTTTTTCCCCGTAATAATCGACAAAGGATTTTCCATTGGCGTTGGCCTCAAAATCATCCAATATTAAACGCAAGGCTTGTGGTCCACGCTTACTCGGAACTTTGATTACTTTGTCCGCATAACGACCGTTCCCGTCACCAAAATTTCCACCGCCCAACAAGACCTGAAGGGCCGGTGCCACTGTCTTGTTTTTGGCCCTAATGGACATCCCTTGAAAGCCTATGTTCGCCATATTGTGCTGTCCGCAAGCGTTCATACAACCGCTTATTTTTATGGCCACGTCCGGGTTGTCGATATAATGGGGATATTCAGCATCAATAATGCGTTCCAATTCGGCCGCAATTCCGGTACTACTGGCAATACCCAAGTTGCAGGTATCCGTACCCGGGCAGGCCGTTATATCGGCAGCCGTGTTATATCCGGGCAAAGCCATGCCCAACTTGTTCAATTCGTTATAAAAAAAAGGGACCAGTTCTTCCTTTACGTAAGGGATCAATATATTTTGACGCAGGGTCATCCGCATCTCCCCAGCCGCATATTTCTCTACGAGGTCGGCCAATTGGCGTGCTTCCTTGGTATAGAAATCCCCCAGCTTCACACGAATACCGATGGCGACATAACCTTTCTGCTTTTGGGGCACCAAATTGGTGCGTCTCCATCGTTCAAAAGTTTTCTGGTCTTTAATTCCTATTTTGGGGACATCTTTTACCTCTGCAATTTTCACTTTTGGATAGGCCTCGGCATCTATGGGATAGGATTTAAATGGAACGGCCAATTCTTCTTCCCTCAATAACTCCACGAACTTGTCTAACCCAATATTCTGGATCAGAAATTTCATCCGTGCCTTATTTCGGTTATTGCGTTCGCCGTAGCGGTCGAATACGCGAACCACATTTTCCATCAAAGGAATTATCTTGTCTGCAGGTAAAAATTGGAACAACAGATCGGCATGTCGCGGCTGGGCACCCAAACCACCACCGAGCAATACCTTGAACCCCCTTATGCCGTTCTCGACCTTCGCGATTAGACCTATGTCGTGCAAATAGGAAAGACCCGTGTCCTTGTCACTGGCAGAAAATGAAACCTTAAATTTTCGACCCATTTCCTGGTTGGGCGGGTTTCTAAGAAAATACTCAAAAAGCGCATGTGCATAGGGAGAAACATCAAATGGTTCGTCGACATCGATTCCCGCCGTTTCACTGGCCGTTACGTTGCGCACCGTATTGCCACAGGCTTCTCTAATGGTCACCTCATCCTTCTCCAACTCTGTCCAAAGCTGTGGGGTCCGGGCCACATCCACAAAATGTATCTGGATGTCCTGTCGCGTCGTTATGTGAAGCCGGCCAGTGGAATATTCCTCGGAAACCTCGCAAATCCTACGCAACTGGGCCGAAGTAACCTTGCCATAAGGCCGTTTAATTCGGATCATTTGCACTCCAGGCTGCCGTTGGCCATAAATACCTCTTGCCAAACGTACGCTACGGAACTTATCATCCGTTATTTTTCCGCCTTTGAACAAGTTGATTTTTCTTCCAAGATCTAAAATATCCTGTTCTACTACCGGATTAACCAATTCTGATGTAAATGTTTTCATAAGTCGGGCCCGTTAACCCCCTACCTCACTGTGACTACGCTCAGCGACCGGAGAACTCTTAACTGGGCAGATCAAGAGTAAATTTATATTTGTCTACTTATCCTATAGATTCAATAGGTTAATTGATAAAACTATTCCC
Source organism: Cerina litoralis (assembly GCA_022008415.1). Taxonomy (GTDB): domain Bacteria; phylum Bacteroidota; class Bacteroidia; order Flavobacteriales; family Flavobacteriaceae; genus Cerina; species Cerina litoralis. Next base: position 36,663 of record JAIRBC010000009.1, read on the forward strand.
TTCCTCTTTTTGATTTCCTCAATTGATGAATCCTACTCCGGCCGTATGGTTAGAATTGGAATCGATCAAGATAAACGACCCATTGGTACGGTGATTCTTGAAAGAATCGTAAAAAATAGGTTTGTTGAGCCTAAAGGTAACTTGGGCGATATCGTTCATGCCCAGAGATGCTACGCCCTCTTCGATCCCCGAATAGTCCGGATAGATCTTATGGTGAATGGTATCTACCTTGGCCAAAACCTTGTTCACCCCATGTTGCAAAACGTATTTACTTCCCACGGTCAACTTTTGTCCATCCATCCAAGAAATCGTGGCCGTAAACTGCTTATCGATAGTCGGCAAATCTCCTGCTTTTACCAACATATCGCCACGGCTTACATTGATCTCGTCTTCCAGGGTAATGGTAACCGATGTACGGCGGGTCGCGGTCCTATATTTCTTATCGTAAAAATAAATATCCTTAATTCTAGATCTGGTCATGGACGGAAGTACGACCACTTCATCACCAACACTCAGCTCACCTCCGTATACCTTCCCTGCAAAGCCCCTAAAATCATGGAACTCATCGGTTTTTGGCCGAATAACGTATTGCACGGGAAATCTGGGCGTCCCTATGTTGTAAATATCCTTTCGGTCTACCGCTTCCAGATGCTCCAAAAGCGTCTGCCCCTTGTACCATGGCATCTTCTCCGACCTATTGACCACATTGTCGCCCTTTAAGGCGCTCACAGGTATAAAGGTTATATTTTGATCCCGGTAATCCCGTTTGCCCATTAATTCCTCAAAATCGGATTTTATTTGATTGTATCTCGCTTCGGAGAAGTCCACCAAGTCCATTTTGTTTATGGCTACGATTACATCCTTTATCCGAAGCAGATTATTGATAAAAAAGTGTCTATTGGTCTGTTCTATAACCCCCTTTCTCGCATCGATCAAAATAATCGCCGCTTGGGAAGTCGAAGCACCGGTAACCATGTTACGCGTATACTCTACATGTCCTGGGGTATCGGCAATGATATAACTCTTTGTTGCCGTAGAGAAATAGATATGCGCTACATCTATTGTGATTCCCTGCTCCCTTTCGGCAACTAGGCCGTCCGTTGCCAAAGAAAAATCTAGATAGTCATATCCGTTTTTCCTGCTTGTCCTTTCAATGGCTTCCAACTTATCGTCGGTCAAGGATTTGGTATCGTAGAGCAACCTTCCTATCAAGGTACTCTTTCCGTCATCCACGCTTCCTGCCGTAGCTATTTTTAGTACTTCCATAATCCCCTCCTGGCCTCCCCGGACGGGAGGAACTATTCATCGGAGTCTTTTTTTTAGTTATAAAATTCTTTTCTTATTATTCTTCTGCAAAATAAATTGTATCCAGGACTACCTACTAAAAGTAACCTTGCTGCTTCCTTTTTTCCATGGCCGCATCGGATCGCTTATCATCTATTCTCGCGCCCCTTTCGGAAATTTTTGAATCGCGTATCTCTGCGACCACCTTGTCGATGGTATCCGCACGGGATAGAACAGCCGCCGTACAGGACATGTCCCCAACGGTTCTAAAACGGACCGATTCTACACGAACTTCTTCGTCCTCGGCACGAAAAACCACATCGTCCTCTGCGGACCATATCATACCATCCCTTAAAAATATATTCCTGTCGTGCGCAAAGTATATGGAGGGTATTTCTATATTCTCTTTTTGGATATAGCTCCAAACGTCCAGTTCCGTCCAATTGCTGATAGGGAATACCCTTACGTTCTGGCCCAGTTCTATCTGTCCATTGAGCATATCGAACAGTTCTGGGCGTTGGTTTTTTTCGTCCCACTGGCCAAAATCGTCCCGAACGGAAAAAATACGCTCCTTGGCCCTTGCCTTTTCTTCGTCCCTACGCGCCCCTCCAATACAAGCATCGAACTTAAATTCTTCAATGGCATCTAGCAAAGTAGTGGTCTGTAACATGTTCCTGCTGGCATATTTCCCCGTTTCCTCTATCACCTTTCCCTCGTCTATGGTGTCCTGTACTTTACGAACAATTAATTCTACCCCAAGCTCCTTTACCAATTTGTCCCTAAAGGCAATGGTTTCGGGGAAATTATGGCCCGTATCTATATGCATTAATGGAAAAGGGATTTTGGAGGGATAAAATGCTTTTTGGGCCAATCGCACCAAAGTTATGGAGTCCTTTCCGCCAGAAAACAATAGCACCGGCTTTTCAAACTGCGCAGCTACTTCCCTAAAAATATAAATAGCTTCGTTCTCTAAGGGATTTCTAGTCAAAATGTCCAGATCCGCCGATCCGTTTATCGCCGTCGCCATTTTTAATTCTGATTCCAATGTTTCCAAATTATCTATTTTAGGTGGCCTAAAACCCCAGTTCCAGGGACGGCCACAATATTATTTTTTCTCGTTTTCGATCGGTGTCCAAAATTATAAGACATCTAGCTATGTAAACCGCATTCCCTGTTTTCAAGAACCTTCGTCGGATCAAAATAGGTATGTTCGTTGGGCAAATTCCGTTCCTTTAGGTAAACGTCCAACTGGGCATCGTTCCAATGGTAAAATGGACTTACCTTTAAAACCCCATCCTTGCCCAGGCTCAATATGTCCAAGGTATCCCGCAATGCGGTCTGTCCTTTTCTAAGATTGGTGAACCAAATATCCGGTTTGTGCTCTGCCATGGCCCTGTTGAAAGGCTCTAACTTAACCTGTTGTGTAAACTCCTTATGCCTTGGGTCCTCTATGTTTGGAATACCCATAACGGCGTCCCTGTGGGCAGAGGTCTGCTTGGGAACGTACAATTTTATATTGAGGTTTAAGCGGGAAATAAGATCTTCGGCGTGCCTATAGGTGTTGGGGGTATTGTAACCGGTATCGCACCATATAACGGGAATTCCAGGGTCTACTTCGGTTACGGCTTGCAAGATGGCCACTTCATAAGGCCTAAAATTAGTGGTTAAGACCGCCTTTTCGGCATGATCCAAAACCCATGAAATGATATCTGCAGGCGGAATGCCTTTAAAATGGGTATTCAATTCCCTTATCTGTTCTTGACTGTGTTTCATTGTGCTCGAAATTATAATTTTGAATTTTTTCCCCAGTTTATCGTATTCCATATACGTTCGTGAAAAAAATACAAAATCATCTTGGTAAACAATTCTACCGTTCCTATAGAGAAGGCTACCGTTAAAGTCCCGGTTACCAGCCAAGAAATTAAAATGGTGTCCACGGTCCCTATAATTCTCCAGCTAAGGGATTTGACAATGCTCCGCTTGGGCTTCTCGGATTTGCTATCGGTAGCGAACGTTTTCTTATCGGGATTCTTATTTAAAATCAATTGCTCGGTAATCATAAAATTCGTTTATACAATTACCCTATCGATTTAATAGGGTTTACAAAAATAAAACTATTTTTAAACAATCAAACAAAATGGATAAATTAAAAACAAGTTTGATATAAAGTTTTAATAGATTGATAAAAATAGTGTGGATAATCGCTAATCGTCCTCGAAATTGGATTAATTCTTACGAATCTTTTAATTATAGGGAGGAATAAAATCAAAGTTTATGTGGATATGTATACAAGGAATGCCAGGGAAGTGAGCCTGTTCTAAATCAAATCGGCCAAGGTGTTGTTCCGATAAATATCCAAGTTGCTATCCCTTACCTTTAGCATCAATCTATTTACAGAACAAGCTTTTTCATCGGGACAGTCATCGCATTTTTCATAAAAGTTAAGGCTTACGCAAGCAATCATGGCGATAGGCCCCTCCAACACGCGCATCACGGTGGCCATGGATATCTCCGAAGGTTCCTTAATCAGGTAATAGCCTCCTCCCTTACCTTTCTTAGAACCCAAAAACCCGGTTTTTCTCAAAGTGAGCAAGATACTTTCCAAAAACTTTTGTGAAATATTCTCGTGTTCTGCAATCTCGGAGATCTGTCGAGGTTGTTTGTTCTCTTGGGACGCCAAATAAGCAAGTGCCTTGAGTCCGTATTTTGTTTTTTTGGAAAGCATAGTACGAAGATACTTTATCGAGACAAAGTTAACAAATTTACCCTATGGAGCTATTAGGATATCGGATTACTTTGTTATTGGGTAGTGGATGATGGGTTCAAGGTTTAAAATTATAAAACCCATAACCCTGAACTCGCAACACGTAAGTTTCTTTTGGTTGCTGTTTTAGGTTTCAGGCTGATTGAACTTGAACTTGATTCTTGAACTTGAACTTTTTTACTACCCCAACGCCTGTTCAATATCGGCAATAATATCGTCTATATTTTCCAAACCTACCGAAATGCGCACGGTACCATCGGTAATACCCACGGTAGCCTTATCCTCTGCGGACAATTTATTATGCGTAGTAGAGGCAGGATGTGTTACAATACTTCTGGAATCGCCCAAATTGGCGGATAGCGATAACATTTTAATTGAATTAAAGAACTTCTGGCCAGCCTCCAGGCCTCCCCTTACCTCAAAGGCGACCACGCAGCCACCCGCTTTCATCTGCTTTTTGGCAACCTCGTATTGCGGGTGCGATTTTAGGAAGGGATACTTTACCCAATTGACTTTGGGATGGTCTTCCAAAAATTCTGCAAGCTTTAATGCGTTGTCACAATGGCGATCGACCCTCACGGCCAAAGTCTCCAGACTTTTGGAAAGTACCCAAGCATTAAACGGGGACAGGGAAGGGCCCGTAATTCTTGAAAATCGATAAATTTTATCGATCAGAACTTTACTTCCCACGGTAATCCCGGCCAAGACCCTGCCTTGGCCGTCCATAAGCTTGGTCCCTGAATGAATGACCAGATCACTGCCAAATTTAATAGGTTGCTGCAAATATGGGGTTGCAAAGCAGTTGTCGATGATCAATAACAGGTTATGCCGCTTGGCTATCTTCCCCAAAACCTCCAAATCTAACACATCCACCCCGGGATTGGTGGGGGTTTCGGCATATAGAATCTTGGTGGTTGGGGTGATAAGCTCCGGAATAGTTTCCAGTTCGTTTATATTAAAATAGCTAGTGGTTATCCCCCATTTTGGAAAATGTTTGGTTAGCAGTCCGTGGGTAGCACCAAACACGCTACGTGCCGAAACTATATGGTCGCCGCTTTGCAGCAATGCCGCAAACGTGGAGAAGACGGCCGCCATACCGGAAGAAAAGGCAAACCCATCCTCTGCCCCCTCCATTTTACAAATTTTTTCTATTAATTCTGAAGTATTTGGATTGGAATAGCGGGAATATACGTTTCGATCCTTTTCTTCCGCAAAGGAAGCCCTCATGTCTTCGGCATCTGCGAATACAAAACTAGAGGTAAGGTACAAGGGACTGGAATGCTCTAAAAATTGGGACCTTTCCAGTTGGGTCCTAATTGCTTCTGTTTCGAATTTTTTTCCGTCGTTCATCGGGTACTATTATGGGTATTGGTCTCCTCAACAATTCATTTTAGATAGACCTTAAACTACCTAACCGGGTAAGGGTAGGTACTCTGGATGCTACCACGGGCAGAAATCATTTGAATTGGTTTAGAATAGTCTATGTTCTTTTCTCTATTTTCTATTGTCTATTTATCCTTTTTCCGCAATCCTCAAGATATCGCCGAACACGCCGCGCGCCGTTACTGCCGAACCGGCACCGGCTCCCTGAATCACCAATGGGTTTTCTCCATAGGACTCGGTAAATATCTCGATGATGGAATCGGAGCCTTTGATCTGCCCCAGGGCACTTTCCTTAGGAACGGAAACCAGCTTCACTTCCAAATTCCCTTTTTCCTTTTGAAGATCTCCAGATAGATCGCCTACGTACCGCAGTACATGCCCCGGCTTCTGATTCCCTTTAATTTCGGCGTACTGTTTATCCATAACCTCCAACTTTCCTAGAAAATCGGTAACCGACCCGTCCCTCAAATCTTCTGGAATTAGATTTTGAATCCCAATATCCGAAAACTCGTTGCTCAGATCCAATTCCCGGGCAAGGATGAGCAACTTTCGACCTACATCGTTACCCGATAGGTCCTCCCTTGGGTCCGGCTCGGTAAACCCACTTTCCATCGCCTTTTTTAAAACAGAGGAAAAAGGAACATCGGACTCTGAAAATGTATTGAAAATATAGCTCAAAGATCCCGAGAACACTCCCTTGATCTGGGTGATGTTCTCTCCGCTCCTGTGCAGTAATTTAATGGTATCTATTAAAGGTAACCCGGCACCTACGTTGGTTTCGTACAAATACTGCTTTTGGTTCCTTGCCAATTTATCCCGCAAGGTCCGGTAATAGCCAAAGCTAAGGGTATTGGCTATTTTATTGGAGGATACCAGGTCAAAGCCGCTCTCCAAAAAATCGAGATAATGGGTCACAAAGTCCTTACTGGCCGTATTGTCCACGGCGATAAGATTTTCCAGATGGTAACGTTTGGCAAAAGCAAAAACCGCATCTACGGTGTAGGGGGTTCCCTTGTCCCTTAGGTTGGCCTTCCAGCTTTTAGAGATCCCTCTATGGTTCAATAATATTTTTTTAGAATTGGCGACCGCAAATACATTCAGAAGTATCCCATGCCGCTCCTCAATATTCTTCGCCGATTTCAAAATCTGATCAATGAGGGTAGACCCTACGTTCCCATGTCCAAAAATGGCCAGATTCACTTTCTTGCTTATCCCGAAAATCTGTCCGTGCATTACGTTCAACGCTTTGTGCAAATCGGACTTTTTCAATACCAGACTCACGTTCTTTCCGGTAACCGTGTTGTTGAACAACAACGGCACGATCTGGTTTTTTATCAACGCATTAAATGGCTTGTGGAACGTACTCAGGTCCTGGCCAACAACAGAAATGATCGAAACATCCCGCACCACGGTAATCATATTGATGTCCTTGGATTGAAAATCATCTGTAAACTCTGCTTCCAAAGCCGCCTTGGCCCTATCGGCCTTGTTCTCGGCCACAACCAATCCTATTCCACGCTCCGAAGAACCCTGGGATATAATGCTTACGCTGATATTGGCCTGGCCCAGTGCCTTAAAGATCCTGGCATCGACCCCAACCTTGCCCAAAAGGCCCCTGCCCTCCAAATTGATCATGGCTTCGTTTTCAATGACCGTAAGGGATTTAATGCCTTCCTTACTAGACTTGGCGCTTATTAATGTGCCTTCATTGTCCCCGTTGAAAGTGTTCAGGATCCGAAGTGGAATATTCTTTTCCAACAACGGAATGATAGTCTTGGCGTGAAGGATAGTAGCCCCAAAATTTGCCATTTCATTGGCCTCACTATAGGAAAGTTCCTCGATTCGCCTAGCATCTGGCACCAAATCTGGGTTGGCAGTAAAAATACCGTCTACGTGGGTATAGTTTTGCAACTCTTCCGCATTGAGAAAATTCGCCAACAAGGCCGCCGTATAATTACTTCCGTTACGCCCCAAGGTCGTGGTTTCGTTGTGGACGTTAGAGGCAATGAAACCTGTGATAATAGGGACAACGTCCGAATCTATCCTGTAAAATTCTCGTTTTATATTCTGGCGGGTCAACCCCTCCAGTACTTGGGCATCGCCAAAGTTCCCATCGGTCTTTATAAGGTTCCTGGAATCGAACAATTTAGCATTTATCCCAGCATCGACCAACAATGTAGTAATTACCTTGGCGGAAATAAGTTCGCCATACGACAAAACCTGGTCCTTTATCTTGGCGCTGTAATCGCCTAAGAGGGAAACCCCTTCGAACAACTTTTGTAGTTCTGCAAACTCTTGGGAAAGGTCTACCTGTGGATACGTGTGTCTCTGGTATTTTTCAAAACCCTCAAAATCCTTGGAATAATCCTTATTATCGACGGCCTTTCTTAGTAAGGCTTCCAATTGATCAGTTGCCTTTTCACGAGCGGACAGCACTACGGCAATGTGTTCTCCTTTTTTTACTTTGGATGTGATAATCTCCAAAACCCTGTCGATCCCCTCCCCGTTGGCCAGAGACTTTCCTCCAAATTTTAGAATCTTAATCCGCTGGGCATTACCATTCTTATCGAACACTCCCTTGAGCAATTGTTGCATTTGGTCAAATTCGATAAGAAATGCGTCGTGGCCATGTAGGGAATGGACCTCCCCATAAGTAACATTGCTCCTGGCCTGGGCCCATTGCTTAAAAGTTTCCTTGTTCTCCTCGGCCGTAAAAAACAGATCGGAATCTACCCCAATAATATGAATCTTGGTATCGCTTTTCTGCAAATTGAGAAAAGCTTCGGTACCGTCTCTGGTCACATCGATGGTCTTTAAAAGCTGATTCATCAGTTTATAGGCCGACAGTTGGAACCGCTCCTGTAATTTTTTACCATGGTGCGTTAGCCAACTCTCCACATTGAATACCTTTAATTCCGCATTGGTACTTCTTTGAAAGCGCGTCTTAAAAGATTCTGGTGTTCTATAGCAGAGCATCGCATGCATTCTTGCATCGTGGACAGGTTGCTTGGAATTGACCAAGAATTGCTCTTGAATTTGGCAATTGGCGATCAGCCAGTCCGTCGATTTCCAATCCGATGCCACAGGAACCAAGTGCTCGGTAAGGTGGGGCGACAAAACCGCCATCTCCCATGCTATACCTCCACCCAAGGAACCACCGATGATGGCATAGAGCTTTTTAACATCCAGTAAATTTAATCCCTGAAGGAATATCCGGGCCATGTCTCGAGCTACAAAATCCTTATAATTTTCAATAACAAACCCATCGAACCCGTTCCCCGGAATATTAAATGCCAATACGGTGTACTTTTTAGTATCGATACATTTAGCGTCCCCGATCAAGGTAGACCACCAACCGTGTTCGCCTGCCACATCGGAATTTCCCGTCAAGGCATGGTTTACCAGGACGATCGGTGCGGTATGCAAAGGTTGTCCGAACACCTGATAGGATAGGGAAATATCCTGGGTGACTCCGTTATAGGTGGTATAGTTATTTATTTTTAAATGATGTAGCATTGCGTTTTAGCTGTTACTTTCTTCGCCTCAATATAAAGAAGGATTTCTCCTGCATTCGTCAAAGCGAATTTTCCCGGCCCCGTATGGCGCGGGAAGTATTCTAAATTCTATCTCATTTCAAAGTTGCGAACGCCTGATCCAAATCGGCCTTAAGGTCCGATAAATCCTCTAGGCCAACGGACAAACGAATCATATCCTTGGTCGTTCCCGTACTTTCCTGGGCAGCATCGTCCAACTGTTGGTGGGTAGTGCTGGCGGGGTGAATGATCAATGACTTGGTATCCCCCAAATTGGCTAAAAGAGAAAATATGTGGGTGGCATCCACTACTTTTTTGGCCGCCTCATAGCCGCCTTTAATACCAAAGGTTATCAGGCCGCTCTGTCCTCCGGGCAAGTATTTTTTTGCCAAGCGATGATATTTGCTACTTTCCAGTCCGGGATAGTTTACCCAAGCTACTTCGTCCCTCCCCTGCAACCATTTGGCCAGGGCAAGCGCATTTTCACTGTGCCTTTTAATCCGAACCTCCAAAGTTTCCACCCCTTGGATAATCTGGAAGGCATTAAAAGGACTCAGGGCCGAACCGTAATCTCGAAGTCCTTCGATCCGTACCTTGGCGATAAAAGCCGCTGCGCCCAAAGCCTCGTGATATACCAGGCCGTGATATCCCGGGGAAGGTTCTGTAAATTCCGGAAACTTGCCACTGCTCCAATCAAAAGTTCCTGCATCCACAATAGCTCCTCCCAAGGCGGTACCGTTACCGTTGATATACTTGGTAAGTGCGTGGATTACAATATTTGCACCGTAGTTGATAGGGTTCAACAGGGCCGGGGTAGCCACGGTATTATCTACGATAAAAGGAATTTGGGCCGCTTTTGCTTCCTTGGAGATGGCCTCAAGGTCTATTACGTCCAATTTTGGATTCCCCAAAGATTCTACAAAAATGGCCCTGGTGTTTTCTTTTATGGCCTTTTTGAAATTTGCAGGATCATCGGCGTCAACAAACGTCGTGGTGATGCCAACCCGTGGCAAGGTTACGCTCAACAAATTATAGGTTCCCCCATATAAACTACTGGAAGCCACGATGTGATCGCCCGATTTGAGCAAAACCAACAGCGCTGTTGCGATCGCCGACATACCGGAGGCGGTGACTACGGCGGCGATACCCCCCTCCAAGGCAGCTATGCGCTGTTCCAGTATATCGTTGGTGGGATTATTGAGTCTTGTATAAATATTGCCCGGTACCTTTAAGGCAAATATATCCGCTGCATGGTCCGTATTTTCGAACACAAAAGAGGTGCTCTGATAGATAGGAACGGCCCGGGTTGCGGCAGTCTTGGTAACATCGTGTCCTGCGTGCAGGGCGTTGGTAGAAAATTTTTGATCACTCATATCACTTGGTTTTAATGTATCCGAACAAAATCGGATACCGGTTATAATATTTTTAAATACGTACTATCCTAAAAAATTAAAGTCCAAAGGCCGCCTTAACCTTATCCTGGGCATCCAATTTCTCCCAGGTAAAAAGCTCCACCTCCTTCTCGATCCTCCCATTGTAGGGCGATTCAAAGACCTTGGTAACGGTTTGGGGCTCTTTTCCCATGTGGCCATAGGCGGCAGTTTCCAAATAAATTGGATTCCGAAGTTTCAATCGATCCTCGATAGCAAAAGGTCGCATATCGAATAACTGGGCTACTTTTTTGGCGATTTCCCCATCGTTCATTTTTACTTTGGCGGTCCCAAAGGTATCCACATAAATTGAGGTCGGCTCAACAACCCCGATCGCATAGCTCACCTGTAACAATAACTCATCGGCCACTCCGGCGGCTACCAAATTTTTGGCGGCATGCCGAGCGGCATAAGCGGCGCTCCTATCTACCTTGCTCGGATCCTTACCGCTAAAAGCACCCCCTCCGTGGGCACCTTTACCACCGTAGGTATCTACAATTATCTTTCTGCCGGTCAACCCCGTATCCCCATGCGGGCCCCCGATCACAAACTTACCTGTCGGATTGATGTGATAGGTGATCTGGTCATCGAACAAAGCGCGAATGTTCCCGGGAAGTTTACTTTTTATCCTCGGTATCAAAACGGAAATAATATCCTGCTTTATTTTTGCCAACATCTTCGCATCGTCCTCCATAAAAGGGTCGTGCTGGGTAGAAACCACAATGGTGTCTATACGCTGTGGTATGTTGTCATCGGAATATTCAATGGTCACCTGTGCCTTGGCGTCCGGACGCAAATAGGAAACCGTGCCGTTTTCTCTCCTCAACACCGCCAATTCCTGCAGTAATTTATGGGATATATCCAAGGCCAAGGGCATGTAGTTTTCGGTTTCCTTTGTGGCATATCCGAACATCATACCTTGGTCTCCGGCACCCTGCTCCTCCTTGGAACCGCGATCCACACCTTGGTTGATGTCTTGGGATTGCTCGTGAATTAGGGAAATGACCCCACATGAGTTTCCACTAAATTGATATTCCCCTTTGGTATAACCAATTTTATTGATCACATCGCGGGCAATGGCCTGAAGATCCAAATACGTGCTGCTCTTAACTTCTCCCGCCAAAATAACCTGCCCCGTGGTGACCAAGGTTTCACAGGCCACTTTGCTCTCGAGGTCGAAAGCCAAAAAATTATCCAGAAGGGCATCACTTATCTGGTCTGCGATTTTATCGGGGTGTCCTTCACTGACCGATTCTGAAGTAAATAAATAGGGCATAATGCATTTTTTTATAGGAAAGACCTGACCAAATGCATTGCTAGGAGTATACGTACCGAAGGAGTGCTTTCGGCAGCAACTGTTTTAGCAATTTTTTACAGAGGTTGCAAGCAGTCAAATCATTCCTCCTTAATAATGAGGACAAAAGTATGGTAAAAGATTAGGAACACAAAATGTTTGGATATAAATTATAAAGGGACGATAGACCGCTGCGCAACACGAACAAAGACAAAGGACTAATCTTGGGAAAATAGTCCCCACCTTAGCCCTCCCCAGGGGGGAGGGAACCATTTTCGGAAAAATATTCTCTATTATTTTTTGCAGAGTATACTCCCCTCCTTCTGGAGGGGTTGGGGGAGGATAATACGGCATAGCTGTTTCTTTATGGACCCAAAAAAGAATATTTGCCGCTCACTCCCTACAAATCATATTTCACCGTAAAAAGCACATAACGAGGCTGCACCAAGTAGGAAGACGTAGAAAAATAAAAATCGTTGGTACTATCGCGGTTCAAGGAACGGGTATCCAAAAGATTGGTACCCTTAACACCAAATTCCCAATGACTATCCTTCTTCTGATACGTCAGGTCCGCCTCCAAAAAGCCATATTCGTTATGGAGGGTCTTATCCTTGTCCCTGTAGTTGTAATAATCATAATCCGCCGTAAAAATAAACCCGTTTAAAAATGCGGCATCAAATTTAGCAAAGGGTCTATTTGTATAATAGGTAGTTGCTGTACCTCCGTTATCATATTGGTTTACCATATATTTATAGCCCAGTTCCAAATTTGGTGCCTTTCTAAAATTTGTAGATAGGGAAGCGGAATAGTATTGTACAAACGACTCCGAGATTCTAGGCTTTGCATCCACGATATTGTAGTTCTTGGACCAGGAAATATTACCGCCCACACCGGCCTTGAGTTTTCCAAAAGTACGTTGGTACCTGCCATTGCCGCTCAAAGACTCATCGTTAAAATTTGAATTGATGGTAGTCCCCACCCTATTGATCCCTTCGATCAAGGCATTCCCTTTTAAGGGATCAATACGTTTGGTATAGGTGATATTTCCAAAAATATTGGTAAAGTTGAACATATTGAAATTAAAATAATTAAGGGAAAGCACATGGTTTAGCGAACTCTCCAATTCCCGATTTCCCTTATAGACCGAATTATAATTATTGAGCACATAGGCGGCGGCAAAATCGCTGACGTCCGTAAAAGATCGCGCCACGTTATAGTTAAATCTCAAATTTTCAGATTTCTTGAACTGGGCATTGATGTACAGATCGGGCAAGAGGGAAGTGAGGTTGTCATGGACCGTAGTACCCAACTGCTCGTTCCTGGTATTGTATTGATGTAACTTAAGTCCTGGATTGAAGGTGAATATTCCTGCAATCATCTTATAGTGAACACCTAGATATACATCCGAAACATGGTAGGTAACATCGTTGCCAAATTTGTCCATTGGCATATGCAGATTTGATCCATTGTCCAAAATTTGATAGATATTGGAATTAAAATTCTGATTGCTCTGGGTGGTTCCCAAGGTGAAGTTTAAATTACTCTTGGAATTAAGAACATAATAATAATCCAATTTGGCATCTACCCTATTGGTGATAATATTCTTGTCCTGATTCATGTCGTATTCGCTTTGGCCCTCATCAACGGGAAATAGGTCAACGAAAGCAAAATTGTCACGGATAGAATTATAAAAGGGATCCTCGTCCTGATAGATATACTGCCCCTCAAAAGCAAAAATATGCTTATTGTTCAGGGAGGTATAATAAAGATTGGCATTTTGATTGACCGACAAAGGTCTCTGTTTTTTTTTCTCATTGATTTCATCAGTTGTGGTAGATACGGAAAGTACATTTACATCCTCATCGTCCTCGGACATCTTTAAAAGTGCATCATAATTGACCTGCAACCTGTCATTGGGCTTATACAGCGAACTGAATTTCGCCAGTCCCAAATGTACTTTTTGATCTGTTGCCCTGGAAGCGTCTTCTACTTGGTCCGAGGTTATGTAGGTAGTAAGACTTTGGTTTTCCATTAGGGTTCCCGTGTACGAATAAATGCCAAAGCCGCTAAGGTCCCACGTTTTGGTAGGGGAATAACTGAAATTCACAGCAGCGAACCTGGTATCTATGGCCTTGGCCATATTGTTCTGGGCAGCAGAAAGGCCACCAATATCCCCGCCAATATCGATAGAAGAACCCTCGCTTTGGCCCGGACTTCTAAACCCGCCCGTAAAATTCTGAAAATCCCTCCGGTTAAAGGGGGCCTCCCCTATATTGTTCATATCCGTAATAATATTAATGGAGTAATCCGGACTGTAAAAAAACAATTTGGGATGGGCCAAATAACTCTCACGAGTACCATAACCGGCCGTAACTTCGCCAAACCAGAACTTTTTCTTGCCTTCCTTGAGCTTTATGTTCAGGGCAATATTATCATCGTCATTGGTAAGGCCCTTCATTTGGGTCACTTCATTATAGTTTCTCAGCACCTCTATTTTATCCAGGGCATTGGCAGGTATATTGTCTGCCGCCAATTTGGAATCCCCATCAAAAAAATCCTTTCCTTCCACCATTACTTTGGTCACCCTCTTTCCTTCCACTTCGATCTGGCCATCATCGTTAATTTCCATCCCGGGCAGGTTCGCCAGGACATCCTTCAATTTTTTTTCGGTACCGTTCACAAAGGAATCCGTATTGTAAACAATGGTATCTCCCCTGACGGAAACCGGCATTTCATAGGTAACCTCCACCCCCTCCAATTGATCGGGCTGTTCATAGAGCACAATTTCCTTGGTGGCATTGGCCTCGGGGGCCGTAAAGGAAAATTCCACGGTTTTAAAGCCCAGATAGCTCACCCGTACCGTATAACCGACATTCGCCTTTAGGTTCAATTTAAAAAGTCCGTCGTGATTGGTGATACCATAAGACTCCAAGACCTTTGAAGCACTATTTACTGCGATGACATTGGCCATTTCGATCCCGGTACCAGTACTGTCCTTAACAGTTCCTTTTAGGGTGATTTCTTGGGCATAACTGGCGAAGAATACACAAAGTAAAAGCATTGGGAAGATTAAGGGTGTCCTTAAAGCACTTAATTTGGTGGCCAACTTGTTCTTTTTCCCAGCTACTTCGCCCGCCTTAATGTCCTTGTCGGGCAGGTTACCAAAATACTCATTTAACCCTGCCAAACTCCGCTTTTGGTGCCTTGTATCTAAAAAAAAATCTTGCGTAGTCGTTCCAAACTGGAGTATTAGGGATGCCCTAACTTTTCTTGTAATCATTGTTGATAAATTCATTTAAGGATAAAGTGTGCCGTTGCCATTTGAATTAATTTGAGCACCTATGGCCTACGCCCTCCACCTCGGTTGCCCCCACGGGATCGGAAGTTCTCCCTCATTTCCTTCATTTTCTCTTTGGATATTTCGTCGTACTCTGCTTGGGTAACCACTTTTCCTTTCTGGGGCGCCTTTATCTCTATCCTTTCCTTGGGGTTCAGGACAATTTTTGTGCACAGAATCGTGGTTATGTCATCATTGACCTCCAAAATAAGTCCGGGCAAACCCCAGTAATCCCCGGGCCCTTGGTTCACAGGAATCTCGGGGGCATACCATGCCGTTATCTCCACTTGTTTTTCCGTAAATTCATCTCCCTTGTTCTTATCATCATCGCTCCCGCGACGGAACATGGCACCCATATTGGGCCTTTTTATACTTTTTGTTGCAGTAGCCTTATAGACCGTATAATTTCCTATCTTTTTGGTCTCATCCCCAAGTTTCCATTCCATTTTGGGCAGACTGTCTTGTACCAAAAAAATCTTGCCGAACAGATCGTTCTTGGAAATATAGGTGCCTTCCGGTATGTTCTTGTAATAATCACCCCCAGTGGCACCCATCATCCCAAAGCGTCTGCCGCCGCTATCGTTCCCAGGCTGTTCCAATTTTTCCTCTTCCTTGTAGATCGATGACGTTCGGTCAAAATCAAACGTATAGGTACGCTCATTCGCTTCCTTCATACGTTTTAACATCTGCTGCTTCCTATCTTCGGGAATGTTCCGACCACTCAGATCTATCCGAACCGAAGTCTTACTGAAATAAGTGGCTTCTCCCTGAAAATCCTGGGCATGTACGAGCTTCGTCAATCCGACGAAAAGCAATCCAAAAATTATGAAATCCCTCATTTGTATGTCTTTTTGTAACCCTAGGACATCAACGATCAACTTTGGTTTAATTCGTCCTGCAAAAAAATTTGTAAAAACTGGAATCTTTTCATCGGATATTCCCAGAAAGATTTTCACTATCTAACGATATCCCTTATCTTGTACCCTACAATTTATTCAACACGAATGACTAACCATTAATCTTCATACCCCATGCATATTGCTGTTGCAGGAAATATTGGTGCGGGAAAGACCACATTGACCCGATTGCTCGCAAAACATTACAAATGGGAGGCCCATTTTGAGGATGTAGTTGACAATCCCTACCTGGACGATTTTTATAACCAGATGGAAAGGTGGAGCTTTAACCTCCAGATCTACTTTTTGAACAACAGGTACCGGCAAATTGTACAGATACGCGAGAGCGGGAAAGATGTTATCCAGGATCGTACCATTTATGAGGATGCCTTTATCTTTGCGCCCAACCTACACGCCATGGGCCTTATGACCAATAGGGACTTTAAAAACTACACCAGCCTTTTTGAACTGATGGAAAGTTTGGTGCAACCCCCGGACCTCTTGATCTATCTGAGAAGTTCCATTCCCAATTTGGTAGATCAGATACATAAACGCGGACGGGAATACGAAACCACCATTTCCATTGAGTACCTTAGCCGATTAAACGAAAGATACGAGGCTTGGGTACACGGTTATGAAAAGAGCAACCTCTTGATCGTGGATGTAGACCAGATCAATTTTGTGGATAATCCCGAGGATCTGGGACAGGTAATCAATAAGATCGATGCGGAAATAAATGGATTGTTTTGAACCCTAATTTAGCGGAGCCAAGATTTTTTCAATGAACTGTTTTAATCAACAAGCCCGTGGATATGATCATATCCACGGGCTTGTTATTGGTTATTGGTCTAAGATAAAATCTATTTCTTTTTGATGCTCACACTTTCAATTTCCTTTATCACCTTTCCATCATCCGATTTAGCGGATTCCTCAAAAGCGGCCAATTGTGCCTTCACTTCCTCCTGAGAACCCTTAAAGGTTTTCTCCTTTGTCGTTGTTTCGCCATTTATTGACGTAGTGTACACAATCGTAGCTTCGGACAAATCGGATCCTTGAACATTCATCTCCACTTGAATATCATTTTGGTTGGTTGCGGCACCTTCAATGGCATGATCGCCCAATATAGGTGCGATTACCAGCCCAACCAGACAGGTCAATTTTATTAGAATGTTCATGGATGGACCGGAAGTGTCCTTAAAAGGGTCGCCCACGGTATCCCCGGTCACGGCCGCCTTATGGGCCTCGGAACCTTTGTAGGTCATGGTACCATCGATCATGACACCGGCTTCAAAGGATTTTTTGGCATTGTCCCATGCTCCCCCGGCATTGTTTTGGAAAATGGCCCACATAACCCCGCTTACACAAACACCGGCCATATAGCCACCCAAGGGTTCGGCACCAAAAACAAGCCCGATAATAATAGGGGTGATTATAGTAATCAAGCCGGGCAATATCATCTCCCTCAACGCAGCCTGGGTAGAAATATCGACACATTTGGCGTATTCGGGCTTTCCCGTACCTTCCATAATACCTGGAATTTCACGAAACTGACGGCGTACCTCCTGCACCATTTCCATAGCTGCCTTCCCGACAGATTCCATCGCCAAGGCAGAGAACACAACGGGAATCATCCCGCCCACGAACAACATCGCCAATACATCGGCCCTAAAAATATTGATGCCGTCTATCCCGGTAAAGGTCACATAAGCGGCGAACAAAGCCAAAGCGGTCAAAGCAGCCGAGGCGATGGCAAAACCTTTCCCTACCGCCGCGGTAGTATTCCCAACGGAATCCAAAATATCGGTACGTTCGCGAACTTCGGGATCCAATTCACTCATTTCGGCAACACCACCGGCGTTGTCCGCAATCGGACCAAAGGCATCAATGGCCAATTGCATCCCCGTGGTAGCCATCATAGCGGAGGCGGCAAGGGCCACCCCGTAGAATCCGGCCAATTCGTAAGATCCATAAATAGCAGCTGCAAACAACAAAACGGAAAAGAATGTAGATTTCATGCCCACGGAAAGACCGGCGATAATATTGGTGGCCGCACCTGTAGAACTATTCTTCACAATATCCATAACAGGCTTTTTACCCAAACTTGTATAGTAGGCGGTAACCGCAGAAATCAAAGCCCCGACAGCCAACCCGATACAGGCGGCCCAAAACACGTTCATGGATGAGATATTCTTATATCCTTCACCAAAGAAGTGCATATGCATAGTTGCCGGTAACATCCATTTGATCAAGAAGTAACTAGAAAACAACGTTAAAACAATTGCGGTCCAGTTCCCCGTATCCAAAGCTTTTTGCACTTGTGACTCCTTGGCATCGTTATTGGAGATTTTCACCAAGAAAGTACCGATAATGGAAGCCACAATCCCTACTCCTGCAATTACTATAGGCAATAAAATGGGGCCCATATTGCTAAAAGCATCCGTGAACTGAGAAGTTGTGGACATGTCTTTAATCAAATAATTTCCCAATACCATTGAAGCCAAAACGGTTGCCACGTACGATCCAAAAAGGTCGGCTCCCATACCCGCAACATCCCCAACGTTATCCCCTACATTATCCGCAATGGTAGCTGGGTTTCGGGGATCGTCCTCCGGAATTCCCGCTTCGACCTTCCCGACCAAATCTGCGCCAACATCGGCGGCCTTGGTATAAATACCGCCACCAACACGGGCGAAGAGCGCAATTGATTCCGCTCCCAAGGAAAATCCAGCCAATGTTTCCAAGGCTATGGTCATCTCATCATAGAAAGCCACCCCGCCTGTGACGAACATTTTTACAAAAATGAAAAAGAAAAGGCTAAGGCCCAATACGGCCAAACCAGCAACTCCCAATCCCATAACGGTACCACCACCAAAAGAAACCTTTAAGGCTTGGGGCAGGCTTGTCCTCGCAGCTTGGGTAGTTCGGGAATTAGCTTCGGTAGCAATGCGCATTCCGACATTGCCGGCCAATGCCGAAAAGAATCCGCCAAAAACGAAGGCTATAATGATCATCCAATGTGTAGTAGCAACAAAATAAGATATGGTACCCAACGCGACCGATGCGATCAATATAAAGATGGCCAACAATCGGTATTCGGCATTTAGAAAGGCTAAGGCGCCTTCCTTAATGGCTTTGGAGATGGATTGCATTTTTTCATTTCCCGGATCTTGTTTTTTTACCCAAGAGGCCTTTATAGCAGTAAAAATTAGGCCCAAAACTGCCAATATCATTGGCACAAAAATCATATTGGATTCCATTTAATCTAATGTTAAGTATTTAGCGGGGCAAAAGTAATAAAAATTTAATAATACGACGGGTGTAAATCCACGGCCTAAAAATTAACCTGGGCATCGCCGTAAAAGGGTTGGCCGGTCAATTAAAAAATATAGGGACAAAACGGCGCTTTGTCCCTATATACTTCATACATTCCTTCTATTTTAAAGCCTGGAATTTAGGATTTTTAAAAAGAAAGGGGATTGACAATAAAATAGTCCTGCAATAAATTTATTTGATGGTTACCTCCTTGACCGGCACATCGCTATCGACAAACCGTTGGATACAACTAGCCACGATTTTCTTAGCTTCAACCAAATCTCCCCAGCCTCCGACATCTACCTTTTTCTTTTCAAGATCTTTATATACTTTAAAAAAATGCTCTATTTCCTTAATCAAATGGGGGTTTAGTTCCGACAGGTCATTGATCTTGTTCCATACCGGATCGGTCATTGGAACGCATATTATTTTTTCATCCGGACCTTTTTCATCGGTCATGTGGAAAACCCCGATCGGCCTCACCTCCATAACACATCCCGGAAATGTAGGTTCGGTCACAAGGACAAGCACGTCTAGGGGGTCACCATCCAATGCCAAGGTCTCTGGCACGAACCCATAATCTGCCGGGTACATCATGGAAGAAAAAATCATCCGATCGTACCTTATTCTTTTTAAGGTGAAATCGTATTCGTATTTGTTTCTACTTCCTTTTGGAATCTCTATTAGTACATCAAATGAAGTTATCTCCTTTGTTTCCATATCCTAAAAATGTTTGTTCTATAAAATTAGATTAAAATAATTTAATCGGCTGTTTTTTCCGCCATAAATCAAATCCTATCGGTCCTAACCACCGCGCCCTGCGGGTACCCCTCCTCAAAAAGGACGGGACCGTTCCGAGTTCATTACACATTGCAAAGCAACGTTTCAAGCTCCTCCCCTTATGCAAAGGGACATACCTACGGCGGACGGGTTAGGGCGGGGCGGAGCTCCTAGAAACTAAACCCAAAAGAACCGGTAACCCCAAAGGGCCTGGCCTCTGGATTTTCCAAATAGTTCCCGCGAAAATTAAAATCTATCCTGAAAATCCGGAAGATATTTCCAACCCCAACGGAGTATTCCCAATAAATTTTATCGGTAGGGGCCATTAAAGGAATATTGGTTGGGCTGCTCAAAGCTTTGTTAGCGTCGGACAGTTCGCCCCAGACCCCTCGGAGACCAACAATTTCCCTTAGGTTCCATTTGCGTACCAATGGAATTCTAGAAAATATTCGGCCGTTAAAATTATGTTCCAAATGTACGGAAGCGTAGGTGTCCGTTACAAATTCATAAAAATTCAAGTTGGGAAAGGTGTTGAATATGCTGAAAAAAGTTTGGTTACCCGGAACCACGCTCAAAAGTCCCAAAGGTACGGTCCCAAAGGTCTTACCAACTTCCACCGAACTCAACAACCGACCAAAACCTCCAAGTTGCCAAGGTTGTGAATAGGAGAACTGAAATTTTTCATAATCGAAGCCACTACCAAAAAAACCGCTCATCCCCTTGGTATAGCTCAATAACAGTGTGCTGTAGTTGTCGTTTATGTTCCTGCGTTCTACCCCGTAGCCAATAATCCTACTCCCCGGGGTATAAATCAAGGTACTATTAAATTCAAAGTCCTTGGTAACTGAAGATATTCCCGTTGGGGAGGACGGGTCTACATAATCCAGGCTAAAGGCATCTGGAAGGGCAGAACTCAAAGTCCTGAACGAGACACCGGTAAGCAACCTTAGGTTCGTCACCGGTTCAAATTCCAAATTAAAGGTACTCAGGTTTATATTGGTCAAGCGATCGTTAGACCCTACAGTAACGATAGAAGAAGAAGCAATACTCCGCCCGAGCACGTCATTGGTAGCTGTAAGGCTGATGCCCAGCTGCTCTACATCCCTCCTATTTCCGCCGGAAACGATCAGCCGCGTATCCTTGTCCAGTAACCATTTGGCAGAGAACCCGTGTTTTACTTTGTGATCGGTAAACCCATATGCCAAATAACCTTCTAGCCTCCATGGGTCGTTCTGACCAAAATAAGTTCTCGCCCCACCTCGTAACCGGACCCCTTCGGCCTCATTGTATCCAAACCAACTATAGATATCGCCAATGTCCATATTCCATTTGGGTACCTCCACATAGCCCGAACCCAAAATACTGACGATATTATAAAAAGTTTTAAATTTTGGTACCGTCTCCAGGGTATCCAAAAGCTGGTAAATCCCTTTTTCGTCCTTGTTCAGCGGTTCCAACCTATTGGTTTGCCAAAAGGTCTCATCCTTGTCGAGCACCTCCGGATTGTAAACATTGCCTTTTACCTTGTAAAATTCCTTGGGCTTTGGGCGATCGAAGTTGTAATTTTTATACACGGTCGTACGCTTTCCGTATACCCCTTGGGTATCTTCCTTTTTCCTAAGGCTAAAGTTGCTCATCAAATAGTCTCGATTTAAAAGGAATACCGAGTCGTTCACCACGTCAAATTCCTGTTCTATATAGATGTCCTTTACCCAATTGATATTGGCACTCTTGGTAACCTGGAGGTCTATTTTCTTAATGGCAAACGTGGTGTCATTTACCCAAAAATCACCTTTAAAAGTAAGCTCGCTCTTTCTTCTTGGATAATAAATTATGTTGTAGCACCACTTGTTATCGATGTAGGCACTATCGGCAAGGACATAGTTGTAAACTTCGATTCCGGTCGTGGAAAGTGGGCTGGTAAAACTCTTGTCGAAGAATTTAAGGTAATTGTCGTAAATATTATAGGGGGTATAAAGGTCCTTTACAAACGCAATGATCGCCTGGTTGTTGCTAAAACCCGAATTTTTATTACCTATGACTACCTCCCGTTCCTCATTAAAATTGTTGTCCCCGTACATTTTGGAAAAGGTCTCGTTTAAAAAAATGGGCAAATAGGTCTTCCCTGTTATTCTGGAAGTATCCAAATCCTGGAACACGAACTCCAGTCCCTTGAAAACCTTTTTCTTCATAAAGGCACTGTCAATAGTATTCAGGTCAAATTCTACCTTTTCATATTTATCATAGGAATACTGTTCAAACATACGCAGCCCGTTTCGTCGTTTCTTGGCCCATATCTTTTTTAGGATATCGATGGCGGGATTGTTCTTTTTAGATTGTTTGCCAGAGTAGACTACTACCTCTTTTAGATTTTCGCTCGCCTCTTCCATTACTATTTTTAGGTTGTAATTCACCTTGGTAGCCAAAGGCAGTTCCCGGGTCCTATATCCCATAAATGAAATCTCTAAGGTGTTATATGTATTTTCCGATTCCAAGTAAAAACGTCCATCATCATTGGTGATGGTCCCCACGGAGGAGTCCTTAAAGAGGACGTTGGCAAAGGATACGGGGGCGCCCGATTCGTCTACCACAAGTCCGCTTACCTTGGTCTGCGCATGCAGGACCGTGGAAAGCAGTAATAAAATCGGAAAGAGGAGTTGTTTCATTAATTTGTGTTGCCAAGGAGCCATTCCCGTTGAACAAGCCCCTCCGTTAAACAACAAAAGCTTTACCAACCCCAAGGCCGACAAAGCTATGTTTTCTATTAATAGTTCTTTCCCTATTTGTACAATACTTTCTTAACCGCTTTAATTACATCCTCATGATTGGGCAACCATTCCGCCAAAAGCACGGGAGAATAGGGGGCCGGAGTATCGGCCGTGTTAATTTTAATGATCGGGGCATCCAAGTAATCAAATGCCTGCGACTGTACCTGATACGTTATTTCTGTGGCAGCATTGCCAAAAGGCCATGCCTCTTCCAGAATTACAAGTCTATTAGTCTTTTTGACCGATTTAAGAATAGTATCGTGATCCATAGGTCGCACGGTACGTAGGTCTATTATTTCACAACTAATACCTTCCTTTTCCAATTCTTCCGCGGCCTTATATGCCTCCTTGATGATTTTGCCAAACGAAACAATGGTCACATCCTTGCCTTCCCGCTTTACCTCGGCAACCCCCAAAGGAATCGTGTAATCGCCATCCGGTATCTCTCCTTTATCCCCATACATTTGTTCCGATTCCATAAAAATGACCGGGTCATCGTCCCTAATGGCAGCCTTTAACAATCCCTTGGCGTCCTTGGGGTCGGACGGTACCACAACCTTGAGTCCCGGACAGTTGGCATACCAACTTTCAAAGGCCTGGGAATGGGTTGCACCTAATTGTCCTGCGGATCCCGTTGGGCCCCGAAAGACGATAGGAATATTAAACTGCCCCCCCGACATCTGTCTCATTTTGGCGGCATTATTGATTATTTGATCGATCCCCACCAAAGCAAAGTTAAAGGTCATAAATTCCACGATAGGCCTATTGCCGTTCATGGCAGAACCCACCGCGATACCCGAAAACCCCAATTCGGAAATCGGAGTGTCTATGACCCGTTCTGGACCAAATTCGTCCAACATCCCTTTAGATGCTTTATAAGCTCCGTTGTACTCAGCTACCTCCTCACCCATGAGATAGATGGTCTCATCCCTTCTCATCTCTTCGGACATGGCCTCGCATACGGCTTCCCTAAACTGTAATGTTCTCATTTCTACAGATTGTATTTATTAAAATGCAAGCAAAAATAGGAAATAATATGTCAATTATCCGATGCGCCCAATTAAAATTAGTTGTAAAATTTGCTATGCATGCATAGCAAATTCTAAATATATTGCCTATCTTAGCGGCACTTAATTTACACCGATACCCGGACATTTTTGTTGCCGATATCGACCGCCAAAATCCAAATAATATCAATCCGATAAAGACAAAATAGATGAAAATTTTAGTTTGTATCAGTAACGTTCCGGACACCACGTCCAAGATAAACTTTACCGCAGATAATACCCAGTTTGATACCACAGGGGTGCAGTTTGTAATCAACCCCAATGATGAATTTGGACTCACACGTGCCATGTGGTTCAAGGAAAAACAAGGTGCAACGGTCCATGTGGCGACGGTTGGCGGGCAACAGGCCGAGCCCACCATTAGAAAAGCACTTGCCATCGGTGCCGATGAAGCCATAAGGGTCAATACGGAACCTACCGATGGGTTTTTTGTGGCCCAACAATTGGCCGAAGTGATAAAACAAAGCGAATATGATTTGATCATCGCCGGGAGGGAAAGCATTGACTACAACGGCGGAATGGTCCCTGGAATCATTGCCGCCCTTTTGGACATCAACTTTGTAAATACCTGCATTGGATTGGAAATCGAAGGTAATAATGCCACGGCAATTCGTGAAATAGACGGGGGCAAGGAAAAAATTGCCACTACCCTGCCATTAATCGTGGGCGGTCAAAAAGGACTGGTAGAGGAAAGTGACCTAAAGATCCCTAACATGAGGGGTATTATGATGGCACGACAAAAGAAACTCAACGTAGTAGATCCGGTAGAAGCCATAAAGGCTACCCAAGACACCAAATTTGATAAACCCGCTCCAAAAGGCCCTATAAAAATGATAGACCCGAACAATTTGGACGAGCTGATCAATTTATTACACAACGAAGCAAAGGTGATCTAGATAGAAGCAAGATACAAGTGCCAAGTGTCAAGAGTCAAGACAAAATAACCGTTGTTTTTACAAAGCAATAGGTAGACAGATGAGTTCAAGGTTAAAAACCCAAACCAGAAACTAGAAAAAACAAAAAACAAAACCATGTCAGTTTTAGTATATACAGAATCGGAAAACGGAAAATTTAAGAAAAATGCCTATGAGGTAGCCTCGTATGCTTACGAGGTAGCCCAACAACTGAAAACCACCGTAACGGCGATTTCCTTCAATGCGGATAGCAGTGAGGACTTGGGAGACCATGGGGTTTCAAAGTTGTTGCAAATCACCAACGACAAGTTAAAGACTTTTAACGCCAAGGCCTACGCCCATGCGTTGGAACAAGCGGTGAAAAAGGAAAACGCAACGGTGATCATCATTGGTTCTGGAATGGATGCCAAGTATTTGGCGCCAATTCTTGCGGGTAAATTACGGGCAGGTTATGTACCCAACGTAGTTGCCCCTCCGGAAAGCACGAACCCGTTCAGCGTAAAACATACCGCATTTAGCAATAAGGGATTTGCCCATACCCAAATAAATACTGAAACAAAGATTATAGGGGTATCGAACAATGCTTTTGGGGTTCTGGAAAACAAAACTGAGATTTCCGTAGCGCCCTTTGACCCCGCCGTTAGCGAAGATGATTTATCAACCAAGCCCATAGAGGTCGATAAGGTGGCCGGTAAGGTGACCATCGCAGATGCCGATATCGTAGTGTCCGGGGGGCGTGGACTAAAGGGTCCCGAAAATTGGGGAATGATCGAAGACCTTGCCGAAGTATTGGGAGCCGCAACCGCATGCTCCAAACCTGTATCGGATATGGGATGGCGTCCACATGGAGAGCACGTAGGACAAACAGGGAAACCAGTGGCCAGCAATCTGTACATCGCGATCGGTATTTCGGGTGCCATTCAACATTTGGCCGGGGTTAGTGCATCCAAGACTAAATTGGTTATCAATACCGACCCAGAAGCACCCTTTTTTAAGGCAGCGGACTACGGAATCGTGGGAGATGCCTTTGAGGTAGTACCCAAACTCACCGAAAAATTAAAGGAATTTAAAGCTCAAAACGCTTAATTTTTGCTAAATTGCCCCCCTTAAAGGGCTGTTTAAATAATAGGTCGTTCCCTTTTGTTTAAGCGGCCCTTTTAAGGTATATTGTAGAATATGAGCTTGGTAAGATTAAAAATTAAGGGAATATCGTATAGCCAAACGCAGAATGGCGCCTATGCCCTCATTTTAAACGAAGTGGAAGGTGATCGCAAACTACCTATTGTCATCGGGGCTTTTGAGGCACAGTCTATAGCCATTGCCCTAGAAAAGGAAATAAAACCACCGAGACCATTGACCCATGACCTTTTTAAAAATTTTGCGGATAGATTTGATATTAAGGTCAAGCAGGTCATTATCCACAAATTGGTCGATGGGGTATTTTATTCGAGCATTATTTGTGAACGGGATAAAATAGAGGAGATCATCGATGCCCGTACAAGCGATGCCATTGCACTGGCCCTGCGGTTCGATGCTCCTATATTTACGTACAAAACCATTTTGGACAAGGCCGGGATTTTCTTGAAATTCTCATCTAAAGAAAAGGTCAAGGAAGACAACGCAGACAGTATTATGGTAGACGAAATCCTCCAAGAGGGCGAAACTGTGGAGATAGACAGCAGCGTATCGGATGCCTATAAAGAACTGACAATAGAAGAGCTCTATCAGGAATTAGATAAGGCAGTGGCCAGCGAGGACTACGAAAAAGCAGCCAAATTAAGGGACGAAATCTCTAAACGGAAATAGGTATCGCATTATTTTGTTATTATAATGGGTCGATCTTTTTGTTTAATACCGAAAACAGTGGCTTCCCGCCCGATTCATTACGGGCGCGAATGTCGTATTTACCGGTAAACGAAAAGGTTTAAACCAATTCATCGATTCATGATTATATAACCCACCCAAAAATCTGGTAACCCGGAAATTCAATAACCCCAAAAAAGAATGAAATACAGCCAATGGATTCTTTTGCTCGCATTCTTAATCAGTTCTTCATCCATAGCGCAAAACCCAGTATTATCGGATAGCCTTAAACCAGTGGTTGAGACCACTATAATAAACGACATTGCTACTCAATCGGACGCCCTAATAATCCCTAGTGAGGGATTTTCATTGAGAAGTCTTGGGCGGGGGATTATTGGCATGCTGGCTCTCGTTTTTATTTGTCTACTCTTCAGTTCCAACCGAAAGGCAATAAACTGGAAAACGGTGGGCATTGGTCTTACAATCCAATTATTGTTGGCCATTGGAGTGCTCAAGGTACACTTTATCCAAATGTTATTTACGGAGGTAGGGCAGATTTTTGTCAATATACTAGACTATACCCTGGCCGGAAGCAAATTTCTACTTGGTAGTCTGCTTGACCTGGAAAACCCCAACATAGGGTACATTTTTGCTTTTCAGATCCTGCCGACCATAATTTTCTTTTCTGCGTTGACATCGGTTCTGTTCTATCTAGGCATTATCCAAAAGGTGGTCAAGGGACTGGCATGGCTCCTTACAAAATCTTTGGGTATTTCCGGGTCTGAAAGCCTCTCCGTGGCAGGAAATATATTTCTGGGACAAACGGAAGCCCCGTTATTGATAAAAGCCTATCTGGAAAAAATGAACAAGTCCGAAATTCTTCTCGTGATGATCGGGGGAATGGCCACGGTTGCCGGTGGGGTACTCGCAGCGTACATCGGATTTTTGGGGGGCCACGATGAACAATTGCGCCTTGAGTTCGCCAGGCATCTTTTGGCAGCCTCCGTGATGGCCGCACCTGGAGCCATCATCGTATCCAAAATTTTATACCCACAAACCGAACCGATAGACACCGACATTAAGATTTCCCACGAAAAGATTGGCAGCAATCTTTTGGATGCAATTTCCAACGGTACCACCGAAGGGCTAAAACTTGCGGTAAACGTCGGTGCCATGCTTCTAGTTTTTGTGGCCTTTATCGCCATGATCAATGGTATTTTTAATTGGTTCGGGGACCTTACTTCCCTAAACGGATGGATAGCTGCACATACCTCATTTGACAAATTTTCCCTGGAATCAGTTCTAGGAATTCTCTTTGCCCCATTAATGTGGGTGATTGGGGTGGCAAAGGAAGATATGATGCTTATGGGACAACTATTGGGGGTTAAGCTGGCCGCGAGCGAGTTTATCGGCTACATTCAGCTGGCCGACCTTAAGAATGCATCTGAAGGCGTTCATTTTACCTTCAACAAGTCCATTATCATGGCGACCTATATGTTGTGCGGTTTTGCCAATTTCGCTTCTATCGGTATCCAGATAGGCGGAATTGGTTCTTTGGCCCCCGGTCAGCGTAAAACCTTGTCGGAGTTTGGAATGAAGGCCGTTTTGGGAGGCACCCTCGCCTCATTGCTTTCCGCTACCATAGCGGGAATGATTTTGGGGTAGGAAACCCCTCCGCCCCTAAAAGGAGAACTACTTTTACCTTCGTTGATAAATTTTGATAACTGTGGAGTTAAAAACTCTATCTAGTAGGTTGCTTTGTTTAATTTTACAACCTAAATTTATTTAAGAACCGTAAAAAATTCCCCCTTTTGGGGGTTAGGGGGCGATGAAACAATACCACGATTTACTTAAGCATGTACTGGACACGGGTAATCCAAAAGACGACAGGACCGGAACTGGGACTTTGAGCGTCTTTGGCTACCAAATGCGATTTGATCTTAGCGAGGGCTTTCCCATGGTTACTACCAAAAAATTACACCTAAAATCCATCGTGCACGAGTTGTTGTGGTTTTTAAAGGGAGATACCAATATTTCCTACCTGCAGGAAAACGGGGTTAGGATCTGGAACGAATGGGCCGATGAGAACGGGAACCTCGGTCCCGTATACGGGTACCAATGGCGTAACTGGAACGGGGATGAAGTTGACCAGATCAAAGAAGTGATAGATACCTTGAAGAATAACCCCGATAGCCGTCGGATGTTGGTTTCCGCATGGAACCCCAGTGTATTGCCGGATACGTCCAAGTCCTTTGCAGAAAACGTATCCAACGGAAAAGCGGCCTTGCCTCCATGCCATGCCTTTTTTCAATTCTACGTGGCCAACGGAAAGCTTTCCTGCCAATTGTACCAACGCAGTGCGGATATATTTCTCGGTGTACCTTTTAACATCGCCTCCTATGCACTTTTTACGATGATGGTAGCCCAGGTATGCGGATACGAGCCGGGGGATTTCATCCATACCTTTGGCGATGCCCATATCTACAACAATCATATGGAACAGATCAAGCTGCAATTGGGCCGAACGCCTAAACCGCTGCCAAAAATGGTCCTTAATACCGAAGTAAGGAATATTTTCGATTTTAAGTTTGAAGATTTTACGCTGTTGGATTATGACCCCTATCCCCCAATTAAGGGGGCGGTAGCTATTTAATCAATCTTTAATTTTAATGGATCAATGTTTGGTGGCCTAAGTTTCTTAACTTTAGGGTAAAATCTACCCGTTATGGTGCTGAGTGATACCCTACTGGATTTCTTTCTAGAGACTCGAAATAGAACGGAATCCATTTGTAAGCCTCTCGAAATTGAAGATTACGTAGTACAGCCAATCGTGGATGTTTCCCCTCCCAAATGGCATTTGGGCCACACTACCTGGTTTTTTGAGGAGTTCATCCTTAAACCCCATGCGGAAAATTACAAGATTTTTGATCCCGATTTCTCTTTTGTATTCAACAGCTATTACGAGACCGTGGGCAAAAGGGTAATCCGCACCGATCGCGGAAATCTTTCCCGTCCTTCCGTACAAAGAATTTATGAGTATCGCCATTACGTAACAGATGCGGTGAAAACATTTTTCGATAAATGGGGAAACCAGGAAATCAACGATCTGTTGGAAATTGGTATACATCACGAAAAACAACATCAAGAACTTTTGCTTACAGACATCAAATATATTTTGGGCAACAATCCGTTGTTCCCAAAATATGCCGACTTCCCCGTGGAACACATGATCGAAAATCGTCCTGGGGAATGGATGGCAGTAGAGGAAGGCGTTTATGAAATTGGCCACAACAGTGAGGTCTTTTGTTACGATAACGAGCTTGGCCGGCACAAAGTTTACCTACAGCCGTATTGCATTTCCAATAAATTGGTCACCAATGGGGAGTTTATGGAATTTATGGAAGCTGGGGGGTATCAACGCTTTGACCTTTGGCATTCCGACGGTTGGGACTGGGTAAATCAAAACAACATTTGTGCACCATTGTATTGGCACAAAATAGATGGGCAGTGGCACTATTATACCTTTAAGGGACTCCAAAAAATAGACCTCCAGACACCTTTGACCCACATCTCCTATTATGAGGCCTTTGCCTACGCGCAATGGAAAGGCTGCCGCTTACCGACCGAATTTGAATGGGAAACGGCTCAACCGCAATTCCCTTGGGGAAAACGCTGGGAATGGACGGAAAGCGCTTACCTGCCCTACCCCAATTATAAAAAAGCGGATGGCGCCCTTGGCGAGTACAACGGCAAATTTATGGTCAATCAGAAAGTCCTTCGCGGGGGTTCTATAGCTACTCCAACCAAACATACACGGCCAACTTACCGCAATTTTTTTCAGCCTTCCTTACGTTGGCAATTTACAGGATTAAGGTTGGCCAAATAATTTCGACTTAATAGATCGGCCCAATAACCCAAGAACTGCCCGAGCCCGGTTCTGGAAAATTACAAACAAAATCGATCTAAATCGACAAACACTTAATAGACATGGATGTACATACCAATCTCGCGTTTGAAACACTTTTTGGAGAAGAAGTATACGATGGTTTGACCCATAACCCCAAACGCCTCTCCTCCAAATTTTTCTATGACAAAAAAGGAGACTTTCTTTTTCAGCGAATCATGGCCATGCCAGAGTACTATCTTACCAATTGCGAGTTGGAAATTTTTGAAAAACACAAATCCGAAATTACCGATTGGTTCGTTGCTGGTACGGATCAATTTAACCTTATAGAATTGGGCGCGGGAGACGGAAAGAAGACCAAAATCTTGCTGAGGCATCTTTTTGAACGCAAAGCAAAATTTAACTATTTTCCGGTAGACATCAGCGAAAATATCCTGGAACAATTGAAGGCTTCCCTCCAAGAAGAATTGCCCCGAGTATCTGTCAATCCAATTCGAGGTACCTATTTTGAAGCCTTAAAAGGTTTGGAACGATATAACGGCACTCCAAACGTCATTCTTTTTCTAGGTTCCAACATCGGAAATTTGAAACACCGACAAGCAATTGATTTTTTAAGGAAACTCAAGGAGAATATGAACGGGAACGACCTCCTATTTATCGGTTTTGACCAGAAGAAGAATCCACGGACAGTTCTCAATGCCTATAACGATGCAACCGGAATAACGGAGGCATTTAACAAGAATATATTAGCGAGAATTAACGGGGAGCTGGAAGGTAATTTTGACCTTGATAAGTTTTTACACTGGGAAGTTTACGATCCCGAAACGGGTACGGCCAAAAGCTTTTTGGTCTCCAAAGTTGCCCAATCGGCCAGAATAGATAAACTGGACCTCGAAGTGCATTTTAAGCAATGGGAAACTATCCATACCGAGACCTCCCAGAAATACGATGATAACATGGTAAGATGGCTAACAGAGGAAGCAGAACTAGAAATCAAGGCACAATTTACCGATTCCAATTATTGGTACAAAGATTATCTTTTGGGTAGGAAGTAGCCTTTAGGTATTTAATGGTTAAAAGGCTAAAATTTAGAATATTAGTCCCGTTTTACGGATAACCTTATAAACATCCATAAAAAGCAGTTGCCATTGAAAAAAAATTTCAATGGCAACTTTTTAATTTCATAGGTATCACTTCCAATTTACACTTCCAATACGGCATTTTCCGTACCGGCGTAATCGTTCCATTGAAAACGATCGGCTTCTGGTTCGTTGACATAATTGCCATCGACCAAATACTTAAACTCGTAAGTGTTTTCCTTGGGTAGATCAAAAGTACCTTTAAAAGTACCATTCTTCAATTTTTTCAACGCACTTTCCTTGGGGCTCCAGTTGTTAAAATCACCAACGACGGCAACTTTTTTAGCTTCCTCTGCTGGCACTGTAAAGGTAACTTTACATACAGGCTTCGACTTCAAATATTGCTTTGTAATAGACATAATAGTGTTGTTTTAAATTTTGTACAAAAGAACTCATAAAACCGCTAGTACACAATTAGTTAACTAAAATTTATCATTTTAGCAAAAAACCGTTAACGAATATCCCTCTTTGTCAAAAAGACCTATGAGCAATTAGGAACTCCCCATATCTATGACCTTGTAATTAAGCTTTTTATAATGTCATTTATATGCTTTTCGGTGTTATAGAAGTGAAAACTAAACCGAATTCCGCCTCCTCGTTGCGAACAAACCACATTTTTTTCCGTCAAATGGTGAAACAAGGCATCATTTCCCTTGATATTAAATATGGGGCCATGTTGGTTTCTACGAACAACGTATGATTCCAACAGACCATGTTCGGCAAATTTGGTTTTAGCATATGCCGTTAATGCCTCAACACGGGTTTCTACAATATCCATTCCTATCCGGGACAAAAAGTCCAAGGAATATTTGAGACTACCAAAATTTAAGGTGTCCAGATGTCCTGGTTCCAAGTGCTTCATAAAAAGAATCTTGTCTTTTGCGTTCAAATTACCATTTACCGCGCCGAAGCCCGATCCTTTGAGGGAAAAATATTCCTTTATATCCTCTTTGCACATCCAAAATCCATTGCCATAACCGGCCAACAACCATTTATAGCCACTAGCACCCAACAAATCGATCCCCGATTTTCCAAAGTCGAACTGGGACGTGCCACAAAACTGGGTGCCATCGGCTATAATAATAAGATCCGGGAAATCACTTTTTAATCGCTCTAAAAACTCCAATTCAATTTTTACCCCGTTCACCCACTGCACCAAGCTAAGGGCAAGGACCGAAATGTCATTGTCCTTTACCTTTTTAAAAATAGTATCTTCAAGATTTTCATCAATTTTTGCATAGGAAATATCAAAACCTCTAGTTTCAAAGGGCCAATTGACCGACGGATAATCGCTTTCCAAAAGCAACACCTTGTGTTTTGCGTCCAATCCCTCCAACAATTGATTTAGTCCCAAAGAAAAATTAGGCACCAAGGCCACATTTTCGGGTTTACAATTGAAAAATTTGCCCAAGGTCCTCTTGGTTTCCACCAATAAGGATAAACTTTTCATTTGCATAACACTGCCTCCTATCAAATAATCGAGGTCGTGCTCCTGGCGCCATTCCATAAGGCCATCGCTTAAAAGTCCACAAGCTGCCGTATTTGCATATATGTATTGGCCGAGTACGGGAAATTGGTCTGTAAAATTCTTCATAATGGTTAAAATCAATTTATTTCGGTACTAAGCGAAGGTCGTGGCTATCCGCGGACCGCCATTGTTCTGACAATCGACATAAAACTTTTTGGCAAACATCAGATATACTTCAACTACTATGATTAGAAACCCAATAAAGTCCTATAAATACTAACCTATTCCCCAAAAGCTACTCCTTGGTCCTTTTGTCTTACGTTAAGTTGAATATAGTTCGATTTTCTTCAGTAGAAATTATGGTAGATCTTTATTTAATATCTTTGTCGGTCAGTAAAGATAGGTATTCCATGTTTTTCAAGAATAAAAATAAAAGCGAAATAGATTTGGAACAGCATGAGCAACTGGAGTATGCCCATGCTAGGATAAAACAAAAGAAAAAACTGTACAATCATTTTATTCTATTTCTCTTAGGTGGCGTGTTTGTCTTTCTAGCCAATAAAATCCTTAAATACAACGAACAGTACAATTGGTATTTGTGGGTAATACTGATATGGGGCGCTGTATTTATGTTGCATTTCATTAATGTTTTCGTCACGCAAAACTTTATGGGAACGGAATGGGAACGGGAGCAACGGGAGAAATTGGTCGCCAAACAAAAAAAGAAAATCACCGAACTACAAAAGGAAATCGAGACCGATTTTCCTATGGCCAACATCAATAAAAAAAAAGATCCGTGGGAAGAACCATCACCTTGATCGCCGCTGCAGCCGAGAACAACGCACTAGGCATCGACAACGACCTGTTATGGCACCTGCCGGACGACTTTAAGCGTTTTAAGACCCTGACCTCCGGCCATATGATCATTATGGGCAGGAAAACCTTTGAAACCTTTCCCAGACCATTGCCCAACCGGACACATATCATTATCACCAGGGATAAAGGCTATGTTCCCAAGTTCCCCGGTTGTATAGTGGTGCATTCCATGGAAGAAGCTTTACAAAGAACCGAAAAGGAGAGCCTTTCATTTATTATCGGAGGGGGCGAGATCTACATGTTGGGGCTGCCCTATGCCAACAAAATAGAACTTACCCGAATACATGCAACCTTTGAGGCGGATACATTTTTTCCTGAAATAGATAAAAGCAATTGGAAATTGGTGGCCGAAACCTACCACCCCAAGGACGGGAGGCACCTATACGATTTTACCTATTTGACCTATGAAAAGGTTTAACAAGTGTCAAGTTCAAACTCAAAATGTTAAGTTCTAGCTTGAGCCTCAAGTTCAATTTCAATTTTTCGGAAGTTCCCCTGAAAGGAGTCTATTGTCCTGCATCACTACAGTGATGAAGCGGTTCGAGGGGGGGGGTGGCTTTTGAATCGCTTAATTTGGCCTGTTCGCAACTAAAATTCGAGAAACTCAGCCGTATAATCCACTTTAATATCGTTAAGGAAATACCGCAATATTCCAACATCGGCATTGGTATAAAAACCATGTGCAACTGGGCTGTGCAACGAGTTCAAGAGTCCATTTTGTCTAAGTACCGTTTCTGTTTGCCGGGCCACGGCCAAACCGGAATCCAAGATAACTACATCAGCGGGGAGTATTTCCCGCAGTGCGGGAATCAAATAAGGGTAATGCGTACAGCCAAGCACCAAATAATCGATGCCTTCCTCCAACATGGGACCCAGTAACCGATACAATAATGCTCTGGTATCTGGCGAGCCCAATTTACCGGCTTCTATAAGTGGTACCAAGCCGGTACCTATGCATTCCAAAACGGTTATTCCATTGGCGTGATTCTCGGCAGTGTAGTGGAAAAGCTCACTGGCTAGCGTACCCTTCGTGGCCAAAATACCAACTTTTTTTGATTTAGAATTTAGGGCTGCCGGCTTTATTGCCGGTTCTATCCCAATAAAGGGAACCTTATAATTATTCCGCAAATAGGAAATGGCGTTGGTGGTTGCCGTATTGCAGGCTACTACGATCAATTTACAGCCTTTACCCAATAAGAATTCCGTGTTCTTAATGCTCAACCGGAGGATTTCCTCTTTGGAACGTTCCCCGTAGGGCGCATTTTTGCTGTCCGCTAGATAGAGGGTGTCTTCCCAGGGCAATAGTCGGTGAATTTCCCTCCAAATTGTGGTACCGCCTATACCGGAATCAAAAATACCTATGGGTCTAGGGTTCATGGATAAAATGCTTTAATGTGCTCTAAAGTTAAAGTATTCCAAACAATACAGAACAAAAAAAAGACCATACTATACCGTATGGCCTTTACATTTATCTTCAAGGATTCTGATTAAAAACCCAGTTCTTTTTTAACTTGGGGCAACAAGTCCTTTCCCTTGGCTACGATAAGTCCACCTCCCGGTGAGGCATCTATAACATAGTCGATACCATCAGCTGCTGCTACCTTTTCTATGGCGGCTTTGGCCTTTTCTGTGATCGGGCCCATCAATTCCTGTTGTTTTTTTTGCAGCTCTTGTTGCGCCGTCTGTTGGGCATCGCCAATATTCTTTTCATATCCCTGTAGTTCCGCGGCGCGCTTATCGTTCTCTTCTTTAGATTTTGTCGCTGCCTCGTTGGAGTATTGGTTGTATTTGTTCTTCAATTCCGTTACGGAACTTTCTATATCCGCCTTGTAGGTCTCGCCCAATTTCTGCAATTCGGCCTGGGCCGCTTTCATCTCGGGCATTTGTGACAAGAGTTCCTGTACGTCTATATGGGCAATCTTCTGAGCATTTACAAAACCGGTTGTCGCCGCGAACAAAAGCAATGCAATTGTTATTTTCTTAAAGTGTTTCATGATTTTTAATTACAATTTTGAGTGTTAATTTTCAATTTTCGATATAGATAATAAAATTTTTAAACAATCTTTACACGGATCCCCAATTAGTTTCAATTGGTCTCATCCGGTTGGTCTTTTGGATCTTTGTTTCGTTCTTCCAACTTTGCCTTTTTCTTGGCTTCCCTTTCCTCCAACAATTTGGTTCTTCTGGCTTCATAGGCCTTCTTGCGTTCTTCCCGCAACTTTAATTGTTCTGCTCTCCTCTCGTCGGCGGACTTTGCACGTTCTTCAGCGGCCTGCTCCGACTTTTCTTGACGTTCCTTTAGGGCGTCACTCATTTCTTCCTCGTCGGGCTCGTCATTAAAATCGGCCAAATTATTCCTGGAATTTCCCTTTTTATTTGGGGTACTTATCTTTCGTGTCCTAGAAATACCCCTGAGAACCAGGTCGCTAATGTCGAATCTTTTTTCGGAGTACAACATTACGACATCTGCCGATTTATCAAAAATAAAATCGTATTTTTTATTTGCCCCTATTTTCTGTACCTCATTAAAAACTTGATCCTGGATCGGCTGAATCAATCGTTGTTTTTGAAGCACCAAATCACCATTGGGACCAAACCGATCTTGTTGGTATTTATACAGCTCTTTTTCCTTTACCTGAATGTCTTCTTCCCTTTCTGTTACCAGTTCATCGGTCAACAACACTTTTTCTGACATAAGGTCATTCTTCATTTGATCGATGACCCCTTGCCGTTGTTCTATTTCCTGCTTCCATTTTTGGGCTTTGGCCTCTAACTGTGTACTTGCCTCGCGGTATTCCTCAACATTTTCCAAGATATAGTCCATATCTACATAACCAATCCTGACCCCGCGCTGGGCATAGGTGTCATAACAGCTCCATAAAGCCACAATAATCAAAAGAACTTTTATACCGCGTATGCTTCTATTCTTATCCATAGAAAATATCGTGCCAAAAATAAAAATTTATCGAATTCCCCTTACAGCAACGCAGAGGTTGCCCGTAGTTTTCAAACGATCCCGACACGAATAAATTGTACTGTCCTTGCCCGTCCCCGATAAAATAATTTTAAAATTCCCTTCCATTTATTTGAAAGGAGCACACCATTAAAATTGCTGTCCTATGATAAAGTGCGTCTGCCAACCACTGGGGCCCACGGAGTTTGGATTGTAATCCTGATCGAAACCATATCCAAAATCGATGCCCAATAGACCAAAGGCCGGCATAAATATCCGTACTCCCACACCCGCAGACCTCTTTACATAAAACGGATCAAATTCTTTAAAATTACTAAAAGAGTTACCCGCCTCCAGGAACGTAAGTGCATAGATGGATGCAGAAGGTTTCAAGGTAATTGGGTATCTGAGTTCCAGGGAAAATTTATTGTAGATTACCCCACCATCCTGGCCCAATTGGCCGGTAACGGGATTTACGACATAAGGCGTTACGGATTGGTTTTCGTACCCCCTTAGCTGGACCACGTCCCTTCCGTCCAAGGTAAAGTTACCCATGCCATCGCCACCGACATAGAACCGTTCAAAAGGTACAATTCCCGCTTTCTCGTTGTAACTTCCCAAGAATCCGAATTCCGTATTTGCCCTTAGCACCAATTTTTCCCAAATACGTTGATACCAGTCTCCTTGGAAATTTACCTTATAAAATTCGAGCCACTTATAACGTATTTGGTCATTCTCCTCCAAGGCGGCGTTATCACGATCAATTATCGCTGCCTCCTTGTCCGCATTCAGTTGGTCATAATCTATATTATTGAACAGGGAATAGGGCAAAGTAAACTTGGCGACTATATTAAAATTGGAACCGCTCATAGGAAAGATAGGGTTGGGCCCTGAGGATTTTCTGGAAATTCCAAACACATAGGCCAAAGAATTCGATTTGCCGTTTCCAAAATTGAACAAGCCTACGTTATAATTGTGAAAATCGTATAGCTGGTAGTTGATAGATTGGGAAATCGTAAAGAAATCGTCGGGCCATTGCACTCGTTTTGCCAACCCTACGGTGGCGCCAGTAATAGAGAATTGTTGGTCTTTGTTTATATCCCTATTGATATAATCGTACCCAAACTGTTTTGTGTGGGAAAGGGACAGATTAAATCGGACCGGTTTCTTCCCGCCCATCCAGGGCTCGGAAAAGTTGATACTGTAGACCCTATAGGTCCTACTGGCCTGCAATCTCAAGGCCATTTGTTGCCCGTCCCCCATGGGAACCGGTTTATAGGAATCAAAATTGAAAAGGTTCCGGATAGAGAAGTTGTTGAAGGAAAGCCCAAGGGTCCCAATAAACCCTCCTCCTCCATAACCTCCCTGCACTTCGATCTGGCTAGAACCAGCCTCGACAAGGCTGTACTTTATATCTACGGTTCCAGCATTGGGATTTGGATTTTGGATGTCCGGTTTAATCTGTTCCGCATCGAAAAAGCCCAAGGCTCCCAGTTCACGGATACTCCTGATAATATCTGATTTATTGTATTTCTGGCCGGGTCTAGTACGCAGTTCCCTGAAGATCACATGGTCATTTGTCTTGTCGTTGCCCACTACCGTCACGTGGTCAAGGAACGTTTCCTTACCTTCTATTACCCGGATCTCAAAGTTTATGGTATCGTTTTGGGCAGACATCTCTACGGGGTTGATACTAGAAAACATATACCCATTGTTTTGATAAAGGCTGCTCACATCTTCTGCGTCGGGTTTGGTATCGTCGGCAATCCTTTTTTTAAGTAACACCCCGTTGTAGGTGTCCCCTTTTTTGATTCCCAAAACTTGGTGCAACCGCCGATCATTATATACCGTATTCCCTACGAAATCAATATCCCCAAAGTAGTATTTATCGCCTTCCTCTACCTTTATTTTTATGGTGACGTTTTTATCGTCGTTCTTTATCAAGGTATCGGATATGATCCGGGCGTCCCGATACCCGTTCTCGGCAAATTTATCGACCAAAAGTTTAAGATCTTCCTGGAAGTCCGCTTCAATATATTTCGATTTTTTCCAAAACCTATAGAGACGTTTTTCCTTCGTTTTTTTCATTGCCTTTAGCAATTTGGCATCGGAAATTTTCTCATTTCCTTCAATGTCGATCTCTTTGACCTTTACCTTATTGCCCTTTTTAATATTGATGACCATACTTTCGGCATTGGTCTCAGAGGTGTCCTTTGCGGTTGCGATATTTACCTTGGTATAAAGAAAACCCTCCTTTTTGTATTTGTTCTGAAGATAATTTTTGGAATTTGAGATAAGGCTTTCCGTAATCTTTTTCCCTTTTTTTAGGTCGGTATCCTTTAGGATGTCCTCAACCTTTTTTTCTTTTATTCCATAAACCTTAACGTCGGACAAAGTTGGCCTTTCCACGATGTGCAGTTCTAAAAATGCCTTATCACCCTCAATTTTGGTGATATACATATCAATATAACTAAACAGCTCTAATCCCCAAAGCTTCGTAATCACGGCGCTAATTTCGTCGCCCGGCAGTGTTATGGGCTGACCTACCCGAAGTCCGGTATAGGTTACTACGGTCTGCTCGTTATAACTCTGTAGACCTGTAACCTTCAATCCTCCCAAGATATATTTCTTGCTATTGTCATAGGAAATTTCCTGTGCCGAGGTCAAGGTTACAAAAAAAAGGAGTAGAAGGGTAGTTAAGAGTTTTAGGGACGTGGGATTTCTCACATCCTTAAGTAAGTTGTTCGCTAGTTTTTCCAAATCTTCGTTCTCTGTTCTGGTAATTTATAATGGCCTCTACCAAATGCTGCTCTGTAAAATCTGGCCAAAATACTTCGATAAAATACAATTCCGCATAAGCAATTTGCCAAAGCAAAAAATTACTGATCCTGCGTTCCCCACTAGTACGGATCAAGAGGTCCACGTCTGGCAAATTATGCGTGTAAAGATGAGTATTTATAATGGTTTCGTCAATATTTTCGGGAGAAATTATATTATTTTTAACTTTGAGTGCTATCTGTTGCATCGCATTTTTTATCTCCTCCCTGGCTCCATAGCTCAACGCTAAAGTCAGGGTCATTCCCGTATTGTCTCTCGTTTTTCCGATAACCTCGGTCAGTTCCCTATTCACTTTTTTAGGTAGGGAGCCAATATTGCCAATGGCGTTTAACCTGATGTTATTG
This sequence comes from Cerina litoralis, assembly GCA_022008415.1. Taxonomy (GTDB): domain Bacteria; phylum Bacteroidota; class Bacteroidia; order Flavobacteriales; family Flavobacteriaceae; genus Cerina; species Cerina litoralis. The sequence continues at coordinate 76,750 of JAIRBC010000009.1, forward strand.
TCATTAAAAGTCTGGAGTTCTTTTCTCAGTGTAGCTACCAAGAGTTTCATTAGAGTATCTACCTCTAACTTGGGCCTTTTCCAATTTTCCGTGGAAAAAGCGTAAAGGGTAAGAAATTGTAAATTTAACTTGGCACAATGTTCTACGGTATTACGTACGGTATTTACTCCGTTTTCGTGACCAAATACCCGGAGTCTTCCCTTTTGTTTGGCCCATCGGCCGTTCCCGTCCATGATTATGGCTAAATGCCTAGGTATTTTGCCCCCTTTTATATCTTCTATAGTGTTCATAATACATTAAAAGATTCCCCTAAATCCAATCCAAACCGAAGCCCGGGTTTTTATGCCTTTCCCATTCCACACCCAAGGCCGGGCCGGTATCGCTTTTCCTCCCGTAGACTCGGGATGGAAAAAAGTAATTTTCTAAAATTCTTGTACCAATATTTGCAACGGGCGCAATAATCAAGGTAGGAAGTACCTTTTCAATCAAAACAATCCGAGCAAGGCTTCCTTTTAAAGGTATAGGTGAGGGTCAACCCCGAAAAAACATACCAATCCTTGCTAAAAATATTACCGAATTTATAGGCTGCAACATTCGATTCTTCGGGATTACTACCATCCAGATTATCGGTAAACGTTAACCTGGCCCCAACCTCGGCCCCCAAAATTAAAAATTGATTCAACCTTAACTTAGCACCAACCGTCATGGGAATGGCAAATGAGCCATCTTTTTGTCCATTATTGATTTCCTGTACCTGTCCGGCGTCAAAATAATTATAATTATACCTAAAATAAGTTACCCCGGTGTACAAATATGGAGTAAAAGCAGGGCCCAATTTATGCAGGTTATATTCTACAAAATTAAATTCCAGGCCTACCGATGTCTCCAAAACAGAATTAGTAATCACGTAGCCTCTTTGTTGCCTGTAGGCCATATCCGATTTAGAATCATCTGCCGTAAACTTTCCATAAATCACGCTTGCCCGCCAAGCATAGCGTTTGCTCTTGTTCCACTTAAAAATCCCACCATACGCAGGCCCCGAGGGCCATATATAATTGGTACGGCCCACATCGCCAATATTATTGGTTCCGCCGCCAAAAACTCCAATTTCGTAGGTCTGGGCACTTATACTGCCAAATACCAATAAAAAGACTACAGCAATGAATCGCCTCATAGAATCAAAAAGTTTGCAAATATAACAATTCGGGTAATTTTTTCTACCTTAATGTTATATTCCTGTTCCCATGTTGATAAACAACTTTTAGACCCATTTATTGCCCAACATAACCGTCAATTCCGCTTGTCCTCACCCCATAAAAGTTTATTGCGAAGTGTTTTAAGAAAACTCTCAGAAGTATATTCGATCATTTTGATTTTAAATCCTGCTTTCTTTACAGTTATTTGGGTACCGTTTCGCAAGGAGGCGATCCGGGAATCTAGCGAAACCAAATGGTGTTCCTCCCTTCCCGATACCCTCAATCTTATTTCTGTAGTATCCGAAACAACCAGGGGACGGGCATTTAGATTATGCGGGGCAATAGGCGTCAGTACCAAGGATTTAGCCGTCGGGACCATTACCGGGCCTCCACAGCTCAAGGAATATCCGGTGGATCCAGTGGGGGTAGAAACGATAAGCCCATCTGCCCAATAGGACGTTAAATACTCCTTGTTTAAATAGGTCTCTACCCTAATCATGGAAGTAGTATCCTTACGGCTCACCGTAATTTCGTTCAGGGCAAAATTAAAATCCCCAAATTCGGGAATACCCGATTCCGCACCGACTTCCACTAAACTTCTTTCTACTATGGTATAGTCGCCCGAAACAAATTCCTGCACCACCTTACGGACATCTTCCTTTTTAAAGGTAGATAAAAATCCGAGATGGCCCGTATTGACCCCTACCACAGGTATACCGAGATTCATGACATAGGTTATGGCCCTGAGAATGGTGCCATCCCCACCAAAACTAATAAAGAGGTCAAAAGTACTATCCAAACCATTGTTGTGATCAAAGGTTACGTAGCTACCTAGTTTACCCGATTTATATAAAAGATTATAAAAATCCTCTTCAAAGGATACTTGTGCCCCGTTAATTTGAAGTTCCTCCAAAAGTTCCACTACGTATTCCAACGCATTGTCCTGATAGGTCTGTCCGAAGATAGCTACCTTCATTTCTATTAAACGTTTAGGTATTTATCCAAATAATCGGATCTTTGTTTTAGGTCTTCCAAAAACTGGTCATCCCTATTGCCGAACAGTACGGTGTAATTGTACCTCCTAAAGGTCTGTAACACTTCGTTAAGATCTACCGCACCTACCTTAATCGTAATTTGGATTACTTCGTTTCGCATCGCACTGATAAACCCACCGATCATACGAGCTCCACTACCTTCGACAATTTGGGAAATTTCACTAAAGGAGTAGTCCTTAATTCCCTTTGCCAAGACAATAATGCCACCGGGTTCGGTAAAAAATGGAGATTCGATAAAAACGCGAACGACATCGGTGAGGTCATAGTAGCCCAGCACGGTGTGGTCCACGCCTAGAACCGGTAAAATATTGGCCTCGTTCCTGGCGAAAGTTTCCAATACGCCCAACCAAGAGGTATCGTTCATCACAAAAAAAGTCTCCAGATTTTGTCGATAATCCTCGACTTTTTGCTCTTTTCTATATATTTCCAAGTCATTTTCACCCAAAACACCCAAAAATTGCACGCCCTCCATAATTGCTGCATGGGAAAAGGTGGTGCTTTCAAAAAATTGGATCACTTCCTCCATGGAGTCCCCAATATCGAAAATAGGAATGGTCGAAATTATGTGTGACTGAAGCTGCATACTTTTAAATATATTGCAAATTACTAATTTTACGCTTCAAACAGCATGCCCATTTTGTATTTTTGTGTTTCTATCGATGACGGGTACCGAACAGATATCCAGATAACAGGGTTCGAATTACGATTCTAGGATTGCGAATTCCGAAGCAATAATTTGGAACTTGGGATTACTATAATGGACCGGTTTAAATTTTTGCTAAAAAAAGCATCATAAATAACGCCCTAATACCACCCGATAATGACAAAACTAAGTGTTAATGTAAATAAGATAGCCACGTTGCGAAATGCCAGGGGCGGAAACGTACCCGATTTGCTGAAGGTGGCGACAGATATTGAGGCATTTGGTGCCCAAGGTATTACAATCCACCCTAGACCGGATGAACGGCATATTCGCTATCGGGATGCACGGGATTTAAAAAAAATAGTGAAAACCGAATTCAATATAGAAGGGAACCCCATCCCCAATTTTATGGATCTTGTATTGGAAGTCTGCCCTACCCAGGTTACCTTGGTACCCGATGCTATCGGCGCTATTACTTCCAATGCCGGCTGGGACACCATAGCGCATAGGAATTTCCTAAAGGAGGTCATTGCAGAGTTTCAGAGGAACAATATACGGACTTCCATTTTTGTAGACCCGGATGCCAAAATGGTGGAAGGTGCGGCCGAAACAGGTACGGATCGTATTGAACTTTATACGGAAAGCTACGCGAAGGGGTTCGAAAAAGGAAACCGGGAAGAGGTCAATCCCTTTGTGCAAGCGGCTAAAATTGCCCACCAATTAGGATTGGGGATCAATGCAGGCCATGACCTAAGCCTCGCAAATATAAAGTACTTTAAAGAGCAGGTTCCAAACCTCTTGGAAGTTTCCATTGGTCACGCCCTAATTTGCGAGTCCTTATACTATGGACTGGAAAATGTTGTTAAAATGTACCTAAACCGATTGTTGTAATGCCGATACTCCATTCTAAAATATTGGGCGAGGGAACCCCGCTGCTCATTCTCCACGGATTCTTAGGAATGTTGGACAACTGGAAGACCATAGGCAAGCTATACGCTGAGAACGGATTTAATGTACATCTGATCGACCAGCGCAACCACGGTAAAAGTTTTCATTCGTCCGATTTTGATTATGATTTTTTAGCCGGGGACATCAAAGAATATATGGCTGGACACCATATGCCACATGCGGTTGCGATGGGGCATTCCATGGGAGGAAAAACAGTGATGCAGTTGGCCTGTAACCATCCTGAATTGGTGACAAAACTGATCGTGGCAGATATCGCACCCAAATACTACCCGCCACACCACCAAACAATTATCAATGCCCTAAATGACCTAACTCTGGAAAAATATACCTCTAGGACCGAAGTAGACGAGGCACTGGCGAAAAACCTCACGGATGTTGGCATCCGCCAATTTTTGTTGAAAAACCTTTATTGGGAAACCAAGAACAAGTTGGGTTTTCGGTTCAATTTGCAAGTGTTATCCCAAAAGATGGAAGAAATAGGTGAAAATATTGGTGCCACAGATGTATTTCCAGGTCCTACCCTATTTTTGCGGGGCGACCGCTCCGAATATATTGTTCCCGAAGATTATCCAAATATAAGAAGGCATTTTCCACTGGCCAAAATAGAAACCATAGACAAGGCCGGCCATTGGCTACATGCCGAAAACCCTAGTCAATTTTTTGAAAAATCCCTGACTTTTATGAAGTAAATGAAATAAATCACTATTTTTAATCACGGGCCGTAACCACAACGACTGCCAAAACAATCGTAGTCCCAACCAAAATAGTAAAAAATGGGCCATAACAAATCTTGATGCCAACTTAAATTGAAGATTCACGAATATCTAAAGGGACAATAAGCAAAAATGTGGGTATGGCGTTTTACGGATAAAATTCAATAAAATTTAAAGAGATGAAACTTATAATCCGAATCCTCCTAAGTGCCCTAGCCGTCGTTATCTTAGCTAAAATATTGCCCGGAGTGGATGTAGACTCCTATACAACGGCAATCATTGTGGCGGTGGTGCTGAGTCTCCTGAATTTTATCGTAAAGCCGATTTTGGTTATTTTGACCCTCCCGGTCACAATTCTCACCCTGGGGCTTTTTCTGCTAATAATCAATGCCATTATTATCCTCTTGACGGATAGTCTGGTTGACGGATTTTCGGTTGGCAATATTTGGTGGGCCCTACTATTTAGTCTATTGCTCTCCCTACTTCAGACAATTTTGTTCTCTGTTCTAAAAGAGGACTAGCGGATTAAACCCTTTTAAAGTTTACCGAATATTGCCAAGTAACCCATTGTACTACAATCTATTCCAATTAAAATGAAAAACCTTTTTGAGGCTTACCGTCAGGATTTTATCTACGTACTTATCACAATAATCGCGGTGTTGGTATTGCGCCTTGTTACCAACGCGGTAATCCGTTGGCTGATAAAGTTTCAAACCAGAAAGTTTGCCGTAAAACCTTCCAACGCCATCCCAATGATTAGGCGCATCCTCAATACCTTGTGGATCGTTTTGGGTTTTATAGCCCTTCGATACATCTTTGACGACGGGGAAAACGCCGGTAGAATTTCCAACAATTTTAAAATCGCCGTTTACCTGGGCATTATTGCCTCGGCCACAGTAGTGGTGGCCTCCTCCGTAAATATTTGGTTTAAGCTCAATATTGAAAAAAAGATAGAACAGCAGCAAGATCCTACAAGTATTAAGTTTCTTCGGTATGTCGTACTTATTTCGATCTATTTTATGGGTGCATTATTTTGCCTTTTAGCATTTCCCTCGCTTAGGGGGATAGCCCAAACAGCTTTGGGCGGTGCCGGGGTACTTGCCTTGATTGCGGGTTTGGCGGCATAAGAGGCACTCGCCAATATTATAGGAGGGATATTCATCATTACCTTCAAACCTTTCAGGACAGGCGATCTAATTGAAATAGACGACGCAACCATTGGCACCGTGATGGATATTACGCTTCGCCATACCGTAATTCGCAATTATAAAAATGGGATGATCGTTATTCCAAACTCAATTGTCAATAAAGAAAAAATCGTCAACTTCGATATCGGGGAGAAAAAATCCTGCGAGTTTATAGACATCGGTATATCCTATGACAGTGATGTAGATTTCGCCAAGAAAATCATGCAGGAAGAATGTGGGAACCACCCCCTCATCTTTGACAACCGAAGTGCTGAAGAGAAGCACAACAATGTTCCTGTAGTTAAAACGGCACTGATCGGCCTAGATGATTCTTCCGTCCAACTCAGGGCCTGGGCCTGGGCAAATAGCTATGTGGACGCCGCTTCCCTAAAACGGGATGTATTGGAAAGCATTAAAAAGCGTTTCGACAAGGAAGGGATTGATATACCCTATCCCCATAGAACTGTAATTATAAAGGATACCTTTTACAAACGCGATAAGGAAGAACAAAATATGAAAGACACATGAATCCAAATTTAGGATTAAAACAAAAAGGAAATTAGAATTTCACCTATGTTGTACCTAAAAAGACAAAGCCGACTCGTTGAAGTCGGCTTAGCCCTTGCTGTACCTTGGGTGGGAATCGAACCCACACGTCAAAGACACTGGATTTTGAATCCAGCGCGTCTACCAATTCCGCCACCAAGGCATTTCTAAACTCGGCGCGGCTACCTCCCGACCATTCGGGGCCGCCACCAAGGTTCTTAAGCGACTGCAAAATTAAAAAATATTTTTCTTTTACAACTAAAAAAAGAAACATTTATCCTTTAGCAACCCAAATAAATTTATAAATTTGCACCTTTCTTATCAATAGATTCTTCAATAAACTAGCGGTTAATACGTTAACTATGCCCTACCAAGTACCCGAACCCAAAATTTTTGCCTGTACACAAAGTACAATTTTAGCGGAAAAAATATCCAAAGCCTATGGAGCGGATTTGGGGAAGGTCATTTTTTCGAGGTACAGTGATGGAGAGTTTCAACCTTCATTTGAAGAGTCGGTACGGGGAACACGGATTTTCATAATAGGATCTACCAATCCCGGACCGGAGAATCTGATGGAAATGTTATTGATGCTCGATGCGGCAAAGCGTGCATCCGCAAGGCATATCACCGCTGTAATGCCTTATTTTGGATGGGCAAGACAGGATAGAAAGGACAAGCCAAGAGTGCCCATTGCGGCCAAATTGGTGGCCAAAATGTTAGAAGCTGCGGGAGCGACACGAATTATAACGATGGATCTCCACGCCGACCAAATTCAAGGCTTTTTTGAAAAACCGGTTGATCATTTGTTCGCTTCGACCATGTTTCTTCCCTATTTAAGAAACTTGAACCTGGACAAATTGACCATTGCTTCGCCAGACATGGGTGGGTCCAAAAGGGCATACGCCTATTCCAAAGCGCTGGAGAGCGATGTGGTAATTTGTTACAAACAAAGAGAAAAGGCGAACGTAATTTCTGTAATGGAGCTTATTGGAGACGTACAAGGAAAAAATGTGGTGTTGGTAGACGATATGGTGGATACTGCAGGAACGTTGACCAAGGCAGCCGATTTGATGATCGAGCGGGGCGCGATAAGCGTTAGGGCTATTACCACGCACGCCCTGTTGTCTGGCAACGCTTATGAAAAAATAGAAAAATCTAAATTGTCCGAACTCATCGTGACCGATTCAATACCCTTACAAAAAGCAAGCAATAAAATAAGGGTGCTGACCTGTGCCGATCTTTTTGCCGATGTAATGCACAGGGTGCACCACAATACCTCAATAAGCTCAAAATTTTTGATGTAGCCATCGGCCTCGCCAAGGCGCCCGATGCCAACAAAATATTTATTCATATTTAACTATTAATTTTTAATCTATACAATGAAATCAATTACAATTAAAGGATCAGAAAGAGAAAGCGTGGGCAAGAAGGCGACCAAAGCCCTACGTAATGCTGGAAAGGTTCCTTGCGTACTGTACGGAGGGGAGAAACCATTGCACTTTTCAGCAGACGAACTATCGTTCAAAGACTTGGTGTACACTCCAAACGCACATACCGTTGTGATCGATTTGGAAGGTGATGGAAAATTTGACGCCGTGATGCAGGACATCCAATTTCATCCCGTTACGGACAACATTCTTCACGTAGATTTCTACCAACTCTTTAAGGACAAAGAAGTTACCATGAATATTCCCGTTCATTTGGAAGGGAGTTCCCCTGGGGTAAGAAATGGTGGCCGTTTGTTGTTCCGCAAAAGAAAGCTCGCCATCAAGGCCCTTCCGGACAAACTTCCGGATTTCTTTAACGTGGATATCTCCAAACTTAAAATTGGTGGAAACATTGATGTTTCCTCTCTTTTAAATGACGATTTCACCATTTTACATCCCGATACCACTGTTGTAGTACAGGTTAAAGCTGCACGTGCGGCGATCGTAGTGGAAGAGGACGAAGATGAAGAAGGAGCAGAAGGGGCAGAAGGGACCGAAGAAGGATCAGTAGAAGGTGCAGAAGCAGCTGCAGAAGGTGCTGCCGAAAGCAAAGAGTAAGCTTGTTCATTATATTTTAAGTCAGAGCATCCCGTCCCGATAGTTATCGGGATTTCGGGATGCTTTTGTATTTTTGGTTTAAATGCACTCTTTTATAAGAACATTTCTAGGGAAAGGCAAACTTTCCAGGGAAAAAGAGAAATTTATGAAAAAATTTCTAATCGTAGGCCTAGGAAATATCGGTACGGAATACGCCAAGACCCGACATAATATCGGATTTAAAATATTGGACACCCTTGCCGATGAAGTTCCATTTTCATTCGAAACGGTAAAACTCGGGGCTTTGGGAACATTTAAAATAAAAGGGAGGACCGTCTATTGCCTAAAACCATCCACATACATGAACCGTAGCGGAAAGGCCATAAAATATTGGTTGGAAAAAGAAAAAATCCCAAGAGAAAACCTGCTCGTACTGACCGATGACATCAATTTGCCCTTTGGAACAATAAGGTTAAAGGGGAAGGGCAGTGACGGCGGACACAACGGGCTTAAGGACACCCAATATATGCTGCAAACCACAGTTTACAACCGACTGCGTTTTGGTATTGGATCAGAATTTAGCAAAGGCCGGCAAGTAGACTACGTGTTGGGAGAATGGGACGACCAGGAAAAAAAAGCACTCCCCGAGAGACTAAACCAAATGACGGAAATAGTGACTTCCTTTGTATTGTCTGGGTTGCAAAGGACCATGAACCAATACAACGGGACTTAAAGTACTTTAAACTCATAGACTCCCGAATCGGACGTATTTCCCGCTTTGTCCTTGGAAATGATCCGCCAGTAATATACGGTATTGGAAAGTACGCTCACTTTATAATCTACGAAATCGGCAGCCAGGGTAGCCACCAAGGCAACCGGAGGATTTTCTGAAGAAAAATAGACCTCAAATCCCAATAAGTCTTCATCAACGTCTGCACCGGACCATTCCAAAGTAATTTCATTATTGATATCCTTAAAAACGGAAGCTCCCGATTTTGGAGAAATGATTTCTGCCGGAAATGGAGGGTAGGTCGTTACAAAACCCGAATTATAAAATCGCCATACCTCACTGGTAGCGGTTTCCGGGACCTGGGAATTTTTTGAAGTTACAAACCAGGAATACGGCGCGCCCTTTTGCAACGGAAGCTTAGCGGATAGGGATGCAGTACTAATGGTCTGGGTTACACTTGTATTTAAGTTGGTTACCCTGACCTCGTAGATGTCGGTATTGTTTGATGCCTGCCATTTAAATTCGACCCTACTGCTTAAATCGTCTATGATTATGCCCGTATTGCATTCCGAATCCTTCTCGGGATAGATCAACCGTACACGCTCCGGTTTGGCAGGGGGGTCGTCGTTCCCACCGCAGCCAAAAAGGAAAATTGTGCATATTATAAAAAAAATCCTGTTCATTCCTTAATAACTTTTATGGTTTTCCTCACGGTTTTTCCCTCGACGACCAAATAATAGACCCCTGCCCGCAAACCCACTAAATTCAACTCGGTTTCGGTACCGTTTACCTTTCGTTTTTCGCTCCGCAAGAAGCTTCCACTAGAAGTATAAAGTGTCAGCTTTACTTCATTCTCATGGTCCACCAAAAAAATTCTCGCCATCCCAATAACAGGGTTGGGATATACTATTGGGTCTTGGGAAAGAAAGATAACCTTGTCAAAACTTCCTTGACAGGGCAATTCGGTATACACCTTAACATGATTATTCCCCCTTTTTAAATTGAGGGTAATCGTGCCTTTTTCCGTTTGTATAAGTGCCCCATTTAGTTCTATATTGTAAAAATCCGATCCCTCCATAGTTAACAATAATTGCTGCCTATTAGATGTAGTTTTAACCGCTACGCTCAAGGGATCTGGTTGGGTAACCACCACCTCAAAACAATTTGGCTCATAATTATTGGTTCCATCCAAACCAGTTATGCACAGGGTATACGTACCTGCCCGAATATTATCCAAGAGAACGGAATCCGTAAATTCCCGGGAAGTATCCGACCCGTTCCCGCTAAGCGTAGCGGTGTAGTCCATTGGGTCGGCAGCCGTAATTTGAATCGAACCGTCGTTACCGGCCCTACAGGATTCACTTTGTAGGACAATAGAAAAATTTCCGGGAAGAAAACGGTAAACCGGGCAGCCATTAATATCTACTTCCGTTCCCTTAGGGGTTCCCAGACATAGATCGTCACCATCATCGAACACCCCATCCTTATCTGCATCGGGCCTAAAAGCACCCTCGATACAAACATCCAAGGAAAAAGAATTTAAGCTACCTCCGTCCGACGGTGCATTGTCCTCAACGGTTAAAATCCAATCCCCTTGAACAGATTCCCCGACAAAGGAAGCCAAGGAGCCCAAAGGTTTAACGATACCGCTTATGGCAGGGTTGTTTCCACACACAAAAATATCGGCATCATCATCAAAAGTTGCCACCATATTTTTGGAATCGCCACAAGAATTGGAAATAAGCACGACGGTGGTGCCCATCGGTGAGGTTAGGCTAACGGTAAGATCGGAAATAAACGAATGCATTATATCCAAGTTAACGTTGACATCGGCTATTGGAAGATCGTCCAAGAAAGTAATCTTGGACGTAATTGTAGAAGTTCCTACTTTGGCAATTTCCTCTGGCAGGTCCCCTGCAGATTTATTGGTGCAGCTCAATTGTGTTGTAGTAAAGCTAAAAGGTGTTCCAAAAGAACCTTCGGCACAGTTGTTCTTGGGCTTAACCCGCCAATAGTACGTGGTATCCGGTTCCAAATTTAAGGGTAAGTAAGAGTCGAATATGACTGACACGGACTCGACAATATCTGTAAAGACAGAATCCTTGGCAATCTGAAGATCATAGGATGAGTATTCGGGATCGTCCTGCCATTCTAGCAATTGGCCAAAACGGGCACCGACAAAACCATTTTGTGGTGACAACAGTACTACCTCTGAAAAATTTGAATCGTGGACCGCAAGGTTCAATGGCACTTCCTGGGTCAATGTGGCCGCAGTGGCCTTAACGAATATCGGATAATTTCCCACAGTTACACTTCCCGTTCCCGAAATGGTCAGTGTTATCGGCGTGTTGGCCACCGTGGCCGTGGCCGGGGAAAATGAAGCCGACATTCCCGCCGGGAGCCCAGTGGCACTAAAGGTCGATTCTTCGGCAAACCCCAAATAGGTCTCGTAGTTAAACGTGATGTCCAGGTCGTTCGGTTGGCAGACGTCAGGTGACAATTCGTTAAAATCCAGGACTATTTCTGTCGGGGAAATCGTGAAATTTGCACTATTTACGGCAAAGAAAACATTGTTGTGGGCCTTGACCATTATGCGGCCCTCCGTAGTGGCCGTACCAGGCATTACAATCTGGTACGAACCCGTATTGGGTACATTGGTAGCCAATGAATCAGGAAAGGAAACACCTCCATCGGTAGACATGAAAAGATCCACAGTTTGGGCATTTACAGGAGATTTATCCGTATTTGCCACCTCCCAGGATATGGTTTGTACAGATCCTCCAGGATAGGCTTCCCCAGAATTTTGTGAAGTAACCACAAACGGGCCGGCGGCGTTGACCACATTAACCTTGACGAGTTCCGAGGTCACTTGGCCACCTCCATCCGCATTGTCCCTTACTGTTAAGGCAAAGTTCATTGCCCTTTCTACATTAGACACCGTTTCCCATGTTGAATCTACGGTTGGTCTTATCTGGGTTAGATTTCCCTTGATCACACTGGCGAGCTTTGGAAAGTATCGTTCAGGAGAAATAGAGGGTTTTTGGGATCTAAAATTGGCTCCCTCAGGATTTGTAGGTCCAAAGATCGTATTAGAAACTATCCCATTGTCTATTTGTTCCCATGTATAGGTGAGTACATCTCCAACATCCGGATCCGTAGCCTTGCCCGTTAGAACAAAAGCGGTAGACTTGGGAATGGTAAAATTACCTATGGAATCCAAAACTGGCGGATTGTCTGTAATGGGAATCAACTCGGGACAACTAGTACCCAACGTATATTGGGAAATCTGAAAAATGCTGTAGTAGTGAAAATAATCATCTCCATGTAGGGCTACGTTGTTTTCACCTGCAATTCCCGCATACCCCATTATCGTGGTTCCGCTACCCGGCTCCACTTGTGCCAGGGTTCCTTCGGATTGATAGGACCATGTGTGATTGGCACCGAACTGATGCCCCAATTCATGGGCTACAAATTCTAAATCGAAGGTATCCCCTTCCGGGTTCGTACTCGATGAGTAAGCGCTACCCTTTTTATTGTCTACGCAGACCGATCCTACAAATCCGGCATTGCCATTGTCTACATCCTTATGAAACAAATGGCCCACATCGTACTTGTCCTCCCCCAACGTCGTCGTCAAGGTATTCTGCACTTGGTTGTTTAAATTACCATTATAGGGATCGGTAGCACTATCCGTAAAAATGATCGAGTCCTCCTCAGCGATGAGTTCCAACGTTATTCCCAAATCCGTTTCAAAGACCTCATTTACCCTGGTAATCGTAGCGTTGATGGCTGCGAGGGCATCTGCAACGGTTCCCCCGTGATACTGCGTATATTCTCCAGTGGCCGAGATAGCGATCCTATATTTCCTAAGGATCTGATCGCCTACCGGCTTCATCGTTATCCCAGAACTTCCTTTCTCCATTGCCGTCTTGGTAAGGCATATGAAATTGTTGCCGATAGCCGCTTTGGAATCTCGAGTATACACAACGTACTCTTGGCCCTGCTTCCCCGATTTCTGCATAAAGGTAGAATGCAACCCTTCGGCATTTGTTATCATGCTTTCCACACCTTTTGGGGATACACTAAACCGAATCCGTTTATTTTTGTCCTTTAGGCCATAACCGCGATAGGATTTTATTTTCGGATATTTTGCCGCCAACTGGGGAGCCATATTTGAAGCTTCCTTGACCAAGAACCGGCTAAGGCTACCGTTCTCATCGGGAAAATACACGACAATAGAAGCCTTCTTTAATGCAGAGGATCTATTCAATTCTTGGGCAAACGCATCTTCATTAAGGGAAAACAGCTGTTTTTTCTTTATGTTTGACTCTTGTAAAGTTCCAATAACCACATTCTTCGATTCCATCCGGTGCCAATAGCTAGACTGGGCGGAACCGTAAAAGCAAACAAATGCTATGGTTATTGATAAAACAAGGCGTAATTTTGTGGTCATCAAGCTGGTTTAATCCAGTACCAAATGTAAGCCTTTTTATTATTTTGTATTCGTGATAACAGTCCAAAACATCTCTAAATACGACAAAAAGGAGCCCACAGCGGTAACCATAGGTACTTTTGATGGCTTGCACATTGGCCACATGAAAATTTTGGAACGCCTGATAAAAAGTGCCAACACACTTGGTCTTAAGTCTTCGGTTCTAACTTTTTTCCCTCATCCCCGTATGGTATTACAACAGGATGCAGATATAAAATTACTGAATACCATAGAGGAAAAGATCCATATCTTGGAAAGAACGGGACTCGATTATTTAATTATCCATCCTTTTACAAAAGAATTCTCCCGATTGTCCGCAAGGGAATTCGTCAGGGATATTCTTGTTAATGAACTGAGGACCAAGAAGATAATAATTGGTTATGACCATCGCTTCGGTCGCAACCGCAACGCCAATATCAACGACCTTGTAGCGTTCGGCAATGCCCTCGATTTTCAAGTAGAGGAAATTCCTGCCCAGGAGGTCGATGAGGTTTCCGTGAGTTCCACAAAAATTAGAAAAGCCTTAAAAGAAGGTGAGGTAAAAACCGCTAATGCCTATCTGGGTTACGAATATATGCTTACCGGCACCGTTAAAAAAGGGAGGGGACTCGGCAGGCAATTGGGTTTTCCTACGGCCAATCTGACCATAGCCGAGAGCTACAAATTAATTCCAAAAAATGGGGTCTATGCGGTTAAGAGTGTTCTAAATGGGCAAACCGTAAACGGAATGATGAATATTGGTTACAATCCTACCGTATCGGGTACCGAGAAAACCATCGAAATACATTTCTTTAATTTTAACCAAGATCTTTACGGGCAAAGGATACAGATAGATATTTTGGAATGGATACGGGAGGAGGAAAAATTTGATTCGCTCGAAGATTTAAAGACCCAGCTACAAAAGGACAAACAGACCGTATTGTCCGTCATCTAATACTTGAAATTCAGAATTCAGAAATCTGAAATCTGAATTTTTTTTACCATAACGTCCGAAACCACTAAATTTGGCGATCAAAACAAAAACGAATGTTACAGTTACACGTCATACGGGAAAGCAGGGAGCAACTTATAGAAGCATTCAATAAACGGAACCTGGATGCCAGACCCCTTTTGGACGAGATTATCCAATTGGACGAAAACCGAAGGGCATTACAGACAAAACTCGATAACACCTTGGCAGAATCTAATAAATTATCCAAGGAAATAGGGGAACTTTTTAAAAGCGGTAAGCCCCAAGAGGCCAATATTGCAAAGGAAAGAACCGGTAAACTAAAGCAGGTTTCAAAAAGACTTAACGAGGAATTGAACACCGTTGAAGAAGAACTCCGGACATTGCTTTACCAGATTCCAAACGTGCCCCACGAATCGGTTCCCTCCGGCAGCTCCGAAACCGACAACGAAGAGATCCTAAGGGAGGGCGATATTCCTAATCTCATCAGCAATGCCCTGCCCCATTGGGAACTGGCAAAAAAGTACGATATTATCGATTTTGAACTGGGAGTAAAGGTTACAGGGGCCGGGTTTCCGGTGTACAAGGGTAAAGGTGCCAAACTACAACGTGCCATGATTTCCTATTTTTTGGATAAAAATACAGAAGCCGGATATACGGAAATGCAGGTTCCCCATTTGGTCAACGAAGCCTCTGGCTACGGAACCGGTCAGCTTCCGGACAAAGAAGGCCAAATGTACCTTATTGGAGAGGAAGACCTATACCTGATCCCCACCGCCGAAGTGCCCATTACGAACCTATATCGGGACCTGATGCTCAAAGAAAAGGATTTCCCGATCTGCCTAACGGCCTATACCCCCTGTTTTAGGAGGGAAGCAGGAAGCTACGGTTCTCACGTGCGGGGACTCAATCGACTGCATCAATTTGATAAAGTGGAAATAGTACGGATAGAACATCCCAAAAGATCCTACGATGCACTTCAAAAAATGGTGATGCATATACAAAGTATACTGCGCGAACTAAAATTGCCTTACCGTATCCTACGTCTGTGCGGGGGTGATCTGGGATTTACCTCGGCACTTACCTATGATTTTGAAGTTTTCTCTACCGCACAGGACCGATGGCTGGAAATTAGTTCCGTCTCCAATTTTGAGACCTTTCAGGCAAACCGGCTAAAATTGCGGTTCAAGGATGAAAATGGGAGAAGTCAATTGGCCCATACCCTAAACGGAAGCTCCCTGGCCCTGCCCAGGGTTTTGGCTGGCATTCTAGAAAATTATCAAACAGCGGACGGAATCCGAATACCGGAAGTATTGGTACCCTATTGCGGGTTCGAAAAGATCGGGTAGGCCATCTTTCTACGTTCTCGGAACGATGAACACGGAATCCGTACCTACAATTCCAAATTATATCTTCGAGAAATATTTTATTTTAGACAACAGTTTTTTTGGACGCCGATTAGGTAGTTTCTTACGTTAAAAATAACAAATGGAACCAACTATGTTATGGGCCGGCTTCTCATTTATTCTTATATTGAGCTGCCTTTAAAAAGGATACGTTCTTATTTTGAATTAGTCAAGTTAAAACCGATGCAACCATCGGTTTTTTCTTTTTTGCCTATCTTACATCCAATTCTACAAAGCATCAACCTTTTTACAATACGCCGAATTTCAAAAAGTTTGGATGATATCCATGTTAAAAAGTCCGATTTGGCAAAAAGAATTTATAAATCCCACCTTATTTTCTGGAAAAAACTTAATTTCGGAGAGTAAAGAAATTATTAGATAACCAACCATTTAGACTATGACTACTGCATTCGGATTTTGGGATTATTTCATCTTTATTGCCTATGCCGCTTTAATTTTGGGCGTAGGTCTTTGGGTATCCAGGGACAAAAAGGGACACCAAAAGAATGCCGAAGACTACTTTTTAGCGAGTAAATCCCTTCCTTGGTGGGCCATCGGCGCCTCTTTGATCGCGGCCAATATCTCTGCTGAACAATTTATCGGGATGTCCGGTTCGGGCTTTGCCGTAGGCTTGGCCATTGCCTCCTATGAATGGATGGCGGCCATTACCCTGTTAATCGTGGGCAAGTACTTTTTGCCCATCTTTATAGAGAAAGGACTTTACACCATCCCCGAATTTGTTGAACAACGCTTTTCCACAAATTTAAAGACCATTCTGGCCGTCTTCTGGATCGCACTGTACGTGTTCGTAAACCTGACTTCCGTGCTATACTTGGGCTCCTTGGCAATGGAGACCATAATGGGGATTCCCATGATTTACGGAGTCATTGGTTTGGCATTATTTGCTGCGGCCTACTCGCTTTACGGCGGACTATCGGCAGTCGCTTGGACAGACGTGATCCAGGTTATCTTCCTCGTCATCGGCGGATTGGTTACCAGTTATCTGGCTTTGGATACCGTATCGGAAGGTGCTGGGGTATTTGCAGGGATCCATACTATATTTGCCGAAGCTCCGGAACGGTTTGTAATGATTCTTGACAAATCTAATCCCGAATACAGTAATCTGCCAGGGATTGGGGTGCTGGTCGGCGGACTCTGGGTAGCCAACCTTTATTATTGGGGTTTTAATCAATACATCATTCAAAGAACCTTGGCCGCCAAATCGCTTAGGGAGTCGCAAAAGGGCATTTTGTTGGCGGCCTTTTTAAAGTTGATTATCCCTATCATCGTGGTTGTACCGGGAATCGCTGCTTATGTAATGGTTACCGATCCCCAGATTTTGGGTAGTTTGGGCGAGGCGGGACTCAACAACCTGCCTTCTTTGGACCAAGCGGACAAGGCCTATCCATGGCTGTTACAATTTTTGCCCACAGGCTTAAAAGGGTTAGCTTTTGCCGCTCTTACGGCAGCTATCGTTTCATCATTGGCGTCCATGCTCAATTCCACCTCCACCATTTTTACCATGGACATCTACAAACCCTATATCAACAAAAACGCGAGCGACAAAGCTACGGTGAGCATAGGTAGGCTATCTGCCGCTGTTGCATTGATAGTCGGCTGTATCATGGCACCATTGTTGGGAGGCATCGACCAGGCTTTCCAATTCATCCAGGAATATACCGGGGTAGTCAGCCCAGGGATTTTGGCCGTTTTCCTCTTGGGGCTGTTCTGGAAAAAAACAACCAACAGGGCAGCGATCATAGGAGCTCTGACCTCTATTCCAATAGCCATGTATTTCAAGGTGGGTTCCCATGGGTGGTCCTCCAACCCATTCTTTGTGAATGTTCCTTTTATGGACCAGATGGGATACACCGCCCTCCTGACCATGATCGTCATCGTCGCGGTAAGTTTATTGCAAAACAAGGGTGCAGAGGACCCAAAAGGTATCCCGCTATCCAAGAGTCTTTTTAAGACCGGGCCCGTATTCAATATTGGTGCTTTTGCGGTAATGCTTATCGTCGCAGCCCTTTACGCTATTTTTTGGAAGTAGCAATTCGGGATTTAATCTAAAATCACCCCCCGATGGATCTGCGAGGATACTCGGTATCAAAATGTTTTTTATTAATTATAGGAGCCGGAAAGTCCGGCTCTTTTTTTTATTGGGTGCGGGTACATCAAAAATTAATGAAAGATTAATTAACGCCCTGTATTCCGCTTGTTCCAGAAAGTTTGGTTAAATTGGCCACCAATATTTTGAAAGGATATCTATCCATTCCGTTAATTTTGAAAATAGTATCAGAAAAAATGATTAAATATGAATCTTAAGGCCAAAGCGTGGACAATTTTGTTTGGGATACTTATGGTAGCCGGCAGTTGTAAAAAAGAGACAAAACCTATTGAAATAAGCCCCGAACTCTATGATGCCTCTGTGGATAGAGTTATCGAAATTATGATTCACGACATTTTCTCGCCACCAGTGGCAAGTAGGATTCTAGCATATCCCAATGTTGCAGCCTATGAAATTATCGCGCAGACCGATGATAAATACCAAACCCTCGCCGGTCAATTGACCGATCTAACGCCCATTCCCGTATTGGATACGACCAAGAATATTAACCCCAAATTATCTGCCCTTATCGCCCATATGGCGTTGAGCAAAAAGCTTATCTTTTCCGAAGATAGGATTACGACCATGCAGGACAGTTTGTACGGGGTTTGGAAAGCCACCAATGAAGATCAATTCGAGGCTTCCAAAGCCTATGGGATGAAGGTGGTTGATCATATTGCGGCCTGGATGAACAAGGACAACTACAACCAGACACGGACGATGCCAAAGTTTACGGTAAACACTGAAGACCCTACCCGATGGCAGCCCACCCCACCCGCCTATATGGATGGGATAGAACCGCACTGGAACGACATTCGGCCTTTCGCACTCGATTCTGCCCAACAGTTTAAACCACTCCCTCCCCCAAATTTTTCTATGGACAAAGAATCCGAGTTTTATAAAGAGCTAAAGGAGGTTTACGATACAGGGATGAAAATAACCCAAGCTGGGGATGAGTCGGAAGAAATGGCCATCGCCAAATTCTGGGACTGCAACCCTTACGTATCCGTAACCCGAGGGCATTTGATGTTCGCGACCAAAAAGATATCCCCGGGAGCGCACTGGATCGGAATTGTAAAAATCGCCAACAGAAAAATAAACAGCAATTTTGACGATTCGGTATATGCCTATACCAAGACTTCAATCGCAATTGCAGATGCATTTATCAGCTGTTGGGACGAAAAATATAGGAGCAATCTCATTCGCCCGGAAACCCTCATCAACCAGCACATCGATGAAAACTGGATGCCGTTATTGCAAACTCCGCCTTTTCCGGAATACACGAGCGGGCACAGTGTAGTCTCCGGAGCAGCAGCAGAAGTGTTAACCAGTATTTACGGAGACAATTTCTCATTCGACGACGACACCGAAACTCCCTATGGCCTACCCGTTAGAAGCTTTACCTCATTTAACCAAGCCTCTGCGGAAGCCGCTATAAGCCGTATGTACGGGGGCATTCATTATCGTGCCGCAATCGAAATCGGACTCAAGCAAGGTAGGGATATTGGGGATTTTGTCATCAAAAAGATAACGATGAAAAATCCGGGAGCCTTGGCATCAAAATAGCAGTAAGGAAAATGGCTTTACGCTATAAGCTAAACGCATATCGCAAGTCACTAAACAATCTAAAGCCATCTCCCTCAAGGTGAACATGTTCTATCCCGAGCCATAGATTGATCCGACTGAAGTCGGTTCACATTAAAACCCACGCGTTTAGCATGGGTTTCTTATTCGTTGTGATGTCCATAATTTAAAATATTTCCCCCTCCTCCTTAATTTTTTTAGATATTTATACTCCTTATCCGAAATAACTTATGTCTTCGCGAACCAGATTAACGAGAGCTTACCAAAATGCCAAGGTAATCCCGTTCGATGACAGCTCAAGACTTATAATCTTCAGCGACTGCCATCGAGGGGACAACAGTTTTGCCGATGACTTCGCCAACAATAGAAATATTTACTACCATGCCCTAGAACAATATTATAAAGAGGGCTATACCTATTTTGAGCTGGGCGATGGGGACGAGCTATGGGAAAATATCAATTTTGAGTCCATTTTCACCGCCCATAAAAATGTTTATCTCTTGCTGCGGAAATTTCATTGGGAAAAGCGGCTAAACATGATATGGGGCAATCACGACATGGTGTATCGGGACCCAAAGTACGTAAAGAAAACCTTGTCCAGATTTTTTGAACCCATCGATGGGCGGGACAAGGAACTTTTTGAGGATATAAGCTACCACGAAGCCCTTATTTTGGAACATAGGGATACCGATCAACAAATTTTTTTGACCCACGGCCACCAAGCGGATTGGTGGAACTACACCCTTTGGCGCTGGAACCGATTTATGGTCCGCATCTTGTGGAAACCACTACAAATCTGGGGTATATCGGATCCCACAAGCCCGGCCAAGAACTATAAGGAGCTCCTTAAATTGGAGCTGCGGGTAAAAAAATGGATTATTCAAAACAACGGGCTTATCACCATTATAGGTCACACCCACAGGCCACGGTTTCCCGAACCCGGAGAAATACCGATGTTCAACGACGGGTGCTGCGTGCATCCGAGGAGCATTACTGGATTAGAAATTTCAAACGGCGGTATTACCCTAGTCAAATGGGAAATAGCGAGCAAGGACGACGGTACCTTACGAGTTGTGCGGGTAGTTTTGGAAGGACCCCGTAAACTCATCGATTACAAAAGAGCAAAAAGATAAATTCCCACCCGTTGGCATCCCGCCACAACCACTTCCATGTTATCTGTTTTGTCCCCAAAGGTTTTACCTGCCGATGGGTTCGGCGGTAAGGCCTGCAATAAATATTCCTCACAATTCTTGAATCACCCCGTTCAATGTGTAACTTTGTCGCCGTTTAAAAAACTACAACCCACTATCAAGGAGCCTTGTTTTGAAGTTAAAAAGAAGAAGAAAATTAGTCACCTATCTGAATATTCTAGATCAGCCCATCCGGTTCAACCCATTTGTTTTTAGCCGTATGTTTATTCTATGGGCCCTCCTTGGTCTACTTGGCGGGATCATGGCGGGGGTCTATTGGATCGTTCTGGGTTTCCTCACAGACGGGATGGCCTGGTTTACGGGATGGCAGGTAATCCCCGTTATGGCCTTCGCCGGCCTATTGGCGGGTCTTATAATTCATTTTATTGGGGAACCTGGGGAAATTCAATTGATCGTAAACAATATACGTTTTAACAAAGGCAAATTGGATCCCAAGAATAATCCTTCCATGATTTTATCTTCACTCATTTGCATTGCGGCAGGGGGCAGTTTGGGACCAGAGGCTCCCCTGGTCCAGGTTACGGGATCCACGGGCACTTGGATGGGGAAACTGTTTCGGTTGAAAGGGGAAGAATTGCGATCCTTGAGTATCGCAGGGATGGCCTCGGGGTTTACCGCGCTCTTCGGCGCCCCATTGGGTGGCAGTCTATTTGCTTTGGAAATCCTGCACCACAAACACGCCGTACAGTACTATAGGGCCATCATTCCTGCCTTTGTTGCCAGTTGTTTTAGCTATCTGGTCTTTGTAATTATTGTCCAGATGGGCCTCGGTCCCGCGTGGGAACTCCCTTCCTATGAACTGGTGGACAAATTTGATTTTGCCTACGCCGTACTATTTGGTATCATGGCCACCGTAGTGGGATGGGTGTTTATTTTTTGCACCAAATTTTTTAAGAGCGGTTATGAGAAGCTCAAAGTACCCATCTATATAAAAACCTTTATTGGAGGTATCCTATTGGGTACAATCGCCTTCTATTTGCCCCTGACCCGGTATTTTGATCACTTTGAGCTCAATGAACTCCTAACAAGGGACAGTACGTTGCAATTTTTGATCGCGTTGCTAATCTTTAAGATAATTGCCATTGCCGTAACCGTAACTTCGGGCTGGCGGGGCGGTTTTATCATTCCGCTCTTTTTTGTAGGGGCCAACTTGGGGCTGATCATCCATCATTTTATACCAGAGGTGAACCTTTCGTTGACCATTGTTAGCTGCATGGCCGCGGTGAACGCGTGTGTAACCCGGACGCCGATGAGCACCACAATTCTCCTGGCGACCTTGACCGGATTTGCCTATTTTATTCCTATTCTGTTCGCCAGTCTTACGGGTTATTTCTTGGCTCCGCGAATTCCATTTATTTCATCGCAAA
Organism: Cerina litoralis; assembly: GCA_022008415.1. Lineage (GTDB taxonomy): Bacteria > Bacteroidota > Bacteroidia > Flavobacteriales > Flavobacteriaceae > Cerina > Cerina litoralis. Next base: position 98,929 of record JAIRBC010000009.1, read on the forward strand.
TGGATAAAGGGCATTAAAACGCATACCGTTGTGGCCCCCCCCGCCTTATTTCCTCATTGGCGTAGGATTCGAACTTCTTAAAATTATGCCGAAAGGCATTGGTCAGCTTGAAAGCCATTTTGTAGTAAGCCTCATCATCGTTCCAAGTAGCCCTAGGGCTAAGAACGCTGGTAGGGACTCCTGGACATACCCTAGGTTGTGCCACCCCGAATACGGAGTGGATATGGTACTTGTCATAACAGTACAGACCTAAGTCGCCATTTAGGGCAGCATGGATCATGGCCCGGGTGTATTTTAACTTCATTCGGGTACCCACACCATATGGACCACCTGTCCATCCCGTATTTACCAACCAAACGTTCACCCCGGATTCCTTCATTTTGTCACTAAGCATTTCGGCGTATTTGGTGGGGTGCAAAGGCATAAAAGGAGCTCCAAAACAGGCCGAAAATGAAGGAACCGGTTCCACTACCCCAGCTTCCGTACCGGCCACCTTGGCAGTATATCCCGAAATAAAATGATAGGCCGCCTGGCTCGGGGTCAACTTAGATATGGGTGGAATTACCCCGAATGCATCTGCGGTTAAAAAGAAGATGTTTTTGGGATTTCTGCCCACAGAGGGCTCCATATGATTGGCGATGTGGTAAAGGGGGTAGCTCACCCGGGTATTCTGCGTAATGGAGGTATCGGCAAAATCTACGTCCCCATCCTTATCGAGTATTACATTCTCCAAAAGGGCTCCTTTTTTTATTGCCCCATAAATCTCCGGTTCGTTTTCTTGGCAAAGATCGATCACTTTGGCATAACAGCCTCCCTCAAAGTTAAATACGGTATTTTCGGCCGTCCAACCGTGTTCGTCATCGCCTATAAGTTTGCGATGCGGATCCGTGGAAAGGGTGGTCTTCCCAGTTCCCGAAAGACCAAAAAAGATAGCGGTATCCCCATCGTCCCCAACATTTGCAGAACAATGCATTGGCAGTGTGTTCTTATAAACGGGAAGAATAAAATTCAGAACCGAGAAAATTCCCTTCTTAATTTCACCGGTATATCCCGTCCCCCCGATCAGGGCTATTTTTTTTGTGAAGTTTAGAACGGCAAAATTGTGTTGCCTTGTACCGTCTTCTTTGGGATCGGCCATAAATCCAGGAGCGTTGACGATTGTCCATTCCGGATCAAAATCGACCAGTTCTGCCTCCGTAGGTCTAAGGAACATATTGTAAGCGAACAGATTGGACCATGGGTATTCTGTGATGACCCTAAGATTTAAACGATAATCTGGATCTGCACAAGCATAGGAATCCCTCACATAGATTTCCTTGGAGTTCAAATATTCGATGACCTTGTCGTAGAGCCGGTCAAACTTATCGGGGTCGAACGGAAGGTTGATATCTCCCCACCAAACCTTGAGCTTGGTGATATCGTCCATAACGATAAATCGGTCCTTGGGGGACCGTCCTGTAAATTCACCCGTATCTATGGCCAAGGCCCCAGAGGAGGCTTCCTTCCCCATAGCCTTTTTTAGGGTAATGTTGTGCAACTCGTCCGGCGTTGCTTGATAATGCACACGATCGTTTACAAGGCCATAGCTCTCTAACGAAATCGTTTGCGTTGATTGATGCGATATACTCATTATGAACAGTTTTTAGAGGTACAAAATTATCAAAAATATAATTAAAACGATGTTAAAATAATAATATACTAAATTTGGTTGCTCTTATGCCTTATAAAACGATACCCCAAAATAACCCATCCCGACAGAAGTAGTATTCCCCCGATCGGGGTAACAAAACCGATGGTTTTAAAATCGAATCCCGTCAGATTATTGGTTGCCAATAGATAAATAGAAAACGAAAAGAGAACCACGCCTATAGCAATAAGATAAAAGACCAATTTCTTTTTTTGTTCGGGAACGTGCAGGGTATTGGCCATGAACAACAATAACAGGGCGTGGTACATTTGATAACGGACACCTGTTTCAAAAACTTGAATTTCAGCTGCACTTAACGCTTCCTTTAGAGCGTGGGCACCAAAGGCCCCCAACGCAATTGCCAAAGCCCCGAAAACAATCGCGGTAATAAAAATTGTTCTGTTCATAACTAAAACACTTATATTTTTTATAAATTTAACATTCTTAAAGCTCAAACACCCTATTCTGTTACAAAAATACACAAATTGATGCCTCGAAAAATTCTTGTAATCGGAGCCGGTAAATCCAGCTACTATCTCTTTGACTATCTACTTTCAAAAGCCCAAGAAGAGGAATTGGAGCTGACCATCGCCGACATTCGACCAGAAAATATATCCCCCGACATAGCAAACCATCCACGGTGTACCGTTATAAAACTGGATATTTTTAAGGATGCGGATCGAAAGAATGCCATTGATAATGCATCAATTGTTGTCTCGATGCTCCCGGCATCGCTTCATATCAAAATTGCAAAGGACTGTCTCCAATACGGCAAGCATTTGGTCACTGCCTCTTATGTAAGTCCGGAACTGAAAGTCTTGGATAAGCAGGTCAAGGCAGCCGGACTCATCTTTATGAACGAAATTGGGCTCGATCCCGGAATCGACCATATGAGTGCTATGCAAATTTTGGATGGTATCCGGAAAAAAGGCGGTAAACTAATTTTGTTCGAATCATTTTGTGGGGGTTTGGTAGCACCGGAAAGTGACAATAACCTCTGGAACTACAAGTTTACTTGGAACCCGCGAAATGTAATGATCGCCGGACAGGGAGGGACGGCCAAATTTATACAGGAAGGCACCTACAAATATATTCCTTACCACAAATTGTTTCGGAGGACAGAGTTTTTAGAAATTGAAGGTTATGGAAGATTCGAAGCCTATGCCAACAGGGATTCCTTAAAATACAGGGAATCCTACGGCCTTCAAGATGCCCTCACCCTATATCGGGGCACCATTAGGAGAGTTGGATTTTCCCGTGCCTGGAACATCTTCGTTCAACTGGGAATGACCGATGACAGTTATGCGATTGAAAATTCAGAGGGGATGTCTTATCGGCAATTCACCAATCTTTTCCTCCCCTACTCCCCTACAGATTCTGTGGAACTAAAATTGAGGCTTTATCTAAAAATTGATCAAGATGATATTATGTGGGAGAAATTATTGGAACTACATTTGTTCGACGACCAAAAGAAAATTTCGCTAAAAAATGCCACCCCTGCGCAGATATTGCAAAAAATTCTAGAAGAGAGTTGGACTCTGGACGAACAAGACAAGGATATGATCGTGATGTACCATAAATTTGGGTTTGAACTTGGGGAAAAGAGACATCAAATAGATGCCAACATGGTGGTTTTGGGAAAAGACAGGGAACACACCGCCATGGCAAAAATGGTAGGACTTCCCGTGGCCATGGCTGCCTTGCTCATTCTCAACAAGAAGATTATCGGCACGGGGGTTAGGATCCCAATACAGGAAGAGGTATACGCCCCGATCCTTTCCGAACTCAAAAAATACGGAATAAATTTTAAGGAATACCACGTGCCTTATTTGGGGTACAACCCGGACTTTGTAGCCAGTTAGCGTCTGTCTATAAATCTCGATAACCGCGAAACGCTTGTACAGAAACCGATTGTTTACACCAGTAAAAACATCAGTTTTCACAACCTAACGTTACCGGTCGGGCGGGCTTTACAAGCTTTGTTTTAGGACCATTTAGGCCGGACACTGGTTAATACCCTACTTATAATTTAAAAAAACAACCGGTTGGCGAACAGAAAAAATAATCCATACAAGTCATGAAATCTACCCCCGATAATTTAAAAATTGATGGAATCGATAAGGAAATTCTAAGATTCCTAATGAAGGATGCCCGAAAGTCCATTCTAGAGATAGCCAGAAATATTGGAATTTCGGGAGCGGCGATTCATCAAAGGCTCAGAAAATTGGAAAGCTCTGGCCTGATAGCCGGTTCCAAATTTGTAATCAATCCCAAAGCGTTGGGATATACTACCATGGCCTACATAGGCATCTATCTAGACAAGGCCATGAGCAATCCCAGTGCTGTTAAGGAACTAGAAAAGATCCCCGAGGTACTGGAATGCCACTACACCACCGGTAACTGGTCTATCTTGATCAAAGTATTGTGTAGGGACAACGAACATCTGATGCAGGTTCTCAATAAGAACATACAACAAATTGAAGGGGTTTCCCGGACCGAAACCTTTATCTCCCTAGACCAACAAATCGATAGGCAGATTACGATCTAAATGTAGTATTAGATCGCCCTGATCGGATTGTACTTTTTCAACGGCATATTTTATTCAAAAAAAGCCCCTCCTTCTTAGGGAATCGATTCTAACCGATATTAATCGTGATCCTATAATCTTCCAATAGATTAGGGATAAGTCCCAAAACTTTAAAAACAAGTCCATTCCTTCGTCGGATACAATTTAATAGGGTTATACAACTATCTAACAGATATTAAGATCGCTCATTTCGAGCTTCTTATTCCCCGGCCCCAAAGCCCGCATGGACGTATTTTGGCAGGGGAGGTAAGCTTTTAAAAGACCCGGTTCCCTTTACGCCTCCGCTAGCCTCCTTGTGCCTCCGCTAAAGCTTCTGCGACATGCGGACGCCAAAATAGCATGGGCACGAAGGCCGAAAAGCTTCTGCGACACGCGGGCGGTAATGCAATGATTTTTTGTCTAGGCCTGGCACAAAATATACGATGGCGTTAAACGTCATTTCAGCGTGACTCGACGTTAATTTTGGGTATCAAAATAGCCAGTCGTAAAAAACAAATCACAAACCCTTGCAAATTCATGAAAATGGGTTACATTTGCAGCCGCTTAAAAGCTTTTTGAGCAAAGGAGAATTAATAATCGAGGGTCGGGCACCCTACAAAATTAATGTGATATGCCAGTTAGAATTAGATTACAGAGACACGGAAAAAAAGGAAAGCCATTTTACTGGGTAGTAGCAGCGGATTCCCGTGCTAAAAGAGATGGTAAATATTTGGAAAAATTGGGTATCTACAATCCAAATACCAATCCCGCCACCATAGAGATCAATGTGGAACATTCCGTGAGATGGCTTCAAAACGGAGCTCAACCTTCAGAAACCGCAAAACGCATCCTATCCTATAAAGGAGTTCTTTTAAAACACCATCTGTTGGCCGGGGTACGAAAAGGTGCTTTGACCGAAGAGCAAGTTGAAGAAAAGTTCAATGCCTGGTTGGAAGAAAAAGAAAAAGCCATTAGTAATAAGGTACAAGGCTTGGACAAGTTGCAGGCCGATGCCTTGGCAAAAGCTTTAAAAGCAGAAAAAGAGGTGAGCGATAAACGTGCCGCCGCCGCTGCCGCTGCCGACGCACCTGCCGTTGAGGAGGAAGCCCCGCAAGTAGAAGAGGCTGTTGAGGAAGTCGTTTCTGCCCCCGTCACGGAAGAAGCGCCGGTAGAAGAAGCACCAGTAGAAGAAGCGCCGGCCGTAGAGGAAAAAGCTCCGGAGGCCGAACCAGCTAAGGAAAATAAAGAAGAAGCTGCCGCCCCTACCGCAGCAGATGACAAGCCAGCATCGGAAGATGCCGAAACTCCAAAAGAAGAAAAATAATTGCGGTAGGAACGATGCAGAAATCGGATTGTTTCTATTTAGGCAAAATTGTTTCAAAATATAGTTTTAAGGGAGAGGTACTGGCAAAACTGGATACCGACGAACCCGAAATATACGAGAACATGGAATCAGTGTTCGTTTCCCTTGGAAACGTCCTGGTTCCATTTTTTATTGAAAAATCTTCCCTTCACAAATCGAGCCTACTTCGTATACGTTTCGAAGAAGTGGAAAGTGAAGCAGAAGCCGATAATATTATGGGAGCGGCACTTTACCTTCCCCTAAAACTCCTACCTCAACTCACGGGCAACAAATTCTACTACCATGAGGTCATGGGGTTTGCCCTAATGGATAAAGTCCATGGCGATATTGGCACCATTCGCGGCGTAAACGACACCACGGCCCAAGCCTTATTTGAAGCTGAAAAAGACGGCAAACAACTGCTGCTTCCCATCACCGATGAAATTGTGACAAAAGTGGATCGCGAAAACAAAATCGTACACGTAACTTCCCCAGAAGGTCTAGTTGAGTTATATTTGGGGTAAGCATCGCTCACATTTTCTATCCAATTGATCAAAAAAAATGAACCTGCACCATATCCTTCTTATGTTGATGTGTCTGGCCGTCGGCAATAGTGTTCCCGCCCAGTCCTTAAAAAAAAACGGGCTTAAAAAATACAACGTACTATTTATCATTGCCGACGATCTTACCGCCACGGCGATTACCTCTTATGAAAACCAAGCGGGCCATTCGCCCAACATAAATAAATTGGCATCCGAAGGCACGCGGTATACCCGCGCCTACTCCCAATACCCCGTTTGCGGCCCCTCTAGGGCCTCACTTATGTTCGGATTCTACCCCAGTGCCACCACCACCTATGGTTATGTAAGCGGCAGGGAAAACGTAGGTCCCGATCGAAAGTCCTGGGCGCAGCTGTTTAAAGACAATGGCTATTACACCGCAAGGGTCAGCAAAATTTATCATATGGGGGTGCCTATCGATATTGAGACCGGATCTAACGGACAAGACGATGACGCCTCCTGGACAGAGCGATTTAACAGTAAAGGTCCCGAATGGAAAGCAGATGGGGAAGCAGAGTTGGTACAAAATAACCCATACGGCGATAAACCTCGAAAAGGTGGAAATGTGATGACCATAGTAAAGGCGGAAGGGAACGATTGGGTACATTCGGATGGTAAAACAGCCGAGAAAGCCATGGAACTTATCAAAGAACACAAGGACGAACCCTTTTTCTTGGCGGTGGGCTTTGTGCGGCCACATGTGCCCTTTGTTGCTCCAAAAAACTATTTTGAGCCCTTTCCCTATCAACAAATAGTGATGCCCCCAATGGTAGTGAACGATTGGGACGATATTCCCGAACGAGGCATTAATTATGTCACCAGCGTTAACGGGCAAATGTCCGAAGTCCAGGAAAAGAAAGCCGTCGCCGCCTATTACGCCTCGGTTTCCTATATGGACGCCCAGGTCGGAAAAGTATTAAATACCCTAAAGGAAGAAGGTCTCGAAGACAATACCATTGTTATTTTCACTTCTGATCACGGCTTCCACTTAGGGGAACACCGCTTTTGGATGAAGGTAAGTCTGCACGAGGAATCGGTCCGGGTGCCATTAATTATCAAGATGCCAGGCAAAGAACCCTCGGTATGCCGATCCTTTACCGAACTCTTGGATCTATATCCCACGGTTGCCGAACTCGCCGGAATAAAACCGTCAAACAAACTTCAGGGAAAAAATATTGCCAAGACCCTGGACGATCCTGACTACGCGGTGCGCGATATGGTATTTTCTGTTACGCAGGGCGGAAAATCGTTCTTGGTACGGACCGATAAATGGGCTTATATTCAATACGATGAAGATGCCGGTTCTGGCATGGAACTTTACGACATGGACCTCGACCCAAAGCAGTACAACAACCTGGCCCTTAACCCGCATTATTCCAGTATACTGAAAAAAATGCAGGAAAGATTGCGGAAAAAACTAAGGGAAGTAAGGACCAATGATTTGGGGATCCGTTACGAGTAGTCGAGGTTTCCGGAAAGATTTGCAAAGCATTTATAAACATTAGATTACATCCGAATCGGACGCAATGCATTGCGCCAATACTTCTGAAGGTCTTATAAATCTATTTACTAGCAAACAGCTTTACGTCGTTTTCGGAGACTTCGTTTCCGCTTAGGATGATAAGCCGCTCTACCACGTTGCGCAACTCCCGAATATTGCCCGTCCAATCATAACTCTGCAGTAATGCTACAGCCTCGGCTGTAAACTTCTTCGGGGAAGCACCTTGTTCGGCCGCTATTCTTTGACCAAAAAAATCGATCAATAGGGGAATATCTTCCCGTCTCTCGTTCAACGATGGTACGTGGATAAGGATTACCGCCAATCTATGGTATAGATCTTCCCTAAATCGGCCTTCGGAAATCTCCATTTTAAGATTTTTATTGGTTGCGGCCACAACCCTTACATCGACCTTAATATCCTTGTCCGAACCCACCCTCGAAATCTTGTTCTCTTGCAGCACCCTAAGCACCTTGGCCTGGGCGGAAAGGCTCATATCCCCAATTTCGTCCAAAAAAATTGTGCCTCGATTTGCCGTCTCGAACTTACCTGCCCTATCCTTGACCGCGGAAGTAAAAGCACCCTTAACATGGCCGAACAACTCGCTCTCAATCAATTCAGACGGGATGGCGGCACAGTTTACTTCTATAAACGGCGCATCGCTGCGTTGGCTTTTTTCATGGATCCAATGGGCCACCAATTCCTTCCCGGTACCATTAAAGCCCGTAATCAGTACCCGGGCATCGGTGGGCGCCACTTTTTCTATCATTTCCTTTATAGCCGTAATCGCAGGGCTCTCCCCAACCATTTGGTAATTCTTGCTTACTTTTTTCCTTAAGGTCTTGTTTTCTGCAACCAATTCGTTTCGATCAAGGGCATTTCGTACGCTCGTCAACAACCGGTTTAGGTCTGGCGGCTTGGAGATATAATCAAAGGCACCCGATCTCATGGTCCCCACCGCAGTATCCAGATCACCATGACCCGAAATCATGATAAATGGAATTTCCGGCTTTATCTTTCGGGCCGCTTCCAAAACTTCAACACCGTCCATTTTGGGCATTTTTATATCGCAGAGCACCAGATCAAAATCATCGTTCTTAATGTACTCCAATCCTTTGAGTCCGTCTTCGGCCTCCTCCAAAATATAGGATTCGCTTTCTTCCGAAAGAATTTTTACCAAGACCCTTCGTATAGCCGATTCATCCTCGATTACTAATATTTTTGCCATCTTTTTTTCTTAAAAAATTCCAATTTTAAATCCTGTCCTTAAGTAAAGACTCTGCTTATCGTTCAGCGTATAAACTTCGTTTCCACTTTCATCCCTTAAATCCCCATTCTGGTACAGCGTAGTCCCCACATAACCGTAGACGGAAATTAATTTTGTAAACTTATACTGATACCCTACCAAAGAAACCAATGCCATAGACGAAATATCCGTTGCCACATAATTGTTGGGAAGGGCAATATTTCCCTGGACATTTACAAAGTAGCCGTCCAACAAAAGCTCCGATAACAGAATGTGCTTTTCCGTCAGGTAATATTTTAGGTCGTTCTTTGGTATTCCCACAGTAAACGACCAATTGGGATGGAACCGCTTTTCATAATATACCAAAGGTAACGGAAACTTCAAATTATTATTGGTGTTATAGGTTAGCCCTAACACCAAACGATAAGGCTTATCCAAATCCTTTCTTTCCTTAAATAAAGCGGCGGTGGCATTTACCTTAAAGTCCCGATTCCTTATCCCTTCAGAAAAAGTAGACATAAGCCTTGGCGTCACAACACCTATAAAACGCCAATCTTTGTTCCACATAAAACTATAGCCCATATTAAAATCAAAAAGTTGGAAACTCGCCAACCGGTGCTCTTCGAAAGGTACGTCCCGCAGAATTGAATACTTGTAGCCGTTGTACTCGGCCCCCAAAAATATTATTTGCTCCTTTTTCAATCTTATTGGGAAGTTCGCTACCAATTTAAGTCGGGCCGTTTGTGCTGAAGATGAATTTCGCGGCATAAAAGTATATTCGACCTTCGCTCCGTCGGGGCTTTGTGCCGTGCAGGCAACTAGCCCAGCAATAAAACATAATAAACCAATTAAGGATTTGTTCTTCATATACCCATGGCGATCTAACTGTGTTGATTATCTTTAGGCAAAATTTTTATTTAGGATATATGTGTATCCTTTTGCTGCAAAGGGGCGATTCTTAATACCGTAACCATTTAAGCATTTCCTTGTAGGTCGGCTTTTTACCGTACGTCAATATTCCAACCCTATAAATTTTCGCGGCCAACCAGACGATTGCAATAAATGTGCCGATTAAAATAAGTATTGAGGCAATCAATTGCCATGCGGGCACCCCACTTCCCCCGATACCCCCGGACAAACGCATCATCATTACAATCGGGGAGGTTAACGGGAATAGGGAAAAAGCAACCGCTATGGGCCCGTTGGGGTTATTAAAAACGGAAAAGAACCCTACGTATATTGCCAACATCAAGGGCATAATAATCGGAAAGATAAATTGTTGGGTATCCGTTTCATTGTCGACCGCCGCTCCTATCGCCGAATAGATAGAACTGTAAATCAAGTAGCCCAGGATAAAGTATACGATAAAAAAACCTACCAAGGTTCCCCATGGAATTTTTAACAGTTCCGCTGCATACAACTGCATGGTATCGTGGGTCGGGGTCGCCATCATATTGGAAACATCGCCGGAGGCCAAACTGGGCCCTGCCCCGACCCCAAGGTCAATGTCGAACACATAAATGGACACCGCTAGCAATAAGATCCCCGAAACGATCCATATCACAAACTGGGTGATTCCTGCCAAGGAAGTACCAATTATCTTGCCCATCATCAGCTGGAACGGTTTAACCGAAGAAATGATGACCTCTATGATTCTGCTGGTCTTTTCTTCGATTACACTTCGCATCACAAATCCACCGTAAATTATGATAAACATCATGATAAGATACCCAAATCCGCCCCCGATTAGGGCCTTGATTTCATTGATTCCCTTTAAATTGCGTTGGCCATCGAAATTGGCGGTACGAATTTCAAATGGCTGATCCATCTCCTCAAATTCTTTGGAAGATATCCCCAATTGTTGAAGTTTCCCCATTCGTAAACGATCTTGAAAAACTCGTTCCAACCTATCCAAAATGGACGAACTGGGAGAATCATTGGTGAAGAAAAAAGAATGATCCGCCACGGATTCCAAACCGCTTTCCTTAGGAATGTACAACAATCCATAAAAACCCATACCGGCTACCGAATCCTTTGCCTCCTGCAGCCCAATATCCTTAAAATCAACGTAGGAAACACTTTCCGTACTATGGAAATCATTTAAAAAGTATTTGCTTTCATTCAGTATACCAATGGTTTTTTGATCGCTGTCGTTCACCTTGGTCAAAAAGGCGACAAGAACCACCATACCTACCATTAAAAAAGGACTCAGAAAGGTCATCACTACAAAGGTCTTGTTCCTGACTTTGGCCAAATATTCCCGTTTTACGATCAAAGGTAATTTGTTCATTTAAAAATTTTTATTCCCATTAAAAACCAAGGAGACCCAATTGCAATACGATGTGTCTTACATAGGTACTCATTTCCGTTTAGAAATAGATTCCGGCCTACTAATTAGGACATTCAAAACTCAATCTTTTTCATCAGCTTGCTTCCTCCCCCGACAATTATGCCGTCCTTCCTATCGGACAAGTCGTCAAAATACGTAATTTGGGTTCCAAAGTTCCAGGTCTAAACCTTGTTTTTGCCCTGAACTGTTTGTATAAAAATATCACTGGCAGAGGGAATGGTCTCTACAAAGTTATTGATATTCCCCTTCGCCGCCAGTTGGGTTAAAATATTTCGCGTATCCCCAGAGGGTAATTGAATCGTAAAATCTAACTGTCTCTCGGCCTTTGAATAATGGGATGAAATAATTTGAAATTTATTAGATAATCCCCGGAGAATCATCTCACCTTGCCCGGACTCCAGTCCCACCTTATAAACATTGTTTTTATACGCCTTTTTTATATCGGAAAGACGGCCGTCCAAAATCTTTTCCGATTTATGGATAAGGGCGATATACTCGCATAGTTCCTCCACAGATTCCATTCTATGGGTAGAGAAGATAATGGAGGTGCCGTTTTGCTTTAGTTGAAGGATCTCGTCCTTTATAATATTTGCGTTGATGGGGTCGAAACCGCTAAAGGGTTCATCAAAAATCAGCAGTTTGGGCTCGTGCAGGACGGTGACTATAAATTGGATCTTTTGGGCCATCCCCTTGGAGAGTTCCTGTACTTTTCGATTCCACCAGTCACCGATCTCCAGTCGGTCGAACCAAAATTTTAAGCGTTGTTTAGCATCGTTTTTGGACAGTCCCTTTAATTGGGCCAAATACAGCACCTGCTCCCCTACTTTCATACTTTTATACAGGCCTCTTTCCTCTGGAAGATAGCCTATCATGGAAATATGTTTTGGGTGTAAGGGCTGTCCGGCCAAGAGAACCTCGCCAGAATCCGGATGTGTAATTTGGTTGATAATCCGTATCAATGTTGTTTTTCCCGCACCATTCGGGCCCAGAAGCCCATAAATACTATTTTCGGGAATTTCCAAGGATATCTTATTTAGTGCGGTGTGGCGGCCGTAGTGCTTACTTACTTCTTTAGCTACCAAAATATTATCCATACACACAATTTTTTCAAAGATATATAACAAAACAAAAACCCACCCTCAATATCGATCGAGGATGGGAAAAAAATTGCTATGAAAAAGAAAATTTAATATTGGTTTCCCAATATTATTCCAAATATACATTTTTTATTTTATACTCCCCCCAAATAGAAACTCGATCATGTGTGCTTTATCGCACCGAATAATTACGAAAACATATCCTTTACCTTTTCAAAAAAGGACTTGTCCGATTTTTCAGGTCTTGGGGAAAAATTCTCATGATCCTGCATACTTTCGAAAAAATCCCGCTGTTCCTTGTTCAGCTCTTTGGGGGTCCAAACGTTTACGTGGACCAACAAATCACCACTTCCATAGCCATTGATGCTGGAAATTCCCTTGCCCCTAAGGCGTAGTATTTTTCCCGACTGTATTCCTGGTTCCAATTTTATCCTCACCTTCCCGGTTACGGAATCGATATCCTTTGAAGTTCCCAATACAGCTTCTGAAAAGCTGATATATAAATCGAAGTGTAGATTGTCACCTTCCCTCTTTAAGGTAGGGTGTTCCTCGGTTTCTATAGCCACCAATAAATCTCCGGCAATTCCATTCCCCGGAGCTTCGTTCCCCTTTCCGGTTACTTTTAGCTGCATGCCTTCCTCGACACCGGATGGTATTTGTATGGATACGGTCTCTTCCTTCACCTTCAGGCCTTGAGCGTCGGAATCGGCGGGGCGATGATCAATGATCTGACCGCTACCACCGCAACTACTACAGGTAGCTGCCGTCTGCATTCTTCCTAGAATCGTATTGGTTATTTTGGTTACCTGACCTCGGCCGTTACAGGTACTACAGGTCTTATAAGTAACGCCTTTAGCTTGTACCTTTCGCCGTACTTTGACTCTTTTTTCAACGCCATGGGCCACTTCCTCCAAATTGAGCTTTACGCGAATCCTAAGATTGCTTCCTTTTGCCCTGGCTTGACCTCCGCCAAAACCTCCAAAACCGCCAAAACTACCACCAAAGGCACTTCCGAAAATATCTCCGAACTGGCTAAAGATATCCTCCATGTTCATACCTCCACCGCCAAAACCGCCTCCTTCAAAAGCAGCATGTCCGTATTGGTCGTACCTGGAACGCTTATCGGGATTGCTCAAAACCTCGTAGGCCTCCGCAGACTTTTTAAACATTTCCTCGGCTTTGGAATTACCCGGATTCTTATCGGGGTGGTATTCCAAAGCTTTTTTACGATAAGCTTTTTTAATCTCGGCCGCACTGGCATTTTTGGATAAGCCTAGTATTTCGTAATAATCCTCCTTCATTTTCTACCGTTAATTCCCGACCACCACTTTGGGGTGTCGAATGATTTTATCGCCGAGGCGAAACCCTTTTTCTATCACGTCCACTATTTTTCCCTTCAGCTTTTTTTCCGGGGCCGGAATTTGGGTAATGGCATCGTGGACCTCGGCATCGAAGGGATCTCCTTGCTTTACGTTTATTTCTAGTAGTCCTTTGGATTTGAGGATCTCCTGAAATTTAATCTTAATCAGTTCAACCCCTTTAAAGTGGGCATCATCCTCAGATTGTGCAAGTTCCTTCATGGCCCTATCAAAATCGTCCAAAATGGGCAATAGGGAAACGATAACATCTTGTCCTGCGGTTTTAAAAAGATCCATGCGTTCCTTTGAGGTTCTTTTCTTATAGTTTTCAAACTCGGCAAAAAGCCTTAAAAACTTATCTTTTTCCTTGACCAGGTCTTCGCGAAGTCCCTCTTCTACCGAGAGGTCATCTACCTCGACTTCATTGGTGTTTTCACCTCCGTCGTTCCCCTCACTATGATCATCTACCGCATCGGGTTGGGTCTCCGAATAATTTTCGTCCCAATCCTCTACTTTATTGTCTTTGTTCATTCGCTATAAATTTATATGGAATTTATTGTGCCTATCTTCTGGGTTCTCAGATGGCAAAAGTACTGCCAATTCTTTAAAAGTGTCAAAATGTCATCGAACTTTTTTCTTTTGCAAAGCAATACGGGAACGTACTCGATAAGTTGTTAAGATTTGAAAGGGGAAATATTGGTTGCAGATAGCCCAATTTTATACAAACTCTTTACCGTATTCTGTTTCAACAGAACTCTTCTTTGGGTTTTTTTGTAGGTAAAGTTCCTTTAGGGCCGTGCAAACATTGGAGAAATCAAAATTATACCCTTCCTCTTCCAATTTTTTGCAGCTCACCCGTTGACTGGAATAAAGGAGATAAGACATTTCTCCCAAGATAAGTCTCGCCACAAAACGCGGAATATTGGGCATCCACAATGGTCTTTCCAAAACTTCGGAAATCCTTTTTGTGAGCTTGGCGTTTGTCACGGGATTGGGTGCCACCGCATTGTATGCGCCCTGCAATTTATGCTCAACAGCAAATAAATATATCCTCGCTAAATCCTGAATATGTATCCAAGATTGCCATTGCGCTCCTGAGCCGAAGGCAGACCCAATATAATTCTTAATAGGTTTGGCTATTTTTGGCAATGCCCCACCCTTTTCGGAAAGGACGAGACCTGTCCTTATTTTTGCCACAGGGAGTCCCATTTTATCGAATGTGTCGGCTTCCCGTTCCCAAAGCTGCACCACTTCGCCCAAAAAACTTTGATCTACGCCCTTGTAGGACTCACCGTAATAATGATCTACGGAATCGGGGTAAATGCCGATGGCTGAAGCCGTAACAAATGAAGTTATATTGCCGGCACCAACCTTTTCCAAGCCTTGATACAGCGTCTGCAAGCTCTGGGTACGGCTCAATAAAATTCTTCTCTTATTCCTCGCGGTCCAACGCTTTGAAATACTAGATCCGGCAAGATTGATAATTGCGGTAACCCCTTCAAAACAATCCTGATCTATTTTGTTCTCCATTGGATCCCACAAAAAACCTCGATAATTTGGATGGGAAACAATTTTCTTTTTTGAGGTGGACAGGTAATTTACTGCAATTTGGTTCTCAAGACACAATGCTACTATTGCTTTACCCACCAGTCCCGTAGCCCCAGTAATCAAAACCTTCATTTCCGATTTTTTTGTAAAGGTATGGGTTTTTATATGCGGGAGTACCCGGTTTAGTTTAGGTTTAACATTGTGGTACGGGCAATTCTTAAAAGATTGCAAATATTAAGGGTGTTCCCTCGTACTGTGGCAGAAATTTGCTCCGACTTCTTGGGACATAGGTCCAAAAATTAAGGCCTGTTTCAATGTGGGCAACACACCTATAGGGGCGATGAAGTGGTTTAAACTTTTTTTCATTCGCTAAACCCCGAAGCTTCGGGAGCTCTTTCTCTCCCATTTTTTGCCTATTGTCCGTGGTTCTTAGGTCCTTGATCTGTCTATTCCGCGTTAGAAATTGTATTATTTGCAAAACGTTTGATCTAGAGCCACGGTATCAGCAATGGCCTTCCGCTTTTGTCGCCCTTAACATTTCCCGTTTTCCCGGGGGTCCCGGTAGCCGCTCCACCGAGAACCCCACTGCCAGCATAGCTCTTCGCACGCTCCCCTTGGCCGCGTACGTGACCAGGACCCCGTTGGCCCTGAGCGCACGGTACATTTTTTTGAAAACTACCTCAGTCCACAATTCTGGTTGAACCCTGGCGCCAAAAGCATCAAAGTAAATTAAATCGCAATTGTCCTCGTCGTCAATGGCCCTAAAATCCTGTTTTCGTTTGCACAAGGTAAAATCCGGGGCAATATCCACAACGCTCCCCCAAGGGGATGAATGCATTTGCAGGAAACCCGATTTATAGGCTACCGCATTTAATTGGGAAATATAATTGAGCAATTTTACTTCTTCGAAGGTCACTGGGTACGCCTCTACCCCTAAATATTCTATCCTAAGTCTTAGATCGGCCGCTTCTTTCCAGGTAATCAAGGCATTCAGGCCCGTCCCAAAACCAATTTCCATTATAGAAATGGTCTTATTCTTAAAGAGAGAGAGACCGTGCTTTACAAAAACGTGGTAAGCCTCCTGTACAGCCCCGTGTTTGGAATGGTACTGTTCGTCCCACTCCTCTATCTGTATGGTTTTAGAACCATCTGAAGTCGTAATAATATTGCGTTTCACAGGACCAAATTTACATAAATTTAGTGATCATTAGTTGGTGGGGCACAACTCCGTTTTGCCATCAGAATAAAAAATCTTGGAATAAAACAAGGCGTTCCGGTCGCGGCAGAAATTTTTAAATTGGCTACTTCTTTATACGGCTAATTTTATGAAGCCCAGCTTTGGACAGTAAAACGTTTTGTACTGTCATTTTAAGTTGCCAACTGCAATTCGGATGTAAAAGCCGGGGTGGTATTTTCTCCAGGATCGGCAAGTTGGTTTCCCTTTACTGTCAATCTTCAACAGATTCACAACAAAAAGACAGAATTAGCCTAGGGAAATTGTTAAATATTTTTATTAGTGACAAAATTTACGCCTACCGTACAAAACTGGGCATTTTTAACCAAAAAAAGAAAGTCAAGTTGCTATAATTGATTAATTTTATTCCCTAAAATCGATTAAAAAGTAAGGTGCATGGATACTTCGGTAAAGAACTTGATCGTTGAAAAAATTAAATCGTCAAAAATAGGTCAGGTCGATTTTGATAATCTCCCATTCGGGGATGTATTTACGGACCATATGATGGTCTGCGATTACAAAAACGGCAGTTGGGGCACACCCAAAATAATACCCTATCAGCCTTTAACGTTGGATCCTTCCGCTAGGGTTTTCCATTATGGCCAGGCTGTTTTTGAGGGCATGAAGGCCTATAAGGACGATAAGGGACAGGCTTGGTTGTTTAGGCCGGACGAAAACTTTCGGCGGATAAATAAATCTTGCGTCCGACTGGCCATACCCGAATTTCCAGAGGAATATTTCTTTGACAGTCTTAAGACCCTGCTCCGATTGGATGTGGAATGGATTAAACCCGGGGAAGGCAACACCCTTTACGTACGACCTTTCGTGATTGCCACGCAGCCGGGGGTTATCGCTGCGCCTTCTGAGGAATACAAGTTTATGATCATCTGTTCCCCGGCCAAGTCCTATTACGGGGGCGAGGTTCGGGTAAAAATTGCGGAAAAATTCAGCCGTGCGGCCGATGGCGGATTTGGGTTTGCCAAGGCAGCGGGCAACTATGCGGGGCAATTTTATCCAACCAAGTTGGCCAAGGAAGAAGGGTTTCAACAAATAGTTTGGACGGATAGCAGTACCCATGAATACATTGAAGAAGCGGGAACCATGAACGTTTTTGTGCGTATTGGCGATAAGCTGCTCACGTGTCCTACAAGCGACCGTATCCTGGATGGTGTTACCCGAAAAAGCGTAATCGCCCTGGCAAGGGATCAAGGTATCGAGGTGGAAATAAGGCCCATAAAAGTTGCGGAACTGTTGGACGCGACCAAAAACAACACGTTAAAAGAGATGTTCGGTAGCGGAACTGCAGCCGTAATCAATCCGATCCAAGGGTTTGGTTACAAGGGCGATAAATACGAACTGCCAAAAGTGGAAAATTCTTATGCGAGCCGTTTTAAAAAACAGTTAACCGATATACAATACAATAGATCTGAAGACAAATATGGCTGGAGGTATAAGATATAGTACCCTTCATTATTTATTTGAAGTCATTTAAAAATAGCAACCGCAATGCAAGGACATTGCGGTTTTTTTTTGCCTAACCCTTTTAAAATTGTTTTTACATTTTCGGTAGTCACCTAGAAATATGTATTTTTAGTTGTTTGAAGGATTTGAGCCTGTTTAGAAATTTGTGATTAGAATCCACCCATGACCGACCCGTTAACCAAATATTGGAAACTACACAAATACGCGATCGTGATGGCAATTGCCAGTTTGGCATTATACCAAACCTTTGCGTACCACTTGGAACGCACCGATTTTATTAAGCTCGTCACCCTTTTTGCGGCACTTTTCTTTTTTTGTCTAAAGCTTATCCAATTCGAAAAATGGAACCTCAAGTTCCTGGTCGCCGTTGGAATTCTATTTCGTTTGGTCTTTTTGTTTGCACTGCCAAACCTATCCCAGGATTTTTACCGTTTTATTTGGGACGGGCAGCAGGTGGCCCACGGCATAAACCCTTATTTGTTCACGCCAGAGGCAGGGTTCGATAACGGGCTTGGATCCCTTCCTAATGCACAACAGCTATATCTGGGTATGGGAGAACTCAGTGCTGTCAATTTTTCTAACTACCCCCCTTTAAACCAACTGATTTTTTCACTGGCGACGATTTTGGGCGGGAAAAGCATATTGGGCTCCGTTATTGCCATGCGGATCGTCATCATTTTGGCCGACGTGGGCATCCTTTATTTTGGTAGAAGGTTATTGCAAAAGCTGAACCGATCTACCCACCATATGTTTTGGTATTTCCTAAATCCATTGGTCATTATAGAACTTACCGGGAACCTTCACTTTGAGGGAGTAATGTTATTCTTCTTCGTTTGGTCGCTCTTTCTAATCGTGCAAGGTAAATGGAAATCTGGCGCTGTAGTTTACGCCCTGTCCATAGCGGTCAAATTAATCCCGTTGATGTTCCTGCCCTTGTTCCTCATCTATTTTGATTGGAAAAAAAGCCTCACATTCTATCCATTGGTAGGGACTTCATCAATGCTATTGTTGCTGCCTTTTTATTCTCCACAGTTTCTTGCACATTATTCGCAGACCATTGAGCTTTGGTTCATCAATTTTGAATTCAATGCCGGTCTTTTCAACGCCATCAAGAAAATAGCCCTGCAGTTCGATGTTCCCGGGTACAAATTGATAAAAAGTTATGGGAAAGTTATGCCCTTTCTTGTTGTTCTGATAGTATTGCTCCTCACATTTTTACGCAAGAACCAAAAATTTTCGACCCTGATACACTCCATGATGTGGATATTACTGAGCTATTACCTTTTGGCCACAACGGTACATCCATGGTACGTAATCTTTCTTTTGCTATTATCCGTATTCACCCCATATCGATTTCCGATTATTTGGTCATTGGTAGTTGTACTCAGCTACTTTGCATACGGAAATCCGGACTTTAAAGAGAATTTAGGTTTGCTTCTTGTTGAATATATTGCAGTATATGGATTTATGATTTACGAATTGTTCAAATTAAGCAAGTTGGAGTTTCGATTTTTTAAAAATTAAGCGAAACAACTTGACAATTCAATTTAATTTGTACCTTTGGAATCCTAATGAAAACACAAGCATACATATCTCCTTTCTCCGGGCCCTTGTCCCGCAATACTTCTTTTACGCCTACGCGTCGCCGCCCGTAAGGGTGCATTTAATTATGGAAATAGGTGAGTCCATTTCCCCAGTCGAGGTAAACAACCGTACATTCAGATTAATTTTTTAAAGCAACATTCAATGAAGATTGTTATTGCTAACGAATCCCATTTTAAATACGCCCAGGACATCTGCGATACCATTGCGGAATCCGCAAAAGTACGGGGCACCGGTATTGCTAAGCGGACCCCGGAATACATTCAACAAAGGCTGAGAAATGGCAATGCCGTTATTGCCCTGGAGGGAGATAAATTTGCCGGCTTCTGCTATATAGAGGTGTTTGGAAACAAGAAATTTGTTGCAAACTCCGGCCTTATAGTACACCCCGATTACAGGAATCAAGGCCTGGCCAAAAAAATCAAAAAGACGATTTTTGACCTCTCCCGGTCCAAATTTCCCGATGCCAAAATATTTGGAATTACCACAGGGCTAGCCGTGATGAAAATGAACTACGAACTCGGTTACAAGCCGGTGACATTCTCCGAACTTACGGACGACGACGAATTTTGGAAAGGATGCCAAACGTGTAAAAATTTTGATATCCTGACAAGGACGGAGCGAAAAATGTGTCTGTGTACGGGAATGCTATACGACCCGGTAACCGTTGAAAAGCAACCCAAAACCGAAAAATTGAACGGCAAGGCCTTTGCTAGGCTCAAGAGCATTAAGGAATCCTTGTTTTTAAAAAAAAAGGATAAATAAAAAAAGTGATCTATGAAAAAATTGGTTTTAGCCTACAGTGGCGGATTGGACACCTCGTACTGTGCCAAACATTTATCCCAAGACGAAGGGTTTGAAGTACACGCGGTAAGTGTAAATACCGGAGGTTTCTCTACGGAAGAAATACGAAAAATCCACAACAAGGCATTAGAACTTGGCGCAACGACCTACACCTCTTTGGATGCGGTTAGCACCTTTTACGAAAAAGTTGTAAAATACCTCATCTTTGGCAATGTCCTTAAGAACAATACCTATCCCTTATCGGTTAGCGCAGAAAGGATTGTTCAAGCGATAGAAATTGTAAATTACGCCAAAAAAATTGGCGCCCAGTATATTGCCCATGGCAGTACCGGCGCAGGGAACGACCAGGTAAGGTTCGATATGATATTCCAGATCATCGCCCCAGAAATAAAGATTATCACCCCGATAAGGGACAACCAACTCTCGCGAGAGGCAGAGATCGAGTATTTGCAAAAAAACGGAATAGAATATTCTTGGGAAAAAGCCAAATACTCCATCAACAGAGGTCTTTGGGGTACTTCGGTGGGCGGTACGGAAACATTGACTTCCCACCAACCACTTCCGGATAGTGCCTACCCAAGTCAGCTTCAAGATCAGGAGCCCAAGAAAATAAAACTGACCTTTAATAAAGGGGAACTGGTTGCCATAGATGGGACAAAAGACTCCCCCGTAAACAATATTAAAGCCTTAAACGCCCTTGCTTCTAAATACGCCATAGGCCGTGACATCCATGTAGGCGATACCATAATAGGGATCAAGGGCCGTGTTGGTTTTGAAGCCCCTGCCCCTTTGATCATCATAAAAGCACACCATTTACTGGAAAAGCACACCTTGGGTAAATGGCAACAGTACCAGAAGGAAATGTTGGGCAATTTTTATGGAATGCTATTGCACGAAGGCAATTATTTGGATGAGGTAATGAGAAATATTGAGGCTTTCTTGACCGATACTCAAAAGAATGTTTCGGGAGACGTATTTGTCGGCCTTTATCCCCACCGTTTTCAACTCGAAGGGATTTCATCTAAACACGACCTGATGAATGCTTCTTTCGGAAGTTACGGGGAAATGAACAAAGGTTGGACCGCCGAGGATGCCAAAGGCTTCATCAAACTGCTGTCCACCCCTGGTAAAATATACAATCACGTAAACAGAAATCATGATTAAAGCGGGAATCATAGGAGGTTCTGGATATACGGGCGGGGAACTGATCCGAATATTGCTGCACCATCCACATGCGACCATAGATTTTGTATTCAGTACCACAAGGGCAGGAAAAAAGATTTCCAGCGCACATCCCGACCTTATAGGAGAAACGGAGATGGAATTTACGGGCGAAGTGAACCTCCACGTCGATGTGGTCTTTTTATGTTTGGGGCACGGCAATTCCACCAAATTCCTCAACGAAAACAACTTTTCGGCGAATACCAAGATCATCGACCTAAGCAATGATTTTCGGTTGGCCAAGGATGCGGTATTCAACGGAAGGGAATTTGTTTACGGTCTGCCCGAAACCAACAAGGAAAAAATAAAAAAAGCAAAATACATCGCCAATCCGGGCTGTTTCGCCACCGCTGTTCAATTGGCCCTGTTGCCATTGGCCAAAGCGGGAAAATTGGGCAATCCGGTACACATAAACGCGATTACGGGCAGCACGGGAGCAGGCGTAAGCCTAGCCGCTACTTCCCATTTTAGCTGGAGAACCAACAATGTTTCTTGGTACAAACCCTTTACGCATCAGCATTTGGGCGAAATTGAGGAAAGCTTGCACGCATTACAATCAAATACGGGAGAACTGTACTTTTTGCCCAATCGGGGAAATTTTACCAGAGGAATTTTTGTGACGGCCTATACGCATTACAACGGTAGCGAAGCGGAAGCTAACAAACTGTACAAAGATTTTTATGCAGATGCCGTTTTCACCCATGTATCCGATGATCCCATCAGTTTAAAACAAGTAGTGAATACCAACCAGTGCCATATCCACCTGCACAAACACAACAACACCCTGTTGATTACCTCTGCGGAGGACAATCTATTGAAAGGAGCTTCGGGGCAAGCCGTGCAGAACATGAACCTGATGTTCGGATTCGAGGAAAGTACGGGACTGTATTTAAAATCGGGGGTTTTTTAACCATACACGGTAAAACCAGTGCGCAGAAGGAAAACTGGAAAATAAAATCTAAACAAGCAACAAGAAAGCGGTTGGCAGTAACGGGTAGCAGAAACTTGCAACACGGAACTCCAACCCAATTACAACTCAATAACCTAATAACGCAGTAACCCAATAACCAGATTCCCACCGAAGTTTATCCTGAGCGAAGACGAAAGGTGGGAATGACTAAAATAATAAAAATGAAAATTGCCATCATAGGAACCGGAAATTTGGGATTGTCCATTGCCCATGGAATTTTGTCCTCCAACGGCGCCACGAGCATGTACCTTACCAAAAGATCTCCCGGTTCTATAAAGGAGTTGGAAAAGTACGGTATGGTGACCGTTACCACGGATAACCGGGAAGCCGTACAAAAATCTGATATTCTCATTTTTGCCGTCCAGCCTGGGCAAATTGAAGGTATTCTAGAAAACACCAGGGACCTGCTTACCGAAAAACACGTGATCATATCCACAATAACCGGATTTAGCATCGACCGCATTGAAAAAATTATAGGCAAGGACCAACATATTATCCGAAGCATGCCCAATACCGCGATCTCGGTCGGCAAATCCATGACCTGCATCTGCTGCAATGAAAAGGGAAAAAAAAGAATAGACCTTGCCAAGGCTATTTTTAACAGAATGGGGCATTCCATAGAGATCTCTGAGGAAAAAATGCAGGCCGCTACCGTAATCTGCGCCAGCGGAATTGCATTTTGGATGCGCTTGATACGCGCCACGACGCAAGGTGCCATCCAATTGGGTTTTGATGCCAAAGAGGCGCAGGAACTAGCCATGTACACCTGCAACGGCGCGGCAGAACTCCTAATTGAATCCGGCAGCCATCCGGAAGAGGAAATTGACCGGGTTACCACGCCAAAAGGCTGTACCATACAGGGTCTCAACGAAATGGAGCACCAGGGCCTGAGCTCATCCTTGATCCGCGGGATGATGGCATCGTACGAAAAGATAAGCCATATTGGCAAAAACTAGAATTTTGAGAAGCTTTAAGCTTATCGCCCTGTGCCATACCCTAACTTTTAAAGCGCATGGCGAACAGCCGAAATGATAAAGGATTTCAGTTTTCACGGGAATAAAAAAATGTAAATCATGAATCTATTTGATGTATATCCCTTATACGATGTAACCCCGGCCTATGCCAAGGGGATCGTGGTCACCGATGACAAGGGACAGGAATATTTGGATTTCTATGGTGGCCATGCCGTCATTTCCATAGGTCATTCCCACCCGCATTACATAAAACGTATCGAGGATCAGTTAGAAAAGATAGGGTTTTATAGCAATGCCGTACACAACCCATTACAAGTAGAATTGGCCTCCAAGTTGGGCCAACTATCGGGCTGCGAAGATTACAACCTATTTCTGTGCAATTCGGGAGCCGAGGCCAACGAAAATGCCTTAAAACTAGCCTCCTTTCAGAACGGAAAGTCTAGGGTAATCGCGTTTACAAACAGTTTTCACGGCAGGACTTCTGCAGCGGTTGCGGCAACCGATAACGAAAAAATTGTCGCTCCCCTCAACAAACAGCAAAAGGTAACCTTCCTATCCTTTGAGGATTTGGAAGCTTTCCGATCAGAAATCAAAAAAGGGGATGTTTGCGCCGTAATTTTGGAAGCAATTCAAGGAGTGGGCGGACTAGACGAACCTTCCACGGCGTTTTTCCAAAACGTTGCCAGAATGTGCAAGGAAGAAGGCGTTTGCCTTATTGCCGATGAAGTACAGTGCGGATATGGGAGGAGCGGAAAGTTTTTTGCATTTCAACACCACAACATACAGCCCGATATTATCACGGTAGCCAAGGGCATGGGCAACGGCTTCCCCATTGGTGGCGTTCTCATTAGCAATAGCATAAAGGCTTCCTACGGTCTGTTGGGCACCACTTTTGGCGGCAACCATCTGGCCTGCGCAGCCGGATTGGGGGTGCTCGAAATATTGGAAAAAGAAAATCTAGTTGCAAATGCATCGGATATGTACGATTACTTTGTACAAAAGGCGAAAGAGCTGCCACAAGTGCAAAAAGTGAAAGGAAGAGGCTTAATGTTAGGTTTGGAATTCGATTTTGACGTGGCCGGGTTACGGAAGAAATTGATCCATAACCAGCACATTTTTACAGGGGGGGCAAAAAATAAAAATTTATTACGGATTTTACCCGCGTTGAATATTGGCAAGAAGGATGTCGATGTTTTGTTCATGGCTCTAAAAACGGAATTGACTTAGGCAAGTACAAACTGGAGAAATGAAAAAGAAACGCATTTTACTTAAAATTGGATCAAACACCCTTACCAAGGAAACCGATCAGATATCTAGGGGAAAAATTGAGGATATCGGCAGACAAATCGCAGCTTTAAAGAGTATTTATGAGTTTATCATTGTGAGCTCCGGTGCCATAGCCGCCGCCAAACAGTTCGTAAAACTGGAACACAATGGAGCGGACATCGATGTAAAACAAGCCTTGGCCGCCATTGGTCAGCCCCACCTGATGCGAATCTTTCAGGAAAATTTCCGGGAATTGGGTCTTTTTACATCCCAATGCCTGCTGTCCTATTCCGATTTTGAAAAGCCTGCGTCCAAAATCAATATCAGCAATACCATAAACGTACTGGTGGAAAACAATTTTATCCCCATCATCAACGAGAACGATACCGTGGCCACGGATGAGATTCAATTTGGAGACAACGACAAACTGGCCGCGCTCACCGCAACCCTGCTAAAGGCCGATTTGCTCATAATAGCCACCAACACGGATGGTATCTATACCAAGGATTCAATTGTTGGCCAATTGCATGAGACCATAGCGAAAGTCACCCAAATTGAGGATTTAAAAAAAGAAATAGGCACCTCCAAATCCTCCCACGGTACAGGCGGGATGTTGTCCAAAATCGAAGCCGCGACCATTGCGCAAGCTGCCGGCATCGAGACCTGGATCGTCAACGGTATAAGGGATAATTTTATTGTGGATGCCATTGAGAATAGAAGTAATTTCACAAAAATAGTCAACGGTTTAACGTAGCTTTCTGCCACAGACTATTAACCACTAACGAATAACTATTAACCTTTTTACATAATGAACAACTACCTCTCCATTAAAGACATCGACTCGCTGCCCGAGTGGGTAGCCATGGCCAGGAAATTGAAAGAAGACCCTAAAGCCGATAAAGAACTGGGGCAAGGCAAGACCATTTGCCTTTTGTTCTTCAACAACAGCCTTAGGACCCGCTTGAGTACACAAAAAGCCGCAATGAACTTGGGAATGGAAGTCATTGTGATGAATTTTGGAAACGAAGGATGGGCATTGGAATATGGAGATGGTACGATCATGGACCAGGGTACTTCCGAACATGTAAAGGAAGCGGCGCAGGTAGTCTCCCAATATTGCGATATTATAGGTATTAGGGCCTTTGCGGGTCTTGCCTATAGGGATGAGGATGAGGATGAACGGGTCCTTCAATCCTTTAAAGAGTACGCTTCTGTGCCTATTCTCAATATGGAAAGTTCGGTAGGGCATCCCTTGCAGGCTCTGGCCGATGCGATCACCTTGGCAGAACAAAACACCAAGACGAGACCCAAGGTAGTACTCTCTTGGGCACCACACCCCAAGGCGCTTCCCCATGCGGTGGCCAATTCCTTTGTGGAAATGATGCAACTACAGCAAGAAATGGATTTTGTGATTACCCATCCCCAAGGCTATGAGTTAAATGAGGAAATCACAAAGGGCACTAAAATTGAATTCGATCAAGAAAAAGCCTTAAAGGACGCCGACTTTGTCTATGTAAAGAATTGGAGCAATTATAATGATTATGGCAAGGTCACCTGCAAAGACCCCAATTGGACGATGACCCAAAAAAAATTGGGGAAGGCCCAATTTATGCATTGCCTGCCCGTGCGTAGAAATATGGTGGTAGCGGATGAGGTTTTAGATGGAAAACAGTCCCTGGTCATAGAACAGGCCAACAATAGGACGTACGCGGCACAGGTAGTATTAAAGAAAATATTAACAACGCTTAACGACCAGTAGGCTTTAAAACCTAGAGCAGGTATTATGTCGGGAAAATTAAA
The DNA here is from genome assembly GCA_022008415.1 of Cerina litoralis. Classification (GTDB taxonomy): domain Bacteria; phylum Bacteroidota; class Bacteroidia; order Flavobacteriales; family Flavobacteriaceae; genus Cerina; species Cerina litoralis. The sequence continues at coordinate 125,534 of JAIRBC010000009.1, forward strand.
AGATAAGGTTTGTATTATTACCGGGGCCACCGGGGGAATGGGTAGGGCAATATCGGCGACATTTGCAGCTTCAGGCGGCCTACTGGTCCTCTCTGGCAGAAACAAAGAAAAGGGGATGGCCCTGGAGAAACAATTGAAAAACTCTATTTTTATCCAAGGCGATGTAAGTAACGCCGAACACAATAAAACATTGGTTCAGGTGGCGCTCACAAATTTTGGAAGGCTGGATATACTATCTATAAATGCGGGAGTATTAGGACTTGGAAACGTCGTGGATCTACCCATCGAATCTTGGCAGAAAACCCTGGAAACCAATCTCGGTGCTATTTTTTATTTATCAAAATTTGCGATTCCACATCTTTTGGAAGGCAACAATGGAAATATTTTAATAAATGCATCCATTGCGGCCTTCAAGAGTTTTCCCAATCATCCGGCATATTGTGCCTCAAAAGCGGCCTCGGTGGCCTTGATGAAGCAACTGGCGGTGGACTATGCACCAAAATTGCGAGTCAATGCAATGTGTCCCGGCCCTGTAGACACCCCGCTTTTACACGATTCGGCCATAGCCTTTGACAACCCCGAATCCGCCGTTGAAAACGCAAAGGAAAAGAGCCTATTGCAACGTTTGGGGACACCGGAGGACATTGCAAAACTAGCCCTCTTTCTAGTCTCTGACGATTCTTCGTGGATAACCGGAAGTACGATAAACATCGATGGTGGTATTTTAAATGTGTGATCTCTAAAATCAAAAGAACTCAAAAGGAAAATAAAACCGACATGTTTAAAATAATCTTTAAACACCCGGAAGAATGATTATTTTTAAGCATCAAAGGTTACCCCCCGCCAGAATGACTTTGCCGGGCGGGTGCGACCATTGAAAAAAGATATATATAATCACATGAAACGAGCATTTAGTCCCGAATACCCCGGGATTAAGAATCACATCACAAAGTGCGATGCTTAAAATTTTTTACGTGAGCCCGCCCGTACCGAAGGGTACGTTCGGGCGGGAGCGAAGCGGTTACCTACATTCTCAATTTTTTAATTAATTTATTATTAAATAATTACAATAATTTAAACGTGTGAAAAAGAAACTATCCCTAGTAAAAATCGGCGGCAACGTCATGGAGAGCAAAAACGAATTGGCTAAGTTCCTCCAGCTCTTCTCAGAATTGCAAGGTCCCAAGATTTTGGTCCACGGTGGGGGAAAACTAGCCACGGAACTGGGAGTAAAATTAGGGGTGGAAGCGCAAATGGTCGGCGGTCGAAGAATTACGGACGCACAAAACCTAGAGATTATCACCATGGTCTACGGCGGACTGGCCAACAAAAATATAGTGGCCCAATTACAGGCCTCCCATTGCAACGCCATCGGGCTTAGCGGCGCAGATGCCAATACCATAAAGGCCTATAAAAGACCCGTGCGTGAGATAGACTTCGGATTTGTAGGCGATGTAGAATCCGTGAACACCAAAAACATAGAGCGTTTACTCCAAGGCGGTTTCACCCCTGTTTTTTGCGCCATTACACACGACGGAAACGGCCAATTGTTCAACACCAATGCAGACACCATTGCGTCGGAGATAGCCATAGGCATGAGCGAAATGTACGAGACCACCCTATATTATTGCTTCGAAAAAAAAGGGGTATTGCTGAATATTACGGATAAAGATTCGGTCATAAAAAATATAGATTCAAACAGTTATCAAGATTTATTGCATAAAAAAATCATTGCGGACGGAATGCTGCCCAAGTTGGAAAACTGCTTCTACGCCCTGCAAAAAAATGTGAACAAGGTGTGTATCGGCGATATTTCCATGCTTCGTCCAGCATCGACCGTATATACAACAATAACTCTTTAAACGGGAGAAGTTAGACAAGGGATCTAAGACATTTGAAAAAATACATCATGCAGAAACAACTTACGGAAAAGGCCATTGAACTACTTAAAAAACTCATCGCCATCCAATCTTTTTCTTCGGAAGAGGATAAAACTGCTTTGGCAATAGAGGAATGGTTCAAGGCTAATGACATACCCCATAAAAGGGAAAAGAACAACGTATACGCCTTCAACAAATTTTTCGACGCCAGCAAGCCTACCCTGCTGCTGAACTCCCATCACGATACGGTAAAACCCAATACTGCCTATACCAAAGACCCCTTCCGCCCACACATCGAGGACGGAAAACTCTTCGGCTTGGGCAGCAACGATGCCGGGGGATGTTTGGTATCGCTCATTGCGACATTTACGCACTTTTACGCTGCAGAAAACCTCAATCACAATATTATCATAGTGGCTTCTGCCGAAGAAGAAAGTTCGGGCCCCAACGGTTTGAACAGCATGCTGTCGATACTACCGAAAATTGATGTGGCCATCGTCGGGGAACCCACCTTAATGAATTTGGCCATTGCAGAGAAAGGCCTGGTAGTCTTTGATGCTGTGGTTAAAGGCACCCCCTCCCACGCCGCCCATCCCAATAATGACAACTGCATTTACAACGCTATTCCCGTACTGGAATGGTTTAAAAACTTTAAGTTTGATAGGGTTTCCGACGCACTCGGGGAGGTTAAGCTTACGGTGACCCAAATTAACGGAGGCAATCAGCACAACGTGGTTCCCGCACAAGTGGATTTGGTCATCGATGTGCGGGTGAACGACCGGTATTCCAACAAGGAAATTTTGGGTATATTAACAGCCGAAGCACCTTGCGAACTGAAAGCGCGTTCCTTACGCCTCAATTCTTCCTCCATCGATAAGACCCACCCGTTGGTACAATCGGGGATCGCATTGGGAAGGGGCACGTACGGCTCCCCAACGCTCTCGGACCAGGCATGCTTAACCTGCCAATCCTTAAAACTGGGCCCGGGCGACAGTACCCGTTCCCATTCGGCGGACGAGTTTATTTATGTGGCCGAAATTGAAGAAGGAATTGACCTGTATATAAAGTTATTGGAGGGATTTCTAAAAAAATAAAGTTCAAGCGCAATTATCAAGCGCAAGCTCAAAAGTTCATTGCCGAAAGGTTTATGTACGGGATTCCCCCTTTGAATGGGGATTAAGGGGGATGTAATCGATGGTTTACATCCCAAACAAAATTACGATAAAATATTAAACAGATTTCCGCCGGAGTTTATCCTGAGGGAAGACGAAGGTCGGGAAAAAAAGAAAACAATTAACTCATGAAACTCTGGGACAAAGGATTTAGCACGGATAAAAAAATAGACCACTTTACCGTGGGCAATGACAGGGAACTAGATCTGCTATTGGCAAAATACGACGTGATCGCCTCCAAGGCCCATGCCAAAATGTTGGGCAAGATCCGTTTATTAACCAGCGAGGAAACGGACAAACTTGTAAGAGAACTGGACAACATTGGCAAGTCTATCGAAAAAGGCAGCTTTACTATCGAGGATTCTTTTGAGGACATGCACTCTAAAATAGAGTTTTTGCTCACGGAAAAACTGGGCGATACCGGCAAAAAAATCCACACCGGCCGTTCCCGCAACGATCAGGTTTTGGTGGCCATGCACTTATATCTAAAAAATGAGCTGACGGAAATCAAGGAGCAGACCAAGACGTTGTTTGATCTGTTATTAAATCTGGCAGATAAATACAAAACCGTTCTTTTGCCAGGCTACACCCATTTGCAAATTGCCATGCCCTCTTCCTTTGGGCTCTGGTTCTCGGCCTATGCCGAAAGTCTGGTAGACGACCTGTATTTTACAAACGCCGCCTTTAGGGTGGCCGACCAAAATCCGTTGGGAAGCGCCGCTGGTTACGGAAGTTCCTTTCCCATCGACCGTAAGTTCACTACGCAAGAAATGGGGTTTAAAACCTTAAAATACAATGTAGTCGCTGCACAAATGGGCCGTGGAAAATTAGAGAAAGCGGCGGCCTTTGGGATGAGCAGTATAGCCGCAACCCTTTCCAAAATGGCGATGGACATTTGCCTCTATATGAACCAGAACTTCAATTTTATATCATTCCCGGATGAGCTCACCACCGGATCTAGCATTATGCCCCATAAAAAAAATCCGGACGTGTTTGAACTGATCCGCGCCAAATGCAATAAAATCCAAGCGGTTCCCAACCAGCTTATTTTGATCACCAACAACTTGCCCAGTGGTTATCACCGAGACCTGCAACTCGTCAAGGAAGTTATCGTGCCCGCCATTCAAGAACTAAAGGCTTGTTTGGAGCTTTTGACCTTCAGCCTTAGGGAAGTTCGCGTAAACGAATCCATTTTAAACGATCCCAAATACGATTATCTTTTTAGCGTAGACACCCTAAACGAACTTGTCCTAGGTGGAATGCCTTTCCGCGACGCCTATAAAAAAATGGGGCAGGAAATAAACGACGGGACCTTCTCGCCAGAACGGGACATAAAACACACCCATATAGGTAGTTTGGGGAATTTATGTTTGGAGGAGATTCGGGAGAAGATGCAAAAAGCAATGGAAGCGTAAATGTTTCGGCCGAAAGGAGGACGATATCTTTTAGAACGAATCTTAAAAAGCATATAACAAAAAAAGACGTTTCCCCCACGATTGGGAAAAACGTCTTTTTTTGGCCTTAAGCGTAGCTTATCGCAAATTGAAATAAGACATCACTTCATTATACGTCATTTTCTTAAAATCCTTAGGATAGGCCTTGGCAGTAAGAGCGGTAGCCGGGATAATGACAAACCTAACGCTTATTTCGAGCGGTTCAATCAGTCCTATATAATCAAGATCATAGGAAGGAGTCACATTGATTCCCAAACTATTCAGGGATAGAATAGCGGTATATGCAACTGCCGCATGGTCATCCGAGTTATAGACGTAGGGCATCTGAACAATTTGTCCCGTATTCAATTTGAGGTACACCAAAATCACATCCTGATCCAACGCTTCCTGGGTTAAAAGTGTCGTGGCATAACTGGTGTCGTAGGTATACCCATATCCAATTGATTTTGAAGAGGATACAAAATCGTCTTCTATTAGGGAAATCCAGCTACTGGCCACCACCGTTGCATCCTTCCCATCGGCACCATCTTGCCCATCGATACCGTCAAGGCCATCCTTGCCATCAACACCATCTTGCCCATCGATACCGTCAAGGCCATCCTTGCCATCAACACCATCTTGCCCATCGATACCGTCCAGGCCATCCTTGCCATCAACACCATTCTGGCCATCGGCTCCGTCCAGGCCATCCTTGCCATCAACACCATTTTGGCCATCGGCTCCGTTTAGGCCATCCTTGCCATCGGCACCATCCTGACCATCGGCTCCAGGGTCTCCCTTTTCCCCCTGGTCTCCCTTAATTCCCTGTTCACCCTTGTTGCCCTTTGGGCCCATAAGCCCATCGGCACCGTCGTCAACGGAACAGGAAGTCAGTACGAAGGCGGCGGTCAATAAACAATTCGCAATAATTCGTGTGTGTGTTTTCATACAATTGATAGATTTGTCAAAAAAAGATTGTTATTATTTCACTTAAGATTATATAGATTGGGATAACGGAGGTTTTACGCTTATAGTGTAAGGTCTTTATTACATTTTATGTCACAAAAGTCTAAACCCCTGAAGGCCTGCATACTTAGCTTTTTATTTTTATAAAATAAAAAAGGCCACTTTCATTACCTTGCCTAAAACTGATACTTTCTCTCACCGCAAACTTGTAGAAAAGCTTACGAATTAAAGTTTTCTCTTTTGGAAAGCATACAATTTGGCAAGATTAGGGAGAACCGGTAGATTATGGTTCATGTCTTCTGAACAATCGCCCCTCGTTCGAATATAATTACCATACGGATCAATCCCTTTTGTGGGATCTTCCCTTGTAGAGATAACGGCCATAGATCAATGCGATGATAACGGCGATGATCCCTTCTACCAGAACCGTTGTCGCTGCTCCGATATAATGGGAAACCCCGCCAACCAATAGACTGCCGATCGGCACCAAGGCCGTCACGATAAGTACATACGTACTAATTATCCGACCCCTTAGACTGTGGGGGGAGTGCAATTGCATAATGGTATTGCTCACGGTACGTACAGACATCATTCCAAACGATCCAATGGCTATAAACAAAAGAGCCAAAGGGAATTCCGCAGTTTGTGAAAACAGGATAAGGCCCACACCGAACACCGCGGAATTTACGGCCAATACGCGACTCAGGTCCGTACTTTCCTTTAAGGAGGCCAGAAATATGGCTCCCAAAAATGCACCGAGACCTATTATGCCATCCAGAGTGCCCAGGGTAGCGGCGGTACCCATAAAAACATCTTTGGCAAATACCGGGGTCAAGGTAGAAAAGGGCAATACCAATAAACTCATTAGCGAAACAAAGACAATGACCGAGCCTACTACTGGCGTACCCCGTATATAGGCCAGTGACTCCCTAAATTCGAGCCTTAGATTTCTCTCGCTCTTTGGTTTGGATCTGAGCTGGGGCAGTTTCATCATTAAAAGGGAGATGATAACGGGTGCGAAGCTGATGGCGTTAAGGCCAAAACAGATTTCGTCCCCAAAGCTGGCCAAGACAAACCCGGCAAGGGCCGGACCAAAAAGTTTGGAAAGATTGACCATGGAAGAATTTAAGGCTACCGCATTGGGCAGGTCCCTGTCATTTTCCACCATATCCCGAACCAAAGATTGCCGGGCGGGGACGTCGAACCCGTTTATGACCCCCAACACGACACTAAGGCCGATGATGATCCAAACGGAGTATTGGCGGAAAAAAATGATTGCGAGGGTAAGTAGTAAGGCCTGTATCAGTGATGCCACTTGGGTAAGCAACAACACCCTGTGCTTGTTGTACCGATCGGCTACGACACCCCCTAACAAAGAAAACACCGCCGTGGGGAACAGGGTGGCAAAGACGGTGATTCCCAACATAAACTTGGACTGCGTAAGGGAATATATCACCCAGCTCACCGCCGTCTTCTGCATCCATGTACCAACGAGGGAAGTAGATTGCCCTATAAAAAACAGTCGGAAATTTCGGCTTTTGAACGCGTTGAAAGTAGTAATCTTCATCTTGTGATAAGTTAAGCCAAAAGTGTCGCATAATCCAATGCGTCTTTTGCCGAATCCTCCCGAAGCTTCGGGATTAAAAAATAATTCCGTAGCTACGGCTATCCAATGATTTTTTGCCTAGGCCTGCAACAAAATACACGAATGCCCCATACGTCATTTCAGCTTTAATTTAACACTAGCGCACAAAACTACCGGTTTTTATTGGCATAGTAATGCTTTTGGCATCTCTAAGACCCTAATTTTCGCTTCAATGCAATAGGACTAAATGAGTTTGTTTTGTTAAATGGGAAGTAACGGCAAACCCGTGAAATACTTTTTTGACGAGAAAGCACGATGGGTTTTTTAAAGATCATGCCGATCTAGGGCCTAAAACATGTCAATCAATAACCGCGTTGATTTTTGCCCAAAGTTCATAGTCAAAATCGGAAAGGGCAAAATTGGTGCCCTCAGCCGAGTCGCCCATTCTGATGATTACCAGCTTTTTGCTCGGGACCACGTAGATTTTTTGGTCGTTCTTGCCCAATGCGGCAAACAGGTCGTCGGGCGCATTTGGGATCAATTCCCCAGAAAATTCTATTTGTGTCGCGGGCAAATGGTAAGAGGATTTTCCGTTGAGCCACCACAAGAAACCATAGGCCTTGTTTATATCCTGGGAAGTGTTGGTCGCTCCGGACAGGAAAGCTTCGGAAACGATTTGCGTATTTCCCCATTTTCCCTTGGCGTAAACCAACAGACCAAAGCGTGCCATGCTCCGGGCGGTACTCCAGTATACGCTCAGATTATCCAACGAAATCCAACTGCCCGTCATGCCTATGGGGTCCCGCAAATTTGTATTGAAGTAAACGCTCCAACTTTGGTTACCGGCCTGTGCCACAACATCCTGCAATTTTACATAGACATTGTGATACGCCCAACGATCCCCCGCATCGGCAATGTAAACAAGATTGTCCGGGGAAACGTCATCCCCATTTCTATCGCTCAGGCCAGAATCCATGGAGAGCAGGTTTTTACAAAGTATCAGATTCTCTTTGTCCAAGGGTTCGCTGGTCCATCCCGTGCCCAGATAATCGGACACTTTGTTGTTGATATCGATCAAACCGTGGTCCTGAGCAATCCCGGTAACGGTAGAGGTCAGTGTTTTTCCGGCACTTGCCCAATACCATGGTAGGGTGGCGTTGTGTCCGTTCATATAGCTTTCGATAACTATTTTACCGTTGTATAGGACGATAAAGCTCTTGGTATGCTTTTCTCGAAGATAGTCTAGCAAGGGTTGTAGTTGATCCTGGTGCCAGCCCAAGTGGTCCAGGGTTGTCGTTTCCCAGACATCCGAATCTGTATCGGGAAAATATATCTGGGTCTCCTCTCGTTCGGGCTCAAGGGGTGCGGGATCCGATGTACAACTTATGGATCCGATAAGAATCGCCAGGCAAAAAAACGGGATGGTCTTCATAGCAATGATTTTCCAATTAGACCTAAAACGTTATAGATGGTTTAATTAGTATCAGTCCATAAAGTCCTAATACAGTGGTTCCCGGTAGGCTTAATGATTCTGAGTTTGCTATTTTTTATTTAATTCGCTTAGATATTCAGAAACGTACCTATCCTTTTCCTTCGTTTTGTATTGGACAATATACCTCGGATGATCAAATACGATTATTTCATCGAATAAATGCTGTTCGTCATTTATGATCTTTAGAAATTTCGCGTTCTTTTTTCCCAAAACATAACAGGTGGTCGTATCTATACCAAATTGGATCTGTTTCCTTAGGCTCCAGATTATAAAGTTTTTGGTGGCGAGGAAGAGCTCCCGATAATCATAGTAGTTGCGGTTAACCCAGTTCCCTTTTTTGTTTTTTTCGATAAACCCCAAAGGACAGACCGAGTTGATGTAAAAGTCTTGGTAAAATTTGGTGCTGCCTCCATAGGCGTCGATCAATTCATAGATAAAAACCGATGACGGCTCGTGCGATTTTACCGATTCTATACCGATCCCACAATTTTCGGTCAATCTTTTGGTGTCCGTAAACGGGATTCCCGTAATCCCGGCTCCAAGCCTACCCGGGTTGATGCCCAAGATCATTTTTCTCTTCTCGGTATCCCCATAAAATTTGCCGTAGAACGCTTCAATAATCGAAATTATTTCACCGTTCTCCTTAAAGGGATTCATGGTCCTAATGCCCCTATATAAGGGAGTGGAAAATTGAAGTTCCTTGTTAAAGTTGATTACTTTTTCGGCGAAGTTTGCCATGTTTTAACTGAATAAAAGCCATCCTCACCTAGGCCTGCGTAAGGGGAAGGCAGGTTAAATTTTGGCGTAAATCTATTTGATCATCCCCAAATTCACCACTTCCTGGTCCGTTAAGTAACGCCAATGACCCCTGGGCAGGTCTTTCTTGGTAAGTCCGGCATACACTACGCGGTCCAATTTTACCACCTCGTATTCCAAATGTTCAAAAATACGTCGGACGATGCGGTTCTTAACACTTAGGATTTCTATACCAACTTCCCGTTTGGGGGCGTTGTCTATAAAACTTATCTCATCTACCCGGACCAGGCCATCTTCCAAGGTAAGGCCGTTCTGGATTTTTTTAAGGTCCTCCGCCCTCAGGTTTTTATTGAGTTCCACATGATAGATCTTGCGGAGGCCGTTTTTGGGGTGCAACAATCGTTTGGTCAGATCTCCATCATTGGTAAATAGCAGGAGTCCCGTTGTTGTACTGTCCAATTTCCCCACGGGCAATAATTTGGCTTTGGAAGCGCGGGTTATAAGCCCCATAACGGTGCGTTTACCTTGCTCGTTCCGCACGGTGGTCACAAAATCCTTAGGTTTGTTGAGTAGGACGTACACCTTTTTTTCGGGATTGAGAAGTCGGCCATCGAATTTTACCACATCCGTTAGCTTTACCTTGTGCCCCATTTCTGTGACCGGTTTGCCGTTGACCGTTACGCTACCGGCGGCAATAAACACATCGGCCTCCCGTCTGGAACAAACCCCCGAATTTGCCACATACCGGTTAAGACGTATTAAGTTGGGGTCGGTAGGTGGTTTAGGGGCCAATTTCTTTTTGATCGGAGCGTTCCCCCGGGCATAACTTCTTTTCCGCATGCCCCCGCCTTGTCTACCCGAAGCTTTTCCATCCCTACTATTGTCCGATCGGCCCATAACTGTAATTTTTTGCAAAGATAGCAAAGGAAATTAGATGAGGGGATAATGTTAATGTTTAAACCCGTTTGTTATTCGGTTCGACTAGAAAATACGGTTGAGCACCAAATCCACATTGATCAATAATATGCTGAATACGCCGATAATTATGATCAGTTTTAGGATATTGTGCAACCAAACGTAGTGCTTTTTAGAATCTGACCTCCAAAGTAGAATAAGAAACAAGAGCAGAAAAAAGATACAGCCAATAAAATAGTAGTGCATATAGCCAACATCAAAATTGTAAATTAGCAAAAGTGAAGGTACCAGAGTAAGTAGGACCAGTAACGTAATACATATTTTTGAAACCCTTGGGCCGTACAATATCGGTATAGTCCTGTAATCGTGCACCAAATCACCTGCTATATTCTCTAGGTCTTTGATCATTTCCCTAGCTAAAATGAGAAGAAAAAGAAAAATGGCATGTACAAAAATGACCGTTTCAAAATTTTTGTAATAAACAAATACGGCGAAAAAAGGGGTGATGGCCAAGATTGCCGAGACAAAATTCCCTATAAACGGAACCCTTTTTAATTTATGCGAATAGAGCCATATGGCAAAAATATAGGCAGAAAAGAAAACGGATGCCCGAAAGGACACATAGCTCGCCAAAAGTACGGCAAGAAAATTGAGCACGAAATAGGCGGATAGTTTGGTCCTCTGGCTCACCAATCGATCCAACAGGGTCTTGTTTGGCTTATTGATCAGGTCCTTCTCCGCATCGTAAAAATTATTGATAATATAACCCGCGGCAATTACGGCCGCGGAAGCGGCAACCAAGACAAACAAGTTTAGGTCAAAAACCACCTTTCTAAGGGGTAGGTTGGGAGCAAGAATATAAATGGACGCCAAATATTGCGCCAGAATGATCATAAGAATATTGTAGCCACGGACTATAGAGAACAGACTCAAAAACTTAAGAAGTAGGAGTTTGTTTTTTCTACTGAGCATCTAGGACCTATTTCAGAAGTTGTAAACCACTTCCAAATTGTAGCCTTTCAGGGCCTTTTTGGCCTTGTCCATATCTTGTGTAAAGCCCAAAATATAACCTCCACCTCCAGATCCGCAAAGTTTTAAATAGTAGTCGTTGGTCTCTATACCCTTCTTCCAAAGTTTGTGGAATTCTACGGGAATCATGGGTTTAAAGTTATCCAATACGATGTTGGAAAGCTGTTTTAAATTACCAAAAAGCGATTTTACGTTTCCGCTAATAAAATCCTCTACACAAGCATCGGTATGCTTAACGAACTGATGCTTGATCATATTGCGGAAACCTTTCTCCTTCATCTGTTCCATAAAAATCTGCACCATTGGGGCGGTCTCGCCAATAGACCCACTGTCCAACAAAAAGACAGCACCTTTGCCTTCCGGATTTTGGGAGGGTATGCTGGTAGATTCTATGTTGTCCTTGGAATTGATGAGAATGGGTAGGCTCAAATAACTGTTCAACGGATCCAACCCCGAAGATTTTCCATGGAAAAAAGATTCCATTTTTCCGAAGATGGCCTTGAGTTTTAAAAGCTTTTCACGCGTCAGGTTTTCCAAGACCGTAATCTTGTCCGTAGCGTACTTGTCATAAATGGCCGCGACCAGGGCACCGCTACTGCCCACCCCGTAACCTTGGGGAATGGAACTGTCAAAGTACATGCCATCTGCGATATCCCTTTGCAAACTTTCCAAATCAAAAGACACCAATTTGGGATTCTCTTCTTGTATCCCGTTCAAATACTCGCTAAACGCTTTTAGACTTGCATTTGATTTCTTTGAAGTTTCTGATAGATTCTTACCGGATTTCAAAGCGCCTTTGAAAAAATTATAGGGGATGGAAAGTCCTCTGGAATCCTTGATGATACCGTACTCTCCAAAAAGTAGGATTTTAGAATAGAATAGGGGTCCTTTCACTAATTTTAGTTTTAAAATTTACTATGCTCAACGGTCAACTTCTTATAAAGATATACAATATCTACGGCAAAACTGAAGCTTTTGGACTTAATTACGTTTTCCTTCATACAAAAGAAACGAAATTTTTCAATATAGATTATTCACCTTTCATTATTAGTTTCCGGGCTCCAACTCCAATTTGATCGCAAATATACTGTCCATTTTCACAATATGCAACCAACTCATTCTTAATAAATTGCAGGACCCTATCTTTTCCTTCCTCTGGGTATAGTACGTGTACATTGGCTCCTGCGTCCAAAGTAAAACACACCTGGGTTTTGGTCGCTCGCCTAAATTCCCATATTTTGTCAATGATTTCCAAGGTGTTCGGCTTCATTAACATAAAATATGGATTGCCGGTCATCATCATGGCGTGCAAGGTCAGCGCCTCGCTTTCCACAAGTTGTACAAAAGCAGAAAGATCGCCGGAAGCGAGGATCGGCTTTATAAGGGTAAGGTTGTTGCGTGCCTGCAAAAAACGTTGGGCCGCAAAGGGATGGCCGTGCATTAGTTCATGGCCCACAGTGCTACTCACCTGTTTCTGCCCTTTGTGTACCAATAATATAGTGTCCTGAAAGTTTTTAAAGACCTCGTTTACTTTAAAAGGGTACTTAATGGCGTAGAGGTCCGTACTTTTAGGGAAATCTCGAGTTCCTCCCCATAGTACCAAATCGCCCTCCACGCTTCTACAGGCACTCCCCGACCCCAACCGAGCCAAAAACGAGGCTTTTTTAATAAAAAAATCCGGTTCCATTTCCGGATTTAGTTCCCTTTCCAAATCCATCAGGCAGAGAGCCAATGCCGCCATTCCACTGGCAGACGAGGCTATTCCACTACTATGGGGAAATGAATTTGAGGTCTCAATATTAAAATGATACTCCTTTAAAAAGGGAAGATAAACTTCTATCCTTTTAAAAAATGTTTCAATTTTTGGACGAAAAGACTCCATAGGACGACCCTCAAAAAAAAGTTCAAAATCGAAATCCGTACCCTTTTTTTCCAAACGTCTATATTCTATCACGGTAGTAGTAGCACAGGTGTCTAGCGTAAAGCTCAGGGAGGGATTGGCCGGGATTTGGTTTTCCCTTTTTCCCCAATATTTTATCAACGCAATATTACTCGGGGCCTGCCAAAGAGATTTCCCTTCAATTTTTTTTACTTTATAAGGAGTGGGGAGAAAGTCTTTTTCGGTCATTTGCGGAACTATTTGGGCAAAGATAGTTTTTAACCGCTTTTACAGTAAATCCTATCAAAATAAATTGTTATTTTAGTGGCTTACTCCAACCAATTGAAAAAACGACTCACCTATATTGCAATCTCAGTGGGCATTTGCTTGTTAGTGGGAATACTTTCGGGAATTGCTACGCAAAACTCGGTGGATGGCTGGTACCATACACTGGCCAAACCTAGCTTTATCCCTCCCAAATGGGTATTCGCACCGGTATGGACCGTGCTGTATATTCTGATGGGAATATCAGCTGGCCTGGTCTGGGCCAAGGGTTTTTATCATATTTGGGTTAAAACGGCCCTGTACCATTTTGGACTCCAGCTTTTGCTCAATGCCTTGTGGACCATTGTTTTTTTTGGGTTCGAAAATCCTTTTTGGGGAATGCTTATCATTCTAAACCTGCTCATTCTACTATTGTTCACCATGAAATGGTTCAATGTGGTCAGCAAGACCGCCGCCTATTTGCTCATCCCTTATTTTCTTTGGGTATGCTATGCCACGTTTCTAAATTATAGAATTTGGGAGATGAATTGAGATAGAACCTACTCGGCAAATAGAGATGGCAGTAGGCAGCACTTTGGGTTAAAGTAATAGGTTGTGCATTTTAATTAATGTTAAGTTTAGGCTATACTTAAACCGATGTGCCTTTTCCTGTTGCTGTTACCACCTATACCATTTCCAGTAATTTGATCATTGTTTTATAATTTCTTGTCGTAGCAGCTACCTTCAGTTTAGTTTCAAAAAAATTATTATTGCACTTTGCGTTGCCGTACCCTTTTTTACAATGTAGGTAAACACAAAAGGGGGTAATGGCAAAAGACTCATTTTCATCCGACATCCGCTGCAAGGAATCTACTAGAGACTTTTCTGGAGGAGTTTGTAAAAGAACAAAATAAGTTGAACCTGCTTCTTCATCGTTTCCAAATTGGTTGTTCTCGACTATTTTTTTCAATTCTGCTTTTGTCTTGACCAAAATAGTCACATCGAACCCGAAAGTCTCCAGAATCACGTTTCTTATGATATTTTCCAATTTATCGATATTCTTTTCAGAGCTTTTAAAAACGACATTTCCGCTTTGCACATAGGTAACCACCTCTTTACAATCAATAGATTCGAACATTCTCTTTAAATCGGCCATCTTTATTTTTTTATGGCCTCCCACATTAATTCCTCGAAGCAACGCTATATAAGTTTTCATTTTGATTGGATTTTAGGCTTTTTATACTTAACTATCGTGGATTGTAAACACTTAGGTTTTATACCAACAATGCAAGTAATGGCCGTTATTGGATTACTTGGCTATTATTCGGTTTTAACGTTAGAACGCCATAAAAGTCGAGTTTTTCTGGCCAAGTTTGTTATGGCTGGGCTTCAATTATTAAATGTGACCAAAGAACTCGCTTCTAGAATCTTCAAGACGGGGGATTGTTCTTTTTGAATTCCCATTTACTCCTTGCAAAACATTAATTTTTTTTAGTACCTTGAGACACTTCATACAAAATACATTAATTTTTTGAAGAAGCCTCCTTATACCCAACTATACTTCTATCCGATGAGATTCTTCACGAACAAGTTCTTGTTATATTTTTTAACTTTATTTGCGGTCTTGCCAAGTTTCCTCAGTACTTGTTATGGACAGTCCCAAGCCAAAAATCCGCCCAATTTCGTCATTATTTTTGCGGATGATTTGGGGTACGGCGATCTGGGTATTTACGGCCATCCCACCATCAAAACCCCAAACCTGGACAAAATGGCGATGGAAGGGCAAAAATGGACCAATTTCTATGTGGGGGCCAGCGTTTGCACTCCGAGTAGAGCAGCATTGCTCACTGGGCGTTTGCCCGTAAGGAGCGGTATGTGCAGCGATAAAAACCGAGTGCTCTTCCCAAATTCTCTTCACGGTCTACCGGAAAGCGAGGTCACTTTGGCCGAGCAGCTCAAAAAGGCGGACTACGCAACCGCGGCTATCGGCAAGTGGCATTTGGGCGATAAACCGCAATACCTCCCTACCAACAACGGTTTCGATTATTATTTTGGGATTCCCTACTCCAATGACATGGATAAGATCACGGACAAGAAATATTGGGATTTTGCCGATGATATCCAAGCATCATATTTCAACGTTCCATTAATGAGAAATACCGAAATAGTGGAGCGGCCAGCCGAGCAGCATAGCATCACCAAACGATATACCGAAGAGGCTATCTCCTTTATCAAAAAACACAAGGACCGACCATTTTTTGTTTATTTGGCCCACAACCTTCCCCACATTCCCCTTTTTGCCTCCAAGGACTTTGAGGGCAAGAGCAAGCGTGGACTTTATGGCGATGTAGTTGCCGAAATAGACCACGGGGTAGGGCAAATTATAGCCGAGCTGAAAGCCGATGGCCTGGATAAAAATACCATTGTGGTCTTCACCTCGGACAATGGACCCTGGCTTTCTTACAAGACCCATGGCGGTAGTGCAGGATTGCTGCGTGCGGGGAAAGGCACCACGTGGGAAGGTGGCATGAGGGAGCCGTGCATTTTTTGGTCACCTGACAAAATAAAGCCCGCTATCGTTGAAGATCTAGGTACAACAATGGACCTCTTTACCACTTTTAGCAACATGGCCGGTGTGCCCGTTCCCAAAGATCGGGTAATAGACGGTCAGGATCTTAGCGGAACCCTCTTTTATCAGGAGCAAAGTCCTAGAAAAGCGGTTTTTTATTACAGGGGCACTACGCTCTATGCAATGCGGTTGGGCGATTACAAAGCCCATTTTATTACCGAGGGGGCCTACGGAATGTTCGGGAGAAAAGAAATGCACGATCTACCCTTGTTGTTCAACGTGGATCAAGATCCATCGGAACAATACGATATCGGCGAGGACCACCCGGAAATCATTCGGCAAATCAATGCCGCTATCAAATTACATCGATCAAAATTGGTGAAGGGTAAGGATCAATTGGCAGATAGGGAATAAATAGGTCCGTATAAAAGTTATGCGGTAGACAAAGAAAAAAATAAAACGTTTAAAAACACGATGAAAAAATATATTCTTGCACTAGATCAGGGAACTACAAGCTCCCGCGCCATTCTCTTTGATCAGGAGGGCAAAATAGTCTCCACGGCCCAAAGGGAATTCACCCAATATTTTCCAAAACCTGGATGGGTAGAACACGACCCGTTGGAAATTTGGTCTACCCAAGCCGGAATAGCGGCGGAGGTTACGGTAAAGGAGGGTTTAACCGGTGAGCATATCGCCGCCATCGGTATAACCAACCAAAGGGAAACCGCGGTGGTATGGGACAGAGATACAGGGAAACCGGTTTATAATGCGATCGTATGGCAGGATAAGAGAACGGCCGATTACTGCGATTCCCTAAGAAAACAAGGTAAGTCCGATCTAATCAGAAAAAAAACCGGTCTGGTCATAGATTCCTATTTTTCGGCCACCAAAGTAAAATGGATCTTGGATAATGTGGACGGGGCCCGCAAACGCGCCGAAGCCGGGGAACTCGTTTTTGGGACCATAGATACTTGGCTTATTTGGAACATGACCCAGGGCGGGCTACATATTACCGACGTGACCAACGCTTCCAGAACGCTTTTGTTTAATATCAATACCTTGGAATGGGACGAGGAATTGCTGCAATTGTTCGAAATTCCGAAAAGTATGCTGCCCGAAGTTAAACAGTCTAGCGAGATTTACGGACATACCAAACCCAACTTCTTTGCGTACAAGATTCCGATCGCAGGCATAGCCGGGGACCAGCAGGCGGCACTGTTCGGACAAATGTGTACCAAACCGGGCATGGTTAAAAATACGTATGGTACGGGTTGTTTTATGTTGATGAATATAGGAGAAAAACCGATCGTCTCGCAAAACAATCTGCTCACAACCGTAGCATGGAAAATAAATGGCGAAACGCAATATGCACTGGAGGGCAGTATTTTTATTGCGGGGGCAGTAGTACAATGGCTCAGGGACAGCCTAAATTTAATAAGGAACTCTGCCGAGGTAGAACCATTGGCCGGTTCCGTAGATAGTACGGAAGGAGTCTTCTTTGTTCCCGCTTTTGCGGGCTTGGGTGCCCCACATTGGAACCAACAGGCCCAAGGAACCATTTTTGGATTAACGAGGGGCAGCACCGATGCCCATATTGCAAGGGCTGCCTTAGAGGCCATAGCCTACCAGACCATGGATGTCCTTAAGGCCATGGAGGCCGATTCGGGAATCACCATCAAAGAGCTTCGGGTAGATGGGGGGGCTACCGTAAACAATTTGTTGATGCAGATTCAGGCCGATGTTCTCAATACGATTGCTGTACGGCCCAAAGAGGTGGAAACCACAGCCATGGGAGCGGCATATTTGGCCGGATTAGCGGTGGGATATTGGAAAAATCAAGGCGAGATACAGGAAATATGGCAAACCGATATCCGCTTTAAGCCGACTCCCGAACGCGGGGAGATTGACGAGCGCATCAAAGGCTGGTACCGGGCCGTAGACGCGGTACAGTACTGGGCAGAAAAAAGTATTGAGTAATGATTTCAAATAAAAAAAATTCCATTCGGTACTCAATACTCTTTACTTTGTACTAAATACTATTTACTAAATACTTTGTACTTTGTACTCGATACCCGTTATAAACCTTCAACCACTTTTTAAACAATGACTCCATTTATTGCAGAAATTATCGGAACATTCTTGCTCATTACATTGGGCTGCGGCGTAGTAGCCAACGTTGTCTTAAACCAAACCTATGGAAATGGGGGAGGCTGGATCGTAATCACCACCGGCTGGGCCCTGGCCGTTTACGTGGGGGTAGTAGTTGCCACGCCCTATAGTGGCGCGCACTTAAATCCGGCCGTAAGTATTGGCCTGGCCATGGCAGGGGAATTCCCTTGGGCCGATGTGCCTTCCTATATCATCGCCCAACTTATAGGAGCGATATTGGGCGCCTTCATAGTCTGGTCCATGTACAAAGAACATTTTAAGGCAACTTTAGACAAAGCGCTAAAAAGAGCCGTGTTTTGTACCGCCCCGGCTATTCGCAATATCGGCACCAACTTTTTATGCGAAACGGTGGGTACATTTGTCCTAATTTTTACGGTTCTTTACTTTACGGATGCCACCATCACCGATTCACAAACCGTAGTGGGCCTCGGGTCTTTGGGCGCGCTTCCTGTGGCGTTTGTAGTATGGGCCATAGGATTATCCCTGGGCGGTACCACGGGGTACGCCATCAATCCGGCACGGGATTTGGGGCCCCGGATCGTACATTCCTTCTTGCCGATTAACGATAAAGAATCGAACGATTGGGGATACGCCTGGGTACCGATCGTCGGTCCAATTCTAGGAGGAATTCTGGCCGCAGGACTATCCTTACTACTAAACAATCTCTAAATAAAAACAATTATGATACGCTTTGTACTTACCTGTTGTATTGCTCTCTTTTTTACGGCGTTTATTACCCCCGATAAAAAAATGGATTTTTCTGATAACGTTGTCATTGCCCATCGTGGGGCTTGGAAGAAAAATAGTTTACCAGAAAATTCCATCGCCTCCCTAAAACAGGCCATCGCCCTAAAATGTACGGGATCTGAATTCGACGTGCGGATGACGGTCGATGATTCTTTGATCATTAACCACGACGCGCATTTCCAAAACTTGCCCATCGAGGAGACCCGCTATGCGGATCTAGAAGTACATAAACTTTCCAACGGCGAAAAATTACCCACATTAAGGGAATATCTATTGGCAGGTATGAAAAATAATACGTCCACCCGATTGATCTGTGAAATAAAGCCTTCAGAAACCAGTCCGGAAAGAGGGCAAGAGATTGCCGAAAAGGTTTACAGACTCGTAGAAGAAGTAGGTGCCAGTAAAATGGTGGTCTATATCAGCTTTGATTATGAAATGCTAAAAAGACTTATTGATCTGGATCCCACCGTCCGCACACAATATTTAAGGGGCGATGTGGCACCAGATCGGTTAAAAGCCGATGGAATGACCGGCCTCGATTATCATTATTCGGTGTTTAAAAAACAACCGGAATGGATAGATGAGGCTAAACGGAACCATTTGGTCCTAAACGCATGGACCGTAGACAAGGTAGACGACATGAAATGGCTACTCGACAAGGGTTTTGACCAGATCACAACCAACGAACCGGAATTATTGCTCAAAATAACCGAGAAATAGCAATTAATAAGTATGCGATTTAAGAACAGCTTTCCTTTCCTATTAACCATTCTTTTGTTTTGCTCTTGCGAAAAAGAATCTAACGGACAATCCCCTGAAGGCAATGATAAATATACTTTGGTATGGGCCGATGAATTTGACTATAACGGGAGGCCGGATCCAGCCAAATGGACTTATGAAATGGGGCAACGCAGAAATCACGAGAAACAATACTATACCGATAGCCTAAAAAATGCCCGCGTGGAAAATGGCAACTTGATCATCGAAGGGCATAAGACGAGGTTTTTAAATCCAAATTTTGTGGATACCAACGATGCCGACTGGAAACAGAACCAGAAATATTTGGATTATACCTCGGCCAGTATCAGTACGGAGCATCTTGCGGAATGGAAGTACGGAATAATTGAGGTCAAGGCCAAATTGCCCAAAGGAGTGGGTCAATGGCCCGCGATTTGGATGTTGGGCAAGAACATAGACCAAGTGGGCTGGCCCAAAAGCGGGGAAATCGATATTATGGAACAGGTGGGTTATGAACCGGAGGTTGTCCATGGAACGGTGCACACGGAGACCTACAACCATACCAAAGGCACCCAAAAGGGCCAAACGGTTTTCATTGATAATCCTTATGACGAATTTCACGTGTTCGCTGTAGAATGGACCCCGGAAAAAATAGATTTTCTATTGGACGGGAAGGTGTACTTTGTGTTTAATAACGATAACAAATCCGAAAACGAATGGCCATTTGACCAACCGTTTTATCTAAAATTGAATATCGCCATTGGAGGGGATTGGGGTGGTATCCAAGGTATAGACGACAGTGTGTTTCCCCAAAAAATGACGGTAGATTATGTGAGGGTGTATCAGAAAAAAAAGTAGCCAGTGGGCAATAAAGCTCAAACTCAAACCACCATTAACTATTACGAATAACCCAATAACCCAGTAACCCAATATCTCACCCTCCCACGATTCCCTTCGCAGCGATATACGCGCCCGTCCAGGCGTTTTGGAAATTGAATCCCCCGGTGATGGCATCCACATCCATGACCTCACCTGCAAAATAGAGGTTGGGAAGTATTTTGCTTTCGTACGTTTTAAAGTTGATTTCCCTTAGGTCTACTCCCCCAGCGGTGACGAACTCCTCCTTAAACGTGCTTTTCCCATCGACAGAAAATTCGCACTGGGTGAGTTGGCAGGCCAGGTCTTGTAATTGGCTTTTAGAGACATCTGCCCATTTGAGGTCTTCGGCAATACCCGAGGCCTTGGCCAAATTTATCCATAACCGTTTTGGAAGTTCCACCGCATGGGTGCGCAATATCGTTTTTTTGGATTCGACCTCCTTAACCTTCAACAATAATTGCAAGACCCCGTCTGAATGATAATCCGGTAGCCAATTGACCCTTATTGTAAATTTATAGCGCATCCCATGCAACAATTTTGCTCCCCAAGCCGACAGTTTTAAGATGGCAGGGCCGCTCATCCCCCAATGGGTGATCAGTAGCGGCCCTTCAGATTCTAAGAGTACCGGGTTGGGACTACACTTTAAGGATTGCAAACGGCTTCCGGAAGTTGGCTTTTTGGAGACCACCATCACCCTGGCATCCGCGCTTACGCCGGGAATCTTGGCGATTCTATCGTCCTGAATGTTAAAGGTAAACAGGGAGGGAACCGGCCCAATTACGGTATGCCCCAAATTTTCCAACAGTTTCCAGATCTTGGGGTTGCTTCCCGTGGCTATCAATAATTTTTTTGTTCTATAAGTATTCCGGATGGATTGCACCGACCAACCTCCTTCTGAAGGTCCCGGTTCTGCTCCTACTGGACGAATATCGGTTACCGAGCTATTTTTCAATACTTGTACGCCCAGGCGTTCGGCTTCCTTTACAAAGCAATCTATAATGGTCTGTGAGGTATTGGATTGGGGAAACATACGCCCATCCGGCTCCATTTTTAGTGGGATTCCCCTTTCTTCAAAAAAGGCGACGGTGTCTCCCGAACAATAGGAATGGAACGGTCCCAAAAGTTCCTTTTGTCCCCTTGGATAATTTTTGACGAGTTCGTTGGGGTCAAATTCCGCATGGGTAACATTGCAACGGCCCCCGCCCGAAACCTTGACCTTGGTAAGGACCTCCTTGCCCCGTTCCAGGATTGCAATTCTTAGATTCGAATCCGCTTCCGCTATATGAATCGCCGCATAAAATCCCGCCGCACCACCACCGATAATTAAAACGTCGTACATTACTTCGCCCTTTCCGGGTAATTGGTGAAAATTCCGTCCACTCCTAATTCTTTCATATTATCGATATCCGTTTTTTGGTTTACGGTCCATGCATATACTTTAAATCCGCTTGTTCTTATGGTCTTTAATGATTCGGGTGTAAGCTTTCCAAAATTTGGGTTGATGGATACTGCCTTAAGCTCCCTGGCTAAGGGAATTGCTTCCAGGGGATTGTCTTCCGTCAGGACTCCGATTTTAATTCCGTTGTTCAATTGGTGCATTAACTTCAATTCGTTCCAATCGAAACTGGATATCAGAAAATCGTCCAATTCCCATCCCTCCTTCTCGATGTAGTTTTGGATGATGGTATTTACACTCCTCGCGGTCCCTGCTCCCTTGAGTTCTATATTGATCGGGACCTTATGGTTCATTACTTCCAGAATTTCGGTCAGCAAGGGTATTCTATGATTGCCTCCTAAGGTCAATTTTTGTAAATCAGTCCAGTAGTAGTTTTCTATATTTCCCTGCCCATCCGTAAGTCGATCCACCGTTTCGTCGTGGAAGACCACTATTTCCCCGCTTTTAATCTTAAAGACATCGACCTCAATCATGTCCACGCCCAGTTCCAATGCTTTTCGAATAGAGGCTACGGTGTTTTCCGTTTCGTGGCCCATGGCGCCCCTATGGCCGATAATCGTAAAGTTTTGCATCGTATGGTAGCTAAAAAATGTATGATAAGGGAGGTTTGGCTAAAGCCATATTCTCATTCCCTTCGAAACCACGGGTTAAAACCCGTGGCAATTCATTAAAACCCGTGGCAATTCATTGATAGAAATCTATTTACCAGACCCGAACTGCCTCCCGCTTTGGCCGGAGGAGCTACAGGGCTAAGAGTTATGGGCTTTAGTCCGATTTCTTTAAATCAATCTAAAGATAAAAGATTCCAAAGGATCCAACCGCACGGGAAAAGTTGCAAGGCCCTGTTCATCGACCTTTAACATCGAATTTTGAGTCATATACAATTGGTCCGTTAGGCTGTACTCCCCTTTCTTTAATCCCCATGCCCCAACGATTATCCGAGGGACCTTAACTTCCAGATCATAGGCGTTTGTAGCATCAAAATTACCGATGACGATCAATTTCTCGGAATCGGACCACCGACAAAAAGTAAACACCCTTTGGTCGTAATTTTCGGTATGCTCCTTATTGAAGAAATGGATTTCCTGGTATTTGCCCAACAATGCACCACTGTCTTTGGTGAAATTCAACAATCGCTTATAAAAATCCCGTAATTCTAGCTCTTCTGTGGTAGACAGGCTCCCGTCGAACTTGCCATTGTTCATCCACCGTTGGTGTGCAGGCACGCCGATATAATCAAAAATCGAGGTGCGGCTAGGACTCCCAAACCCGGCCTTTTCCGCTGCCGGCTCTCCTACTTCCTGTCCGAAATAGATCATGGTGGGCGAAGTACTCAATGTAGCGGAAACTACCATCGCAGGTTTGGCCTTGTTGGGATCCCCTGCAAACTCGGGGCTAGCGATACGTTGTTCGTCGTGATTTTCCAAAAAATGGAGCATATGATGCTCAATATCGGACATTTGTTGCTGTACGGTGGCAATATGATCCGTCCAGCCATAGCCGAAGATGATGTGTTTTAAGCCATCGTACAGGTCTACCTTGTCGTAGAGATAGTCCATCTTGCCCAAATGAATATAGGCACGGTATAGGTCGGGATTATACACTTCGGCCAGGAGGAAAGCCTCGGGGTTTTTATTTTTTATGGTAGAATTGAGATAGCTCCAAAACTCCACCGGGACCATCTCCGCCATATCGTACCGAAATCCGTCTACACCCTTATCCAGCCAATACAAGGCAATATCACGAAATTTTATCCAAGAATCCGGCACTTGCTTCCCTTGCCAAAAGGCGTAATGGTCCTTGTACCCTTTTTCTGCAAAATACAGGGGGAGGGTTTCAAAATCCTTGCGGCCTTCTGGGCTTATACCGTAATTGATCTTTACGGTCTCGTACCAATCGTTCATATCCGGTTGGGCCGAACGAGAACCATTGCCCGTCCATTTGGCCGGGAATTCAACAAATTTTCCATCGACTACGGTAGGATCTTCCCCTCCCAATGGTTGATAACCATCTTTCCATATCGGAACTTGGAATGCTTCGCCGGGGATATAATAAAAATTATTGTCTTTTTTATAAACCGACGAGGTGTCGTCCTTGGCTCCAAAATCCAAGACCCCATCTGGATTGGAACGGCCCTCATACTTCCGCGCTACGTGGTTGGGGACAATATCGATAATTACCTTTAACCGCATCTGATGGGTACGTGAAATAAGGTCCTCAAATTCCTTCAGCCTATTTGCAGGATCCAACGCCATATCGGGATCCACATTGTAGTAATCCTTTACGGCGTATGGTGAGCCCGCCCTGCCTTTGACTATATCGGGGTCGTCATTGGAAATTCCATAGTTGGTATAGTCACGGATTACGGCATGATGGGGCACCCCGGTGTACCAAATATGGGTAATGCCAAGATCTTTTATCTCCTGCAAGGCCATTTCGGTAAAATCGACAAATTTTCCCACCCCGTTCTCTTCAATGGTACCCCACGGCTTATTGTTGGTATTGGTATTACCGAACAAACGGGCAAAAACTTGATAGATGTTTATTTTTTTATTTGGCGTATCCATTATTGTTCAATTCTGGTCTTCTTTCCAAGCCCAAATTATAGTTTCACCGTATTTCTTCCCTTAAGGACCACCCTATTACCTTGGACGCGTATCGACATTTCATCGGCACCTTCCAAGTCAAAACTAACATCTTCCCTTGTAACGGTAACCTTTAAAATCCGGTTCCTAAAATCGACCTTAAAAGAGTAGGAATCCCATTGTTCGGGGATGCGCGGAGTAAACGACAACTTATCATCAGAGACCCTCATACCCCCAAATCCCTCAACGATACTCATCCATGTGCCGGCCATTGATGTTATATGAAGCCCTTCGTTAACCTCGTTGTTATAATCGTCCAGATCCAATCTGGAGGTACGTAGGTAAAAGTCGTACGCCTGTTCCATACGGTCCAACTTGGCTGCTTGAATACTGTGGACACAAGGGGATAGGGAAGACTCGTGAACCGTAAAAGGTTCATAAAAATCGAAATGCCGTTCCAATTCCTTTTGGGTAAAATGGTCCTCAAAAAAATAGAAGCCCTGTAGTGTATCTGCCTGCTTTATATAGGGAGAGCGCAAAATTCGGTCCCAGCTCCACTTTTGGTTGATGGGTCGATGTGTTTTGGGCAGGTCCGCTGCAGGTACCAGTTCCTTGTCCAAAAATCCGTCTTGTTGCAAGAAAACGCTGTGTTCCTCCGAATAGGGAAAATACATTTTCTTTGCCACTTCCTCCCATTGGTCCGTTTCCACGGCGGTTAGCTTTGTCTTTCCTATCACCCGGTCATAATCTTCTGGATGTCCGTCCTTTACCTTCTGCAATTGCTCCAGGGTATAGTTGATGCACCATTGGGCGATGTAGTTGGTGTACCAGTTGTTGTTTACATTATTCTCATATTCATTTGGGCCCGTTACCCCAAGGATGACGTATTTATTTTTGGGCGTGGAAAAACTGGCCCTTTGATACCAGAAGCGTGCAATGGCTATAAGGACTTCGAGGCCCATTTCTGCGATGTAGGTATAATCCCCGGTATATCTATAATAATTGAACATTGCAAAGGCCATAGCCCCATTGCGATGGATTTCCTGAAAAGTAATTTCCCATTCGTTATGGCATTCCTCCCCGTTCATCGTTACCATGGGATAGAGGGCCGCACCGTTGGAAAAACCCAACTTTTGGGCATTTTCAATGGCCTTTTCCAAATGGTTATAGCGATATTCCAACAGGTTTCTGGCCACCTGTTGATTTTTGGTCGACATGTAAAACGGAATACAGTAGGCCTCGGTGTCCCAATAAGTACTACCGCCGTACTTTTCGCCTGTAAATCCCTTAGGTCCAATATTGAGGCGGGAATCCTTGCCCAGATAGGTTTGGTTTAATTGATAGATGTTGAACCGGATTCCCTGTTGGGCCTTAACGTCTCCTTCTATAGTGATATCACTCCTTTCCCAAATTTTGGCCCACGCCGATTTTTGCCGCTCCAATAAACGTTCGACACCCAATTCGGTAGCCTCTTGCAAGTTTCTCTTGGCCACTTGCACCAATTTTGAAGGTGGATGGTTTCGGGAAACGGTATATCCTCCGAATTTGATCAAGGTAAGGGTATCCCCTTTTTGCACTTGTTGTTGATAAGCCAATCCGACCCGATCCTGTCCCGTAATTTCAGATGGCTTTGCATCGAGCTTGTTGCCGTTGAGCTCCATATACGATTCCATAAACGTACAGGTGGCAAAATTGGTCTTCATGGTGTGGGCCTCTATAAAAGCCCGATGCCCTTCGGATACAATCTTTGTCGTATTCCAAAACTTATCGTCCCAATTGCTGTCCTGGTTCTTAATTCCGCTATCCAGATAAGGTACAAATTTTATCTCGGCGGATGCGTTTAGACAGGTGAGCTTATATTTTATTGCGCCCACTTCGTCCAGGTCCATACTCAGGAATCGGGTAACGTTTACCGCCAGTTCAATTCCATTTGGCAGGATAACCGCGAATTCCCGGTTGTACCAGCCCTCCTTCATGTTAAGCTCCCTTCTAAAATGTGATATTTTTTTACAGGTGTTTAGGTCCAACGGGGTTCCATTGATAAAAACCTGAATTCCGATCCAGTTAGGTGCATTCAGTACTTTGGCAAAATATTCCGGGTAACCGTTCTTCCACCACCCTACCCGGGTTTTATCGGGATAGTACACGCCGGCAATATAACTTCCCTGAAAGGTACGACCCGAATAATCTTCCTCAAAATTGGCTCTTTGGCCCATGGCTCCATTCCCCAGACTAAAAAGGCTTTCCGAAGATTCCACATTTTCCGGGTCAAACCCCTCCTCGATAATGGACCATTTGTCCGGTGTTATATAATCTTGATTCATAAACTTTTACTGATATGCGAGATTCAATTTTTTTCAAATGGGAAGCACCATGGCATAACGCCATCCGTTTTTCGCCTCACACAATCCTTAGATCTAACCCTCGTACCGATCGCTTGGCCAATAGCAGGTAAGGTTTGTTTAAAAACAATTAAGGGCTTAAGCCTTCTTTAAAAATTGGGTTTTTAGTACAATCTGACTTTTCCCAATACGGCATTCTACTTCTTGTGGGTTTGCGGTCAATCGAATATTTTTTATTGTTTCCCCTCGCTTTAAGGTTTTGGACATGCCCTTAATTTTTAAATCCTTGACCACCAATACAGAATCGCCTTCCTCCAAAATATTCCCGTTGCTATCCTTTACTTCCATTGTACTTATCTTAATTGTTTGGCTGTGAAAATAAATGTCTTGTAATTGAAATGCTAATTTTCACCAAAAATAATTCAAAAGTGGTCGATAAGTGTTCCTAATTACCAACAATTTTGAAGTAACTTGCACGCCACTCAATATTAAACTCGGCCAATGATCAATGCCGGAGTATGAACTTAATTTATGTCCGATAAAACAGTTAGTGTCCTAAAAGCCTTCCAGACGATAATTTGGCCCAAACGCAAATTGGTCCTTATCGGCATGTTGTTGATAGTCATCAGTAGGGCGGCCAGTTTTGTGGCGCCCTTGTCCCTAAAATATCTGATGGACGACATCATCCCAAATAAAAATATAGCGTTCCTAAAATTGTTGGTCCTTGTCGTGGTTCTGTCGATCACGGTTCAGGCGGTCACTTCATTTTTGTTGACCAAGATATTGAGCGTACAGGCCCAATACCTGATTTCCGAACTTCGTGCCCAGGTACAAAAACAGGTTCTTTCCTTACCCATACGTTTTTTCGACAACGCCAAATCTGGCGCCCTTGTCTCCCGAATCATGACCGATGTGGAAGGGGTTCGGAACCTTATCGGCACTGGGCTCGTGCAGTTGGTTGGCGGCACGCTTACCGCGGTCGTCTCCTTGATTTTGCTATTGCGGATAAGCCCGTCGATGACGTTGTTTACCTTAGTCCCATTGGCCATTTTTGCCGTGGTGGCATTAAAGGCTTTTAAAATTATTCGTCCCATCTTCAGAAACCGGGGAAAAATAAATGCGGAAGTCACCGGAAGGCTAACGGAAACCTTGGGAGGCATCCGGGTCATAAAGGGGTTCAATGCAGAGGAGCAGGAACACCGTGTCTTTGAAGACGGCGTGGAAAAACTGTTCCAAAACGTAAAGAAGAGCCTTACTGCCACGGCTTTTATGACCAGCGCATCTACCTTTCTCCTAGGTTTGGCCACCACCGGAATTATGGGTATCGGTGGGTATAAAATTATGACGGACCAACTTACCATAGGCGAATTTTTGACCTTTACCTTTTTATTGGGATTGATGGTGGCCCCTATCGTCCAGATGAGCAATATTGGAAGCCAGCTAACCGAAGCCCTGGCCGGATTGGACCGTACCGAGGAATTGATGAATATTACGGCTGAGGCCGGCGAGAAGGATAGGACCATTGTATTGGAGAATATACACGGGGATGTCGTCTTTAACGATGTTTCCTTTGCCTATGAAGAAGACAAGGAAGTGCTGCACAATATCAATTTTGAGGTGAAGTCGGGCGATGTGGTGGCCCTCGTAGGCAGTTCCGGATCGGGAAAATCTACCATTGCGGGGTTGGCGGCCACATTTTTGACACCAAAATCTGGAACCATTACCATTGACGGTCAGGACTTGTCCCAAGTTCACCTCAGTAGTTACCGAAAGTATTTGGGGGTAGTACTGCAGGATGAATTTTTATTCGAGGGCACCATACGGGAAAATATTCTTTTTCCGAGGCCACAAGCCACGGACGAGGAGTTGCAACAAGCGGTCGAGGCCGCTTACGTAAACGAGTTTACCGATCGCTTTGAAAAGGGATTGGACACCTTGATCGGGGAAAGGGGGGTAAAGCTGTCTGGAGGCCAGCGGCAACGTATAGCCATCGCCCGTGCAGTACTGGCAAATCCGAAAATCTTGATCTTAGACGAGGCAACCTCCAATTTGGATACGGAAAGCGAGGCACTAATACAAAAAAGCCTGGCCACTTTAACCGAGGGCCGAACTACCTTTGTCATCGCACACAGGCTTAGTACCATTCGCAAAGCCGATCAAATCCTGGTCATAGAAAACGGGCAAATTGCCGAAAGGGGAACCCACGATGAACTTATTGCCATACAGGGACGCTACTATAATCTTTTTACCTATCAAGCGAGAATCTGACAAAGTACAAAATTCGAAATACGAAGTTAGAAGTGTTGCTTGGGATTGATGGTTAATGGTTAAATTAAAAAAATAACCTCCTAAACTTTATGGGTTTGTTCCGAAAGAATTCGAATTGCACTTTACGGTGTCTACCCTAAACATACAAACTGGCTACTGACTTTTGAAAACTAGCTCTCGGGAGCCAATTCTACCTCTAGTCCGTCCAAGTCCTCGGTCATGTGTATCTGGCATCCCAGCCGACTGTTGTCCTTCACGTTAAAAGCCTCGGCCAACATGGCGTCCTCGTCATCGGACAAATCCGGAAGTTTGTGATCGGAATTTACGTAACATTGGCAAGAAGCACACATGGCCATGCCACCGCATATCCCTATGGTTCCTTCGGGGGCCAGTTCATAGGACCGCACCACTTCCATAAGGTTCATGTTCATGTCGGTAGGGGCGTCTACTTCATGGACAACACCTTCGCGATCTGTAATCTTTATTTTAATGTCGCTCAAAATAATACAGTGGGTTAGTGAATTAGTGGGTTATTCAATTGCCTTTACAACAGCCTTTGGGGCTTCCTTTTTGGTGCCATCGAACCCTTGGACACCCCCAACCGTGGTATATTTCATCACATATTTTTTATCGGGATGGATACGCTGATAGGCACTTTGGCACATCAGGGTGGCCTCGTGGAAACCGCACAGGATCAATTTTAATTTTCCGGGGTAGGTATTAACGTCGCCAATGGCATAAATACCGGGAATATTGGTCTGGTAGTCCAAAGCATTGTTCACCTTGATTGCATTTTTCTCAATTTCTAGTCCCCAATCGGCTATGGGACCGAGTTTTGGGGAGAGTCCGAACAAGGGAATATAGGCATCTGCCTTTAACACAATATTTTCGTGGCCATTAGATTTAGCGATGACAAGAGATTCCAAAACTTTTTCTCCTTGTAGCCCGATTACTTCCGCCGGCGTAATCAGGTCGATCTTGCCTTGCTCCTTTAAAGACCTGACCTTCTCTACGGAATCCAACGCTCCTCGGAATTCGTTCCTTCGGTGGACCAGCGTTACCTGGGAGGCTATATCGGCCAGATAGATACTCCAATCGAGCGCAGAATCACCACCTCCGGATATCACCACCTTTTTATCCCGATACACCTCCGGATCCCTAATTAGATAGGCGACCCCGTTATCCTCGTACTTCTGTAGGTCCTCCAAAAGAGGCTTCCTAGGCTCAAAGCTTCCCAAGCCTCCTGCAATGGCCACTACCGGTGCATGGTGGCGGGTACCTTTGTTGGTCGTGACGATAAAAGTACCGTCTTCCAACTTTTTAATGGTCTCCGCTCTTTCCCCCAAAGTAAATCCGGGTTCAAAAGCCTTTATTTGTTCCATAAGGTTATCGACCAGTTCCCCGGCCAGTATTTCTGGAAAACCGGGAATATCATAAATTGGCTTTTTGGGATAGATTTCGGAACACTGCCCGCCAGGTTGGCCTAGGGCATCTATCAAATGGCATTTCAATTGTAATAGTCCGGCTTCAAAAACGGCAAAAAGTCCCGTGGGGCCCGCACCGATGATCAATATATCTGTTTCAATCATCTAATTAAGTCCTATAATGCTACGATTGATATTGCACGCTGATTACTTCCTCTATCTGGGGCGCATATTTTTTTATGGTCATTTCAACCCCGCTCTTTAAGGTCATTTGATTGACGCTACAACCAATACATGCCCCTTCCAACCTCACTTTTACCGAAGTTCCGTTGTCAATGGATATAAGGGAAATATCCCCTCCATCACTTTGTAAAAAAGGGCGGATCTCCTCCAACGCTTTTTCCACATTCATTCTAGTCTCCTCCGATGTCATAGCTATCATTTTTTAACGGCCGAACAACCTGCCATTGTCGTTATTTTTATGGCTTCCGTGGGTGGCAGATCGGTATTTCTCCGTACCACCTCCCGGACCACGTTTTTGGTGATCTCCTCAAAGGCACTTTCTACCGGAGTCGCGGTCTGCAAGGCGGCAGGACGGCCCACATCCCCGGATTCACGGATACTTTGCACCAAGGGTATCCCTCCCAAAAAGGGAACGTCAATATCTTCTGCCAAATGCTTTGCCCCTTCCCTACCAAAGATATAATATTTATTTTCAGGCAACTCGGCGGGGGTAAAATATGCCATATTCTCAATAATTCCCAAAACGGGAACATTGATGGATTCTTGTTGGAACATGGACACACCCTTCCGGGCATCGGTCAATGCCACTTCCTGTGGAGTACTTACAACCACGGCACCGGTAATCGGTAAGGCCTGCATAATGCTTAAATGAATGTCGCCTGTACCGGGAGGAAGATCTATCAGCATAAAATCCAGTTCGCCCCAGTGGGCATCAAAAATCATCTGGTTCAAGGCTTTGGACGCCATGGGTCCCCTCCAGATAACGGCCTGATTGGGTTGGGTAAAGAATCCTATGGAGAGCATTTTTACGCCGTAATTTTCAACGGGTTTCATTTTGGACTTGCCTTCCACTTGGATGGTCATAGGCCTTTCCTGGGCAACATCGAACATCAACGGCATAGACGGACCGTATATATCTGCATCCAAAAGTCCAACCTTAAAGCCCATTTTGGCCAGAGTGACCGCAAGGTTTGCGGTTACTGTAGATTTGCCAACCCCTCCTTTTCCAGAAGCCACAGCAATTATATTCTGAATTCCGGGTATGCGTTTTCCCTTAATTTCATTGCCTTTGGGCTGGGCAGGGGCATCCACTTTAAGGTTTACGGTAATCTTTGCTTTTTCATAAACCTTTCGGTGGATGGCCTTTAATATCTCCACTTCGGTCTTCTTTTTGGCCTGAAGGCTTGGGTTGTTAATGGTGACATCAACGATCACTTCATCCCCAAAAACCTGTACATTGTTCACGGCGCCACTCTCCACCATATTCTTACCTTCCCCGGGAACCGTGATAAACTCCAATGCCTTAAGGACATCCTGTTTGTTGAACTTCATACCCTATACTTTACTATCTATATTCATTCTAAACAACAAAGATACATCTTACAGCCGAGAAGCTAAAGTTATTGGGTTAGATTCTTAGTAGCGTCCTGTACTACAAGGCCTATAATTTGTATTTTACGACAAACAAATCAAAATCATAATTCACTCATCGGGTCCCAAAAATATCTTTCAAAATCCACGATTTGGTTGTCCCTTACTTTAATTCCTTCATTTTCCAGCAGTTGTTGCATCAAGCTAGTGCCAGCAAAGTGGTGCTTCCCGGTCAATATTCCCTTTCGGTTTACGACCCGGTGGGCAGGCACTTCTTCCCTATCGCCCGTATTGTTCATGGCCCAACCAACCATCCGTGCACTTCGGGCCGTTCCCAAATATTTGGCAATGGCCCCATAAGAGGTAACCCTGCCATAGGGGATCCGTCGGACTACTTCGTAGACCCTTTCGAAGAAATTATCGTTTTTATTGGTCTTCATTTAGATTAAATATCATTTATAATTGAGCACCGACTTTGTTTATATCAGAACCAAAAATCAATACCCGAGGCCCAAGACTAAAAATTCTGAATTATCCCTTGGGAGCAATAAACAATTTAGCATCAATCGTTCTTATACGAGTCCCCTATTTCTAGGGTGGTCAGAATCTAAACGAGAGTCTCTTTTCTATTTACTATGCTCTATGTTCTATGTTCTATTATCCATGTTCGCGATTTTAAGTATATAAAATCCGAAAAATGGTAATCACCAATAATACAAGCATCAGTGCGCTTAAAATATAGTTGGAATTTTTGGAAAACCTATTGGTCTTGGTCTCCAATTTATTGAAATAGACCACGTAGAGGTACATAATGGCAAAGGTGCCACAACCCGCTGCCAAAACAAAGGCCAAAATATCCCCTGATTTAAAATGTATCCATCCCGTAGCGTTCCACATGGCATTGAGGCCGCTAAAAAACGGAATGGCCAACATATTTAATGCACTGAGGACCATTCCTTTAAAAAAACTTTTTCTTTTTTTAATCGGTGCTACCTTTACGGGTCTTACCTTACCCTGTTTGGCCTTGGCGAAAAAATAGATGGCAAAAAAGAAAAAGACAAATAACGCAATTTTTTGTAGCCAATCGATGGTTTCGGGGTGGTTGTAAAGGTACTTGGAAATAAAAACCGCAATGAGTGCTTGCACCATGACGATAGTCGAGACCCCCAGTCCAAATATATACCCATTTATCTTTCCCTTCTCGACACTAACTTTGGCTGCATTAACGTTCAGTAGCCCAGGGGCAGCGCTCGCCATAAAAGCTGCGGAAAAGGTGGCAAAGAAAAGGATGGCTAAATGCTGCATGGATTAGGACACCTTAAATTGTATATAGGTAATGGGCTTCCCTTTTTCTAAGTACTGTTGTTCATAAAAAGTCTGGATCCCCAACACTTCCCATGGACTTCCCTCATTTTTGTACACATCGTGGTTGGCGTAACAAACGTCAAGGCCCAGACCATGCAATAGTCCCAAGGTATAGCCGTGTAGAAATTCACTGTCCGTTTTTAAGTGCACTACTCCATCCTCAATCAGAATATGCCGGTACCGCGCCAGAAAGCTTTGATTTGTAAGCCGGTGCTTGGTACGTTTATATTTTATCTGAGGGTCGGGAAAGGTGATCCAGATTTCGGATACTTCATTTTCTGCAAAGACCTGGTCTATCAACTCTATTTGGGTACGTAGAAAAGCCGCGTTGGGCAAGCTCTCCTCCAAAGCCGACTTTGCGCCACGCCAAAATCGGGCCCCTTTGATATCGATACCAATAAAATTTTTTTGAGAATCCTGGCGGGCCAACCCTACGGTATATTCCCCTTTGCCACAGCCTAGTTCTAAAACAATGGGATTGTCATTGCCAAAAAACTCCTTCCATTTTCCTTTTAAGGGAAACATATTTTTCTCGATCTCCTCCCTCTTTGGCTGGATTACATTTTTAAAAGTCTCGTTTTCCTTAAACCTTTTCAGTTTGTTCTTGCTCCCCACGGCAACCTAGAATTTAATGATTTGGCAAAACTAAGGGCTTGTTATGGAATAACCTACACTTTCTTGGCCTTCTCCAAGGTAAAGGAGAATTCCGACCCTACACCGGCCACGCTTTCAATATAAATCTTTTCGTCATGTGCCTCTATGATATGTTTCACGATGGCCAGCCCGAGTCCTGAGCCCCCTTCAGCCCTATTTCTGCTGTGATCTACCCGGTAAAATCGTTCGAACAACCTCGGAATATGCTGTTTGGGAATACCTTCTCCGTTATCGGTGATCCTAACGATCACCTTGTTTTTTATTAGATTTTCCACACTTACTTCCGTGGTTCCGTTGGTATGGCCATATTTAATGGAATTCACCAATAAGTTGGTGATAACTTGTTGAATTTTTTCCCGATCGGCAAGTACAGGAATCGGCTTGGAGTACTCCATATCGAAGGTAAGCGTAATATTTTTTTTATCCGCCTTCATCTCCAGTAGCTCAAACACGTTTTTTACAAGCTCGATGATATCAAAATCTTCCTTTTCCAAATGAAGCTCCCCTACTTCTAATTTGGTGATCAGGTCCAAGTCCTTAACAATATAAATAAGGCGCTCTACTCCTTTGTTGGCACGCTGCAGGTATTTCTTCCTAACATTTTTATCCTCTAGGGCCCCGTCCAATAACGTTAGGATATAACCCTGTACCGTAAACAAAGGGGTTTTTAGTTCGTGCGACACGTTTCCCAAAAAATCCTTTCGGTATTCCTCCCTGATCTTAAGGGTATCTATCTCCACTGTTTTATCTTGGGCAAATTTTTCGATTTCCCTGATCAGGGTACGCATATCGGTAGTGACGGTACGAGGGGTAGGGGAAGTGGTTTCGAGCAAGGAGACATCGTCATAAATTTTCTTGACCCTTTGGTAAACAAATTTTTCCGATCTTGCCTGAATGATCAAAAAGGAAATGAACAAAACAACAAATCCGTAAATAACCAACACGGTACCATCAAAAATGGCAAAGAAGTTCATAATACCACCCAACGATAGGGTTAGCAACACGGCAATTATAGAAGCGGACTGAAAAGCAAACTTATAGGATTTCTTTAGCCGTTTTGCCATTACAATACAAACTTATAGCCAACCCCCTTAACGGTCTTAAAGTTCTTGTCCCCTATTTTCTCGCGCAATTTTCTAATATGGACATCTATGGTGCGCCCGCCAACCACTACTTCGTTGCCCCATACCTTGTCCAAGATCACTTCGCGCTTAAAGACTTTACTAGGCCTGGAAGTGAGCAATGCCAACAGTTCGAACTCCTTTCTGGGCAGGATGATCTCCTTGCCTTTGTTCATTATTTTATACTCTTCCCTATTAATAATAAGGTCCCCCACTTTTACGATATCCTCGTTCTCCCCATCTTCCTTCCTGTCCTTAATACGTCTTAGCAACGCCTTAACCCTGCTTAGTAGGACTTTAGGTTTAATTGGCTTGGTAATATAATCATCCGCACCCGCGTCAAAACCTGCCATTTGGGAGTAGTCCTCACCCCTCGCGGTAAGGAAGGCAATTAGCGTATTTTCCATTCCCGGGGCATTGCGGATGATCTCGCAAGCTTCAATCCCGTCCATCTCGGGCATCATTACGTCCATTAAAATTAGATGGGGTTCCTTTTTCTTCGCCTTCGCAACCGCTTCCACACCATTTTTTGCCGTTGATACTTCGTAACCCTCGGCTGCAAGATTATAGCCAACGATTTCCAGTATATCAGGTTCGTCATCAACCAAAAGTATCCTAATTTTCTTTTTTTTCATACGGCTTTAAAATCGTAAAGGATTGGCATGTTTAAACCATCTACACTCTTTTCAAGAGACAGGAGCCAAGAAACTGGACTAAAAAAAGACTAAATCCATCCTATATCTCGTCTTGGCTTCCGATTCTTAGCGCTTGGTTTCCCGACTCTAAAACAATCCTTCAATTTAGCGGATTCTTCCAATATTAATTTGAACCGAAAATTGGGATTTCACGCTGATCGATCCTCCAAAAGTAAAGATAGAACAATTATCCAAACCCGAGGTTACAAACAATTATTTAAGGAATCCAATACCAATATAAGGTTGGAAAGTATGGAAAAATATATGATTCACCAATACAAGAAGTTATATTTTAAAAGACTTTCTTCAGCTTCAAGACGTTTTTTTGTGCATTTCATCGATCAAGTGCACATATCAAAATTCCCTTGCAACGTTCCTCGGCTAAAATTATTACATTTGTTCTATATTTTCTTGCATGAAGCACCTTTACCTGATTACATTCCTAGCGGTTTCTTCATTCTGTTTTGGCCAGGATGCCAAAAAAGGAGGGGATATAGAGGGCTTTTCGCTTTATCCCAACCCTGTTACCTACGGAAAAATATATATTACAACCGCTTACGACGGTCCAAAAAGAATTATGATTTTTGATGTTTTTGGTGAAAAAGTGCTGGAGACGAACGTTCGGGGGTCCGAAGTAAACTTATCCAATCTGGATGCGGGAATTTATGTGCTTCGCGTTCTTGAGAAGGATAAAATGACCACCCGTAAGCTTATCATAAAATAGGAATTGGACTAACCCAACACCGCACATTTCTATATAATCTTCCCTTCAAAAAAAATCTATAATCTACCTATAAAATAGGTTCACCTACAAAAAACGGCATTTCACAACATTTAGTATTGGCCGCAATGACCTTTTTCTATATTTACATCGTTGATCCCAAATCAATACCAAATGAAAAGAATCTACGTTGCACTATTATTGGCATTTACCTTTGTAATGTCTGGTCAAGAAATGGTAAGTGTTCATCTTCAAAAGGACGAAAATGTCGCGGGTTTCAAACTGTATCCAAATCCGGCCTATGACGACGTGGTGTATATCAACACCCAAAACAGCGCTTTAAAGATGGTTGTGGTTTACGATGTTTTTGGAGAAATCGTACTTAAGGACAGGATTTCCTCTGATGCACTAAACATATCCAGATTGGTGCCGGGGGTGTATCTGCTTCAGGTAACCGAACATCAAAAAACCATGACACGAAAATTGGTGGTAAGGTAAGCCGCACGCGTTTCCCAGACCTTCTTTACTATTTGGTCCCATTCCGGGGGCCATTTTTTGTTGCGGGCGCACTATTCTCCTACAATTATAAACCCAAGCTTTTATAGCTACCTCTTTCCTTGATCCCAAGGTCAAGAAAAAAATAAATTTTCCAAAATTTCGGGATTTATAACCGAAACGGGTATACCTTTGAACCAATTCTATTACACATGGGTCCCTATACTATTTTTGACATCGCCTCTTCTACAGAGTTTAGATCCACAGCCCTGAAAACTTTCCGACTTCAATATCAAAACAACTCGGTATATCAAAAGTTCTGCAATCTTTTGGGGAAAACAGATGCCAATGTTCATAGCTTAGAGGATATTCCATTTCTACCCGTTGAATTCTTTAAATCGAAAAAAGTAATTACTGGTTCGGGTATTCCCGATATTCTATTTACAAGCAGTGGCACAACAGGAAGCAAAACAAGTACCCATCATGTTTTGGATATTTCCATATACGAAATCAGTTTTCGGAACACTTTTAAATTCTTCTACGGCCCTATAACCGATTACTGCATCTTGGCCCTTCTCCCGTCCTATTTGGATCGCGAAGGTTCTTCCCTGATCTACATGGTGGAAGACTTGATAAAGCAAAGCAATCATCCAGATAGCGGGTTCTATCTGTACGACACCGATGGGCTAAGAAAAAAATTGGAAGAATTGGAAAACTCAAGCTCCAAAACATTGTTGATCGGCGTTTCCTTTGCGCTTTTGGACCTGGCGGAAAATTATCCCGTTACGTTAAAAAATACGATAGTGATGGAAACCGGGGGAATGAAGGGCAGAAGAAAGGAGATGATGCGCCAAGAACTACACGGCATACTTAAAAAAGGTTTTGAGGTAACCTCCATCCATTCGGAATACGGGATGACAGAACTCCTCTCCCAAGCTTATTCAAAAGGTGATGGCATATTCCGGACACCTCCTTGGATGAAAATTTTAATCCGGGAAACCGAAGACCCTTTGACCGTTCAAAGTTATGGGAAAACCGGGGGAATTAATGTAATAGACCTCGCCAATGTCAATTCCTGTTCCTTCATTGCGACACAGGATTTAGGAAAAATTTACCCGGACGACAGTTTTGAAGTGCTCGGTCGTTTTGACCATTCGGATATCAGGGGGTGCAATTTGATGGTTCTTTGATTCCTGCGAACTTTTAAACTCCGGCCACCTATAGTACCTTTCCACTATTCGGATAATTATAGGTTTTAGGCTCATACTACTTCACTCGATTGTAGCTCAATACCGGTCCATCACAAGCTCCCCAAGTATTCCGCAAATGGTCGCGATCAATTATAAACAACATTTCCGTTGGTCTATGTTCACAGGAACCTATTATTTCAGACTCCTTGGGATAGCTTAATATCATATATTCGTCGTCGTTCATAACCTTGGTTTTGTAGGTCCCCTCTGCCTGTATGGTTTCGTTATTTATATTTCTGGATTTTAGAAAAGTACTGTCGGAATCGAAAATATAGTATTCTTGCCAGTCCATATCGTCACCAGTTCGCTCGGAATCAGGAACCCTACCAGCCATCTTTACCAGAACAAACTTTTGAGGAAACGAAACCGTGTCTATCCCGTCGTCATTGGAACAAGAGGTCCAAAGAAAGACAATTATTGTCGCAGCGAGTATATTTTTCATCTTCATAGGTTCTTTATAAGATCCCGAAGGCCGAATAGGTTGCTTTTCGCAGACCTTTTAAAGGAGAATAAATTTTGTAACGTTCTCATTTTTTAGCATTTGGCAGCCCAAACTTGACCAAAAATCCGTATCAGCCTCTGTTATATTCCCAATATCTTGGCATCTACATGAAATACGGAGCGCACATCGATATGGTAATCGGAGGTGAGTACTTTATCCGTTACCGTATGCAAACGCAACTTAAAGGAATCCTTCTTAATGTATTCCTTAAGATCAATATCGGAGGTTTCCAATTCCAGCTCATTCCCAGCGTTTTCGGGAATGTTATCGTTCCATGCAATCTTAACTTCCTCCAAATCTTCGGCAGAAATATAGATCTCGATTGATTTTAAGAAACTAAAATCCCCATCTTCGGGAGCGGTAATACGCAATCCAAGGCTTTTGAGTACAATCTCCTCGATAAGGTTCTTCCTTGTATTGTTCACCGCAAATTCCGATTCGGAATCGGTTTCCATATCCGGCGTAAAAAGGTCAAATGGTAAATTGATTCCCGTAGAGGCGGGGATGACGATACTTTCGTCATAATTCATGTCAAATTGGGTAAGACTGTCCACTTTATCGCAACCCACCAGAAATAGTGCTAAAAAGCCAAGAAAAACGTAAAAACGCATCGTCGTTAAATTAAAAGATTGATTTATATAACGGAAAAAGTAGAAAATTATTGGTGTAAAATAGAATCGGGATGGTAGCCCTACCGTTTTAAAAACCTGTTGGACCGGTCCGTGCAATTCCGGATTTTGCCCACGGCGGTCTTTTTATAGCGCAACCAAAACAAAATAATTCTTTTTGCCTCGTTGTAGCAGAACAAACCTATCGTTGATCAAATCGTCGGTTGTTATCAAGTAGTTGTCTTTCACCTTTTCCTTGTTTACCGAGATAGAGTTTTGTTTGAGCTCCCTCCGGGCCGCCCCGTTGGAGTCCAAAAATCCGGTCTTTGCCGCCAATGCGCCAATCATATCCAATCCAGCCTCCAGTTCCGATCTGGATATTTCGGCTTGTGGCACTCCTTCAAAAACATCCAAAAAGGTTTTTGCGTTCAGTCTTTTCAAGTCCTCAGAGGTCGATTTTCCAAAAAGAATATCGCTGGCACGGATCGCGTGATCCAAATCCTCCTGGGAATGCACCATGACCGTAATCTCTTCCGCCAAACGTTTTTGCAGTATCCGCAGATGGGGGGCTTCGCCATGCTTAACGACGAGACCCTCTATCTCCTCTTGGGAAAGGAAGGTAAATATTTTAACGTATTTTTCGGCATCTTCATCGGAAGTATTCAGCCAGTATTGGTAGAACTTATAAGGTGAAGTCCTATTGGCATCTAACCAAATATTCCCTCCTTCGGTCTTCCCAAATTTGGTGCCATCCGCCTTGGTGATCAACGGACAGGTAAGGGCATAGCCCTTTCCACCATCAATCCTACGGATAAGCTCGGTCCCTGTTGTAATATTGCCCCATTGGTCGCTACCGCCCATCTGAAGGGTACAGTCGTGGTTCTTATAAAGATGTAAAAAATCGTATCCCTGTACCAACTGATAGGTGAATTCCGTAAATGACATGCCTTCCTTTGCTTCGGCCAAGAGGCGTTTTTTAACGGAGTCCTTGGACATCATATAGTTTACGGTAATATGTTTTCCGATGTCTCTGATGAAATCCAAAAAGGAAAAATCCCTCATCCAGTCGTAGTTATTCACCAAAATAGCGGCATTGCCGGCATCGCTGTTAAAATCCAAGAAACGGGCTAACTGACCTTTTAAGGCCTCCTGATTATGGCGCAAGGTGGCCTCGTCCAACAAATTGCGCTCTGACGATTTGCCCGAGGGATCCCCGATCATACCCGTAGCGCCCCCTACCAGCGCAAACGGTTTATGCCCCGCCAGTTGAAAATGCCTCAACATCATGACCCCGACCAAGTGGCCAATATGGAGGGAATCCGCGGTGGGATCAATACCCACATAAGCGGACTGCATCCCGGTCAACAAATGTTCCTCCGTTCCGGGCATTACATCGTGCAACATGCCCCTCCATTTTAATTCCGCTACAAAGTTTGAAGCCATTCCTAATATTTTAAATTTTAAACCCGTTTAAAGTATTATTTCTTGCTGCAAATATAGGGTCAACGTTGATTTTTTTAAGAAGGAATCTTCCAAATATTATTTGACGACCAAATTACACCGCTTCGGATGGCCGTTCCAAGACCAGGGAATCGATGGAAATTTCCTCCCTAAGATACCCTGTTTACAATATCTAACCGATAAACGGCAGAATCCGGCACTTTGTCCAAGGCACCGTTTTAACACTTTATCGATGATTAGATGTTGTTGGTCTCAAACCCCAAGACCGCGTTCTCCTCTTGGCACCATTTATGTCCATTTAGACCAATTTTTTTGTGTTCGGCCGGGGGTTCAATCAACTTTGTACTTTAACAATAAAACATAAACAATATGAAGACATTATTACTCTGTAAAGAAATCTATTTAGAAAGTTTTAAAGATTTTACCAAAACTATAGTCAAAAATTACTTCAAGGCTTTTTCATGGTTTAGTTTTATTATGATCGCCGTTGTGATTTATGCCTTCGTTTTTCGGGTCATTACCGGATTTGCTTTCGATTAAGAACCCCCATTTTCAACCAACCAAATTTTACTCTTATGAAAAAAAGAAAACTTGAACTTATAGACTTTGTTGTTGCTACTGGTTTTCTCTACGTAGTATTTATGATTTTTCTTGTTTTTACAGCGGTTAAATAAAAAAGTGATCTAAACTTTAGAAAAGCAGGGTTCAATTTTTGGCCCTGCTTTTTTTTTTCAATTCGATCTACAAAATACTTTCATATTCTGATATAAAATTTTGCGATCCATTATCTTTGGACCGTACAATTTACACGCATGGATAAAAAAGAAAATCGAGATCCAATTTCAAAAGACCAGCCCAACAACCCTCTTCACGGCAAAAAGTTAGCGGACATCTTGGACGTTTTGGTTTCAACTTATGGGTGGGAGCGATTAGGATCCCAGATCGATATCCGGTGTTTCAATAACGATCCATCCATAAAATCGAGTCTCAAGTTTCTTAGAAAAACCCCCTGGGCGAGGGCAAAGGTGGAGCAACTCTATTTAGAATTACTAAATTCCTAGCAATTTTACCATTTTTTTATTTTTATCGGACCAAACAAAATTTAGGCCTGTATTAATATTTGAACTGGTTTAAG
Organism: Cerina litoralis; assembly: GCA_022008415.1. Taxonomy (GTDB): domain Bacteria; phylum Bacteroidota; class Bacteroidia; order Flavobacteriales; family Flavobacteriaceae; genus Cerina; species Cerina litoralis. The sequence continues at coordinate 167,703 of JAIRBC010000009.1, forward strand.
TAAATTTGGAACATGGTATTAGTAACCGGAGGTACAGGTTTGGTCGGGTCACATCTTTTGTTCCATCTCGCGAATAATAGTACCCAAATTAAGGCGATCCACAGAAAGAATAGCAACCTGACTCGGGTAAAGAGGGTATTTTCATATTACACTTCACAATACGAAACGCTGTTCCAAAAAATAGTATGGGTAGAGGCAGATCTTAACGATATCACCTCCCTGGATGCCGCTTTTGCCGATGTAACGCAAGTATACCACTGTGCGGCAAAGATTTCATTTAATCCCCCGGATTTCGACAAATTACAAAAAGTCAACGTAGAGGGAACGGCCAATGTCGTTAATATGTGCTTGGCACATAAGGTAAAAAAACTGTGTTATGTGAGTTCTATCGCCACGCTTGGAAAACGCAAAGGAAAGACGGAAGTAACCGAAGAATACGAATGGAACGAACAAGACGCCAATGTGTACGGTAGGACCAAGTATTCGGCAGAAATGGAGGTATGGAGGGGGTCCCAAGAAGGCTTGGAGGTGGCCATTGTCAATCCAGGAATAATCGTTGGTCCGGGGTTTTGGAAAACCGGGAGCGGGGAACTGTTCAAGACCGCCGCAAAAGGTAGAAATTACTATCCTCCAAGTGGGACGGGCTTTGTGGCGGTCCACGACGTTGTTCGGATAATGATTCTTCTTATGGAATCGCATATAAGGAACGAGCGCTTTATAGCCGTAGGTGACAATCCCACATTTAAGGATATTCTAACGCAACTAGCCACCTATTTCAACAAGCCTAGGCCAAAGAAAAAAGTTCAATTTTGGCAACTGGAAATTATTTGGCGATTGGACTGGCTATGGCATTTTCTCTCAGGAAATAAAAGAAACCTCACCAGAAATACCGTGGAATCCCTTCGCCATCGTGAAATATACAGTTCAAAAAAGGTTGTAGATCAACTTCAATATAATTTTCAGCCATTGGAAACCGCACTGCTCTTTGCAAGTAAAAAATTTCTGGAGGAACATCAATGAAGTGGTTTTTTACTTTTTCAATACCGGTGGCTTGTTCGCCCTTTTGACCGCCTCGGTAATACTGTCGTTGTGCTTTTTCTGGAGTTCGTTCGCTATTTTCTCCCCAATTTTGATGCTGTCCAATATCTTACTGTAAATGGCTTCATAGTTAGATGGAATAGAGGCGTAGTAGATATCGCTCTCCGCAAACTGAATACTATCTATTCCATATTTGGCATAGATATATGCCATCACTTCGACATTATTCTTTCTCAAAAGTTCCGCATTGATGTTCCTGGCCGCAGTAGTGATCGCAATGTCGTATAGGATATCCTCCATCTTGTCCATGGGGATAAGGTTGTTTGGCTCCTTTATGACCTTTTCGGCACAGGCAACAACAAAAAATAACAAAGCCAACAAGTAAAGTCCTTTTTTCATTCAAAAAAATATTTTTGGAACAAGAAATTTAGAGAATAGACTTATTCTTTGGCTCCACCACGCTATGCCCTCTTTTCTCCTTTCTATTTTCCTTATTTACTGTCTGTCAAAAGTTAACCGTTTCGCATTTCGACGCTCCGAGAAGACCCCATTTTCATAGGCCAAATGTCCATTTACAAAGGTATGGGTTACCCGAGCATTAAAAACCTCGCCCTCAAAGGGAGACCATCCGCACTTGTAGTGGATGTTCTTTTTTCCAACTTGCCATGGGTCGTTGGTATCAACGACCGTAAGGTCTGCAAAATACCCTTCACGGATAAACCCTCTCTTGTTTATCTGAAACAGGATGGCCGGGTTATGGCTGGTTTTTTCGACTATCTTTTCAAGCGGGATTTTACCTTCCCTGTATTTATTTAACAAGGCAGGCAAGGCATGTTGCACCAACGGCCCCCCGGAAGGAGCCTTGGTATATACGTTCTGCTTCTCCTCTAAGGTATGGGGGGCATGGTCGGTAGCGACTACATCTATCCTATCGTCCAAAAGCGCATCCCAAAGTTGGGCCCGGTCTTCTGCAGTTTTAATTGCCGGGTTCCATTTTATCAGATTCCCCTTGGTCTTATAGTCGACTTTGGAAAACCACAAATGATGGATACACACCTCAGCTGTTATCTTTTTTTCTTTCAAAGGGATGTCATTTCGGAAAAGTTGCGTTTCTTTTCCCGTTGAAACATGGAATACATGGAGCCTTGCCCCTGTTTTTTTGGCCAGGGCGATAGCCTGGGAAGATGAAAGGTAACAGGCTTCCGCACTCCTGATCAACGGATGATATTGCACGGGGATATCATTCCCGTACTGCGCCTTATAGTGCTCCAGGTTCCTTTTAATGGTCCCTTCGTCCTCACAATGGGCCGAGATTACCATCTCGGTGTTCCGGAATATCTTTTCTATCACTTCAACATCGTCTACCAGCATATTTCCCGTAGAAGATCCCAAGAACAGCTTTACACCCGAGCAGGCATTTTTATCCAGTTTTTTTAGTTCCTCCAAATTGTCGTTGGTACCACCAAACAGAAAGGAATAATTGGCAAACGATGTATTTGCGGCTATCCCGAATTTTTCTTCCAATTTGTCGATCGTTGTGGTCTGGGGAACCGTGTTGGGCTGTTCCATATAGGAAGTTATGCCACCCGCAAGTGCTGCCCTACTCTCCGTTGCAATGGTACCCTTCTGGGTAAGTCCGGGCTCCCTAAAATGCACCTGGTCATCGATCATTCCGGGCAAAACATACTTGCCCTTCACATCGATTACCTCGGTATTCACGGCGTTAATGGAAGAATCTATTCGTTGAATGTAGTCGTTCTCCAAAAGGATATCACATTCCGTTTGTGCATTCTGGTTCACTACTCTGGCATTCTTGATCAACAATTGGCCCATTTTAAAATTTGTTTCTTAGAAAAAAACTGCGAAGCCTCATCTTTATCACCCCAAAAATGGCTTCTCCGACAATGGAAGAGCTCATTTTGGACTTGCCCCTTACCCGATCGGTAAAAATGATGGAAACCTCTTCTATTTTATATTTTTTAAGATACGCCCTATATTTCATTTCTATTTGAAAGGCATAACCGATAAAACGTACCGAATCCAAATTTATCGCTTCCAGTACATGTCTGCGATAGCAAACAAAACCAGCGGTTGGATCGTGAATCGGCATACCGGTTATAATTTTAACATAAAAGGAAGCTCCGTAGGACAACAGAATCCTGTAAAGGGGCCAGTTAACAACGTTCACTCCTTTCTTATAGCGAGATCCCACTACCACATCCGCCCCATTGGCACTAGCTCGATACAGTCGTAGAAGATCGTCGGGTTTGTGGGAAAAATCGGCATCCATTTCAAAAATGTAATCGTACTTTTTGGCTATGGCCCATTTAAACCCATGGATATAAGCCGTTCCCAGGCCAGATTTTTCCTTTCTTACTTCCAGAAACAACAACCCATTGAACTGTTGTTGTAGTTCCCGAACCTTGTTGGCCGTACCATCCGGAGAATTATCATCGACTATAAGCACGTGGAACTGCTTTTTCAAGGCAAAGACAGCCTTAACAATAGCCTCGACGTTCTCGATTTCGTTGAAAGTAGGAATAATTACTAAACTGTCCGACATTGGTATGGCTCTGGTATCGACAAAAATAGTATTTTAAATTGTGCCACATCGTGCCGATGGGTTTTTATCATTTTTTTAATAAGTGCCATAATCCCAATAATTTGTAATTTTGTGACCTTTCCCTAGGAGAAATAAAATGTAAAGCCCCGAGGCTGGGGTATCGGTTTTTGATAAAAATTGGAATGCTAGCGAAACTTCCCAAGACCTTATTGTATTTATTAGGTGGCCTTCTTTTGGCCAATCTCTTACAGAGTGCCTTTACCCCTCTTATTTTTGATGAGGCCTATTACTGGTACTATGCCCAAGAAATGGCCTGGGGATATTTTGACCACCCTCCTATGGTGGCATTGCTCATTAAACTGAGCAGCTTTTTCTTTGATGGGGAGCTAGGGGTACGGTTTATGAGCTGTATTTTGTCGGTCGGTACGTTTTTGGTCTTGTGGCAATTGATAGATAACCCGAAAAAAAAGGACTACGTACCCCAATTTTTTGTATTGGTATTTTCAATGACCCTGCTGAATGCCTATGGGTTCTTTACGTTACCGGATACCCCTCTGATATTTTTTACGGCTATGTTCCTCTGGGTGTACAAGAAATTCATTCTGGAGCCGACCTGGCCAATATCTATCGCCTTGGGTGTGGTCATGGCGGCCCTTATGTACAGTAAATACCACGCCATACTGGTAATAGTTTTTGTGCTTTTGTCCAACCTAAAATTATTGCGAAACAAATACGCATGGCTCGCGGTAGCTGTTTCCTTGGTCTGCTATCTACCGCACTTGTTATGGCTTTACCAGCACGACTTTATTTCGGTTAAATACCATCTGTATGAACGCCCTAACAGAGCCTATGATTTCAATGATTTTACCGTGGCTTTTTTTGTTAATCTCGTCGCGATCTTTGGATTGACTTTTCCGTGGATATACAAATCCCTATTCAAAACCAAGGTCAACGACAAATTTACCAGGGCGCTCATCTTCCTCACCTACGGCATCATCCTTTTCTTTTTTGTTTCTAGCTTTAACCGACGGGTGCAAACGCAGTGGATCATCGCCATTTCGATACCTTTGGCTATTATTTCCTTTAATTATATGCTGCAAAACAAAGAGGCCCGAAAATGGATCTACCGAATGGGACTTGTAAACATCGCCATTATTTTGTATCTGCGTTTGGGACTAATTTACAAACCGTTGATCCCTTTTTATTATGAGACCCATGGCAACAAGGAACTGGCACAAGAAATAAAATCGAAAATAGGCGACATGCCTGTCGTGTTTGAGAATTCTTACCGGGATGCGCCCATGTATGCGTTCTATACCGGCAGCACTACCTACTCCCTTAACAACATAGTTTACCGTAAGAACCAATATTCCATTGATGACTCGGAATCCAAAGTTCAGCACAAAAAAGTGCTCTATGTCTCCGGGTATCTAACCAATGAGGATCTGTCCTTCACTAGGAGTGACGGAGCCGTTTACAAGGGAAAATACATAGATGATTTCGAGTCTTTCAGAAAATTGAAATGTGTAATCGAGGAAGAGCATATCGTCTTGGATCCCAACACGGAACACGTTCTTAAGGTCTATAATCCTTACCCGACCGATATTGAACTAAAGAAAATAAAATTCGGATTGGCCTATCTTAATCCGTATAAACAGGTTCAGGATATTTTGCCGCTTAAGCCCGAAACGACCGATCAAAACGCCTTGTATTTAAAAGCACGGGACACTACGGTGTTTACTTTTAAGCTCCCTGTCCCCAAAACAAAAAACCCCAATTATTTTAAAGTAGGCATCTCGGAAAATGGTTTATATTTAGGCCTTAACGGTGATAACATAAAATTGGATTAATGGAAGCCATCCCGAGAACCGTCGATACCGCCGACTGGATTACGATCGTTCTTTTTGCCAGCGTTTTATTTTTGGTGCTCACCAAAAGCTTCTACTATTCGCGATTTTTAAATTATATCATCCTGCCGTTTAACAACAAGTACATTTTTATTTACAGTAAAAAGGATATGCTTTTCAACTGGTTCAACGTGTTGTTTACCTTTTTCCAGCTACTCAATTGTTCCCTTTTTATTTATTTGGCATGGAACACCTTGGGGAGTTCCGGTGACGGGTACGACCCCAAGATGTTCCTTGTGATCGTCGGGGCCGTAATATTGTTTTTGTCCGGGAAAATTTTTCTTCAATTGGGAAACGGATTTATCTTTAACGCGAACCGGATAATTACGGAATTCATTTTTAAAAAACTCTCCTATTTTAACTATAGTGGTCTGGTTATGTTTTTGGCGAACGTTACCTTAGCCTATATCTTCAGGGAATCTGCAACGGTGGTTTACGTTGCACTGGGTTTTATCCTATTTATTAACGGTATGGGATTGGCATTACTAATAAGAAATCATCAAAATTTTATTACGGCCAATTTTTTCTATTTTATTTTGTACCTTTGCGCACTTGAAATTGCCCCGTTAGTAATCATTGGAAGTTACTTATAAATGAAAGTTTGATGTCTATGAAGGTAAAAACGATTTTGGTTTCCCAACCAGAACCGAAAATGGAGAACTCTCCCTATTTACGGTTGATCGAAAAGGAGAAAGTGAAAGTAGATTTCCGACCTTTTATTCATGTGGAAGGAGTTGAAGCAAAAGAAGTTAGATTACAAAAAATAGACCTCAACAACTTCAATGCCATTATTCTTACCAGTAGAAATTCTGTCGATCATTTTTTTAGGATTGCCGAAGAAATGCGATTCAAGGTACCGGATTCCATGAAGTATTTCTGTCAATCGGAAGCCGTGGCGTACTATCTACAAAAATATGTGGTATACCGCAAGCGTAAAATCTATGTTGGGAAAATGCATTTCGCGGATTTGGCCCCCTTGTTCAAAAAGTACAAAGACGGTAAATTTCTATTGCCTTCCTCAGATGTTTTAAAACCTATCGTGCCAGAAACCTTGGACAGTATGGGATTGGATTGGAAACGTGGTATATTTTACAAAACGGTTATCAGCGACCTATCGGATCTAAGGGATGTTTATTACGATATTTTGGTGTTTTTTAGTCCATCTGGCATTGAATCCCTTTTGAAGAATTTCCCCGATTTTAAACAAAACAACACCAAGATCGCCGTTTTTGGAAATTCTACTGTCCGAGCTGCCAATGAGGCCGGACTTAGGATAGACATTGAGGCCCCTACCCCGGAAACCCCATCTATGACAATGGCGTTGCAACGGTTTATCACCAATGCCAATAATAAGAAGTAGAAGAATCAGAAACTAAAAAAAAGGCCAGGACAGAATAGTCCCGGCTTTTTTAGTTTTCTCACTGCTCCATACTCCTTGTCTCGAACCCTGCGAGATCCCCATCCTTAAAAAGTGCCGTAACCTCAATAGGGTTGCAGCATACCTCACAATCCTCTATATAGGTCTGTTTGGGGACTGAAGTATCGAGCAACATGGAAATTTCCTCCCAACAATAAGGGCATTGAAAAAAGTGTTCGTACATAAATAAAGCTCAAGTTTAAATCACTTCCCTTTATAATATCCAAAATTCCATTGAAATATCAGCCAAAAATAAAAGATAAATTTACCCAACAAAAAAAGAGGTGCCTAAATCACCTCTTTTTAAAAACAAACAGCATTTCTAATCAAGGGGCACCTGTCTTGTCATATTCGGTTTCCGCCATACGGGTTTCCTGGATTTCAATATCCTTGAAGTCATTGCCCTCTTTTGGCCTGTCATAGTCCATGACCAAGAACTGTCCTGAATCCATTCTC